>JAFKEE010000016.1 GCA_017307505.1 Acidobacteriota bacterium | reverse complement strand
TTCGCTCCTTGGCTTACTTCTCCTCCATCATCGACGAGATCCTCCAGCAGCCATTACCGGCCGGTTATCGCGACTATCTTCGTACCAAAGCCGCCCAGGTGCTCCGGCCGTGTGTTCAAAAATCTACGTTTTTGGACGATCGCTAACAGGAGATGCGTGCCGGCGCAAACGACGCGGCATTAAATGAGTAGGGGACGGAGAGGGACACCTGAATGTCCTCGGTAATGCCGTAGCCCAGCATTCCTCTAACCATGGCGTCGTTGTTTCCTATGCCGGCGCGGCCCATGAGACCGAGGTCAAAGCTCCATCCACCTTTGACATTCGTAGGCGTCGTCATGCCGAACACCGGCCCGTGGCCGGAAGCCCACGCATTTGCACTGAGAATCAGACCCAGCGCTACGGCGCCCAAGCTGTTCTGTTGAACACGACCTTGCATTGTTTTCTCTACTTCGCGGGCTTCGGCGCTCCGGCTTCGAAGCCGAGCTCTTTGACGACTTCTACGAATCGTTCGGGCCCTACTTTCCCCTCGACGTAGGTGATTCGAGCATTGTTCTCGGCTGCACTGACCACGACAGTCTCAACTCCATCAATGGCCTTTAGTGCCTTATGGACGCGAGTGCCGCACATTTGCTGGCAGGCCATACCCTTGACCGGGATGTTTACGGTGGTGGTCTTCGCCTTTGCCTCCGCGCCAGTCGTCTGGCTTTCGGCGGTTGCAACTGTCGGGGCGGCGGCGGTCATGCCAAAAAGAGCAAGGGCAGAGGCAAGTAAGCGGTTCATCATGTTTGCAGTGTAATCCCTGTACTCAGGTATAGGGTCAAGCAGAACTTCTGCGGTCCTGTGTTTTGTTAGCGTTGCGGGGTTCCCTATTAACCCCAAGATTGCCCGTCTCGTCTCGGAACTGAGAGACAGCGACGAGGGCAAGAACAAGCTGCACTGCGCTAAACACGACGAGCGCCTCTCCGAGGCCAAGCACAAGCGCTTTCCCGAAGAGCAGGCTACCTACACCGAACCCGCAGAACAGCGCGAAGACGTTTAGCCCCATTGTTTGGCCGGGCCGCTTTCCTCCGAGGTGCGTAACGATGCCGGCAAGAAGCGGCTGTGTCATGTCATACCCGAGAGAAAGCACGGTGATCGCTACAACCGTAAGTATCAATGGGACACTCGGGACCAGAGTGGCGGCGGCGACAGCGCTGACCGCGAGCCCGAGTGGAATAAGCCAGCTTCGCCCCCAGCGATCCGCTAAACGGCCGATTGCCGGGCCGAGAAGAAATCCCGGTATCCCGTAGCCGAGAAGAGCGAGGCCAATTCCAATTTCCCCCAGTTGATAACGCCTGGCAAGGTACAAGCCAAGCCACGTATAGACCCCGGAGTGAAACACGCCGTTCAAGAACACATAGCTGTAAGTGCGTGTCGCTCTGGCAGTGCTTAGGAGATCAGCATATCCGCGAAGAACCTGAGGGAAGGACGCTTTCAACGGTGCGGTTCGACTGTCGAGGACACTTCGGTGAGGATGTAGTAGAAGCAGCACAAGAGCTCCGGCAGCTGCCGTTCCTATGAACAGCATTTGCCAGCCGATAAACGGCTCCAGAACCACTCCGACGGTTGAGCCGAACGCCATTCCACCCGCCATCGCGCCAAACAGCCACCCGAGCGGCCGGCCCCGTTTCTCGTAGGGAAAGACCTCACCGATGAGGGCTAGTGCAAGCGGAACAACCCCGCTTGCCCCGAGGCCAGTCAGGAACCTCCACAGTATGAGCTGGGAGGTATTTGCCGCTGTTGCCGTTAGCGCCGTTAGCGCAGTGAAGGCGGCAAGCGAGGCAAACATTATTCGCCTTCGGCCAATACGGTCAGAGAGGAGCCCGTAGAAGAGGGTCGCTAACCCGTAAGGGATCAGGTATGCCGGAACGACGAGTCCGAGAGTCTGCTCATCGGTCCCAAATCGAGCGGAAAGCCGCGGGATGAGGGGCGCGACCATGTATGCCTGAAAGAAGATAAAGAACGTTGCAACCGAGAGGATGCGGACCAATCGCTCTTCAGGCTGTTGTCGCGCCTCCATCGCGTTCTACGCTTCGACCGACGAAAAGCCGGCCTTCGTCACAGTCTCTTTAAGCTGCTCCTTCTGGACGAGGCTCGGCTCATACTGCACGTAAATGTGCTTTTGCGGGACCTTCGACTTTACCTCCCGCACACCGGGCACGGAGGAAAGAGCAGTGCTGATCGTCTCGGCGCAACCTTCGCAGACCATGTTCGGGACGAGTAGTTCGACGTCGGCAAGCGTGCCAGTTTCTGCCGCTACTTCCCGCTCTAGGTTCACGCCGCGGATGCGAAGAGTGTTTAGCAGAATTGCAAAAATACTCAGCACCATGATGGTGATTGCGAGGGCAGGGGTGATGAGCCCTACTGTAGCCAGCGCCATGCCGAAGACGTTGAAGAGAACGGCTACAACAACGTTTCCGGTCAGCGTCCTGTAGCTCGCCTTTCCAAGGATCAGAGCACCAAGAACATCCGTCAGCCGATCACTGACAAGAATGACGCCGGCCGATTCAATTGCCACATCTGTTCCGGCACCGATAGCGATACCGACATCAGCTTGAGTAAGCGCAGGGGCATCATTGATTCCGTCCCCGACCATCGCGACCTTTCGGCCTTGGCTCTGCAGCGCTTCGATTGCTGAGACCTTGTCCTGCGGTAGTAGTTCCGCCCGGACCTCGTCAATTCCGAGGTTCTTTGCGATGGCGTTTGCAACCGGTTCAGAATCGCCGGTAAGCATAACGCTTCTAAACCCGCGGATGCGAAGCTTGTTGATGAGCTGGTCGGCCCCCTGCCTCGGCGTGTCCTGTAACGCGAAGAGGCCAACAGCTTCCGCACCACGGGCGACGACTACGACCGTCTTCCCTTCAGCGCTCAGACGATTTATGCGAGAGCGAACATCCTCAGACAGTCGCACTCCCCGGCTCTCTATGTAGGAGGGCTTACCCGCGCTGACCTCCTTTCCTTGAACAAAGGAGGAGACACCCTTTCCGGGAATTGCGCGGAAGCCTTCTGCGGAGACGTGTTCAGCGCCTTCGCGACGGGCATAGAAGTGAATCGCCTGCCCGATTGGGTGCTCAGAAGGAGCTTCGACAGCTTCGGCTATTGCGAGCAGGTCATTGCAATCCACCCCGAGCGGCACGACATCAGTTACGGTCGGACGGCCATAGGTGAGGGTTCCGGTTTTATCGAAGACCACAGTGTCCACAATTGAGAGGCTGTGAAAGACCTCGCTTGCTTTGACAAGCAGGCCGACTGAGATTCCCTTACCGCCTGCAATTGCGGCAAGCATTGGCGTAGTGATGCCAAGAGCGCAGGGGTAGCCCATGATGACCGTCGTCAGGAGGACAAGTGCTGCACGGACGGGGTCACCGGTGGCAAGCAGCCACACGACAAAGGCCAAGCCTGCAAGGATGAACACCACTGGGCCGTAGTAGTTCATCAGCCTATCGGCGAGAAGCTCAATTGGCGGTTTCCGCTCCGCAATCTGCGTCATCAATCGAACGATCTGGCTCAGGAATGTATCTGAACCGGTCTTCGTCACGCGCACCGTCAGTGCTCCGTCGAGGTTCAGCGTGCCGCCGATGACCTTTGACGCTGGTCCTTTTGAGGCGGGCACTGATTCACCAGTAAAGCTCGATTCATCGACGCTCGCTTCTCCTTCGAGGACCTCTCCGTCAAGGGGAATGCGCTCGCCGGGTCGAACAAAGACGCTTACGCCGACAGTGACCTCACTTGTCAGAACCTCAACCTGTTCGGTTCCATGAAGCACTCGTGCTCTGGCCGGCTGGAGTGAGAGCAGCTTTCGAACGGCCTCAGATGCCTTCTTTCTGGTGTCGAGCTTGAAGTAGCCAAAGAACAGGTGGAGAGCCATGAGCCACGCTGCAACCGGGAGGAAGTTCGGCCACCGTGGGTCAAATAGGGAGAGTGTGCCTACGATGAACGAGCCCCACGCTCCGGCCGAAAGAAGGACGTTCGCGTTAATGACCCGCTGGCCTAGGGCCATTAGCGTTTTTCTCAGAATGGGGTAGCCGACCCACAAGAGAACAAAAGCAGCCACCGCGAAGCTGAACCACGCTCGCACTGGAGATGGGAGACCAAAGAGGTTTAGCGGGTCAACGATGAGGTCAACCATCGCAAGCACCATGCCGATCGTGCCGCGCTGTTTGATGAGCGTAAAGAGAGCCTCATCGGTTGCATACTGTTGAACTTCTGTAGCAGACACGCTGTAGCCGAGTTTTTCCACGGCGACGGCAAGCTCGTCCCGGCTGATTTTTGAAGTGTCAGCCTCGACCAGCACAACGCCGTGAACGAGGTTTACCAGCACGCTCTGAATTGCCGGATTGCGCTTGAGCGCCTTTTCGATGCTCATCGTACAGAACGAGCACATCATGCCCGAGACCTTCATCTGCACCGTTTGAACGTTTGTCGCTGCCATATTGAACTCCCAACTAAAGCAGGCCCGTAAAGGCCCTGAAATAATATCCACTGACCAAGAGAAGCCCGGTCCCACTAAGAACCTGAAGCGCCCGGCGCCACTGACCGAAGCGCGTCAAACGGACGACTGCACCTGCAAACAGCCCGACGAGAAGAAAGGGCAGTCCTCTTCCGAGGCCGAAAACAAAGGCGAGGAGAACGCCGTAGAGCGGGCTTCCTTTAACTACTGCCACCGTCAGAAGTAGAGCGAGCGGTGCTGCTGACGTTCCGAGGCTGAAGAGGAACCCGTAGAGAAACGCTCCCGTAAGCCCCGGCCTTCGAAGCGCTGCAAGCTGCGATACCTTCAGTCGAGGTCCCCAGAACGCGAGAGCGGCAGCAAGAAGAGAGACTAGCGCCATGGAGAGCGTCCAGTACTTACCGAATGCTTCCGTAAGCACTGAGCCCAAGCGGCCGGCCACCGCCCCGAGCACGGTCAGGTTGACAACGATGCCGGCGAAGAAGGAGAAGGCAACGCGGAAGCCGCTCTTTTGCGTCTGGCCTTCTGAACCGCCTACCATTCCCGCCATCCCTAAACCGACCGGCAAAGTGCACGGGCAAACCGCACTGGCCACCACACCTGCAAAGAGAGCAACAACGAGTCCCAAGAGAGTCCCCTCGGACAGGCTGAGGCCGAACCGCTGAAGGAATTCTTCAAGGGTCATTGTTCACTCGGGGTGCCGGCCTTGTACCCAAGGTCCGTGATTGCAGCAGTCAAGTGGTCTGGCTTGACCTTGCCCTCCTCGAACCGAATGCGAGCGGCACGTGTTTCAAGACTTACTTCTACTTCGTGCACGCCCTCGATTGCTTTGAGAGTCTTCCTTATTCGCGCGGCACACGCGCCGCAGCTCATGCCCTCAACGGGCACGTTTACTGTTGCCATCTGCTTTCCTTCGACAATCGATTTGTGAGCGGCAGGACCGTCATCTCGCTGGCATCCTGTAAACATGACCGAGAGACCGAGGAGAGCGGCGGTAAACGCCTTTGATACGAATGGATTGCGAGTTTTTGGACGCATCTCTAGGCCCCCTCGGCGTCGATACTGTCCAGAATCGGACACTCACTCGACGGACCGCATCCTGAGCAGCGCTCCGTCAGATCGGTCAGAACCTGCTTCATCTGGGTGAGGGTGCGAATCTTCTCTTCGATGTCAGGAATCTTCGCTTCCGCTAGTGCCCGCACGTCAGCTCTGTCCCGGGTGAGGTCTATGCGCAGCGAAAGCAATTCCTTGATTTCAGCGAGCGTAAAGCCCAGATCTTGGGCACGTTTGATGAAGTGCACCCGTCGGACAGTGCTTTCGGGAAACATCCGATACCCCGAGGCGAGCCGAGGCGGTTCCGGCAGAAGCTTCTCTCGTTCGTAGTAACGGATGGTTTGGAGGTTTACTCCGCCGCGCTCCGCCAGTTCGCCAATTTTCAGAGCCATCTCTTCTTCCTCCCGTCTTCTGCTAGGCCCAGCCTAAACGCAGTACCTACGTATAAGGTCAAGTGTTTTAACGACTTTGTTGGGAAAAGTCCGTTCTGCGGGCAAAGCAGGTGTAACGGCAGAGGTCGGATTCCAGTCCTGCCTCTGCCTTTGGTTGTCAGCTAACGAGCCGCCGCAAGGCCCGCTGCACGCAGAGCCTGTTCATTTGGCCCCGCTCCAGTGCAACAGCTTGCGAGCTGGCCGTCGATGACGACCGCAGGCACGGTCTTTACACCGTACTGTTTTGCCTTCGCGGCAACATCCGGCTTGTTCATATCGAGCAGCTGGACGTCACACGACGGACAGGCAATGCTTTTTACGAGTTGCACCGTAGGTTCACACGCCGGGCACCCAGCGCTAAAAACTTCAACTGTTCGTTTGTTCGTCTTCATTATGTTTTCTCCTGCGCGCTCAATTGAATAAGCCCCGAATCCGAAGGAACGCACTTCGGGCATGGGGTTTCCGCACGACGCGGAAAACTGTTCCAGATAGACGAAAGAAGGAGGAGTCCGACGCCGCTGTACATTAGCGGCACGGAATCCAATTCAAATTTGCTGGCCAGAATCAGCACTACGGCTAAAAGTCCCAAAGCAGCTGGGCCGTAGCCTCGCCGTTCAGAGGCTCGAAATGCCAACGCTGTAACCGAAAGCAATAGAAACGCCGCTGTTAGCGCAAAGAAGTAGCGCTCCGAAACGAGGAACCCGAGACCCAATGTTGAAAGAAGTCCCGCATACGCAGGCCAGCACATCGGACAAGTCAGTTTCGGAAGGAACGCCACTCCGACACCCGGAAGAATACCCGCAGCTCGTTTCCAAGTCATTGCAGTACCTCGTCGGAGTCAATGCTTTCGAGAATCGGGCACTCGCTGGCCGGTCCACACCCAGAGCAACGCTCTGTGATGCGGCCAAGTGCTTCCTTCATCCGGTGAAGGGTTTGAATCTTTTCCTCGATGTCGTTGATCTTGGCATTAGCGAGGGCGCGGACCTCGGCGCTGTCTCGACCGGAGTCGATCCGGATAGCGAGAAGCTCGCGAATTTCTGCAAGCGTAAATCCAATCTCCTGAGCACGTTTGATGAAACGCACTCGGCGCACCGTCTGGTCGGGATAAACCCGGTAGCCGGATGCAAGCCGGGGCGGCTCGGGCAAAAGCTTTTCTCGTTCGTAGTAGCGGATGGTTTGGAGATTTACTCCACCGCGCTCCGCTACCTCACCAATCTTCAGGCCCATGACGCTCTCTCCGTTGTTTCTACAATTCAAGCCTAAACCCTGTACGTAGGTATAGGGTCAAGAGGTTTCTTCAGAGATTTGATGGCAGTAAACCTGCGGGCATTTTCGCCGGCGTATGTCGATCAGCGTTGCCGAGTCGTAGTAGCCATGGGCCGTTATCGGAGGAGTTGCGGTGTCCATGATCCTTTCTCTGGTGATCATACCGGTGGTCTCTCGATGGTCCGCCGGTCCGCTTCAGAATGTGCAGTTCCGACCTATCTGAGCCTGCTCTGATCCGAGTTCTTCCGGTCTTGGATTGATGTCACCTTGATCGCCCGACTCCGCTGTCGATCATTCTCAGTCTGGAGGGCGCGGAGTTTTTGATGGAAATCGGTCCGTAGTTTCCAATTTCCACCTGCGTTGTGCTGGGCGAGTTTCAGTTTGGCGAGAACACCAAGTCGAGCCTGAAGCTGAGAAGCCTTTACGCGCTGCAATTCCGATCCCGTGGGTTCGGGCGTTTGAATTGATCCCCATTCTTCCGAAGTTGGGCTCATCTTGTGAGCCAGCTCTCGGTCGAGGCTCGTCACATTTAGGGCATTGATTTCCCTGCGTCCAGATTCGATGGCGTCGCCGACCGTGCGGAAGCCAAGCTGTTCCGTGCAAAGGTCCTCTGCGTGATTCCGAATCGAATACTTTATAACATCCCGAGGAATGCGGAGGTTGCCGAGAGCGGTTACTCCCCGGAGGGCGATGTGGACGTGGGGATGGCCGGTGTTGAAGTGGGCTACCGCTACCCATTCCAATTGGACGTTAAGTTCTCCCCCAAGCCGCGTCATCAGATCGCGAGTGTGCCGCTTGAGATCTAGTCTCTCCCCGAATTCTGGAGAGACGATCATCTTGAACATCCTCGGATCGCCGGCCTTCTGCCAATCCCCAAGTGCGGCGGCAATGGCGACATTCTCCTTCTCGGCGGTGAATCCTACGGCTTCGCTATTCGCGCTTTCACGGGCGATGTACCGTCCATGGGCAGCCCACTGGCCTCGCACCTGGTTGGGGGAGTAGGTGACCCGAATCGCGCAGCGTTGCTTATGCGCCTTGCGGGGACGAGCCGCGGAGCTAGCGCTGAGTGACGGCTTCCGGCTGCTCGTCATACGCGCGATCCGCATCAGGCCTTTGAACGCGCTGGACCAGGACTTGCTCTCGTCTCGGACGAATCTCGGCTTGCGTGGGCGGAGTTTGATTGCTGCTTCTTCAGGCATCCGACGCTCCCTTCAGTACATCAAGCAAGGCCGACTTGGAATCTCCCGTCATGTTCTGCGCGACCGAAAGCATGAATCGGTCATAGCGAAGCTTGGCACGACGTTTGGTGGCATCGAGCGCTTCGGGAGCGGGCTCAGGTGTGCAGGTGAGGAATAGTCGAACGAGGCTGTCAGTCAGCGCGAAGAGAGCCTGATTGGCGTTGTGAAGCCGACGCACCTCTTTCGCCATACGATCGATGCTCGCTGCAACGGTCGTTTCTAGTTGATCCTGCTGCGAGCCGCGTCGCAAGTCCTGATCCATCACGGAACGCACGTAGGCGGAGAGGGACCCGAAGCCCTTTGCGCGTGCAGCCTTCTTTGCTGCCGCGAGCTGATCAGGCTCGAAAACGATATTGAAGGGTTGCGTCTTTGCCATGTGGGAGTTTTCTATATGACAGGCTAGCTTGTCCAATACAGCCATATTATTCAAATCGAGGCGCTTAGGCAAGAAATATCGGCCACACTCCCACATCCTCCTTTATGTTCCACTACCACCTTCTTTGCCCCATTTCCTTTGATTGTGGCGAACGGGGCTAGAACGGCTTGGAATGCATTGGAACTCCTTAGAATCTCTTGTAACTTGTACAAGCTAGCTTGTATTTTACTAGAACTTGCTGTACTTCTTTAGACAGACGTGATTTCGATGCCAAAGCCCGTTGAGTTGCCACAACTGACCGATCTTGCTTCCGAAGTGCCCGCCCGGCGGATCGGAGTGATTCGATTTCTCTGGCCCTCCATCCGTGCCTGTTTGGATGCGGGACACACGGTAAGGGCGGTTCAAGCTCGGCTGAACGCGGATGGGCTGTCGATTCCCTATTCGACGCTGTGCTGGGCCATTGCGAGCTTACGAAAGTCGGGACCGGCGAATGAGAGATCCGCGCCGCCAAAGGTCGGGGAAATCAGAACGCCGAAGCCCGGTGGAAGCGATCCGCTGGCCAACCTACACCGGATTGTCCAGAGCCGCCCTGGATTTGAATACAACGGGACGATGTCGGACGAAGAGCTGTTCGGAAAGAAATGAGGAGACGAAAGATGGCTTCAACAAAGGCGAATGGGATGGAACTCGAAGGCGAGATTCACTTCTCACTCCAGGGCAAGGGAGGAGTTGGAAAGAGCTTGGTTGCGTCGCTCCTTGCCCAGTACTTCCGCCACCGGCGAAACGTTCCGGTTCGTTGCATCGACACAGATCCGGTAAACCAGACCTTCTCCCAATATCGGGAACTGGAGGTGGCCCGGCTGGAACTGCTTCGGGACGGTTCCATCGATCAGCGAGCCTTCGACGGACTGATGGAGAGCCTGCTGACGCAGTCCGGCACTTTCATCGTGGATAACGGCGCATCGACGTTTATTCCGCTTTGGAACTACATGCTCGAGAACAACGCCATGGGCTTACTCAAAGACTCGGGCCGGAAACTCTACGTGCATTGTGTGATCACTGGCGGGCAGGCCCTTGCAGATACCCTGAGCGGCTTTGCCCGGCTCGCCCAGACGTCGGAGGACCAGAACATCGTCCTATGGATCAATGAGTACTTCGGACGCATCGAGCGTGAGGGGCACCAATTGCATGAGATGCCGGTGTATCAGGAGAACGCAAGCCGGGTTATTGGCTCCATCGTGATACCTCGGCGGAATCAGGATACGTTTGGGCGTGACGTTGAGGACGTGATCACCCGCAAACTGACCCTCCAGGAAGGAATCGACTCGGCTGGATTCCCGATCATGATGCGCCAAAGGCTCAAAGTGATCCAACGCGAGTTGTTCGACCAGTTGGACGGGCTTTCGTTCCAATAGCGCCATGGATATCAATCGACTGATGGCGGAGGCTATTGCGCGGCACGGCGTCAAGCTGGATGCCACCGATCCCGCCATGGTGATCGTGACGCTGAACCGGCTGATGCTTGAGGACGCTGTCCACGAAGTAGCCGATGAGATACGTAAGGCAGCGAATGAAATCGAAGCTGCCGGTGAAAGGCTTCAGAAGGGCGTCGGCACGGCCTTGGCTCGGGAAGTCGCTCGGAATGGCAAAAGCGGTGCTCCAGGTACGCAGGTGCAGTGGTTGCGTGTTGCCTTGGCGGCCATGGCTGCCTTCGCATTTGGACTTATCGTTGGGAGGTCGATATGAAATTTCAAGATTGGATCTGGGTCTACCTCGGTATGGGTGAGACATTCACTCGCTGGGCCGCATTGCTGTTCTACGGAGCATTCTGTGCAGTTGGACTCGTCGTCGTCGCCTTGCTTTCGGTGCTTGCAGTCGCTATGGTAATTCACCGATAACCTCGGTGGTGAGGCGGAGCGTATGCCCCGCCTCAGAGAACACCGTCAAGCGACTCTCCGGCGCATGTAGTCCGGCATATCGTCGAACCGGATGACCTCCGACGCGGTTACCGCGCGACTCATTTGCACAAACTTCCGCTCCGTTAGGCCGAGCATCTCCGCGATCTGACTTTGAGCCGGACGATCCGCTTCGGCGTAGCCGGCCAAGATTGCGTCGCGATGTTTTTGAAAGTGGCGGACGGTGCGGGGGAGTGGGTCCACTTTGCGGAGGTAGTCGAGTAGAGCTCCGTTGATGCGATGCTCAGCGAGAGTCTTCAGCTTAAGGTTTCTGGATGAATCAAAGCGATCCACGGCCTGGATCAAGCCCACGGCGCCGGCGGAGATGAGGTCGTCGAGTTCGACCTGCGGGCAACGCCGATGAAGTCTGCGGGCGAGCAATTCCACTTGGGGAAGATGATCGAGGATAAGTTGATCTCGGTTCGTCATGGCCGGATTGGCCGCTTACGCGGCCACCTCCTGCTTGGCCGAACGGTCCAGACGGTTGATGCGCTGGACCCGGATCTCGGTGATGGACTTCTTAACGCCATCCTTGGCGGTATATTCGCGGGTGTTGAGTTCGCCCGTGATCTGAAGATGTGCGCCCTTGGTGAGAGTGGCGGCGTACTCAGCCTGACGGCCGAAGATTACGAGACGGTGCCAGGTTGTCTGCGATTGGCGTTCGCCGGTTTCGCGGTCTTTCCAGGTGCGCTGTGTGGCCAGCGATAGAGTAGTGAGAGTCGAGTCGTTGCGAGTTTTGCGGGTTTCGGCGTCGCTGCCGAGGTAACCAATCAGAATCACGTTGTTCATTTGCTTTCTCCTTCTGCCGCCGTCTCTTGATCGGGGCACCCAAAGCGAGCGGGGCCGCTCCCAAGAGCGAAGCGGTGAGGCGAAGTGCATTGTTGGGGGACCGGGCGGATTGCGGAGAGCGATAAGCGAACGAACCCGCAGGGCGCAATCCGGCTGGGGGAACCGACAAAGCAGAACGTAGCCGAGCGCCGGGCGCGGCCAGGCGATAGCCGTCAAGCGAAGCGGTGCCCGATCATGGACGGAAGGCTAGGGGAGAATTTGAACAGTGAGCGTTGGTTGTCAGGCTCCGACAGACCTTTGCTCTCGAACTCTTCGACCCCACCACACTGACTCCCGCGCCCGAAGTTCAAGATTGCGGCAACGCCTTATTCATGAACCGCACCAATTTGCCGTCCCTTCGGGCTATGGGAGTCGGCCAAACTCTCTCGGGCGGTCATACATCGGCGGGCGGAAATCATAGAGAATCGCGTCAAGATGAGATGATGTTCAGAATCCGGCTCCGGATCTCCTAACGGCCGTTCAGGCCATGGATACGCTGAGCCGCCTTCGCAATGGTCCGGCTGGTGTAGGCCGATTGACGGTTGGATGAGCCCTTCTTCGACAAGTCTCTCGAATTGATCACCGCGGTTATTGCAGCTTCGCTGACACCGTGGGCCAGCGCATAGACCGAATACGCCAAGTCGATTCGATTGCCGTCGCCGTCGTAGCTCGGATTGGACCGGAAATCATCAATGGTGAGTAGTCGCCCATCCGTGCGGGTGCTTGCCGCAACGCGTGGGGGATGATCGAGGGCGGAAACTACCTCTCGAACGCTCGCGACGAACTCACCGGCAGCCGCATAGACATGGCCTGGCTTTGCGTCAATGATTCGGACGAAAGGATAGGCTCCGTTCTGCGACTGATATTTGGCCTTTCGATTCGTGAAGCCAGCTAGGCGTCCAAAGTGACGCCAATCCGCTGCGGCCTTGTCTCCTTCGAATTTCGCCGCGAGAGTGCGGGCAGCGACTGTCGAAAGGCCCTGAGGTAAAACCTGACCGTGGTTTAGCCAAGCCTGGAAATTGTCCGGTGAGGTTTCCACGACCAACGAAGGCGCGAAACCTTCGACTCGCATCCGCTTGACGGCGTTGGCGGTCAAGTCATCGACCATGCTGAGGTGATGTTCGCCGCTCGGACGAATGTATATGTTCCGGGCCTGGGAGTTCTGATAGCGAAGCCACGGAACCGATTTGAGTAGCGTGGCGCTGTCCCAAGTTCGTGGGAGCATTTCAGGTTCCTTTGAATTCGAACCGGGCACGTGTGGCTTGTATAGGCCGATCTCGTAGACCTCGCACCCCATCGCATTGATCTGCCGCTCGACGGCAACGAGGGTTGGGCTTTTCATGTTTGCCTCTTGACCTTCAGTCGAAGTTCGGGAATAATCAGTCTCATAGCTAGCTTGTACATGCTGGCTATGAATCTGTCAAGACCGGAGTTTGGAATGCCGGCTCACACCGCTACCCCGCTTTCGCTCAACGACCGTGGCCAATCGGCTCGGTTGGATGCCAAGCTCCGACGAGAGTTGGGCGAGACCGTCTTGCGCGCGCTCGCCGATGGGAGGACCGAAGACTTAGTGCTGAATCCTGACTCCCGACTCTGGGTCAAGCGGCAGGGAGAGGGGTTCCAGTGCATCGGCGACATGCCGCCTGCACAGGCTCAAACGGCCATGGGAACGATAGCCGCGCAAAAGGGCACGGTGATCAATCATGACCGGCCCATTCTCGAAACAGAGTTGCCGATTGACGGTAGCCGTTTTGAGGGATTAATGCCTCCCGTGGTGAGTCGACCCACCTTTGCGATCCGGCAACGCCCACGACGGATCTTCACGCTGGACGACTACGAACAAGCTGGAATTCTCAGCGATTCGCAGGACCCGATGAACCGGCGCAGATGGCGGAACGAGTTTCAAAATACGGTCCGCGGTCTATCGCATACCGAAGTGATCCGCGCCGCCATCGCGGAGAAAAAGAACATACTCATCGTCGGTTCCACCGGTTCGGGAAAGACCACGCTCGTCAACGCGATTCTGGAAGCGCTCATCAAGTTGGCACCACATGACCGCGTGATCTCGATTGAAGACACGATTGAACTGCAATGCCCGGTCGAGAACTACGTGGATTTGCGAGCCGTGGGGAACGTCACAATGCTGGATTGCCTGCGGGCGTGCATGCGCCTGAAGCCTACTCGGATCGTCGTTGGCGAGGTTCGCGGGGCTGAGGCCCACGTAATGCTTAAGGCCTGGAACACGGGGCACCCTGGGGGCGCGGCGACAGTCCATGCCAATGACGCTCTGAGTGGTTTGGTGCGTCTCGAAAGTCTTGTTGCAGAAGCTACCTCCGCACCAATGCAATCGCTGATTGCGGAAGCGGTGGATCTGGTGGTCTTCATTGACGAGGAAGCGGATCTGGCGGCTGGCCGCAAGGTTCGTCAAGTGCTGTTGGTCAACGGGTACGAAAACGGTCGGTACTCGGTCGAATATCTCTAACCCAAATTAAGGAAGGACGAATCTGATGAAGTTTTCGAATCGTGTTCTTGGTCTGACATGGATGCTGCCGGTCTTGCTGCTGTTAGGGGCGCAGACCGTCTTGGCGGGTGGCGCGGGTGGAGGCGGGTTGCCGTGGGAGACGCCGCTCAACCGCGTCGCGCAGTCGATGACTGGCCCAGTAGCGCTTTCCATTTCCCTCATTGCGCTCATGGTGGCCGGCGGAACGCTCGTATTTGGCGGCGAATTGAGTGAGTTCGCACGCCGGTCTTGTGTAGCCGTACTGGCGATTGCATTCCTGGTGTTGGGTGCTGGCTTCATGACGACACTGTTTGGCGTGGGCGGGGCGGTCGTTCTCTAGGGCGATACATGGACAAGCCACGCGAGATCGTCATTCATCAGTCTGCTAACCGGCCTCACTTGCTGCTGGGCGGCGACCGTGAACTGGTGCTATTCGCAGCCTTGCTGTCAGCGATGCTGATCTTTGCACTTGTCACTTGGTGGGGCGTCATAGCGGGGATCTCCCTGTGGGTATTGGCGGTCGCGGTGCTCTCGCGGATGGGACTCTCCGACCCGATGATGCGCCAAGTCTACCTGCGGCATATCCAATACCGGCCTTTCTATCCGGCCAAAGGCTCACTGGGTCGCGAAACCGCTTCAATTCCCCGGCGGTGGAGGTAAGGCATGAAACTGGCTGAAAATCGCCGGCGCATTCAAGGCCTCGCTGATCTCCTTCTGTACGACTCGATGGTCGATGACGGAGTCCTCCTGCTCCAGGATGGAGCCATGCTTGCCGCCTGGGCGTTCCGCGGCCCGGATATGGCGTCGGCGACTCACGGTGAGATGGGAGCATTGAGTGCCCGCTTGAATTCAGTGCTGCGGCTGGGTAGCGGTTGGATGATCCAATGCGACGCCATTCGCTCAATGGCGCCAGACTATCCCGCGAGCGGTGCCTTTCCCGATGCCGTCACCAAATTGATCGATGACGAACGGCGGCAACAGTTCACTTCGGAGGGATCTCATTACGAGAGTGACTATTATGTCGCGCTCACCTATTTGCCTCCGGAGGAGAACGAGGAACGTGTCAAGGGCTGGATGTTTGAAGGAAGAAGGGAGTGGAAGTCGAGTGCGTCACGGGCACTCGACTACTTCAAAGGCCGGGTTGACGCCTTCGAGGATCTCTTTTCGTCACTGTTCCAAGCTAGACGATTAGCCGGCGGGGCCGAAGGCGATGAGTTGCTGCGCTACGTTCATCGGTGCGTCTCAGCGGCGGACCATCCGCTCCTTCTGCCACAGATTCCCAGCTATCTCAATGACGTTGTGGCATCGCGCGATTTCGTAGGCGGCATGAATCCGCGGATTGGGCGTAAGCACTTCCGCGTAATCGCCATTGATGGGTTTCCACAACTGAGCTTTCCCGGCATTCTAGGTGCCTTGGATACGTTGGCGATCGAATATCGCTGGCACACCAGAGCGATTCTGCTTGAGCCAGAGGAGGCCCGCGGCTTGCTCGACAAAACACGGCGCAAATGGAGAGCGAAGATCCGCGGCTGGAAGGACCAGTTGCTGCGTACCGAGACCGGCCCGGTGAATCTCTTCGCGCAGGAAATGGCGGTTGATGCCGAGGAAGCTATGGGCGTGGCAAGTAGTGGCGATGTCCAGTTCTGCGTTTACAACACGGTCATCCTCTGCTTTCACGAGAGCGAAGAGTCGGTCGATGAGGCTGCGGCGTTGGTGGTGAAAACCGTTCAGAACTTAGGCTTCTCCTGCCGAGTGGAAAGTGTCAATTCCATTGAAGCGTGGCGCGGAAGCCTGCCAGGCGATGGCTATCGGAACGTTCGGCGGGTGATTCTGCATACGCTGAATCTGGCCGACATGATGCCGATCACGGCCGTCTGGGCGGGCGAGAAAAAGAACCCATCGGCGCTGATGCCAGTCGATTCGCCATCGCTGCTTTATGCCGCGACCAGTGGTGCGACCCCCTTCCGATTCAACTTGCATGTTGGCGACTTGGGTCACACTCTCATGATCGGGCCGCCGGGAGCCGGCAAGTCCACTTTCCTCGGTCTAACTACCGCCCAGTGGTTTCGCTATCCGCGCGCCCAAGTCTTCGCCTTCGACAAGGGTTATTCGTTACTGGTGCTGACTAAGGCGGCGGGAGGCGAATTCTACGATATCGGAGGAGAAAAGACGCACTGGGCATTTTGCCCGCTAAAAGAGATCGACACGGCATCCGATGTGGCGTGGGCCGTAGATTGGCTGGAAAGCCTCTGCACTCTTCAGGATTTCAAGATAGGCCCTCGCGAGCGCAATGCTTTGACTGAGGCGGTGGTGCTTCTGCAGAACTCTCCGACGCGAACGTTGACGGAGCTTTGCGCAAATGTCCAAGACACTGATATTCGTGAGGCCCTGCACTACTACACCCTCGGCGGAGCGATGGGGCACTTACTCGACGCAGAGGAAGACATGCTCGGCGACGGGCGGTTCCTTACCTTCGAAACCGAGCACCTGATGAACCTGGGTGAAAAGGCCGTCGTCGCAGTGTTGCTCTACCTGTTTCGGCGAATCGAAAAGCGGCTGGACGGCTCGCCTACTCTTGTGCCGCTCGATGAAGCCTGGGTATACCTTCGCCATCCGCTCTTCCGGGAACGGGTACGGGAATGGTTGAAGACGCTTCGCAAGTTCAACGGTGTCGTCTTGCTTTCGACTCAGAACCTCTCGGACATCTTCAACTCGCCGATCCGCGATGTGGTGCTCGAATCCTGCCCCACAAAAGTGCTCTTGCCGAACGCGGAAGCCGCGAATCCGGCATCGCGCGATTTCTATGAGTCCATCGGGATGAACGATCGCGAGGTAGACATCATCCAAAAGTCGATTCCGAAACGGCACTATTACGTCGTCTCGCCTGCGGGCCGGCGTCTCATCTCACTCGGCCTAGGCGGAGTTGGACTTTCCTTCGTAGGCATCAGCAGCAGGGAAGAACGGCAGTTTGCAGAGCAGTCCATGGATCAATTCGGGGAAGACTGGGCGGCGGAGTGGCTCCGGACGCGGGGCCTGTCCGATTGGGCTGAATATCTTGAGTCACAAACCGGAACGAAAAGGAGGGTATTAGTATGAACCGGAAACTTTCCCGCCGGGCAGCCATGCTGACGGCGGCAGCGGTCATCCTGCCTGGAGCGCACCCAGCGCGGGCTGGAATCGTAGGTGGGTTCGCGACCGAATGGACGCAGTTAGCCAACAATTTACAGTTGATTACTACCTACATCCGCCAAGGGGAAGAACTGCGGCAGAAGATCCTTATGGTTCTTGACATGGCCAAGAACACAGCGGAACTGCCCTTTCAGGTCTTCGGACCGATCATGGCCGACATTGGCCAGCTAGCCGGGATCGTCCAGAGCGGACGTTCACTGGCGTACTCGATGGCCAACCTCGACGGGGAATTTCGCAGCCGGTTCCGGGGCTGGGGCTACAACGCTCGCGCCTGGTTCACCGACTACAAGAACTGGTCCCAAACAAGCTTGGATACGACGCTGGGAACGCTTCGTGCGGCTGGCTTGCAAAGCCAGCAGATGCAGAGCGAGGAAGCGGTGCTTAAACAACTTCGTGGCATGGCGAATTCATCTGACGGCCGAATGAAAGCCATTCAAATCGCCAATCAGATCGCTGAGCAACAAGTCCAGCAGCTCATGAAATTACGCCAATTGATCTTGGCCGACTTGCAGAGCAAGCAAGCATTTCAGGCTGCCCAAATCCAGCGTGAAGCGTCGAGCGAGGCCTCTACTGAGCGCTTCTTCCGTTTCAACCGGCGAACAGGGGATGGACGGGGATTCCAAGCTGTCCAATGATGGAGGAATGCGGATATGGACTCTTCTAACTGTTCTTATTTTGGGTGGCTGCACGAAAGAACCATCGAGCGCCATCGTGGCAAAGGTAGAAGCGGCTGGGGCGGGCGACTTGCGGAGCGCGTCGCCACAAGCCGTGGAGACATGGTTCCGGCAACACAAAGATCTTGCGGTTGAAGTGAAACAGCTTTGCCAGCCGGTGCGGGAGAAAGCGCCCGCGGCCTGGGCTGATTCCACGGAAGGCAAGGTCTGTACGGCGGCAAGCGTGGCGAGCGCCTTCCGCTTCCAGGAACGGAAGGGCGACGGACGAGGGTTTGAAGCAGGGAAGTAGCGCGGTGACCTGATGCGGTTGTCGCGCTGCGAGAGGAGCAGCGATGACAATCCGCAATCTCATCCGAGTGTCAGCTCTGTTGTGCCTTGTCGTGTGTCTCGCCGGGGACGTCGCGTTCGCGCAAACGTCACCGAGTGCGATGCTCGATCAGTATCGCTCGGTGCGGATGTCCTGGCTGAGTACGGCGGCGGGCTACGCGAACCGACTGTTCGGCATTCTGGCTCTGATCGAATTCGCATGGACTGCCGCCATCCTCGTTTTGGAGAAGACCGATCTTCAAGGGTGGACAGCAGCGTTGATCCGCAAGATGATGTTCATCGGCGCATTCTTCGCTTTGTTGAGCTTTGGTGCGGATTGGATTCCGAGAATCATTAACAGCTTTCAGATCATCGGGCAAAATGCTTCGGGTCTGCCATCGTTAGCACCCACGGACGTCTTGGTACGCGGGCTCAACATTACTGGCAACCTCCTGAGTGGAGCGGCGGATTCAGGTTGGATGGGGAACTTCGGTACGGCGCTGGCACTCGTGTTCGCCGCACTCCTGGCCTTTCTGGCCTTCCTCGGCCTGACCGTTCAACTCGTTGTGACGCTCGTCGAAAGCTATTTGGTCGTTGGAGCAGGGTTCATCTTTCTAGGCTTCGGTGGGTCGCGTTGGACTGCGCCCTACGTGGAAAGATACATCTCACTCGCGGTTTCAACCGGTGTGAAGATCATGGTGCTCTATCTGCTGATGGGTGCTGGATTGACGCTCACGGATGGATGGGTGGCGGCAGCGACGGCTGTGCCGTCCGGTCCCGAACCCGCGGTGGATGCGCTCGATATCGCGGCCTCATCAGTCTTATTGCTGATGATCTGCTGGAACGCACCAAAATTCACCGCCGGAATTCTGGGAGGAGCGCCGGCGTTTACTGGCGGCGACGCGGTCGGCACAGCGGGAGCACTCGCACAGGGCGCATTGTTGGCAGGTACTGCCGTGGCCGGTGGCGTAGCGCTGGGAGCAAAGATGTTTGCGGCAAAAGGAGCGATGTCGGCCGGGCAGGCAGCCGGAATGGGAGCCGGAGCTGCCTCGGCGGGAGGAGGCAGCGGCGGCGCTAGCGGAGCAGGCAGTGCTGGCTCTGGTGGTTCGACTCCGAAGCCATCGGCAGGCGGAAACAGCGGAACGCCTTCCGCTGGGAACGGAGGCGGACAGGTCGCCCCACCGACGAAGAACGGATCAAACGGCGGTGGAGAAAAAACGAAGAGTAGCCAAGCGAGTGCGCAGCAGGGCAGTTCTGCACCTCCACCGCCGGAGAAAGCCCCAGATCCCCCACCCGCTCCCTCGAATTCACCGAGCCGGTCGGCCCAAGTTGCCGATCGCGGCAAGCGAGTCGCTAGAGGCTTTGCCACCAGCACTGCCTTTGTCCGGGCAACTCAGGGAGCCGTCCCATCTGACCACGCACCACATGTCGCGCCGCCACCGTTGAACACGTCAGGAGATTCCGAATAGCCATGCCACACGCCCGCGAAACTCACACGCCCCCCAAGGCCAGCCCGTACCTGGACGCCCGTAAAGAGTGGGATGAACGATACGGAAGCTTGATCTCGCGAGCCAATAATTGGCGTCGCGCGGCCTTTGTTGCGCTAATGATCGCATTGCTGGAAACAGGCGGTCTGATAGCGCTAGCAATGAAGACCAAGGTTGTTCCCTACGTGGTGGCCATCGACAACCTTGGGCGAATGGTGGCCTCTGGTCCAGCCGATCAAACCACCGCCGCGGATGACAAGCTGAAGCGGGCGGCGCTCTTCCATTGGGTGAGCGACCTCAGAACGGTGACCATTGACGGGGTAGCTCAGCGCAAGGCGATTGATCGCGTCTACACGATGATCGCTAGCGGAAGCCCGGCACAGGTCGAAGTAGGCGACTTCTATCGGCTGGCGCCGCCTCATGAGCGCGCTCAGACCCGGACCGTCGATGTCGAAGTGAAAGCAGCCTTCGCGACGAGTGAAAAGACCTACCAAGTCGAATGGTCCGAAACGGTGCGCGGCCTTTCCGGCCAGGTGGAAGTTGAGGAGCGCTGGAAGGGATCTTTCACAATCGCCGTCAATCCACCGGCTGACGAGCGCCTGATCCGTCTCAATCCCCTCGGGATCTACGTGACGAACGTCAGTTGGTCACGCGTGTTGTAGCAGCAGAACGAGCAACGGAGGACTCATGAAGACAATTCTGATTAGCGCGGCGGTCTTCGCCGGGACATTGCTGGGACAGCCGAACCCGGTAGAGGTCAAACGAACGCCGCCGCCGGCAAAGCAACTCCCTGCGGAAGGCGTGCCCTCACCTGATAAGTACCCTTTCGACAAACTCATCCAAACTCTGGACGGTAATTCGTCGCCTACTCCTCTGCCCCCTCGGTCCCTATCGACCGTTAGCGGCCAACCTCCAACTGCCGATCTGCCAAAGGACTTCAATCCGTCGAAAGATATTGCGCTGCCCAAGGCCGCGCAAGAAGCTCTTGCGGTGGGCCAGGCGTGGATGAGCGAAAAGCACACGCCCGCGCCGGGTAAAGATGGCCGGGTGCTGTACACCTACGGGGCAGGATTGCCGACGGTCGTTTGCGCGCCGCTGCGAGTTTGCGTCGTTGAACTCGAGCCCGGCGAAAAGTTGGTGGGCGAGCCGCACATCGGTGACGCGGTGCGGTGGATCATCGCCCCCGCCGGTGCCGGGCAAGCCGAGGCAATCACGCCAATGATCGTATTGAAGCCGAAGCAGGCGGGACTTGATACGAACCTCCTGCTGACAACGGATCGGCGCGCCTACTATCTCCGCCTGATCTCGAAGCCTGAGGAGTACTTGGCGCGAGTGGCGTTTGCATATCCAGAAGACGAGGCTCGAAGGTGGCAGGTCCATCTGGCGCGAGAAGAACAGCGAAGGAAGGCGGAGCGCGATGCCGCGCAACTTTCGCCCGTCGAATCAATTGAAAACCTGTACTTCGACTACCGGATCGAGAGTGTAGACTCCCACATCCGGCCCGTACGCGTCGTGGATGACGGCACAAAGACATTCATCCAAATGACTCCCGACGTAGCGCATCGCGAAGCTCCCGTCTTGGTGGTGATCGGCCCGGATGGTCCGGAGATGGTGAACTATCGCGTGAGAGGGGACATGTACATCGTGGATCGTCTCTTCGAGCGCGGCGCGTTGATCCTCGGTGTCGGCAAGAAGGCACAGCGTGCGGAAATCATCCGTGGAACCTATCGCGGAAAGCTGAAATTGAAGGGAGATCCCTATGCCCCAACTGCCGGCAAGCAGGGAGAAACTCGATGAATCCAGTCAAAGACATCGATTCCCCGTCCGGGCTTGACCTCAATCCTGAGCCGCCTTCTCCTGTCCGGCTGAGCAAGCGCGCAGGAATCGTGGCGCTCCTAGTTGTCTTCGTCGTGGTTGCCCTCATCGGGTATGGGATCTACGCCAGGGGACAAAAGCAGTTCCAGGTCGGTTTCCAGCCGGATGAATCGCGCGGAATTACTGCCGCAACCGACGCCGGCAAGATCGTGGCCGCGCAAGTGCCCAATCGTCCGACTTTGTCCGCGCCGTCTCCCGCGAATGAGAGACTCGCAGTTGAGCCGGAACAACTGACTTCAGCGAAGATCGTCGCTCCGTCCCAGGCCTACTATCCACCTGTTGCCAGCCCAGCCCCTTCAAATGGCTCCCAGTACCGGGAGCCGACTCTTGAAGAGAAGCGGCTGATGACCGCCTATGAGCGCGAACAGGAAGCGATCAACTCGCCAACGACTAGCCGTGATGGATTCAATGGAGCGGGACAAAGCGGCTCGGCGCGTAGCGGGTTGCCTACGCCGGGGGGCGATATGGCGCAAATGACTAATCTCTTGCAGGCGATGCAAGGACCGTCAGGCCAGATGAGAGCCTCAGCCGCTCTGCCTAAGCTCTCGATCGGTTCTGGCGATGCCTCGGCCGAAGGATACGATTCCCAGAATATGCAAGATCGCAAGGAAGCGTTTCTGGCTGTGGCTCGCAAGGCGGAGAAGAGCAATTATCTGGAATCGACTCGAACGGCTCGGGTCAGCCGCTATGAACTAAAAGCGGGATGGGACATCCCCGCCATCCTGGAACAGGCGCTGAACTCGGACCTTCCCGGAGAGATCAAGGCTCTCGTTCGAGAGAGCGTCTATGATACGGCGACCGGCCGCCACCTGCTGATTCCGCAAGGCTCGCGCTTGGTTGGCTCTTACGATTCTCGCGTTTCATATGGTCAAAACGGTTTGCAGGTTGCATGGAGTCGAATCATCTACCCTGATGCCTCCTCGATCAACCTGGAAGGAATGTCTGGGCAAGATGCGAAGGGCTACTCGGGTCTGCGCTACGACGTAGACAACCACTACAAACGGCTCCTGGGATTCGGTTTGCTTACCAGTCTTTTCAGCGCTTCCTTCCAGCTTTCCCAAAGCCGGCGAGGCGGACTTCTCGGCTACCCTTCGGCCACGGAGGTCACCGGGAGTGCGGTTGGCCGCGAACTCTCCCAACTTGGGGCGGACGTCACGCGACGGAATTTGAACATCCAGCCGACGATCAAAGTCCCAATCGGGTACCGATTCAATGTTCGAGTGAACCGCGACATCCTTTTTGAGGGCCCATACCGGCCCGCCCGAGAGTAGCGGAGACAATGGCAACAACAACATAGGGCGGGTGGGGCTGGAAGCTGGGGCGTGAGAGGTGGTACCGTAATGCCTGTACAATCTTTCAAGAAATCACGCTACGGACATGCCCGATCCCTCGAAACCCGTTGTTCGCCTAGAGCAGCCCACAGCAATCAAGAAAGCGAAGAAGAAGGCTACGCCTGCGCAAGAGCCGATCATCAAGCTGGCAATTCGATTGAACGAAGGAGTGAACGAGGCGCTCCGCACGCTGATTCGCTATCGCGGTGATTTATCTGTGATGGCCATCGAAGCGCTGGAATCCGTCGATCTTGCGACGGTTCCGCTCGTCAGCGTAGACGAGAAGATGGTTCGGGATACGACGATCTCATTGCCGCGCGCACTTCACAAGAAGTTAAAGAAGATCGCGGAGGATCGGGGCTCGTCGATGAATATCCTTGTCAACACGGGCCTAGCCTATTGGCTTGCGAAAAAGGGTTCAATCACGCTGCGCTAGGCTTCTGGGCTTTTCCGCCTGACACAGTTTGGCCAAGCCGCACAGCTGCGGCCTCAAACGATTGAATTCCGCGCTCAGCTAGAGTTTGTGATGGCGTTGTATGCGGTCTGAGCCTCTAACGATAGCATCGGCGTCATCTGCCCGAGTCTGTTGCCTTTGAGACCGAACTGCTACCACGGAGCGCGAACCAGCACTCCTCAAAATTGCGTTTCTCAAGCTCGTGACCGTCCAAAAGAAACCCATGCGACGAAATCGACGATCCGAAACATTCCAGAGCTCTCCGGCTTTATCGATGCAAAACGGAGAGTAGAGCTTTCGTGGGAGATGGCCGCAAAACTACGGCGCGGAGACGGATCGAGCCAGACATCTTAAATGAACTTGACAATACCCCCCAGGGGTATTAATATACCGGGTAGGGGTATACCGTGAATGGCAAAAAAGACGGAAGTTGCCGCGTGTGGTTGCGGCACTGGAGAGCCTGGCCGAAAGGCCATTGGAGTCGACCAAGAGATTAAAGCGTCAAATCTGAAACGGCTCCGCCGAGTCGAAGGTCAGATCCGCGGCATACAAAAGATGGTCGAAGAAGACCGCTATTGCGCGGACATCATGATCCAGGTGTCAGCGGCGCAAGAAGCTTTGAGGACGGTCGGGCGCGCGCTGATGCGAAACCACCTAACGCACTGCGCGTCCCAAGCAATCTCGAAGGGCACCCCGGAAGAGGCGCGAGCGATGTATGACGAGTTGCTCGACCTGGTGTACAAGCATTCGCGGTGATCCCAAATTCCCGTAGGAGATGAATAACAACATGGAAATCGATCCGGTTTGCAAAATGAAAGTCGATCCGAACAAGGCGGCTGGCGAGAGCGAGTATCAGGGCAAGACCTACTACTTCTGCTCTCCCGGTTGCAAACAGAAATTTGACGCTAATCCAGCTCAATACGCCGGAAAGTAAGTAACCTGATGGTCACGCCTTCAACGATGAGGGCGTGGCCACCCAATTAGGAAACGCTCATGCAAGTTGAGAATTTACACGCCCCGGCATCGGGTGCGGAACCCGAACAGATTGATCCCGTTTGCGGCATGACTGTCGATCCAGCTTCCGCTGCCGGATCTCATCAGCATGCCGGCACGACCTACTATTTCTGCAATCCTTCCTGCCTAGAAAGATTCCAGGCGGAGCCAACGAAGTTTTTGGGAGGGGCTAAAGCATCCGAAGCTTTGACTCCCGGTTCCGATCAGGTCGAATACATCTGTCCCATGGACCCCGAAGTTCACCAGCGTGGGCCAGGCAGTTGCCCGAAGTGTGGCATGGCTCTTGAACCCGCGACGTACACGCCTCCCCCGACCCGCACCGAATACACATGCCCGATGCATCCCGAGATCGTGCGTAGTGAACCAGGGGCTTGCCCGATCTGCGGTATGGCGCTCGAACCTCGAGAGGTCACCAGTGAGGAAGTCAATCACGAACTCATCGACATGACACGGCGGTTTTGGGCAAGTTTGGCCTTCACAGTGCCGCTTCTAGTATTGATGGTTTCTGAGTTCTTTCCGTCGATGCCATTGCAAAACTTACTGGGAGCAACCGCTATTGCTTGGATACAGTTCGCGATGTCCGCGCCAGTGGTCGTCTGGGCCGGTTGGCCGTTCTTTGAACGCGGCTGGATGTCGATCCGGAATCGTAGCTTGAATATGTTCACGTTAATTGCCATCGGTACAGGAGCTGCTTTCGGCTATAGCCTGATTGCTCTCTTGTTTCCTTCGGCTATACCTGAATCGTTCTATTCCCACGGTGTAGTGCCCGTTTACTTCGAGCCAGCCGCGGTGATCATCACCCTCGTGCTACTCGGTCAAGTTCTGGAGTTGCGGGCGCGCAGCCAGACATCGAGCGCCATTAAAGGCTTGCTCGGCATGGCGCCCAAGACCGCACGAATCCTGCGTGAAGGCGGTAGCGAGGAAGATGTTTCGCTCGATAAGGTAGCGATTGGTGATCGTTTGCGCGTGCGTCCGGGCGAAAAAGTTCCCGTGGATGGAATCGTTCTTGAAGGGAAGAGCGCCGTTGACGAATCGATGATCACCGGCGAGCCGATGCCAGTCGAAAAAGAGACGGGCGGCAAGGTGACGGGTGGAACCGTGAATGGCACTGGCGGCTTTGTGATGCGTGCCGAGCGGGTTGGGTCCGACACAATGCTGTCGCAGATTGTCCGGATGGTCAGTGAGGCGCAACGGACTCGCGCCCCCATTCAACGCTTGGCCGATCAGGTTTCGAGCTGGTTCGTTCCCGCCGTTCTGCTGATTGCCGTAGCGACGTTCCTCGGTTGGGGCTTCTTTGGGCCGGAACCAAGAATGGCGCATGGTCTGATCAATGCGGTTGCCGTGCTCATCATTGCCTGTCCGTGCGCGCTTGGCTTGGCGACTCCTATGTCGATCATGGTCGGTACGGGTCGAGGAGCTCAGGCCGGTGTGCTTATTCGCAAGGCGGAAGCGCTCGAGGCGTTTGAAAAGGTAGACCGGCTGGCGGTGGACAAAACAGGAACACTGACCGAAGGGAAACCGAAGTTGGTCGCGGTCATCCCTGCGGCAAACCAAGACGAGAGGGAACTGCTCCACTCTGCCGCAAGCCTCGAAAGGGGCAGTGAGCATCCTCTCGCCCAAGCGATACTTCGGGGCGCGGAAGAGAAGGGCGTAAAACCATCGAATGTGGAAGGCTTCACTTCGATCACGGGAAAAGGCATCAGCGGCACGCTGAACGGCAAATCTATCCTGATCGGAAACGCCGCGTTGCTGGATTCGTCACGCGTCAGGCACTCTGATCTCGACGTTCGTGCGGACGATCTCAGAAGAGAAGGGCAAACCGTGATGCTGGTAGCCATCGACGGCAAAGCGGCGGGGCTGCTTTGCGTCGCCGATCCCATTAAGGCGACAGCCTCAGAAGCTCTCGTGGCCCTTCGAAAAGCCGGAATTCAAGTCGCTATGTTGACCGGGGATAGCCGAGCGACGGCCGAGGCCGTTGCTCGCCAGCTTGGTATTGACGAAGTGCATGCGGAAGTCCTGCCAGATCAGAAAGCAAGCATCGTGAAGGAGTTGCAGGCAGGCGGACACAAGGTGGCGATGGCGGGTGATGGAGTGAATGACGCACCCGGCCTGGCTCAGGCCGATGTGGGAATTGCGATGGGTACAGGAACCGATATTGCAATGGAGAGCGCAGGGGTCACCCTCTTGAAAGGTGATCTGCGCGGCATTGTCCGGGCCCGGCATCTCAGCGAAGCAACCATGAAAAACATTCGACAAAACCTGTTCTTCGCCTTTATCTACAACTGTCTGGGCGTGCCCGTAGCGGCCGGAATACTGTATCCGTTCTTCGGAATTCTATTGAGCCCGATGATCGCCAGTGCCGCAATGACCTTCAGTTCCGTCTCGGTCATCGCCAATGCGTTGCGGCTGCGCCGAACTGAGCTGTGACGTGGAGAGTCTTGCTCAATGGACAAAATAGGACTAGGATCAAGACTGGTGGCAAAGTTTTTCCAACTCGTGGCAGTCGTGCTCATTGGAGCCGTATTGGGCGGGACTCAATGCGTGGAAATGTGTTCTTTCCTTTCCGTTGAGCGCCAAACCAAGGCTACTCAGGCACCCGAGCATGAGATGCCTTGTCATCAGAAACACTCCCCTAGAGAGTCGCAGCCCCCCACCAACGATGAGCAATGTTCTCATCACGAGTTAGTTGCGGAGAAGCGCTCTAAGGCTTCCTCGTCAGATGATCTGCAGGTCGTTTCCTTTGTAGCGGTTCGCATCGAAGCTCAAATAGTTCCGGTGATTTCGTCTTCTCCGCTCCCTCCAACGCACGAGCTTTTTCCAAGATTAAGTCCCCTCTCCCTTACCTCGATCCTTCGGATCTAGGCATTTTCTCGCCTCCACAACCCCAGACAACGAGACTCAGAGCCCTCGCGAGATAACTTGCGTCTAGGCTCCCATTCGGAAGGCCTTAGCTGCCACGTTGAGTTTCGGCCTGCTCGAGGTTCTTCGGAGGAAACGTTGCGACATGGCCGGCGTTCCGATTGCACGTTGCGATCGAAATTCGATCAGGTTCGCGCGGTTGACCGCGCAAGGAAATCGCGTCCCCCAAAGCAAAGAAGCTCAGGGGCACTGCGTTCAGAGCAGCATAAGAGGATTTGAAATGACGGAAAGAAGAACGTTTTTCGCGCGCTTGGCATCGATTGGTGCAGCGCTTTGGGCCGGGCGGAACGCAGCAGCCCAACAACAAGCGGGCCCCCATGCTGGCCATTCCGCTCCGGCCGCCGCGCAGCCAGCGAAACCGCCGGCAACACACAATATGGCGGGCCACACGATGCCGGCAACGGCAGCCGCCGACCCGCACGCGGCGCATCGCATGAGCGTGAGCCTGCCCGTGGAGATGCCCGACTTGCCCAAATTGCCCTTCAAGATGGTCGATGGCGTCAAAGAATTTCACCTCATCGCGGAGGTGGTTGATACCCAACTTATGCCTGGCCGTCCGATGACGGCATGGGGATTTAACGGAAGCATTCCGGGACCCACCATCGAAGTGAACCAAGGGGACCGGGTACGAGTGATTGTCGAAAATCGACTCCCCGAAATGACCGCCATGCACTGGCATGGGTTTGAGGTCCCGATGGAGATGGATGGAAGCGTGGGCTTGGGCCAAGACCCAATTCCGCCCGACGGAAAGTTCGTTTACGAATGGGATCTGCACCAACACGGAACCTTCTTTTACCACTCCCACTTCGCCATGCAGGAAATGATGGGCATGATCGGGATGTTCATTATGCATCCCAAGCAGGCGTATGAACCGAAGGTGGATCGCGACTTCGGCCTCGTCCTGCAAGAGTGGGCGCTACTTCCGAACAACAACGTCCCCAACACCCTATCGATGGAGTTTAACTGGCTCAGCTTCAATGGAAAAGCCGGACCTGACTGCACACCGATGATCGTTAAGCAGGGTGAGCGCGTTCGCATCCGCATGATGAATATCGGGATGGATCACCATCCGATTCACATGCATGGCATGCAATTCGTTATGACGGGCACCGAAGGAGGCCGCGTGCCTCAGCAGCTTTGGTACGACCAGAATACGATCATTGTTGGCGTTGCCCAAGCGCGAAACATCGAATTCGAGGCGAAGTATGTGGGCGATTGGATGCTGCATTGCCACTTGCCTCATCACATGATGAACCAGATGGTTTCTATGGTCGGGCCGGTCATGCACAGCGGACATGGAATGCATACCGGCGGCAGCATGACGGATGGAATGGGCATGCTGAAAAAGGGCGACGCCCTCTCTGAAGAATTAGGCCCGGCGCTCGGCCGCGGACTCGGAATGAGCGCGGACAGGGATCGAGCGACTTCGCATTTGGTTGCCAGTGGTAGTGGCGAAGTGGCGGCGCAGGTGAAAACTTTAGAACCAGCCCAGCAAGGGCATGAGGGGCATGTGATGCCGAAGGCGGGCGATCCGATGGAGATGTACCCGAAGGACGATCCCGAGAAGAAAAAGGTGCCCGGCTATCCGCAAGACATGTGGATGGTGATGGACGAAGTGATTCCGCCCAAACCAGAAAACTATGGGCTGCGTAAGGGCTGGACGGGTTCCATGATGGGCATGATGACGCTGGTCCGGGTGGTTACGCCAGAGGTCTACGACAAGATCATGGAGTTGAAGAAAGCTGAGGACGCCAAGCCAAAGGACAAAAAGACCCCGGTGGCGACGCGCGTTCATGAGCATGGGAAGTAGCGCGAAAATGTTTAGAAACTTCTGTACGAGACTCTTAAATTCGACGGGGGGTATTGTCCTGAGCACGCTCTTTACCCTGACGGCGTCGGCTCAGCAACCCCCGAAGCCACTCGAACATGTTCACGAAGCTGCGCCCGTTCCAGGCAAGCCAGGACCAATAGGCGCCGTATACGCTTGCCCGATGCACCCTGAAGTACGGTCGAACACTCCGGGTAAATGCACAAAGTGCCCAATGCAGTTGGAACTGGTAAAGCCAGTGGGCACAACGGAAGCGGCTGGCCTTCCTGCGTTAAATGCCTCCACTGAGGCTACCGGCCTTCGCCTTGAGGATCTGGAGCGCATGGCGCTTGAGGCAAACCCAACAATCGGACAGGCGAAGGCCTTGGTCGATGCGGCGGCTGGACGCGCGCAACAAGCTGGACTTTGGCCGAACCCGACTTTCGGCGCGAACGGAGAGCATGTCTCCAAAGTGACGGGTGGTGGTGCGATTGGCGGATTCGTGGAGCAACGATTCATCACGGCGGGCAAGCTTGGGTTGGACCGCAAAGTTGCCCTGCAAGATCAGGCGGTTCTTGTGCAGCATCAGAATGCGCAAAAACAGCGGCTCCTCAATTCCGTCCGAACGTTGTATTACCAGGCCCTGGGCGATCAGCTTCTGATTCAAGTTCGTGCGGATTTAGCAAACTTGGCGATGCGTGCGGTATCCGTTTCGCAAGAATTAGCAAACGTCGGACAAGCCGACAAGCCCGACCTCCTTTCCGCGGAGACTGAGTCCGAGCGCATTCAGCTCGAACTCGTCAACGCCAGGAACGCACGGGAGCGAACTTGGCGCCAACTAGCGGCGGTGTTGAACAGTCCATCTCTCAAGCCCACGCTTCTTGCGGGGAATCTCGAGGACTTCCCCAAGCTGGATGCTGACCAGGCTTTAGAGGTGATCTACAAAGAAAGTCCCGAACTTCGAGCGGCTGAGGTGGCGGTGCGTCAATCCGAGTTCTCAGTCCGCCGGGCCGAAGTCGAAAAGATTCCAAACCTCTTTATTCGAGGCGGGCTCCGGAACAATCGAGAGTATGGCGAGGTCGGTCCCCTAGGTCCTACGCAGAGGCGCGGACTGGAAGGAATATTCGATGTGGGTGTCGAGATTCCAATCTTCAATCGCAATCAAGGTGGAGTGAAGGCGGCGAAGGCAGATGCCGAGCGTGCCCGTTTGGAAGTACAACGAACGAAGCTCTCCTTGAAAGCGCGGTTAGCGGCGGAGTATAAGGATTATAGAGACTCATCGGTGGCGGTTGAGCGGTATCGGACACGTATCCTTCCGAAAGCTCGCCAAGCGTATGACCTGTACCTCGCCAACTTCCGCCAGATGGCCGGCGCCTATCCGCAAGCGCTAATTGCGCAGCGAAACCTCTTCCAGTTTCAAGATAGCTACGTGGCTGCTTTGGTTAGCACCTGGCAGCGTGCCATCGAGATTCAAGGGTTACTCCTTGGCGGCGGTGCCGATCTGGGAATGCCCAAATCAATGGGAGAGTCTCAGCCCGCCTCCGGCGGAAATGAGCAATAGGCGGATGCAATGGCAATCCGCTGCTGCGTCCCTGATCGTCACTGTAAGGTGACGCCAGCTCGCAAGTCTGAAGCAACTCAAACACAAAGGAACAACACAGAATGAAAACCACCATCATGATGCTGATCGCGGGAGCCACGCTGGCGATGGCCCAGCACGATCACGGCGACAAAGGCAAAGAGATGACCATGACGAGTCTAGTCGTCGATACCGGCTGCTATATGTCCCACAACAGTAAGGGCGAGAAGCACGAAAGCTGCGCCACGGCCTGCGCCAAAGCCGGAGTCCCTCTCGCGCTGCTTGACGAAGCCAGCGGTACGCTCTATATCGCCGTTGCAACGGACCACAAGAATCAGAACGAGAAGTTGATGCCCTTTATTGAGAAAAAGGTTAAGGTGACGGGCACGCTGGTTGAAAAGGGAGGAGTAAAAGGTTTCGCTCTGAAGACTATCGAAGCTGCAAAGTAAAAAAACTGCTCAATCTAGGCTAAGTGGCTGAGAGTACTGCCGACCCCAAAGTCGTAGTCACTGCTTGCCTCTTCCTATCAACGATGCGAATTTCCGGGCAAGCCCCGGATGTCCAAAGGAGACATAGTATGGAACGAACTGCAATAAATAGGCGCGGATTTACGGTCACGGCCCTTGTCGGTGGAGCCTTGATGTTGCCCAATTCCAGCAATGCACAGACGGCTGGAAAAACCCTCAGCAAAAAGCAGCTCTCAGAGTTGGTGGCGACTGCGAAGACGGCGGCCGATCATCGCAAGCTTGCTGAGCATTATCGAGCGGCGGCGGCCAAGCACGAAGCTGAGGCCAAAGAGCATGTGGAGCTCGCCGCGAAATACCGAGCGAATCCCACCGCAAGTGAATCGAAGCGCCCTGGAGCTCCGGACACGGCCTCGCATTGCCTGACCTTCGCGGAGCATTGTCGCAAGCAAGCCGCGATCATGACTGAGATGGCAGCCATGCATGAGGAAATGGCAAAGAACATGAAGTAAGAGGCCTGAGTAGAGTGCCTTGCAATTGCGAGCCGCCGTCGGCGTGAAAGTCCGGCGGCTCTGACTACGGTGTTAGCTTAAGTGACGCGTGCCACTCGCTGTGCAGAGCATTCAATCAATGGTGATCCGGCGCGAGCTGCTAGATCCAACTTTGCTTCGAGGAGAACTGTTAATGACGAAAAAGACGATCAAACTCGGGATAGCGTTCCTGCTATCAATTTCGGCGGGTATGTCCGCTGCGCCTCCAACGATGACCGTGTTCAAAACCAAGACCTGCGGTTGCTGCGGGAAGTGGGTAGAGCATATGCGCGCAAGTGGCTTCAAAGTGATAGTCAATGAAGTTGCATCCACGGGTGAGTATCGGCAGAAGTATGGAGTGCCGGAAAAGCTTCAATCCTGTCACACGGCCGTCGTGGACGGTTACACCATTGAGGGCCATGTTCCTGCCACCGAAATTCAGCGACTGCTGAAAGAGAAACCTAAAGCCAAGGGGCTCGCCGTTCCAGGTATGCCTGCGGGCTCTCCTGGAATGGAGGGATCTCGCCAAGATGCATATAGTGTCGTGAGATTCGATGAAGGCGGAATGCTCTCCGTCTACCAAAAGTATCCGGCCATAGGCAAGTGATGGGCCCGGAAGAGTTCCACCAAGAAATCGAATGAAAGGTCTCAGAACGATGTTATTACCACTGTTATTAGCCTTCTTCCTCCCCGCCGCCGAATGGACGCAGCCCGGCGGTGGCCAACCAAATCGACAACCTCATCTCTCCGCACTAGGTGCTGAGATCGGCCTGACGTACGGAGCAGGCGACGCCGTCTATTTTACGGGGTCGAGGGACGCCGGAAAGACCTGGAGTAAACCGGTGACGGTCGCAGAACAGGGAAAGCTGTCTCTGGGGATGCGGCGCGGGCCGCGGGTTGCGGTGACAAAAGACGCCATCGTAGTAACGGCGATCACCGGGGAAAAGGGCCGTGGAGCGGATGGCGACGTGATGTCCTGGCGAAGCGTCGACCATGGAGCAACATGGTCAACGCCCACGAGAGTAAACGACGTCGCCGACTCAGCCAGGGAGGGTCTCCATAGCCTCGCAGCGGGCGGCAGGAATGTCTTGTTTGCTACTTGGCTCGATTTGCGCGAAAAGGGAACGAAACTCTACGGTTCAGTCTCGAAGGATGGAGGCCGAACCTGGTCACCCAACCGGCTGGTCTATCAGTCGCCTTCTGGATCGGTCTGTGAGTGCTGTCATCCGACAGCGGTTGTCGATAGTGAAGGCATGATCGCCGTGATGTTGCGGAACTCGTTGGAGGGAAATCGCGACATGTATCTGGTCAGGTCCGTGGATGGAGGTGCAACCTTTGGAGCGGCTGCAAAGCTCGGCTCTGGAAGTTGGAAGCTCAACGCGTGTCCTATGGACGGCGGTTCGCTCGTGGTTGGCCCCAAAGACTCGAGTGTCTCCGTATGGCGGAGAGAAGGCAATCTCTATCTGTCGAATGGCTCCGACGAGGCATTGATTGGGTCAGGGCGACAACCTGTCATCACCCGAACCGCAAAGGGAACCTTTGTGGCGTGGACCGAAGGAAAGTCGATTCGATGGAAGGAAGCAAGAGAAAATAGCTCGCATACGCTTCCCGAAGAAGGAACATTCCTGAGTATCGTCCCAACGCCAGATGGCGGAGTGCTGCTGGCCGGCGAACGGGATGGAACTGTTTTCGTTAAGCTACTTCTTTAGCGGCATCGAGCGATCAGATTGACAAGGGCAACAAGAGGTACGTACATTCAAAGCATGAGGAAAGGCCGGATCATTTCGACGTTGATCATCGCCATGATCCTCATTCTGCGTGGCGGCGACTGCGTTCCACTGCTGTTTGCGAACCAGCAAACCAAAGATTGCTGCACAAAGGGCAAGTGTAGCCGTTCGCAAAAGGCAGACCCATGCTGCCAAACGAGTAGTTCGGATTCGGTCCAGCATTTCCAGGCTCAAGAGAAGGTCTCCCTTCCGACCTTGGCTCAAGTGGATTCAATTGCAGTGGAGGTTTTCTCGACCGACCTTCACTCCGTCCTTGTCGCCGAACCTCTCCTAGTCGACACCTCGCCGCCTTTGTACGCCGGCCCGATTGCCCGGCTCTCGCTCCCACTTCTGATCTAAAGCCCTGATCGTTCTTGGCCCGCGTGCGCATTTGCGTGCGCTTTTTGTCGTCCCCAAGAAACAATCAGGAGGAAGTGTATGCCCGTACCCAAGTGGTCCGGCGTGCTCCTATCGATCCTCGCGCTCGGCACAATCCCGATTCATGGGCAGCAGGCCGAAACGTCGCGTAGGCAGGAGTCTGTCGTGCAACTGGACGATCTCGTCCAGGAGATGCTAAAGAAGAGCCCCACGATCCGCGGTGCTCAGTACCGCGTGGACGCTGCGATGAAGCGGCCATCGCAAGTGAGCACACTGCCCGATCCAAAGTTCAGCGTCAGCAATTTCGGGGTCGGCCATCCGCTCTCCCGATTAGGTAACAGCGACTTCGCTTATGTGGGCGTCGGCGTCTCGCAAGAGATTCCTTACCCCGGCAAGCTTGGCCTCGCGGCCGAGGAAGCGCGAAGCGGGGCTGAAGCGGATCGTCAAACCTACCGGACCATCGTCCTAAGTGCCACGGCGGAGTTGAAGGCGCTGTACTTTGACTGGTTCGGAACGATCAAGGCACTTGAAGTGACCGGCAAGAATCGCGAACTGCTTCAGAGGCTGGAACAAATCGCCCGCGTGCGCTATTCGGTGGGTAAGGGTCTGCAACAGGACATCTTGAAGGCGCAAGTAGAACAGTCCACGCTGGCGCAACAAGTGGAACTGCTCGGCCAGAGGAAGGCGACGATTGAAGCTAGAATCACGTCGCTCATCAACTCGGACCGGCCGCTCGGCAGACCTGCTGACATTGTGCTTTCACCGCTCACCACCGGGCTTGAAGAAGTTTTGGCGTCGCTCGACGCACAGTCGCCTCGATTGAAGTCCAAGCAAGCGATGATCGATGGCCGTGCGGTTGCCATCGAGCGGTCTAAAAAGGACTACCGGCCCGATTTTGCCGTCAGCGCCCAATGGCTCAAGAACGGCGCGCCATTTCGCGACTACTACGTGCTGGCTGCTGAGGTGAAAGTGCCGCTGTATTTCTGGCGGAAGCAGCGCCTGGGCGTGGAGGAATCGGTGTCTCGATTCCGCGAGGCGCGTGAGGACTATCTTTCGGATCGACAGGAACTCGTGTTCCAGGCCAAGGACCTCTACCTCACGGCCAAAACCAGCGAACGCCTTTTGGCCCTCTATCGAGAAGGCATCATTCCGCAATCGGCGCTTTCGCTTGAGTCGGCGTTGGCCGGGTACGAAGTCGGGAACACAGATTTCCTTACGCTGATGAACAATTTCTCGACGGCGCTGACGTACGAGATGCAGTACTACGGCGAGTTGGCGAAGCATGCGCAGGCTGTTGCCCGCCTCGAAGCGCTGGTGGCCATGCCGTTGGGAGGCAACTAACCATGCGGCGAATACTGCCGATTCTTTTCGCGCTTCTTGTCGTCGCAGCAGCCGCAGCCGGCACTCTCTACATGTGGCGTCCCGATCTGTTCTTCCGTCCTGCGCCGGTGGCCGTAGCAGTCGCAAAAACCGAATATTACTGCCCCATGCATCCGCAGCAGAAGTCGGACAAGCCGGACAACTGTCCGATTTGCAGCATGAAAATGGTGAAGCTTGAAAAGGCCGCCCCAGAGGTTCACGACGATGCGGAAGAGACTACGGCGCCAACAGTTTTCATCTCACCCGAACGGCAACAACTCATCGGCGTCAAAACGGCGATAGCCGAGCGGCGAGCGCTCTCGCGCGAAATTCGAGCCACCGGAAAAGTGGCGTTCGACGAAACCAAAGTCACTCACATACACACCAAGATCTCGGGTTTCGTCGAGGAAGTCTTCGTCGATTTCGTTGGGAAGCCCGTTCGCCGGGGTCAGCCTCTCTTCACGCTCTACAGCCCCGATCTGGTAGCCACCCAAGAAGAGTATTTGCTGGCGGTGCGGTCCAATCAGAGCCTCAAGAACAGCTCGTTTCCCTGGGTGTCTGGAGGCTCGACGAATCTGCTGGAAGCGGCGCGGAAACGCCTTCAGCTCTGGGACATCGGCGAAAAAGAGCTTCGCGAACTGGAGCAGTCCGGCAAGGCGAAGCGCGCGTTGACCATCTATTCGCCCGTGGACGGGATCGTTACCCAACGCGCGGCCTATCACCATGGCAAGAATGTAACGCCCGAAATGGACTTGTACACCATCGTTGATCTATCAACCGTCTGGATTCTCGGGCAAATCTATGAGCATGAATTGCCGCTGATTCGGCTCGGCCAGTCAGTGCAAGTGGAGTTTCCTTACGGAACGGGCACGCGCTCGCGGAGCGGGCTGGTCTCGTTCATTTCTCCGGTGTTGGAACCCAAGACGCGAACGGCGGAAGTTCGAGTGGAGTTCGCCAATACCGATCTGACATTGCGCCCGGAGCTGTACGTCAACTTCAACGCGCGGATCGGCCTTGGCTCTCCGATTGTCGTTCCGGCGGATGCGGTTCTCGATACGGGCAATGAGCAATACGTGTTCGTCGACAAAGGCCAGGGCTACTTTGAACCCCGCGCAGTCAAAGTCGGCGCGGAGGCAGATGGCTTCTATTCCATCGAGAGCGGTCTGAGGGCGGGCGAACGCGTAGCCACCGCCGCTAACTTCATTCTCGACTCCGAGAGCCGTCTCAAAGGCGCTTTGGCCAATATGGGCAGGCCCTCGTCTGCACCAGCCGCTGCCGTGTCGGCCCAAGCATTGCAGATTGAAATTCTGGAGCCCAAGACCGGCAAGACTGGCGCGAATCGGATCAGATTGATGGCGAAGGATGCGCAAGGCAATCCCATCACCGATGCCGAAATTGACGTCAGCCTCTTCATGCCGCAAATGGGAAGCATGGCCCCGATGCGATCCTCCGCGAAATTGACGCCGATGGGCAATGGCGAATACGGCGGCGAAATCGAAATCCCAATGGCCTGGACTTGGGAGACCACGGTGACGGCCAAAAAGGGCGGCAAGATGATTGGTTCCGCTCGAACCAGCATCACGGCGAGATAAGCATGATCAACGCCATCATCGAATATTGCGCCGAGCATAAAGGAATTGTGGTCACCATCACGATGGTGCTGACGCTCATCGGTGTCTGGTCGATGCGGAAGATCCCGTTGGACGCCATCCCCGACCTCTCAGACCCGCAAGTCATCATCTACACCGAATGGCCTGGGCGCAGCCCGAATTTGGTGGAAGACCAAATCACCTATCCCATCGTCTCGGCGATGCTTTCCGCTCCGGGTGTCAACGTCGTGCGTGGCAATTCCGACTATGGCTTCTCCTATGTCTATGTGATCTTCGACGAGGGCACGGACATCTACTGGGGCCGCAGCCGCGTGCTCGAATACATGAGCAAGATCGGCGATAAGCTGCCGCAAGGCGTCACGCCGAAGCTTGGTCCGGATGCGACCGGTGTTGGCTGGGCCTTTCAATACGCCGTTGTCGACAGGTCGGGAAAACATAACCTGGCCGAGATGCGTTCCTTCAACGACTGGTACCTGCGCTACTGGCTGGAGAGCGTGCCGGGCGTGGCGGAAGTGGCGACCGTTGGCGGGTTCGTCAAGAACTACCAGGTAACGATCGACCCCAACCAACTGCTGGCGTACGGAATTCCTATCTCGAAAGTGATGGAGACCATCAGAAAGAGCAATAGCGAAGTAGGAGGGCGCGTCGTCGAACTAACCGGCAAGGAGTACTTGGTCCGCGGCCGAGGCTATATTCAATCTCTCGACGACATTGGGAATCTCGCCATCGCCTCCGATGAGGCGGGAACGCCGATTCACGTTCGCGACGTCGGCCGAGTTGAACTGGTGCCAGACATGAGGCGCGGCGTAGCTGAGTTCAACGGCGAGGGTGAGGTGACCGGCGGTATCGTCGTGGTCCGCTATGGCCAGAATGTGATGGACGTGATCGAACGAGTAAAGACAAAACTAGTCGAGACCAAGTCTGGCCTTCCGGAAGGCGCCGAGGTCGTCATCACCTATGACCGTTCTGACCTGATTCAACGATCCATCGACACCCTAAAAAGCACACTGATCGAAGAGTTGATCATCGTTAGCCTAGTGATTCTCATTTTTCTCTGGCACGTCCCAAGTGCCGTGATCCCCATCGTGACCATCCCCATTGCTGTAACACTGGCCTTCATCCCCATGTACGGCAGCGGCGTTACCGCGAACATCATGTCGCTGGGTGGGATCGCGATCGCTGTCGGAGCCATGGTGGATGCCGCCATCGTCGTAGTGGAGCAGACGCACAAAAAGCTGGAACAGTGGGAGGCGCACGGCCGACCCGGCAGCCCGACGCGCGTCATCATCGATGCCATCAAGGAAGTCGGCGGGCCTAGCTTCTTCTCGCTCCTCGTCATTGCCGTCTCGTTCATGCCGATCTTTGCGCTGCAATATCAGGAAGGCCGGTTATTCAAGCCCCTGGCATTTACCAAAAATTTCTCGATGGCCATCGCGGCCGTTCTCGCCATCACGCTCGATCCCGCCTTGCGCTTGCTCCTGATGCGGGTCGATCCCTTTAAGTTCCGCCCCCGATGGGTGGCGAGCATCGTGAACGCGATCTGTGTCGGCAAGATCCACACTGAGGAAAAACATCCGATCAGCCGCCCGCTGATGTGGCTCTATCAGCCGGTGGTTCGCTTCGTCCTGAACTGGAAGTGGCTGGTGATTACGCTGGCGGTCTTGCTAGTTGTGGCGACGATTCCGGTCTACAAAAGACTCGGCTCGGAGTTCATGCCGCCGCTGAATGAAGGCAGCATCCTCTACATGCCCATCACGCTGCCCAGCATTTCAGTAGGTGAGGCCACGAAGTATCTCCAGATTCAGGACAAACTTCTCAAGCAATTTCCTGAGGTTCAAAGCGTGTTCGGCAAGGTAGGCAAGGCCGAAACCGCGACAGACCCAGCGCCGCTCAGTATGGTGGAAACCACCATCGTGTTAAAGCCAGAGAGCCAGTGGCGGACGAAGCCGCTGACGAGATGGTATTCGACTTGGGCTCCTGAGGGAATGAAAGTTAGGCTACGAAGGCTCTGGCCTGAACAACGGCCAATCACCTGGGAAGAACTGACGGACGAGATGGACAAATCCGTGCAGATCCCTTCCTACGCAAACGCCTGGCTATTCCCGATTCGCACGCGCATCGACATGATCACTACCGGAATCCGCACCCCGGTGGGGGTGAAAGTGCTGGGGCCAAACCTCGACACGATCCAGCGCATTGGGCTTGAGGTCGAGAAGGTCTTACAGCAGGTGCCCGGCACCAGGAGCGCGTTCTTCGAGCGCGTTACCGGCGGCAACTATCTCGATATTCAAGTGCGCCGTGAAGATGCCGCCCGCTATGACCTTTCAGTTGGGGAAGTTCAAGATGTCATTGAAGCGGCGATTGGCGGCATGCCGGTGACCACGACCATTGAGGGTCGTGAGCGTTATCCAGTGAGCGTTCGCTATGCGCGTGACTATCGCGACAACGTGAGTCAGCTTGCTCGGGTATTGATCCCGACGATGAACGGCGCGCAGATCCCGTTGGCGCAAGTGGCGGATATTACGGTTCGTACCGGCCCCGCGATGATCAAGAACGAAGAGGGCTTCCTGGCAGGCTTCCTTTACGTGGACGTCACGGGACGCGACATGGGCCGCTACGTCGAGGAGGCCAAGCTAACGGTCGCCCGGCAAGTGACCTTACCAGCGGGCTATCAACTCGTTTGGAGCGGTCAGTACGAATACCTCACGCGCGTGGTGGAGCGGCTTTGGATCGTCGTCCCCATTACGCTGTTCTTGGTGTTTTTGTTGCTCTACATGAACACCGGGTCGATGACGAAGACGATGATCATCTTGCTCGCCGTACCGTTCTCGGCGGTGGGTGCGATCTGGCTGTTGTACTTCCTCGGCTACAACATGAGTATCGCCGTATGGGTAGGGCTCATCGCGCTGCTGGGTGTCGATGCCGAGACCGCGGTCTTCATGCTGCTCTATCTCGATATCGCCTACAACCAACGCAAAGCGGAGGGCCGCATGCGCAACCTTTCCGACCTCAAGGAAGCGATTGAAGAAGGCGCGGTGAAGCGCCTTCGGCCAAAAGTAATGACCGTTGCGGTCATGTTTATGGGGCTGGTGCCGATCATGTGGTCTGCGGGTGCGGGTTCTGACGTAATGCGCCGCATCGCAGCCCCCATGATCGGCGGCATCTTCACGTCATTCATTCTCGAACTCGCCGTGTACCCGGCGATCTACGAAATCTGGAAGGGTTTCGAGGTACGAAAACTCAATCAAGGAGAACAATCCATATGAAACGAATCTTCCTGACGATGGCTTTGGCGGCATGCATACTGAGTGCCCAGGAATCGCCCAAGAAGGCTGCCAAGCCGGAGGCCAAGGTCGTAGACCCGGTATGCGGGATGACGGTTGATCCGAAGACCGCCGACAAGTCCGTCTACAAGGGCAAAACCTACTATTTCTGCTCTCGATCGGAAAAGCAGCAGTTCGACAAGACACCCGAAAAGTACTTGGTCAAGAAGTAAGTTTTTCAATCAACAAGCCAAGGAGGGCTGCCCATGCTCAAGGCAATTGTTTTGTTGTCACTGGTCTCGGCTGTCGGCGCGCATGCCGCCGACAGCTTCGAATTCTCAGTATTCCGCGATCACCTTCCCCGTAAGGAAGCTGGTCGCCTGAGGATTTCTGACGATGGCGTCAGCTTTCAATCCGCAAATCAGAAGACGAAGATAGACGTTCCGCTTTTGAACATATTCCAAGTCGATGTTTCAGATCCAAAGGTGATTCGGATCGAGACCTACGACATCTTGAAGCAGAAACTTCTGGGCCGGCAGGTTCATGCATTTAGGCTCGTCAACTCCGTTCACGATGACGCTCTCGCGCGCTTCCTGTCCAAGGCTTTGCCCCGACCGGTCATCGGCGCATTTGGGCCGGCTCCTCAGCCCGAAGCTGTAATTCGCGCCTATCACCGGCATCGGCTTGGAGGCTGCCATGGGACGATCAGGATCGATTCGGATAGCATACGTTTCTTGAGCGATAGGCCCGAGGACTCTCGAACTTGGCTTTATCGTGATCTCGCGGCCATCGGGACAATGAATCCATTTCATTTCCGAGTCAGCACCCTGGCCGAGACGTTCAATTTCGATTTGAAGGAACGGCTCTCGGAGACTGCTTACGATCTCGCAGCACGGCGCGTATATTCGCTCCCATCAACTTCCGCAGCCCGATTGGAATAGGAATGGCCACGGTGGGCATACACGGACGAACTTTAATGATCCACATGCGAAAGATTGCAGCCCCAAATATTAGTTCGGCACGTCCAAGTAGGTGGATGAAGTCCCTCATCACAATTTGCTTGCTGGTCGCTCTGGCTGGGGCAAGCGTCGTCTCTGCTTGTCCCGAGATGGGCATGCAGATGGCGGGGTCGTGCTGTTCCAAACCGACCTGTGGAGACCATCCTTGTGTTCCCGAATTGTGCGTCGCAAAGGCGCCGAACGTGGCCACGGGAGGCGAAACTGGCCCGGATCTCAGTCCCTCTCTTCCGCCCTTCGTCACGGTCGAAGCAGCCACCAAAGTTTCGCCGTCATTTCCAGTGAGCGATGCAACGCCGTGCTCGGCTCCGTCGGGCGACCCTCAGGCGCTCCTACAGATTTTCCGGATCTAACTCATTCTCCAATCCTCATGTTTCTGGCGTCCTTAGCGGGTCGCCAGCGGTGCCAACACCCTCGTAAACCTGAATATTCAACTGGAGAAAATCATGAACAAGATCATTGTGAGTCTATTTCTAGGACTGTCCTTGGCGGCCTTCGGCCAGACCATTAACAGCCGTTCGATCCTGTCACCGCTGAGCAAGAAGGACGCGAAGTCCTTGGAACTGAGGGCCAGTACGCCTCAAGACCATGGCCAACTTGCGGCCTACTACCGCGCTCGGGCCGCGCAAGAGCGGATCGAGTCGCAGAAGCACGCGACCGAGGCCGCGTACTTCAAGCTGCATCCCTCACCGTTGGCGTCGAAGCACCCCTTCATTTATGGCACCGAAGCCCACTGCCTCTGGGTGTCGAGCCGGTATGCCAAATCAGCGACGAAGTCTGAGGCCCTTCTCAGAAGGCACGAACAGCTCGCTTCTGTTCTTCAATCGACCATACCTTCGGCGCGACTTGGTGAATGAGGCTCCCTAACAAAGCACGCTCTCACGGAGGACCGGTTCTCGGCCCTCCGTGGTATTTTGAAAGCGTGAGTTCCTCGCTTCAACTTCTGTTCCGTCTGGCGGCAATCCTGTTGCTGCTAGTGACCGGTGCGGAACTGTTTGCCTGCGAGATGCTTGCGCCCGAGCAGTGCGAAAGCTTCGGTTTTCCTAGCGACAACGACGCAGCGCAACTAAACGACAATTGCATCTGTTGCTGCAATCACATTCTCGTCGCGCAGCCTGTCACTCTCACGCCGAGCCATCAGACAGTAGTTCACGTTGAGTTCCTTCAACCGGCTGCCCCGCAGGTTCGACCCGCCACCGTTTATCACCCTCCAAAAGCCTAGCCTTTCATTTCAAACCACATCTTGAACTGAATAGGAGGTCGGAGTGTTTTCCGATAGATCCATTTTTTTGTGCGCAGCACTCGTTTGCTGCGCGATTCCGGCATACTGCCAGGACCCAATCTCGAACACTGCGCTTCGAGATCTGATTAACGCTGCAGTGGCGAACAACCAAGAACTAGCGGCTTTGCAGACCAGATCTCTTGAAGCCAAGGGACTGCTCCGCCAGGCGGGCGTAAAGCCTCCTCTGACCTTCGACGGCGGCGTTGCATCGGGACGGCCACTCGGAACGGTCGGCGAGGAAGAGTATTCCGCGGGACTGGGTCGGACCATCGAGAGGGGTGGCAAACGAACTCGCCGTGTTGAATTGGCGGAGGTTCGCGTTGCCCAGGTCGAGAGTGAATATCGCGAACGCTTACGCCAGCTTTCCTACGAGATCAAGTTGCGCTATGTCGATGCCCTTAGCGACTCCCGCAGATTGCAAATCCTTGATGCGATGCTGGCCGGTAACCAACGGTCGCTTGATGTCACCAGAGCTCGCGTGGAAAAGGGGGATGCCGCAAAGCTCGATCAATCCCTTATTGAGGTTGAGCTGGGCCGCATGGATGCCGATCGGGCTTCGGTCGTCGGTCGATTGGAGGCTGCTCTAACGGACCTTCGCCGGTTGGCCAGTCTGGCGGCACCACTGCCAGCTACGCTAGATTCAGCGTTTTCACTCGGCCCGCTCGATCGCGATCTCGAAACGTTGAAAAAGACAGCAAACGAACTGAGGCCGGATCTAGCAATGGCGCGTTTGGTAGAACGTTTCGGCGAGGCCGAAATGCGTTTGGTTGACGCCGAGGGACGGCCCGATGTGACGGTAACCGCGCGCTACTTCAAACGCAGCGGGCAATTCGACGATCAGTATGGGACAACCTCGGGCGGTGCTCGTACGCTGTTGCGCGATCAGGACGACATCTTGGCGATTGGCGTTTCCGTTCCGATTCTGACGAAACGGCGAAATCTGGGGAATATGGAGGCGGCACAAGCACGAGTACTTGGTGCAAGGCAGAGAAGCCGCTTTCTGGAGAATGCAATTCCACTCGAGGTGGAGTCAGCTTGGCGCTCCTGGGTATCCACCCGCAAAACGGCGAGCATCCTCGAGAGCTCAGTGCTGCCTCAGGCACAGAAGAATTTGGAAATTGTGCAGCAAGCCTACCAACTGGGTCAGTTGAGGATTCTCGATGTTCTAAACGAACAACGACGACTGCTGGATACTCGGCTGGCGGCCCTGGAAAACCTGAGCGTCGCGGCGAAGAGTTTCGCCAGCCTGGAGCGCGCCGTCGGAGGAGACATTCAATGAAACCCGTCCTATGCGTCGTAGCGGCGCTCACCCTGATTGCCTGCGGAGAGCGAAAGCAAGAAACCAAGGCCGTGTCAGAAACTGCAAAGCCAGATGCCAAAGGCCATCCGGAGAAGTACATCGAAGAAGCCAATGTCGTCGAGCTTAGCCAAGAAGCTCAAAGGCGGGCTGGCATTCAAGTCGCTCCATTGGCGAGTGGCTCGGTAGAAGCGCGGGTCATTCTGACCGGTACGGTTCAACCGATCGACAATCATGTCGCTCAAGTTCGCGCTCTAGCCAGAGGCCGCATCACGCAGGTCTCGGTGAAGGTTGGGGACCGCGTCCAACAGAATCAGGTGCTCGCACTGTTCGACAACATCGAAGCAGGAGAATTGGCGTCTCAGTATTCCTCGGCCCTCGCCGAGTTGGAGCGGCTCAAGATTCAGCAAGCGAATGCGCAACGCCAGACTGATCGAAGCCGCGATCTATCGCAGGTCGGCGCAATACCAGCCAAAGAGGCGGAGAGCGCTGAAGCTGCATCTCGGGGAGCCGCGCAACTGGTCCGTTCCCACGAGGCAGTGCTGGCTGGGTTGAGCGCACGACTCAAACGATTTGGTGTGCAGGGTGAGGGCGGAGTAGACGCTTCGGCCACATCCATTCGGAGTCCTTTCGCCGGCGTCGTAATCAAGTCCGATGTCGCGCCTGGCGCGGTGGTCGATTCGAGTACGCCATTGCTTTCCATCGCCGACCTTTCTCGTGTCTATGTGGAAGCACAGGTGTACGAAAAGGATCTTGGAAGGATTCACGTTGGGCAAGTGACCCACGTCCGTTTTGAAGCTTATCCGAACGAATCGCTCCCCGGACGGGTAGTCGCCATTCGGGACGTTCTCGATGTCCAAACTCGAACTGCGGGCGTCCGCATCGAATTGGCAAATCCGGAAGGCAAGCTTCGGCTCGAAATGTTCGCCACGATTGAGCTGCCGACCGTTGGGACGCATACAGCGTTGACTGTTCCTTCGGAAGCAGTTCAAACGATCAATCAGCGACAAGTCCTATTCGTGAAACAGGATGCTCTGCACTTTGCGGCGCGTGAAGTCAAAACGGCAGGTGAAGGCCTCATGCGCGAAGTGATCTCTGGAGCAAAGGAGGGTGAAGCAGTCGTCGTAGGCGGTGCTTACCAATTGAAGTCCGTATTTCTGAGCCGTCAGGTTCAAGGGGAGCACGACCATTGATCGACCGCGTCTTAGCCTGGAGCATTCAATATCGTTACGTTCTCGTAGCGCTCGCGGCCATCATTGTGATGGGCGGCGTTTACGCCGCTATCGATCTGCCAATCGATGCGGTCCCGGATGTAACCACAAATCAAGTTCAGATCAATTCCAAGGCCCCGTCGTTTACGCCCTTGGAGATGGAACAGTACGTCACCTTCCCGATCGAAGTGGCGATGAGCAATCTGCCGCGCAAGGAAGAAGTGCGGTCGATTTCGCAGTTCGGTCTCTCGCAAGTCACCGTTGTTTTTGGCGATGACGTAGATATCTATTGGGCGCGGCAACTCGTGATGGAGCGACTCGCCGATGCCCGTCAGCAACTGCCGTCAGGCGTCGTTCCAGAGATGGCTCCAGTGAGTACCGGGTTGGGCGAGATCGTCCAATTCGTCCTCACGGTAGATCCAAAAGCGCCACGTGCGTATAGCTTGATGGAACTTCGCATTCTGCTCGACTGGTTCATCAAACCGCAACTGCGCACGGTTCCCGGTGTCGTCGAAGTGAACAGCTTTGGCGGTGAACAGCAACAGTACGAAGTTCTGGTCGATCCCAGCAAACTGGTGAGCCTGAAGTTGACCTTGCAACAGGTAATCGACGCGCTGTCGAAGAACAATCTCAATGTTGGCGGAGCGTACCTCGAAACAGCAGGCGAGCAGCAACTGATCCGCGGCGTCGGCTTGATCGAAAGCATGTCGGATATCGAGAACATCGTAGTGGCTTCGGACGCCGGCACGCCGATCTATGTTCGTTCCATCGGACTCGTGCGACGCGGGGCCGAAATTCGTCAAGGCGCTGCAACCAAAGACGGCAAGGGCGAGACAGTGATGGGCGTGGCGATGATGCTGAAGGGCGAGAACAGCAGGCAGGTGGCAACGCGGATCATGGAGAGGCTTGAGCAACTTGGTAAAGCTCTTCCACCCGGCGTACGCATTGATCCGTTCTATGACCGCCGGACTCTGGTGGACCAATCGATTCGCACCGCCATCACGAATCTGGCGGAAGGCGGCTTGATTGTCGTCGCGGTGCTCTTTCTGTTCCTTCTGCAAGTGCGAGCGGGGCTCATCGTTTCGGCGGCGATTCCCCTGTCCATGCTCGTCGCGATCGTCGGAATGCGTTATTTCAACGTCTCGGCAAACCTCATGAGTCTGGGGGCAATCGACTTCGGCCTGATCGTCGATGCCGCCGTCATCATTGTCGAAAACTGCGTTCGGCGGTTGGCAGAACGTCGTCGTTCGCTTGGCCGTGGACTGTCGCCGGAAGAACGGCGAGAAACCATACTCGCCGCGAGCGTGGAGGTGAGAAAGGCCGGGCAATTCGGCGAGATCTTGATCATCGCCGCATACCTGCCGATTGTGTCGCTCGTTGGGATTGAAGGGAAGATGTTCCGTCCCATGGGCTTCACTGTCATCCTTGCCCTTACCGGAGCGCTTGTCTTAAGCCTGACGCTCATCCCCGCGTTGTGCGCCATTTTCCTGAAAGAGTCCAAGCAGAAGGATTCCGTACCGGATGATTCCAAGGACGATCATGAAGAGAATCCATTCGTCCGCGCTCTTCAGCGGATCTATCGTCCGATCCTCGAATTCACCCTCTCTAACCGCCGCCTGACCATGCTGGCGTCGGCTGCATTGGTGGTTGGCTCGGCGTTCCTGGCAACATCATTAGGGTCAGAGTTCCTGCCCAAACTTGAGGAAGGTGCGCTCGCCATCAATTCTGTCCGATTGCCCGGAGTCTCCCTGCCCGAAGCAGTGAAAATGACCAGTTCGTTGGAGCGGGTGTTGGGAGAGTTTCCGGAGGTCACTACCGTCGTATCGCGCATTGGCCGTCCGGAGATCGCGACGGACCCAATGGGCGTCAATACAGGCGACACCTACGTCCTGCTGAAGCCTCAACCCGAGTGGACATCGGCCCATTCTCGAGAAGAGTTGGTCGAGAAGATGGAGGACAAACTGCGCGAGTTGCCAACGATGAACTACACGTTCTCGCAGCCGATTGAATTCCGAATGATGGAGTTGATCGAAGGTGTTGGCTCTCGGTCCGATGTAGTCATCAAGATATTTGGCGAGGATCTGGATGAATTACGTCAACGGGCGGAGGCGGTGGCCAAAGTCATCGGCGTTGTGCGTGGGGCGGCAGACCTCAAGGTTCAGCAGGTAAGCGGCCAGCCTGTCTTGAGCATCAAGGCCAATCGCGAGGCCATCGCCCGCTACGGTATCAATGTTGCAGATGTCCAACAACTGATACAAACGGCAATTGCCGGCACGCAAGCATCCACGATTCTTGAGGGATTCAAACGATTTGACTTGGTCGTTCGCCTGATTCCGGAAGCACGCAATAGTCCACAAGATTTTGCCAATCTTCTCGTCAGTACGCCAACGGGACAGAAGATCCCTTTGGGCCAGTTGGTCGAGTTCAGGAATGAGGAAGGCCCACTCGAAGTCAGCCGTGAAAATGGGGAGCGGAGGATCTCTATCGAGGTCAACGTCCGCGGTCGCGATATCGGCAGTTTCGTCGTCGAGGCGCAGCGCAAGGTCGACGAAGCCGTCAAGCTGAAACCTGGCTACCTGATGGTTTGGGGCGGACTCTGGGAACACCTCGATTCCGGCCGGGCACGGCTGATGATCGTTGTACCTATCACTTTTCTGCTGATCTTCCTCCTGTTGTTCATCACCTTCCATTCGGTCGGCCAAGCGGCGCTTGTATTCACTGGTATCCCATTCGCCGTCACTGGCGGAGTGTTTGCCCTATTGGCGCGGGGCATGCCGTTCTCGATGAGTGCCGGTGTCGGGTTTATCGCGGTTTCCGGTGTGGCGGTGTTGAACGGCGTTGTGATGTTGGCATTTATTAACCTCAATCGGAGCACGGGACTCTCGTGGTTTGACGCTGTACGGACCGGAGCGGTCTCGCGACTTCGCGCTGTGTTGATGACCGCGGCTGTAGCCAGTTTCGGCTTCCTACCGATGGCCCTCTCCACAACGGCTGGTGCGGAAGTGCAGCGGCCTCTCGCGACCGTGGTGATTGGTGGATTGGTCACTTCAACCGCGCTCACCCTGCTCGTCTTGCCCGCCCTCGTTTTGGCGTGGCAAGGAAGGAAACAGGAGGACTCGAATGGCAATTAAAGAACAAAACATAGTGCTCAAGATCAAAGGCATGGATTGTGCCGAGGAAGTGGCGATCCTCAAGCGAGAGATTGGTCCTCTGGTTGGGGGCGAGGCCAATCTGTCGTTCGACGTTCTGAAGGGCCAAATGACGGTGCTGCCCTCCGCTCCCGACGCCAAGCTCGAATCCATCGTGAAAGCCGTACGGAAAACGGGCATGGATGCGTTGCCCTACGAAGCCGTGCGGTCAGATCGACCGGAGCAAGCGACCTGGTGGGAAAGACAGGGCCGACTCACTTTAACGCTCGCCAGCGGCGTGCTCACTGCCTCTGGGCTGGGTTTACATCTGAGTCTGGCGGGAAATTGGGCGGACGTCTTGGGTTCGGAAGGAATGGGACGAGCCAGATTCATTCCTTTGGCTGTTCGAGGGTTGTACTCGCTAGCCTTACTGGCTGGCGTCTTCCTAGTCCTTCCGAAGGCTTGGTTCTCCCTGCGTCGGTTACGTCCTGACATGAACCTGCTGATGACGATCGCAGTGTGTGGTGCCGTAGCGATCGGCGAATGGTTCGAGGCCGCGACTGTTGCGTTCCTATTTGCCCTGTCCCTCACGCTCGAATCCTGGAGTGTGAGCCGCGCTCGACGCGCGATTGAGAAGCTACTCGACTTGGCACCTGCGGTGATCCGAGTGATCGACTCGAAGGGCATGGTGACGGAAGTAGCGCCGGACACGGTAGAGGTTGGGACGGTGTTTCAGATCCGGCCGGGAGAACGAATTGCGCTCGATGGCGAGGTAGTGAAAGGAACGAGTGACGTAAATCAGGCGCCCATCACAGGAGAGAGCATCGCCGTCACCAAGGGGGCCGGTGCCGTCGTCTACGCCGGAACCGTAAATGGCTCCGGAACGCTGGAGGTTCGCTCGACCAAGGCGAGCCAAGACACCACGCTGGCAACGATCATTCGGATGGTCGGCGAAGCTCAACAAAAGAGAGCCCCTTCTGAACAGTGGGTGGATCGCTTCGCGCGCTACTATACGCCTTCCGTCCTAGTCGTCGCCTTCGCTGTGTTCCTGATCCCTACTCTGGCTTTTGGAAAACCCTTCGATGTTTGGCTCTATCAAGCCTTGGTGTTGTTGGTCATTGCATGTCCCTGTGCCTTGGTTATTTCGACGCCTGTCAGCGTGGTCGCGGCCTTGGCGGCTGCCGCAAAAAATGGAGTGCTGGTGAAGGGAGGGGTGCATATGGAGACTCCCGCGCGGCTGAAGGCCATCGCGCTCGATAAGACCGGAACCCTCACCGAAGGACGGCCCGCCGTTGTCGAAGTGGTGACCTTGAGTGGACACACCGAAATAGAGCTACTCGAGCGAGCCGCGGCCATGGAATCCCATAGCGACCATCCGCTCGCCCGTGCCATTGTTGAATACTGCGCCGCGAAAGGTGTAAAGCCGCTCCCTGCCGAGGAGTTCTCAATTATCCCAGGTAAAGGAGCGACCGGTCGGTGGAACGGCAAGGAGTATTGGCTTGGCTCGCATCGATTCCTAGAAGAACGCGGTCAAGAGACTCCAGTAGTACATGAACAGTTAGAGAAGCTATCCAGTACGGGCCGCACCGTTGTGGTGATCGGAAATGAGAGCCATGTTTGCGGCTATCTCGCCCTGGCGGACACAATCCGACCTGAGTCGAAGGCGACGGTCCAGCGTCTTCGGGCTGCTGGAATCGAACACATTGTCATGCTCTCCGGGGACAACCAAGGGACGGCGGAGGCGATTGGCCGCGAGGCCGGGATCGACGAAATCCGGGCGGAATTGATGCCTGCGGACAAGGTTACGGCGATCTCCGAGCTCGTGGCACGGTACAAGACTGTGGCGATGGTGGGAGATGGTATCAACGACGCCCCTGCGCTGAGCCTGGCCAGCGTGGGAATTGCTATGGGCGCTGCCGGGAGTGACACAGCCATGGAAGCCGCCGACGTCGCTCTGATGTCGGACGATCTCTCGAAGCTCCCTTGGCTTGTTGAACATTCGCGCCGTATGTTGGGCATCATTCGTACCAACATCATTTTGTCGCTCGCCGTCAAAGCGGTATTTGTCGTGCTGACGATACTGGGTCATGCATCACTCTGGGCCGCAATCGCTGCTGATATGGGCATGTCTCTTCTGGTGATCTTCAATGCGCTACGCCTCCTTCGAGACAAGAATTAATGCAACTTCAGAAACACGACCTTTCGAACCTCAATTGCCTCCCGTTTCCTCCTGGTGCCGGGTCAGATCCGATGGAGGTTCTAAAGACCTTAGGATTGCGCCTCGACGAGGGCCTGAATGGGACTCTCCGAGGAATTAGTCACGATCACTGCAACGTACATGGAACGCGTAGCTCGAAAAGTTATCGAAGTTGACATCACTCCGAAACGTGCCTCAAGCGCAAGAAGCTCGGCCTCCGGATCGATGGAGTCTAGCCAAGATTCGTAATCCTCAAAGTGGCAGAGCACTAAATCGAAAATCTGATCGGCTGATACCCCAAACGAGAATACCGAGCCCTCCCGAAGTTCGAAACCGTAAACAGATTCGTCATCGACCGGCAGTTCCAGCACCTCGATGATGGCGTCTGGTGTAACAAAAGGCACCACATCGCACATCTCAGCAATTGGCACCAAATCGAGGAAGATGTCCTGCAAATAGAATTCCTCCATCACTACGTCGGCTCCCTAATGGGTAAGACGCAAAGGAAAATTGAAACCTGACCGGCGAAACGCGAATCTTGGAACTGTCGGCTAGCCGCATGAAGCAGCAAGAACCCTTGGGACCTCTGCCAAAGCTCAAACTGCTTGACGAAGCTGGGCGGCCGCTCAGCGAGCGGATTCACGCTATTTTCGCCCCATTGGAGACTAGATTCCGGCTGAAGTTCAACACGATCCAGGATGAAAGCATTCTTAGGAATCTGTTTGATCGAGCTGGCCAGCTGTATTTCAAAGAAGAGCAAACGAGTCAGCGAATTGAGCGGCCCGAAGGGCTCGCATGGACGATTCTAAACAACCTCGCAATCTCCGAACTTCGACGCTCCGAAGAGAAGGTGATCAATGGTTCAATTGCGGGAGTGGCGGGAGAAAAGGTGCTGCGCGCGATCTCCGCGGGCAACGGCAGTCCCGAGCAAATCGTAAACCAAGTCTACGCGAGGCAGATCTTTGCGCAACTCAGCGAACTGGAACAGCAAGGCGCAACTCTCAAAACGCTAGGGTTTACGAGCGAAGAGGTAGCAACTGCACTGTCCATGACAACCGCTGCCGTTGACAAGATGATGCAGAGAATTCGAGACCGCTTCCGCGGGTCATCGGGCAGTGAAAAGAGCTCTCGTACAGGAGGATCAAGTTCTTGAGATTCAATTTTGGGAAAGCACCCTATAATTACTGAGGTTCCATGGCGCACGAGGATGATTTCAAGCCGATCGAGGACATGCTTTCGCATGCGAACCCGAATCCCGACCGGGAAGGCTGCCCCTCTGCGGCCGAGCTTGAAGAACTGGCTCTCAGGCGGCGCGATGCGAGCGACCCGCTATATGTGCATGTCTCTCGTTGCTCTCCCTGCTACTCGACAATTCGCGAGTTGCAACGACAACACAGCGTCTCTGCGCCGAGCGCGCCCAATACAATGTGGAAGTGGTGGGCCGCTGCTGCCGCGCTTCTCTGCGTATTGAGTGGCGCGATCTGGTACTCAATGCAGCCCCTGTCGAAGTCTGTAGCGCCGATCGTCGCCCAATCGAACATGAAACTGCCTTCGACAGTACTTGACCTGCGACCATTTGCGACCGCTCGGAGTGACGAAAGCCCCAACAGTTCTTCATCACTCGTCGTGAGTCGCAGCCGGCAAATCGTCGTCCTGGTCCTTCCGGTTGCGTCAGCCGAAGGCGCCTATGCGCTGAAGCTGTTGGATAGCAACCTAGCACCCGAGATGACATCTTCACCCACAGCGAAGCTCGTCGATGGCGTCACAAGCATTTCGACGGAACTGGACCTCACACGTATTCCAGCTGGCCGTTATACGCTCGCACTGAAACGCGAGCCCGAGGACTGGCGCTATTTCCCCGTTCAGGTGCGCTAGGCGCCCCGGGGCTATGCGAGCACGTCAAGCGCCTTTGCAAGGATTGTGTCCTGACCTTCTGAGAGACCTTCAGATGTGGCCGATTCTTCGGTATCCGGCGTGACGCCTCGGCCTTCTAGCTTTATCCCTTGCCACGTGTAGTACGCCCCAACGGGCAGCGCGATTCTATAACCATAACCGACCTTGAAAGAGCTTGCTGCGACAAGCTTGCCTGGCGTCTTTGTCCCGACCAAGTGCGCCAATCTATACTCCGACGCGAACGCAGCGACCATTTCGCTCGCGCTTGCGGAATGCTCGTTGACTAGCATCGCGACTCGCCCGTGGTGCGGGGCCGTGCCCAATCCTTCTGATGACACGGCAACGGAACGGCCCGCTAGTCCAAATTTCACGATCAGTGGGATCACTCCCCATTGACTCGACGGGATTTTGTCGAATACTGGCAAAGCCTCTTTGGTCGTTCGTTTCTCAATCTGCGATCTGCCCAGGCTGTAGCCCGCACCGCGCTTGTCCGGGCAGAGCAGGCTCATCAAGCGTAGACATCCAATTCCACCACCGGTGTTGCCTCTGAGATCGATGACAAGTTTCTCGGTCGCCAACGCAGCGACGGCAGCACTCATGTCGCGTGCAACGTCGATGCCGAGCATGCCGGGGAACATGCTGACGCGGACGTAACCGGTGGTGCCGCTTAGCCTACGGCTCGTCACGACCTGATCGGGAACGATTAGCGGTCGTTTCTTGCTTTGCGACGCTGGAACGGGCAACGTGACCGTAGCTGTCGAGCCGTCACGCTTTCGGATGACCGCTTCATGGTCCGTGGCCAAAGCGAATGTCGCGGCACCGGGTGGCACGATTTCTTGCCTACTCAACTGGAGAAGCACGTCACCAGGCTCGATTCCTGCATTAGCCGCCAATCCTCCGGGATGGACATCCTGGAACATCCATCGCAAGCCGTCGCTGGTCTCCGCCTTGAGAAATGTGGCCGCGATAGCGATGCGCCCCGGACTCTTCGGTCGAATGCCGTGGAAGAAGCCAATATGGCTGGTGGCAAGCCGCTGAAGCATTTCGTTGATTTTTTGCTCGAACTCGACTGGATCGGTGCTCGAAAGAATCGGTCCCTCAGCATCCTTCGCGATGCGCGCCCAGTCCACCCCATTCATATTGGGGTCAGCAAACTTCTCTGCGGTCGTCGCGACGACTTTATGGAAGATCTCTCGCCGCTGTGTCTCGTTGATCGATGTCATGAGGTTCCTTCCTATTTGCTGGCCCTCACGGGCTCGGACCCTTCTCCGAACAGGATGAATCCGCTCCACAGTTTTGGGGTCGCTGTTTTTCCGTATTGCCGAATCATTGTGAGCTTTGCCTGTTGCAACGCGACGGCCTTAGTCTTTCCCCGCGAGAGTTCCTGATAGAACTCCTTCATCAACGCTAGGCTGAAGGTGTCGTCAGCGGTCCAAAGATTGGCGACAACCGCACGCGCCCCGGACGCGAGAAAAGGTCTGACCAGGCTGGAAACGCCGTCCTGCCCAAAGAGTTTGCCACTGCCGGTGTTGCAGGCTGAGAGCGTCACCAGTTTGGCCCGCATTCGCAATCCCAGCACCTCTCTCGCCTGTAAAAACCCGTCATCCATTCCTTCCGGCCGCAAAGCCAGAGCCGACCGTTCCGGGAAGCTGGAGCTCAGCAATCCGTGGGCCGCGAAGTGTGCCACTGCGAAGTCTCGAAGAGGGAGTGCTTTGATCGCCGATTCCGTCGCGTCGCCGCCGACAAGCAATCGATTGCCTGCATCGGCAAGGGTGTCTACGGTTAGTTTCGCTTCCGCCCTGGCAGCGGGCAGGCTCGGCAGACTTGCTCCGTCAACGTCATAGATCCCTCGCCCCACTTTCCCAAATTCAGATTTGGTCGAGGCTGTTTGTGACTCCGGTGATGCGGCGATTGCCAGGACAGCTTTCGCCAACACTGGTTGAGTTTGACGCCGAATGAGGTAGAGCGCGGTCGCAGAAGGCGAGTAGGACACCGCGTGCGATTGCAGGAGTTTTGAGCCTGCCGTAGTAGTGAGCAGTTCAAAGGGTAGCCGATTCAGGTCGCCGTCCGGAACGACCACAAGCAGACTCTTCGACTCCATGCCGGGGATGCGAACCAATTCAGCGAGTGGAGTACTTCCGGCAACTTCTTGCCCGGCCTGAATTGCCTTCCACGCATCGTCAACGCTCTTCTTCAGGAGCGTCCGACTCGGTAGCTTCTGAATTACGGCGCGTTCGCGCGTCACTACTAGCAGGAGTGAAGTCGGGTCATCCAAGACGTACTCAAGGAGCATCTCATCTGGTCTTAATGATTGCCGGAGCTCCGCCAAGCGCAGGGGGTTCCGTTTGCCCTGAAATTGCCGATCGCGGTCAGCTTGTACGGAGACCGCCATCATGTCGGACTCGGCTTGAAAGATCTGGTCAAGCAGCTTTTGTCGAGCCGCGGGGCCCTTGGCGGACCATAGCCGACTTTGCAGAGTCGAGATGCGGCGCTCGCCTTCCTTGGCGGGCATTGTCTTGGCCTTCTCGCCCTGGCCTCTGCCCATCAACAGATCGGTGACGGCGCGCCCGCGTGCTTGCTCAATGATGGGCAGGAGGCGCTCCGGGTTCAACCCCATACTGACTTCCGCACGAACCCGCGCGAGAAAGACCTCGTCCATGATTCCGACGAGACGAGACTTTACCCAAGGGCTCCAGACGCCAGCCAAGAGACCTTCAGTGATCTCACTCGCCTCTTGCAGCAGTGCTCGAGCGTTTTCAATTTGGCCTTGTGCGCGTTCACTCTCGGCGAACTTTGCCAGAAGCCGCGGCGTCAGAAGCCGTTCGCGCATCGACCTGGCGACTTCAACTCCGGCGCTGAAAGCATCGTTCGCTTCCCTGTTTCGGCCAAGCGCAATTTGAAGGCGTCCCAGATCATGGTAGATCTGGGCAACGATTCGGTTTGCGTTCGCTTGTTGAGCGAACTCGAGTGCCTCCCGAAGCTTCTTGACGGCCTCCTCGCGCAACCCGTCGCCTTCAGCTAGCAGCGCATCCTCTCGGAGAAGTTCGGCTTGATAGCCTAAGCTCTCTCGCTCGCGCGCCACTGCGATCGTCGTGGCCAGAAGTTCTCGCGCCTCCTTGGTTCGGCCAAGCTTCGTGAGAGCACTGACTTTGCCTGAGTAAGCAATCAGTGGATAGCGCAGTTCGTCCACGGCGCTGCCCGCGGCCAGCGCTCGATCAAAATATTTCAGCGCCTCTTCGGGCCTACCGAACTGAATGAAGCCACTGCCGATGATGCTTAGCCAGCGAACGACAGAAGAGAGATCCTTGGCCGCCTCCGCCTTCTTCAGAGAACTGGCGAGCAGAAACAGTCCTTCACTTGTTTTCCCTTGTAACGCCGCGACGAGCCCGAGTTCGCCGTTAGCCCGATTCATCCAAAGTTCATCGTTTAATCGCTTTGCAACGGCCAGCGCCTCGCGCCAATCTTGTTCGGCCAGCAGCGCATCATAGTCCTCGTCGGTCTCGCCTTTGATGACCAGGCACCGCAGTCGAATTCTGTCGTCCGTCGTGGCCAAGGGAGATTCGAGAATGTCGGCCAGCTCTTGAGAGACCTCGGTGATGGATCGACGGGGCAACTCCCCGCGCATTCGGCCAAGCTTGGCCAACAATGCATTACGGGAATCACCAGCTTGCGTAAACCCTCTTTCAGCCTCGATAAAGAAAGGTTCGGCACGAGCCCAAGCTCGAAGATCCGCCAATCGATCAGCCTTCGCCATTGCTTCGGTCGGGCTTTGCCCCTGAACCACAGAAGGGAGAAGTACCATCAAGAGAAGTAGGCACACACGCATCACTGTCCTCCGTGCGGCTTTCGCCGCGATTCCTGATAGATGCCTCAGCATCGAATCGCGTGACATCAATTGTGCTACTTAGATTGCAAAATCTTTATTTGGCAGGCTGTGCCCCTCCTTTTTCCCGCCCCGGGCGGCGCGGTCGGGTTCCCGCAGACTTTTCAACATTTCAACAGCGTTACGCCTGCCGACTACTGGCATCCCCTACAGGTTCTATAGGAAGAAGAAGAGAGCGCACGTAAAGTCCCGGACGGTCGCACTCAAGGTCCCGTAAGCAGACGCCCCAAACAGCACCTAAAGGCCCGTTGAAATCTCGGATTTCCACAAGCGCACGTAAAGTCCCGTACGGCGAGCGTGGTCAGGAGGTTCACGTCCAACGCCAGGCAGTAGCAAACTGTCAGCGCATTTAGTTACGGCGGTTGTCCTGATGCAGCTTGACTTCGTCCTCTTCAACAACAAAAGGGCCGGACCGGCGCGCGTGACAACGGCGCTCTCTAGCAGAACCGTGGACTGTTCTTTCGTCGTGCATCGACCGCCTGCGAGAGCACGAGGCAATTGAATCAGTCTCTGGTCGCAAAGGCGGTGCGACATGGACTGAGCCAGCTAAGAGGCTCAGGATGTCGGAAGGGTTCCGAGTGCCTGCAAGTTCTTCACAGCGACCTACAGGATACAGGCAGACAAAGGGGATCAGATTATCAGTGGGTCGCCCAACGGCCCGGCATCAGGACATAAGGGCGATGGGACCATGGGGCTTTGATCACCGGAAGCACCAGATTCGTTTTCAGTAGTCGGATGGCGTGGCACGTATGAATTCAGGTCACCCCGGTCGATCACCTATGCCGACATGGAGTAACTAGTGGGGCTGTGCGCCCTTCCCGCCAACGGACGCGACACTATGGCCACATCCATCGAATGGGCCGTGGATGGGGAAACAGTGGATTTCCCGGCCGGAAGACTTGGCACCTCCTTGACCGCCACTGTCTAGCTCCTGTTGACGCGGTAGAAACCCCGCCGATCGTTGGCCGCAGACTCCTGTTGCAGGCCGCTAGCGGACGGGAATTTGGAGCTTGCCAACTGAAAACTGATCCGGGGAACGAATGTTTCGAGTCCCCTTGCAGTCATGGAGCCGGGAGGCCCCGGTGTCTGCCGCAACAAAACGACAATCCTAGTGGCTACTTCGCTAAAATGACGAGGTATCCAACCGATTGAAGCGCTGGACATTGGCGGCGCTTCGAAACATAATGTGCGTCCAATGTTGTGAGGAGAACACGTGACGACGACTACGCCGTATCGCATTTCGGGCCACGAATCGTTTCCCTGCCGGTACACGTGGCTTCCCAAGGCCGTCCGGCAGCTTGAAGCCGATCCGAAGCTATTCGCCGACGAAGAGCGGGCGATGGTCGAGCTTGGGGTTGGCAAGAATATGGTGCGGTCGATCCGTTTCTGGTCTCTCGCCTCTGGAATGGCAACCGTTCAGACGAAGGGAAGCGGCCCATCGCTCACCGAGCTTGCAACTAATCTTCTTGGCGTTGATGGGCTCGATCCCTTTTTAGAGGACCGGCGTACGCTGTGGTTGCTGCACTGGAACCTTTCCACCAATACGGATGCTCCTCTATTGGCCTGGGACTACCTGCTCAACCGATGGCAAGATCCCGAGCTGTCTCCTAGCGCTGCGCTTAAGGCCCTGGAGAAGGTTGCCACGAGAGAGGATGACCGCGCCTCGCGGGCGACCCTGGAGCAGCACTTTGATACGTTCCTCCACACCTACGTCCCCACACGAGGGCGGAAGGGAGACGTTCAGGAAGATAATCTTGACTGCCCCTTGGTGGAATTGCAGCTCGTTATCAAGGTCGGCGAGCGGGGCATTGAGCAGTCGTCCGGTAAACGTGAGCCGATATATGCCTTTCGACGGGACGAAAAGCCGGATATCACTCCTGAACTATTTATCTACTGTCTTTGCGATTACTGGAACAAGTGGCATTCATCGGAGTCCACGTTGCCTCTGCGGGAAGTGGCTCATGGCCATGGCAGTCCGGGCCAGATCTTTAAGCTCCCGGAAGATGACGTGCGCACCCGCGTAGAAGCGTTGGCCCGCAACCCGTCGGGATTATTGGAGTACGCCGAATCGGCGAGTCTTCAACAGATTCGAAGATCGGGAATCGCAAAGCCGGTAAAACTGCTGAAAGCCATCTATGCAACAAGCGAGGCCGCCGATGCGTGAGAAAAAAATCGCCGATCTGTTTCGCGTACGCAGCCGCTTTCTGCGTTCCGCCAATCTTGAGCGCGATTTTGGTGATCCCGGCGCGCTCTCCCACTATGTTGTAACGGACTTCGCGCGTTCCTGCCTAGGCCGCATGGCAACGGGACTTAAGCCCCGGTCGGGCAACCGTGCCTGGCGCATGACCGGTGACTACGGCTCCGGGAAATCTAGCTTCGCGCTGATGCTCGCACACTGGTTTGCCGGTAATGACAGCGCGTTCCCCTCGCATGTGCGGCGCTCCATGGAGCCACAGCATTTTGGCGTGGCGCGACCGCGCTTTGTGCCTGTTCTCGTGACATGCTCCCGTCAGCCGCTCGCGCTGTCGATTCTGCGATCGCTCTTGGGAGTTCTGGATCACAACCAGGGCCGAGGCCCCAAGCCGCGGGTCTATGGAGAGATTCAGCAGCTCATCGATTCGAAAAACGAGCCGACCGATGAAGATCTGTTTTCAGCAATCCGGCAAGTAAACGCGAAGTTCATCTCTGATTCCAAATCCAAGGGATTGCTACTTATCCTTGATGAGCTCGGGAAATTTCTGGAGTTCGCGGCTCTGCACCCTGAGCGCCAGGACATTTTCCTTCTACAGCGCCTTGCCGAGACGGCGGCGCGCAGTGGCGACGAACCCCTGTTCGTTGTTTCGCTGCTGCACCAGGGATTCAATGCGTATGCAGACCAGTTGAATCAATCCTCGCAGCGTGAGTGGGAAAAGGTCGCTGGCCGTTTTGAGGAGATCGTCTTCAATCCTCCCTTTGAGCAGGCCGCGACAATTGTTGCGGCTGCGATGGACGTTCACACCCAGCAACTCCCCAAACACCATGCCTTCCAGCTCAGGGACGCCATGATGCGGACACATCGCCTAGGCTGGCTGGGCGCAGCGAGTGCGAACGGGGTTGCGGAGCATGCGGCACGCCTGTACCCGCTACATCCAACCGTGCTGCCGGTGCTTATACGAACGTTTAGACGATTTGGCCAAAACGAACGGTCGTTGTTTAGTTTCTTGCTCTCGAACGAACCGTTTGGACTGCAAGCGTTCGCGCAAAAGCCTTTGGGCTCCGGCGAACTCTACCGTCTTCATCACCTGTACGACTATGTCAGGACAAATTTTGGCCATCGTCTTTCTGTGCAGAGTTATCGAAGTCATTGGAACCTAATTGATTCTGTGGTCGAAAGCTTTTCTGAGGAGAGTGAAGCTCAGATCAAAGTTTTGAAGACCGTGGGGATTCTGAATCTGCTCAACGAATCGGATCTACTGGCGACGGAGGATGCAATTGCCTGCGCATTAGCGGGTGACGAACAGTTGACCGAAAAGAGCGCGCGCGCAGCCCTTCATAGCCTGCATCGTGAGAAACGGATCATCTATGACCGGGGCCGGGCGCGGGGACTGTGCCTCTGGCCGCACTCGTCGGTCGATATCGAAAAAGCGTACGAAGATGCCTGCCGCGTGGTCGATACTCCGAAGCAAGTTGGCAGCCTTATCGGGGACTTTCTTGACCCGAGACCGATCGTAGGCCGGCGGCACTATATTGAAACAGGTAATCTCCGGCACGCGGATGTCCGCTACTGTCCTGTGACGGAACTTGCAGCCAATTTCAAACGTCACGATAGGGACGCGGATGGGCTGATCCTCGTGCCGCTCTGCGAGACGCTGAGCCAGCGCGATGAAGCGATCGCTTTCTGCAAACGCGAGGAGGTTGCTTCGCACGAAAGCTGTCTTATCGCCGTACCTCAGCCACTTCACACCCTAGCGCCGCTCGTTCAAGAACTCCAACGTTGGGAGTGGGTGTCCGCCAACACCCTGGAGTTGAATGGGGATAAATACGCTCGGGAGGAAGTATCCCGGCAGAAGCTTGCAGCAAAGTCTCAACTAGAGAAACGCATTCAGAACTACATCGGATGGCAAACCCACGGCGGGCAGATGACCTTGGAGTGGTATCGCCAAGGCCGGAAACTGCGTATCCGCAATGGCAGGAACTTGCTTGAAACTCTATCTACAATGTTCGACCTCGCATACAAGCTTGCGCCCAAAGTGCACAACGAGCTCGTCAACCGCCGCTCGCTGAGTTCTGCTGCGGCCGCTGCGCGGATGCGGCTGATCGAGCGAATGTTCACCGAGCCGCAGTCGCCGTGGCTCGGTATGAATCCGGACAAGAAGCCGCCAGAAATGTCGATGTACCTTTCCGTGCTAAAGGGAACTGGACTTCACCGTCAACACAATGGCACCTGGCAAATTGGCGAACCGTCAGCCAAGGATGACCGCTGCAACATTTTGCCCGCGCTTCGGCGGATCGGCGAGCTCGTACGGGAGAAGCCGGACTCCAGGATCAGCGTCGCCACGCTCTGCAATGAGCTGCGCGACCCTCCCTACGGTGTTCGCGATGGTCTCATTCCGCTGCTGCTTTCCGCATTCGCGATCGGTAATGAACGTGATGTGGCTATCTATAAGGATGGGTCTTTCGTGAGAGAAATGGACGGGCAGCAGATGCTGATTCTCACCAAGGCTCCCGAGCGGTTCGAAATCCAATATTGCCGCATAGAGGGCGTGCGTGCGGAGCTCTTCACGCGGCTTGTCACCATCCTGGAGATTCCCGCGGCAGCAGACCGCGAACTTGAGCTACTGGATGTCGTTCGCAATTTGTGTCTGTTCGTTGCTGGACTGCCAGCGTACGTGCGCCTGACCAAGCGATTGTCCGCGACGGCCTTGGCTGTCCGCGACGCGATCCTTGACGCCCGCGAGCCGGCCCCGCTGTTGTTCTTTGAATTGCCAAAGGCCTGCGGGTTTGAGCCTATTAGCGCGGGCTCGAACCGCAATGCTGCGGTCAAGGAGTACGTAAAGACGCTGCGCGGCGCACTTGATGAGCTGAAGATCGCATTTGCCCAATTGCAAGACCGTTTGAGAAAAGGGCTTCGGGACGAATTTGGCTTAACGGGAGCATTTGAAGATTGCAGGAGTGCGCTCATTGATCGGGCGCGTACGGTCAGCCTCGGCGCGACAGAGGCGAAGTTCAAGGCTTTTTGTCTAAGGCTGATCGACACTAAGCTTTCCGAGCCGGATTGGCTTGAGTCCGTGGGGAGCCATGTAGGGCTGAAACCACCGTCGAAGTGGAGTGATGCCGATGAGGACCTCTATCATGGCGAGCTTGCCCACATGGCTGCCCTCTTCAAGCGCGTGGAGAGCATCGCGTTTTCCGTGCACGGCACGCGTGGCGGTTCTGCAATCCGGGTCTCGGTGACTGCGGCGACTGGGGTCGAACATCAACAGGTGATCCATCTGTCCACCGAAGAGGAAATAGCGATGAGCGATTTGGAAAGCACCTTCAGTAACCTGCTGAGCAAACACGGGCAAGTAGGATTGGCGGCGGCCTCCAGAGCGATCTGGGCACGCTTCGAAACGGCAGATGGGAGGAAGCGGCATGGCTGAGGCTGTTCGTCATATCTTGTGCATGTCCGGGGGGAAGGACAGCACGGCGCTGGCGCTGTACATGCGCGATCGCGTGCCAGACATGGAGTACGTATTCTGTGACACGGACAAAGAGCTCACTGAAACGTACGAGTACTTGAGCCGTGTTGAAGCGTTCCTCGGAAAGAAGATCATTCGTCTCAACGCGAAGGCGGGCTTCGACTACTGGCTTGACGTGTATGGCGGCTATTTACCATCGCCCAACATGCGCTGGTGCACCAAGATGCTCAAACTTAAGCCCTTCGAACAGTACGTTGGCACCCAGCCCGTCGTCAGTTACGTGGGTCTGCGCGCGGATGAGGACCGTGTGGGCTACATCAGCACAAAGTCCAACATCAAAGCCGTGTTCCCATTCAAAGAGGATGGGATCGATTATCCGGGCGTGATGCGAATTCTGGAGGAGAGCGGCATTGGTCTCCCCCCATATCTCAAATGGGGCCGTACGCATTCGGGTTGCTACTTTTGCTTCTTCCAGCGCTCAATCGAATGGGTGCGGCTTCTGGAGACCCATCCCGATCAGTTCGATGAAGCGATGCGTTACGAAAAGATCAGCGACGAGGCCGGAAAAACATTCACCTGGAATCAAGAGATGCCCCTGAGCGAACTCAGGAAACCAGAGAATGTTGCCGCGATCAAGCAGCGCTTCGCGGACTATGAGGCGCGCAGCCGCAAGAACCGTCCGAACAAAAAGCTGGTCGAAATACTGGCCGAGTTGGAAGAAGACGACGACGGACCAAAACCATGTCTCATCTGCCAGTTGTAGGTGCCGATGGACAGCTCAAGGGATCTAGGCATGAAATGCACCTACGCCACAGCAAGATTACTAGTCACGTTTGATGGGATCAGCTTTCGCACCGCCCGACCCGCTCTAGCGGAGGTTCGGCTGTGAGTGCTTGGCTGAAGTTCCTTCGTCATTACGGCCCAATTCCACGTAATGACAATATGTATGACGAGACGATCCAGCGCTCGGCCCGAAAGCAGAAGGCGGAGCCCATTCTGTTCGAGCATCCGATGCAGGATGTTGTTGTCGGCTGCTTCGACCGTCGAACGGCAGATCCCGTCTCGGTGATCCTCACCGGCACCGCAGGCGACGGTAAAACCCACCTTTGCCGCCAGGTATGGAAGGCGCTGAACGGTGAAGAGAAGGCTTGGGCTTCGAACGATCCGCACCTGACGCTTGAATACCAATACCCGAAAGACCGGCTTGCTTGGCCTGACAACACCGACCCGTCGTTGCTACGCCCGATCAAAATACACTTCATCCGGGACTTAAGCGGCTGGGTGCCTCAAAGCGGAATCGACTGGGAGCCTGCGAAACAAGAGCTGCTTCTACGTTTCTGCGGCTCGCTCGTGTCGCCGGAGCACGATGAGGTGTTCCTTATTGCGGCCAATGACGGCACGCTTCTCGAAACCTGGCGGAAATTGCCTCAGATCGATGTCGTCGTAAGGGCACGCGAACTGTTTGAAGAGTTATTGGTGCGCGAGAGACAGGAGCGAGCGGGAGTCCGCCTGCGCTTCTTCAATCTCAGCAGGACGAACTCGGCTGAATTGTTTGACCGGGCGCTTGATGCGTTCTTGAAGCATCCAGGATGGACCGATCTTCGGTCACAAGCCGGAACCCAGACGGGGCTTTTCGGTCCCCAATGTCCCATTCGCCACAACTTCGAACTGCTGGGCAACGATCTTGTGCGCGGGCGATTGAGGGCATTGCTTGAGCTATGTGACCACAACGGCTTGCATATTCCGATCCGTCAGATTCTGCTTCTTCTCACCAATGCCCTCTTGGGTCACCCTGCTGCCAAGGACCATCTCATGTCGGCGGATGATGTGCCCAAGATCATCGAGGCAGGCACTACTTCGATGGCGAGCCTGTACAACAATATCTTCGGGGCAAACCTGCCCGAGATCAGGCGGCTTGAAGTTACTGTCTTTGACTATCTTGAACGGTTTCAGATCGGGCACGAGACCTCGAACCGGATCGACAACATTCTGATCTTTGGCGAGGGAGACGAGCATCTTGGCGCATACTTCGACACGTTGGTGGCCAAGGATTCGTTTTACGGAGCCGATAGCCGTTTCTACGCTGCGAAGAAACAGTACATCGAAGGAACTGACGAAACCGGGGAAAAGTCGCAGGCGTTTCTGGACCTTCTGCGAAGCCAGCGGCGCGCGATGTTCTTCAAGATCGACAAGTCCTTCGAGACGGAGCTGAAGCTCTGGGACCTCACCGTCTTCAGATTTGCCGGTGAGTATCTCAACGATGTGGCTAGCGTGCTTCGCAGGGGTGGCCCGGTGAAGCGGCCCATTCTGTCCCGTTTAGTTAAGGGGCTCAATCGAGTGTTCACGGGAATGCTCGTGAACAGCGACCGTGAGCTCTTCCTCGCCACTAGCGGCAACAATTCGCAGGCTAAGGTAAGCAGGATACTGATCGAAGCCGTATCGGTTGACCCGAAGAAGGGGGAAAAGGTCATCCTCAGGCACGATAGTGCGGACGACCGGATCAACCTGATCGTGTTCTTCACACCTGAGCTGTATGTCCCGTTCGAGCTGACCCTCATTCGATACGAATTCTTATCTCGCATCGCGATGGAAGGCGCGCTTCCCGCGAGCTTCTCGAAGGAATGCTATGAGGATCTGCTGGCCTTGAAAAGCCAGTTGCTTGCGACCCATGCCAAGCGTCAGGCCCTTGATGGCCCTGTTGAAGGCGGAGCCGTCCGTCTTGGGATCTTGGCATTGACTGACCAAGGAATGCCCGATCCGCGTTATGTGGAGGTCATCCCATGACAGCGAATCATCCGGTTCCCCTGCCCTCGCCTGAGATTATCGACCCTTCGATGTGGGTGGACGAAGCTATTTGGGGACACCGGCTTCACGACGAGCAGTCGCCGTGGATGGTGTTTCTTGAATTTCTGAACGTCTTTCAATACGAGCTTGAGAAGGGACGCGCCTTTGAGGAGCCGAACGGCTTCAATACGCTGAAATACCAGGCTGCTCAGAGACTCTATCTGCGCAATATCCTGTTCAATAATCCCCACATCGCCGAGGTGCGGGCCGAAGTCGCCCATAACGATAACCGTTGGGATGAGTGGCTGAAACGGATGAAGAAATCCGCAACTGGAATTGCACAGCCGGATTTTGCCTACTTGCGTGAAAGATTTCATACGTTCGACGACTTTGCGGACGTGATAGCGCTTGTTCGTTCGTCCAGCATCGAAGTTGACAGCAACAAGCGTTGGACTTCGAAGTTTGTTTTCCCTTTCGGAAAGCATTGTCTATACGAAGACCTGGACAACAAAGCGTCTTCCAACGACCGGCGTTTTTTTGGACGAACGGGTGAGATGCTTTACCTGATGTGTTGCCGCGCCCGCTCCAAGAAGGAGCTGCTGGCGGCACTTGTACAATCCATCAAGAAAGCCGATCCAACGTGGGACAGGATCGTGCGAACGCTGCAACCGGCGGAGGATGACTCGCCGAGCCGCGATCGCGCCAACGCCTTCCTGCCATACGGGACAAATAACGGTTTTGACGATCTGGCCGAGGATTGGCTAGCGATCCTTCGGCTGAACATAGCCGGGTTTGATGTTTTCCCGCATCTCGTGAATCTCGCAGGGCTGCATGTAGTGAAGTACCAGTTATCGGTCTCCCGCCAGTGGATCGGATTGGATACTCCTCCGTCATTCGTATGCGAAGTCGTTGCGCCGCGAAAAACGCTGGTTCGCGAGGTCTCTTGTGAGTTGTACCAGGAGAACAATTTACTGCCGGCCCAGGCGGTGGAAGCCTACCTGGCACGTATCGAAGCGTCGTCTGAGTGGAAGCAGGCGTTGACTGAGCACGGGTCATTCGAGAAGTGCCGCAGCATCCTGCGTGAGGCCGTCCGGTGGGGAGAAGATGACGACTACTCCGGATCATCAAACCCCGAATCACTGTTTGCGGAGTTGCGCCGGTCCGCAATGAAGCGCCACCGGCAGCATGTCGCCAACATCCATCGCAATTACGGCCGCGAGATCGGGCTTGTATCTAAGCGCGGGACCGTGAAGCTTCGCTACGCCCCGAATGACTCGCTCCTCAAGACTCTTTTGCTTGCGAATGTCGAGAAGAGAATGGAGCTCAACGACTTCCTTGCGAAGCTCATGACCCGCTACGGCATCGTATTTGGCGACCGGGAAGCGGAAAACGTGCTCACCAAGGGCGACTTTGACAAAAAGGCCTTCCGCGCCAACTCAAGACGGCTGGAGCAGAGGCTTGGCAGTCTGGGTGTTCTCAAACGCTTATCTGACGCATGCGCGTACGTTGTCAATCCCTACTGCCAGGAGGCCAAGTGACGCCGGATCAACTTGTAGGGAAAGTAGTCGCCTCCTATCTACGTAGTCACCTTTCAATAGAAGAGAACGCCAGCGTCGCGCGTTACCTTCTTGATTGCCTGAGCGCCGATCAGACCGCCGCCGTCGCGCGGGAGATCCTGGGTGATGGACGTCTGACGGCTTTGATCGATATCAAGCTGCCAGCCCATTTTGTTGGGGATCGCGGTCTCCCCGGCTCGGTTCTCACTGACCTTCGAACGACGTATTTCCGCAATGCCGATTGCGAAAAGGCTGCCCTGCTGGTCGCAAACACGGGGGATGACGAAGAACAGTCGCTCAAGGATCTCGTCGCGATCGGCGCGCCTGAGTTGCTCTCAAAACCGGAGCTCTGGATCACGATCGCGGGTGATTCGCTGCCGATTATCGAACAACACCGGGCTTGGTGGTTGACCGGCATTCGAGCGCTTCTGGAAGTTAAGCAATTCGGGCTCGACCGCTTCGCAGAATATGTGCTCGCAACGCGTGAAGCGGTACAGGACGGGCATCCGATTCGGGCGGCGCTAGGCGTGGCCCTTCCAGCGCTGCACTTTCCGCGCGATACCGGCCTTTTTCTCAGTCTCACGGACAAGACGGCCGGACATCTATCCAAATGGAAGGCCCTCTATACTCAGTGCGTTAAAAAACGTTACTGCTACCTTTTGAAGCAAACGCCGGCACAGGCACTCTTGCTCGAAGACGATCTGCGCAAAACCTTTGGACACGTGAAGGACGCGATTCCGCAAGATCTTCATGCGAGGGTAGACGCCTACATTACGGCCAACAGCGGTTGGAACGAGCACGCCGCTTCCCTCGCTGAATGTGAATGGGAGCTGGTAAAGCCGCTCTTCGATGGGCTGCGCCGCGAACGGTTCAACCTCGGCCAGGCAACGCTCGAATTTTACGACGAACGAGAAGCGGAGCTACTCACCGGCGACGAGAAGGAGTATTTGCAGAGACTCAAGGAGAACACCCGAACTGAGGCTCTCGATGAGGATGAAGAATTTTACCGGCAACACCGCGCCGAGCTGAAAGAACAACCTTCCTTGAAGTCGAAGTGGGACCGATTCGTTTTCGGTACTCCGGTCGAAACGGAGGATTTCCTTCAGGGGATTGCCGTCTCACTGCGCTGGCTCTTCGATGAGGACTTCACCGCTACGAAGCGCCGTCTGACCATTCGATCCGATCGAAAGACCAAGAGAGACCTGCGCGATCTCAACAATGATGCGGGCATGTTTTTTGCCCATCGCTACCGAGGCCTGCGGGAACTGTTCGGTAAACGCGTGACGTGGGATCTCGGGGAACTGATGAATTTCCCGGCGCTGAGCGAGCAATGGCGAAGTGCCTCCAAATCCCATGTCAATCGTTCGACGGCAAAGGCGGCGCTGCAACTTAAGCTCTTCCTGGAATTAGAGGTCGAGACCTCAACGGGAACGTTGGACACGCGTGTTAAACAGCTCATCTGGAGTTACGATCCGAACTGCATTGCAGCCGAGTTCCCCGGCGATTGGACGCGCCTTGTCGAGCACCAGATGGTGCTCTCTCGCGTGAGCCGGGAGCCGGTCAGCGGCAAGGGACGGTATCAATCTCTCGATCTGCGGAATGTGAAGACCTTGTATCCGGCTTACGGTCAGGATCGCGGATCGTTCGTGCCGGCGTACAAAAAGGAATTCGATCTAAGTATTAGTTGGCCAGTGGCGCTGGCGGGCGCGAAAGCCGATGCATCGATATCGGCGGACACGGCTGCGGAGCTTGAGTCGCTCTTCGCGCGCTTCTCTGCGAGCTACGCCGCGGCAATCAAAGGATACGCGGAGAAAGGTGTCGCCTGCGCAGAGCTCTTGACGCAGGCTGAGGACTACGGTGCGTTGCTTTCCGTCCTTTGCGAAAAGGCCAAGGGTGACCGTAACCGGGCGAAGCTACTCAAACCCCTGTTAGAGATCGGAACGATTGGCGTTGACGGAGGTCGCGTCACGGTGATCGTAACACCATGGCAGCCCCTGAGGCTTGCCGCGATCGCAGCGAAGGCCCTTCAGGTCTCTTCGCTCCTGAAATATCTACTGACGGCTGATGAGGTATTGTTCGGCGACCCGCCGCTGTACTTCAAGCAGCTCGCGGAGGAACTCGGCCACCCATACTATCCGGAGATCGTTCTCGGGTGGCAGATCACGCGTCCAGAGGTTCTTTCCCTGACTGACTCCCATCTGGAGTACAGCCTGCATGAAGCGCCAGTCATTAGCAATGACGGGTTCGATGACACTAATGAAAGTCCTTCGGAAACTTCGTCTCTGATCGTCGATCTCACGAAGCGGTTCCTTGCACTCTATCCGCACGAACGCGGCAACCTTTCCGTAGTCCTCTACAATTGCGATTCCGCCCGCCTTCCCTATGCTCTGGTGGACCGGATGGCGGAGCTACATGAAGATGAGGATGATCTGCGTTGTCAGATCGTGCTTCGGCACCGGGATGGTGCGAAGCTGCGGGAATTGTACGAACGCATTATCGAATCATCCGATGCGGACGTTGACTCGTTTGTCACGAGCGAGGCAACCAAGGATTTCATGGCGAGGCTCCGCATCGGCATCATGGCCGATCAGGCTCCTGTAAGCGATCCCAAGGATGGTCCACCGGCAGACATCGTCTTTCTGCAAGACGTGATCGCACGGCATGCTGCACTGGACTGGTATTCGGAGACTTCCAAGCCGGTCGCTATTGAGACCTTTGTGCCCGCGAGATGGGCGCGCCGACGCCCGTCCCCCACCGACGATATGAAGTCCGTCGCTTACCTTTGCTGTCCCGTGCAGACCAAAGAAGGTTGGGCGTTTATAACGGCCATCACGACGTTCTTGCGCGAGGACTGGGAGCAGCAGGGAACCAAGCGCCTTCTACCGGCTCGAAAGTTGGATTTCCACGACCCGACAACGGGCAGCATCTTCAAGGAAATTCACAACCTCGGCAACTGGGTGGTGAACTACGACGAATTGCTCGACCGCCGCCAACTTCTGAATCAGAACGTCAAGGTGATCCGTTATAAGCAATGCGCTACGCAGGGCCGCAACATCCTTATTTCTTCTACAGCGCCGCTAAGCTTGCTGAAATCGATGGTGCTCGGCCGGATCAAGGACCTCAATCTGGACATCAGCGACGCGGATGCGCGCGCACTTACCGACCGTTTCTTGAACGACGCCAACGATATCTCCGGCGACATCGTGCTCAGGGCCGCGAAACGTGGCCGCAATGCGAGCGAGTTGATGGGGGTAGTTCTGAGCCGCTACCTGATTCGTCACGAGGTTGGCACCAGCAGACGATTCGGCTGGTACTTCCTGGATGACTATGCAGAGTGGCTGGGACAGCGCGAAGAGCAGATCGCAGACATCCTGGCTTTGGCTCCGGAGCAGACACCAGAGGGTGAACTTCACCTCGGCGTCGTAATCGCGGAGTCCAAATACATTGACATTGCTTCTCTCTCGGCCAAGCGGAAAGAATCGCAGAAGCAGCTTCGTGACACGGTACGCCGGATCAACGACGCCTTGTTCGGGAATCCCAAACGTCTGGATCGTGAACTGTGGCTTGCCCGGTTTTCCGATATGATGCTGAACGGAATTCAGTTTCCTGCCAACGCGCCTATCGATCTGGCTGCTTGGCGTCGTGCTGTTCGAGAGGGCAAGTGCGGGATCTACTTGAGGGGATATTCGCACATCTATATTTCCGGGCCGTCCGACTCGGGTGAAGGTTCGGAAGTGGTGGCGGTGGCTGAGGCGGAACAATCCTATCAGGAGGTGTTTTCGAGAAGCCGCTTGCGAGACCTTGTGATGAGCTACTGGAAGGATGCCGACCCTGCCCCGATCCGCCGTGCGGGTAGCGACACCGATATCTGGAAAGAGCAACTGTATCGTACTCCGTCAGAGCAGATTGAGATCGTCACCCGCCGCAATCAGCGAGACCGGAGTGATGAAGCGCAAGACACGAGCCCCGGCGGCACTAAGCCGGCCGTAGAACCCGTTCCCGCGGTGCCCGAAGTTCCAGCGGCTACAGCCGTTGAGCTGGACTCCGCTCCTGCACCTGTTGAAACCTTAGCGGTTTCGCCTTGGTCTCATCCGGGTTTGGATGAATTGTTCCGTGGATACCAGGGAGGGACGAAGGATTCGGCAGATGAAATCGAATGGTTGAAGAGGACCGAGACTCTCTGCAAAGGCGCACTCCAGCAATTCCAGCTTCAATCGAAGCTACTCAGCAGTACCTTGACCCCCAACGCTGCCCTTTTGAAGTTTCAGGGAAGTTCGAATCTGACGGTCGAACAAGTGTTGCGGCGCCGGTCCGAGTTTCTTACCACCCACAAGCTGAACGTGATTTCGGTGAGAGCCGAACCAGGCGTCGTCGCGATCGCGATCGCGCGGCAAAATAGGCGGGTGTTGCATCTTCCAGAGGTCTGGAAGGACTGGCGTCCGAATTGCGAAAACGGAAATGACACGCTCCTGATCGCTCTAAAGGAAGAAGATAGCGGGCCTCTCTTCCTGTCGCCTCGCTCGAACGCTCCGCATGCGCTCATTGCAGGCTCGACCGGCAGTGGCAAGTCCGTTCTGATGCAGAACATTATTCTGGGTATCGCCTGCACTAATACACCCGAGCAGGCGAAGATCATAGTGATCGATCCCAAGCTTGGCGTTGATTATTTTGCATTCGAGAATCTGCCCCATCTTCAGGGCGGGATCATCGACGACCAGGATCGCGCCATTGAGAGCCTCGGGGAACTCGTGACCGAGATGAACCGGCGGTACACGATCCTCAAGGAGAACCGGGTATCAAACATTTTCGATCTGAACCGTAAGCCAAACGCAACGGAGCGGCTGCCTTTCCTTTGGGTGATCCACGACGAGTTCGCTGAGTGGATGATGACGGAGGACTACGCGCACGCGGTTTCGGACATTGTTGGACGGTTGGGAGTCAAAGCGCGTGCAGCGGGTATTTCACTCGTCTTTGCCGCGCAGCGCCCCGATGCGAACGTGATGCCGATGCAATTGCGCGCGAACCTGGGCAACCGTCTTGTGCTTCGGGTGGATGGCGAAGGGACCTCCGAGATCGCTCTTGGCGAACGCGGGGCCGAACGACTGTTGGGAAAGGGTCATCTGGCCGCCAAGCTGGAAGGCGTTCCAGACATCGTGTATGGTCAGGTTCCGTATGTAGACAACGAGTTTCTCGCACGAGCGGTTGCAATACTTGCCGATAGCGCCAAAGAAGGGAATGCAGCGAGATAGTCTCTACGCGTATGGCGACCATGACCATTCCGAGGCACAAAACGGCGATTCGCCGGTTGGCACATTCTCGGCCTGTATCACTCGCCCTGAACCATGGATTCGTTGGCCCGGAGGCGACATTTTTCGATTACGGCTGCGGCTACGGCGAGGATATCGACCTGCTCCGGTCGGCGGGTGTCCACGCGGACGGATGGGACCCATATTACCGGTCCAATTCGAATGTTTGCCCGGCAGATTGCGTCAATCTCGGTTATGTTCTCAATGTTATTGATGACGTTAGCGAGCGGGATACCACACTGCGGCTTGCATTCGGACTCGCTAAGCATGTGCTGGTCGTTGCGGTTCGAGTTGATCAATCTCTCTCCGGCGGGATTGACTATTCGGACGGAGTCGTTACGAACAGCGGATCGTTTCAAAAGATATACACGCAAGCAGAGTTCCGCGATTACATAGAGGTGACGCTGGGCCGAAAGCCTTTTATGGCGGGCTTGGGTATCGCTTACGTCTTCAAAGATGAGGCGGCAGAATCCGCCTTGTTGGCACGGGTGTCGCGCACTCGGGTTCGTTCGGAACGAATTGATTGGCTGTCGCAACTTGCCAGCGACCCTGACGGGAAAGCGCTGATCGACACCACCCGGCAGCTAGGACGGATTCCGCTGGATACCGAGTTTGAGGGGTACGAACGGCTCGCGATTCGTTTCGGTTCCCGTTCAAGGATCGAGCGGCTGGTTCTCGGCGCGGTCGGTTCCGGCGGGTTGGCAGAAGCGCAGCTTCAGAAGCGGAACGATATCTTGACATACCTAGCAATGCTTCATTTGAGGGGCATTCGTCCGCCACCGGTCGGGTCTCTACCTTCGGAAGTTCGCGCGGACATTAAGCTCTGGTGGCGGTCATACACAAAGGCAATCGACGAGGGACGGGAATTTCTTTTCCAATTGGGGAACCCGGAGCAAATTCGCGCGGCCTGCGGCGCGGCCCCGATCGGCAAGCGACTTCCTACGGATCTATACGTTCATTCATCGTCGGAGGATCTGCTTCCAGCGCTCTTGCGGGTGCTCATCTTCGCGGCGAGGCAGGTTGTTGGTGACGTGGAGTACAACATCGTGAAGTTGTCCTTGGATGGACGCAAGGTCTCGTTCCTCCAATACCAGGACTTCGATCAAGACGCTCATCCTTGTTTGCGGCATAGCGTGCGCGTGCATCTTCCGACTGCTTCTTATATGATTCGGGATTACAGCGCCTCTGAGAACCCTCCCATCCTGCATCGTAAGGAAACCCTGGTTGACCCGGTCTACCCCTTGTACGAGCTGTTCGCGACTTTATCCGAACAGGAAGAGGCCCTAGGGCTCTTGTCACAATCATCGATCGGCTTCCGGCAACAGTGGCAGCAATTGCTGTCGGAACAGAACGTCGAGATCATTGGCCATTCGATAAGGAATGTATCCAATGATCGATAGGACAGCACAAAGGGCGAACTTCAATGAACGTTGACAGCGGACTGGTAGTTGCGAGAAGGCGACGATTTCTACTCGTCAGGAAGTCGGTGACCGCTGCCACGAGTCTTGCCAGACCAGGAGGCTTGGACAGCCTTGTTTAGAGTCACGGCGCGCACGGTTCTCGAACTTGGGTCCGAACTGATCAGCTCGGATATCATCGCGTTCTATGAGCTGATCAAGAACGGCTTTGATGCCAAGACAAAGCGAGGCGTAGAGATCCAATTCAACGTGATCCTGCGAAAGAACGATTACCTCGCTCTTACGCAACGCACGGCGCGTGCTGTAGAGTCTCTCGACTCGCTACGGGTTGCGGCGCTCAATTCGCTCAACTCGGATGCGGCCCCAGAGATGCTCTCCAAAGCGCAGAATGCGCTGAGAAAAGTTCCCTCTCTTTCTCAGTTGCTCAACGCTCTGGAAGAAGTCTACCTGCTGAACACGATTGTAGTGGCAGATACAGGCACGGGAATGTCAAAAGCAGATTTGACTGACGCATTCCTAGTTCTAGGTACTCCGAGCCGTAAACGAGAGGTTGAGCAAGCACTCCAACAAGGAGCGGCGAAATCGCCATTCCTTGGGGAAAAAGGAATTGGTCGCCTCTCGGCAATGCGTCTTGGTGATCGTTTGCGGGTTGAGACGGCACGTCGGGATGACACCGCTTTTAACGTCCTCGACATCGATTGGTCGGCCTTCAATGATCTGAACTTGATGATCGATGACATCAAGATCCTGCCAAAACGCGGCGCGGCGAAGCCGGATGAAGAGTGGTCTGGAACGCGGATCATCATCTCGCATCTCACCGAAGACTGGACGCGGCAGCGGCTCGAAAGAATGGCGCAATACGACTTTGCTCGCATCGCGGACCCATTCCTCGACCAGAAGCGGCGTCCCCGCATTGTTTTGTATTGGAACGGAAAGCGACTGACCATTCCATGGATGAACGAGGACCTGATTAGTCACGCTCATGCGCGAGCCACCGGGACTTACGAGATCGTTGATGGGCAGCCACAGTTGAAGTGCAGACTGGAGGCCATTGATCTGGGCTTCGACCATCCAAAGGAAATTGACGAGGTTGTGCTCGCCGCCCCTGATCTGCAAGGTGTGCTTGTTGGCCCTTCCGGACAAGCCCCGGACACCGCGCTGGTAACAGTTGGACCCTTCAACTTCGAGGCGCACTGGTACAACCGCCGCCGCTTGGGTGCCATAGAGAGCATCGGTGAGATGAAGACGGTCCGCGAACTTCAGGAACGTTGGTCCGGAATCTTGCTATTCCGGGATGGCTTCCGTGTTTTCCCCTATGGCGACGACGAAGACGACTGGCTCGCACTCGATCGAAAGGCCTTCCGGCGATCGGGCTATACGCTCAACAAGACGCAGTTTATTGGGCGTGTCGAGATCGCCAGAGCGGCGAATCCCCAACTAATCGACCAAACGAACAGAGAAGGGTTACGGGAAACTCCCGAACAGCAAGTACTGGTGGGAATAATGCAGTACGTCATGCAAGATCTATTGTTCCCGTTCTTCAAGAATGTAGAGCGTCAGTACAAACAGCAGAAAATCGACCTCACGGAAGCGAAGTCTGAAGTCGCGAGCCTGGAGAAGCGCGCGAAGGACGCGATCAAGACACTTCGCAGTGTGGCCCGTGAAGACAAAGCGAGGGAGACGGTAGACGACCTTCAGCAGACCCTTTTGGAGTTTTCGGAATTTGCAGAACGCGCCCGACAAAGGATCGCGGAAGTGGAAGACGAAAGCCGGCAGATGATCGAGATGGCTGGCGTAGGGCTGATGGTTGAAGTAGTTGCACATGAACTCGCTCGGGCAGCCGAGAACGCACTCGAGAATCTTGAGGCGTTGAGGAACAAGAAAGTTCCAGAGGAAGTTCGAGCGCGGTTAGAATCTTTGCGGGCGGAGATGAAGAGCCTTTCCAAAAGGGTTCGAATTCTCGATCCTCTCAGCGTGTCGGGGAGGCAACGCGCAGAACTATTCAATCTTCAGGATGTTGTCACCGAAATACTTGAAGGCCACGTGGGGCAATTTCAGCGCGAATCCATCATTGTGTCACCTGATTTGCCAGCTACTCCCATCAGAGTGCGCGCCGTTAAGGGAATGATCGTCCAGGTCGTTGAGAACCTTATCTCCAATTCTGTATATTGGCTCGCCATGCGCAAGACCCGCCATCCTAACTTCTCACCCAAGATTCGCATTTCGATGCACGGCAGTCCTCCGACTCTGATCTACGAGGACAATGGGACGGGCATCGCTCCAGAAAATCGAGACAAGATTTTCAGGGCATTCTTTTCACTCAAGGAAAAGGCGAAACGTCGCGGCCTTGGCCTGTTCATCGCACGTGAGTGCGCAGAATACAACGGGGGCTCTCTCACACTGGATGATCACATCGATCATGGGACGGGCAGACTGCATCGCTTTACGTTGGAGTTGCCGGAAAGCACGAGCGCAAAATGAGCGAGCTCGCTACACTCCTCGAAAAACAACAGATCCGCAGGGTTCTAGTTGTCGATGATGCTTTTGACGCCGTGCCGACAGCAGTAGATCTGCTGATCGAAGAAGGCGAATGGACCCAGTTCTTTGAGGATCTGGAAGAGCCTGATCTCGAAGTGCTGCGTGGGATCTACCCCGGCTATGATAACGAACGAGCCGATAGACTGAGGCAGTCAGACACCTTCATAGCGGCTCTCTGGCAGCACGGGGACAAGCTTCGAGCCGATCTGCTGGAGCCGCTCTTCTCCCGCTATCGACACGACACCGAGACCGATCTTCAGTTCCTCAACGGACTCAAAGATCAGTTGATCGGACTTGGACTCCAGTGTGAGACCGCTGGCCGGAAGTTTGCGAGTCAGGGGATCTCAGTCGACTTGCTGATTGTTGATCTGTTTCTGGGATCATCGCAGCAGTCTGATGACATCGACCAAGCTGTGAAAGGAGTAGCCGCCGTTTCATCAGCCAGGGTCGAAGCGCCGCCCCTTGTCATTTTGATGTCTCGCAGCCCTCGACTCGAAAGTAAGCGTGCCGATTTCCGCGATCGAGCGTGCTTGTTCGAATCCGCATTTCGGATTATCAGTAAAGCTGATTTGGCGGACCTCCCTAGACTCAAGCGTGTACTCAGTCGGCTCGCGTATCACTACCGGGATTCGTTGAAGTTGTCTGCATTTCTAAATGCCTGGCAAACGGGCGTGCAGCGAGCAAGCGAGCGCGCGTCGGAGCTGATTCGGCGCTTGGATCTGACCGATATTGCCCAGATCAGACGGATGCTGTTAGACGCGGAGGGTGTCTCTACAGGTAGTTACCTGGTTGATGTCTTCGATAAGGCTTTCCAGTACGAGCTGGAGAGTCAGGCGGCAATCATTGACGCCGCCATTGGGCTCAATTCGCTTAACGAATCAGCGTATCCGCCCCCTTACTTAGATGGCTCGAAGGAGCTCCAACAGCTCGTCAATTGTGCGCTGTTTCAGAACCATCAGCGACTGCGGCTGCCGGGCTCGCAGGAGAGCAAAGTTGCATTCGGAGACTTGCTTTGGCGCAAACAGCGGAATCCGCCGGCCGAGGGAGAACCCGCAGATTTCAAGGGGCCGCTGTCAGCTATAGGGCGCAATCAGGTAGTCGCCGTAATGTCGCCCGCCTGCGACTTGCAGCGTCAAGGTGCCAAGCGCATAATTTTGCTCGTTGGTGAGGTGCGTGCTTTCAGTCCGACAGCATGGACCTACAACGATGACCCGATCCGGACGCCGGTAATGCGTATGTCAAACGGCGAATCGTTCTGGATCAAGTGGGACCTCAAGCATATCGAGACTATTTCACACGCCGAGTTGGATGTGATTCTCGAAGATCCCCGGGGGCTCACTCTTGCCGCCCGTCTTCGCGAGTCGCCTGCGCTGGAGCTGCAACAGAAGCTTTTGTCTGACCTTGGACGTGTTGGCCTGGCGGTGCCGATGCCGGCGACATTTAAGCTGTCAGTCGATGTTTACGTCCCAGATCTAGAAAAGCGGCCCCGGCGCTTGAATATACCTCTGCTTGATCAGACGGGTGGCGTTCGTTTTGTTGGCAGAGTCGATGATAGCGATGCCACAATGCTCGTTCTGTCCGAGCCCGCCTGCGATGCGATATGCCAAGAGATTGAACAGGTCGACCTTGCCTCCGTTCATGAAAAAGCTCGCGCAGCTCTCGACTATCTGCGAAGTTGTGGCGATTTGCTCCTCGCACTTGAACGTGGAGTGGTCTTGCCAAGCTCGAACGCAACGAGCTGGAAGGACATTCCGTCGCCAACCGGCGCATTGACGGGTGAGGGAGCGCAGGCAAAGATCAGGACTATCGGCTGGGTGGGGAACAAGTCCTTCGTTGAAGCGGAAAACCGTCAGGTGACCAGTGGGGAACTTTACAAAGCCGGAATTCTTCTGTCGGTGGGCGACGTTAGTTAGCTCCAACCGACAGTACGATCCTGGATGGCGATTCCATCATTCCATCGAAGCCTAGTGGCTTTTCGATAAGGAAATTGCCGAATTGACCGAGACGACAACATCGAGAACGAAGTAGGATGAAGGCTCACGATGGCGGACGATAAAAGCCCCAAAGCCGGCGACCTGGTCACTACAGTCGAACGTTTCTTTCTGGACATCATAGGCTCCATCATCCCTGGTGGGCTACTAATAGCGGGATGGACCCTATTGTTTGGAGTGCCAGCGATGCCTGGGAAGTGGCCTTCCAGCTTCTCTCATGGACTAGACTGGGCGCTCGTGGCTCTAGCCTACGTGCTCGGGCACTTCATATCCAGCATCGGTCAGAAGCTCACCAAAATCGGATCGTCTATCAACGCCGCGCTGACCCGCAGTTCGAAAAGTACAGGAGAACCCGATCCAATTACGACTTCTCCCACGTACGTTGCCTTCTTGCGGCGAGCGGTCGATCGGTGGCCGTCCTATGCAACGATTCCCGCCGGGGAACTGCATGACTGGCGGAACATAGCGATGAGCTTACTGACGCCAGATCAGAACCACACTGTCTATCGCTTCATGTTCATCTCGCTGATGAGCCTCGGTGTCGGGACTGTGGTCGTGCTACTTGCAGCCGCCTGGTTAATAGCCAAGTGGGCTCTGTCTTTCTCCTTCCTACAGCCTTGGGGATCTTCCCTGTTTCCTCAGGTTCCAGCGCTAGATCTCGGCGTCCTTGCGCTGGCCGTGATCACCGCCTATTTCTTCTTCGACCGGCGCGCGGAGTTTTATTCGCGAGCAGTTCGCACCCCGTTCAGCATTGCTCTGGTGAACCTGGAAATGCAGAAAGAGAAGACGGAGACCTCGGCGACAGCGCCACAATCACTCAGGAAGCGGACGATCTATCTGGCTGGCGGGATGCGTTCGGATTGGCAAGCCAAGGTCATTGCTGAACTGCCGGATTGGGATGTAGTCGATCCTCGAAGCCACCATCTGGCCGATGAGCGGCAGTACACCTACTGGGACCTTCAGGGTGTCCGCAAGAGTGATTGGGTTCTCGCGTTTCTAGAGGCGTCGAATCCCGGCGGCTACAATCTTGCGGTCGAGGTCGGGTTCGCGAAAGCGCTGGGACGGAAGATCGTGTTGGTTGATGAGAAGAGCAGCGCGGATTCAACGGTCCAAAAATACACGGGAATGCTGCGTGTTTGCGCGGACGTCACGCCCAAAACCCTCGACGACGCGCTCACGTTTCTTAAAAGGGTTTCCAGCCTTGAGTAGAGGATGGTAGATCTGCCATCGGAGCGACACAACACCACTAGTCGCATCGCTAAATACCGACGGCACACGTCGTGCTGCAAGGAGGAGACTCCTTAACACCGTGTGCCGCAGCCCGGGTCAGATCCGACTGGTGATGTGTTGAGTGATTGCTAGTCGGGCGATCAATGTGTCTTGAGTAGAAGGCCAAGCTGCATGAGGGGGCAATTCCGTCGTCGAGGCCGACCTCTTCGACGATCTTGCCATCCTTGAGTTTCAGGACGGTCGTTCCGGTGAAATGCATTTCCGGATGCCATCCCCGGTGTAAGCGCGCTGCTGCCCATCATCGGTTGGTCCCTACACTAAACTCAACCAAGCCATGCGCGAGACTCTTGCTGCGGGAGGACCGACTTGGAGTAGTTCACCAGCAACGCTCGACCATCGCTCGAAATAACCGCCGGGCAATCTGGCCATAGCCTTCGGATCGAAGCCAGCCATTGGTCAAGCATCGCCCGGAACCGCCGTGGTCGCGAGTACTCCACACAGCCGAGCTGGTTGACCAGTCCAAAGCTGCCGAAAAGCGGAATCCGCTCTGGACCCTTCGCCGAGAAGCAGCGATAGGTCAGCCAAACGAACAAGTCAAGTGCTGCGGGTGCGCACGCCAAGACTTTGACTGCCTCGAGATCGGCCGGAATTGGATGCTCTGATATCTCTTGATAGAATTCATCGCTGAGTACCACCACGTTGGCGAACTCTTCTGACAAAGGCGCCTGCTCCGAGTCGCGACTGTACCAAATCTGCGCTTCGGAGAGGAAGTTGAACCGAGATCGGTGGATCACTTTAGCGGCTGATCGGTTCGATTCCGTCCCAAAAAAGATCGTTGCGCCGAAGATGCGCTCGAACGCGGCGACCAAACGCCTGTATTCCTTGCCGCCCTTAGAGAGACCGAATGTGTCGAGCAGCTCGGCTGCTGACTCAAATCGCACGATTCGACTCTGCTGCCGGACGGCCATCGTAGCTAAGAAGATTGGTACAAGCCGGTCCTGACCGAACGGCAGCCCGAATTGCGGGTGACCAGTGATCTGAAGGGTGAAGTGCCCGTTCCGGCGTTCAAAGAGCAGTTGACCTTCCGGCGGTCGTCGAATCGGAAGCCCGCACAGTACGAACGGACGCGCAGTAAACCCTAGCGTCTGAGCGGCGGTTTCGCGCTTCTCGCGCACAAGACAGATACCCTCCGCCTTTCTGAGCTTCTGCTTCGAGACGACGAACTCCGCATGCGTTTCGCGCAGGACGTCCCCAGCTCTTGCCAGACCTGGATTTTCGGAGCATACTCGCCCCATGGATCACCTCTTTGGAAGGCAATCCCGCAATCTTAAGGACACGTCCTGAACAAAGCCAAATCTGTACTCCGATTACTCCGTTTAGGCGCGTTTTCGGGGACAACGTGAAAACTCAGCGTATTTCTGTGGTCAGGATTTACGCCTTGGACGCAGAAGTTCTTTATTTCCAAATGACGTGCAAGTTCCCAAGCTGGACGTCGCGGGTTCGAGTCCCGTCTCCCGCTCCATAGAATCAATAACTTAGGAAGACCACCGAGTCTCAAGTTTACTCCGATTACTACGTTTAGCTCCCGATCACCTCGCGGAGCCGGCTGGAGGGCGCTGCAACGCCCTCTGGCCAAACACCTCCAAATACCTCGCTAGCCTCTGTTTTGAAGAGCCTCTCACTCCGAGGACTCCCCCTTGTCTTTCACTTTGACTGTCAGCGCGGCCTCCAACTTCCGGACCGCCTCCCGGCGCGTCTTGAAGTCGCTGACCGCATATTCATTTTCGTTCACATCGACGGTATTGCCCATCTGAGCCGACCGGGTGTGGGCGTCCACCCCGGCTTCCTTGGACCGGCTCGCGTGTGTCCGGCGCATTACCTGAAACGTCGCCCAGTCCAGGCCGATTGGTTTCAGGAATGGGAGCATTCTCTTTGTCCAGATGAAGTCCCGCGTCAACGGCCGTTTGGAGTTCTCGGTTGAGAATACCCAGGCGAGTTCGTCTGTGCGGATCATCCAATTGAACCACTTCTTCAGCTGTTCAATTGTTCCTTCCGAAAGCGCAACCTGTCTTGTTGAACGGTCGCTCTTCGGCGAATCGACGTCCGTTTTGTAAACGCGACGCCGAACCCAGAGGCACTCTTCCGCGAAGTCCACATCACCCCGTTGAAGACCGAGAATTTCGCCAGGCCGCATTCCTTCGAATGTTGCCAGGCGGAGGACGATCTGTTCCCGGAAGTCGAGTGCTTTGGTCATCGAATCGAGGTCCTCAGGTGTGAGCACCCGCTTTGCACGACCGGCCTTGCAGAACTTCGGCGTATAGAGAGTGCTGGCGGGGTTCCGCTGCACCGCTCCCTCGCTGACCGCCAGATCGAAGACGGACCGAAGCCGAAACCGGAGATGCGTCACGACGCTCTCCGATAGCGCCTTGGCCTTCCTGTCGAGCAACTTCTGTAGCTCGTCCCGCGTAATCGCCGACATCACACGTTCCCCGAGTGAGCCGACGAGATGATGATTGAGCCGGTCGAGCTCCGTCATGGCCGTGGACACCTTCCACTTGCCTTTGTACACGGGGATGTAGACGCGTTCCACGAACTGCCCGAACGTGTGGTTCACGAAAGGGCTCTCGTTGATCCCCACCGATTGATTTATCGGCTGAAGAATCTCTGCGAGGATCGCATTCGCCTGGCCTCTGGTCATGGTTGAGCAGAGTCCCAACTCCTTGGACCTCTTGATACCGTCTTCCCTCCACTGCGCGTACCAGTAGAGTTTTCCACTTCGTTTGCGAGGCGTGATACCGCCTCGTTGAAATCGCCTTCGACGCAATTCGATTCTCCGTTTCCGCGTCAATGGCGTACATCCAGACCATGGGCCGATGCTACCACTGTTGCTTGTTTTGCTCCATCCAGGTATCGAGCCATTCGCGCCGGACCAGCTTGCGACGGCCTAGCGAAAAATGAGTGAGCTTCGGTAAGCCCTCGACGCGTCCGCGCAGGACGTTGCTGACGTGCGCCTTCGAGCATCGAAGGACCTCGGCGACTTCACGAATGGTCAGAATCTCGGACTTGATCGTTGCTTCTTGCACGTTTTGACCTCACTTGTTTTCAGCGATTAGAAGGGGCAGCGCGAATAGTCGTGACCAAGCCACCAGGGAGGCCCTTTGCGCTGCAGGAATGGTTGTGTCGCGAACCCAATACTGGTTCGCCATACCGACGATCAGCGTAGGGTGGTCGATAGCCGATACGAGGACCGGCAGGACCAGCAGCTGCTCGTAGCAGATCAGGAAAGCGACCCGCTGGCCGGCGACTTCGATCGCTGCCGGCCGACCGAGGCGAAGTGGGACGCTGGGGCCGGTTCCGAACGGACGCCACATGCCGACAGGAACGGGAATGCGCTGGAAGAAAGCTTGCGGTTTATCGCCGCCGAGAATGAGCGCGGCATTTCTGTAAGCCGGCGAGTTGGGGATCGGCACGCCTGCCCCGATTACGGCCAAGCGGTGTTGCCGGTGCAATTCCTCGAGAGTGGGTTCCCAGAACGCTTCCGTTGCTTCGGTCCAACGGCTGATGACCGTCTCCGGCAGAACGGCGACCCCTGCCCTTGAGTCGGAGACGATTCTCTGTACGGTGTCAGAAGCGATCAACTCGTCGGCGCCCTCGAACCTGCGTCCTGGAGCAAGATTCGTTTTGACCGCCGCCCACGCTGATGGCGGTGGAACCGGTCTTGAGAAGCAGAAGGAGAGAACGGATGCTGCGGCGAGAGCGATCCAGAGTCGCGGTCTTCCCAGGAGAATGAGCCCCGGTGCGGTGATCACAGCGGCAAGGCCAAGCCAAGCCGTTCCGGGGAAGAGCACCCCTGCGGAGGTGACGGGAGACGCCCAACCAATGAGGCCAAGCGGCGGTAGAACGCCAGATGCCAACGCAATCGGAATTCTCCACGCGGCAGCGGTGCGGTTCCGAGTCCAGGCGAAGGTTAGGGGCAGTGCGAGTACAACGGCCGCGACGATCCAGGCCAGGCATCCCGCCACCACGGTTGTGCCGGCGAACGCTGCGTATGTGCGGGCCAGGGGCCAGGACGCCGCCCCGAAGTAAGCGATCGCGACAGCGAGCGCCCACGCTCTTCGCGATTGAAGCCCTACGATGATCGGCACCGCGAAGGCGAATCCGATGGACCACCAGGTCCGCCAGCAAAACGCGCCAATCACACCTGCGGCCAACGTGCTTATGAGTGCAGTAGCCACAACGGCCTGAGCCTCCCTCGGATCGACTTCTCTTCAACTGGACCGATGTACCGCGAGTCGTAGCTGCCGCGGCTGTAGGTCGATGCAACCCAGACAGTTCCCGGACGGACTCGATAGATCCCGCTCGGCCAGGCCTGAAGGGGGCGGTTTGCAGCGTCACGGCGCAGCGGCGCGGTGTTCGGTAGTAGCCGACCATTAACCGCAATCCCAGCTGGAGAAACCGCCACGACGTCGCCGGCACGGGCAACCACTGGCTTCATGAGCGGAACGGCGCGATCGGGACAGGCGAATCCTCGAACGCGGTAGCCGCGGTCCCGCGATAGCGATGCGTATGGCTCGGACGGGCAGAACTCGATCAGGCCCGCACTCGATTGGCTGCTCCGGACGTAGAGGCCAAGCGGCAGGCTTGAACTGGTATTGACGCGCACTCCAGCCAAGCCAGCCACAAAAGCCGAAGCCGTGGTCAACGCGACGGCGACCGCGACGTTACGAAGGCCAGATTTCGCTGTCATCGGGATTCTCCACATGTTCCTCAGCTGCGGGCACCGGCTGGTCCTTGGCATCGGGGGAGTTGTCGGACGCTGCCTCTTTGCCATTCCGTCGAGCGATCTGATGCGCCGACCGCGCTACAACCTCGTAAACCGTCCGCTGGCTGCCGTCACGCGGTGTGAATTTCCTGGTCTGCAGCGTGCCTTCGACGAACACGTTGTCGCCCTTGTCGAAGCCGACCGCGATCTCAGATAACTCGCCGTAGAAGACGATGCTGTGCCAGTTCGTGTGCTCCTGGACCTGCTCATTCCGGTCCTTGTAGCGGTAGCCTTCTGCAAGCCGCGCGTTCGCGACCGGCGTCCCTGAAGGCAGATACCGGACGTCAGGCTTCGCCGCGAGGTAGCCGGCGAGCTCGATTCTGTTCTTCTGCATTGGTTACTCCTCCCTGTCGTCTACGCTGAGCTGTTCAAGAAATCCGTGCTTCGGCGCTCGACCGCTTTGCGTGGCGGATCTCGCGACGGCCCGACCGGAAAGAGCGTCCACGAAGGCACGCTCCATAGTCGAGGCCGGCTCCGTGACGACCTCCGGCTTGCTGATTACGTTCGCCGTTCTATCCGCTGCTCTTTGTGGATTCACGCGGCCGTCCTCAATGGCTGCGAACTCTGTCGGAGGCGGGATCGCCGCCCGTTTCGCCAAGACTGGATCGGAGAAATAGAGGATTTGAGTTCCGTGGATGGGGTGATGACCGCTTACGAAGATCAGCATGTCGCCGGGGGCGGTGATCCGCTCTGAGGTCCCGCTTCCGCTTTTCTTCGACGGCTTCAAACGCATCACCTCATCGGGCGTCATTAGCGGACGCTCGATCTGTTCGACACTCGCGCTCATGTGGTTGGCTATCGGGGCGAGTCGCGATCCCGAGAAATTGAAACTGGCCTTTTGAACCGTCTTGGTCCCGGTCATCTTCGAGAGCAGTTCCGCGGTGTCGTACTGGTTCGGGGCGTATGCTACTCGGACGTGGCAGTTTGAGACGATGCTTTCGTTGGGGCCGTACTCATCGACGATCTGGCGGATGTCTTGGGTGATGAGGTAAGCCTTGAGTCCGTACCCAGCCATGTAGGAAAGTGCGTCGGCAAAGATCTCCATCCTCTTCAGCGAGGGAAATTCATCCACCATGAAGAGCAGCCGATGCCGATTCCGCTTCTGTGCGGAGCCTTCGAAGTCCATTCGTTCGGTGAGCCGGTTGACGATCATCGTAAAGATCAGCCGGATGAGCGGTCGCAACCGGATCTTGTCGGAAGGTGGAACCACGAGGTACAAGGAGATGGGCCTGACATGGTTCACAAGGTCGTCGATGGTAAAGTCGCTAGCCGAGGTATTCCGCGAGACGAGAGGATCGCTGTACAGGGTCAGCGCGGTCTTTGCCGTGGAAAGAACACCGGAGAAGTCCTTGTCTTCCTTGTCGAGCATTTCGCGGACTTTCTCACGCACGACAGGGTGCGTTGCGGTTCGTTCGCCCTCCGGCATGCGCCAACCATGTGAGCGGGTCGGATCGTGCGGGAAGTTTTCCAGTTCAGCAAGCGTGTCGCGGAAGCTCTGCCCCGGCTTTGTGAATACCGAAGCCAGGTCGGACAGGCAGGCGACCTTGCCCTCCGCGGCGGCTGCGTAGCAAACGTGGAGGATCATGCCCGTTGTGATCGAGGCGGCCGCATCTTGCCAGTAGCGCTCCTGCGGGCTGTCCTCGCCGGTTCGCACGATCATGTCGGCTACGTTCTGCGCGTCGGAAACATCGCGCGGTGTTCCGATCCGAACCTCCGAAAGAGGATTGAATCGGGAGCCGTTTCCAATTTCGACCGGAGAGAACTTGAAGCAGATGTGGCCTTGCGCTTGGCGGAAGCCCGCGGTCTTGGCCCAATTCTCACCTTTGATGTCGTAGACCACGGCCGATTCTGACCAGGCGAGCAGTGTTGGTATTACAAGGCCAACGCCCTTACCGCTGCGGGTGGGCGCGAACGCCAGAATGTGCTCCGGACCGTTGTGACGAAGGTAGTGGAGCCGGTTTCCGTGTGGGTTGCACCAACCGCCCACGTACGCACCCTGTTTTGCGGCAAGCAAACCCGTCGCTAGCACATCCTCCGGCGACGCCCATCGTGCCGAGCCGTGAAGGTCCTCGGCATTCTCGGACAGGCGCTTCGCCCGTCTGATGTTCAGTCCGTATACGAGGGCGACGGCGAGCGCTGACCCCACGACAACGATCAACGCTCCGCCAAGCAGCGGGAGACGAACCTTGGGGTTCGGTGATGCGCTGTGTTTCAGCAGCCAGTTGGCCCACGCGAACGGCTGGTATACGCTCGCGCCCCGGACCTGCAGGAGGGGCGCACCAAGAGCAGTTTGATAGGCAAACCGGTACGCGATGAACTGCGTTGCGGCGACGTTGACCGCGATCAACAGGGCAACCCCGGCGATGACTCCTGCCCAGTTGTAGCCCCCGACAAAGCCGGGGTTCGGAGGCGTTCGATATAGGCTCGCGGTTCGTCCCATCGTTACCTCGCAAGCGACTGCGCGCGTTCGCGGGCCTTGAACGGCTTCGTGTCGGCGAGGCCGTTCTTGTAGTTGATGGCGACACCCTGGCCTGGCGACAGCACGTCGACGATGAGCGACTTCGGGTGAGCGATGACTGACTTGGGGCTTATCTTCTGCAGGAAATGGTGCTCGGTTTCGGCGCAGATCTCGCCGCGATAGCGCCCGGAGTCCGTGTCTGCCGCGTAAAGCCGTGTCGTGTTCCCGAACTGAGCTTTGGCCTGCTTCTCCGCTTCGGCGAGGGATCGCTGCAACTCCGTTTCGCTGGGTGGTCGCCGACCGTCCACTTCGCCGTCCAAAATCTTCTCGGTTTGCACCTTCACCGGTGCCTGGCCGTCCGGCATCCCGGCTTTGCCGGTCCGCGCTGGATTCCTGGTCTCCGTGGCGGTTTCCTTCTCGACGATATTCACGGTGCCAGTTCCGCGCTCGTATGCCGCAACATGCTCGGAGGTTTCGGTGCGAATCTGCGGCACCGCTTTGGATTCGGCCGATTTGCTGCGCTCCAGCCCCAGCAAGTAGTCGGCGGCGTTGTGGGCGTCTTTCGCAGCTCGGAAGATCTCGTGCTTGTCGTTCTTCAGAGCGCTGATCCAGGAGCCTACGTACGCCGCGTGCTGCTCCGGGTTGTGTGGAATTCCGCGCTCTGCGGCCAGGAATACGGAGGTGAGTTCGGCACGGAGTTCCTCCTTCGCGTAGTTCGGATCGCCGAATCGGTAGCTTTCGTTCAGTGTTTGGCTATTCAGCCGGGAAGGGTGACCGGTCCAGTGGGCAAGCTCATGGAGAGCGGTCCCGTAATAGTCTGGCGCGCTACGAAAGGCCTCTCTCGCCGGCAGGTGAATCGAGTCTTGCGCTCGGCTGTAGAACGCACGGTCCTGTTGATCATGGGCAATCGCCGCCCCGGAGTTCTGGAGAATCTCTTCGCCGGTCTTAACAACTTCCCAGTCCTGCAGGCGCTTCGGTTCTTGTGCGGGGATACCGTCGATCTGCTGCGCATTGAAGACGGTGTAGACCCTGTGCAACGGCGCGTTCCGGGCTGGTGCCTCTTCAGCCCTTGTAGAAGGCGCTTCTGGTGCAGTCTCCCCTGCTCCGGAACGAGCGGCGCGGTCACCGAACTGCCAGTACTCGATCTGCGTGCCCTTCTCGCCCTGGCGAACCTGCCAGCCGTTCTCCTGAGCCTGGCGGTATGTAAGCCACCGTGGGTCGGTGAAGCCCTTTCGTGCGGCCGAAGCCATGAGATGGAGTGCATTGCCGCCTCGGTAGCCGCGGTCCGAGGTTGGATTGAACGGTAGCGCGGCAGTCCCCGCCTCCCAAGGCTTCTGCCATGGGGCGGTGCCCTTCTCAAGCATGTCGATGATCTGGTTCGTTACCTCCTGGCGGTAATCCCGCTTTGGCGTGGCGGGTTCTTGCGCCTGGACGTCTCTGTTTTCGGCTTCGTTCATTGCTCCTCCTCGAAGTCCGGTTCTGGCTCTTCCAGTTCGAAACCAGAGCCTTCCAGCGGTTCGCCACTCGCAGCGGGCGAATCGTCAGGCACGGGAGCAATCTGTTCATGTTGCGAGGGTCGTTGTGTGTCCACCGTGTACCTCAATCTAGCCTGTACAAGCTAGCTAGCCACAATGTTCACTCACGGCCCGAAAATTGTCAAATCGAGATGGGAGTCGCCAGTCCGTCGGACATGACAGGTCCAGACCTCCGCATGCTGACGGCGTGTCAACAGGTGGTCCTGGAGGAGCATCCCGGTGGCAAGGCTTAACGACAGACAGACCGGCACGAACTGCTATCGGCAGAGTGAAACCGGCTGCGGGTTTCGCAAGGTGCACGTTGCGCAACTCCACTCACCGGAAGGAAGCCCGAGCGGTTGGCGTGTACAGACCGCAGGCAGACACAAGGCGTGCGTGGGACTGTTCAGCAGGCGAAACCGCCCTGTTTGGGCCGATGCATGGCGACGAACTCTCCGCGGTCCAGGGAGTGAACTGATATCGTCGTGTAGAATGCGTGAGTCGAAAGGTGAGGCCTCCAGGCCGAACGATCTGAAGTCGCAGGGCGTGTCGTCGTTGCGCAGTAACGATCTCACGGAAGTAGACCTTCGCGTCGCCGTCGGTAACTCTTCCCTGTCGGATACTCTCTGGAAGCAGTTCGTCGGCCCGGAGCAGCGGCATGCGACGCTAACGCGGTGGGCAGACGCCCTCACACCGTACGAGGGAATGCAGCCCATCGTGGGCCTTCTCCGCGCGCATTCGTTGCTGAAGCAACGCAGATTCCGGGAGGCAACTGAAGCGTTCCAGGAGGCACGCTCAAACAGTTCCTTCTTCCCCTCGGACTACTTAGCCCTAGCCGCAGCTCTGCGCGGTGTTGGCAGTCACATGAAGGCCATCGAAGCACTTGCGGGGGGCGATCACTTCGCAACGACCCCAGAATGCATCTATTGGCGAGCGGTCAGTTTACTGGCCCTTGGTCGTGAACACGAAGCAATCGCCGCCCTGAGCACAATCGATGCGGTCACCCGAGATGCAAAAACATCTTGGCTCATCGCGTACCTCTCAAGCGCTCTGAGAAATCCGCCCGTCGCCGTATCACCCGCGATATCGCAACGCTACAGCGCCATCGACGCAGGCGACGCTTCCGATCTGATCTTTGCCGTGCTTGACTACAAGTCGCCGGATCTAAGTGCCACAAGTTCAAACGTCGGTGACTACATTCAGACTCTTTCACTCATCCGGCACCTTGCTCGCTTCTGTGGCCCGCGGTGGAGTTTCTCTGATCCTGAACTTGCCAGGATCGTCGCAGAGATGAGCCGTAGTTGGGCGCCCGCGGAACTGCGTGAAGTTTCCAGACACGTTCATATCACTACTCTGGACCGCGACGTCACTTGGCCTGTTCGGACCCTCTACCACCACCGCCAAGTATGGTGCATCCTTCACGGGTGGTACCACCAGTGGAATTTTGGGTTTGGCAGCCCCTTTCCACCCCCGACTAACCTTAAAGCGCTGATACTATCGTTTCACCTTCATGAGTACCGTAGCCTCAACAATGAGACGATCGCCTTCTTACGCCTGCATCAGCCAATCGGGTGTCGTGACTGGTCTACAACAGATTGGCTCCTCAATGCGGGAGTGGATGCGTTCTTTTCCGGGTGTCTGACCTCAACGTTGCTGCTGCCGCCTGGGATCCACGACGGAGGCGATGTACTCTATGTCGACGCGGTCCCACCTGCAGACGACCACGCGGTCGAACAGATCTCGCACGAGAGACAGCAGATTCGCGATGACAGCTTCCTGAATAACATCGAGGAGGCACTTAAACTCGTAAGACTTTACTCATGCTCTCCTCATGTAACCACATCGAGGCTTCACGCCTACCTGCCTTGCCGTGCACTTGGAACACCGGTCGCCTTCCAGCCTCGAAACCCGAGTAACCGCCGTTTCGATGGGTTGGATGAGTTGGATGAAAGTGGTCTAGGCGTGATGCGGAATCGCATCGCCACCCTTCTCAATGACATACTCTTCTCGGTGTTGACCGGCGAGAGCGAAGACGATACGCGTGCACGATGGGCGCAGGCGACCGGCCCTTGGGTAGCCGAAGCTCGGCATCGTCTCGCCAGCGCACCACGGTTTTTTGACCCTGCCATGGAACGCGCCGCTGAACCTGTGTGGCCTAAAGTAGCCACGCACAAGTCGAAAGTCACTGTGGTCCTAGCCTTTGATAGAGGGTATGTTCGACACGTGCCCCCACTCATGCGATCGATCCGACAAATGGCCTCGGCGCAAGTTCAATTTGTTTTCCTCATTCGGGGTCTTGGTACGGGAGATCTAGATACGCTTGTCCATCTCGCAGAGAACCGAGTGCGGATATTCCCTATGGACTCATACCTGAGAAACACGTTGGTCCGCTTGGCCGGCGCAACCAGCATTTCCACGATGGATCGTCTGTTCTTGCCTCACCTTTTGCCGGAAGATGATCGTGTAGTGTATTTGGACATCGATGCAGTGTGCCTAGGCGACTTGGCGGAACTCCTTGACCAAGAACCGTCGGCCTGTGGCATTACAGCTCGACCCAATCCAGCGCCCCAACTGAGGCTTCAATCCGACATTGTCGAACAATGTGCTCGCTCGTTGGACTCCAATGCTGCCAGACGATTCCGGAGGCAGTCTGCTGCTGACGTAGAATTGAGTCGCCCTTGCTTCAACGCCGGAGTCTTAGTGCTCTCGCTGGCGCGATTGCGAGCATTGAACTTCACGCAAACGACGGTGGGCCTCGTCGAGGAGTTCGGGATACAGGACGAGCAAGCACTCAACATCTTCTCGCGAGGTCGGTTTCGAGAGCTGGAATGTGAATGGAATGCAATGCCCTACTTCGATCCCTTCGACGGAGCGAAACTTATCCATTGGGCCGGGCCTACCAAGCCTTGGCTTGCGCGACCAGTGAGATTCGCTGAGGTCTGGGAGCGATTCGGTGGGGAGAAGAACACCGATGACGACCCGGAGAGCGTAGGTTATTGGGGGAACCGCGAGCACTACTCGAGTTCTTGGGAAGGCCGTAACCGCGCGGCAGCAGCCCTGATTCCACCAGGTGCAACTGTCCTCGATCTAGGCTGCGGCCGGATGTCACTGCGGCGGTTCCTCCCTTCTGGCTGCCAATACTTTCCCGCTGATCTCCCGAAATGGAGTGCCGAAGTGATAAGGGTCGATCTGGACGCTGGCGAGTTTCCGCCGGGACGCTATGACTATGTCGTTCTGCTTGGAGTGCTTGAGTACTTGACCAACCCGGCCGCCGTCGTGGCTGCCGCGGCCGACCACACCAGGACGCTCATCGCCGGCTACAGTCATCCCGGACCCCAGAGCGTCATCTCTCAGCGTCGGAACGCGCTCTGGATCAACGACTTCTACGTTGACGATCTCCGCGCTCTGTTTCGCTCGACTGGCTGGACCATCCGTTCTCTCCAAGTCTATAAGAACACGCCAACTGAACGAGAAGTGATTTATGTGCTTGAGCGCTGAGGCACGGTGGACCCGACTACGGCATCTGCGCCCGCGTGTTCCTTTCGACGATTCGGTGGGCTTGCTCTCTACAGGAACCTGCCCGTCGTTTCGGCCGTGGTGGGGGCGCGGTCGGAGATCGGGAGTTGAAGAGCGCCCGTGGAACGGTGTTTTCACGAGAGGTTCGAGCGCGAACATGATCCTGTTGGTACAATGCGGTCGCCGCTTTGCCGAGATAGTACTGCTGAACAATCGGAACTGCGGATTACCAGGACCTCGGAGATGACGCAAAGACAGCACAAGTTCATAACAATCGAGGGACTCAAGGGAAGCGGGAAGACGTCGGTATCTCGCGCACTTGCCGAACAACTCGGTGCTCTGTGGTACACGACTCCCCCTGAGCCCTTCCGCGCGATAAGAGACGTTGTCGAGCAGAAAGCGACACCTCACGCGAGGTATCTCTACTACCTCGCTGGTATCGTTCAAGCCTCAGCTGAGATTGAAACCATCCTTTCTCACCAACCAGTTGTCTGCGACAAATTTCTCGCGACGATGGTTGCATACTCGCGCGCGGCGGGCATCGAAGTATCAATACCACCGTCATCACTCGTAATCGAACCGGATTTTTCGTTCTTATTGGTCGTACCAGATGATGTGCGTCGCCAGCGGATTGCTTCGCGCGGTGTGATTACCGCAGCAGAGGACGCATTTTTTCGTATGGAGGTTGAGCAACACGTAATGGACGGTTACCACAATCTAAAAGTGCACGTCCTGGCAAACTGCGAGTCTGGACTCGCTGCCACGGTCACCCATATACGGGCCGCTGTAGAGTCATGAACCGGTCACAGATTGCGTTGCCGCGAGAATCGAGCATTGAGTCAATCAGGCGAAGAGACGCGGGCGAACGCCCCACCCAGGCAATCGACGAGAGTGACGCAAGATGAACGCGCTAATCGTAAACTGCTGCGGTATGGGCGATGGGCTCATCGAAGCGCCTTTCCTTAAGCACCTGGAAGCCGTACTGCCTGGAATGAGGTACTTTCACACAGGCGGCACGCTTTTTAGCGATGAGGCGTTCCTGAGAAGGTTGGCGTTGACCTCGTGCATTGGTGTGGTGCCGGCGATTTGGCGGAAGTTCTATACGCAGGACTGGAATCAGATCTCCACATTCATGCGCGCCAACGATGTGACGCATGTTATCAATCTGCGCCACATTGGTCCGGCATACGACACGGGCTATTATGCGTTCAGGAATGCTCATCGGGACTCGTTTTCGTTTTTCAACTTCGCTTTCAACGACCAGGAGAAGGAACTCCCAAATATTCGCGACAAGATCGATTGGTTGCTTCGGTCAGCAGGGGTGAACGATGGCTGTCACAATCGCCAATACCTCCGAATGCTCGTCGCGCCGCGACAGGGGGTACAGGAATGTCATATCGGCATCAACGTCCATACAGGCAGCAGATTCAAACGTTGGTCTCGAAACAAGTGGCATGCTTTCTGCCGTGTTGTCTTGAAGCGTGGAGTTCGATTAACGGCCCTCTTGGGTCACACAGTAAAGGAACGGAACTTCTCTGAAGTCCTCTTTCGTGAGTTTAGGAATGAATTTCCGGACACTTTTGCCGTAGTTGGCAGTACCGACGTGAGCGAAGTCCTTGAGAAAGTGAGTGGCATGACGTGTATGGTGAGCACTGATTCTTGGCCGGCCCACGCGGCTACGGGCCTTGGAGTAAACACGATAGGCCTATACATCGTTACATCAGCCGCGCTCTGGGGCGGCGATCCGGCCCACCTGTTCCCGGTGGAGAGCCGTCATCTGCGGCGGTGCGAGAATTTCGAGGAAGTTCTCGGGATCTGTCGAAACCGCTATGTTACGTGCCCGCTCATAGAGCGCGAGGGAGATGGAATCGAGGTGTGCGATGTCTTGACAGCCCTTGAGCAGTGCGGCGGACCAGCATGCGGAGAAGGCGCACTTTGAGGTGTGACGAAAAGGGCTGATGCGAGTTGCATTCTTCATTGATGGAACGTTCATTCCCGAACGTGATGGGGCGAGCACAAGATTTTCCCGACTACCTTCAGCGGTGGCACGATCCGGACACCACGTGTGCGTGTTTCACGCCTTCAGGGGTTGGTCGCAACTTGATCGCATAGCGACGCAACCATACCCGACGTACTTTTTCAAGCCAGGCACGTATTACAACGACTTGGAGTTACTGTCCGGCCTGATCGCCGCGGAAGCCATTGACATTGTTCAGATGAACGACCTTGAGACGGTTCAAAATGTCGGTCTTCCTTTAGCTGCGGCAACCGGTGTGCGGCTTGTCTATGAGGCTCACTATCATAGTGGAACTCTCGCTGCTCAACTCGGGCTATCGTTCGACCGGCAGGCCGAAATTCGGTGCTTGGAAGAGTATGTGGGCTCCAGCGTTGATCACATTATCACCTTCAGTGAGCAGGATCTTAAACGGTGGCGGCAGGAGTCCAATGCGGAAGCCGAACGAATTAGCCTTGTGCCGTTCGGCGTCGATGTGACGACGTCTGTGGACGTCCATGGATGGGTCGGTTCGCCGTCAGTGGTGTTTCTTGGCAACGGGTACTTCGAACCCAACAAACGGGCGATAACGGCGATTGCGGAGACAATCTGGCCCGCGCTACGGCGTCGCAGGAGTGATGCATCCTGCACGATTATTGGAGCTGTCCCGGCGGACATTCGAGAGATTTGCCTGAGACTGGGAATCCAAATGCCGGGCGAGGTTCCTGACCCTTGTGCGTTCTTGCGGGGTGCCGGAATCGGGATAGCCCCAATTTTTGAAGGTAGCGGCGTTCGGGTCAAAGTGCTTCATTATTTAGCGTCAGGCCTCCCCGCCATCGCAACGTCTTGCGCCGCTGAAGGTCTCAGGTTCGCGGCGATTAGAATTGAGGACAATTTGGAGCGCTACGCGGACGTCATTGAAGAGATGCTCGCCGATGGAGAAAACGTGCGTCGCAAGATATCAGAGTCACAGGGTCTATTGAGTCGAACGTACAAATGGGAGCACATCGCCGGATTGGCGGTGCAAACGTACGCTCAGGTGCTCTGTCGACCTATCCGGGCTCGGCTGTCAACCCACACTCGCCATGCGCGCATGCCAATGTGGCTTGAGGAAGCTCTACTGAGCGGCCGCTTCTCAGACTCTAACGATCTATCGTCGGTGGAATTCAGCTACGGAGTCGCCCGCAATGGGGGAATCGAACTGTATTAGCGTGAGCGCGAGCTTTGCGAAGTGCTTCGTTCCGCATAAAGAGAGAGGGCGGCTCGTCGTGCTCGAAGGTTCTCCATGTGCCGGCAAGACGACAACACTGTCACAGCTAAAGAAGTGCTATGACGGTATCGTTGTTCCTGAATTGGATCACACTGGAGAGGCTCACCTGCTTACGGTAGGACAGATCCAATCGTGGTATTTGGTAGCCGAGATCGATCGACAGCCTGTAATCCAACAGGGACTGATGCAGTCGCGGACGGTGTTTCAGGATAGGAACGTCCTCGGTACGCTTGCGTTCTCCTACGCCTCGGCGAGACTGTCTCGGTCCCACGCCCCCTTCACCAGGCTTCTCAATAGAACACTCAAAGATGCCAACAGGCGGTTGGTCCGTCCTGACATTCTGGTGGCGTTGTACGTCGACGAGGCAGTCGGTCTCGATAGGCGAAGACGACTCAGCGGTGAGCCACTTGACCCAATTTGGGCTGATCTGGACTTCTTGCGGTACCATGCCGAGTTTTATCGGGCGGCAATTCCCTTGTTTCCAGCGGATACTCTGGTAGTACTTGATACCACGAACTTGACGCCAGAGGAAACCGCGAATGTGGTTGAGCAGCGTGTTCGGCGTGCACTATTTCGGTGATCATGAATCGTCCGCAGTGTTCAGTGCTGATCCCTAGTCACGGTGCAGCGTCACAACTTCGGCGGGTCTTCGCTGCTCTGGCTCAGCAGACGTGGAAGGACTTCGACGTCGTGCTCGTGGATAATAATGAGGCCCCGAGGCTATCGGGACTACACAACGAGCTATATCCGTTTTCGCTGCATATCGTTCACGAGCCAGTGGTCTGTTTGAGTCGGGCTCGCAACGTAGCGGTCGCACACGCTCGGGGCGAGCACGTTGCGTTCCTCGACGACGACACTGTCCCGGAGCAGTCCTGGCTGGCCGAACTATACGCAGGCCTGCATCAGTACGGTGCGTCAGTGGCTGGCGGGGCGATTGTACTTGGCATTGAGGGGGAACCGCCGAGTTGGTTCACTTGTGATCACCGCCGATTGCTTGCGGAACTCCTATATGACGGCAACGACCTTCCAGTAGTTCACGATGCGCAGTACATTTGCGGAGGGAATATGATTGTGAGTGTCAAAGCCTTCGATGCAGTTGGCGGGTTCTTGGAGTCGTTCGGGCGGATTGGATCGGTGCTGAGATCCTCTGAAGAGCTCGAATGGTGCCGACGTGTGCAATCTGCGGGCATGAGAGTGTCGTTTATCGCGTCAGCGCGCGTGACCCATATTATTGGCCCAGATCGGCAGACGGTGAGGTACTTCCTGAAGCGCGCCTACTGGCAAGGGCGATCAGACGCGTTGCTTGAATATCGTCATGGCAGGCCTGTTGAGTTCGGGCCTCGGAGTAATTGGAAGAACGTCCGAGCGTTGGGCCGTCGCGCTTGGGCCCTTCTTTTGTCGGAGAACGATTGCGCCAGGATTGGCCAATGCATTGCCCTATCCCGTGAGCTTGGTTTTTTGATCGCGTATGCGCGATGCCGCGTCTTCTGGCAGCTAAGGGCAGTTCGTGACGCAGGGTAGCCGTGCTATCAACACTCGAAGCTCGTCATAACTGTTCGACTGTTCGAATCTTTCAGCAAAAACTGTTGTTGTGTTGCGGCGTTGCCTACCTCGGGAAGTGCGGAGACGACCGCCCAAGAGTCGAAAGAAACAATCATCGAGAGCGTCTTGCCGATGAGGGGTAGCGACCGCGAGGGGGAGCCGGATCTTCTGTTCCAGTAGCCGCCTCGCAGACGATCTCTTGAACGCGCAGTTTGCCGCAAACAGACTTAAGGCTCACAGTTTTGCCGACTGCGAGGCGACCTTCCACGCGATAGCGCTCGATGCGTTGATCGTGAGGAACAATGTGCACGAAACCATCTGCACCTTCGAGAATCATGACGGGGCGATCGGCGCCGTCGTCCTGAGCGTGGCCGACCACGCGTCCGGTCAGCTCGGAGATCTCGTTCGGCGGCGTATAACGAGTCGGCAGCATGGGACTGGAAAGCAGTGATCCGTACGCGGCGATCATCCGTTGACGATCGCTTACCTTCTGCATTCCGCGGAGAACCGCGTCGAAGTCGGACTTCACGTCCCAAGCGTGTTCATCAGCGCGTCGCGCAAGGCCCAGTTCCTGGAGGACGAAGAGGCGGTTCCTGAGTGGGACCTGGCTCCGGCCGCTGAGATCGAACCGAAAGAACTCCTGTCCCGCTGCCGGTCGGCTTCTGGCGATCTGACGATCCAGGGACGTGAACCGAACCTGGCCGACCTCGCGTTCCGCCGCTTCAAGTGCATCCTGGTGGGTCCGAAAGCCCAGCTGTACTGTGCATTCATCTTCGGCCCTTCGTCGGATGCCATGCTTCACGTAGTCTCGATCCAGCCGAAGTTCGTCTTTATCTGCTACTCCCCGGAGGGCCACGTGAGCGTGGAGGTGCTGGGTGTTCGAGTGGACGACCGCAACCCATTCGAGGTGGCGCCCGAGGTCTGCCTCCATGCCCGTCATCGTTTCGCGGACGAGGTTCTTGATGTCAACGCGTTCCCCGAACTCTGGAGAAACAATTAGTTTGAACATCCGGGGATCGCCGGCAGACTGCCACTCGCGCAGCTTCGCGGGTACGTCGGGAACGACTCCATTGCCGTCGAAGCCGGGGCTACCGGTTCCACTCTCGATATGAACAGCACTGTCCCGGACGATGTAGCGGCCGTGGGCAGCCCATTGCCCTCGTACGCGGTTGCCGGAATACGTGACCCGCACGGCGCAACGTTGTCGATAGGAGGTCTGTGATGAGCCGGCCATGCCTCGACCCTGCCTTCGACCCCGAATAGAGCCTGACCCCTTCGAGGTCATCCGAACTACACGGATGAGGTTCTTGAAAGCTTTGGCCCAGACCTTCGATTCATCTTTCTCCTGGCCCTTCGGGCGGCGCGGTCGAAAAACGATCGGTCGTTCGTCAATCACGTTCTGTCAGCTCCGCCAGCGAGGTCTGCGAGTCGGCCGTCATGTTCTGGGCGACAGACTTGAGGAACCGGTCATATCGCATTCGAGCGCGACGTTTGGCCTGGTCGAGGACTTCAGGAGCGGGCTCCGGAACACAGGTCAAGAAAAGCCGGGCGAGGCTGTCAGTCAAGGCGAAGACTGCCTGCTGAGCCGTTTGCAAGGTCCGCAGGTCTCTTGCGACGCGATCAATACTAGCGCTCACGATTCGTTCGGTCTTGGCGATGGCTGGCTCACCATGGCGCATTTCGTTTTCAATCGCCATGCGCACAACGCTCGCAACCGACGTGCCGCGCTCTCCGGCCACGACTTTGAGACGTTCAAGAAGATCTTGAGGGACCAGGAGTTCGAACCTTTCATTCTTTCGCATCATTTCTCAGCCGCAATCATGCTTACGTAAACGTTCCGGTATCAAAGCTAGCCTGTACCGTAAGCCCATGCTATTGCAGCAGAGCGAGATAGGCAAGAAAAAACAGCAGCCGCTACGTATTCTCCTTTATGTTCCACTACCCGCCTCAGGGCTGTTGCAGCTCTTCTGGTTTGCCTCGCCGCCGACCTGAGCCGGCCTGCAAACACCCGACGGCGAGACCAGACGATAATGCGCGAGAATGCATGAGAACTTGTACAAGCTAGCTTGTATTTGCTGCGAAGCTCTGGTACAACTCGAACTGAGACGAGAACTGATGCAAGATGACGCTGTACCCGCCTCGCCGAATCTCGATTCTCTGGTGAAACACAGGCCAGCGTGCAAGCGGGCGCTGGTTCGACTCCTCTGGCCGAAAATTCGCGCATCACTGGAGATCGGCCACACGGTGCGCGAGGTGCTGGAGAAACTTCGCCTGGACGGAATCGACGTCAGCTATCCCAGCTTGTGCCGGTACGTGGCGGATTTTCGAAGGTCAGATGTAGCGGAGGGGCAGCACCGAGCCGCGCTGCCAAGGCAGGAGAAACCATCCGACGCTTCCGTGCAGCGGCGCCCGCGGGACCCTCTTGAAAACGTTCGCCGCCTCACTGAAGAGAAACCACCCGGATTCCGATATCCGGGAACCATGTCGGATAAGGAGCTATTCGGAGATGAAAACAGCAACAGCTAATGGCGATGCGGGCCGGCGCGAAATCAGCCCAGTGGCAAGTGCGCCCGCTACGGTCCACTTCGTTTTACAGGGAAAGGGCGGCGTCGGGAAGAGCTTCGTCGCATCGATCCTCGGACAGTATTTTCAAACGCGCGGCCGGGAGGTCCGGTGCTTCGATACCGACCCAGTGAATCAAACCTTCGCCCAATACCGGGAACTCGGCGTGGAACGGCTCGACCTGCTAGTCGACGGAAGCATCGACCAAAGGGCGTTCGATGGGCTCGTGGAGCGATTGCTCACCGAGGAAGGGTGCTTCGTCGTCGACAACGGCGCATCGACGTTCATCCCGATGTGGAACTACATTCTGGAGAACGACGTTGTCCGTGTCCTGAGCGATACCGGCAGGAGGGTCTTCGTTCACTGCGTCATCACTGGCGGGCAGGCTCTGACCGATACTCTGACCGGCTTCGCCAAACTCGCAGAGACGACCCCGGACCGAAACGTCGTGCTCTGGGTGAATGAGTACTTCGGACGGGTTGAGCGCGACGGCAAGCCCTTGAGCGAACTGCCCGTCTACCGAGATCATGTCGATAAAGTTTGGGGATCGGTGGCGATCCCAAAGCGAAATCGGGACACGTTTGGCCGCGACGTCGAGGACCTCCTGCGCCGCAAGATGACGTTCCGTCAGGCATTTGAAGGCGCGGACTTCCCGATTATGGTTCGGCAGCGACTCAAGGTCGTACAGCGGGAGTTGTTCGAGCAACTCGACAGCTTGGCGGTTCTTTAGGTTCTGAACGATGGATCGCAAACGGATCATCGGTGAGGTCGCGGCCCAGCACGGTGTTCTCCTCGCGGAGGATGATCCGGCATTCCTGCTCGTGACGATCGCCGAGATCGCGTTACGGGATGCTCAGACGGACTTCCTGGAAGTGGTACGGCGAACGATCGCCGATCAGGAGGAAGCTGCGGAAAGGATGCAGAAGAGCATCGGGGAGACGCTCGGCAAATCTATCCGACGGGCTCTCAGCGAAGGCGGTGGAGGCGTTCCGCACCGCCCAGTCCACCTCCGCCGGCGAGTGGTCTTCTTTGGGGCACTCTTTGGGGTGCTGCTGTTTGCAGCCGGGTTCGCGATTGGAGCAATGTGGAAATGAATCTTAGAAATTGGACCTTCCTGGCCTGTCTCTTCGGGCCTCGCTTTGGATTCGCCTTGGCGGTGAGCTATTACCTTGGTGGCGCGGCGATCCTCTGCGTGGCCGTTTGCGGCGCGATCCTGTACCTCTGTCCTTGAAGCGGAATTCGTGGCGCGCGCCGATTGACCGCGCCAGGCTTTATCCTAAGCTGGTGCGCTCAAAGGCCCACTTCGTCGAGCCAATGCTACTTCTCCGCAAGGAGCAGTTGCCCGACGATCCGAACTGGCTGCTGGAACTCAAGTTGGACGGCTATCGCGCGTTAGCATTTAAAACCGGTGGACGGGTCCATCTCCGTTCTCGTAACGACAACGATTTCAACGGCCACTACCCCGGAATCGTTCAGGCCCTGGAGGCGATGCCGGACGAGACGGTGATCGATGGCGAAGTGGTGGCGCTCGATCCGGAGGGAAGGCCATCGTTCAACGCCCTGCAGAACCATGGCGGCGCCGGAACTCCACTCAATTACTACGTCTTCGACCTCCTGATCCTTGGAGGTCGAGATGTGATGGCGGAACCGCTGGTACGGCGTCGGGAAATGTTGGAAAGGGAGGTCCTGCCGAAGCTCTCAGAGCCTGTTCGCTATTCGCCGGAGTTGCGCGCGAGCCTAGCCGACCTGATTCAGTCCGTAAAGGCGCAACGCCTTGAGGGACTCGTTGCCAAGCGCCGAGACAGCCGCTATGAGCCCGGTCAACGCTCAGGGGCCTGGCAGAAGATGCGGGTCAACGAGGGCCAGGAGTTCGTAATCGGCGGCTATACGGTGGGCGGGAGCACATTCGACGCACTGGTTTTCGGTTACTACGAGGGCGGCAAACTCATGTATGCCGCTCGAACCCGCAATGGATTCACTCCGGGGCTCAGAGCGGAGTTGATGAAACGGTTCGCGCCTCTCGAAACACGTACCTGCCCTTTCGCAAATCTTCCCGAGAAGAAGGCCGGCAGATGGGGTGCTGGGCTAACAGCAGCAAAGATGGAGGATTGCCGTTGGTTGAAACCCTTGCTGGTTGGGCAGTTCGAGTTTGTCGAGTGGACTCCAGACGGACATCTTCGACACAGCCGCTTCGTCGGGCTGAGAGAGGACAAGAAGGCACATGGCATTCTCAGAGATTCGGCCCAGGGCCGTGCAGAAGCCTGACTTCTGGTTCTCTAGCATAGGGACCGACGGAAACCTGAGGCTGTATCAGACGGTGGCGGGATGCCTGCATATCTGCAGAGCTGGTCACCTCACGATTGGAGGCGACACCGACGCCAAGATCGCACGGCTATTATTTCTCAGCGTTCGGGTGTTTTTCCTCAGGGCTCCGGATGGTTACGGTGGATTTGTCTGACGGCCCCAGCCGCTCTGCACAACGTGTGCGACAGTGAATGACGAGGCACTTTACTCAGCGCCCGCGGCTTCGCCGAATAGCCGGGCACCTAGGTCAGCGAAAAAGTGCCGAAAGGCGGCCTCTTTCTCGTGAGCGCACTCTGGCTTGTCGTCGAGAAAGGGGATGTTTTTGCGACGGAACGCCACGAGTTGGTCATGGCCGCCGCCCGTATTGCGCATGTGCGAGCGATAGTAATCTTCTAGGAGCGTGCCGAAGCCGAACGCTCTCATGTCGGGCAACATGTCCTCAAAATGCTCTATATCGATCACAGTCAGTGGCGCGACCCTAGTGCGTGATCGCTTGTTCAAGGGCGTTCGGTCGAATTGATCGTTCAAAAACCGGGACATGCCAGGACAGAGCATAGCGTTCTCCAGACAGACCATGACGGGCTGAAGGAGGCTCCACTTCTTCGACGGCAGGCCTGGGACTGGTTCGCCGGTGAGCAGTCGATCAATGCTGTGGCTCAACTGAGCGATTCCCTTGCGACCATCGGCGTCGCCCGTAACGAACTTCTTGCGAAGGTCCGGTTCGAGAAGGTCGAGGCGCCCGCTCAGCTTGGCCTCGACGGTGAGCACACTGCTCTTGTACTCGCACAGAATGATGCGCGATCCATCGATGAACAGTCCGTCGCAGACCTCGGCACCATCAGAGAACTTCGGGCTCTCGATATAGGAATCCGGATGAAAGCCCGCGCGCTGCACGCAATCGTGCAGGTAAGCTTCCAGCGCACGCCCGTACGTACCACCTAATTTGCTCTTTGTACGAGCATCCGCTGCAGCGAACAGGGTCCAATAGAGACCGCGCCCGGTTTTGTCCATCAGGCTCGCGACGTCGCAGCAGTAGTATCGCTCGGCACCCTCTGCTCGGATAACCGGCCACGATTGGAATACTGTCGTGTCGGCGAGGGGCCGCTCGCCTCGCGTCGGCAGGAATTCAGCAAGTTGCTGCGCAGTCTGCGCAACGATCCCAAAAAACGAGCTCAGCTCGGCATCGCTGATTTTCATATTTGCAAAGCGGTTCTTGTCGATGAAGAAGGTCGGATCGTCGCTAATCAGCGATCCTGCGTTCATCATTCGATAAGGGGTGCCGATCACCAGACACAACTCTATGAACTGGCGCGGCGAAAGCCCGGTCGCGCGTCTGAACTCCGCTTCCAAATCCACCGTCCCCGGCTGCCTTTCTAGCAGCGCGCGGTTACGCTCGAACATCTCCACGCTTCGCAGTAGGTCAGCGCGGAAATCGTAATGTGCCATCGCATTGTGATTAGCCAACTGGTGGACGAGCAGATCCGCCACCCCCTCCAGTGGCGAAGTGCTGGAGGTCAGTTCGTTCATCATTAAGCAACACGCCAAGACGTGCGCCGCCTGTTGCGGCTCCGTGATATCAGAAGCCGCTGGCCTGTTGCATGCGCTTAGCGCCAAACGCGCCGTTGCCAGCACACCTAGCCGAGTGAAGAACAGGCGACGCGGGTTCCCGACCAATGCCTGGATTTCGGTCCGTCCCGCGTTCTTGAACACGTCGCGCGCGAGCCGATTGTCACTCTGATAATCCGGCCTAAACCAAATGCGGAGCGCCGCGCTCAGCTTGGCGAGAACGAGTAACACCGCCTCGCGCTTGTATTGAGAGAGGATCTCGCGCGCGCCATCGAGGGTGGCTGGGCGATTGAAAACCTCGGAGAACGAAACGATAACGCCCATCTCGACATAGGGTGGTTTCGCCATAGCTATTCTGATTATCAGCAATAAAGCCGTGACGACTAAGGGACCGTGGTGATACTGAGGGCTCCCTCATCTGTATTACCAGCAAAATCCGCGTTTTGACGCGTCGTGTGGCGATCTCGGCAACCGTAATCCAGCGTTGGCCGCACGCGGCGCGCAATCTAGCGACCTTGGCAGTTCAGCGCGGCATAGGCCTTTTTCACTGTTCTTTCGATGTACTGCTCCTGACGCTTTTCGCTTCCTTTGTGGCGCAGATCTCTGCTGCCAAGTGCTTGTCTGACGTCGCTTTCCGAAACTCTGTGGGCGAGCGCATACACGGCATACGCCAAGTCTGCCTTGGTGTTGTCGCCAGCGTACGCCGGTTTGGCACGAAAGAACTCAATTGACATCGGTTCGCGCGCTTGGACGTGGGGACGAGACAGCGACTGGAGCGTCCGCTCCTTCCGCCCGACCTCAATCTCGCGATGTACTGTGTCCACCAACGACTGCCTTTGCGAGTAAGGCTGTCCGGTTGCCTCCACGAGCCGAACGAACGGGTACATGCCATGCGATTCATACTTCTGCTTCCGATTCGTCAGACCCGCGAGCCGGCCGAAATGTCGCCAGTCCGCCGCGCCCCGATCTCCACCGAAACGTTCGGCCAAGGCACGGGCCGCGGCCGTGGATTCCGCTTTGGGAAGAACACGGCCATGATTCAGCCACGCCTGAAAGTTGCCGGGCGACGTCTCCACTATGATGGCCGGCTGGAACCCTTGCACTTTCATGCGGTCCAGAGCCGCGGCGTTGAGGTCGTCGACAAGACTCAGGGCGTGCTCGCCCTTTGGCCGAATGTAGATGTTCCGCCCCTGGCTGTTCTGGTATTTGAGCCAGCCAACGGACTTCAGCAGCGTCGCCTTGTCCCATGTTCTCGGCAGCATTTCGGGCTCGTTCGCGGTTCCATCAACGGCCGGTTTGTAGAGGCCGATCTCGAAAACATCTACCGCCATAGCGTCCGCCTGGCGAGTGATTGCGTCTAGGGTTATCCGGTTCATGTGGGCCACTCCTTGCGATTTGCAGTTGACAAGCGCACGTGAGTGCGTAAAGCTAGCTTGTACAAGCTAGCATGAACAGTCAAGGGGCAAATGGGCGCTTGGTTCTGGAATCGGCGGATCACCGTGCCCGCCTCGACGCCAAACTGAGGCGCGAACTGGGCGACACTGTCCTGTCGGCGCTAGACGATGTCCGGACCGAGGACATCGTTCTCAACCCAGACGGGCGCCTGTGGGTGAAGCGGCAGGGGATGGGATTCGCCGTCGCGGGCGAGATGTTCGCTGCCCAGGCTCAGGCCGCGATCGGAACAATTGCCGCACAGCGCGGCACCGTCGCAAACTACGACCGCCCCATCCTGGAGACGGAACTTCCAGTGGACGGGAGCCGGTTCGAGGGAATCGTGCCGCCGGTCGTCCGGCGTCCCATTTTTGCCATCCGCCTCCGACCCCGCCGGGTGTTCACGTTGGAGGACTACGAGGCCGGCGACATTCTGAGCTGCTGTTCAGATCCTCGGAACGCGCAACACACGCGACGTTCCTTTGCGGAAACGGTCCGCGGCCTAAGCCATGGCGAAGTGATTCGGACGGCCATCCGGGATCGAAGGAACATCCTGATCGTCGGCTCAACGGGCTCCGGTAAGACTACCCTCGTGAACGCCATTTTGGAAGCCGTCGCCCGGATCTCCCCATCGGACCGGGTCATCACGATCGAGGACACGATGGAGTTGCAGTGTCCTGTCGAGAACTACGTTGACCTTCGGGCCGTTGCCGGCGTGACCATGCTCGATTGTCTCCGAGCCTGCATGCGCCTGAAGCCGACCCGAATCGTAGTGGGCGAGGTTCGCGGGGCCGAGGCCCACGTAATGCTCAAGAGCTGGAATACGGGGCATCCGGGCGGAGTGGCGACAATTCACGCCAACGATGCCCTCAGCGGGCTCGTGCGACTGGAATCCCTCGTAGCCGAGGCGACCAGCGCACCCCAGCAAAGTCTCATCGCCGAAGCCGTCGATCTGGTGATCTTCATCGACGAGGAATCAAGTTTGGCAGCTGGCCGAAAAGTGCGGGAGCTGCTCGTAGTGACCGGGTACGACCAAGGCCGTTACCTGGTCGAGTATGTCTGACCGAATCCATTTGGAGGTACGAATGAACTCACTCTTCAAGCGAACGATGCTGGCTCCGCTCTTCCTGCTGGCAAGCCGCGCAGCATGGGCGGGCGGCGGTGGCGGCGGACTCCCGTGGGAGACTCCGCTCAACACGGTGGCTCAGTCACTGACGGGACCCGTAGCTCTTTCCATTTCATTGATCGCCCTTATGGTGGCCGGTGGAACCCTTGTGTTCGGCGGCGAACTGAGCGAGTTCGCGCGGCGGTCCTGCGTGGCCGTGCTGGCGATTGCCTTCCTCGTGCTCGGGGCCGGCTTCATGACGAGTCTGTTCGGCGTCGGCGGAGCCACGGTCATTTAGGGGCGCTATGGACAAGCCGCGGGAGGTCGTAATTCATCAAAGCGCAAACCGCCCCCATCTGCTACTTGGGGGCGATCGAGAACTGGTGCTGTTTTCGGCTTTGCTTTCCGCGATGCTGATCTTCGCGCTCGTGACCTGGTGGGGCGTGCTGACTGGCATCGTGCTTTGGTTCCTGTCGATCGCCATTCTGAGCCGAATGGGAAAGGCAGATCCCCTCCTGCGGCAGGTCTACCTGCGTCATCTGCGGTACCGGCCCTTCTATCCGGCGAAGGCTGCAATACATGGGCGGTCGATAACGACGCCCCAGAGTTGGAGGTAAACGAGTGCAGATCACTGAGCATCGAGCTGGCGCACGCGGTCTGGCTGACCTGCTCCTATACGACTCCATGATTGACGATGGCGTTCTGCTGCTCCAGGACGGAGCTCTCCTGGCAGCTTGGACCTTCCGTGGCCCCGACATGGCGTCGGCAACGCACGCCGAGATGGCGGCGCTGAGCGCCCGGTTGAATACGGTGCTCCGACTAGGCGGCGGCTGGATGGTTCAGTGTGACGCCATCCGATCAAAGGCTCCCGGTTACCCGGAAGCCGGCGCATTTCCGGACCTGGTGACGGCGCTCATCGACGAAGAGCGCCGGGAACAGTTCATGGCCGAAGGCGTGCATTTCGAAAGCGAATACTTCCTTGCATTGACGTACCTGCCACCCGAGCAGCATGAGGAGCGCGTAAAAGGCTTTCTCTTCGAGGGACAACGGCAGATCAAGTCCGGTGCTCAGAAGACACTTGAGTACTTCAAGAGCCGCGTCGCTTCGTTTGAAGACCTGTTCGGCTCGCTCTTTCAGGTCCGTCGCCTCAAGGGCAGGCGTTTCGCCGACGCCGCCGGTTTTCCCCACGTCCAGGACGATCTTCTGCGCTACGTGCACCGATGCGTAACGATGGCAGATCACCCAATCGAACTCCCCGCGGTACCCGCTTACCTCAACGACCTGCTGGGCACGCAAGATCTCGTCGGAGGGATCGCACCGAAGATCGGGACGAAGCATCTCCGGGCGATAGCAGTTGACGGTTTTCCGCGGGCGAGCTTCCCCGGCATTCTGGGGGCGGTCGACAACCTCGCCATCGAATACCGGTGGCACACGCGGGCGATCCTCCTGGACCCAGAAGAGGCTCGTGGGCTTTTGGACAAGACCAGGCGCAAGTGGCGCTCGAAGGTGCGCGGCTGGAAGGATCAGTTGCTGCGGACCGAAACCGGTCCCACAAACCTCTACGCCCAGGAGATGGCGGCCGACGCTGAGGAAGCGATGAGCGTTGCCGCCTCCGGCGATGTTCAGTTTTGTCTCTTCACCACACTGATCCTCGTCTTCGACACGGATCAGAGCCGTCTCGAGGAATCGGCGGCTCTCGTGGTGAAAACGATTCAGAATCTCGGCTTTGCCTGTCGAATTGAGTCGGTGAACGCGCTCGAAGCCTGGCGGGGTAGCCTGCCTGGTGATGGGTACCGGAACGCTCGTCGAGTGATCCTGCACACCCTGAACCTGGCCGACATGATGCCGATTACGGCGGTCTGGGCCGGTTCCAGGAAGAACCCTTCACCGTTGATGCCGGCAAAGAGTCCGCCGCTTATGTTCGCGGCTACGACCGGTGCGACTCCATTCCGTCTCAATTTGCATGTCGGCGATCTCGGTCACACGCTGATGGTCGGACCTCCGGGTTCGGGCAAATCGACGTGCCTCGGGGCAATCACGGCGCAGTGGTTCCGTTATCCGCGCGCCCAGGTTTTTGCATTCGACAAGGGCTACTCGCTGATGGCGCTCACCTCTGCGGCAGGCGGCGAATTCTACGATATCGGCGGGGAAAGGACGGCCTGGGCGTTCTGCCCCTTGAAAGAGATCGACACTCCGGCGGACGTAGCGTGGGCCGTTGACTGGCTGGAAGGCCTCTGCGCGTTGCAGGACTTCAAAGTGAGTCCCCGCGAGCGCAACGCCCTGACCGAAGCCGTGATCCTGCTCCAGAACTCGCCCACCCGAACCCTTACGGAGCTATCAGCGAACGTACAAGACACCGAAGTTCGCGAAGCGCTGCAATACTACACGCTCGCCGGCGCGATGGGGCATCTGCTCGATGCAGACCAGGACATGCTCGGCGACGGCCGATTCTTGACGTTCGAGACGGAGCACCTGATGAACCTTGGCGAAAAGGCTGTCGTCGCGGTCCTTCTCTACTTGTTCAGGCGGATCGAGAAGCGGCTCGATGGTTCCCCGACTCTGGTGCCGCTCGACGAAGCGTGGGTTTACCTCCGGCATCCGCTCTTTCGGGAGCGGGTGCGGGATTGGCTCAAGACTCTCAGGAAGTTCAACGGCGCGGTGCTGCTCGCGACGCAGAATCTATCGGACATCTTCAACAGTCCGATCCGCGATGTCGTATTGGAATCTTGCCCGACGAAGATCCTGCTTCCGAACGCCGAGGCAGCCAACCCTGCATCGAGGCAGTTCTATGAATCCATCGGACTGAATGACCGCGAGGTCGAGATGGTCCAGAAGAGCATCCCGAAGCGGCAGTACTACGTCGTCTCGCCGATCGGCCGCAGGATGATCGCGCTCGGCCTCGGTGGCGTCGCGCTGTCATTCGTCGGCGTGAACGGGCGGGAGGAGCGACAGCAACTGGAGGATGTAATCGAAATCCACGGGGAGCAGTGGCCGGCAGAATGGCTGCGCATGCGTGGTCTGCCCGAATGGGCAGCGTATCTCGAAGAAAAGTACACGGTAGGAGGTGAGCAATGATTCGCAGGCGTTTTTTGATATTTGCGGCGGCTCTCGCGCTGCCTGGAACGGGGAATTCCGGAGTTGTCGGCGGGTTTGCGACGGAGTGGACGCAACTCGCCAATAATCTCCAACTCATCAATTCCTACATCCGCCAAGGTGAAGAACTGCGGCAGAAGATTCTGATGGTGGCGGACATGTCGAAGAACTCGCTCAACCTGCCGATGCAGGTCTTCGGCCCGATCATGGGCGATATCAGCCGACTTGCTTCAGTGGTCCAGAACGGGCGCGCGCTCGCCTACTCAATGGCGAACCTTGACGCCGAGTTCCGCAATCGATTCCGCGGGTACGGCTACAACGCGAATACCTGGTTTAGGGACTACCGCGACTGGTCACAGACAAGTCTGGACACGACGCTGGGCACTCTGCGTGCCGCGGGTCTGCAAGGTCAACAACTCGCCAGCGAACAGGCGGTGCTCGACCAGCTGCGGACCATGGCCCAATCCAGTGACGGCCGGATGAAGGCGCTTCAGGTCTCGAACCAGATCATGGAGCAGCAGGTTCAGCAGTTGATGAAGCTCCGGCAGTTGATCCTCGCGGATCTTCAAAGCAAACAGGCGTACCAAGCCGCGCAGATTCAGAAGCAAGCCTCTGAAGAAGCAGGTACGGAAAGATACTTTCAATTCGGCGGAAGAACCGGCGATGGCAGAGGCTTCCAAGCTGGTCGATGATGGAGGGATGAAGCTCACGTGCCTTCTGCTTTTTGTTTTACTGGCGAGCTGTACGCAGGAGCGTCCCAGTGAGATCGTCCAGCGCGTCCAGAACGCTGGTGCGGGCGATGTTCGCTCGGCTTCGCAACAATCACTGGAACAATGGTTCCGGCAGCACGCCGACATCGCTAACGAGATCAAGGGGCGCTGCGCACCGATCCAACAGAGCGCACCTGCCACATGGGGAGACTCCACAGAAGGGCGCGTGTGCAAAGCCGCCAGCGCGGCCACGGTGTTCCAGTTCACCCCACGCAAAGGCGACGGGCGCGGATTCGGCGCGGGCACCAAGTAGCGCATTTCCCCGGCGAGCCGAATGGCTCGTCGCCTTGGCCTCGATTGTTCTCCTTACCGCCAATTCCGCCTGGGCGCAAACCTCGCCCAGCGCCATGCTCGATCAGTATCGAGCGGTTCGCGGCACTTGGCTAACTGTCGCCGCCGGGTATGCAAATCGTCTGTTCGGCCTGTTAGCGCTGATCGAGTTCGCGTGGACCGGCGCAATGCTCGTTCTGGAGCGCACCGATCTGCAAGGTTGGACCGCGGCTCTGATTCGGAAAATGATGTTCATCGGCGCGTTCTTCGCCCTGTTGAATTTCGGCGCTGACTGGATTCCGCGGATCATCGAAAGCTTCCAGATTGTCGGGCAGTCGGCCTCTGGTCTGCCCTCTTTGGCTCCCACCGACGTCCTGGTGCGTGGTCTAAATATCGCCGGTAATCTTCTGAGCGGAGCCGCCAACTCCGGTTGGATGGGGAGCTTCGGGACGGCTCTGGCTCTGGTGTTCGCCGCCTTGCTCGCGTTCCTCGCGTTCCTGGGGCTCACGGTTCAACTGGTCGTAACGCTGGTCGAAAGCTATCTCGTCGTCGGCGCGGGCTTCATCTTTCTTGGCTTCGGCGGTTCTCGCTGGACCGCTCCGTATGTCGAACGTTTCATTGCCTTCGCGGTCTCCACGGGCGTGAAGGTGATGGTTCTGTATCTGCTTCTTGGCGCGGGCATGGCATTGACGAACACCTGGGAAGCAGCGGCTACCGCAGTTCCGGGCAGTCCATCTCCAGCCGTCGATGCGCTGGATATCGCTGCTTCCGCTGTGATCCTGCTGATGATCTGCTGGAATGCGCCGAAGTTGGCCGCGAGCATTCTCGGCGGGTCGCCATCCTTCACAGGTGGCGATGCTGTGGGGACCGCGGGAGGATTGGCGCAAGGCGCATTGCTGGTGGGCGCGGCAGCAGCAGGCGGTGTTGCGCTTGGCGCGAAGATGCTCGCCGCGAAAGGTGGCGCGATGACGGCCGGCCAAGCTGCGGGGCTCGGAGCTGGGGGAGCTGCATCCGGTGGCGGGATGGGTGGCGGATTCGGGTCCGCGGGCCCGGCAACCTCGGGCGGTTCGAGTGGTGGTCCATCGCCCAGACCTGGCGGTAGCGGCGGCGGTGCGGCTGCCAGTCCATCCGGACCCAGTGGCCAGGTGTCCCCGCCGTCTACCGCGAGTTCGACTGCCGAGCCGGCCGCAAATTCGACTTCGACTGCAAGTTCGTCCGGCGAGGGGAGCGACTCAGGAAAGCAGCAAGCCGCTCAAGGTGAAGGCACGAACTCCGCTGGACCTTCAGCAAGTGGCGCTAAGGCTTCGGGCACGCCGGGCCAGGTCAGTCCCCCATCAGCGGCTGGGAAGTCGAAGCCGGTAGCCGGCCGACTCGCGCGTGCAAGCGAAGCAACAAACCGGGTTTCGCGGAAGTTGACTGTCGGAACTCAATTCGTGCGGATGGCTCGTTCAGCCGTGCCGCCTGATCACGCGCCGCACACCGCTCCGCCGACTCTGAGATCGGAAGGTGAGGAATGAAAAGGAGGGCCATCGTGGCAACAGAAGCAGTTCCGCGGCTCGTGCCGCACAACCTCGAAACAGAACAACCCGTTAAGCAGAGCGCCCCTAGAATGCCGAACCCGGAACCCACCACGTTCAACCCGTATTTGGCGGCGCGCCGCGAGTGGGATGAGCGGTACGGCAATCTGATCACTCGCGCCCGGAACTGGCGCTTCGCAGCTTTCCTGGCTCTCGGCATCGCCGTGATTGAGACCGGCGGCCTGGTTGCGCTCGCCATGCGATCGAAGGTGGTCCCGTTCGTCGTGGCCGTCGATAGCCTCGGTCGTGTTGTCGCGTCCGGAACAGCCGACCAGGTCTCCGCGGCCGACGATCGACTGAAACGTGCCGCGCTCGTTCAGTGGGTGAGCGATTGGCGAACGGTGACCAGCGACGGAGTTGCCCAGCGCAAGGCGATTGATCGTGTGTACTCCATGATCGGACGCGGAACGCCGGCGCAAGTTCAGGTCAGCGAGTACTACCGGAATGATCCGCCCTATAAGCGCGCGCAAACGCAAATGGTGAGCGTGGACGTGAAGGCGGTGTACGCGAGTAGCGACAAGAGCTGGGAAGTGGAGTGGGTTGAGACCGCGCGGGGCGTCACTGGCGATGTCCAGTCCGAACAAAGGTGGAAGGGTTCCTTCACGGTTGCCGTGAACCCGCCGTCCGACGAACGCCTGGCGCGCGTGAATCCGCTCGGACTTTACCTGACGAATTTGAGTTGGTCGAAAGTGCTGTGAAGGGCTGAAACATGCGAATTCGAATTCTTGAACAATGCACGCTGGCTTTGGTTTTCGTGGCCGTGCCGATGTGTGCCCAAACGAAAGATGGCAAGACTGGGCCGGTCGAAGTGAAGCGGGTTCCGCCACCAAAGCCTCTGCCGAAAGAGCCCGTCCCAGCGCCGGATAAGTTTCCGTTCGGCCAACTGATCCAGACGCTCGGATCAGATCCGACTGTTGGCGCTGCCGAGGCCGGAAACGGAGTATCGAACACACCGGCATCGACGGGAAGCGCGTCTGCATCTGAGGTCCCTTCGGACTTCCGTGCATCGAAAGACGTCGCTCTGCCGTCGACGGCGCAATCGGCGCTGAGCGTCGCGAAAGGGTGGATGGCTGAGAAGCAAACGCCGGCGCCCGGCGCCGATGGCCGGGTGCTCTACACGTTTGGCGCGGGGATGCCGACCGTCGTCTGCGCTCCGATGCGCGTCTGCGTCGTGGAACTCGAACCTGGTGAGCACCTCTCGGGCGAACCTCACGTAGGCGATTCGGTCCGTTGGGTAATTTCCCCGGCTATGGCCGGGAGCGGTCGGCTGGAAACGCCTATGCTCGTCATCAAGCCCAAACAGGCTGGCCTCGACACCACACTGCTGATCACGACGGACAGACGGGCCTACTACCTTCGGCTGGTGTCGAAGCCCGACGATTACCTCGCGCGTGTCGCCTTTGCGTATCCGGAAGACGAGACGAGTCGCTGGAAGGCGCGGCTGGCCGAGCAGGAAGCACGCCGCAAGGAAGAGTTCGAAGCGTCCCAGATCACGCCAGTCGAATCGATCGAGGCCCTCTACTTCGATTATCGAGTCATCGGGGGCGACCCCAACATGCGCCCAGTTCGCGTGGTGGACGACGGCAAGAAGACGTACCTGCAAATGACCCCGAACGCCGCTCCGAGGGAATTGCCGGCGCTGGTGATCGTCGGGCCGAAAGGTCCGGAAATGGTCAACTACCGCGTGAAGGGCGACATGTACATCGTCGACCGGCTCTTCGAACGCGGGGCGCTCATTCTGGGCGCGGGCAAGCAGGCGCGGAAAGCAGAGATCATCCGGGGCACCTTCCACGGGAAGGTCAAAGGCGATCCCTACGCCAAGGTGGAGGCCAACCAATGAACGACATTGATTCTCCAACCGGCATCGATCTCCGACCGGACCCGCCGAATCCCGTACGCCTGAGCAAGCGCGCCGGGCTCATCGTGCTTGTGGTGGTCACCGCTGTCGTCGGCCTGGTCGGATACGGCATTGCGACACGACGGCAACGGACTGCTGCGGCGATGGAACGCGCCGATCCAACGCGGCTCACTGCGGCCAGTGATGCGGGAAAGGTGATCGCGGCCGAAGTCCCGGCGAGGATGATTACCGCCGGCATGACCGCTGCGACTCCGGAGAAGCAAGAGTTGCAGGTTCCCGAACCGGCCGGGAGCCGTCCCTCGCTCGGCTCAGCCCCTTCCCAAATGCGTCCTTATCTGCCGCCGCCCCAGCCTTCGCCAGTTCGGGAATTGAGCGCCGAGGAAAAGGCTCGCATCGCTGCGTACCGGCAGGAGCTCGATGCCCTCGCGGCGCCGACGGCCATCGCCGGAAACCTCGGCGGCGCTGGCCGCTCCGGCGGCAGTTCACTGCCCACCCGAGAGGGAGACATCGAACAGATGACGACGCTGCTCAAGACGATGCAAGGACCCGAGGCGCAGCGCGCAGCGGTGAATCTGCGCGGTTCCGGCTCCGAGGCGAAGATCGCTTTGACCACGGCTCCGGCAGACGGAGACGAGTACTCCAGCCAAAACATGCAGGACCGGAAGACCGCATTTCTGGCGGGCGCACGGGCAGAAACGCGAGAGAACTACACGAAATCGTCGCGGGTTCGACCGTTGAGCAAATACGAGATCAAAGCCGGGTGGGACATTCCCGCGGTCCTGGAGCAAGGGCTCAATTCCGACCTGCCGGGCGAGATCCGCGCCCTTGTCAGGGAGAATGTCTACGATACGGCGTCCGGCAACTTCCTTCTGATCCCACAAGGATCGCGCCTGGTGGGCACCTACGATTCGCGGATCGCCTACGCGCAGAACGGTGTCACCGTCGTTTGGAATCGGCTCATCTTCCCGGACGCGTCCTCAATCGACCTCGAAGGCATGGCTGGCCAAGACGCGCAGGGACGGGCTGGCCTCAGGCAGGATGTGGATAACCACTACCGCCGCCTCCTCGGTTTTGCCGTCCTAACGAGCGGTTTCAGTGCGGCCTTCCGGCTCTCGCAGTCTAATCGGGGCGGAGTCCTCGGGTATCCATCCGCCAGCGAGACAGCCGGAAGCGCGGTCGGGGCTGAGCTCTCACGGCTCGGGGCTGACGTCACCAGGCGCAATTTGAACGTGCAGCCGACGATCAAAGTCCCTGTCGGATACCGGTTCAATGTCCGGGTGAACCGGGATCTTCTGTTCGAAGCTGCGTATCGGCCGTTTCGAATGTGAGGGACTGGTGCGGTTTTCGCGCGCAACCGATTGATGGTACGGTGTATCTTGTACGATCTACACCCTTTGGTTGGTGCTGCGGAGACTATGGAATCGCGATATGTACGTTTGGAGAGCGGATCTGGAAAGCCGAAGAAGAAGGCAGCGGGTGCGGTTGAACACACGCTGAAGCTGGCCATTCGCTTGAACGAAGCAATCAACGACGCCCTTCGTGGGCTCATTCGTTATCGCGGGGATCTGTCGGGCATGGCAATCGAGGCACTCTCGTCAGTCGATCTGGAAGACGCCGGCCTGATCAGCGTCGAGGAAAAGATGGTTCGGGACACCACGATCACGATTCCGCGGGCGCTTCACAAGAAGCTGAAGAAGATCTCGACGGATCGCGGAACTTCCATGAACATCCTGGTGAACACTGCGCTCGCGCACTGGCTCGCGCAAAAAGGTGCCTTGAAGCTTCGCTGAGAGAAACTGAATGAGGTCGTCGCGTGTAAAGCGATGGGATCTGGTTGTCGGTGTTCTGGCTTCGCTGGTAGCCATCTCAGGGCTGGGATTAAGCATTGCAGTCGGCAACACCGCGTCAGTTGGCTTCGGACGCGTGCATCGTGAAACGCAAAATTTTCTGGCGGTGCTCGGGGCGACGTTTCTCATTCTGATCGCTATCAAAACGGGGTTGCGCTATCGAAAACGAAGCAAAGCTGCTTGCGGCTGGAGTGTCGAACGTATGCTCAACCAGCCTTGGCGTCGCCGCTGAAGGCGAACTCGATCAGCCCGTCTAGTCCCCGTTTCCGACTGGGAGACAGGCTCGCTGCAGGGATTGCTTCCTAGTCGCGCGTAATCCGGGCAGGATCGCCGGACGAAGCCGGCTTCCCCTTCCTGATCTGTAACGAGCAGAAGTCACTCGGATTCGGCGAATCTTGTACCATGGTCCCGGATCAGCTTTTATCGCCGTAGATCCCACCAACTCAGCAATTCCGATCTAATGACGCCACCATGTTGTTCGGCCGTCTTCGTAACGCTATTCTGTTCTGTTGTTCACCACTTAGCTGGCTCGCGGGAAACAGTGAACTTCACGGATCTCAGTGTTGTTAACGCAGGATCGGCAGGGGCTCCGGGTAACAGTCTAAGTTCCGTGTCCTCGCACGGAAGCAGGGTCGCTCATAGTTCAGACGCAAGGAAAAGGGAAGTAGGCTCAAGCTAATGCTCCTTCAGCAGCGACGATGGTTCGACGCGTTGACGCAGGACCGCACTGAGAATGCGAACACGTTGGAAAAGCCTTCCATGCGTGGCGTTCAGCGGAGCGTGGTCGACAAGTACTCCGATCAGGCGCACTTCATTTACGAACTGCTTCAGAACGCCGACGACGCGAGAGCGACGTCCGCATCGTTCGTCCTGACGCGAGATGGTTTGGTCTTCAAGCATAACGGAGAGACACGATTCTCGATTTCCGATCCGGCAACAGAAGAGGCCGATTCTGCAAGCGGAGCGTTGGGGCATGTAAATGCCATTACCTCAATCGCCAACTCCAACAAGACCGCGGCCTCAATCGGCAAGTTCGGAGTCGGTTTCAAATCTGTCTTCCAATACACGAAGACCCCGCACATCTACGACCCCGCCTTTTGCTTCAGAATTGAGCGGTTCATTGTCCCGCACGCTTTGGATTCCGATTTCCCTGGCCGACAGGATCATGAGACCGTCTTCTGGTTGCCGTTCGACGACGACAGGAAGCGGCCTCTCGAATGCCACGATGAAATCGCCGCGAAGCTGAAATCGCTGATCTTCCCGACACTGTTTCTGTTTAAGCTCGGATCGGTTTCATGGGAGGTCAACGGCGAAGCTGGAGGGTATACAAAGCGAATCATACGGACCGTACAGGGTGACGACCTGACTGCCAGACTCGTCAGATTGGCGTCCACAGTCTGGCAACAAACGACGGAGGAAGACATCTGGCTGTTTTCGCGCGCCTCGGGCCAGGGGCTTCCGTTTTGCGTCGGCTTTTCCGTCTCCGATGGCAAATTGAGACCTATGTCTCAACCCGCTTTCTGCTTCTTCCCTACCAAAGAGTCTACAAATCTGAGTTTCATCGTTCATGCTCCGTTCCTGTTGACGGACAGCCGTGAAGGAATCAAGGCCGGGGAAAAGCACAATCAGGACATGGTGGAGAAGTTAGCCTGTCTTGCAAGCGACAGCCTGCCCGTTCTGCGCGAAGAGCACTTGATTGATGATGGCATTCTCGATATCGTTCCCTACGACGAAGCCCACTTCAGCGATCCGTCCAACAGGAGCCACATTTCCTTCAAGCCCTTCTACGATGCCCTCAAGGAGCGGCTGAAGAACGACACGCTGCTGCCCGCAGCCGACGGCGCGTACTCTGACAAGAGCCGATCTTATTGGGCCTCCGACACGGAACTGGTCGAGCTGTTTTCCGACAAGCAACTTGCTCACCTCACCGGCACCGAGGGTGCTCACTGGGTGTTTCGGAGCTTGGGCAAGAAGGAGGTTCTGAGTGCGAAGAAGAACGCGCTTGCAGATTATATCGACGGCGGCGACGCCCGTTCGTGGATTCGCAAAGAGCCAAACCTAATTGTCTCAAGTCTCGACCCGGAGGCCGTTCTCAAGAGACTGAATGCGGAATTCATTGGCAAGCAGCCATACGACTGGCTGCACCGCCTTTATGCTTATCTCTCCGAGCGCGAATCCTATCGGAGGCTCGTGAAGGATCGTCCGATCTTTCTTGACCAGGACGGCAACGCAGTACCGGCCTTTGACTCCAGCGGCCATCTTATTGTGTTCTTGCCAGACGCGGATATCGACGGCTACACGACGGTCAATAAGGAACTCCTGGAGAACAGGGACACCCGTGTTTTCATCGAGAAGTGTGGGATCACGAAGCCGAGCCTTCGCGATGACATCTATAATAAAATCCTTCCGCAGTACCGCACCGACCAGGGCATCGACACCACGCCTCACTTCATGAAGTTCTTTCGCTACTTCAATCAGTGCAAGAACGAAGACGTTGGCGACTTCATTCAGTTGCTAGTCGACAAGGCCTTTCTGAAGTACACCACTGCCCAAAATAGGTCCGTCCATCGCGGCCGCGGCAGGGACATCTACCTGTCTACGGACGACTTGAAGCTATGGTTTGAGCCAAAGCCGGACAGCAGGTTTTTGCTCCTGGATGAGTACAGAGAAGCGGTCGGCGAAAAGGACTGGGGAAGACTTGACGAGTTCCTCATGCGGCTCGGAGTTGCGAAGCTCCCTCGTATCTTGAGTGTACGATCCGAGCTTTGCTGGAGGGATCTGAATCAACGCGGCTGGACTACTGAAGGACATAGCCACACGTTCGATGATAAAACTCTGGACGGGTGCAAAGAAGTCGTTCAAGACATCAACCCCGGCCGTTCGTTGCTTATGTGGCGGATTGCCCAGAGTCTGATGCAGTCTTTGAATGGCGTTCACTCCTGGTTCTACCACAAGACTCGCTCGGAGATCCGCGCGTCGACAGAAATGCTCCGACTGCGGACGGAGAAGTGGATCCTGAACAAGTCCGGTGAGCTGGTCTCCGCCAGCGAGGTAACTATCCAGACGCTCTCGGACGAGTACGATGCGACGGGCGCCGCGGCAGAGTCGTTCGTCAAGTTCCTGGGCATCCGCGACGAATCGCTGGTTACGGCCCAACTGACCGAAGAGCAAAAGCGTAAGATCAAGCTGGCGGAAGAACTTGAGCAGTCAGGGCTTTCTGAAGAAGAACTTCGCACCGCGATCCGCGATGCCGCCAGGCGGAAGAGAGAGGCTGAGGACGACTCCGCAGACAGAAATCGCGGCAACCACCCACAGACAGATCCGACTGAGCGCCAGGTACTTCGAGGTATCTGCGCTCGAATCGATGCCAAGAAGGAAAAGCCTGCAGACAGGCCGCACACGGAGAACCATCGCCCAGCCGCGCCCACGACCGATTCCGACGGTGACGCGGACGATTTCCGGCCACGCCCGTTGGATTACAGCAAGAAACTCGACCGCGCGAAGGACCGCCTCGCCGACGAGATTAATCGATTGGAGCGCGAGCAGGAGTTGTCAGATAAAGCCGCTTCGCTGCCGAAGTACAGCTACGGCTGGTTCCTTGCTCTGCTGGAACTAGAGTGCATGGCCAGCGCTGACAAAAACGCGGACGGTGAGACGCTCTCGCTTCGGTTCGGAAAGGTCGAGCGCGACAGAAGATCGGCGCGGACCATTATCCTCAAGGAACCAGACCGTTTCATTCCTCAATCTATCGAGGAGTTTTCCGGCGTCCGCGTCGACCTGCAGTTTGGCGACGGAACCACGGGCAAGCTACAAGTTGACTCGTTCACGGCCAGAGAGTTTTCCCTCGAAGGTAAACTTGACTCCCCGGACGAGCTGGAGGGCGTTGACGTGAGCAGGGTCGTGGAAGCCCGCATTGACGTCCAGAATCCCTCCTTCCTGCTCCAATCATTGTTAGAACGATTCCGGTCGCTCAGGCACGATGAAAAGTACGACATGAAAGCCGGCTTGCCCGAGAACATCGAGTTCGTATTCGGACCGCCTGGAACCGGCAAGACCACCCATCTGGCCGAGAGAGTGTTGTTGCCGCTGATGAATAGCGCCGAGCCGGCACATGTTCTGGTGCTTGCGCCGACCAACAAAGCGGCGGATGTGCTGATCACGCGCATTCTCGATGCCATGGGGACTGATGCGAGCAACAAAGAATGGCTCGTGCGCTTCGGGACGTCGTCGGATGAGCGCATCGAACAAGCCGGCGTCTGGCGCGATCGCTCCTTCGATTTTTGCGGCTTGTCGCGTTCGGTCGTGGTCACGACCGTGGCCCGATTCGCCTACGACGGCTTCACGGTTGAGAACGGAAGGCTTCACGAAATCGATTGGGACGTCATCGTGATGGACGAAGCCTCGATGATCCCGATTGCCAGTGTTGTCTACCCGATCTACGCTAAGGCTCCTGCGAAGTTCATCATTGCCGGTGACCCCTTCCAGATTGAGCCAATCGTTGCCGTTGAGCAGTGGAAGGACGAGAACATCTACAGCTTAACGGGACTCAGCAGCCCCGGCTCTTTTCGTTGTCCAGTGACGGAACCACACAGTTTCAACGTTACCCATCTGAAGACGCAGTTTCGCAGCATTCCCGACGTTGGTGAAGTATTCAGCCGGTTCACCTATGACGGGATGCTATCGCACTACCGCGGGCCTTCACCGCGGCGCGGCTTGCGGGTGAACGGCGTTGACGCAAAACCGCTCAACCTCATTAAGTTCCCCGTCAGCAAGTATGAGAGCATCTACCGACCCCGACGGTTGAAGACGGGAACGCCCTACCAGACCTATTCGGCGCTGTTTTCGTTCGAATTTATGTGTCATCTCGCAGGGCAGGTGGCGGCAGCTGGGTGTGGTGGTTGTCCTTTCAAAATCGGCATCATCGCCCCTTATCGAGCTCAGGCTAATATCATCGACAAACTGGTGGACTCATGGGACGACAGGCCAGATGGGGTGGCCGTGCAGGTTGGCACCATTCACGGGTTCCAGGGCGACGAGTGCGACGCGATCATTGCAGTGTTCAACCCTCCACCGAACATTTCGGCGAACCCGCAGATGTTCCTGAACCGGCACAACATTCTCAATGTTGCCATCAGCCGCGCGCGGGACTATCTGTTCATCATCATGCCCGACGAGCAGACGGAGAACATTCGGAATCTGCAAAAAGTGTCTCTGATCGAGAGCCTCGTCAAAGAGCGAACTGGCGCGTACTCCGAGTTGGCCGCACACCGGCTCGAAGAAATGATCTTGGGCAGCAGGACATATCTCGAAGACAATACCTTCTCGACTGGGCATCAGATGGTGAACGTCTACAAACGAGCCGAACGACAGTACGAGGTTCGGTGCGATGAGTCCGCCGTGGACGTGCAGATTTCAATCCCAGCGACGGCAGACGATTGACATGAACAGGTGCGTTCGTCTGGATGTTGGCGACACGAAAAGTGACATACACCCCGTCTGGCAACGTTTCCAGCAGACGGCACCTCAACCATTCATGTTGCCGGACCGTCCCGCGACTCCGCGGTATGTGAACATCAGCGGCCGCGGACCGGGAAGATATCCCTCCTGGCATTCGACACATTCAAAGCCGGTTCGGGAGAGCACAGTTCTGACTTGGCGATTCAGGTGGCATCCGCCGGCCAGTCGCTTCCACCAAGGTGTGATTCGATGCTGCAAAGCTCGCACCCGCAAGTCAGGGGCACTACCGTGCTCGATGAAGACCAGGCGACCGTCCGTCTTTAAAACGCGCCGAATCTCGGCGAGAGTGAGGCCAGGATCATCCACCGAGCACAGCGTCCAGGTGAGCACCACAGTGTCGATGGTTCCACTGGGGAGCGGAATCGGACGCTCCGCCATTTGCGGCATGAACTCAACTTCAAATGGCATGGCGGCAGCACGGCTTCGAGCCATCTGCTGAAGTTCCGCCGAGGGATCGAGGCCGTAAACGCGCCGGACACGATTCGTGTAGAACGGCAGATTGAGCCCCGAGCCGATACCGACTTCCAGCACATCACCCGTAGCCCTTGGAATCCACTCAGCTCGCAAGCGAGTGGCGGCGGGATTCCTCATGGCCAGGTCGATGACGTGCGGCAAAATGTGTTTCGCGTAGAATCCCACGGTCTTTCAATTGTCCACGAGTCTGCGCCGGATCAGCACGGCTGGCCGGCCGCGTCGAGAACGTTCGCCGCTACAACGGACTGCACCGGACGATCTGCGAGGTTGATGATGATCGCGATGAGGGTCGTGTCCTGCTCCGGCCTGAATTCCAGCGAATGCTGACACGCATGCCGTAGAGTCAGCAGGGCATCCTCGGGATGCTGCGTCTGGAGACCAGCATCGACCCATTCGTCGTAGGCACCCTCGTCGCAGAGAACAAGATCGACTTCATGAGAAGCGGTGAGACTGAACGATAATTTCTGACCGCCAACGATCTCGAATATATACGGCAACTCATCGCACCCCCCAACGCTGATCACCTCGCAGATCCCGAATGCGACCTGCTGTTCAGTTACAAACAATTCCGCAGAATCCCACGAATCGAACGACGATATTTCCGGCTTTGACGCCATTGCCTTCGCCTCCCTATTGAGCTGAACGCTTTGGTGGCCCCAAGAACTTACGGAATTTGACATCGAGAGCGTTCGGTCTATACTGGGGACTTCGGGCTCTTCTGAGCGAAGGGTGAGCAGTCTACACCATGAAGTCGCGAAGAAAGATCCCGCTGGTAGGCTCAGACGGGCAACCACTTCCTGAACGAATCCAGCGCGCCCTCCACGACCTCCTCCCCAGGTTCAATCGCTGGTTCCCATTGCAGGACGAAGCCGTGGTTACGGGACTGCTCGAACAAGCCGGTCAGCGGATCAAAGAAAAAGAACGGAAGTCCGGTCCTATCGAGAGCCTGCATGGTTTCGCGTGGACAGTGCTGCACAACCTCGGCGTCTCAGAACTGCGCCTCTCTCGCTCAAAGGTGCAGCTAGAATCGATCGGGTCCGAGGAAGGCGAGCGGTTGATGTCGTATATGAGTTCCGATCAACATGCAACGGCGATAGAGGAACGTCTGGCCATCGAGCAGGCCCTTGCGCAAGTAACGGAATTGGAGCGTCGTGTGGCCTTGCTGAAGGTGGCCCAGTTCACGTCGGCTGAAATAGCGGAGCAGTTGGGGTCTACCGACCGCGCCATAGATCAGGCATACTTTCGTGTGCGGCACAAACTGAAGAAGTTGCTTGGGTCGCAGGGAGAATGCTGATGCCAGGCGGAAGACGATAATGGCGGGCATTGTTCCGGACCCTACGCACGGTAAAGCGAGGGAGAACATTTTGATGGGCAGGGAGGACAGCGAGCGCGACCAGACCCCGGTCGATCGGGAGGTCGACTGGTTTTTCAAGAATGCCAGTCCCAACCCGGATCGCGTGGACTGCCTGTCCGAGGAGACTCTCCGACAACTTGCTCAGCGTTCGCGGCCGATTAGCGATCCCGGATATGAGCACCTTTCCCGTTGCTCACCGTGTTACCAGCAGTTTCGCCGGTTTCAGGCAGACGGTTTGAACCGTCCGAACCCACAGGCGCGGGGCAAATTGCTCGCAATCGCAGCCGGCATCTTGTTGGTTATCGGAGCCGTAAGCAGCTTTTGGTGGTTCAATCGGCATGACGCCCAACCGAGAAGGATCGGGCCCGAGATCGCTGTCTTGGATCTACGCAGTTTCCTTGTGACCCGAGGGACACAGACGCCCGCCCGCCCGCCGATCAAGTTATCGCGAGGCGATCTCCGGGCCGATATTCTGCTTCCGATAGGGTACGAACCAGGACAGTACGATTTGCGGCTTGTAAACGGCTCACTCGAAACGGTTTTCACCACGAAAGCCGGTGCCGCTCTGGAGAACCAGGTGGTAACAATCCACACACCAATGACCCTTTCAGACTTGCATGCTGGCCAGTACCAGCTAGCATTGAAGAGAGAGGGTGAGGACTGGCATTTTTTCCCGACAACTCTCGAATAGTTTTTCGTCTGCAGGCGTCTACTTCAGGAACCATCTTTTTCGCCCCAAGGAGATCCCCCGTGTAGAGTGAGGCCGAGGAGTCCGGCCCGTCGGCGGGAGCAGTATCGATGTCAATCCGACTGGCCAAAGGTATCGGCGTTGCGCTAATCGTGGGGCTTCTTGTTCTTGTCGCCAGTTTCACCCTCGTACGCAGGCGCGCCGCTCCTCCGGTTCCTGATTCCGACACCCTCGATTACGTTAAGCACCTGGTTTGGCTCAATAACTGGGCAGATGCGGCGGAGCGTCTCAGCCGAATGGAGGCACGGTCCGCACTTCCGCGCGACGAAAAGACGACGGTCTTCTGTTCCGCGGTGAGGCTCCGAGGGAGGGTTGAGTCCGGCCGACTGGCTGACGTTGCGGAGCAACTACGGGCCCTACTGGCGACGCGGGAGGCTATTGCTGATCCGGAACTTCGGCTGCTGGTCCTATCGGCGCTTGGCGATGTCTTGTTCCAGTACGACCTGCAAGGGGCCGAGTCGATCTGGCAGCAGGCGAGTCGGCTCGCCTCCGAACGCCGCGATTCCGTCTGGGCGGCTCGGGCTGACGGCGAACTCGGGACGATTGCCTTTCTTAACGGCCACGTTGTCCGCGCGCTGCAACTCGTGTCCAGCGCAGCGCTCAAGGCCGAGGCCAACGGCGATACCGCATCACGAATCCGCTACAGCACGGCTCTTGGAGAGGGTTTGGGCAAATTCGGCCGTAAGCCTGATGCAACGAAGTTCTTCGACCGCGCCCTTCGGTTGTACCGGGAGAATCCAGGCGCGTACTTCCCGTTCACGGCATTCGTCGGCAAGGCCAGACTACTCGCCGAAGCCGGGAAGGCGTCCGAGGCTGAGCAAATGCTGGAACGGGAACTTGCGACGTCACGCGAACGGGGATATCGAGTGCGCGAGGCGCGCATTCTGGCGACGCTCGGCGATCTGCTGGACGGGTCCCGCCCGAAAGATGCGTACGAGGATCTGAAGCAGGCGGCAGACATAGCCGCGGCGGCCGGAATGTACAGAATCGAGTCGGACGTGACGACGAAACTGGCTGACGTGGCGCTCAGGTTGAATGGCGCTAGCGGCGCTCTGCCGTACGCGAACCGGAGTGTCGATGCAGCTGAGCGAGCGGGCGACACGTACGCCCTACCGCAGAAACTCGCCGTCGTCGCCGAGGTTCAGGCTGCTAGCGGTCAGACGAAGGCGGCTGATTGCACCTTCGCCAAGGCGAGCAAGCTCATCGACGAGCTGGTCCAGACGGTTCCTTACTCGAAGGACAAAAGTACGCTCATCGGTGCGATGGGCCGGGTCTTCGTCGGCCACTTCGAGCTTTCGGTGCTGCAGCTTAATGATCCCGCAAAGGCGTTCCATGTGCTCGAAGCGGCAAGGGCGCGGGGGCTACTGGAAGTGATCCGCAGTTCGCGGAAGGGAAACGTCCCGCTGGGCTCGACGATCAACTCGACGCAACTCGTGGCATTGCAGACGAGGCTTACCTCTGAGTCGAATCCCGCCACCAGGCGGTCCTTGCTGGACAGGCTCTGGGAAACGGAAGTTCGGTCATTCAAATACCGGGCACAGCAACCTGTGGATTTGCCCACGCCGGAACCCGTCAGGCTCCGAGATCTTCAGTCGATTCTCAAGCCTCAAGAAATTATCCTTGAGTACGTTCTCGGCCAAGACCGGTCGTTTGCGCTGGAGATTGGCCGGCGTCACGTGAAGAGCTATGTCTTGCCACCACGGCGCTTGATCGAAGGCGCTGTAGAACACTACATCGCGACGGCCAAAGATCTTGGCGATGTGGCTCAACAGGCAAGGCAGTTGTACCAAATGCTCCTGGCTCCGATCTCAGGAGCTCAGTCTGCACGCCGAATCGTCATCGTTCCGGACGGAGCGCTTCACGGTCTACCATTCGACGCGTTGGTCGATGCCTCCGGAGCCCTTCTTGTCAGCAGAGCTGTCATCTCCTACGCACCCTCCGCATCGGTCAACTTTCTCCTCTCGCGGGCAGTTCACGGTCAGCACTGCCATCGGGGTAAGGAGCTCCTGGCGGTCGGTGGCGTCAGCTATGGAGGTGACCAGGCCACCGACAAGTTGCGGATGGCCCTGAGAAGCGGAAACTTGTTCGAGGCTGACGCCTCTCCAACACTTGCGGCGTTGCCCGGCGCATCGAAAGAGATTGCAGCGATAACGCCGCTGGCGGTGGACGGAGCGGACGCGCTAACCGGCGATAGCGCCACGGAGACGGCGGTTAAGGCCGCAAATCTCGCACAATACCGCGCGATCCACTTCGCAGTTCACGCCAGTATTGATGAACAGTTTCCAGACCGCTCCGCCCTTCGTCTTGCAAAGAACTCGGGGCCTGGTCAAGACGGGTTGCTGCAAGCTCGTGAAGTCCTGAGCCTACCTCTGAATGCCAATTTGGTGACCCTTTCAGCGTGTGATGCGGGCAGCGGAAGAGTCGAAGGTCTGGCTGGCATGAACAGCCTGGTTCAAGCGTTCCTAATGGCCGGCGCGAAGACCGTGGTTGCCAGCACTTGGGCCGCGGAGGACAACGCGACGGCGGAGTTGATGCGGAACTTTTACCAGCATCTGAAGAACGGCGCCGATAAGGCAGAAGCCTTGACGCTCGCCAAACGAGACCTACTAGCGAAATACGGATCGAACGCTCAGCCATTCCTTTGGGCTGGGTTCCGCCTGGTCGGCGATCCTCACGGAACTATTGAAGGAGATTGATGATGACCCAGCTTGGGAAGACCGAACGCCAAGAAATCCTGAAGAACGTAGCGGAGACGGTGGAGAAGCGGTTCTACGACCCGAGATTTGATTCGGCGGCTTGGCGGGCCAAAGTCGAACAGCAGGGAAGGCCAGCAGTGGACGCGCCGAACACGGAGCCGTTCGTTTCGGCTCTGGACCGGCTCGTCCGCTCGGTTGGAACCCCCGATTCCGGATTCTTCCACGAGAGCACTAAGAAGAAGGTCCCCAAAGGGATCTCGGCCCGTTTTCAATACTGCCAGCCCAATGAGTGCGCGCCGTCCTACACGCAGGCGTCTGAGGCTGGAGACGTGTTCTTGTCGAAGCTCGCTGACGGCGTGGGGTGGCTGAAGGTCACCAAATTCCCAGGTGCGGTCGGGGTCGATATCGCGAAGCAGATCGACGACGCCGTTGCCCAGTTGAGCGACTGCAGCCGCCTTATCTTGGACCTTCGCGGCAACGCCGGCGGCGGGTTGGCGTTCCTGCGCGTGATGAGCTATTTAACTCCGGATAGGCTGCCGGTCGGGTACAGCGTGACACGTGCGCGGGCGCAGAAGGGCTACACGAAGGAGAGCCTACCGGTTTTCGACTTCATCCCGGCCAAGAAGGCCGGTCTGCTGCTCTTGGCGCTCAAGTTCGGTTTCCGCGACGATTCGGTGTCGATCCTCACCGAGGGTCTCGGTCCGAAGCCGTTCCATGGTCGAATTGCGATTGTCGTTGACGAGACCACGACGGGTGCCGGCGAGAGAATCGCAGCGTTCGCGAAGGAACGGGGCCTGGCGACAATCGTCGGAGCCCGGACAGCAGGTCGGCTGATCTGTTCCAGCACGTACAAGGTCGGACACGGCTACTTCGTCCGCGTCCCGGCGCGCGCCTGGTACACCTGGAGCGGCGAGATGCTGGAGGGCCGCGGTGTGATGCCCGATCTTGAAACCTCGGTCGCTGGTGGCGCACAGGATGTCGCCATTGATGAGGCGATGGGGACGCTGGTGCACGTCTAGCTTCAGCCGGCCGACTCTAGTGATCTGACTACAACGCCAGTTCCGGCAGCAACCCATCTCGTCAGCGCTTCGTTTGCTTCTTCGAACGTGTGTGCTGCGATGGCGTATCGTCTATCTTCGTTCGCAAGCGGTCCGGCGGTGCAGTCATGCGGGCCGGGATTCCCCCGGCTGCAAGTCGCACAGATCCATCGAATGGTTGACCAGTCTTCAATTCCGAGCCCCATCTCTAAACAGATCTCGATGAGCCGGTGTTCGGATTCGTGATTGGGCAGCAAAAGAACAGTGACAAACGTAACAAAGGAACTTGGCGCCCACACTTCGAGTTCGTCAAAGACAGGCACTTCGGTTTCATTCAAAACGCGGTGCCCATTGGCTGCCCCATCGTGAAGCACTATGTCTCGGAATCTGTGTTTGCTTTCTGGGAGCGGCACATTCGTAAGGACAATCCTGGCTGGATCAATACGCTCGCCCCAGACAACTTCTCCGTTACCGTCTGGATTAAGACGAACGCAGGCAGCGGTTGGCTCCCACTGCCATTCCTCGTCGCCAGGCGGAACGTCGATACCTACCTGACCCCACGCCTTCCGAGCGGTCCTCCAATCGCGAACAGCTGTCGCTGCAATCCCAAGATTCCACCATGACGCCTCATCATCACCAGCGAGGCCGGCCGATTGTGCGTTCAGCCTCAGAGACTCTTGCCAATCGCCGGAGTACTTCGCGATCAGTCCGAGGTTGTACCACGGCACACTCCAGTTCGGATCTAAGCGGGTCGCCAGTCGATACCAACGCAAGGCGGCGGGGACATTTCCGCTTTGATCCGACGTTCGGCCCTGGTAATTGAGCCAGTTGGCCAAGGCTCTTCGCATAATTCGATTATGCCGTGTGGGCGGTTTCCCCGCCTGCGGCGCGCGGTTGGCGATTTCCACAATTCCACAGGAATTTGAGGTCCGACTACAGGTTCTCTACTTGGATATACAGGATATATAGAGAGAGCACGCAAGGTCCCGACGAACCGCACGCAAAGGCCCGACAGACGGGCTCTACGGGGCACGTAATGTCCCGTTCAAATCCCGATTTCCCACAGCGGTTTTGAACAGCGCACGTAAAGTCCCGTCGGTTTCTTGCGTTCGATAGATGAGGGGCATTTTCAATCGCTGGCCGCGCACGTAAAGTCCCGTTGGGCGCTGCTCCTCACCTGAGGCGCACGTAAAGTCCCGTCGCGGTTGGCCCGTCTTCTGGAGGAATCCATGCAATTTGCAATCATACGTGTCTGCATACTTGGCGCGGTCATCGCCGCTGCTGCTTTCGGCCAGGCCGCGGCCATAAACGGCCAGATCTCGGGAACGGTGACCGATCCGAGCGGCGCACCGGTCGCCGCCGCCCATGTTGAGGTTGTGAATGGTGGAACCGGCTACCGCCAGACAGCCACGACATCATCGTCTGGCCTATTTCAGGCGCTATTGCTGCCCCTGGGTGAGTACTCGGTCACCGTCGAAGCCGCCGGGTTCACCCCATATCGGCGCACCGGCGTTGTTCTGACCGCTGGCAGCGTCGCGACCATCGATGTGGCCCTGCAACTCAAGGGCATTGCGACAGAGGTCCTAGTGGAGTCCGGGGCACCGTTAATCGACGTCGGGCGGACCGACGTCGGCGCCACCTTGTCCTCGAACGCGGTAGACAACCTGCCGCTCGTGTCCAGGAATCCGTACAACTTCGTTCTTCAGCAGCCAAATGTCAGCGGCCACAGCAACACCGAGTTCGGCGTGCCGCGCAAGGTCAACGCGAACGGGTTTAACGGCAGGATCAACTATCAGTTGGATGGCAGCAACAATGTGCAAAGCGACCGCGCCGGGATTCGGCTGCTCCCGATTTCGCAGACCTGGGTCCAGGAAGTTCAGGCTGTGAGCAATGGCTTCGCGCCCGAGTTCGGTAACACGGTTGGAACCGTGTTCAATACGGTCACCCGCTCTGGAACAAACGCACTTCACGGTGAAAGCGGATACCTGTTCCGTCGCACTCCGATGAGCGCTAGGCCGGCGCTGCTTCCGGACAGCGCCCCGACGCCGGAGGTGAACGTGGACAGTTTCTTCGGCAATGCTGGGGGGCGGATCGTTCGAGATCGGCTGTTCTTCTTCGCGGGCGCGGAGCATGTGAAGCGAGACCTGCCGGCGCCGGTGACGGTTCCCGCCGACACGCTCTCGCTGCTCGGATTGCCCCAGAGCTTCGGAAACGCCATTCCGTTCAGCCAAAACGTCACGTTCTTCCTCGGCAAGTTGGACTGGCAGATTTCGAACGCGAACCGCCTCTCGGTTCGATACAACGGGCATCGGAACGATTCGCCGTACAACAGTTCGGTGATCGGCGGTCAGTACCTGGTTGATCGCACCTTTACCTTTGCCGACCGATCTCATGCCGGCGCGGTGCAACTCGTGAGCGTGCTTACCGCTAACGCGGTCAACGAGGCGCGACTCCAGATTCCATTCCGGAGCCAGGCGCAGAATCGCTTCCAGGCGACTGGCACAGGTCCGTCGATCACGATTCCCGGCGTTGCTTACTTCGGGAACTCCCTCGATGTGGGCTACCTGTTCGATGAAATGACACCTGAGTTCACCGACAACTTCAGCTGGAACCGGGGCGCTCATGCGTTTAAGTTTGGAGGAAGTGCACGCGCCGCTCGGGACACCCAAGTCCAGCCGACTATTGCGAACTACACCTTTCCGAATGTGGCCGCCTACCTGGCGGCAAAGTCCGGCGTGAACCCCAAAGCCTACCTGAACTTCATCCAGACGCTCGGTAATCCGGCCATGTCGTACAACTCTCTGTTCAGCGGTGCCTACGCTCAGGACACTTGGAAGCCCCTCTCGAACGTCACCATCACCTACGGGATTCGGTACGACGTCTACAGCCCGCCGAGCGCGAACGAGAATTCGCCCTTCGATTACCCGCGACGTTTTCGAACGGACAGGAACAACTTTGCGCCGCGCCTCGGCGTCGCGATCGGGAAAGGGAGGACGGTTGTGCGGGCGAGTGGCGGAATCTTCTACGATCCTTTTCAGACGGACCTCTACCGCCGTGCACTGCTGAATAACGGGAGTCCTCAGTACTTCGCCGTCAGCCTTCTCGCGCAACAGCCGTTCGCGCCCGCGTTTCCGAACGTGCTGCCTACGAGCATCCAGGGCCTGCCAGCGATCGCGCAAGACATCACGACGGTCAGCCCGGACTTCGCGACACTGTACTCCGCCAATGCCAATGTTTCGGTCAGCCGAGAGTTCTCGTCGGATCTGGCGGTGACTGCGACCTACCTCTTCACTCGCGGCAACCGCCTGCCGGTGTATCGCAACATCAACCTCGTCCCGTCCGGTTTGACGCTGGCGGACGGCCGCCCCATCTTCGGCTCTGGGAGGGTGTACGCCGGATTCGGCAACATCCTGGTCGCGGAGTCTGTCGGCCAGTCGATCTACAACGGCCTGAACCTGACGCTGACCAAGCGCTTCTCCCGCGGGTTGGAGGCGTTCGCGACGTACACCTGGTCGCACGCCATCGACGACGCGCCGGAGCAAAACAACATTGATAGCTCGAACCTGGTACTGTCCGACCCGACGAACCGCCGCCGCGATCAGGGAAATTCGCTGACTGATCGGCGGCACGTGTTCAACGGCAACCTGCTCTACACGCCGACGGCTTCTTCGGGAAGTCCCTTCGTCCGTGCTCTCGTCAACGGGAATGTGTTCGCATTGATGGCGACCGTCCAGAGCGGCGATCTGTTTAATGTCGGGAGCAATCAGATCCTGAACGGAGACCCGTCGATTCCCGCGAGTCTTCAACGCCCCCTGTTCGCCGGTAGGAACACCCTACTCGCCCCGCGCACAGCGGAACTGAATGTGCGCTATGTACGTGCTTTCCCCGTACATGAGTCGCTGCGGGTGCAATTCATTGCCGAATCAACGAACATTCTCAACCGCACCAACGTGGCGGGCCTAAACAGCACGGCACTGGTTTCGGGTATTGGCGTCCTCATCAACGCCCCCTCGAAAGCTTGGACCGCCGCACTCGATCAGCGTCTAATCCAACTAGGCATCAGATTGAGATTCTAACACCTGAACCGAACTTCCCAGTGCAAGGCTCGAATCCCAAATCGTTCATCTCACGGCCCGTTCTTTACCACGTACCGGTGCTCACCGGCAGAACGTCCCGAAATCGTGTTTTGATAGTGGCTTAGGAACTCAGGCGTGAGGGCACCTTCCGAGCCGTACCCCCTCCCGTCTCTGCAAAAGTCGGGTGAGGAGAAGAAGCGATTGACGGCTTACCACGCGAAATACTTCGCGCACGAGCTCACGAAACGGTGTGCCTCTGACAATGTCGCGAAGCTTGCTACGGCGTTATCCAACGCCCAGGTGGACCTGAATCCCCACCAAATCGAAGCGGCACTGTTCGCGTTCCGCTCTCCTCTTTCTAAAGGAGTCATCCTTGCCGACGAGGTCGGCTTGGGAAAGACGATCGAAGCCGGTATTCTTCTGTCCCAAAAGTGGGCGGAGGGCAGGCGCCGACTCCTCATCATTTGCCCGGCGAACCTGCGGAAACAATGGAGCGAGGAACTTGCCGAGAAGTTTTTTCTGCCCTCTACAATACTGGAGACTCGAACTTTCAACGATGCAGTCCGGGCCGGCAAACTGAATCCTTTTCAGTCTGACGCCGCAATCATCTGCTCCTATCAATTCGCACGCGCCAAGGAGCCCTATGTCAGGCAGACACACTGGGACCTCGTAGCCATCGACGAAGCGCACCGGCTGCGGAACGTGTACAAGGCGAACAACAAAATCAGCAACGCAATCAAACAAGCGGTCTTCCCCTTTCAAAAGGTGCTCTTGACCGCCACGCCTCTTCAAAACTCGCTGTTGGAGCTCTATGGTTTGGTGAGCATCATCGACGAGTTCACTTTCGGTGACCTAAAGAGCTTCCGCGCACAATTCGCTCACCTGAACGGAGATGCTGGCTATGACGAACTGAAACAACGACTTCAGCCAGTCTGTAAGCGAACATTGCGCAAGCAGGTTCTAGAGTACGTCAAGTACACGAACCGCCATGCTCTCGTGCAAGAGTTCACTCCGAGCGTCGAGGAGCAGCGCCTCTACGACCTTGTTTCTCGCTATCTCCAGAAGGACAGGCTCTACGCCTTGCCCGCGAGTCAGCGACAACTGATGACGCTGATTCTTCGGAAGTTGCTGGCCTCGTCAACGTACGCGATTTCAGACACACTAGAGGGCTTGGCTGGGCGGCTTCAGGAGATTGCGGACGCGGCCGAGCATGTTACGACAGCGGGCGACACCATTGCTGGGAATTTCGAAGATTTCCCGGAGATCGAAGACGAATGGGACGAAGTGGACGAACACGAGTACGACGCGCCTGGCGCGCAGCTCCTGTCCCCGGAGCAGCTTATCGAGCTGAAGCAAGAGATGACGATGCTCCGCGAATTTCACACGCTCGCGAAATCGATCGTCAAGAACTCGAAAGGTGAAGTTCTTCTGACCGCTCTGCGGCGAGGCTTCGCGGCCTCGGAACAGGCACAGAAGAGCAAAGGCGTTCCTGCGCTCCAGCAAAAAGCCCTGATCTTTACGGAATCGCGGCGAACGCAAGAATACTTGTACCAGATTTTAGAGCGAACGGAATTCGCAGGAAAGATCGTTCTGTTCAACGGCTCGAATACCGACCCCAAATCCAATGAGATCTACAAGCGATGGCTCCACCGTCACGGTGGGACCGATGTCGTCACGAACTCACCGACCGCGGACAAGCGCGCAGCCCTAATCGAGTATTTCCGGGATGAAGCAGCAGTAATGATTGCGACCGAGGCCGCGGCAGAGGGAATCAACTTACAATTCTGCAATCTTGTTGTCAATTATGACCTGCCTTGGAATCCTCAGCGAATCGAGCAGCGAATTGGCCGCTGTCATCGGTACGGTCAGAAATTCGATGTCGTTGTGGTCAATTTTCTGAACCGGAGTAACGCTGCGGATGTCCGAGTCTATCAGCTTCTCGATGAGAAGTTCCGACTGTTTAACGGGGTGTTCGGCGCTAGCGACGAGGTGCTCGGGTCCATAGAGTCCGGCATTGATTTCGAAAAGCGAATTGTCAATATTTATCAGAGGTGCCGCACGCCGGAGCAGATTTCGTTCGAATTCGACCAGCTCCAGAAGGACCTGGAAACCGAAATTGACGATCGGCGCAAAGAGGCACGCGAGCAGCTCCTAAACAACTTCGATCAGGAGGTCGTCGAAAAGGTCCGCGTCACTAGCGGCGACTACCTTGACCGGTTCGAAGAGTGGCTGTGGCAAGTCACGACGTATTATCTCGGCCCCTATGCGCGCTTCGACGGTCCCGGCCATTCGTTCGTATTAGAACGAAACCCTTTCGAAGGCGAACAAATCCACCCCGGACCTTACCGCTTAGGCAAGCGGGTCGAGGACGCCAATACTTATCGGATCGGGCATCCACTGGCGCAGCGAATCTTGACTGTTTGCAAGAACCTGAACGTAGAAGTCAAATCGGTCCGCTTCGACTACCAGCACAGTGGCAAACGGATCGCGGTGATCGAACACTTGATTGGACAGCAGGGCTGGCTGCTATGCAGTCGGGCGTCGCTGACAGCTTTTGAGACAGAGGACTATTTGCTTTTCGCCGGAATAGCCGACGGCGGGGACGATCTCGACCACAATCAGTGTCGGAGACTGTTCGACCTTCCCGGAAAGGAAGAGGCCATCGTTCCATGCGAAATGGACGTTCGCAGCCGCTGCAGTGGCCAGATTGCCGCAGAGGTACGGCGCATATCCGCTCGACTAGCGGAGAAAAACGGCGTCTGGTTCGATGCGGAGATGGACAAACTCGATCGTTGGGCAGAAGACCAGCGCGGTTCTCTAAAGGCAGACTTAGAAGAACTGGATACCACAATCAAGGACCTGAAGAGGCAGGCCCGCAGCGCCCCTAACTTGCCCAGCAAACTCGATCTGCAAAGACAGCTTAGGCAATGTGAAGCGAAACGGAATGAGGCATGGAGGAACTTTGACTCCTCATCACGTGAGCTGGAACGTAAGAAGGACGCGCTCTTGGACGACATTAGCCAAAGACTGAACCAAAACACTGAACTAGAAGATCTCTTCATGTTACGGTGGCACGTTGTATGAGTCATTCGCCGGACCCCATAAAGCGAGGACGCGCCGGCGCGCAGCGTCCTTCCGCAAGCGTCTCCGCACGGATGAGCGCGGTCAAGCAGAGTCACACGGTTCCTGAGCTGGCCGTTCGTCGCATCTTGCATTCGCTCGGCGCGCGCTATCGTGTCTGCTCCAGAGCCATCACGGGCCGACCTGACATTTCCAATCGTGCTCACGCCTGGTGTATTTTCGTCCATGGTTGCTTCTGGCATGGTCACGATTGCGCACGAGGGCGTCTGCCAAAGGTCAACGTCGACTTCTGGAAGCCCAAGATCTCTCGAAATCAGGAGAGGGACGAGGACGTCCGGCAACAGCTAAGCGAGCAGGGGTTCAGTGTGCTCACGGTGTGGCAGTGCGAGCTAGACAACATGGCTCGCCTCCGAAACCGTCTTGCGCGCTTCCTGCGCCTTCGAGTCAACAGGACCACGTAGACATGGCAGAAGCATATTTGAGCATCTTCAGCGGGATCGGTGGGCTTGAGCATCCCAAGGTGGCCCCGCTCCTCTACTGTGAGCGGGATGAGGCGTGCCAGCAGGTGCTTTCATTGACGCACCCAGACGTCCCAATCTGTGACGACATTCGTTCCCTCCATTCGCCGCCGCCGGCGGATTTCGTCGTAGGTGGATGGCCGTGTCAGGATATCAGTTCAGCAGGAACGTTAGGCGGCATTCTTGGCGATCGATCGGGCCTATTCTTCGAAATGTTAAGGACGGCAACGGCTGCCAGAGCTCATACGCTGATTGGCGAGAACGTACCCAACCTATTGACCATCAATAACGGCAGGGATTTTCAAACTGTGATTGACACCCTGGTCGGCGCAGGATACCCCTTTATCGGATGGCGCGTCCTAAATGCACGCTACTTCGGCCTCCCGCAGCAGCGTCGGAGGCTGTTCATCGTGGCGTCTTCCTGCCGGGAACGCGCAGAAGCAATCCACGCCGCGCTCCCAGAGTCCTGCAGCCGAGGGTCCAAGCGCGATGTCTACGGCTTCTATTGGACAGGCGGCAAGCGATCGATATGCTTCTCGCGCGGCTACATTCCAGCCTTAAAGATTGGAGCTACTGACAATAAAGGCCGAGCACCCGTAGCAGTAATGATCGACGACCACGTCCGAAAGCTAAGCGCTCGGGAGTGTCTCCGGCTGCAGGGCTTTGATGATCTCAATCATTCTCATCCAAGGCTGGCAGCATCGACGCTCCTGAGGATGGCAGGGAATGCGGTGCCGCGCCCGATGGGGCATTTCGTCCTCGGAGCCGTCACAGAGACGGCTCATTTCGACGGTGTGCGAGAGGGATTTGGCTTGATAACCGAGGCAGGGCTATATGAGGATGGATGGGTCTGGACGATCAACCATGCTGAGCCTCCGCTTGCCGACAATCTACACGATTTTCTCGACGCCTCTTCGGAACAAGAGTCTCTTAGCAGTCAAGCGGCAGCCGGTCTGCTCGTGCGCTCGATCCGTGCAGAGCAGCCGATGCCTCTTCAACTCTACGACTTGCTCTTTGCACTGGCATCGAACCGAGAGGGCAAGCTCTGGCCCTCGCGAGCAAACAGCTTTGAGGCCCTCGATGCCCTCGGAGACGAGCTTTCGAAGTACCGGGCTGGTCTTAAGCCGATTTCCGATTATCAGTCTGCAATAGAAGAAGAGGTCGAGTAACAGCCTTGAGTTCATGGATTAGGAGTGAAAGGACTGAGCGTGAAAGAAACCGAGCATCTGCAGAAAACTGAACCGACCGAAAACACCTGCAGTGCCATTCTGCAGATGTTTCCCGAAGCACGAACGGAGGGCGGCAAGGTCGATTTCGACAGAATACGACTTGCGCTCGGCGACGCGGTGGACTTCGGAAAAGAGCGCTTCGCAATGACTTGGCCTGGCCGGTCGGAGTGCTTCAGAGTGATTCAAACACCCAGCCTTGGCACGCTCCTACCGCGCCACGAGCAGAGCATCGATTTCGGGACAACCGGGAACCTGATCATAGAGGGCGATAACCTCGAAGTTCTGAAGCTCGTTCAAAAGAGCTACATGGGGGCGGTCAAAATGATTTACATAGACCCTCCTTATAACACCGGCAACGATTTTCTCTATCCGGATGACTTCAGTGAGTCGATTCAGACGTACTTGGAGTACACCGGGCAGGTGGACAGCAGCGGACGGGCGTTCAGCACCAACACCGAGGCAAATGGCCGGTTCCACTCGAAATGGCTGAACATGATGTACCCGCGCCTTTACCTGGCGAGAAACTTACTGAAGAGCGATGGCGTGATGTTTATCAGTATCGACGATCATGAAGTCCACAACCTGCGGAGAATGTGCGACGAAATATTCGGGGAAGAAAACTTCGTTTGTACCTTCGTGTGGGAAAAGCGTTATTCCCCGCCGCCTGACACGAAGGAAGTCGGGTATGTGCACGAAAACATTCTTCTGTATCGGAAAAGCGCTGACTATACGATGGGGTTGCTGCCGCTAACGGCGGAGCAGAAGGCCCGCTACAAGAATCCCGATAAAGATCCGCGCGGCGACTGGAAGCCCATGGACTACACGTGCCGCTATACGAAGGACGAGAGGCCCAACCTGTATTACAAGATCGTCAATCCGAATACAAAAAAGGGAGTGTTCCCCAAGAAGACCCGTGTTTGGGCATTCTCACCGGAGGTGCATAAAGCGAACGAAAAGGAAGATCGGATCTGGTGGGGAAAAGACGGTACTGCCGAGGTTCCCGCCCTGAAGAACTTTCTTACGGACATCAAACAAGGCATGATGCCCATGACACTGCTCAAACAAGAGGTTGTCGGAAATACGGACGAAGCAACAAAGGAGCTCAGGGAGGTGATTCCTGACTTGAAGTACACACCCAAGCCAATTCGTCTTATAAAACGTCTAGCGCAAATTGCTAACCTTTCGCCCACCGACGTGGTCCTCGACTTCTTTGCTGGTAGTGGGACAACGGCTTTGGCTGTCCTTGCTCTGAATCGCGAGGAAAAGACGTCCCGTACATTCGTTCTCGTTCAATTGCCGGAGCCTACGGGTCAAAAGGACCTCCCGACCGTTACGGAGATCGCCAAGGAACGAATTCGGCGAGTTGCCCAGACGATGAAGACGGCGGTCGGTGGCGAGCCGGCCGACATGGGGTTTCGCGTCTTCTCCCTGGCCGATTCGAACTTCACACCTTGGGAAGCCGACTCCGCTAAGGACGTTCCGCAACTGTCGCAACAGCTTGAGTTGCACGTGAACCATCTAAGGGCGGGCAGAGGCCCCGAAGACATACTGTATGAGCTGCTGCTGAAAAGCGGGTTCCCCCCGACCACACCGGTGGAGATCAAGACCGTCGCAGGATTGACGGTCTATTCGGTCGCGGACGGGGCGTTGGTCATTTGCCTTGAGCGCAAGCTGTCGTTTGATCTGATCAGGGGCATCGCTGACGCTAACCCGGAGCGCGTGGTGTGCCTGGATGAGGGCTTCGCCGGCAATGACCAGCTCAAGGCGAACGCGGTTCAGACCTTCAAGACGAAGGGCGTTACCAGCTTCAAAACCGTGTAGCGGAGGTGAATGTGAAGCTGCAGTTTGATCCAAATCAGGGCTACCAGCTTGACGCTATTGCCAGTACCGTCGACATCTTCGAGGGCCAACCACAAGGCTCGCCTGAATACTCCGTGATCAAGATGGGCGATTGGGGCGGCATTTTCGCCGGCCAGGAACAAACAGAACTAGGCCTAGGCAATCAGATGCTCCTGTCACCGGACAGGCTCCTGAAGAATGTACGTGACATTCAGGTCCGCAACGACATCGAAGTCGCTGATCCTTCGGCCGCTCTCGAGGCGTGGGAGCTCTTCGATGGCCCTGCCAACCAGGCACGCGCCTGCCCGCATTTCTCGGTTGAGATGGAAACCGGGACAGGAAAGACATATGTTTACCTGCGCACTATCTTCGAGTTGTCGCGCCGCTACGGGTTTCGCAAATTCATCATCGTCGTTCCGAGCGTTGCCATTCGTGAAGGGGTGCTGAAGAACATCGAGATCACCTCGGAGCATTTTCGGGCGCTTTACAACAAGATGCCGTTCGAGCATTTCGTTTACGATGCGAAGAAGGTTAATCGACTGCGACAGTTCGCCCTCAGCAACACGGTGCAGATCCTCGTTATCAACATCGATGCATTCCGAAGGAACTTTGCAGGCACGGAGGACGAGCAGAAGAGCAATGTCATATACAAAGAGAACGATAAGCTCTCCGGCCGGCAGCCGATCGAATTCGTGCAGGCGGCGCGGCCTATCGTCATTGTCGATGAGCCGCAGAGCGTCGATTCGACCGAGAAGGCGCAAGAGGCCGTCAAAGCGCTTAATCCGCTTTGTACTCTTCGATATTCGGCGACTCACCGAAACCCATACAACCTCATCTACCGCCTTGACCCTGTCAGGGCGTTCGAACTCCGATTAGTGAAGCAAATAGTCGTCGCGAATGCGTCTGGCGGTGTTGGGGCTAATGAGCCGTTTGTGCGTGTCGAAGAGATCGACTACAAGAAGGGGATTAAGGCAAAGGTGCGCATCCACACGCAGACGGCCGATGGCCCCAAAGAAAGATTGTTCACCGTCAAGAACGGCGCTGACCTCTTTGCGCTGTCGGGGGAACGAGCTCAATACGAGAATGGATTTGTTATTGTCGAGATCAACGCGGAGCCGGGGAACGAGTATGTTCAGTTCAATAGCGGGCGGGTTCTCCGGTTAGGCGCAGAGTCCGGAGGAATGCGAGACAACATATGGCGTGCCCAGATCAGAACGACTGTAAAGAAGCACCTTGAGAAGGAGCTTCAGGTACGGCAGCGGGGAATCAAGGTTCTCAGCCTGTTCTTCATTGATCGTGTTGCGAACTACCGCGAGTACGACGAAGCCGGGCGGCCGGTCCAGGGGAAATTTGCTCAAGGATTTGAAGCCGCTCTCGCAGAATTCGCGAGGGAGCCGCGATACGCGTCGCTCGAATGGCTCAAAGCTCCGTTTGATTCTCTGCACAACGGCTATTTTGCCCAAGACAAGAAGGGTGTCTTGAAGGACACGAGAGGCGACACCCAAGCGGATGATGAAGTATACAACCTCATCATGAAGGAGAAGGAGCGACTTCTTTCGGCTGATGAGCCGCTGCGTTTCATTTTCAGCCACTCCGCTCTTCGCGAAGGATGGGATAACCCAAACGTTTTTCAGATTTGTACGCTCAACGAGACTAAGAGCACCGTTAAGAAGCGACAAGAAATAGGACGTGGATTGCGGCTCCCGGTCGATCAGCATGGCCAGCGGGTATTCGACGAATCCGTCAACAAGCTTCTCGTGGTAGCGAACGAGAACTATGAAGACTTCGCGAGAGCGCTCCAGAGCGAGTATGAAGAAGACTGCGGGGTGACGTTCGGTAAAGTCCCGCTTACAGCTATCGCGCGTCTCATGCACATTGTTGATTCTGAAGAGCGTCCGGTTGGCAGAGACGCCGCCGAGACGATTCGTAAGGCGCTGGTTGATGAAGGGATGCTGGATGCGGAGGGCCGTATACAGTTGGCGTTCGACCCGAAAAGGCAAGGATTCAAGATCAATCTCCCGCAAGAGTATGCGAGCTTAGCGCCCGCAGTGGTCGACCTGTTGGCTTCGTACCAAATAGAGCGCCATATCCGGAAGGACCAGGACGAGGGCCTAAACAAGCTCAGGAAGGAAGTTCAGCTAAGCGCCGAGTTCAAGGAACTGTGGGGGCGAATCAAGCCGAAGACGAGCTATCGCGTCGAATTCGAAACGAATGCGCTCGTCCAGCGGGCGGTTGAAGCGTTAAAGCGGATGAGCAAGGTCGAAGCGCCTAAGATCACGGTCAGTATCGGCCAACTCGGTGTGAAACGCGGCGGTATCACCGCCACAGCCCTGAGCGCCTCCGAGGAACGCGTGCCCGCCCTGCCCCTTCGGGTGCCGGATATCCTGGCCTACCTTCAAAATGAAACGGAGCTAACCCGATCGACGCTAGTCCGTATCCTCAAAGAATCAGGTAGACTCGGTGATCTCTTCACAGATCCACAACGGTTTATGGATGCGGTTGCCGGTATCCTTAAGTACGAGCTTCATCGCCTTCTCGTTGATGGCATAAAATACGAGCGCCTTGACGGCAACGGAAGCGACGCCGAATGGGAAATGGTGCTGTTCAAGAGCGAAGAGCTGATCAGCTACTTAATGGCGTTGCAGGTTAAGCATTCATTGTATGAATATGTGACCTACGAGTCGGAAGTCGAACGCGAGTTCGCCAGAAAACTTGACCAGCGAGAGGACATCAGATTGTTCGTGAAGCTGCCTTCCTGGTTTGAAGTCGACACGCCAGTTGGTAAGTATAATCCGGACTGGGCCATTCTCAAAGACGACGGCCAAGCAATGTATCTCGTGCGGGAAACGAAGAGTACCAAGGATTTCCTAAAGCTGAGAACGAGCGAGGCGGATAAGGTGCGCTGCGGAATGAAGCACTTCGAGGCCCTCGGAGTCGATTTCAAGGTCGTTGTCAATGCCGAGGACGTCTGATCGTAGCGTTGTACAGGTTGCGTTTTCCACCGGACTCCTTTGCGAAGATCCGGGTCCGGGAAGAGGCCTTGATGGGGCTTTTGAGTGCTCTTGAAGACTGCTAACCCTTCACGCGGGTCCGCTGCGGGATTGCGTTCTCCTGGTGTCAAGCGTGAGTCTCATGAGCCGCTGCAGGAATCGAGTAGACCGGATAAAATGCGTGTGTTCTTATGAGGGCACCAGACGACGAGATTGGAGGCAGGCCTTTCAACCGAGGAGGTAGCGACTGTGACCGCTAGTCCCATGGAGGGCTGTTTTTTCTTCACGGAACTCGATCCTGAGATCAAGCTGAAGGATTCCCGGGACCCGCTCGGGTTCCAACCGATCTGGAGCTATTTCGGCCGCAAGCTTGTAGGGAACCTGACGACGGTGACGACCTCCGTTCGCGGGTTCACTACCCTGCTTCTAGGGCATCATTTCGCCAGCAGCCTGGTTGAAAGCGGTGCCGTGCCGGCAGCCGAGTATATCGATCCGTTTCTGCGGTTCGAGCAGATCTCGGCTTATAGTCGATTCGCGTGGGCTGACGAGACTGGCGACGCGGTAAACACGATCCGAGGTATTCGCCGTGTCGAAGCGCGCTACAAGAACGGAAACGGCCGTGTGCGCATTGCGTCCGACCGCGACGGCCAGATTCTCTCGAATCAGAAAACCTATGGCCTTTGGGGTCTTTACAGCGTTGCGGCTACCAGTAGCGGATTGCTGCAACCGTCCCGGCTAGGCCTGACGACGCGCGCTGCTCATTTTGTTGAAGAGAATCTTCTCGGTGCCCTGGATCAGCGAAAGTGGGGTGGAGTCGAAGGCATCGGGCGCTTGCTTTCCGCGCGTGAGCTACAGTTTGAGCCCCGCGGAAAAGACAAGGACCTGGGGCGAACACTTTCGAACCTATACGGTCCCAAGTTTGAGGAGGCGGAACGCGATTTCTACGGCCGGCAGTTGGTGAACGGCTCCCACTGTCATCCGGATGGCCGGCAGGAGCGTCTCTGGCGCCACATCGAACAGATTAACGGCCGGAAGAAGTGGCGAGCCTTCGACATGAACGAGCTGTCAGCCATCGTTTCGAAGTGCCAAGAATCACACGACACCCTGGACCGAGTCTTGGCCGCGGGTCTCGACAATATCCGAGTATTGGAACGCGTGCTCGTACCTTCAGAGCAGATCTTCGATTTCGTCCTGGGCCAGCGGGGACAAACCGTAACCGCGGTCGCGGCGGAACTGGGCAGACGGTGGCGCGGTGCCTTTGGTCACCTGGAGCCGACACGGATTTCGGAACTGGCAACAGAAATCACACAGGCGGCGGGAGATCCATCGACCTTGCGCATCATCGCAGCAAGTCTCATCGAGGGAAGGTTCGACAACGCGATTGAACTCATCCTGCAGCACAATGAGCGGGTGATGCAGCGGCGATCCGGTGGAGCATGGGCCGCTGTCAAAAATAGTCGCATCGAGGTCAGGTATTCCGACCAAACTGGTGAGCCGATGGATCGGTCCGAACTGCCGGAAGGATGGCACAACACCTACTTCCTGAACGCGCTGAAAGAGGTGGGGGCGGCAGTCTTCATGAAGGAGGTGGCTGAGTGAGCGATCTTCCTCCGCAGTCTCCACTCTCGGACCAGCTGCGCGATCGGATCGGGGCTCGACGCGTGCGCGTAGCCGTATTTCTCACCTACGAATTCGACCCGGCATTCTTCGAGACCGAGATTCTACAGACGCTGTTCGACCACGATTGGAGCCGGAATCGAAACGTGGCGCTTGCGCAGGCCGAGGATGTGCTTCGTCAAGTGGACCACCTGGCCGTGTACTACGATCAGCGGGGAATCCCGCCGGCTGCGTCGTCCGCGAGCCTGGATTATCGGCGATTCGGTGTCGATCGCCCCGGCGGTGTATTCCATCCTAAGAACGTCCTGCTCCTCCTCGATCAGGACGACGAGACCCAGAAATCGTTGAGCTTGCTGGTTTTGACAACTTCTGCGAACCTTACCCGGTCGGGATGGTGGGAGAATCTTGAAGCCGCGCACATCATAGAGATACCGGAGAACTCCAAATCCTTGCTGCGGGATGATTTGCTCGGCGACAATGGGCTGCTCTCGCGAGTGATCAAGCACGACAAGACGAGCGCCGAGCATCAGGCAATCGAGGAGATCCGGAAATTCCTGCGGTATCGAACCGAGACCGCAAGCCAGCGTTCCCACAATGGGGTTTTGAGGCCGCGGTTGTACGTGGGCCAAAAGTCGCTGCCACGCTTCGTGACCGAAGATCTGCAAATCGACCCTCAGGACTTCAATCTGGAGATCATCTCACCCTACTTTGACAACACAGACGAGGCGAAGGCGGTAGTCTCGTTGGTCGACGAGCTGAATCCGCGAGCGACGCGTATATTCCTGCCGACAACCGAGGTCGGGGCGGCGCTGTGCCGGAAGCCGTACTACGAAGCCGTCGCCAGCATCCCACGCGTTTCCTGGGGGCTCCTGCCGCGTAACTTCACGTCCTACGCGAAGTCGCGCGACGACTCCCCGTCTCGATTTGTTCATGCGAAAGTTTACCGATTCTTTTCGCCGAAGCTGAACCAGGAATACCTTCTCGTGGGCTCAGTGAATCTGACCCTGGCTGCCCACTCCACTGCAAACACCGGGAACTTCGAATCGGCAGTGTTCTTCCAGAGCGCACCAGGGCGCACTCGCCTTGACTGGTGGCTTTCGCAGTTGGAGGATTCTTTCCAGATCGGTGCTTTCGAAGAGCCCGGATCGGACGAGCCGAGCACACTCGCCTGCCACAATGTCTCTTTCCGGTACGACTGGCAAACGGACGCTCTGTCGTACTACTGGGTCCGCGGCAGCGGAGACATCAAGCAGGCCCAGATCCGTCACCGATCTACGTCTCCCATGTTCATCAGCCCGATTGAGTTCGATTCGTGGGTCGAATTGATCCCCGACGATCCAAAGCGCTTCAGAGAAGCACTGCGCTCCTGTTCATTCCTGGAAGTGCTCGCCGGTGCGCTGCCTTCCCAGCGGGTGCTCGTGCGCGAGGAGCGGATGGAATACAAGCCTTCCCTGTCCGTCACGCTTACACCAGAGGAGATTCTAGAGTACTGGTCGCTCTTCTCTCCCGAGCAGAAGTCGGCGTTCCTAAGCAGGAAGCTGGAAGCGCTGGTTGCGCAACCACCGAACACCCCGGAATTGGACTCAAACGCGCCGAAGCCCACCGAATTGGAACGGCGCTCTATTTTTGACCGTTTCGCGGGCATCTTCCATGCGTTTTCGTGCTTGGCGAACCTTGTCGAAGACGCTTTCAACGCTGGAAACGACCGTGAAGTCCGGTGTCTGCTTTTTGGCTCGAAGTACGATTCGCTCAAGACTCTCATCGAGCGCATCACGGCTGCGACGGACGCCGATCCGGTCAACCGCTACATAACGCTGCTATGCGCTCTACAGGTGTTGAAGGGACTACCGGAGCAAAATGCGGAGTTCGCCTCGAAGGAGGCCAAGGCGATCAAAGGCCTTCGGGACTTGCTGCGCGAATCGCTGGACAGCTCCAGAGGGGAGTTGGTGCCGCTCCTCAACGGCCGCGGTGCTGAATTCGTGGATTGGTTTGAACGCATGTTCTTCCTCGAAATCCCAGTTCCGGAAGCGGAGGAGCAGTCCGCATGAGACGCATCGAGCCGATAGACGTAGCGACTGCGGAGAAGTTGGTCAATTTCCGCGGCCGAGGCGGCAGTGCGTTCTCTTTCGCCCGCCAGCAGCTTGAGGGCGCTGTTGCCCTGCACAACTTGCTCGCGGCGGAACGGTTCGCCTATATAGCCGATGAAGTTGGGATGGGGAAGACGTACGTGGCACTCGGAACCATCGGACTGCTTCGGCATTTCAACCCTGGCTTTCGTGTCCTGTACGTTGTCCCAAAGGAGAATCTACAGAGGAAATGGCAGAAGGAGGCGCGGAACTTCGCAGCCAAGAACTGGCTTCAAGTCGACCACCGCGTAAAGACATTTCAAGACACGCCGGCACGCGAACTGTTCTCCTGCGGGAACCTGCTGGAGTTCATCCGTGAGACGGCGCTGAATTCCAATCGGGACTTTCTGCTGCGAATGAGCAGCTTCAGCCTCCCGCTCGCCGGTCAGACAGCGAAGTGGGTCGAACTCAGGGACAAGGTCCTGGCTGAACTGCCGTGGATTTCCCCGAATCTGTTCGACCTCCGTAACAAGGCTGCCTTCAAGGATGCTTTCGCCCGCGCGGTGAACTCAGTCATGCCGGAGTTCGATCTGCTGGTGGTCGACGAGGCGCATAACCTGAAGCATGGGTTTGGGGCAAACGTTTCCTCTAGAAACCGGCTGTTGGCCCTGGCGCTCGGCCACCCGGACGCGGATGCACCAATAGTAAACGGGTGCACCGTCAAAGCTGATCGAGTGCTCGCATTATCGGCTACGCCCATTGAGACCACCTTCCGCGAGTTGTGGAATCAGATGGACGTGCTTTGTCTTGGTGACCTCGCTCCGGCGCTGGCCGAAGAAGATCGGGACGACAGCGAAAAGAAGAATATTGCGTCACGGTATCTCGTTCGCCGCGTCGCGGATTTAAAGATCAACGGACTCGCCCACACCAAAAACATGTATCGCCGCGAATGGCGTGGCGGTGGCGTGTCGGTGTTCGACAGCCCGATGGAGGTTGCCGACACTGCTCAGCGCCTCATCGTTGCGCTCATTCAGAAGAAGGTATCGGAAGTCTTTCAAAAGACTGGCCGCAAAGTTGATGGGCACTTCAGTCGCAGTTTTCAAATTGGAATGCTGTCTTCGTTCGAGAGCTTCCTGCAAACTGCGAAGGTGCGGACCGAGTCCGACCAGGAGGCCACATTCGATCAGGATGAGCAGGCCAGCACGTCAGTCGAGAAGGACGGAATCGACACTCCCTCCATTGCGAAAATCAGCCGCGCATATGAGCAACGATTCGGAGAGCCGATGCCGCATCCCAAGATGGACATGGTGGGACGCCAGCTTTGGGCCTGGGTACTGCGTGGAGAGAAGTCGCTAGTGTTCGTCCGCAGGATCGCAAGCGTCAAGGAACTGCGTGACAAGATCGCCCACGAGTACGATCGGTGGCTATTTGACTACATCCGGTCCCGGCTGGACGCCAATCCGGGAGTATTGATGGATTTCGAGCGAGCTGTTGCTGAGTATGGTGACGCTCACGTTCGTCGCGTCACGGGTCCGCTGCCCGCGGTGTCTTCCGAGAGCAGCGAGGCGGAGGCGAGACTTGACGAGAACACTCCGGCAGACGACGACACTGGAGGGCTAGACAATTTCTTCGCGTGGTTCTTTCGAGGCGAAGGCCCGGCTGGACTCATTTCAGGCGCTTCATTCCGCAAGATCCGGCTTGGTAGCGAAGGCGCGGCACTGGCGACCTTTTTCGAAGAGAACTACGTCGCCCTAGTTTTGGGCGAGGCAGCCGATTCGGGAGCGGTGCTCAGCCGTTGGGAGGCGGAGTGCACAAACTGTTCTCGAACCGAACTTCGAAGTTTGGCATACCAGATATTCCGGAGATCCAAGCAAAAGAAGTTCCCGCGGCGCCGCGTATATTTCGCGTACCAGGAAGCCGCTCTTAGGCTCCTGATGGCATGCGACGGCGAGATCGGCGCCCGCGCCGGAGTTGTAGTCGAGGAGAGGTTCAACGAGCCTTTTCCCAACGTTGTTCCGGCGACTCCAGAAAGCTTCCCTGAACCAAACGACAGTTTGGACTCAAGGACATTCTTCACCGAACTCGCCTTGCGTCCAGAGTTGCATGCGCCGCTTTTTCCCGATGAAGGCGGTGCGGACTATCGAAGCTGGTTTAGGTCTCGTGAACAGCGCCGCGAGTTGCTGACCTCTGCGATCACTCTCGGACATCCGATGATCGACCTCTGGTTGCTCGCAGTTCGCCGACTACCCTCGATACGACGCGGGGCGGGTGAGCGCGGCGAGGAGACTCCTGAGGCGATGGCGAATGCTTTTTTGGATCTGCTCGCCTCGCAGAGAGATCAGCCGGGACTTAATTCGTGGCGCGAGTTGGAGGAGATCGGGCGGCACTTTGAGTTGATTCTGAACGTGAACTTCCCCGAGTTGCAGACACGACCGATACAAGAGCTGCCCGGCTACTACCGGGCCGCGATGCAGCGGCAGACCCCAGTTGGAGGAATGTGGGGTTCTTTCAACCAGCAAATGGTTAGTCAGTTTAGGATGCCAGGCTACCCGTACGTCCTGATCACGACCGACGTGGTGCAGGAAGGCGAAGACCTCCATACTTTCTGTTCCAGAGTCGTTCATTACGGCATCACGTGGACTCCATCCGCTATGGAGCAGCGCACAGGGAGGGTCGATCGGATCGGGTCCAAGGCGCATCGCCGACTCGATGGCGCAAGCGGAATTACCGAGGACGATTACCTCCAGGTATTGTTCCCGTTTCTGCCCGATACCGTCGAAGTTGTGCAGGTCCAAGAAGTGTTCCGGCGAATGAATCGGTTCTTGGACCTGATGCACGAGGCTATTCAGAAAGGCGACTTGGGTGCCTCGTCGATCGACATTACCCAAAGGATCGTCGCGTCTACCAGGGTAATTCCGCCAAACCGACAACCTCTACGAAGCTCTTTCGCTATAGATCCGAAGCTGCTTCAAGGCGCAAGCGGTTCGGGTGCAATAGCTGATACTCCCAACGTCTCCGATACGATTCAGCTGTTTAATCGGATTTTGGATGAGTTCTCAACGCGCTGGCAGATCGAGTGGACAGGCAAGCGGAACGATCTCACTCGGTCCGGCGTTGCGCGCTTGGCAAACCGTAGTGTCCTGAGACGGGATGCTCTGCCGACGTTCTCTCGTCGCCAGCCCTTCACAGCGTCCCTGCGGACGTCAGTCACCGGGGGCCACGTGTTGCTTCGTTGTGCGAGCCCTGTCGGCAAGGTGTCGAACGATGACGACGAAACGATTTGTGAGCTGTTATCCACGCATCAGAAGCTCGGCCGCACCAAGCTCTGTTCAGTCTTGGACGAGAACGATGACACACTCTCTCTAGCCGCCGAGACCCACGTGGTGTTCGATCCTCGGACGACTGACCTGCTCGAAGCCGAGAATGCCTTGCTTTCCGTCTTGATGTGTGCGGACGAACTTGAAGATCGTGTGTTCGGAAGCGACGAGATTTCAGAAGGCTGGCTCGCAGAGGAGGCTGGTGCGTAGTATGGACAGAATTAGCCAGCTGCTCCGGGATACGCGGGTGCTGTCAGGTACCAGCTTGAAGATTTCGTATACCAATGGCCAGGCCACCATCTCCTTTCCCAGTGGCCGTTCTCAGGTGATCTATATTCGAGAGGCGAACGGTCGCTATCAGCTGACTTCTCGTGTGGTTGGAAGTGCGCGAGTCGGCAATATCGGGTTGGCAGCCGTTGCTCGCATGATCTGGGCGCGAAATCGTTCAACGGACGTCGTCGAATTCGCCATCGATGAATTGGGCCGGCTAGTAGGGCGAATCGAGCACGTCACCGAATCGCTGGACCGTGCCGAGCTGGAAGCATACCTAATCGCCCTCGCGCAGGAGTGCGACCGATTCGAATACGTCCTCACAGGTAGGGACCAGATGTAGCCGATTGGGCGTATTTGCATTTAGACCAGAGGCCTGACCACGGTTCCTAAAGATGTCAGGATGGGCGCAATCAACGAGACTCAAACTACCCGCGGGGCACTGGAGTGTTGGTGGCACATAGCTTAGCTAAGCTAGTACACCGGATAAACATGGCAACCAAAACAATCACGTGGCGTGACGCGATTTGGCCACATCAACGTAAAGCTGTCGATGTCGTTCGAAAATTCCAGGCGAGTGGCGAATCCGGTGCGGCACTGGTCAGAATGCCGACCGGAACTGGTAAGACCGGCATCATGGCAGCCTTGGCACAAGGATTCTCTGATACGCAGAACATCCTTGTCGTTGCACCATGGGCGCACCTAAAGGGACAGATCGCATCTGAACTCTCTGAACGCTTTTGGGAGAAGCTAGGCTCTGCTCCGAAGGAATTGAAGCCAGCATCGCCGGCCGTGCCGTCCGAATTCGCTAAGCAACTGAAGAACACCACGCCCAAGGTTCTCGTTTGCACTGCTCAAGGACTCGCACTCCTTCAGTCAACCATGTCCCCGGTTTACGAGGCGCTGAAGAAGCAGGTTGACTTGGTTCTTGTCGACGAGGGTCACCGCGAGCCGGCGCCGGCGTGGGCGGAGGCAGTCCGCAATCTTGAACACCCGACCGTACTCTTCACCGCTACCCCATACCGGAACGACTGGCGGTTGTTCAGATTGAATCCAGGATTCACATCCGCCTTCTATTTCCCAGAGGCGGTCCGCGAGCGCTTTATTCGAGACGTTAAATTTGAGGAGCAACAATTCGACGCCGGACCCGAAGCGTTCGTGCGGGCGCTGATCGCCTTCTACCAAGGACCGTATAAGAAACGGGCGCCGAAGTCCGCCGAACGAGTGATTGTCCGGTGCGCAACCCAGGCGAGTGTACAGGAAGTCGCCGCCGCAATCAAGGCGAAGGGATATTCGGTTATGGCGGTCCACGACAACTTCGGCGTGGACGAAGAGGAAACGTACCTCAACAAGGTTCCGGATCCTAAGAAGAACACTGCGCTGTTTTGGGTTCATCAGAACAAGCTCATCGAGGGCCTTGACGATCCCCGTTTTGGGCTCGTGGCGATATACCAAACATTTGGGAATGATCGAGGACTAGTCCAACAGATCGGTCGCGTACTTCGAAATCCGAACAGGTCACCTAATCAGACGGCGTGGGTTTTCAGCCATGTATCTGCGGGTGTTTCAAAGACATGGTCCGCTTATGTGCGATACGAAGAGTGGTTGTCGCAGGGCGGTGTGGAGCTTGGGCCTGACCAGATCTTTTCGTCGCTACTGGGCAAGCATGCCGAGTATCACTACCTGGAAGGGCGGTTTCGGGAGCGCTTCGACCCTGAAGCGAAGGACGTCCATGAACACCTGGCCTACCCGCAGACTGCGCTCATCTATGAATCTGAGCCAAGCTATGACGTTGGGCAGTGTGCCGCGTCGGTCCGTGAAACCCTTGACCACGAAGACTTGCTCCTTCTTAATGAGGTCGCCCCTGACTCCGACACTCGCATCTTTGTATACATTCGCTGCTCTCCATCGCCTCTGCTCCTTGATCAGACGTTCTTAGAACTTCAACTTGGCTTCTCGGCCTTACGAAAGGCTGGCCGGTATGTCTTTTTTCAAGACTCTCAGGGCATTACGCCCGAATATCTGACCACTCATGGGACGAAGGTCGATCCAGGTAAGCTCGAACGGACGCTCAGCGCTGGTGATGTCCGAGTCTCGACGGTTACGCTTATGAACTCCGACCTATCCCTTTACAGCGTTCGACGACGGATGCTCTCGGCAACCTCGATAGCAGCGCTCGCTCCGGGTCTTGGCGACCACGCGTCATTTTGCTCAACTGCGACCGCGGTACTAAGAGATGGCGACGCCGTCAAGCGTCGCTATCTGGGCTTCACGAGATCTCGTCTTTCCGAACCCACCGGCGGCCGCGTGAATTATGGAAAATTCATTCAATGGGTCGACGGCATCTCGGCTGTTCTGGAGAAGGACAACGCGCAGGAAGTTGATGCGCTGGCCCGCTATGCTCTATACCAGAAAGCACCCGATAAGGCACAGGCGAGTCATATCCTCCTAGACATCGACGATGTGCTTGACCAGCTGACGGTACCAAGAGCCGACAATCTTGGAGGCGCTCCTGTCTTTCTAGATGATCGCTGCTGGGACGTTGTGAAGGACCAGTTCAGGATACCTGCGTTCGGGAAGGAACATGAGGTTTCCATCGGGTATAAGGACCATCGGTTCGAGTTAACGTCCGAGTTTCTGTCTCAGGTTGTGCTCAGAGAATCAGGTGGACCGCAGGGGCATCGTACGCTGTTAGCCCATTTGAATGCTACCCAGGCCTTTCGCGTCATCACACAGGACGGCGGCATATATGCGCATGGGCGCTTCTACCGATCGCGATTCCCGCTTCACGGTAGGTCAAAGGGGGACCGGATAGACCTCCTTAAGATACTTCACCCTGTAAAGGCGTTGGAGGCGATCAAGAAAGAGAAAGAGCCTGTCTCGCCAGGTGGTGCCGGTTGGGAAAAGGCATCTGTGTTTGGCTTGATCGATGATCCCCAGGGAGAACTGTTTGCGTCTCAAGCATTTAAGCCGGATATTCTCTTGTGTGACGACCTGGGGAATGAATGGGCTGATTTCATCGCGCTCCGAAGCACTCCTCCTGCCGTGATATTCATTCACGCCAAAGCCGCGAAGGAGGATAGCGACCTTTCGGCGGCCGCGTTTCACGATGTGTGTGGGCAGGCGGTTAAAAATTTAGGAGTGATGACGCCTCAGTGGAATCGCAAATTCAATAAGGAGATATGGGACTCTCCGTGGAAGTTAACGAAAAAGAAGACGGGCGAAGTCTTGACCGTAAGCCGTCGGGTGCGACTCGCACCACCAAATATTGCTGCGAAGCGGTCTTTTGAGCAGCTAGACGAACTGTTGCGCCTGCCTACGACTACACGAGAAGTGTGGATTGTGATGGCTCAAGGACTGGCTATCGACAAATTCAATAAGGCCCGACAAAGTGATCATCCCAAAGGAAATATTCTGCAGATGTTGTTCTTGCTTCAGAGCACGTGGGGTGCGGTTTCTTCTGTGGGAGCTACGCTGCGCATCTTTTGCCAACCTTAGGTGAGTGTGGTCCTTGGGGCAGAGTACTTTTGGAACCTCCGCTCTCCCACGCCTCGCGCAACTCCAATCGTTGAATTTACGGCCGAAGGTTGAGGTGCAGTCTACGTCTTGGGGATGGTGGAGCGCGCCAAAAATGTTCGACGGTTTCGAATGGTTCGAATGATTCGTTTGTGTCAGGATTGGACGAGGACAGTATGGATTCGACTCTTTCCGACCCGATTTCGATTCCGGAGACCCAGGAAGCACAGATCCGGGATCTGCGCCGCCTGGTTCAGCAGGGGAACGCGAAACTCTTGGGGCCAGACGGGAATCAAATCACGATTCCGGAACCGGTCCACGATCTACTGTTGATGATTCTGAAGAACTTGCAGGCCGGAAAGGCGGTCTCGATCGTTCCGGAGCATCAACAACTCACGACGCAGCGGGCCGCGGACATCCTCGGCGTGTCCCGGCCATTTTTAGTCCGGCTGCTGGAAAGCGGCGATATGCCATTCCACATGGTCGGTTCCCATCGCAGGATCTACCTGCGCGATCTGCTCGACTATAAGCGCCGGCGCGATGCCGCCCGCCATCAGGCCATCAACAACATGGCCCGTTCAGAGATGGAGGCCGGCACATACGACAAGGTCGTCGTTCCAGAGGCGGCCGAAGACGAGTGACCGCCGACTTTCCTGCGGTTCTGGACGCGTGCGTCCTGGTGCAGGCACCGCTGTGTGACACGCTGCTCAGACTCGCTGAGCCCCCGAGGCCGTATATTCCGCAATGGTCGAATGAAATCATCGCGGAAACGGTTCGGACGCTCGAAAACCGGATTGGCCTGTCCGCACAGAAGACGGCATACCTCGTCGGTCAACTTCGCGAAGATCTCGGAGATGCCTGGGTACCCGGCTACGAACCGCTGGTCGAGCAGATGACGAACGATCCCAAGGATTGTCATGTGCTGGCCACCGCGGTGAAGTCCGGGGCGACTGTGATCGTCACCTACAACAAGCGGCACTTCCCACCCGCCGCGACCGCGCCCTTGGGAATCGAGATCCAAGGCCCAAGCACTTTCCTGAAGTATCAGTACAATTCCATCGGTCGTCGTAGACAAGCTCCACGCTCAGTCGCGCAACCTTGGTCACACCTTGGCTGAGCAGCTTGCTGTTTTGCGGCCAGCCGCGCCAAATGTTCGAGGATGCAATCTGCATCGACTTGGGTGTCAACATAACCTCGTGAGTCGACCCGCGAAATGCGGCGACATCAGTCGAACCCAATGCGGCTAGGATCGTCCAGACGGCGTCTGAACAATCGCTCGAACTGGCGCATATGGACGACATTGGTCGGGGGAGACGCCTTTGTCCAGACGACGCCTGATCTTCAGCAGTCGGTCGGACGGGCGGCGAAAAGGACGGGGTACCGGCTCACCGAACGGCCATTTGTGAGGAATGCTGTTCACGTACGGCTGTCGCATTCCGGATCTCGATGCTCTGGCCATTCGACACGATCCGGGCGGGACACTGCGGCCAGATCGCGCGTATCGATTCGAGCCATTGTTCGAGCATGGCGCGGAACCGCCGCGGTCGGCTGTATTCAACGCATCCCAACTGATTAGCGAGGCCAAACTCGCCGAATATCGGGATCGACTCGGTCCCTTTCGCCTTGAAGCTGCGGTAACTGAGCCACATGTAGAGGTCGAGAATGGCCGGCGACGCCGCAAGGACCTTCACCGCCTCAAGGTCGTTCGGGACAGGATGGGCCAGAATCTCCTGATAGAAGTCGTCGCTGAGGACGACTACGTTCTCGAACTCGCTGGAGATCGGCCGCTGCTCCGGAGACCGGCTGTACCAGATCTGAGCCTCGCGCATGAAGTTGAAGCGGGAGCGCTGGACCACTTTGGCGGAGCCCTTCATCGCGTCGGTTCCGAAGAAGATGGTGGCACCGAAGACCCGCTCGAAGGCACCGACTAGCCGTCGGTATTCCTTCCCGCCCGTCTGCATCCCGAAGGTCTCCAGCATTTCGGCTGCCGTGCGGAATCGGATCGTTTGGCTCTTCTGCTGGACGGCGAGCGTTGCCAGGAAGATCGGGACCAGGCGGTCTTGGCCAAACGGCACCCCGAACTCTGGATGCCCAGTCACCTGGAGAACGAACCGGCCATTCCGCCGCTCGTAAAGCAACTGATCTTTCGGGAGACGCCGAACCGGAAGACCGCACAGGACGAACGGCCGCGAGTTGAAGCAGAGCGTCTGGGTGGCCTGCTCCCGGTTCTGCCGGACCAACTGAATCCGCTCCGCCTGTTTCAGCTTCTGTTTCGATACGATCAGGTCTGGGCAGGTCCCCCGGAGGATGGCTCCGGCGGGCTGAAGACCCGAGTAGTGGAATTGCGACAAAACGATCACCTCGTGACGCGCTCAGGGCGCGTGATCAAGGCGAGTTTTGGAGGGTCAAAATGAGGGCGCTAAACGCAGCTGCCGCTGTTTACTACCATTACTACCTTAAGCGGCTTTTTCTCGGAAGTTGTTGAAACTCGGTGGCCTTAGGTGGTCTGGATGAACGCCAAAAACGCATAAGTTGTTCATTTTCATGGTCTTTCTATTTTCCCAAGCTGGACGTCGCGGGTCTGAACTCCACTCGCCATCCTCGCTGAACCAGCAAGCTATTGGGCTCAGAGGACTTTTGGAATGCCTGAGAGTAGCTGTGGCTGGGCTATCGGCTTCGATTTGTTTGAACCATTGCAGACAGCATCGGTGAGAGCGGAGTACATGATCCAGTAGACCGCTCCATCAGATAGGAAGTCCTTGCTGGTTTAGCGTTGAATCGAAGATCCTGTAGCCCATGTCCGAGTATCCTTTCAGCCGGCGCTCATACATCCGCGCGAGCATTCGCACATTCCCGTCCACGTAGTCGTACACTTCAACGACTTGCTTGTTGTCGTGCAAACGATGAAGCCGCCCCACATATTGCTGGAGAGTCCCCTTCCACGAGTTCGGCATCGCGAGGAATAGCGTGTCCAAGCGCGAGTCATCGAAGCCTTCCCCGATGTAGCTCCCAGTCGCCAGGATCACCCTGGGCTCGGTTTCCGGCAAGCCGGCCAATTCGTCCATGACTGTTTTGCGTTGCTTACGGCCAAGGCCACCCTGGAGCACGAAAATGCTATTCATATGTCGAGCGAGCCTATCGCGGAGTACTTCCACATGCTCTGTTCTGCCGGTCAGCAGCAGGGGAGAGCGTCCTGACTGAACCGCCCGAATGACGTCCGCCACAATCATGTCGTTCCGGGCATCATCACCGACGAGTGCGCCGTACACGTCCTGAATCGTGAACTCCCTTGCCTCATCGTTCATTCTGAAGTCAGTTGGGCGCCTCACGACGATGTGATCGAAGGGCGTCGAATCGGTCATCGCCCGGGACTGCATCCTGAACCGGATTGGACCGCACTGCATGGAGATGATCGGGTGATGTCCGTCCTTTCGTGTGGGCGTCGCCGTAAGCCCAACAACGTACTTCGCCTTGATCGAACGCATCACTTGCTCGAACGTGACAGCCGACAGATGATGGCACTCATCGACGATTACATGGCCGTACTCCGCAACAAAGTTCTTGACCCCTTCTTTCTCGTGAAGGCTCTGAATCACCGCTACGTCGATGCAGCCCGTCCGAGTCGTCTTACCGCCGCCGATCTGTCCAATCTCATCGACCGGTAGCCCAAGGAACATCGCCAGCCGGGCACGCCATTGATCCAGTAATTGCTGCCGGTGGACGAGCACTATCGCATTCACTTTCCGGTGCGCGATCAGCCAGGCCGCAACTGCGGTCTTCCCAAATGCGGTCGGCGCGCAGAGGATTCCTTCGTCGTGGGCGACCATCGACTGTGCCGCGGTGGTCTGCGCTTCACGAAGCGCACCTTGAAACTCGACTGCGAGCGGCACCCCACCAAATCGCTCATCGCGAATCACAGGCCGGATCCGGTGGGATTCCAAGAGGTCCGTCAACTCGGTCAGGCATCCACGCGGGAGGGCGAGATACTTCGGTAGATCCTCCCCGCAGGCGATCACCCGAGGCTTGTCGTAGACGGGAAGACGCATCGATTGCGCCTTGTAGAATTCGGGGTTCTGGAATGCCGCGACGCGCAGCAGCCGATTCAACATTGCCGGAGGAAGCCCCATCTTCTCAATGAAGAGAAGATTCGCCCTCACGATGTTCACTGTCGTGGGTAGAGGGCCGGCAATGACCGGATCCTTTCGCTTGCGGGATGGAGGAAGGGTCCAAGGATCGGGTTCTTCATCATCCTCGGTGATACTGATCCGCACGCCGACCAGATCGCCTCGACGCTGCGCTTCCTGCACGAGATTCTCCGCAGACTGTGCACTGATCCTGGAAAGGGAACCTAGAAATGCCCACTGATCGGCATAGGGCTCGAAGTGGTCATCAATGAAGATGCTGTTCCCCAATTGGCGCGGACCCTTTTGCAGCGGCAGCGCGATGAGATTGCCGAATCCTCCCTTCGGCATCGTGTCCTGGTTCGGGAAGAAGCGGTCGTACGAACTGAGTCCGATCTGATGGCGTCGCTCCATCGCGCGGGTCAGCAGCGCGCACCCGAGCTTCCGCGCCAGCATCGCGGAGATCCGTTGTTCGAAGAATATCCAGACATGGCCGCCGTTACCTGACCTGGACCGCTCTAACGCGGCCGGCACGGCCCATTCCCGGCACACATCAAGGAATGCGGCTGCATCCTCCTGCCACGCTTCCTTGTCGAAGTCCGCCGCCAGGAACCAACACGTGTCGTCTGGAAGTAGCGGATACAGCCCCACAGTGATTCGTCCCTTCAGGTGCTCTTCGACGACAGAATCAGTCAGGGGCAGGTACTTGCGGGTCTCCTTGTCTACCCGTGTGCGATCTTTGGGCGCCGCCGCGTAGTAGGCCTTCCAGTCACGCTCGTAGCGTGGGCTGTATCCCTTGCGGCCATCCGGGCTCTCCCAACGGACGGCGTACACGTCGTCTCGCCCTCTGAACAGGCTGCGGAACAACTGGATCTTCTCTTCAGAGCCCAGCGCGTGCGTCTCAGGGGATCCGAAGTGCGGATCGCCTGTGTCCTCTTTCGGAATCTCGATACCGTGTTTTGCCAGAAGAGCCTTCAGCCGCAGATTCTCGCGGCGCAGGCGCTCTTGCTCGTCAGGCATGACCACCGGCCGGAGTTGCCAGTCGGTCGATGATCCTCACGAACTGCCGTTCAATTGTCTCAGCGGTCGTAATCGGAAACTGGAGCTCTTGCGCCAGTGCTTCTACTTCAGGACGCCATTCCGGAGGCATCACGAAGACTGGCGGGAACGGATGGGTAGCTCGAACTTCGAACACTCGCCTGGCTGCAGCGCCAGCTTGGGAGTAGTTGATCCCGCCGAGGGAATCCATGACCAGAATGTCCAGCACATCTCTCGCCCTTCCCGCGGATGCGGGGCCTGTGCAGGCGTGAAGTTTCTGCGCGAGCTGATCGGAAAGGTTCAAACACCGCACCGGCGAGATTACCGGGATCCCCAGCTCTGCCAAACCCTGCACATTCGGCGCTACCAGGTCGACTTCGCCTGCGGTAACAGATCCGAGGTCGACGTCAATGGTCTGCCAGGCACGCGTCCGATATTGGATTGCGACCTGCACCCGAACCGCATCCGCATTCTCCATTTCCAACTGCTGGGCCTTGAGCCGGAACGTGAACTGGTCAAATCCGAGCCGCAGTGCTCGCGATAGCGTCTGCAATCGATCTGCGCGTGACCCGGCCATCCCCAAGTCCAGATCCCTCGTTGCGCGAGCCTTTAGGGCGAAGCGTAGTTCGAGGGCCACACCGCCTTTGAGATAGTAGACGCCCACAATCCCTTCCTGGCGGGCCCGTTCGAGCACACCGCACAGGGCGAGGAAAGAAACCCAGTGTCGCAACCGCTCCTGGTTGATGCCCATTTCCCGAGCCACACGCGCCAATGTCTTCTCCAGGCGCTCGGGCGGCCTTGGCCGGGTGTTCATGCGTTTTGTGTCTCCCGCTGCCGATTCTCTCGCAGCGCTCTCAGATGTGCTTCCACTTGCCGCAGCAATCGCCGGGACTCTGCGTCCGTGATGAGTCCGTCTCGCCGGGCATCCCGGACTGCCTGCTGGATCAAGTCGATTCTGCCTCCGGATTGCAGCAAGTCCACAACTGTCCTTCCAACTGTTGTAACGGGCAGATCTTCCTCAATGGCAATGTCGCCTGGAGCGAGGTCCTCGCGGTGGATCACCACACCACGCGGAATCTGACGGCGCAGCCGCGCCTGTTTGGGGACTGTGAGATGGATCGAGTCGGGATTCGCATCAGAGATCCCGTAGAGAGCGAGGGCCGTCAAATGCGACAAGGCGACCGCCTCAGGGCCTCGATTCCCCTTAGCCCAAAGTACGATTTCTCGGTACTGTGAGAGGCGATCGGGTGAAAAGTACGGCAGCCTGTAGACGCCGCGCGCCACCCTTTCGAGACGGCCCCGTTGTGTGAGCCGGGCAAGTACCGAATCGGTGATTCCGGCGTCCCTCGCCTCTTTCGAGGTCAGCAGCCCGTCATGCTCCTGCGCAATGGCAGCAAGTTCGTCGAAACGCGAGCGTGGCATAGCGGCTTGTTCCGGATCGCACTCCTGCCAATATCTTTCCACAATGGAACTATTTTGACAAGATCATAGAGCCAGGCCGGAATGGCCGGCGAAGAGTTGATGCCCTATCAAGGATCGCAGGAAGACAACCAAGTGGTGTGGCCCAACTGTCCGCAGCAACTCTCGGCACAGTATCCCTCCCGTCGCCAGAGAGATCATCAGTTCGAGCCTTTTCTGTAGGTGCTCTAGAAAGCTCCTCGACATTGCGTGTTCGCAGCAGCCTAACACCAAGACAAAGCAGTGATCGTCGTCAACGGTAGGCAGGATTGGATCTCACTATGGGCAACTGCTCCGAGATCAGGACTTGGTGGAAACTCCTGGCATTGCCCAGTTGGAGTTGGTGGGCCATGAACATAGTGCATGGAGGCAAGAACTCGGGCGTGCCTCGCTGATTGCGCCCACGAAGCGATGAACGTAGTTCTTTGGGTAACCCGCACCTGTGGTGTCGGGAAGAATACTGAGCAAAGAACAACGGCGCTCATACTCTTCTGTCCGTCGGCGGTGGGGATGTTTGTGACGGACTAAATTGAAATATCAGTAATGCAAATTATTGATACGATGAGGTTTAATATACGTGGCCAAGAAGATCAAATCTCAGTTGGCACAATCACGTCACAAAACGGGCAAAAAAACTAGTGCGAATGCAGTTTGGGCGACCGTAACCTATTGATAACAGGTCCAACCGGTCGCCCAAATAACGCATCATCGATGCTCGAACTAGTGCGTTACGCCAACTGCCGTTGGCTGTAACTTACTGAAACTGGTGCGGTCGAGAGGACTTGAACCTCCACGAGATTGCTCCCGCTAGCACCTCAAGCTAGTGCGTCTGCCAATTCCGCCACGACCGCATTGCTGGGCTCGAAGCTGCCTTCAAGCCCTTTGGCAAAACTCAATTATAAACCGAACTCACCGGGGATAGCGACTACTTCTTCGGCGCGGCCGGAGTCTGCGCGGGCGCCGGCTTCGGCGCGTTCGGAAGCGGAATCTCCTGCGTGGAGACCGTCTTGCCGTCCTCGGTCTGAAGATCGACCTTCATGGGACCTTGCTGGGCCGGAGCCGCCTGCTTAGTTGCCGGAGCCGACTGCGTGATCGGCGCCTTCTCAAGAACCGACGTGCCGGTCGAGCCGCCACCGGCTCGCGTATAAAGCACCGACAACGTCAACGAGGTGACCATGAAGAGTGCCGCTGAGATCGTCGTGGCTTTCGACAGGACCGTGGCCGCGCCGCGCGGGCCAAACGCCGTCTGCGAACCCATGCCGCCGAACGCACCGGCCAGGTCGGCCGCTTTGCCGCTTTGCAGCAGGACCACGATGACCAGGAACAGACATACGATCACGTGCACGATGGTGAACAGGATAATCATTGGGGTATTCCTACATAAAAGAACCCGCGCCCCGAGTGGAGCGCGGGTCCGCCAATTGTCCAGTATAGCGCGATCCGGCCCGCCTTAGAAATTCAGGCGGAACGCAACCTGCATGCGGCGCGCGTTGGTTCCGTCCGGGAACCCTTGCGACTGCGTGCCGTTGCCCACATTGGCGATCGGCTTCAGGATGCCCGCCGCCGCCGTATAGGAAGAGGTATTCACGGCCGTGTTGTACTGGGTGTTGAAGGCATTGAACGCTTCAAACATCAGGTTCGCCTTCACCCGCTCAGTAAACGGCAACGAGCGCACGATGCGCGCGTCCACACGGAACACGCGGTCGATGTCGATGTTGCCGGTCGGCAGGAAGGGTACGCGGTTCCAGCCACCCGAGCCGTTCAGCGTGGTGTACGCCAGGTTCACGCCAGGGAACTGGCTGCTGGTGTTACCGGAGAACGTGACCGTCCCCGTAACCGGCTGCGAAGAGGCCATGGTCGTAATGGAGGAGAGTTCCCAGCCGTTGACAAAGAAGCGATTAAACAGCGAATCGTTCTTTGTAAAGGTGGGGGCCCACAGCCAGTTGATCACTGCCCGGTGGCGCTGGTCCAGGGTGGAAGTGCCCTTGTCGAAGCTGTAGCCGCCAGGGTAAGTGGAGTTGATGAAGTTGGACCCGATGTTCCAGCTCGCACCCTGCTGGTTGGCAGTGTCGATGGCATGCGACCAGGTATAGGAAACCTGGGCGATCAACCCGTGGGACATGCGCTTCTGCAACTGCAGAGCCAGAGCGTTGTACCAGGACTGGCCGCCGTTCTCCACCTGGATGATCTTGCTGAAGTTCTTGTCCACGCGGTTCGCGAACAGGTAGGTGACCGTCGGGAACAGTCCGACCTGGTTACCGGAGGCGTCCTGGATCTGATAGGTGACCGTCGGCCCCGGGGCGCCGAGATTCAGGTCCCGCTGGGTAAAGATGCCGATGCCGCGGCTCCAGATGTAGTTCGCGGTCAGGCCCAAGTCCTTGCCGAGCTGACGCTCAATGCTGACATTCCCCTGCTGGGAATAGGGGTTGTGCAGTCCGGTGGAAGCAAACCCCAGCTGAACAGAGCCTGCGGGCAGCCCGGCCGCGCTGGGCAGCGTATTCCGGAAGACCGGAGCGCCGGCCTGCGTATTGTTGATGGAGATGGAGGTCTGATAGAGGCCATTGCCCAGGAACAGAGTGTCCAACATGTTCCCGTGCATGCGGGCGTAGAAGATGCCATACCCGGCACGGACGACCGTTTTCTCGTTCAGGTTGTAAGCAAGGCTGAAGCGTGGGGCAAAATTCAGATTGGACGAGGGCACATGTCCGGTCTGTGGCCAGGCCGGGTTGACCATCGTCGGCTGCGGCAGGAAGCTCTTCTCGTAGCGCAGACCATAGCTGAGCGTCAGCTTCTTGTTCAGTCTCCAGACATCCTGGATGTAGGCATTGATGTCGGAGGTGCGCAGAGTGTGGATCGGGTTGCCGAACGCCTGGGAAAAGGTCTGGTAGTTTTTGGCATTCGCCGTATTGCCCGAGAAGTCCTTGGCAAACGCAGTGATGTTGGCGTAGCTGTAGGAACCGTTGCCGTTGAAGAGCTGGTTCATCCAGTCCTGCGTGGTCTGGAAATCCAGACCGAACTTCAGTGAGTGGCTGCCGTAGGTCCAGCTCAGGTTATCGACAAGCTGGTGCCGCATTTCGCTCGGGTAGGTGCGGGGATAAGCCTGGGCGGCACCGACGGTGGAGCCGGCCACGGTGATGTACAGGCCACCGGTTTCGGGCCACAGATCGGAAGCGCCCGGATCGGACAGACGATCCTTGAACCAGCCATAGCGAACTTCGTTGACCAGGTTTGGGGTGATAATGCGGGTCCAGGACGCCTTGCCATACCGCGTCTCCACGGTCGAGTTGCCGTTGTTGCCCAGCATGTTGCCGTTGGTGAGAACGGCCTGGGTCTGAATGCCGTATGGCGAGCGCCAGTGCATGGCGTTCAGGCTGATGCTGAACGAATCCCTATCATTGGGACGATAGTCCAGTTTCGCGAAGCCCATGATCGAGCTCACCGTGCGGGGCACGAGCTTGTTCATCTGCTTCTGGATGAAGTTGATAGCCGCGGTGCACTGTTCAGCCGTGGCCGTGCAGCTCGACACCGGGATGAAGTTGCCGGTGGGATCCGTCAGGTTGTTGTTGACGATGCGGTTCTGGCCCGGGAAGTTGCGCTTCACCGTTTCAAAGTTGCCGAAGTAGAAGAGCTTATCCTTCTTCAGAGAGCCGCCGAGGCTGGCGCCAGCCTGGTGCCGCCATTCCGGCGCGTTCAGACCATTCGCATAGCGGTCGGTCGCGTTCAGCGTGCGATTGCGGAAGAACCAGTAAGCTGTTCCGTGCGTCGAGTTGGTTCCGCTGCGGGTGACTGTATTAATGACACCACCCATGGCGCGTCCGAACTCGGCCGAGAAACCATTCGAGAGAACCTGGAACTCCTGCACGGCATCCTGGGAGATCTGGGTGGAGATGCGGGTGCGGCCGGCGTTCTCGTTATAGAAGCTATTCGTCGTATCATTGCCATCCGTCAGGAACGAGTTGCCCATGGCAATGCCGCGGAAAGCAACCAGCCCAAACGTGCCGTCGTTCACGACGGCCGGGGTCAGCAGCACGAAAGAATCGACGCGGCGGCCATTGATGGGCAGGTTGTCGATCTGCGACTGACCTACCACCTGGGATACGCCCACATTGGTGTCGGACACCAGCGGCGCGGCCGAGGTGACTTCCACCGTCGTCGCCGTCGTGGCAACCGACAGTGTCACGTTAAAGCTCTGGGTGGCACCGACTTGCAGCTGGAAGTCCTTGACTTCCCACAAGGCGAAACCTTGCTTCTTGACCGAAACGGCATAGCCGCTGGCAGGAGGAAGCGAAGGAGCACTGAAGGCGCCCGATTCGTTCGTGTCCATCGTGCGGCGGATACCTAGAGAATCGTTGGAAACGACCACGCTCGCGCCAGGAACGGCAGAGCCTGACTCGTCCCGGACGCTGCCGGAAACACCAGCCAATCCCGCGACGGCCTGCGCCCAGGCGGAGGTTGCCGCCAGGACCAGTACGACCGAGAGGAAAAATATTCTTATTTTCATATCGGAATCTCCCAATTGCTGTAACGAGGTAAGGTAAACTGCGCACTACAGCCGGTGGATGGTGGATTGCTATCCGCCTGCGGGGGAACGTCACGGTTTTCCCGGGCGGTCCTCGGAGCTAGAGACGACAGTTCACGCCAGTGCCTGAACAACAAGCCGTTCGCGTGACCTTGTTCGAACAGAGCTTTCCTTCCCTGAAGACTCAACATCTATGAGAATAGCAGACGGAATATGCGGTTGCGTTACAGTTATGCCTCGATTCTGTAACTCCGGAGCGTTTACGCCCCGCTAACTTGACCCATTGGTGAGCTATTGTTACGAACTGTTCACATTAAACACGGTTGAGCTCCGGGCCCCTGCAATAGCTTTGTCTTGTCTTCGCCCAAGCTGCGGCTACAAAGCAGAGCCTCAGGTGTGATATCAAAGCTCCATGAGACTGGATCAACAGGTGGCGGTCATCACAGGTTCCACCAAGGGCCTGGGCCGGGAAATGGCGATACGCTTCGCGGCGGAAGGCTGCCGTGTGGTGATTCACGGCATGGATGCCCATCGCGCGGAAGAAGTCCGCCAGGCTTGCGGTGCAAATGCCGAGATCTTTCTGGGCGATATCGCCGACCAACCCACCGCTATCAAGTTAATGGACTTTGCAGTCAAGAAATATGGGCGTCTGGATATCCTGGTCAATAATGCCGGGGTCGTCAAAATGCAGCCGTTCCTCGAATTCGAAGTCGGCGTCTGGCAGCGCCTGGTGGATGTCCACCTCAGCGGAGCCTTCTATTGTGCCCAGGCCGCCGCAAGAGTCATGGCGCAGGCCGGTGGTGGCCGAATCCTCAATGTTTCGACGATTGCCGCTTCGTTCGGCCAGTTTGGCTTCGCTGCCTACGCCCCGGTGAAGGCTGGCGTCGAAGCGCTCACCAGGGTGATGGCCGTTGAACTTGCCCAGCACAAGATCTCCGTCAACTGCATCGCACCGGGACCGGTCTGGAATGACATGATGGAGCACCTTTACGGTCCCGAAAAACTCGCCGAGCGCTGCCGCACGATTCCAATGCAGCGAATGGCCGAGGCCTCTGAGGTGGCGGAACTCGCGCTTTACCTGCTATCGCCCGCAGCGGGCTACATGACGGGCCAGGTACTGCACCTGGACGGCGGAGCGAGTGCTGCCGGATGTTTCACGATGGAAGTCTACAAGCGCGCTACTTCCTGACCTGGGCCGCGGCGGACTCCCGATTGCGTCGCGCATTCGCATAATTCGGATTAATGCTCAGCGCCTGGTCAAAGTCGGAGATCGCCTTCTCCCATTGGCCCATGCGCATGTAGGCATAGCCCCGCGCATTCCACGCCAGCGCCAGCCGGGGGTTCATCTGGACAGCCAAGGTGAGTTCCTCCACCGCCTGCTGGAACTTACCGCTCTGCAGCAGGTTCCGGCCGGCCTGATGATGCGCTTCGGCATTGCCGGAGTCCTGTGGATTGGGTGACGCCGCACTCCCCTGCCCTGCGGCTGCCGGACGGGCGGCTTGGGCAGTGGACCGCTTCGCCGGAGCGCCGCCAGTTTCGCGCGTCCTCTCCGCCTGCAGCACCGTTCTCGCCTTCTCCGCAGCTTCCCGGTATTGCGCGTTTGAAGGGCTGAGCTTCGCGGCGTTGCTGAGATCGGACCAGGCGTTCTCGTAATCCCGTAACAGAAAGCGAGCACTGCCCCGGAGATACCAGGATTCCGCGTTGCCAGGATCGAGTTCGATCGCCTTGGAACGGTCGGCCAGCCCCTTCTGATGCTCGCCCATGGAATGGTAGCTGGCGCCCCGCGCGATGTAAGCCTGCGCGTTGGTGGGATCGGCCTCAATGGCTTTCGCCCGCTCCGCCAGGGCTTCTTCAGGACGTCCCTGTTGGATCAGAAGATCGGCGCTAGCCAGCAGTTTCAGGCTTGATGCGCGGCGGGCTTCCGCTTCACTGATCAACGGAGTCTTGGGTGCCGGTGCAGGGACAGCTGCGCGGACCGGCGCCGGAACTTCCGCCACTGGCCCGGCCTTGGCTTCTCCCCGGACGGGCGATGCGGGCGCTCGCACCACGGGCGCCGGAGTACCGGGCGCCTCGGGCGCAGGCTGCTTCTCGGGCTGCGCGGCCGACTCGCTCGCGATCAACTGTTCCAACGCCGCCTGTGCCTTGGCTGAGACTTCATGGATCTCGGCATTCGAAGGGTCCAGGCGCTCCGCAATACTGAGATCGGAGGCCGCCGACCGGTATTCGTGCAGCAGAAAATGGGCGCTTCCCCTCGAGAACCAAGCCAAGGCATTGTTGGGATCCAGATCGATGGCTTTCGTGCGGTCCGCCATCCCCTTCTGGTGCTCGCCCATCGAATGGTAGCTGCTGCCTCGAGCAATGTAGGCCATGCCATTCGTGGGATCCACCTCAACCGCTTTGTTGCGGTCCTCAAACGCTTCTTTCGTACGCCCCAGTCGGGCCATCAGATCGGCCCGCGCCAACAGGGCACGAACATTCTGAGGATTCGCCTGCAGGGAAGCAGCGTAGTCTGACAAGGCCTCGTCGGTCCGGCCCAACGACTCGCGCGCAGCGGCTCGGAACATGAGGGCCGTGGCGCGATCGGGCCACTCCGGTTCCGGATGCAGTTCCAGGGCCCGCGTGAAGTCCGCGGCTGCTTTGTCGAAATAGCCAAGCTGGCCTTGTGCATGACCGCGCGCGTAGAAGGCCTCCGCATAGTCGGGCTTCAAGGCGATGGCCCGGTCGTAATCCTCGAGGGCGTCGCGATACTTCGACTGCTTCGCGTAGAGACGGCCCCTCTCGAAGTAGGGTTCCGGATTATCGAGCTTGAGCCGGATGCACTCCGAAAAGGCGTCGAGCGCTTTGGGGATGTCGCCGATGCCGGCGTAGGCCTCCGCCAGGCTGCGGTAGACGGTCGAGCCCCCCGGGCGCAATTCCAGCATGCGTTGAAAGGCGGCCGCGGCTTCGGGATACTGCTTCAAAGCAAGGCGCGCGTCGCCAAGGAAGTGCAGCACCTCCATATCGTTCGAGGTGATCTCCGAGGCGAGGGACAGATCGGCCGCAGCCTGCTGAAATTTTCCCTGTTTATAGAGAATGATCCCGCGCCGCCGGAGAGCTCCGGAAGATCGTGGATCCACATTGAGAACTTCGGTGTAGCGGTCGAGGGCATCGTCCAGTTGACCCGCGGCTTCGGCGCGAACTCCGCGTTCGTACAGCGTCGCAGCAGCCCGACGATCCACCTGCCCGGAGAGAGTGAACAATAGCCCGCCCAGTACCAGCACAAATATAGCGGGCGTTTTCCTCCTCATGTTTCCAGCATCTTACATGGACTTAATGAGTACTTCAAGTTGTTTACTAAGTTCAAGATAATCATCCCCTTCCAAGCGCACCGGCTTTCCGATGACAACCCGGACCACACCGGGCCTCGGGAACGACCAGGTTGGATGGAGAACACGGTTCGACCCATGGATTCTCACCGGCACCACAGGAACTTTCAGCCGGGACGCCATCATCGCGGCGCCGGCCTGGAAGTGGCCCACACTATCGTCGTAGCTGTGCTTTCCTTCCGGAAAGATGAGCGGACACCAGCCCTCTTCCACCATCTCGCCGATATAGCGCAGCGTTTGCCGCGTGCCGGCCTCCCGCTGCGGGATCGGCAGAGCATTGAACATCAGGCACGACAGGTAGTAGTTGAGATTGCTGGTGAGCCGGGAAAACAGGCCGTGCCGCTCCGGATGGTAGTGTGCGTCGAAGAACTCCTTGCGCATGGCAGGAGCCAGTTTATGGCGCCACTTCCACGGCATGGCGATGAACAGGATGGGTGCGTCGAAATAGCCCTGATGGTTCGACGCGAAGATCACGGGCCCGTCGATGGCGCGCAGGTTCTCACGGCCTTCCACTCGGACCCAGGCAAAGATCCGCGCCAGATTCAGCAGCCACACATTGAGGTGGAAGATGCGCGACCAGAGCGCCCACTTCGACCGGTTCCAGGAGGGGAAGTCCATCACCTCCGCTGGACCCGCAGGACCTGAGGGAGCCGATTTCAATGCCTCCAGATCCGCAATCGTCTTTGCGTTGGAAAACGCCTTCTCGTCGACCGGCGCGCCCAGTTCCCGCTCCAAGGCCACCAGCAGTTCGACGCGGTCCAGAGAAGACAAACCGAGATCGTCGAGCGACGTCCCTGAACTGACTTCGCGGCCGGTCGTCCATTTGCCTAATAGCGCTTCCATTCCGGTGGCGTCTTTTCCAGGACCCGTCTGGCGCGCCTCGCCGCTGAGGCGGGCGCGAATCTCGCGCCGGCGCAGTTTGCGCGTCCCTTCGGTGCGCGGCAGTTCCGGCTCGCTCCAGACCGTGTAGCTGCGTACTTTCTGATGCTCTTCCAGCACGGAATTGGCCTGGGCGACCACCTGTTCCGCGCGGACGGAAGGCTCCAGGACGATGGCCGCATGCACCCGCTCCCCGCCATCGGCTTTGAGTCCGATGACGGCGCTCTCTTTCACGCCGGCAATCCCGTTCAACACGCGCTCGACGTCCTCCGGGAACACGTTCCGCCCGTCGGGCAGCACGATCATCTCCTTCTTGCGGCCCTTGATCATCAGCCGGCCGGAGTCGTCCAGCTCGCCGATATCGCCGGTATGGAACCAGCCATTCTCGAAGGCCTCGGCAGTGGCCTCGGGATTGTTGAAGTAGCCGGAGGTCACGTTGCCGCCCCGCACCAGCACTTCGCCGTCGTCGGCAATGCGGATCTGGACACCCGCGATGGGCTTGCCTACGGTGCCGCGCCGCGAGTGGAAGGGGTGGTTCAACGTGACAATCGGAGCGGCTTCCGTCAATCCATAGCCCTGGATCACCGCCCAGCCCAGATTGCCCCAGAACTCTTCCAGTCCCGGATCAAGCGCCGCGCCGCCCACCACGAAGCTCCAGAACTTATACCCGAACAACCGGTGCGCCCGGCGATAGCGCCACCAGCGCCACCAGAACTTCTCCCCGGCCGGAGCATTCTGCGCTGTCTCCGGCACAACGCCCTTCAGGTACTCTTTCAGGACATCGAGGATCTTCGGCACCGATACCAGCACGGAGATCTTGCGGGACTTGATCTGCCGCACGATCTCGCGCGGATCCTGGCTGCGCTGGAAGATCACCGTGCCCGAAATCATGGGCGGAATGAAAATAGCCATCGCCTGGCCGAACATGTGGCTCAGCGGCAGCAGGTTCAGGAAGCGGATGGGCGAGAATGGCCGCGCGTACTTGCGGTACTTCAGCACCTCGCGCTCCACCGGCACGATGTTCGCCAGGATGTTGCGGTGCGTGATGATCACGCCCTTGGGTTCCGCGGTCGCACCCGAGGTGAACAGGATCTCGGCGATGTCGTCGGGCTTCGCGGCTACTTCCTCGAACTGCGCATCCGGGGTCTTCCAGTCGAGATCGGAGAGCCGCCAGACCGGGGGCCCGCCTTCGAGCACCGGCACTTTCACCTCGTCCCCGGCAGCGATCGCCTTCGCGGAGGTGATGCGCATCACGCGCTCCAGGAACTCCGGGGAATGATGTTCGTCGATGGGCGCGACGGCCACGCCGCGCAGGACGCAGCCCCAGAAGGCCGCGACCCACGCGGGCCGGTTCTCGCTCCACAGGATGATGCGGTCGCCGCTGCCGATGCCGGCCGCCTGCAGTTTCGCCGCGAAGTTGCGCGCCGCGCGCGCCAGTCCGGCATAGCTGTAGGCGCGCGGCCGGAAGCCGTCGTCATAGACGAGATATTCGCCTTCCAACTCCGCGACCGTGCGGAAGTAGTCCAGCAGCGTTTCACGCACCATGCACTGCCAACCTTACTGGATCGTGCTGGAGCCCTGAATCCCCATGTCGGTACTCGCCACATTCTTATTGATGTGGTTGTCCAGGTTGATCACATAGGTCTCCGGCGCTTCGATCAGCGTGGGAGAATGCGTCGCGCAGATGATGCGGAACTTCTTCTCCTGCACCAGCTCCATCAGCATCTTCAGGATGCGGCGCTGGTTCGAAACGGACAACGCCATCTCGGGCTCGTCCAACAGGAGGATGGTACCTTCCGGGAGCGCCGGGAAGGTCTCGCGGAACATCGACAGCATCACCTGCCCATGGCTCGCGGCCTGGATGAACTCCTGCATCTGCGGATTTCCCTCAAACAATTCCGGGTGCATCCGTGGGTTGTGCTGTTCCGCGTCGAACAGAAAGATCTTCGGCGCTTCCACCTGCTTTTCGAAGCGGTAGATGTAGCCCTCGATCTGCTCGCCTTGCAGGGCGTAGTAGATGGAATGCAGCAGCGTCGACTTGCCGCAGCCGTTCTCCCCAGTAAGCAGGACGAGCGGATGCGTCAGATCCACCACGATCGGCATATGGAAGTTCAGTTGGACAAAGACAGGGTGCGACAGTATTTTGAGGAACATGCCAGGGAAAGTACCAGGATAGCAGTGCCCTACCTGCCGGGAAATCGCTGGAGGACCGGGTTTCGCTGGAATCGCTCCAATCCACACCGCTTCGGATCTCAGTTTAGGTCGTTGCGGTAGATGGCTCTGCCGCCTTCGTCTACACAGCGGCGGGTTCAGGGCGCCACGCGCCTGAAGTACACTGCCCCTGGCTGGGCCAGACAAATGGAAACCGGGACGGCTACCAGCGGTGTCCAAATCCTCAGCATGGATTTCTCCGTATGATCAATCGCAGACGAACAGGCCTGATTCTTGCGTCAGCTGCCAGCCTGGGCGCACTCCTCCTCACGGGCTGCGCAGCCCGGCAACCTGGCGCGAAGACGTGGCGCCTCGTCGGTACGGGCCGCACTTTGACGCTAAACCCGCCGCGCCCGCCAGGGCCCGAGTTCACGCTCAGGAACGCGCGCGCCGCCAAAACCAGGAATGCGGCCTGCCGCCTGGAGGCGCGCGAGGTGTCGTTCCGCTGGAAGGGCCGCAATGCCGTGGTGCGCGCTTTGCCGGATTCGCTCGTCGCCACACCGGGATCGCTGGTCGCCGCGGAAGGAAGCAAAGGACCGCAAGGTCTCTCGAGTGAGACTGTCCTCGCCCGAAACTGGTTCCGCGAAGACTTCCTGCCATCTTTGGTCAAACAGCAAACAGAAGGCTGTCTCGCGCCCACCGAGATCCCACAGCTCGCCCAGCGGGTCATCGACAACCTCCCCATTCCTACATCGACGGCCTTCCGCCTGCGCTATGGCGAGTTCGCCATGAACGGCTACATCGATGTGGATGCGAAGTTCCGCCTGACGGGCGTCGAACCAATCCGCTCCAACGGCCAGGTCACCGGCTACCGGACCTCATTCTATCTGCTGAAGCCCGCCACTCGCGGAGGCGTGGAAGTCTCAGCCGGAACTTCGGAGAGCAACACCGCCGGCACTATCACACAAGGTGCGGCCGTCGATTCCGAACTGCTGCACCTGCCGGCCGGGGCAACCTATCTGCGCCTGTTCTTCCGATCCTGGAGCATCCAGGCCGACCGCCGAATTGCCGTCCTTGCCGCTGGATCGCAGGCGGCGCTGGAATCCGCCACCGCGGAATTCAATGAGAATCCGGAAGCATTCTGCGCCACGGCCGGCACGCGCGGCATCGCCTGTGTCGGCGTCCCCAAAGATACGGTCATCGGCCCTGAACTTCTCGTGCAGGCCAATCAGCGCAGTCTGTATGTGCCGGTCGGCGGAAGCCTGGGCGACCTGTTTCGCGCCGCGGGTGTTCGTGAGCCAAAGAAGGTCCTGTCGACTTTGAAGATCAGCAAGCCATATGAAGGCAAGCTTGTGCCCGTCGACCTGAGCAATGCCGGCGACGGCATTCTCATGTTCGTCTTCACCGGCGGCGAGCAGGTGTCGTGGTAGCCGGGCTTAGCCCTTGGTCAGTTTGAAATTGCGGAAGGAACCTGTATCGAAGAAGCTGCCGAGCCCGATGCGGCCGGCGCCCAGGCTCAGATCGATCCCCTTCAGCGCGGGCGATGTCTGCGCGTTGACCCAACACTCCACAAGGCCCTTGGAGGCGTCGTAGGTGATCTTCACCTTGTACCAGTCCTCTGACAACAGAGTGCCTGGCCCCTTGGTGGGACTGATGCGCACGCGGTCTCCATTGAAGCAATGGAAGATGCCATTGTGCACCTCGACCTTCTCCGGCGAGTCGTTCGACAGGTGGACATAGTCGAAGTACCCGTCCTTCTGCCACGCGTAAACCAGCACCAGCGAGCCCTTGCCCGGCTTGCGCTTGACTTCCACGTCCAGCGTGAACTTTGCGAGCGGCTCAGTCTGCGCCAGAGCGAACTGAACCGGCCGACGCGGATTCGCTTCCTGCGGCCGGGGCACCACCAGTTCCAACTCCGAAGCGCTGACCTTCCAATCGGCGGCGGCGATGACGTCCCACTCCAACCCGAAGGCACTGATCTTCTCAGCCAGGGGCGGTGTCTTCGGGGCCGCCAGGGCGGCAGGCAACAGGGCGGGCAGGGCAAACAGGCTTCGGCGTCGCATGCGTCTATCATATGCCGCGCAGTCTGGTGCCGGTACATCCAACGACGATGAAACCCCGAAGGTTGCGCTCTCATCAATAGGAATGAAGGGAGGGGCCTTTATGTTCCACTCCTGGAACAATCGGTCTTCACAACTTTGGGAAAAGGCCGCCACAGCCTGGTGCCGGGCCATGCATCCTGCACCCATGTGGCCCGTCAATGGTCAATATCGCTGCCCTGAATGCCTCCGCACCTATGCTGTCCCGTGGGAAGAGCAGCGTAAGCCGGTTCACACGGTAACAACTCTGCCTGTGCGGGTGACCGCTCAGCCCGCCGGACAACCGCCCTTAGGCCGGGCCGCTTAAACCACTCAACCCTGAAACAACCCAGGTGCAGCGCCGGTCCGGAACCCCGGAAATACGGTCTGTAGATCCCTGCGCCCAAGGTGTGTCGTCACAATCTCGCCCAGCACATCACGGAAGTCCGTGGTGACGGCGAGATCGCGGCCTTCATAGAGCTGTGCGGCCTCAAGACTTGGCCACCGCCCGGCAACCCGGCCGCCGTGAATGCTGCCGCCCAACGCGAACATCACATTGGCATGGCCATGGTCGGTACCGCGCGTTCCGTTCTCGCGCGCGGTCCGTCCGAACTCCGACATCGTGACGACGACTACCTCTTCCATGCGATCGCCTAGATCGCGGTGGAACGCCGCCAGCGCCTGCCCGAACTCGCGCAACTGGTTCTCCATCTGCGGAACTTCGTTGGTGTGATGATCCCAGCCGCCCATGTCGGCGAAGGCCGCTTCCAGGCCGACGTTGCCCTTCACAAGCTGCGCGACCTGGTGCAGGCTCCGGCCCAGCCGTCCGCGCGGATACACTGCTCCATTCTCCGGAGAAGGATTCGCGCGCCGGACGGACTCCAGCATGCGAATCGCCTCGAACGTCTCCTTGCCGGCGGTCTGCAGCCGCGCGTCGCCGGAGGTCTCGTACATGGACTGGTAGTCTCCCGCCATCTTGCGGTCGCGGACCTGGAAGTCGTTTAGGTTCCCGATGGCAACAGCGGCCTGCGGCCCGCGCAGTGTCTTCGCAAGATTCCCGCTGGCGCTCACCGCCCGCAGCGGGGATGGGTTCGTTTCGCGCGGTAGCGCGCGGTTCATCCAACCGTCGCTGGTGGACTTCAAGCCCGGCGTCCCGCTTTCCATGTAGTCCTGCGCATCGAAATGCGACCTTGTCGCATCTGGCGAGCCCGTGGCGTGTACGATGGCGATCTGCTTCGCGTCGTATAACGGCTTCAACGGCTCCAGCTGCGGATGCAGGCCGAAGAAGCCATCAAGGTCGATCACCTTGTCTCGCGCGATGCCGATGGTGGGCCGCAATTCGGCATACCGCCTGTCGCCATGCGGCACGACGATGTTCAGGCCGTCCGCCGCTCCACGCTGCAGCACCGCTACCAGAATCTTCTTCCGCTCTGGACCGCCCGCGGCTCGTGCCAGCCATTGAGGAGCCGCCCCCACGCCGAACAGAGCCAGCGCGGAATTCTTGAGGAATACCCTACGTGTCGACATCGCCAAGCCCCTTTCAACGTTTCTGGAATTCCGGCGAGCCCCACACTGCGCCGGCGTCCTTGTATTTCGCCGCATCCACCTTGATCCCCGGCACGCGATTCGCCGCCAGAGCACTGGCGAAGTTCAGGCGGGCTACGAGCCCCGAGGAATTCACCCATTCTTCCGATTTGTTCGAGTAGCCCGTAGGCTCAGCCTTCCGGTACAACGGCTGCCCCAGGCGGTCCACAACTTGGGCGAGGCCGAAGCCGAAGGTGACGTTCGCTTCGCCAGCGCGAACAGCGCTGGCGACGAATTCTAAAGGCGATTTTATTTTGCTCTTGTAGGCCTCGGCCGACCAGAATTCCTTTGACTCAAACATCGTCCGGACTACTGCGCGCAGATCTCCGCCGCTTTTCAGATACTCCTTCGCCATTCGGTCCACGAACGCCGCAGGTGGGTTGTCGCTGACGAAGCGCACAGCCAGTTCGTGGCTCAGAAAACGAGCGGTGGAAGGGTGCCTGGCCAGAAGGTCCAGAACCTTGAGGCCATCCTCCTCGCCGCCGCCAGCGGGGATCCTGACGCCCAGGACTGTCTTCTCCCCCCTATCGTGCAACCGCGGCGCGAAGTAAAATTCCCCACCCTGTTGGGGCCGCCGGATCGTCCAGCCCGTGAAACAGCGCGCCACCTCGACGATGTCCTTTTGGGAATAGCCCCCATCCACCCCCAGAGTGTGAAGCTCCATGAGCTCGCGGGCATAATTCTCATTCAAACCACGCTGCTTTTGACGAGGCTGCGAGCCCGGCGCAACGGACTGCCAGTTGTCCAGATAAAAGAGCATCGCCGGGTGTCTGGCCGTCGCAATCAGCAGATCCTTGAATTTGCCGAGAACGTTGGGACGGATGGCGTCCCGCTCGTACGAAGTGATGAGGTAACGGTCGGCGCCCTTGTCGAAAAACACATTGAAGTGGTTGAACCAGAAATCCGTGAGGACCTCCTCCAACTGGCGGTTGGAATACACGGCCCGCAGCACTTTAGCCTCCGATAGATCGTAGGCAATCACCCGCGGAGGCGCCTGTTCCAGAAGGAAGTCGCGACGTTGCTGTGTGGTTGCTTCCGCCATGCGGAAGCCCGGCCGATTAGGCCGGGGCGGACGCGGAGCGTCCGCCGCCGAAAAATTTTTTTTGGGTTTGGGCCTGGGATATGTCCGGGCAAGCTCCTCGCTCGACATGCGCAGCGACTCCAGCGGCCGTAGGCGCTCCTCTAACTGCGAATCCTCCTGAAGACGTCCAGGATGGAGCTGCAGGTCCAGCCACTTTTTCCATCCGACTTGCTTCATGTTCTCCACATCTCCCGGCCGTGCCCCGAAAGTGGCCCGGGCCAGCAGATGTTCGATGCGTTGTTCTTCCGTCAGTTGCGGAGCCGCGGCAGCCAGCGGAATGGCCAGGAGGAACAGCAGTCGTCGCATACACCGATACTGACGATGTTTGTGAAGATCAGGTTGACAGTGGAGTTGGGCGCGCAGCGCGGATAGGGGGATCGAACGGAGGCTATCGAAGGGGGAAGAGGTGGTCGAATTGGAGCGGGAGACCGGATTCGAACCGGCGACATCGACCTTGGCAAGGTCGCACTCTACCAGCTGAGTTACTCCCGCTCGCTGTGACTTTTTAATTGTGGCTCGACCACCCCCGATCTGTCAAATCCGGGCTTCCGGCCGCCGTTACCGAAGGCTCGGATAGTACCAATCCGTTCAGCCTCTTGCAGCTTCCCCAGAACAAAATCCGACGGAAATGCGAGCGATTTCCACAACCCCTTCAAACGTAGATATTCCTTTGTTTTTAAACGGTTACAAATATGTGAGAGGCGGTGCTTGATGCCCTGTGAATTGTGCTATTCTGATCTTCGCTTGGGCGGCGGCGTACGCTGCGGGAGGACACTCCCGATCAACGACGCCAGACAGAACGGTCGCCTCCAGCCAATCCATAAATCTGTTTCTGTCGACTTTTCCACCCTGTGGAAATTCCGTGGGAGTATTGTGACTCGATGTTGGAAAAGAATACGTGGGAAGCAATCAAAGAACAGCTCCACCACAAGTTAACCTCGGAGGCCTACCAGAACTGGGTTTCTCGCACAGAGTTCCTGGAACTGGACGGATCAAGGTTACGCGTGGCAGTACCAGACGAGGTGACAAAGATCTGGCTGGAGAGCGAGTATGCGCCGAAGGTGGCCACGGCCATCCGTGAACTGCAGCTTCCCGTCGCAGAAATCCATTATGAGCTCGCCCCGTTGTCGGCGCCGCTCGTTGACCGCCATGCCGCCCGGCCCGTCAGTGGGACCGCCGCCGCGCCCGCGCCTGAATTCCCGGCCGTCAACAGTCAGTTGAACCCCCGCCTCACGTTTTCGTCCTTCGTGGTGGGTTCCTGCAATCAGTTTGCTCATGCGGCTTCCCTGGCGGTTGCCAACTCACCCTCCAAGAGCTACAACCCTCTCTTCATATACGGCGGAAGCGGTATGGGCAAGACTCACCTCATCCATGCCATCGGCCGCGCCCTCATCGACAACCACGGCGCCCTGCGCCTGGTCTACACCTCGGGTGAGCGGTTTATGAATGAGATGATCCATTGCATTCGCACCGATCGCATGGCCGCCTTTCATCAGCACTATCGCACCGCCGATGCCCTGCTGATTGACGACATCCATTCGCTGGCCGGCAAGGAACGCACCCAGGAAGAGTTCTTCCACACCTTCAATGAGCTCTACGACCACCAGAAGCAGATCGTGATCAGCAGTGACCAGATGCCCAAAAACACCCCGGGCCTGGTCGAGCGTCTCCGTTCGCGGTTCGAATGGGGTCTGATGGTCGACGTCCAGCCGCCTGACCTGGAGACCAAAATGGCCATTCTCGATAAGAAGGCCGAGATGGAAGGCATCCGTCTGCCCGAGGATGTCCGCATCTACATCGCCACCAAAACGAAGTCGAGCGTGCGTGAACTGGAAGGCGCCTGGACGAAGCTTCTGGCGTACTCCTCGGTCACCAATATCCCAATCAATCTGCCGATGGCCCAGCAGGCCCTTAAGCAGCTGTTGCCGGGACCGGAGCGCCGCATCACAATCGACGCCGTCGTCCGCGCCGTGGCCGAACGCTACAACCTGCAGCCATCCCAACTGAAACAGAAGACGAACGCCCACGAGATCGCCCGGCCGCGCCAGGTGGCTATGTACATCTGCAAAGAGCTCACGCCTGCTTCCCTGCCCGAGATCGGACGCCACTTTGGGGGTAAGCACCACACCACGGTCCTCCATTCCATTCGGAAAGTGGAGGAGCTGCGTCAGTCCGACCCTGATTTGAACAGGCTGATCCACAGCGTATCCGATTCATTCAATTAGATTTCCACAGTTTTCCACAACGGCGGCTCCACAGACCCTTTGCACTCCTGTGAGGATCTGGGAGCCCGCCGGAAGATCCGGCGGTTCCAACGTTACTTTTCACACTTCGCGGATCCGTCAAGGCTCAGAGTTTTGTATAATTTAGAGAGAAATCTACATTTCCACAGGTCCTACGAATCCTAGAAGCAATAGGATCTGTTCAATGAGAGAGAGATAGCAGTAGGCGTAGGGTCCGACCAGAAGGGGAAACGGTTCCATGGAGTTCACCGTCAGCAAAGCCGATCTCGTTCGCGAGCTGAATCTGTCGCAAGGCGTGGTTGAGAAGAAGACTACGATTCCAATCCTTTCGAATGTCCTGCTGGAGCTGTCCGGTGAGCGGCTCACGCTGACCGCCACGGACCTGGAGTTGGGCATCCGTTGTTCGACACCCGCGAAAGTGAAGTCGGCCGGAGCCGGCACCATCCCCGCCAAGAAGCTGCTGGACTATGTCCGCCTCTTGCCCGACGCCGATGTGGTGGTCAAGTTCAGTGACAACCACTGGGCCAGCCTCACCTGTGGCCGGTCCAAAACGCGCATCGCCGGCATGTCCAGGGAAAGCTACCCCGAGCTGCCCGAAATGCCGGAAGCGCTCGCCCAGCTTCCTCTCGCGCTGCTCAGCAGCATGATTTCCAAGACGATTTTCGCCATTTCTGCAGAGGAATCCCGGTTTACGCTCAACGGAGCCTTACTACAGGTGAAGGGCAAGACCATCACGATGGTCGCCACCGACGGTCACCGCCTGGCTTTGGTCGAGTGTGAGAACCCCATGCAGAGCGAGACCAACTACAAGGCTCTGCTGCCCCGTAAGGCCATGGCTGAGATCCTTAAGCTGGCTTCGGATTCCGAAACGAAGGATGCTGCGGTCGACTTCTCGGGCGATGACAATCACCTGTTCTTCCAGGTTGGCGCCCGCCTGCTGATCAGCAGGAAGCTCACCGGCAACTTCCCCGATTTCGAACGCGTTCTGCCGAAGTCCCACAGCCACACTGTGGCCATTGAACGGGACGAACTCCGCGCCTCCATTGAACGCGTGGCCCAGTTTTCCGATGAGCGCTCTCGCGCCATCAAAGTGCGCTTCGCCGACAACGAAGCCACCATTCATTCCTCGCTCTCGGAGAGCGGCGAGTCGGAAGAGAGCCTGGCAGTGGAATACGGCGGCCCCACGGTCGAGATCGGTTTCAATGCACAGTATCTGTTGGAGTTCCTGCGCGCCGTGCCCGAGGCCAAGGTGGCCTTCCACTTCAAGGACGCGCAAAGCGCCGGCGAGTTGACCCCCTCCGGCGAAGGCGTTGACTACAAGTACCGCTATGTCGTGATGCCCATGCGCATCTGACCATGATGCGAGCGGTGGAAACAAGGATTAGACAGTTTTGAGCACTCCTGGCAACTACGATTCCAGCAGCATTAAGGTTCTGGAGGGTCTGGAGGCCGTGCGCCTCCGCCCCGCCATGTATATCGGCTCCACCAGTGAAATGGGGCTGCATCATCTTGTCTACGAAGTTGTTGATAACTCCGTCGACGAGGCCATGGCCGGCTATTGCACCGAGATTCAGGTGACAATCCACATCGATGATTCCATCACCATCATCGACAATGGCCGCGGAATCCCTGTGGGCATCAAGGAAGAGTTTGGCGTATCTGCGGCGGAGATCGTCATGACGAAGCTCCACGCCGGCGGCAAGTTCGATGCCAACACCTACAAAGTGTCTGGTGGTTTGCACGGCGTCGGCGTGAGCTGCGTCAATGCCCTGTCTGAGACGCTGCACCTCGAAATCTGGCGCGAGAAGGCCACCTGGGAGCAGGACTATGAACGCGGCCTGCCCAAAGGCCCGTTGACCCGCACCGGTAAGGCCAACAAAACAGGCACAAAGATCACATTCAAGGCCGACGGAACCATCATGGAGGCGACGAAGTTCAACTTCGACACCCTGGCCACCCGTCTGCGCGAAACTGCCTTTCTGAACCGCGGCCTCAAGATCACCCTCACCGACGAGCGCGTCGAGCCTGTCAAATCCCACGAGTTCTTCTACTCCGGTGGCATCGCCGAGTTCATCAAGCACCTCAATCGAGGCAAGAACGTCCTGCATGAGAAGCCCATCAGCATCGAAGGCGAGCGCGAGATGCCCAACGGCGGCACCCTCGGCATCGACATCGCGATGCAGTGGAACGACAGCTATTCAGATCAGATCTTTTCGTACGCCAATAACATCAACACCAAGGATGGCGGCACCCACCTCACTGGCTTCCGCACCGCCCTCACCCGTACGCTGAACTTCTGCGCCCGGCAAGCAGGTCTTTTCAAGGAAGTGAAGGACGCCAACCTCTCCGGCGACGACGTTCTGGAAGGCATCACTGCGGTAGTCAGCGTCAAACTGCCCCAACCTCAGTTTGAGGGCCAGACCAAGGGCAAGCTCAACTCGGACATCGGCGGCCTGGTGCAGGCGCTGGTGAATGAGAAACTCACCGAGTTCTTCGACAAGAACCCGGCCGTGATGAAGAAGATTATCGGCAAGGCCGTGGAAGCGGCCCGCGCCCGCGAAGCCGCCCGCAAGGCCCGGGAACTCACGCGCCGCAAGGGTGCGCTCGATTCCGGCGGCCTGCCCGGCAAACTGGCTGATTGCCAGGAAAAAGATCCCGCCCGTTGCGAACTCTTCCTGGTCGAAGGCGAGTCGGCCGGCGGCACGGCCAAAACCGGTCGCGACCGCAAGTACCAGGCGATCCTGCCCCTCAAGGGTAAGATTCTCAACGTCGAAAAGGCCCGCTACGACAAGATGCTGGGTCACGACGAAATCCGCGCCATGATCACTGCCATCGGTACGGGCATCGGCAAGGAAGACTTCGACGCCAGCAAGCTCCGCTACCACAAGATCATCCTAATGACGGACGCCGACGTCGACGGCAGCCACATCCGCACCCTTCTGTTGACGTTCTTCTTCCGCCACATGCAGGAGTTGATCACCCGCGGCCACGTGTACGTCGCTCAGCCGCCGCTCTACCGCATCAAGAAGGGCAAGAGCGAAAAGTACATCAAGAACGACGAAGAGTTCGTTCGCGAGATCCTCCGCCGGGCCACCGAGAACGTTCATGTGCTCTCCGGTGAGAACGGCTCGCTGCGCCTGGAAGGTGGGGAGCTTCGTAACTTCCTGATGTCCTTGGACGAATTCCAGATCCTCTTTACGCGCCTGGAGCGCCGGATGAGGGAAACCGTGGTCGTGGAGGCCCTGGCCAATCCCGACTTCGCCCTGGATACCAAGACCGACTTTGCCAACGAGGAAGAGCTGCGCAAAGTGGCGGCCGTCCTTCAGGGACCCCGCCTGAAGGCCCGCGTCGAACCGGACGAAGAGCACTCGGCGTTCAAGATCATCTATCACGACGATTCCCATGGTGACCGCACGGTCGGCATCGAACTCGCGTCGATGCCGGAGTACAAGCGGCTGCGCGTCCTGGCCAAGCAGACGCAGAAGTTTAACCAACCGCCTTTCGTTGTGGTGAAGGATGCCCGGCGTGAGACCATTGCCAACTGGCGTGAGCTCATCGCGTATCTGAAGAGCGAAGGCACGCGGGATTGCGCCGTCCAACGCTACAAAGGTCTTGGCGAAATGAACCCGGATCAACTCTGGGGAACGACCATGAACGCCGACTCGCGAACGCTTCTGGAAGTGAAACTGGAAGACGCCGTCGAGTGCGAAGAGATCTTTACGACCCTGATGGGCGAGAACGTCGAGGCACGCCGCAAGTTCATTGAGGACAATGCCTTGGATGTGCGCAACCTCGACGTCTAGTCAATACTGGACTGGTTGTATAGGTTTCACCGGGATCCGTCGATAGACTCTCAAGGTGAGTTCTGCGCGGCGGTATTGGTGGGTTTCTCTGGTCATCGTGTGCCTGTTAGGCGCGGCCGGACTGTGGCAGCTCCGTGACCAGACTCACAGCCGGACCTTTCGTGTCGGCTTCGGCAACTGGCCGCCCGGTTCCAAACTCGGTCCGGACGGCAAACCCCACGGCTCCATCATCGAGACCATCTCCGTCGCGGCGCAGCGGCGGGGGATCCGGCTGGAATGGGTCTATGCCCCCGAGGGGCCTCGCGATCCGAACAACCGGCACAATCTGGACATCTGGCCTCTGGTTGGTGACTTTCCGGAGACGCGCAAGCTTTACTATCTCAGCGATCCCTACATGAAGATCACCTTTTGGGCGATCACCAGGGACGGAGTGCCGTTCGACGGAAACTTCGCCGGGAAAAAGGTGGCAGCCCGGGCAGGAGTGGTCATCGATGGCGTGATTGAGCGGCTGGCGCCCGGAGGACAGATCATCCGCCCGCCCGACCAGACCGCGGCCATGCAGGCGATGTGCAAGGGCGAGGTGGACGTGGCATTGGTGGGGGATGGAATGGGTGATTCCGTCCTCAACCTCAAGAGGGAAGCCTGCAGTGACATGCGGGTCCGTCTCCATCATCTCGAAGAGGCTGCGGGCTACTACGGGGTCGGTGCGCGAAGGGACGATCGTGCCGCTCAACAGGTGGCCGATGTCTTTCACGAAGAGATTGGCCGTATGGTCACGGATGGCACCTTCGCCTCCATCGTTCTAAATTGGAATACCTTAGCCAGTGGCCAAAGCGTCGCCCTCTTCGCCCTGCAGGATCTGAAGCGCCAGACCTGGCTGCTGAAATGGTGCCTCGGGATCCTGATCTGCACAGTCCTGATTCTGGTCTGGGAAGAGCGCCGCCTGTTCGCTTCCAAACGCGCCGCGGAAGAAGCCAGCCGGGCGAAGTCGGCCTTTCTGGCGAATATGAGCCATGAGATCCGCACGCCCATGAACGGAGTATTGGGCATGGCCGAGTTGATGCTCCGCACGCCGCTGACCGCTGAGCAGCGTGAGTATGCCGAGACCATCGACGTCTCCGGCCGCCGCCTGCTGGACCTGATCAACGACATTCTCGATCTCGCCAAAGTGGAATCGGGCAAGCTGCAGGTTCAGGCGACACCCTTCCGGGTAGCCGAAGTCTGCCAGGAAGTGGTCCGGTTGTTCCGCCCCAAAGCTTTGCACAAGGGGATTTCGCTCGATGTGGAAATGCCGGCGCGGCTGCCTGTTCTGGTTGGCGATGAACTGCGGATCCGCCAGATTGTTGCCAATCTGGTTGGCAATGCTGTCAAATTCACAGACCGGGGCAGTGTCACGGTCCGGGTCGAGGTCTTTCCGCGCGCCAAGGACCTGGTGGACCTGAGCATCCAGGTCCGCGACACGGGCAGCGGCATCCCCGCCTCGAAACTGCCCCAGTTGTTCCAGAGCTTCATCCAACTGGATTCCTCACCCTCCCGGCGCCACGACGGCACGGGACTGGGCCTCGTGATCTCGCGCAAGCTGGCCGCTCTGATGGGCGGGACAATTGAGGTCAATTCCAGGCCAGGTGAAGGGTCGCAATTTACTCTCGCCCTGCCCTTGCGCCCGGCCGATAACACGATGGAGCAACACAACGATGTCCGGCCCGCCGAACAGCTGAGTTCGTCCATGGCCCGTGTTCTTGTTGTCGAAGACAACGCGATCAACCAGAGGCTTGTGCAGAGGATGCTGGAACGGCTGGGCTGCGAAGTGGATGTAGCCGGCGATGGTCATGAAGCCCTGCGGAAGGCGCAGTCGTTCACCTTTGATCTGATTCTGATGGATTGGCGCCTGCCCGGAATGGATGGGCTTGAAACGACGAGGCTTTTGCGCAGGAATCTGATTGAGGAACACCAGGTGCCCATCATTGCGTTGACAGCGAATGCGATGCACGGCGATCGTGAGCAGTGCCTGCAGGCCGGAATGTCCGACTATCTGGCCAAGCCCATACAGATGGCCGGCCTGGCTGCCGTGCTCGAGCGCTGGGTGCCCGACAGGGATCGCAAGGTCTAATGCCCTGCCCTCACACGTAGACCCGTTTGACCCGGTTGCCGATCCCGCACAAGACCGAATAGCTGATGGTTCCAGCCGCGGCTGCGATGTCTTCGGCGTCCCACCGGACGCCGTTCTCTCGTCCCAACAGCGTGACCGTGTCTCCAACCCGGGCCGGCGGAACACCGTTGAGGTCGACGGTGATGAGATCCATGGAAACGGCACCGACGATTGGAGCCAGGTAACCGTCCACAATCACCTGGCCGCGGTTCGACAGCGCATGCGGGATGCCGTCGGCGTACCCGGCGGCCACGATGCCCAGCCGGGTTGTGCGCTGGGTCCGCCAGGTTGCTCCATAGCCGACCTGGGCTCCCTCCGGGATCTCCTTGATCTCCACCAGACGGCTCTTCCACGTCAGGGCGGGCAGCACATTGAGCTCGGGTTGAGGGGCAGCACCCTTGCTGGGCGTGATGTACCCATAGATGGCCAGCCCCGGGCGGACCATCGTCCCGAACGCCTGGCGGATTCCATAGGCGATCGTCGCGCTGCTGCCCAGGTGCTGCAACGGAGGCTGGATGCCCATTTGCCCCATTGTTTGCAACACATCCTCGTAGCGGGCGATCTGTTCGGCGGTCTGGGATGTGCTGAAGTCTGAGGCAGAGGCAAAGTGTGTCATCAGACCTTCCACGTACAGATGGCGCGCGGCGGCCACGGACTCAGCCGTCTGCTGCGGAGTCGCCCGCACGCCCAGCCGCCCCATACCCGTATCGAGTTTTAGGTGGCAGGGCAGGATGCGATCCAGGGCTTCGGCCATCCGATCGTACTCTTTCAGTCGCTCCAGGGAGTGGATTACCGGAGTGAGAGAATATTCGACCAAAGCGTCCCGCTCATGGGGCAGGAAATCGCCCATCACCAGAATGCGCAGCCGTATGCCGGATTCGCGCAGGACGACACCCTCTTCGGCATTGCTCACAGCGACCCACTGGGCCCCTTCCTGCTGCAGCCGGTGAGCGACTTCCACGGACCCGTGCCGGTAGGCATCCGCTTTCAGCACCGGAGCCACCACCACGCCCTCGCCCACCACCAGCCGCACGGCGTGGTAGTTGGCCGCCAGTTGGTCGAGCGAGATTTCAACCCAGATGCGGTACATGGCTAACGCGCCAGAAGGCGCCGGAACAGGTCCTCATAGGCATCGGTTACCGCATCCCAACTGTAGCGCTCCTGTACCCGTTTGAGAGACGCTGCTCGTCGACGTTCGCGTTCCTCCTCCGGCATTCGCAGCACTTCGCGAATCAATTCGGAGAGCTCCACTTCATTGTGGAAGGGCAGTCCTGCTCCTCCGGCCACTTCGTGATTCTCGGGCGTCATGAGATACAGGATTAAGGCGCCCCGGCCCATCGCTTCGATGAGCGCGGGGTGGGTTCCCCCCACTTCCGTTGCATGAATGTAGGCGAAGCTGTGTGATTGCAGTTCGTGATAGCCTTCGCCGAAGATTGTACCGGGGAGGACAACTCGCGGGTCGGTCGTGTCACGGACTTGGCGGATGTAGTCCGCCGCATAGGGTGCGTCGCCGATCAAAGCAAGTTTGAGGTCCGTTTCCACCCTTTCGAATGCCCGCCGCACCATCAACGGATTGTTCTCCGGTTCGAAGCGTGTGACATAGAGAAAGTACCGGCGGCGTTCCAGGCCAAGTTGTCTCAGCGCTTCGTCGGTCTCGACCGTTCCCGTGGGCGCTCCGTAGGAGATAAATGTTGAGTCGGCCCCATATCGGGAGCGGTAGTACTCACGAATCTGCACAGCATCGGTGACGATCTCTGTGGGACAGAACGTGGACAGCGCCTCGGACATCAGATACCACGCGCGCGCCAGAGCATTCCACTTCTTCCGCTTCCGTTCCAGTCCGTCCACATTCAGCGCGGTCGGCATGCCGGCGAGGCGCGCGAACGCAGTGAAGATGGCATTCGCGCCGTTGCAGTAGAGTGCCACCTGTTTTGGGCGGCGCATCAAATCGATGGTCGAGACAAAGGTGTGGACCAGCGTTTCCAGGTACTTATGCCGAACAGGGGGGATGTGGCGCAAGTGCACCCCGCGATACTCTGCCTGTTCGTGTTCATCCCGGCAATAAACGGTCACCTCGTGGCCACGTTGGACCAGCCGAGTGGACAATTCCTCGGCGAACGTCTCAAACCCGCCGTAACGGGCAGGAATGCCGCGTGTGCCCAGCAGTGCTATGCGAAGCGAACCGGAATGGGTAGTGCTCTCCACCGGCCCGCAGTCAACTCTCCGCCACTTGCGTATCGGAACGGGCCGGGGCCATCGCCGCCGAGCCCTTCTTGGGAGCCGGACGGCTGACCGGATTGTAGTGGAACCAGCCGGCCATATACTCGTCGGTGACGCGGCGCCGCGCCATGATTTCGCTGCGCTTGGACCAGACCCGTTTCCACGACTGGAGGACCTTGGCAAAGGCCCGCAGCGAATAGTGTTCGTAGACGAGGCAGCAGGTTACCACCACCAGATCCCGAGCGGTGATCGACAACCAGTGCTTCCTGTAGAGATCGCCTGTCATGTTCTTGATGCGCATGAGGAAGCGATTCTTCACCGAATGCATGTTGATCTGCTTCGGTAAGGCCCGCCGGTTGCCCGGCAGAACCGCGCGCACGTGATAGCCGCGCGCATAGGGGGTGTAAAGACAACGCCAGCCCAGAAGTTGCGCCCGCCAGGCGACATCGGCATCTTCCCGGTAGACAAAGAAATCCGTGTCGAAGAACTCGCCGTCGATGGCGATGTCCTCAATCATGGATCGCCGGTAGAGGGCCGCCGCCGCTGTTGCGCCGAACACATACTCGCGCTTCAGGTAGTGGCCGTTATCAATTTCCAGGCTGCCGCGGTCGAGGTGCCGCAGGTTGGGGGTGAAGTAGATGCCCGTAGAATCGACTCGAGGCCTGGCGTCGATGTCGAAATCAGGGCTCATGGTCAACAGTTTTCCGCAGACTGTGCCGATACGATTATCGAGGCGCCCTGCTTCCAGCAGGGCCTGGATAAAGGAGGGCATCAACAACACATCAGGGTTCAGGGTCAGAACCCAATCCCCGCGGGAAAGTTGAATGGCCTGATTCTGTGCGGCTGCAAACCCCAAATTGCTGGAGTTGTAAAGTATATGGCAGCGGTCCTCGTATTGTTCGAGAATGTCGCGTGTGCCGTCCGTCGAGTTATTGTCGACTACGACAATCTCGATCTGTGGTCCCTTTTGGGCCAGTACCGATTCCAGGCACCGCTTGATATATCGGCCGCTGTTGTAGGTCACTAACGTGACCGAGACTAAGTCGTTACTTGCCATGCAGTTTTGGCATCCTGCCCATGGGTTCCCTCTCAAGAACCGTTAGGCCCACAGTCCCCTGATCTGACCGGTAAGTCCTTCTAGGGCAGGCGCGCCTCCGAGCGTCCCGCCGTTAGATAGGCACCTACAAGCCTAAACAGTTTTACATACTCAATCAAATGCCGGAAAGACCGCTGCAGAAACATCCCCGTTACCGCTCGCGGAATCCAACCCAACAATACAGAAACCCCGACCGCCCACAACCCAATCGTGGAGCAGTGGATTGCTGCATACCTCAGCAGACTACCACACCAGTATAGCTGCCGGTTGCTCCACTCTACTGCGTTGACGGAATGCCCTCCTTCGTGACGGGCTGAAAACGAAGATACATAGCGGGCCTTCCACCCTACTGACGCCAATCTCCGCAGCAGATCCACATCTTCGAACCAAACAGGAAAGAAACCTTCATCCATGCCTCGCACAGCGGCCCAGGCTTCTCTGCGCAGCAATAAACATGCGCCCGCGGGCTGTTCCACGTCGGCGGTTTTTCCCGGTTGGAGATCGAGACACCGATAGCGTCGATTCACCAGATTGCCCGGCCAAATTTTGTTGAGGCCCAGGTTTTCAAAAACCAGTGTGAGGGCACTGGGAAACCGGCGCACCTGGAATCCGGCCTGAGCTTCGCCATTCGAATTGAGCAGCTGGCCGCCGGCGGCCGCCACTTTGGCGTCGGCAAACTCGGCTGCCAGAATAGATGGGCTGTCGAGGAGGATCACATCGGGATTCAGGATCAGGATGGCGTCGGCGGAACTCAGCAGGCCGATGCCCTGGTTCACCGCTCCCGCGAATCCGCGATTGGTGGGGTTTTCCACGGTCCACACACCGTCACGCGACCGCGATATTGCAGCGGTTCCATCGGTGGATGCATTGTCGATGACGACAATGCCCGCTGCGAACTCAGTCCGGAACTGCAGGCATGACTCTATACACTTTTCGATATGATCAGCGGAGTTGAAGGCGACGAGAACCGCGCCTAATCTCACCGGCCCCTCCAGCGGAAATACTGCTCCCAGAAGGTATCGTTCTGCCCTGTTTGGAGTTTCCGGATCTCATCCTCCGATTCCTGCAGGATGGACCGCAGAAGAGCCGCTTCGATCTTCGACGGGCGCAGGCTGTGCGCGGACTTCAGGCCCCTCCACTTGCCTTTCAGCCAAGCCATTCCAGTTCCGCGTTTCCAGGCCAGCAAGCCCCATAGCAGTTGTCCGGCTAACACGGCCCGGGTCAAACGGTTAGGAAAGTGCTTGGCCACGAGATATACCTGGTTGCGGGACAGCAACTCGACCATCCTCGGGCTCCAGGCGCCGAGCGTGGCGCTGCCCTCGTGGTAGGCGATGGCTTGAGGGACGTAGCGCCCCTTCAGACCGGTGGTTGCGCAGGTCAGGCAGAAGTCGATGTCTTCCAGGTAGGACTCAAAGCGGGTATCCAAGCCACCTATGCGCAGGAAGATGTCGCGCTGTACGAGCGCTGCCGTTAAGGGGACGAAATGAACATCGCGGGGTTCGTTGAACAACACGGCGCTTGCTCCATGGCCGGCCCGCCAGGCGCACCCGGACCACGACAGCAGATCGTAGGTGCCGTCGATCACCGAATGTTCGCCTGCATTGAGAATTTTACCCGAAGCATAGGCGGTATCGGGCCCGCAGCCCTCCAGAAGATTCTCGAGCCAGGTGGGTTCCAGGACGACGTCATTATTCACGATGGCGACCCATTGGGTGGAGCACTCGCCGACGCCCGCATTCACGGCGCGGCTGAAGCCGGTGTTCTGTTCAAAGCGCAGGACGAGCGCTCCGGCGTCGGTGGCGTCCTGACAGGAGGAATCCGTGGAGCCGTTGTCCACGACCAGAATCTCTTTCGGTGCAAGAGTTTGCGATTGTGCGGACCGGATGGCCCGGGTAAGCCGGCCGGCTCCGTTCCAGTTCGGAATCACAATCGATACGTCGGAGAGCATGTGCCGGATCAGCGTCTCGCAAAGCGCTTCTTGAGTAGGAAGAACAGATTCTGGAACCCGTCCCGCCACGGGTTGAGTTTGATTTCGCCCAGACGGGAGGTGTACATGATGGAGATCTCTTCGAACCGCGCCGTGGGGTGCAGCAATGCCTCGATTTTGATCTCCTCGGAGAAGGCCATGCCGTCTGACTCGAGGACCATGTCCTTTAGAATCTTGCGGCTGAATACCCACATACCGCTCTGCGAGTCGTGAATCCAGCGAAAGAACAGCATGGACATCATGACGGAGAGCACCAGGTTGCCGAACTTGTGTTTGAAGCTCATGGCCCGGCGGTCGCGGACGGGAAAGCGGGAGGCGTTCAGGAAGTCGGCCTCAAGGTGCAGGTAGGCCTCCAGCAGATAGCTGATCGCATCGGGCGGGTAGCTGTGGTCTCCGTCGAGCGTGACGATGACGTCGCCGGTGGCCAGCGAGAAGCCCTTTTTGTAGCTGCGCCCATACCCGCGGACATCTTCGCGAATCACCTGGGCCCCAAAACTTCGGGCCACGTCTGCTGTGCGGTCCGTGGAGCCATTGTCAACGACGATCACTTCGTCGACGAACTCCGGCATGCGGCTCAGAACTTTTTCAATGCCCTGCTCTTCATTCAGGCAAGGGATGACTACTGTGATGCTCAGATTCTTATACACGCGGCAGTTCGTCTTTCGAGCGGCCCAAAACGTCTATTGTATGTGTGCCGGGATATGATTGAGGTGTCGACATGCTGACTTCCGCGTTTCTTTTTTTGATGATGCAGGCGCCTGCCGCGCCGCAGGCTCCGGCCGCGCCGCCTGCTCCCCCGTCAGCTCCGTCGGTTGCCCCGGCGCCGGCGCCGCCCCATGCGAGCGAGTTGCTGCAGGTGCGATATGTCTACTTCCTGCCGATGAGCTATTCGTTCGACCAGTATCTGGCTAACCATCTGACCCGTAGTGGTTTATATCAGGTGGTGACGGATCCGGCCAAGGCGGATGCCATCTTTACCGACCGGTTGGGCAAGACGTTTGAGTCCAAATTGGATGAACTTTATCCTGTGGCGAAACCCGATCTCCAGCCGGACCGGCCAGAAAAGGAGCAGGACGACCCCAGTGCCTCCCCTGGCGACGTTGCCATCAAGATCCCGATCGTACCGCAGGACCGGTTGGGCGGCGGGGGCGGCAAAGGCCGGGGCACCTACTTCCTCGTCAACCGAGTGAGCCGGAATGTGATGTGGTCGACCTACGAGAGGAGCCGGACCAACCAGGCCGATGCCCTCAATGATACGGCGAAGGACGTTGTGGAACGGCTGGTGTCCACCGTGAAGAGCGAAGGGAAAGTTGCCGCCGGCAAGAAGGGCTGGCGGCCCTGGTAAGGGCAGGCTAGTTCTCGCCCTTGGCCGCGAGTGCGGCCCGATAAGTAGTTTCGAGCGATTCGGTCATCCGGCCGATATCCCGATTTCCCGTGACGAAGTCCCTGGCCCGGCGGGCCATGCCGGCAGCTCCTTCCGGATCGTGAAACAACTGGACGATCTTCGCCGCAAACTCCCCGGGATCGTCAGCTAGCGAGCAGTAGAGACCGTCCTCCCCGCCTAAGCCTTCAGCCCCGATGCGTGTCGACACAGTCGGGATGCCCGAGGCAAATGCTTCCAATAACTTAACGCGCACGCCGGAGCCGCTCAGGATGGGGCAGATGAAGACCGCATATTCGCTGAGCGGCTGGCGGATGTTCTCCACGAAGCCAATCAGCTCCACCGCGCCGTCGAAGTTCGGGATGGTATGGTGGGCCGGCGGATCGGAGCCGATCACTTTGAGTTTCGCCTCCGGTTCCCGCTCCAAGACCAGGGGCATAACCTCATTCAGAAACCAGCGCAGCGCAGCCTGATTGGGCAGATGGCGGAAACTGCCCAGGAACAGCATCGTTTTGGGTTGGCGGCCGTCAGGACGGAACTCGTAGTCGCTGGTGTCGATGCCGGCGCGCAGATGGTGATGGACGCGGCCTTTCAGCTCCGGCAGAAAGGAAAGGAGATAGTCCGTGTTTTCCTGGGTGCAGGTCTGGATCTCGTCCATTCCCGTCAGCATGCGGAGCTCATAGCGGATGGCGCGCAAATACTCCATGAAGGCCTTCACTTGGCCGGCGGGTCCGAAGCTCTTCATCGTTCGGCCGATGGACTGGAAATAGACGTCGTGTTCGAAGAGCGTCCATACAATCTGCCGGTAAGGGCCCGCATACTGGCCCATGTTCGTGTATTCCACCTGGACCACGTCGATCTGTTTCAGCAGGATCTGGCGGTGGACCATCCATTCGAAATCGCGATCGTAGAACTCGCGGACAGCATAGGGAGTGATGGCCCCGACCCCCTTGGGGTGACCTTCCCGCCGGATGCTGAACTCAATCGACTGTGTGGTGGGCGTGATCGCCGCATGGGCCTGCCGCTCTTTGGGGTCGTCGAGCATAACGATGAGGTGCAGATTTGTTCTCAGGCCCAATTGCCGGACGGTCTCGTACATGAACACGCCGCCGCCATGGATAGGCGGACAGATGGCGTAGGGAGAGAGGAACAGAACGTTGAGGCATTCCGGGTTCTTCTCGACGGTTTCGAAGCGGTCCCGGAAGTACCCGCCCATGGGCCGGCGGAAGGCTTCGGAGTCGTCGATCACCGAGAGGGACCGTGCGTTCCAGCGGGCCGCCATGGCTCCGGGCAATTGGAGAAACGCGCGGCTCAGCCCGCCGATGCTGGCGCGTTCGCGCGAATCTCCGGCGAAGAGGCTGAGTAAAGCACCTGTCCAGGCATGGAAGAAATGACCTGCTAACCTGACGGGCTCGTGTATATTCTTCCAGGCGAAGAGGAGGAAGTTTTTGTTGACGATGTTCTCGATGTACTGCCGGGAGAATTTCTTACCGATGGTGCCCTGGTGTTCGTGCCAAACCTTACTGAGTGGTTGGTAAAGAACCTTCCAACCACGTTTCCAGGCCATGTAACCGAGATCGGTGTCCTCGAGATAGAACGGCTTCAGGACGTGGTCGAAGCCGCCCAGTTCCAGGAATTTCCGGCGATCGAACGCGCACGAGCCGCCGCCGCCGTAGAAGCAGGGGAACGGCCGGTCCACTTCATTGTCCTCACAGTGCCGGACGCGCAGAGCGCCCTCGCTCCACCAGCCCTGGGTGAGTCCGGTCTCTTCGCGGCGCTTGCTGGGGTCGCTGAAGAAAATCTGGCAGGAGACGGCGAAAACCTTCTCGTCTGTGAAGCCGTCGAGCAGAGGCTGCAGGAAACCGGGATCGACCCGCATGTCGCTGTTGAGCAGGACGACGATGTCATTTTTGGCTTCCCGGAAGCCGGTGTTCGAGCCGCCGCCGAAGCCGAGGTTTTGGGGGAGGGCGACGCAGCGGACGGTGGGGAAGCATTCGCGAAGGAAGTCGGCGCTGCCGTCGGCGGAGCCGTTGTCGACCACGATGACTTCATTGTTCGGATTGCCGCTCATGGCGGTCACAACGCTGGGCAGGTATTTCTCAAGCAGATGCTTGCCGTTCCAGTTCGGAATGACGACGCTGGCGGCGGTCACGTCCGGGCGGGTGTTTTGCGCTGTGCGGCGCGAACCGAGGAGTTTCCAGAGGAGATCAGTGAGCCACAACGCGGGCAGCGCCACCAGGACAAAAAGGGGCGAGAGCAAGGCGAGCGGCAGTTGCCAGGCAATTCGGCGTAACAAGGCTGACATTTAGGAGTTATGAAGATCCGGGCCAATGCCAATCCGGCGTCCAAGGCGGACCCAACGGGAGGACTGTGCCAGGGCGAGCATCTGTTCCAGCTGCTCCACACGAGTTTGCAGGCTTTGCGCCCAAAGGGTACGTTCCTTTACGGTTTCCTCGGCCACATCGAGCAACTCGATGCATTTGGCCAGGTCGGCTCCCTTTTCCTGCATAGCCGCTTCCGCATGGTCCAGCACTCTCTGGGTTTCCTCCGCATTGGCTTGCATCTCAGCGTGCAGTTCCCCGATCTTCGCTTCGTAGGCGGTGACCACCTTGACCGCGGCGTCCTGTTCGGACGCCAGTTCCTCCTGGACCTGTACGATGCGCTGTTGAGCCGCCGCCAGTTCCTGCTCCAGATCCAGGGCCCACTTTGCTTTCTGATCCGATTCGGCTCGCAACTCGGCGTGCAGGGTGTTGAGCCGGGCGTGGTCGTCCTGCAGCTCCTCGAGCCAGGCGTTTTTGCTGGCCAGTTCCGACTCGAGCAGCGCGATGTGCTTTTCCCGTTCGCGCAGGAGGTTGGAAGAGGTGGGGAGATAGAGATAGACGGGTGATCCGGTTTGGGGCGCCAGTGCGCAGACTGCGAGGAAGAAGTGGCTGGTCTCGGGTTGAGCCGGTTTGCTGCCGGTTTCGAGCTCAGCAACCAGTCCGGAGCCGCCCGGCGTGGGTTGGAACGAGATGGCCTGCACATGATTCTGCAGGAACATGGTCACCGAGGGGAAGAACCGGCTGAGCTCGGCATGGAACTCAGAGAACTCGAACTCGTGGACATGAAAGGGGTTAGGCCCAGCGAGGCGACGCGTTTCGGCGTAGAAGGTCTTGTTCGGCGTGGAGACGATAAACTGTCCACCGGGGGCCAGAAGCCGTTTGGCTTGAGCCAGCAAGGCGTCCCAATCGGAGAGATGTTCGATCACTTCAAATGCAACGATGAGGTCGAAGGCGTGATCGTCGAATGGGATCTGCTGGGCGGGCGCGGTGACGAATTCAAGGTTGGCGGCCTGATAGTTCTCGCGCGCGGAGCGGACGGCTTCGTCCGAGACATCCAGACCAACGACGCGGGCTGCGTGTTTCGACAACTCGAATGACCCGTAGCCCATGCCGCAGGCGATATCGAGCACGCGCTTGTTCCTTGCCAGGCGGGCGGCAAAGGCGTAGCGCGACATGTGCTCATTCAGCAGGTCCCGATCGACCTGGCCCGGGACTAACCGCTCACCGGTGAACTCAACCAAGTTGCGCCTCCGCGACCTTCCGATTGTCGTCGAGCCGGGCATTCACCTCGACTTTACAGGGCAGGTGCATGAAACCATAGACCTGACCCTTCCCGGGCGCCATCTGCAGCGACACGGCATTATCGATCCAGTCGCACATCTGGTAGTTGATCAGAGTTCCATCGGCGACGGCCGGCGAGAAGGAGAACGACCCGGGATAGAGGTCGGGCACCTCGAGATGGAAATCGACTGTATAGACGTCGCCGGCTTCCATGGGCGGCAGTTCGATATCTTCGCGGGTCGTATTGGTTCCGGCAAAATCGACGCCCAGGTGATTGCGCAACATGAAGCCGACGTTCGGCATCTGCAGGGAGGATTTGGCGCGAATACTGATGCGGACGACGATATCGCTGTGAGGCTCCAGAAGCGGCAGTTTGCGGCCGTAGGGGTCGAGTACCGCTATGCCTATGATTTCCGCCCGGTTGTCGCCGTAACGATGGTCGATGTTTGGGATTTCCGTGACGACCTCGGGCGCATGCACGGGGCCGCTGCGATCGACGGGATCCCGGTGCTTCAACTCGAGATAGCCGGTGTCTTTCTCTACCATTGCGGCCAGATACTTGGCGACGACCATGTCGGTATTGCCCAATTCGCGGACCCGGCCCTTGTCGAGCCACATTGTCCGGTCGCCGAGGGCTTTCACATCGCCTGCTGCGTGGGAGACAAAGAGGATGGTGACGCCGCGGGCTCGCATTTCGTGGACCTTGCGCAGGCAGCGCTGGCGGAAGTAGATGTCTCCAACGGCAAGAGCTTCGTCGACGATGAGGATTTCCGGGTCGACGTGGATGGCTACGGCGAAGGCGAGCCGGACAACCATGCCGCTGGAGTAGGTTTTGACCGGCTGATTGATGAAGTCGCCGATTTCAGCGAACTCTTCGATCTGGCGGTAAACGCGGTCGATCTGCGCGGAGGAGAAGCCGAGGATGGCGGCGTTGAGGTAGACGTTGTCGCGGCCGGAGAATTCGGGATTGAAACCAGAGCCCAGTTCGAGGAGGGCGGAGACTCGCCCGTTCACGGCTGCGCTACCCGAGGAGGGGGAGAGAATCCCGGCGACGATCTGGAGGAGCGTACTTTTGCCGGAACCGTTTTCACCAACAATACAAAAGGTTTCACCGCGCGGGATTTCGAAGGACACATCCCGCAGCGCCCAGAAGTCCTCATGGAACTTGCGGCGATTGAAGGTGAGAAGCTCTTTGAGTCGGTCGCTCGGAGAGCTATAGATGGGGTAACTCTTGGAGACGGCCTGGAATTGGATCAGGCTCACGGCGGTGTCACGGTCCGGCAGAAATCGATCGCGAGGCCGGCCCAGGAACAGCCGGATCCTAATTCGACTCTACTGAACCGCATAAGTGCGTGTCAATTCAGGGGATAAATGAGCAACAGGGCGACCGCCGATCCCATACCGCAATCTTCGTCTCTTTAGACTTGGATTTGGTCCGTGATGCGGGGAGCCTCTTATCAGCGGTGCAATGGTCCGCGCGTCTGGGCCTAGGTGAGGCCGGGTGGACGCTGGAGGCGCGCACACGGGCGGATCAGGTAATCGGTAGCCGCCCTGTGAGGTGGTCTATCTCTATGGGTCAACCTCCTCTGTGAGCCTGGCTATCCAGCCAAGCAGATTGCCATGCTGACCAGCCCTTTGCCGGCCAACCAATGGCGGAAATTCTGTCCCGAGACCGAATCTCTGGCTACAATATGGACCCGTATGTCATTTGTGTCAATACCCCAAATGCTGTACGGCGCGCTTTCCAGTATTTAGGAGTCTAGTATCCGAATTTGACAGAGTGGGGTCTGCTTTCCTACTCTGGTAGCTGGAGCTGCCGGTGTAGCTCAGGGGTTAGAGCGACGGTCTCATAATCCGTAGGTCGGAGGTTCAAATCCTCCCGCCGGCACCACTTCTTTCCTGCCTGTGAACCCACGGGTATTCCCCACTATTTATTCGAGTTGAGTGCCATTCAGGCGCGGGTGCGCCGAGGGATGGGGAGGGCCGCTTGCGCGGCCCGTCTGTGAGTCAGCTGCCAACGATACTTTCGTAGATGCGGGTGAGGTCGTCCATCGAGTAGTACTCGATCTCGAGGCGGCCGCGATTCTCATCGCGCTGGACGAGGCGGACCCTGGTGCCGAGGGTGCGCTCCAGTTCCTGGAGGGCGGCCTTGATGTTGGGGTCGATACGGAGCTCTTCCTTCTTTTCCTCTTCCTTGTCGAGGTGGGGTGCGGACGCCTTCTGGACGAGCTTCTCGACCTGGCGGACGGAGAGCCCTTCCGACACGGTCTTGTTGGCAATCTCCACCTGAGCGTCCGTGCTCGTCAAACCGACGATGGCGCGGGCATGTCCCATTGACAGGCGTTGCTCGGCCAGGAGGACCTGCACCGGGTCGGGCAAGCGGAGAAGGCGGAGCATGTTGGTGATGGTGCTGCGCTCCTTGCCTGTGCGTTGGGCGATCTGCTCATGGGAGAGGTTGAACTCGCGAGCGAGGCGTTCGAAGGCGTGGGCCACTTCGATGGGGTTGAGATCCTCGCGCTGGATGTTCTCAATGAGAGTGATCTCCATGAGGCGATCATCGGCGAAGTCCTGGACAACGACAGGGACTTTGACGAGACCAGCCAGTTTGGAGGCTCGGAGGCGGCGTTCGCCGGCGATCAACTGATAGCGTGCGCCGGACTTCCTGACGACCAGGGGCTGGATGATCCCATTCTCTTTGATGGACTGGGACAGTTCGTTGAGGCGCTCTTCCTGGAAAACGGTGCGCGGCTGGAGCGGATTGGCGTCAATCAGTTCGATCTCGACCTGGAGCGGGCCGCTGGCTGGCTGTGGCGCCGGAGGAGGAGGCGGCGCAACCGGAGCGGGCGCCGGGGTCGTGGACCGGTTCGACGGGAGGAGGGAGGAGAGCCCTTTGCCCAGCGCTTTACGCGGCTGATCCGGTTGGTTGCTCATGACCGAGTATCTCCTTGGCGAGTTTGATATAGCTTTCGGCGCCGCGGGAACTGACGTCGTAGCTCAGGATGGGTTTTCCGAAGCTGGGGGCTTCGGCGAGGCGGATGCTGCGGGGGATGACCGTCTGGAAGACCTCTTCCTTGAAGAAATCCCGCAGATCCTTGGCGACCTGGCGGGTGAGGTTGGTGCGCTCGTCGTACATGGTCAAAAGAACGCCTTCGAGCTTCAGATTGGGCTGGAGGGACTCTTTGAGGCGCTCGACGGTGTCGATCAACTGGGAAATGCCCTCCAGGGCGAAGAATTCGCACTGAATGGGGACGAGGACGGAGTCGGCGGCCACCATGGAGTTGACGGTGAGGAGGTCGAGGGCCGGGGGGCAGTCGATGAGGATGTAGTGGAACTGTTCCTTGATCGCGTCGAGGGCATCGCGGAGGCGGAACTCACGACGCTCCATATCGACGAGGTCCAAGTTGCCGGCGACGAGGTTCTTATCGGCGGGCACGAGTTGGAGGCCGTCGAAATCGGTATTAACGATGGTTTCGGCGAGGGAATGGGCACCCATGAGGGCGTCATAGATGGTAGGCATGCCCGGTTCTTTGGAGATGCCGACCCCGGTGGTGCAATTCCCCTGGGGATCCATGTCGATGAGAAGGATTCTGAGGTCGTTCGAGGCCAGGGAGGCCGCGAGATTGATGGCTGTGGTCGTTTTGCCGACCCCGCCTTTTTGGTTTGCTATTGCGATGACTTTGCCCATGGGGCGTCCTTAATCTATACGGAGGAATGGCGTGCCGGCGGCAATCCGGGATTCCATCCTGGGGTAAGGTGCTAACGCGAGGGTTAGCTCCGGAGCGTCGCCGAAACCGCTATCCTACCACGTACGTTCCACGTGGAACACAGAGAGGTCCAACTGAGGGTGTTCCACGTGGAACATGGATGGTTTCGTGGTGTGGAAGGGGGAAATGGGGCGCGTGGATGTTCCACGTGGAACAATCCTAGGATTGGCGGTTGAGGCTGAGATAGCAATCAAGAACTGCGACCGCCGCAGGAGTCACACCGGGAATCCGGGCTGCCTGACCCAGTGTTTCGGGTTGGACGCGCTCCAACTTATCGCAAATCTCACGGCTGAGGCCCGGAATGCCGCGAAATGCGAATCCAGCGGGAATTTGGCGCCCTTCGGAGTCTTTCAGGCGCTGAATCTGCCGTTCCTGCTGGTGAAGGTAGCCTTCGTACTTCACTTCCGTCTCTACCGTGGTCAAAACGGCGGCAACCGCCGGTTCTCCCAGTTGGTTCTCCAGCCAGGGGCGGATCTGGTCGATTTTGGCGTCGGGACGGCGTAGCCAGACCTGAAGCATTGGTCTTTCGTCCGCCGGGAGCTCCAAATTGGAGAAATGCTCGGGTGTGACTCTGTTTGTCTCCAGCAGACGGAGCACCTGCGCTTTCTGCGCCAGTTTCTTCTCGTAAACGGCCCAACGTTCGTCCGTCACCAGACCGACGCGGCGTCCTTCCGCCGTCAGCCGCTCATCTGCGTTGTCGATGCGGAGAAACAGGCGGAATTCAGCACGCGAGGTGAACATGCGGTAGGGCTCATCGGCCCCTTTAGTCACCAGATCATCCACCAGGATCCCGGCATAGGCCTCATTGCGGCGCAAAACGATGGGATCGATGCCCTTTACCTGGCATCCGGCGTTGATTCCGGCCAAAAGGCCCTGGCAAGCGGCTTCTTCGTAGCCCGAGGTGCCATTGATCTGGCCCGCGAGGAACAAACCGTCGATCTTCTTCACTTCCAGGGCGTGGTTCAGTTCCCGAGGGTCGATGGCATCGTATTCGATGGCATACCCGGGGCGGATCATCTCCGCATTCTCCAAACCGGGGATGGAGGCGACCATCGCTTCCTGTACATCGATGGGCATGCTCGTAGACATGCCGTTCACATAGACTTCGTACGTATCCAGACCTTCGGGCTCCAGGAAGATCTGGTGGCGGGTCTTATCGGGGAATTTGACGATCTTGTCTTCAATAGACGGGCAATAGCGGGGGCCGATGCCCTCAATCTGGCCGCTATAGAGAGGGGAGCGCGGTATCGCCGCCTGGAGGATGCGATGGGTCTCCTCGGTGGTGTAGGCGATGTGGCATTCGATCTGGGGCCGGTCGATCTTTGGGGTTAGGAACGAGAACGGAGTGGGCGTCGCGTCGCCGGGTTGCGGTTCGAACTGGTCCCATTGGATGGTGCGGCCGTCGAGGCGCGGCGGGGTACCGGTCTTGAGGCGAGTCCACTGAAGACCGAGGCTGCGCAGGTGGTGGCCCAGGAGGTTGGAGGGTGCTTCCCCGCTCCGGCCACAGTTTGACTTGGTTTCTCCGACATGAGCCAGGCCATTGAGAAAGGTCCCTGTGGTGACGACGACGGTCCTGGTCTGCAGAGAGCGTCCATCCGACAACCGGATGGACTTCACTTTACGCCGGCCGGCCGGCAGATCATCGTATTCGATCTCGGCGACTTCGGCTTGAAGGATACGCAGGTTCGGTTCCTGCTCGAGAGTCTCCCGCATCTTAAAGCGGTACTGCTTCTTGTCCATCTGGGCGCGGGGGCTCCAGACCGCCGGACCCCGGCTGGTGTTCAGGAGACGGAACTGGATCCCGATCTGGTCGGCCACTTCGGCCATGACTCCGCCGAGCGCGTCGACCTCGCGAACGAGATGGCCCTTGGCGATGCCGCCGATTGCCGGGTTGCAGGACATCTGGGCGATGAGGTCGATGTTCATCGTAACCATCGCGGTTCGCAGTCCCATCCGTGAGCAGGCGCGAGCCGCCTCACATCCGGCATGACCGGCACCGATGATCACAACGTCGTAGTTAATCTGTCGCATTGGCAGTGGAGGGGGTTCCCAGATATCCTAGTTAATTGTAGCGAGAGGAGTTACGCGGTGAAAGTTCTGGTTCTGGGCAGCGGCGGCCGTGAGCACGCCATCGCTTGGCGGTTGAAGCGAAGCCCTTCTGTTTCAGAGGTTTATGTAGCGCCTGGCAATCCTGGCTGCGAGTCGGTGGCGACGTGTCTCAAGTCATCTTCAACTACACCTGTAGATTTACTACAACTGGCGGAATCAATTGGCGCGGACCTCACCGTGGTGGGGCCAGAGGCTCCTCTGGTGGACGGCGTTGTGGATCTCTTTGAATCCAAAGGGCGCCTGATCTTTGGACCGTCCCAGGCGGCGGCTCAATTGGAAGGCAGCAAGATCTTCTCGAAGCGCTTCATGGAGCGCGCCGGAATCCCCACGGCTCGTTTCGTGTCGACATCGGACCCTGCCGAGGCGCGTAAGTCGTTGGATCGATTTGACTATCCGGTCGTCATCAAAGCGGACGGCCTGGCTGCGGGCAAGGGCGTGGTGATCAGCCCGGACCGGCGTCATGCCGAGGAGACGTTGGATGGCATGTTTAGTGGCGCCCTGGTGGGCTCTGCCGGCGGCAAAGTCGTGATCGAGGAGTTTCTCAGCGGCGAGGAGGTCAGCTTCATCGGCCTGAGCGATGGGGAGCGCGTGCTGCCGTTGGAACCTTCGCAGGACCACAAGACCATCTACGAAGGGGACCAGGGGCCGAATACCGGGGGGATGGGCGCTTACTCGGATTCGCGGATTCTGCCCACGGCGCAGCGCGACGAGGTGATGCGCGACGTGATGGAGCGCACGGTGCAGCAGATGAAGGCGGAAGGGACCCCGTTCCGCGGGTTTCTCTATGCCGGGCTGATGATGACCGGGCGCGGCGCGATGGTGCTGGAGTTCAACGTTCGGTTGGGCGATCCCGAGACGCAAGCGCTGCTCCATCGAATGGATTGCGATTTCGGCGCGGTGCTGCACGCGGCGGCCAGCGGCCAGGTGAAACCTGAACTGCTCAAGTTCAAACAGGATCCTTCCGTCTGCGTGGTGCTGGCGGCGCATGGCTACCCGGGCAAGGTCCGCACGGGGGATGAGATCACCGGAATCGCACAGGCAGAAGCCACGGGCGCTACCGTGTTCCATGCGGGTACCAGGATGACGGATGGAAGACTCGTGACCTCCGGCGGACGCGTGCTGGGCGTGACCCACAGCGGAGCGACCCTGCAGGCCGCGATCGACAATGTCTACGCGGCTTGCGCGCCCATCCGGTTCGACGGAATGCAGATCCGGCGGGACATCGGAGCCAAGGGTCTGAAGCGGTGGTAAGTGCAGACGGTCACCGCCCGCGGGCGTTAGAATAGAGAGAAGTTCCGGGGACGTAGCTCAGCTGGATAGAGCGTCCGCCTCCTAAGCGGAAGGTCGGCAGTTCGAATCTGCCCGTCCCTACCATTTCTGCCGAAATCACCGATGTCCGACAAGCCGTTCGTCCATCTACACTGCCACACCGACTACTCGCTGCTGGACGGGGCCTGCGAAATCGGCAAGCTGATGAAGCTCGCCGTGAAGCAAAACCAACCGGCGGTCGCGTTGACGGATCATGGCAATCTGTTCGGCGCCGCGGAGTTCTACTTCAAGGCGAAGGACAACGGCGTCCATCCGGTAATTGGGTGCGAAGTCTACATCACTCCGAATGACCGGCGGATCAAGGACGAAACAAACCGCCGCTACAACCACCTGGTGCTGTTGTGCGAGAACCAGGAAGGTTATCGCAACCTGATCAAGCTGGTGTCGACCGCAAGCCTGGACGGGTTCTATTACAAGCCTCGTATCGACAAAGACCTGCTGTCGCAACACAGCAAAGGCCTGATCGCGTTGTCGGCGTGCCTCAAGGGCGACATCAACGAAACGTTGATGAACGACAAGTACGACGAGGCGCAGAAGCTGGCCTACGAGTATCGCGATCTGTTCGGCAAAGATAACTTCTTCCTCGAGATTCAGGATCACGGGCTGGAAGAAGACAAGGTCGTAATGCCGCAGGTCTACCGCATCTCGCGCGAGACGGGCATCCCGCTGGTCGCCAGCAACGACGCGCATTACCTGGAGCACAGCGACCACCGCGCGCAGGATATTCTCACCTGCATCCAGTCCGGCAAGCTGGTGAGCGATGAGAAGCGCCTGAAGTTCACCACGAACGAGTTCTTCCTGAAGTCTCGCGACGAGATGATGACCATCTTCGGCGAGGTGGAAGACGCACTGGACCGCACCTGGGAGATCGCCCAACGCTGCCAGGTGAAGATGGACCCGGTGAAGGAACCCTTCCCGAAGTTCGACGTGCCCGAAGGCCAGACGATCGACAGCTACTTCGAATACGTGGCGCGGCAGGGCTTCGAGAAACGCCGAACCAAACTGGACAAGATGGCGGCGGCGGGCCAGTTGCGCTTCGACATGGCCGAGTACATCGAGCGCCTGGATCGGGAGATCAAGCTGATCCAGCAGATGAAGTTCTCGGGCTACTTCCTGATCGTGTGGGACTTCATCCGCTATGCGAAGTCGACGGGCGTGCCAGTGGGGCCAGGCCGCGGTTCGGCCGCCGGATCGCTGGTGGGCTACTGCATGGGGATCACGGATGTGGATCCGCTGCACTACGGACTGCTGTTTGAGCGCTTCCTGAATCCGGAACGCGTCAGCATGCCTGATATCGACGTGGACTTCTGTACGAACCGCCGTGGTGAGGTCATCCAGTACGTCACGGAGAAGTACGGGCGCGAGCAGGTGGCGCAGATCATCACGTTCGGCACGCTGGCTCCGAAGGCCGCGATCAAGGACGTGGGCCGTGTGCTGGACATGAGCTTCGGAGAAGTGGATAAGCTGTCGAAGCTGATTCCGGCCGATCCGAAGATGACATTGAAGAAGGCTCTGGATGAGGAGCCCGCGATCCTTGAGGCGGCGGCGAAAGATCCGAAGGTCAAAGAGATTCTCGACATCGCGCAGCGCCTGGAGGGCATGGCCCGCAACTCGGGTGTGCACGCGGCAGGCGTCGTCATCTCACCAGTGCCGCTCGCGGAGATCGTTCCTCTCTACCGCACCAACAAAGAGGAAATTGTCACCCAGTTTGAAATGTCCATGCTCGAGAAACTCGGGCTGCTCAAGATGGACTTCCTGGGTCTCACCACGCTGACTATCGTGCATGAGGCGTTGTCTCTGATCAAGAAGACGCGCGGCGAGACGCTGGTGCTGGAAGATCTTCCCCTGGACGATAAAGACGCGTATGAGCGCATCTTCGGCCAAGGTCTGACCGATGGCGTCTTTCAGTTTGAATCGTCGGGCATGAAGGACGTGCTGCGGCGCTCGCATCCCGAACGCATTGAGGACCTCATCGCCCTCAACGCCCTGTATCGTCCGGGCCCGATTCAGAACGGCTTCGTCGACGACTATGTCGATCGCAAGCTGGGCCGCAAGCCGGTCACCTACGACCTGCCTGAGTTGAAGTCGCTGCTGGAAGAGACCTACGGCCTGGTGATCTACCAGGAGCAGGTCATGCAGGTAGCGCAGCGTATTGCCGGCTACTCGCTGGGTGAAGCCGATCTTCTGCGCCGCGCGATGGGCAAGAAGAAAAAGGAGGAGATGGACAAGCAGCGCGCCCGTTTCCTCGACGGCGCGAAGAAGAATGGCCATCCACCCAAGAAGGCCGAGGCGTTGTTCGACCTGCTGGCGAAGTTCGCCGAGTATGGTTTCAACAAGTCGCACTCGGCTGCCTATGGGTATCTTGCTTATCTCACCGGGTATCTGAAGGCGCATTACACGGTCGAGTTCCTGGCGGCGCTGTTGACCTCGGAAACGGGCAACACCGATAAGGTCGTCAAGTACATCAACGAGTGCCGTGCATTGGGCATCGAGGTGTTGCAGCCCGATGTGAACCAGTCGGACCTGAACTTCACGCCCGTGGGCCGCGACAAGATCCGATTCGGGTTGGGCGCCGTGAAGAACGTCGGTGTGGGCGCGGTGGAAGCCATTGTGAAGGCTCGCGATGAAGGCGGTGTCTTCAAGTCGCTGGATGACTTCTGCGAGCGTGTCGATCTCTCGGCAGTCAACCGCCGTGTGATGGAAAGCCTGATCAAGGCCGGGGCGATGGACAGCCTGAACGGTTACCGCTCACAGCTGTTCGCGATCATCGAAGACTGCATCGAGTCCGGCCAGCGTGCGCAGAAAGACAAGCTCAGCGGGCAGACCGGCTTGTTTGGTGAATTGCTGGCCGATGATTCGCCCTCGTCTTCGCGGGCGCTGCCGAAGCTGAACGATTGGAGCCAGGCGGAGAAGCTGCGCGGTGAGAAGGAGACCATTGGTTTCTACGTCAGCGGCCATCCGCTGGACGAGTTCCGCTGGAAGGTGACGGAACTCACGCAGTACACCACCGAGAATCTGGCGGGGCTCGAAAAAGGCATGGAAGTGGCGGTCTGCGGCATTCTGCGCAGCGTGCAGAGGCGGCGCAACAAGGAACAGAAGCCTTGGGCGATCACGCAGCTCGAGGACTGGAACGGTTCTGTCGAAGCGTTGTGTTTCGCCACGCGCTACGAGCACCTGCAAAAAGAGATTGAAGAGGACAAGGCCGTGCTGGTGCGCGGCAAGGCGATGCCCGAGGAAGACGGAACGGTCAAGCTGAACATTCAGGAGATCATTCCGCTCGAGCTGGCCCGAGTGAATTTTCCTTCGCTGGTTTCCATCCGGGTCAGGCTTTCGGCCACGGGCAATGAAAAGGCCGAAGCGTTGCAGCGGCTGTTCTCCACCAAGCCCGGTGAGACATCCGTGCGCCTGAAACTGGAGAAGCCGAGAGACTTCGCAGTGACCCTGGATGTCACGGCGCGCATCCGTCCGGACAAGGAGTTCAAGGCCGAAATCGAGCGCATCTGCGGACCGGAAGCGCTTGAAGTGATAGCCTCGTAGGAAGCATCTTTTATGAGCGATTCTTCGCAAGCCCGCATCGGCGAAATTGAGCGCGAGATTTCCCAGCTCCAGCTCACCTCCACAGGTGCGCAGGCACAGCTCGCCGATCTCGAGGTCGAACTGAAAGAGCTGCGCGGCGAACAGGGCGTGAATCTGGCGTGGCAGCGTGTCCAACTGGCGCGGCATCCCAAGCGGCCGCATGCGCTGGATTACATCAGCAGGCTGGTGCCGGATTTCACAGAGATCCACGGTGATCGATTTTATGGTGAGGATGCGGCCATCGTTGCCGGTTTCGGCACGATGCTGGGCGGCCATGCGGTGATGATGGTGGGCCTGCAGAAAGGCCGCGACACCAAGCAGAAGCTGATCCGCAATTTCGGCATGCCCAAGCCGGAAGGCTACCGCAAGGCAATGCGGGCGATGGAAATGGCGTCGAAGTTCAGGCGTCCCATCATTACATTCCTTGATACCCCGGGGGCCTATCCGGGCATTGACGCCGAAGAGCGCGGCCAGGCGGAAGCAATTGCCTACAACCTGCGGGAGATGACCCGGTTGCACTCGCCGCTGATCGTCGTAGTGATCGGCGAAGGCGGCAGCGGCGGCGCGCTGGCACTGGGCGTCGGGAACAAGGTGTACATGCTGGAGAATGCGGTATACAGCGTGATTTCTCCGGAGAGTTGCGCGGCGATCATCTACCGCGATTCGACCAAGGGCGCCCTGGCGTCCGCGGCATTGAAGATTACGGCGAACGACCTGATGCGGCAGGGGCTGATCGATGGCATTATCCCGGAGCCGCCCGGCGGCGCTCAGGATGATTACGATCGAGCCGCGCAGTACCTGCACCAGACCCTGGTGGCGGCCATCGACGAATTGTCGCCGATGAGTCCCGAGCAACTGGTGGAGCAGCGGTATCAGAAATTCCGGCAGATGGGCAGCTTCTTCACGGAGTAGCGACGCTTGAGCAAAGGCAAATTTATCCTGATGGGCCTGGTTGCCTTTCTTGTTTTTCTTGGGGCGACGACGTACCTCATGCTGGGCAATCGCAAGAACCGTGTCGAGGTGTGCATGACCTATCAGGGCCGCAACTCCTGCAAGGTTGCCTCCGGAGAGACCAGGGACGCGGCACTGCGGACCGCAACGGACACGGCTTGTGCACTGATTGCCGCGGGTGTGACGGAAACACAACAATGCACCCACGGCGAGCCCGTGAGCGTGCGCTGGCTCGACTAGATGGCGTCTCCGTCTCCAGCGCCGGCGCGCGGATTGCTCGCCGAGAATGTTCTGCTATTTCACTGGTCTGATGATCTGGTCGCGCACCGGCTGCGGCAGGTTCGGGAGTTTGTGCTGGGCCAGTCCCGGCATCTGAATCGCGAGAACTTCAGCGTGGTGCACCCGCGCGACCTGCACCTGCTGTTCGAGGCGTACGACAAGTTTTTCTTCGAAGGCCTGTGCAGCCATGCGCTGGAAGGGCAAAGCCTCAGCTTTCGATTGTCCTCCCGCATGACGAAGGCCGGCGGGAAAACGACACGCTTCACCAGCCGCACGGGCGCGGTGAGTTACGAGATCTCAGTCGCGGTGAGCATTCTGTTCGATTCATTCGAAGCGGACTCACGCTCGGTCACTGTGTGCGGAGTGGAGTGCACCAGCCGCTTTGCCGGCTTGCAGCGAATCTTCGAACACGAGCTTGTGCACCTCATCGAGATGCTGTGCTGGGGCGAGAGCGATTGCTCGGCCGCACGCTTTCAGGGCATCACCGCACGCCACTTCCGCCACACGGCCCATACGCACAATCTGATCACGCGCAAAGAGCAGGCGGCGGAGGCGGGCATCCGCGTGGGGTCCATGGTTGGCTTCGCTTTTGAGGGCCGCGCGTATCAGGGGCGAGTGAACCGGGTCACCAAACGCGTCACGGTGCTGGTGGAGGATCCCGGGGGCCAGCTCTTCTCCGATGGGAAGCGCTACCGGGTCTTCTATGTCCCCATCGGTTCGCTACGGTTGTTGAGCCCGGCCTGATCCGCCGCTCACCCGGTTCGTTGCTTCCAGGAAACACTGCTGCGCCAGGGATCGCAGGACCAGCGACTGCTGCCAGCGATCGCTTTCCTCGTGGAGCGTGCCGGTGGAATCCGGGAATGTGCGGCCGTAGTAGATCTTCGGGGAGAGCAGCTCCGGCACAAAGTAGAGGCAACTGTCCGGGCCGGCCTGCCGCAGGAAGTGCTCCATGGCCCGTGTCCACAGGCTGCGGAAGTGTGCCACGTAGGGATGCGCGGTTTCGTCTCCGTCCCCGATGCCGACCTGCATGCAGCCGGGATTGCCGATGCGGCCGTGCAGAAAGCGGACGCGCTCCAGCACGGGCTCGATGAAGCGGAGCTTCTTCTCAAAGCCTCCGTAGACAAACTCAAGGCCGGTGTACCAGTGGGAGAAGTCGCCGTTGATGCGGACCTGCGGGTACCGCGCAAGAAAGTCCACGGTTCGCCAGATGTCCTGGAAAATGGTGGCGCGGTGCGTCTCAATGTAGAGCGGGATTCCATGGCGGTCAGAGGCGGAAAGCACGGCTTCGATCAGACGCGATGCTTCGTCCGGAGTTTCCATTCCCCAACCCACATGCAGGGTCGCACAACGGAACCCCGCACCGGCAAGCTTCTCCGCCAGCGGACCGGCCTCCTCCGGATGATTTACACGGCCAGTCGCGGCAATACGGAGGCCCCGCCGAAGGCACTGGCTGAGTTGCTCGCCGGTGAACACAACATCGAACTGCACCCCGTCATAGCCGGCCTCCCGGACATCGTCCAGCCTACGTTGCATCAGGGTGCCCTCATTGCCGCGAGCATCCTCGAAACGAGCCATGTCCTCCAGTGCGAGCCAGCTCATCAGAGTGCACAGAGCAGGCTGCGTGGCGTGCGAATCCGACATTGCCGTGAACCCCTTCTACTTCGTCTCGTCCAGGCTGCTTGCGCTTTGATCGCGAGCGGCCTCGAGCCACGCTACATCGGCACTGGAGTCCGCGAAGCGCCGCAGGCCGGCCTCGAGAATGGCGGAGTCCGGCACCTTGTTCAACGGTGTGTAGCGCGGGTGATGCGATTCCTTGTAGGGATCGTTCTTCGCTGCGTTGTAGCAACAGATCATCGACCAGCGTGGATGTTCCGAGCGGTTCTCATCGGAGCGATGCAGCAGGTTGCTATGGAAGAAGAGAACATCGCCGCGCTCCATCTCGACATGCACCAATGGGAAGCGCTGGAGAATCGCATCCACGCGCTCGCGGTCCGCGCCGGCCTGCTCGCCGGTCAACAAGTGATCGATTCGTCCCAGTTTGTGCGAACCGGGCACTACCTGAAGGCAGCCATTCTCGCGGGTGGCCCGGTCGACCGCAATGGAGGCGCTGCATAGATCCGGCGACAGTACGCCATTCTGATACCAGTAGCCGTAATCCTGATGCCAGGCCCATGCGCCGCCCACGCGCGCATCCTTCATGATCATCTTCGAATGGTAGTGATAGACCTCGTCGTTGAGCAGTTTCTCAGCCGAATCGACGATGGAACTGCACCGCGCGAACATCCCGTAAAGGGCATCGCCGGGATGGTTCCAGAGAGACAGCCGCACCACATGTCCTTCCCCGTCGTTGCGTCCGAACGACCGCGCGTCCAGTTCGCGGTCCTCTCTGGCCGCCCGCCCCAGAAGATCGATCTCCGCCTCACTGAACATGCCGCGGGCCAGAACGTAGCCCTTCTCGTGATACTCCGATACTTGTGATGCTGTCAGGGGACCACTTGCCATAATCGGTACCTGGCCTTGTTCAGGCTCTTTGTCCTTTCGTGATGTGAATTGCCCACCAAAAATCGGTTCTACAGCACCGTTGCGTTCTCACTGCGCAATGGCGTGCAGGTACTTCGTTTCACCACCGCAGCCGGGACTCCTGCCCATCTCCCGAACTCATCCCTCGCGATAGCGAACCTATTTGCCCCTGGCTCGTATCCAAGCTGCCGCCTCCCACCTCGAACCCCCTCGTGCCACCTTCGAACCCATCAACGGGCCGTATCTCCGATATACCAGATATTATGCCGGCCCATCCGGGCTGCGTGTCCCAACTCGTCTTCCAATCCCCTGAGTGTGGCCCTCCAAGCGCCGGCGGCGATCCCCTGGCCGTCCCCGTTTGCTATGTGGAAGTGACAGCGCGCGAGTTTCGGTCCGTAGCTCATCTCCGCCGCTGTTGTGGTTGCGGCGAAGCCTGACGGCGCTGCTTCTTCCCGCCCGCCAGCGTTCATGAAATGATTGGATGCGGCAATTCCATTTGTCTGTATCCCAGAAGTGCGGCCAGTCGTGGTGCAGTCGATGAATCAGTGAGTCAGTGAGGAGGATAAGCCGTGGAGCGCAGAGATTTCGTGAAGACCGCCTCGGCCGGCCCGTTCCTGGGTAACGTGCTGGGCGCCAACGACCGCATCATCATCGGCCAGATCGGGCTGGGCAGCCGGGGCTACTACGAGACCACCATCACGGCTCGCAATTCCGGGGTCGAACTGGCGGCGGTCTGTGATGTTTTCCGGCCTCTTGCCGAGATGACGAAGCAGAAGGTGGGCGGCAAGACCGAGGCCTACACCGATTTCCGCCGGATCCTCGAGCGTAAGGATATCGACGCCGTCTTCGTCTCGACACCGGATCACTGGCACGCGCCCATCTCGATCATGGCCTGCCAGGCCGGTAAGGATGTCTACTGCGAGAAGCCGCTATCGCACACCGTGGAAGAGGGCCGGCGCATGGTACTGGCGGCGCGCAAGCACAATCGCATATTCCAGGTGGGCAGCCAGCAGCGCTCCGCGCCCCACTTCGCAAAATGCGCCGAACTGGTGCAGAGCGGGTACATCGGCGAAGTCTCCGACATCGACTGCTGGATCGTTTCCAATGAGTATCCGCAGGGATTCGGCCATGTTCCGGATTCCGCTGCGCCCGATGGCCTCGACTGGGATCTTTACCTGGGTCCTGCGCCCACGACTCCTTACAACCGCAACCGCTACATCTGGAACTGGCGCTGGTTTTGGGATTACTCCGGCGGCAACATGACGGACTGGGGCGCGCACCATATCGACAGCATCCACCAGATCATGAACGTCACCGCGCCGAAGAGTGTCTCGGCCACGGGGGCTCGCATGCTGAAAGACAACCGCGATACCCCTGACTCGTTCCTGGCGACGTTCGAATACCCAGGCTTTACAGTCCGCTTCGCGAACAGCCAGGTGGGGATGCGCATGGATCGCTATGCCGGCACCATCTTCTACGGCACCAAGGGCACGCTATTTGTCGACCGCAAAGGGTATCAGGTGATCACGTCGAAGTTCTCGGCGATTGTGCGTTCAGATGTCGATCAAGTGGAGGAGATGCTGTCGTCGCGCAGGCGCGAAGTGACGGGCGAGAAGCGGCCGCGCGGTCCGGCCTCGGCGGCGCCGCCACTTTGTGAGCCCATCGAAGTCACGGGCCTCTCCCTGGATCCCGAGATACAGATCGTTCACGTGCAGAACTTCCTCGATGCCGTGAAGAGCCGCAATCGGCCCTTTGCGGATGTGGAAGTCGGGCACACGTCCATCGTGCCGTGTCATCTGGGAAACATTGCCTACCGCACCGGCCGGACGATCCGGTGGGACGCGCACAAAGAGGGGATCATCGGCGATCGCGAAGCATCGCACCAGCTCACGAAACAATACCGGGCCCCGTGGGTGCTGCCTGCTCCCTCGGCCGTGTAAGGACCGAGGGCCGGCTTATTGCGCGTCGTGGAAGATCACGCCGAGCGTGTGTCTCCGGCCTGTGCGAAGCCGGCTCACGCCATGCCGCATCTGGACGCGGTAGACACCCCGCGTGCCTGTTACTGGACGATGGTGTACTGGGAAGATTACGCCGTCGCCCTGGCGCAGCGGTACCACCTCGACCCGTGACTGCATGCGCGGCCGCTGCTCCGTCAGCACGAACTCCCCGCCCGTGAAATCACGACCCGGCTCACTGAGCAGGAACGCGACCTGTAATGGGAAGACGTGCGCTCCGTAGAGATCCTGGTGCAGGCAGTTGTAGTCGCCGGGCCCGTACTGCAGCAGTAGAGGAGTCGGCCGTGTCTGCCCGGCGTCATGGCAGCGTTCCAGGAATTCCGCATGCGATTCCGGAAATCCAGCCGCCGCTGGATGCAGCGACGCACTCCATTGGTTGGCGATCCGCGCCAAAGGTGCATAGAAGCTGGTTCGCAACTCCGCTACCATGCCAGGCAGCGGAGCCGCGAAGTATTGATACTCTCCGCGTCCGAAGCCGTGGCGGCTCATGACCACCCGGCTGCGGAACAGCGATCCATCGGGATACCAGCCCGCCGCTTCGGCGCACTCATCTGTGTTCAGCAAACCCTCGACCACCGCGCAACCGTGCGTGTTGAGCTCGCTCGTCAGGTGAGTCCAGTTCAAGGCGGCGATCCGGCCTCCCAGCGTCATGCCCATGCCAGCGCCTCCCGTTCGAGCAGGGCCCGCTTGCGATCCAATCCCCAGCGATAACCGGCCAGCTGCCCATCGACCCGTAAAACCCGGTGGCAAGGCACCGCCACAGCCAGAGGATTAGCCGCACAGGCCCGGGCCACGGCCCTTACCGCCTTCGGATTGCCCACGCGTGCCGCCAATTCGCGGTAGCTGGTGGTGGAGCCAGCCGGCACCGCCTTCAACTCGCGCCACACCCTCTGTTGGAAGCGTGTCCCCTGCTCGGCCCATGGAAGCGCCAATGATGTACCCGGACGTTCGATGGATTCTACCGCCTGATTGAGCCAATCGCACAGTCCGACGGGGTCCACGAGCGGCATTTCCCGCGGAAACCGCCTGCGCAGGTCCGCCATCAACTGCTCGGGCCCATCCCCCAGCAAAATCGCGCAAACCCCATCCTCGCGGGCCGCCAGCAGAACCCAGCCCAGCGAACATTGCATCGTTGCATAGCGCATCCCAGTCATCGTCTCTGCTCCTTTCAGGCCGCGTTTCGCGACCCGCTTATGCTTTGACAATACGCGTACAAGGACGGAGAAAAACTCCGATCCTTGCTTTTGTGCGCGAATGGAGCGTTATCCTGAATTCTGTCCATGAAAACCTTTGTGCTCCTCCTGCTTACGGCCATGCTGGGCTTCGCCCAGGAAAAGCCCAACTTCACCGGCCATTGGGAACTGAACACCGCCAAGAGCGATTTCGCCAAACAGCCAGCGCGGGCGGTGCGCTACGTCATCATGCACAAGGAGCCCGAGCTCGAGTACGAAGTCTTCCACGATGCAGCGCCCGGCACCAGCGCTGGAAAACTTAAGTACGTAATCAACGGGCAGGAAGGCAGTGTGTCGGCGCAGGGCAATCCCTTGAAGTACAAGGCGCACTGGGATTCAGCGGTACTCGTCGTGGAGACCTGGGGGAAGTACGGGCCGAACGAGATCAAGCTGATCGACAAGTGGGAGACGCAGTCAGGGGGCAAGGCGGTGATGATCTACCGTCACTTTGAAGGACCTGGAGGTCCGCAGGATCAGAAGCTGCTGTTCGAGAAACAACCGGAAAAATAGGCTGCGATCAGCGGTGGTGCTCAGATGGTTCCGGCGGGTCGCTCTCCAGCCAACCCAGTTCCGGGTACGCGATTCTTCGGCACATCTGGCCAGCCAGGGTGGAAAAGGCCATCAGGCCGAAAAACCAGGGGTCGGGCCGGAATGACAGATCCCGAACCAGTCCGGCCGCGCCGCAGAGAAACAAAGGCAGGCCGACAAGGCGGGCCTGAAACGGGCTCCAATGGCGCCGCAGCGCCAGCAGCCCGAACAGATAGCCCATGCCGAGATTCACCAGCGCCATCAGGACAAGCACACCCAGCACGTGCAAAACCCGCTCCAATGAGCCAGGGGGCCCTTCCGGAAGAACCGCCAGCCAAAGTGCGATGACACCCGTCAAACCCAATACAACCAAGGTCAGGTATCGTTTCATCGCCCCATAATGTACAACGCCGCGGAATCGATGTCGATCCCGCGGCGTTGTTCCAACCTACTTACAAACGCGAACTCTAGACAGGCTTGTAGGCGATGCAGTCGATCTCGACCTTCATCGTCGGATCCGCGAAGGCCACGGCGACGGTTGTCCGCGTGGGCCGCTGCTCTCCAAAGAACTCTCGGTAGATCTCGTTCATCGCCGCAAAGTCCTTCCCGTCCCGCAGGAAGACGCTGCACTTCACCACATCGGTCATTGCCGCTCCGGCCGCTTCGAGAATCCGCCTCACGTTGTTGAGCGTGATGCGGGTCTCGTGCTGGATATCGCCATACGACATCGTGTCCGTGGCAGGATCCACCGGACCCTGCCCCGAAACGAAGATGAAGTCGCCTGCGCGGATTGCCGGCGAATAGGGGCCGCGCGGCGTCGGCGTATCCTTCGGAAAGATACGTTGGATGTCGCCCATCTTGGATTACTCCGAAGCCTTGCGCCGCGTGCGGCGCACCGGCTTGTCCTGGCTGCTCGTGTCCGCCTTCTTGCGCGTGACGCGCTTCTTGGTCGCCTTGGGCGGTTCGTCGTCAGGCGGAATCTCGCCTGTGGCCGTCGGCTGGCCCTTGACGATGGGTTGCTTGAAGTCGTGCTCGGTGAGCAGGTCTTCTTCCTTCACTTCCTGCTTCGGTGGCGCCTGGGGATAGAACTCGGAACCCAGGCTCACGAGCAGGCCGCCCTCCTGGCGATGCTGCAGCCGGACCACGGTCTTGTCCTGCGCGAAATTGAGGAACTCTGCGAATCCCTGGAAGCCGTAGTTCGCATGGTCGAAGCTCGGGTACTCCTCCTTCATCCACGCCGCCAGGTCTTCCGCCGTCTGTCCGCTCTCCTCGAACTCCAGGCGATGGATCTCCAGCACCTCGCGCAGCTGAGGCAACGCCTCCTCCGGACGGGGCAGAGCCTTCTCCTGGTAGTTGTGCTTGCGTTCGATGAAGTAGCGTCCGCCCGTGCCCTTCACATAGACCAGTTCGGCCCGCTTCAACTTCTCGACAAAATCAGAGAAGCTGCGCGCACCGTAGGCGCTCTCGTTGAAGGCCGAATCCAGCTGCAGCATGGTGGACTTCAGCAGTCCCAATTGTGGTTGGACATTGCGGCGCTCCAGAACCTGCAGCGCGCGTTCCACCAGCGGCATGGCAAGCGCCAGATCCAGCGGAGCTGGGCGGCCTTGCTGCGCCGGATCCTTGGGACCCGCACCCGCCGCTCCGGCAGCAGGCATCGCGCCATCGCGCAATTCACGTTCCCGCCTCCGCTCTTCGCGTTCGCGGAAGCGCTTCTCTTTGCGGTCCCGGTACGATTCGCGGTACGGTTCGCGTTCGCGATCGCCCGCCGGCGCCCCTGTCTGCGCCTGTTGGGATTGCGACTGAGGCGGCGGCAGCGGAATGGAGTCCGTGTTCAGCAGCGATTCGAAGCTGATGAACTCGTGGCAGTTCTGCTGCAGGATGGTCGAGGTGAACGCCTTGCCACCCACCACGAATACCGTCTTGCCATATTCCTTCAGCTTGTTCACCAAAGGAATGAAGTCAGAGTCGCCGCTGACCACGGCGAAGGCATTCACGTGGTCGTGCGTGAACGCCATCTCCAGCGCGTCCAGCGCCAGATTAATGTCCGCGCCGTTCTTGTCCCCGCGCGGCGAAGGAATGCGCTGCACCATCTGCACCGCATTTTCCGCCATCTGCCGCGTGGCGCCTTCCTGGCGGCTCCAGTTCGCATACGCGAACTTTGCGACAATGTCCCCGCGCTCCTTCAGAGCGTCCAGCACCAGCGATACTTCGAACTCGCGTCGAAGTGTGCTTTTCACGCCGATTTCAATGTTGTCGTAGTCGACAAACACGGCGATGTTGAGTCGGTCTTGCATGTGTTGTAACAAAATCCTAGCAAAATGTTGTGGAAGCCGGCCTCGTCCTCCATGGCCCGTCAGACAGCCGCACGGACGGCGCTTTTCACAAACGCCACAATATCATCCAGCGCGGCGCCGGGCTGAAACACAGCCGCTACTCCCAGTTCCTTCAGTCTTACGGCGTCGTCATCCGGGACGGTGCCGCCTACGACGACCACTACGTCGTCCATTTCCTTCTCACGCAACATTGCCATCACCCGGGGAACAATTGCGTTATGCGCGCCCGACAGGATGCTCAGACCAATTACTTGAACATCTTCCTGCAGAGCCGCATTCACAATCATTTCCGGCGTTTGCCGCAGTCCTGTGTAGATAACTTCCATCCCGGCATCGCGTAACGCCCGCGCGATTACCTTCGCTCCGCGGTCGTGTCCGTCGAGGCCTGGCTTGGCAACCAGTACTCGGATCTTTGGATCCATCTGCACTTGGTCCCCTTAAGTATATCCCTACAAAACACTTCTCTCTTGCCACCCCCCGAACACCCCGCCCAGGGTCCGGCAGATCTCCCCGGTCGTCGCATAGGCACGCACGGCATTCAGGATCAAAGGCATCGTGTTCAAGTGGCTCTCCGCCGCTGCCCGCAGTGCGGCCAGCGCCGCATCGGTGCGGGTTGCGTCCCGCCTCGCCCGTAACCCAGCTACTTTCTCTACCTGCGACTGTTCCGCTGCCTGATCAATCTTGAGAATCTCCAGTTTCGGCTCGTCGTCCTGCGTATAGCGGTTCACGCCGACAATCACCTGCTCGCCGCTTTCCACTCGCTTCTGGTATTGATAGCTTGCCTCTGCGATCTCTCCCTGCGGGAAATTGCGTTCGATCGCCGGGATCATCCCACCCATCTCGTCGATCCGCTGGATGTACTCCAAAGCCTGCCGTTCCACTTCATCCGTCAGGGCCTCGACATAGTGAGACCCGCCCAGCGGATCCGCCACCGCCGCCACACCGCTCTCATGGGCAATGATCTGCTGGGTGCGCAGCGCCAGGGTAACGGCCTGTTCACTTGGCAGCGCATATGCCTCGTCCAGAGAATTCGTATGCAGCGACTGAGTGCCACCCATCACCCCGGCCAGCGCCTGTAGCGCCGTCCGCACCACATTGTTATAGGGCTGCTGCCAGGTCAACGAGCACCCGGCCGTCTGCGTGTGAAAGCGCAGCTTCCAGCTCTTCTCGTCCTGCGCGCCAAACCGCTCCCGCATGAACCGGGCCCAAATGCGCCGGGCCGCCCTGTACTTCGCAATCTCCTCGAAGAAGTCGCTATGCGCGTTGAAAAAGAAGCTCAGACGTGGCGCGAACTCGTCCACAGCCAGGCCGCGCTCCAGTGCCCATTCGACATACTCGATGCCATCCCGTAGAGTGAACGCCAGCTCCTGCACTGCCGTCGACCCCGCTTCCCGGATGTGATAACCGCTAATCGAAATTGGGTTGTACTTCGGCACGTGGCGCGTGGCGTACTCCACGACATCCGTCACCAGGCGCATCGAGGGACGCGGCGGATACAGGAACTCCTTCTGCGCGATGTATTCCTTCAGGATGTCGTTCTGCAGAGTGCCGTTTAGTTTCTCGAACGGAACGCCCTGCTTCTCAGCCACTGCCAGGTACATCGCAAACAGCACCGGCGCCGGCGAATTGATCGTCATCGAGACGCTCACCTTGTCCAACGGGATCCCGTCGAACAAGGTCTCCATATCGGCCAGCGACGCGATCGACACGCCGCACTTACCCACTTCGCCCAACGCAGCCGCATCGTCCGGATCGCAGCCCATGAGCGTCGGCAAGTCAAAGGCGACAGACAACCCCGATTGCCCCTGCGCCAGCAGATACCGGTACCGCGCATTCGTCTCTTCCGGTGTCGCAAAACCCGAGAACTGGCGCATGGTCCAGAGCTTCGCCCGGTACATCGCCGCATGAATGCCGCGTGTGTATGGATACTCGCCAGGCGCCGGTGAGCCATAGTGGCTCTCCAGCGGAATCCCGCTGAGCGTGCGCGGTTGCGCCGTCTCGGATGCGCCCCTCTTCATGCCTCGATTGTAGCCCCCAATTCCAGCAGATGGTCGGCAATTCGTTCCGCCAGCCACTCGTCATGAGTCGAGAGGACCACCGTACCCGGATATCGCTCCAGCGCTTCCTCCAGCGCCCCCCGGGCCTCCATCTCCAGATGATTCGTGGGCTCGTCCAGCAGGAGGAGGTTCGCGCCGGACAGCAGCAGCATCGCCATGCCGGCCTTGGTCCTCTCGCCAGCGCTCAGTGTCGCCAGCGGCCGCAGGATCTGCTCCGCCCGCAATTTCAGGCAGGCCAGCATGGTCCGTACCCGGGTCTCCTCCGCGCAAACGCCCAGGCACAGCTCCAGAGGAGTCTGCGCCAGTGCCAGATTCTCCCCCTCCTGCGCCAGGTAGCCCGCCCGCACTCGTCCCCCCACTCGAACCACACCGGAGTCCGGCTGTTCCGTACCAGCCATCATCCGCAGCAGCGTGCTCTTGCCGGATCCGTTAGGCCCCGAAAGGACCCAGCGCTCGCCGCGCGCTATGTGGAGGTCCATCTCTTCGAACAACACTCTCTCGCCAAAACGCTTGCTCATCCCCTCCACCCGCACGGCAATCTCATCGCCTCGTTCCACCGCACTGAAGTCGAGTTCCGGAATCCCCTGCTCTTCCCAGGGCTTCTCCACCGACTCCAACATGGACTGCCGCTCCCGGATGATCCGGGCTGTCCGAGCCACCTTCGCTGCTTTCTTTGCATAATGCGGAGCGCCACCCCGCGCATCCCGCTGCCCCTCCGGCGCCTTCGCCACCTTGCGCGCCAGAGCCATTCGCTTCTCCGCCGCCGCCCGTTCTGCCGCGGCCTGCCGTTCCCGCGCTTCGTACTGCTGCCACGCCTGCCGCTCCTTCAGCGATCTTTGTTCGATGAACTTCTCATAGTTCCCCTCGAAGCACTGCACCGTGCCGCGCTCCATCAGAACGGTCCTCTTCGTCACCCGGTTCAAAAAGGCGCGATCGTGCGAGACCAGTAGCACCGCGGCCTCCAACCGGCGCAACTCGCCTTCCAGCCACGACCGGGCTGCCGAATCCAGATGGTTCGTGGGTTCGTCCAGCAGGAGCAGCTGCGCGCCGGAGAGGAGGCAGCGAGCCAGCTCGGCCCGCATTCGCTGCCCGGACGACAAGCGCTCCGTCGCCAGACCCCAGCTCTCCTCAGGGAATCCAAGCCGGCTCAGAGCGCGCTCCACTCGAGCTTCGAACCCCGGCCCGCCCAGCGCAACATACTCGCCAAACCAATCGGGATCCTCTCGAAGCCGAGCCAATTCGGCATCGGCCTCCATGACGCGGTCGAAGAGCGTTTGACCCGTACCTCGCGGCGCTTCCTGTGCCAGGTAGGCCACACGCAGCCCGCCCCGGCGAATCACGCTGCCCGCACTCGGCGCCAGTTCTCCGGCCACGACGCGCATCAGCGTTGATTTCCCCGCGCCGTTCGGCCCTACCAGGCCAATCCGGTCGCCGTCGTTGATTTCAAAGCAGGCGCGCGCGAACAGCGGCACCCCGCACTGGATCTCGTAGCAAATCTCATGGATTCGCAGCATAGACCAATCCCCCTGCGCCCCATCGGGCGGCATGATGTCAGAAAGACCTGGGAATTTGGTTTAGCTGCGCATGCGTGCGAGGGTTTGGCCCTCACCCACATTATATTCCACCTACAATGGAATTTAGTCCGCCCCCATGGAAGATCAATCGTTCAACGAACCCCGCCTCGCGCTGAATCGCATCTACACCAAAACCGGTGATCAGGGTGAAACCCATCTGGCCAGCGGCGAACGCGTCGCGAAAGACTCCCCACGTCTCGAATGTTACGGCTGTGTGGACGAACTCAACTCCTTCGTCGGGGCTGCGGTGGTCAGCGCCTCAGCGGACCCATCGTTCTCCCCGCTGGTCGACATCCTCATTCGAGTCCAGCACGAGCTCTTCAACCTGGGCTCGATCCTGGCCACCACACCGGAGCACGTCCACCCCAAGCAGGCTCGCATCACCGAGGTCGATGTGGCCCAACTCGAATCGGAGATCGACGCGATGAACAGCGAGCTGCCGCCCTTGCGCAGCTTCGTTCTCCCCGGCGGCTCCCGCATCAATACGGACCTTCACATTGCCCGTACCGTCTGCCGCCGAGCCGAGCGTCTGTTGGTCACCGCCGCACGACAACAGCCCATCGACACCGTGAATCTCCGCTACCTGAACCGCCTCAGCGACGCACTCTTTGTCTGGAGCCGCTGGGCCAATCACGTTCAGAATCAGCCGGAGACCCTCTGGTCACCCAATCGCTCGGCCTCCGCCCGTCAGGGCTAAGCCCCCCCTCTTTCCACGGCCTCACAAAGAAAAAGGCCGGACCCGAAGGCCCGGCCTCTTCCACACGACTCACGGTGCAATCAGGCTTTGCCCGGCACCAGTTCCTTCTGGGCCTTGGCGACCACCCGGTACCGCCGCTGCCGCACAGGCCCGGCACTGAAAGCGTCTTCCATCACGGCCGCATGCTCCTGCGCATGCCGCTTGCTCGACCCAGTCGAAGGCGCCGCCGCTTCCTGCCGGCCCGCATAGCGCAGCGTGCGCCGCGTCGCCGCCAGCATCGGCTCCAGTTTGTCGCGCACGAACAGGAACGCGCCCTGGTTGCGCGGCTCTTCCTGGGCCCAGACGACCTCGGCCGTGGATGGATACCGCCACAACATTGTCTCGATCTCCTCGGCCGGCCAGGGGTACATCTGCTCCAGCCGCAGGATCGCCACGTTGTTCAGTTCGCGCTTTTCGCGCTCCGCCACCAGTTCGTAGTAGATCTTGCCCGTGCAGAAGATCACCCTGGAAACCCGGTCCGGTGCCGCTGCCCCTGTATCACCGATCACGGGTTCAAAATGACCGTGCGTAAAGTCGGCCAGCGTGCTCACCGCTTTCGGATGCCGCAAAAGGCTCTTCGGTGTCATCAGCACCAGAGGCTTGCGCAATCCGCGCCGGTCCTGCCCGCCGTACATCTGGCGTCGCAGCAGATGGAAGTACTGCGCGGGAGTCGTGACATTGCAGACCTGCATGTTGTTCTCGGCGCAAAGTTGCAGGAAGCGTTCCAGCCGGGCGCTGGAATGTTCCGGACCCTGCCCCTCGTACCCGTGAGGCAGCAGCAGCACCAGGCCGCTAGGCTGGCCCCACTTCGCTTCGCAGGATGACACGAACTGGTCGATCATGATCTGCGCGCCATTCGCGAAATCGCCGAACTGCGCTTCCCACAGGGTCAGCGTCAGCGGGTCGCCCAGCGAATAGCCGAACTCGAAGCCCATTACGCCGTACTCCGACAGCGAGCTGTCGAAGACCTCGAACCGCGCCTGCTGCGGGTCGATGTGCATCAGCGGTGTGTGTACGTGGCCTGTGTTGTAGTCGAAATACTCCAGGTGCCGCTGCGAGAAGGTGCCTCGTCCGCTGTCCTGACCACTCAACCGGACTGGAGTCCCTTCCAGGGCCAGCGTGCCGAACGCCAGCGCTTCGCCTGTCGCCCAGTCCGCTGTACCGCCCTTCAGGATCTCTTTGCGCTTCTCGATGAACCCCTTCAACTTTGGATGCAGCGTGAAAGTGTCCGGGAAGGTCGTCATGCCTTCCACTACGCGCGCAATCAGGGACTCATCCACGGCCGTCCGCGGGCACACCAGCGGAACCTTGGTCTCCTCGAACGTGGTCACTTCCTGCAGTTCCCACTTCTCGCCCTTCGACTGCGCCTCTTCGTGCGCCGCGTTCAGGGCATCCTGGATCTGCCGGCGGATCCGCTCCACCGCTTCCTTCGTGACCGTGCCTTCCTTCGTCAGCCGCTCAGAGTACTGCGTTCCGATCGGCTTCTTCGCCTTGATGATCTTGTACATCAACGGCTGCGTGTAGCTCGGATCGTCAGCCTCGTTATGACCATACCGGCGGTAGCAGATCATGTCGATGACGACATCTTTCTTGAACCGCATCCGGTAGTCGATCGCGATCTGCGTCGCCCGCACACACGCTTCCGGATCGTCGCCGTTCACATGCAGAATCGGAGCCTGCACCGTCCGTGCCACGTCCGTACAGTACGTCGATGACCGGCTCTCGTCCGGCGTCGACGTGAATCCGATCTGGTTGTTGATCACCAGGTGGATGGTGCCGCCCGTCCGGTAGCCGTTCAACTGCGACATATTGAGCGTCTCCACCACGACGCCCTGGCCCGCGAACGCCGCATCGCCGTGCACCAGAATCGGCAGCACCTTCTCGCGCTTCACGTCGCCCATCCACGTCTGTTTGGCGCGGACGATGCCTTCCACCACCGGATCCACCGCTTCCAGGTGACTCGGATTCGGCGCCAGCGAGACCTTGATCTCTTTGCCGGAAGCAGTCCGTTGGATTCCGCTCGCGCCGAGGTGGTACTTCACATCACCCGAACCCTGTGTGGCTTCTGGATCTACGTTGCCTTCAAATTCGCCAAACACCTGCGACATCGACTTGCCGATCAGGTTCGACAGCACCGTCAGCCTGCCACGGTGTGCCATGCCGACGACGATCTCCTGCACTCCACTGTCGGCGCCGCGGTCCAGGCACTCGTCCAGTACCACCATCGCGCTCTCGCCGCCTTCCAGCGAAAACCGCTTCTGGCCGACGAATCGAGTGTGCAGGAAGTTCTCAAAGCTCTCCGCCTGCAGCAGTTTCAGTAGGACGCGGCGCTTGGCCGTCTCTTCCAGCGGCCAGTTGTTGGCCTGCGGCTCCATCCGTTCCTGCAGCCAGCGCTTCTCTTCCGGATGCTGGATGTGCATGTACTCGCAGCCCAGCCGCCCGCAGTAAGTCTGCCGCAGCGTTTCCAGAATCGTGCGCAGCGTGGCAATGGTCTGCTTCCCGCTGGTCGCCAGGTTGCCGATGATGAACTCGCGGTCGAAATCCCAGATGCTCAGGCCGTACGTGGTTGGATCCAGCTCGGGGTGATAGCTCGGCTGCACGCCCAGCGGATTCAGGTCCGCGATCAGGTGGCCGCGCACGCGGTACGCGTTGATCAACTGGAGCACCGCCGCCTGCTTGGCGATCTCCTCCATCCGTTTCTCATCGCGGAAAGCCGAACTGGCCGCCTTCCGGTCGACCTGCCAGCGGAACGGCTGGTAGGGCATCCGGGTCTGTTCGAAAATTTCGTCGTAGAAACCCTCGCTGCCTTCCAGCAGCGACTGGAGCTTGCCCAGGAATTGGCCGGACTCGGCGCCTTGGATGATGCGGTGGTCGTAGGTGCACGACATCGTCATCACCTTGCAAACGCCCAAAGTCGCCCGCAGTTCCTCGCTGACACCCTGGAACTCGGCAGGGAAATCGATGCTGCCGGTCGCCACAATGGCGCCCTGTCCGGGCATCAGCCGGGGCACACTACCCAGCGTTCCCACGGTTCCCGGATTCGTCAGCGATACCGTCGTACCCTTGAAGTCGTCCAGCGTCAGCTTCCCGGTCCGCGACTTCGCCACTATCTCATCGAACGCCGTCAGGAACTCATAGAAGCCCATCGCGCCCGCGTTCTTAATGCTGGGCACGACCAGAGACCGGTGACCGTCCTTGCCCGCAACATCCACCGCAATTCCGATATTGATCTCCGGGCGCACGACACGATGTGCCTGCCCATCGATCTCCGCATAGGCGTCATTGATGGCCGGGACCTTCTGGATTGCCTTCACCATCGCCCACGCGATCAGGTGCGTGTAGCTGATCTTGCTCTTGCCGTGCAGGTCCCGCCAGTGATTCAGCAACCGCCGGTTCTCGTCGATCACCTTCACCGGGATCGTGCGCTGCGACGTCGCTGTCGGCACCGTCAGGCTCAACGTCATGTTCTCCGCGATCCGCATCGGCGCGCCCTTCAGCGGCACCAACTGGTCGGCGGAGCTCAGCGCCACCGGGGGAACAGCCGGAGCTACCGGCCGCACCTGCAGGGTCTGCGGTGGAGCCGGGGCTGGAGTTGCCGTGTCAGCCGGTGGCGGCGCGGCAACAACTGCCGTACCGGTCGCAGGCTCGTCAGCCTCCTCGACCGGCTCGGCCTCAAACTTCTCTTTCCAGCTCTCGTCTACATTGCGGCTGTTGTTAACGAATTCTTGATACAGCTCTTCTTCCAGCCAAGAGTTGATCGTGATACGCTGTCGCGGTTCTGAGGACATGGTGTGGTTACGGCGAGGTACGCCCAGACTGGGCCCAGTCTTGCTTTCAGGATAACTCCCTTTTCCACAGATGCGCGGACCCCCCTCCCGGGTTCCTGGAAGAGCCCATGTTCCATCCGCGTACAATGTGTACCTAAGGAAATGAAACTTCTCGTTTTTTCCGACATTCACCATGATCTAGCCGCCCTCCGCCGCCTCATGGAGATGGACGCGGACTACTACGTGGCCGCCGGAGACATGGTCAACTGGGCGCGAGGTTTGGACGCTGTCGGTCCCATCCTTCAGACGAAAGCTCCCAAGGTCTACGTCCTTCCCGGTAACCATGAGAACGAAGGCCAGATCGACGCCTTCTGCTTGAAGTTTGGGCTCAACCCCTTGCATGGAAAGCACTTCCAAGCTGGCCGTCATACAGTGGCAGGCCTCGGTCACTCCAGCCCTACTCCGTTCGACACCCCCGGCGAATACTCCGAAGCCGAAATGGCCCAGCACCTGGCCCCGCTCGATGACCCGCACCCCGAAATCCTCATCTGCCACTGTCCGCCCTTGGGCACGACGCTCGACGAAGCCGCCGCGGGCCGCCACTTCGGCAGCCAGGCCGTTCGCGATTTCATCGACAGGGTCCAGCCAGCCCGGTTCTTCTGCGGCCACATTCACGAGGCCGCCGGCCGCGAAACTACCCTGGGCTCTACTCGCGCCAGGAATGTGGGGAAACAAGGCTACCTGCTGGAATTGCCGGACTGACAATATCATCCGTGGCCGTGTGTATGATATTGAGTAGAGATACACATCTATGCGGACGAATATCGTCATCGACGACCAACTCATGCGCGAGACGCTGCGGGCAACTGGCCTGAAGACCAAGCGTGAGGCTGTCGAGCAAGGTCTGCGCACGCTCTTGCGGCTCAGCCGGCAGGCTGAGATTCGCAAATTCCGAGGCAAGCTGAACTGGCAGGGTGATTTGGAAGAGATGAGGACAGACCGGTGATTCTTGTGGATTCCAGTGTCTGGATCGACTACTTCAAGGGCATCGAATCACCGCAAACAGAGAAGCTCGACAACCTCCTGGGGCAGGAACCACTCGCCGTCGGTGATTTGATTCTCACGGAGGTTCTACAAGGCTTCTCCGACGAACGGGATTTTCAGCAGGCCAGTAAACTGCTCACCTCGTTGGAAGTAGTGGAACTGGGCGGCGAGGCGGTCGCTCTTCAGGCGGCCAGGAACTTCCGGGCACTTCGCAACCTGGGAATCACGGTGCGCAAGACCATCGACACGATAATCGCAACTCGTTGCATCGAAAGTGGCTATGACCTGCTGCACAATGATCGGGACTTCGAGCCATTCTCGAAGCACCTTGGCCTACGCGTAGTGAGTGATTGAGAAACCCGCCCTTATACGGTTACTGAGCTCCCAAACGCCAGAGATTGGCAATGGGGACCGGCAGACTCAACAGGCCGCCCCGGGCCTAGTTGCTCGTCTCGACTTCCATGGGGCCTATCGCTTCCAGATCGGCCAGCGGAATCCGTCGTGCACCCACGTAAGTGACACTAAAGTAAGGATCTGATAGCGGAGTCACCATCACCGTCTTGCGCCGGTTCGGTGCATGGATAAAGGACCCGCCTCCGACATACATCCCTACATGCCAGCCTCTCCGCCGGTGATGGAAAAACACCAGATCGCCCGGCATCAGCTCAGACTTCTGCACGGGAACCCCCACGTGAAACTGGGCCGGGGCGGACGTTGGCAGCGCCAGGGAGAAGTTCGACTGGTAGACATACCTAACAAAGCCGCTGCAATCAAAACCGTATGAAGGACTGTTCCCGCCCCAGCGATAGGGTGTCCCAATCAGCGAATAGGCTGTCGCCAGCAGGGGCTTGGTGCAATTGGCACAAGTGCCCGGAACCGGGGGCGGAGGAGGGTACGAAGGAACATTCAGCGAAAGAATCGGCAACGAAGTCAGCCCATTCGGCATCACACTAACAGGTTCGAGCAACGGACCGATGGTCCGCCCGGTGCTCTTTGCAGTTCCCTTGCGGGATACCACCCGTCGGTGTGTCGTATGCCCGCGCTTGGATATGGCTGGCTTGGCCGTGGGCCGCTTGCCTTTGGTCACCGCTTTTTTGCCTGTCGCACCCAAGGCGGAGCCACCGAGTGTCAGTAACACCGGCAGCAGCACAAGGATCAGACTGTAGAAGACAGTACGCAAGTCCTAATCCTTTTCCGAACCCCCCAAGTCTACACAACTTACCGACTGAATGGGAAATCCGCCCGGCGTTGGTAGGATAGAAGATATGACCCTCGTCGAACTCGAGCGGGAATACCTTGCGCTCCGCCAGCAATCGGAAGCTGTGCGGAGCTATCTTTGACATTCCCGCAAAAAACAAACAACTGGCCGTCATAGAAGAGACCATCGCTGACCCCGGGTTCTGGAATAACCAGGAAGCCAGCCAGAAGGTGATGCAGGAGCGCAAACGCCTCGAGGCGTTTGTCTCGCAGGACCGTTCTGTCTCGACGCTTGTCAGCGACATCGATACGCTCTTCGAACTCGGACGCGAAGGCGAAGACGTCGGGGCCGAACTCGCCAAGGAGTTCGACAAGCTGCGCAAGCTCGTTGAACACCTCGAGACGAACATGCTCCTCTCTGGGGAAAACGACCATTGCGGGGCGATTGTCACCATCCATCCGGGCGCTGGCGGCACCGAAAGCCAGGACTGGGCGGAAATGCTCCTTCGCATGTATCTCCGGTGGGCCGAACGCAACGGCTTCTCGGCCGCGGTGACTGACCGTCTGGAAGGCGAAGGTGCCGGCATCAAGTCCGCTACCGTCGAAATCGACGGCGAAAACGTCTTCGGCCTCCTCCAAAGCGAAATCGGCGTCCATCGTCTCGTCCGTATCTCACCATTCGATGCCAACGCCCGCCGCCATACCTCTTTCGCCAGTGTCTTCGTCATCCCGCTGATCGATGACGACGTCAAGATCGACATTAAGACCGAAGACCTGCGTATCGACGTCTTCCGGGCTAGCGGAGCCGGCGGCCAGCACGTCAACCGCACGGAATCCGCCGTACGGTTCACCCACATCCCCACCGGAATTGTGGTCCAGTGCCAGAACGAGCGTAGCCAGCACAAGAACCGCGCTGCGGCCCTAAAGCAACTGCGCGCCCGGCTCTACGAGTTCGAGATGGATAAGCGGCGGGCCGCCGAAAAGAAACTGGAAGACGCCAAGGCCGACATCAACTTCGGCAGCCAGATCCGCTCCTACGTCCTGGCGCCCTACCGCATGGTGAAGGACCTCCGCTCCCGCTATTCCGTTGGTGATGTCGACCGCCTGCTCGACGGCGACATGGAAGACATGATACACGCCTACCTCGTGTGGAAGAAAACAGGCAAAACCTTCGGCGACTCCAGCAAAGACGACCTCGCCGACTAACCGAAACATGGACGAAGCTCTGTTGGAACAGGCGGCCGCGCTCATCCAGGCCGGCCGCCTCGTCGCCTTTCCAACCGAAACCGTATACGGTCTCGGCGCCAACGCTCTCGATGCCACCGCGGTCCGCCGCATCTTCGCCGCCAAAGGCCGCCCCGCCACCAGCCCCCTCATCGTTCACGTCGACTCACCGGAGATGGCCCGCCGCTACTGCACGACCTGGCCCGGCGCCGCCGAACTCCTCACGGCTCGCCATTGGCCCGGCCCGCTGACTCTCGTTCTGCCGAAAACGCCCGATATACCCGATGAAGTCACCGCCGGGCTCCCCAGTGTCGGTCTCCGCATGCCGGCTCATCCCATCGCTCTGGAACTCATCCGCCGCAGCGGTTGCCCCATCGCCGCGCCCAGCGCCAACCGCTTCATGAGCCTCTCGCCCACCTCCGCAGCCCATGTCCGGAAGAGCCTCGGCGACGCAGTCGATCTCGTCCTCGACGGCGGCTCCACCCCCGTCGGCATCGAATCCACCGTACTTTCCCTTGTTCCGGATCGCCCCATCCTCCTCCGCCCCGGTATGATCGGGCGCGACGAAATCGAAGAGCTCATTGGACCCGTCGATCTCGCCACGGACCCTGGCGCCGGCGCCCACGCCGCGCCCGGCATGCACGCCCGCCACTACAGCCCCCGCACGCCTCTCTTCCTCATCCGCAGCGGCGACCTGCCCAAAACCGGTCGAGGCGTCTACCTTCAGCACGGAATCAACATGCCCGCCGAACCCAAAGCCTACGCCGCCGCACTCTACGCCACCCTCCATCAGCTGGATGAACAAGGGCTGGACTGGCTGGCCGTGGAAGAGGTACCTTTGGATTCCGCGTGGTCCGGCATCCGCGACCGCTTACGCCGCGCCGCGTCGCCACAGCGATGAACACGCCGCACGAGCCTCTTCTCGCCAACCTCCTCGGCTACTCCGCCGGCACCCTCATCTTCGCTATCTTCTTCGTCCTCCTCACCCTTGACCGTGCCGGCCAGCGCCTGCGCACCAGCCGCCTCTCTCTCGCTGCCGCCGCCATGGCCCTCGTCTGGAACGCGGGCTCCCTCGCGCTCCTTTTCACAGACTCTTTCTTTCTGCTCGTCGTCACAACCTGCTCCCTCAGTCTTCTGCCCGCGCTGCTCCTGGATCTCCTGCTCGATGGCCGCCTGCGCCCCATTGCCTGGGCCGGTTATGCCTTTAGCGGAGTCTCCATGCTGCTCCATGCCAGCGAACAGTGGTTCCCCATCCCCGTCAGTGAAATGCATCGCCGCACCCTGGCCGCGACCGCCATCGGCTTTGCCGTCCTTACCGCCATCAGCGCGGCCTTCCTGCTCCGCAACGCCCCTGCTGCCCGCCGGGCCATCCCCGCCATGGCGCTCTTTCTCTTTGCTCTCTCCTTCGCCCACTTCCACAATGAAGGAACCGAACACGCCTGGCCTGCTGAACTCGCCGTGCACCACGCCGGCATCCCTTTGGCTGTCTTCGTCCTGATGCAGGATTATCGCTTCCTCCTGCTGGACGCCTTTCTCCGCTTTCTGGCCAACATGCTGCTGGCCGGGCTTTTTACCTGGGGCGCTGCCGAAGTGGCCCACCGCACCGGTTGGGTCCGCTATGACCGGATGCCCGTACGCCAGATCGCGCTCATGGTTCTCGGGACCTGCGGAGCACTCATCGCCTTCTCCGCGGCCCGCGGAGCAGCCCAAGCCATGCTCACCCGCCTGGTCTTCCGCCGCGGCGACCCGGATCAGCTTCTTGATCGTCTCCGCAAAGAGCCCATTGAATCTGAGCAGGCTTATCAGGAATGGGCCCAGAACGAAATTGCCCGCTTCATGGAGGCCGAGCGCCTGCCCGAGGGGCCCGGCCGGCGCGCTGGTGGCCGTCCCTATCTGAGTGAAGACCTTGCCATCCTTGCCCGCCTCGAGGCCCAAACCGCCGAACGCCTGGAACAATACCGCGAGAGCGAACGCAAACGCCTGCTCTCCCAGGCCGAACTCCGCGCCCTTCAAGCCCAGATTCACCCCCACTTCCTCTTTAACGCCCTGAATGCTCTCTACGGCATCATTCCCAAAGAGGCCGCCGGAGCCCGCCGCACCGTCCTCAACCTCTCCGACATCTTCCGCTACTTCCTGCGCGGCGACCGTCAGACCATCGCGCTGGAACAGGAACTCGAGATCATCCGCGCCTATCTGGAAATCGAAAGCATCCGACTTGGACCAAAGCTGAAGATTGAGTTCGACATCGCCCCCGAGACCAAGACCGCGCCCATTCCCGTACTCAGCGTCCAACCTCTCGTGGAAAACGCGGTCAAACACGGCATCGCGCCTCTGCCCGAAGGCGGCACGGTCCGGGTCCGTACCCGGGTCGACGACGGCATGCTCTGTGTCAGCGTGCAGGATACGGGTCCGGGCTTCTCCCAGTCCACCGGTGCGGGAGCGGGCGTCGGCCTCGATAATGTACGCCAGCGCCTGCAACTCCGCTATGGCCAGGTTGCCAAACTGGAAATCAACAGGGAGCAGGGGGAAACCGTGGTCGGCTTCCATGCGCCCCTCAATTGGTGAACCGGATGAATGTCCTGATCGTCGACGATGAGCCCATCGCCCGCCAGATCCTGCGCGAGCTGTTGGAAGAACATCCGGGCATCAGCCTCGCCGGTGAAGCCTCCACGGGACTTGAAGCTGTGGAGCAGATCGCCCGTCTTCATCCCGATGTGGTGCTACTCGACCTGCAGATGCCGGGATTGGACGGCTTCTCCGTGGCTCGCACCTTGCGCGGCGATTCGCTTCCCATCGTCATCTTCGTCACCGCTTTCGAAACACACGCCTTGCAGGCCTTCGACACGGGTGCGGTCGACTACCTGCTCAAACCGGTCCGGAAAGAGCGCCTCACCGCCGCCCTGGAGAAGGCACGCACCCAGATTGCCGGTCTAAAAGCGGAACCACCCCTACCGCCCCCTGTGGCAGAGCCCCTGCGCCGCATTCTCGGCCGCCTGGGTAGCGACCTTCACATGCTGAATCCGAGTGATGTCATCGCGTTTCAGGCGGAGGGCGACACGGTCCAAATCATCACCGCCCAGGGCCGCTACTACGCGGACCACTCCCTACGAACACTCGAAGCCAAACTCCCGCCCCCGCAATTCCGCCGCATCCACCGCGGCACCATCATCAATACAGACCACATCCGCAAGATCTCACCGCTCACCTCGAAACGCTGGTTGTTGAAGATGTCGAACGGCCTGGAGGCAATCGTCTCGAAGCGCATGGCCGGCGTGATCCGCGATGCCACGCGCTGGTAGCAGAGTGGTCCGGCGGTAGGACCTGATCCGGACGCGCTGCTATCCAGAGAGACCCGTATGCAGCGCCACCACCCCGAAGGTCATCCGTTCGAATTTCACGCGCGTATACCCGGCGCCTTCCATCTCGGCCGCCAGGGCCTCCGCTCCCGGAAACTTCCTGACCGATTCCGGCAGGTAGGTATACGCTTCCTTCGATCCGGACACCAGCCCGCCGATCATAGGCAGGATCCGCCGGGAGTAGACCCCGTACACTCCCTGAATCAACGGATTCGGCGGCGTCGAGAACTCCAGAATCGCTAGCATCCCGCCGGGCTTCAGCACACGCCGCAGTTCTTTCAGACCCTTCCGGTAGTTCGCAAAATTGCGGAATCCAAAGGCAACCGTCACCAGGTCGAGTGATTTGTCGGCCAGAGGGAGCTGCAGCCCGTCTCCTTCAAACAACGGCGTGAAAACATTCCTCTGACGCGCCTTGGTCCCCGCCCCCACCAACATCGGGTGGCAGAAATCGCTTCCAAGAACCAGGGTTTTGTCCGACGCGCGCTGTTTCAGGGCCAGCAGCAGGTCCCCGGTACCGCAGCAAAGGTCCATCACCCGCATGCCCGGCCGGCGCAGGATGTGTTCCACCCGCCGCACCGTCGTGTTCCGCCAGTAGCGATCCACCTGGAACGACAGCAGGTGATTCAGCAGGTCGTACTTCCCGGCCACCTGGCCGAACATGCCGCGCACATACTGCGCCGCCTGTTCTTCCGTCGCCGTCCCTTGCGGAGTCGTTCCTCTCGGCGCTGTCATGCGAGCGTCAACTCGATCGCCTCGCGGACCATGTCCGCGGGCAGCCCCGGCACTACTTCGGTCGACCCAATCCCCGTCGCCAGCACAAAGTGCACTGTCCCTTGAATTGCCTTTTTATCTTTGACGAGTCTCGGCATCAGGTTCTCGGCGCTCAACGGCGCAGTCGACGGGAATGGCCCATATGCCTGAACAACATCAATGATTTCCCTGGAGTGCGCGTCGCTCAGCCGCCCGGCCAGTCTCGACAGGTGCGTGGCCGCAATCATGCCCAGCCCCACCGCCTCGCCATGCAGGAAGTGGGAGTATTTCGTTTCCGCTTCCATCGCATGCCCCACGGTGTGACCGAAGTTGAGGATCTTTCGTAGCCCCATCTCCTTCTCGTCCGCCGATACCACTTCGCATTTGATGCGGACGCTCTCCGCGACCATTTGCTCGACAGCCCCGGCCTCACGCGCCATCACTCGCGACTGTTCATTCTGCATCAGCCGGAACAGCGGTTCGCAGGCGATTACACCGTGCTTGATCACCTCAAACAGGCCGGCCCGGTACTCACGCTCCGGCAGGGTCATCAGCACATCCGGGTCAGTCAGCACGGCCAGCGGCTGATGAAACGAACCAATCAGGTTCTTCCCACCCACCAGGTTCGCCCCGGTTTTGCCGCCCACGGCCGCATCCACCTGGGAAAGCAGGGTCGTCGGAATCTGGATCACCGGGATGCCGCGCATATAGATCGCAGCCAGGAATCCGCCCAGGTCGTTTACGATCCCGCCGCCGAACGCCACCACCAGGCTCGACCGGTCGCCTCCGAGTTCCACCATCCGATCCGCCATCGCTTCGACCGAGGACAACCGTTTCCGCTCTTCGCCACCGGGGAACACCAGCCTGTGCCAGGCCTTGCCCTCCAGGCCCGTGGTCACCGCCGCACCATGCAATTCCCACACGTCGTCCGTCGCAACCACAAACACTTTCCCGTGCTTCGGCGGCAGGAAATCGCGCAGCCGTCGCAGCACTCCGCGCTCTACGATTGCTTCATATCGGTGCGCCGTTGTTGTCACGGCAAAGGCAGGCATATCTTCGTTGTACCATGGGAGTTATCAGCGCCATCTCAGACTTGATTCAGACTGACTACCTGGTTGTAGGCGCCGGTGTCGCCGGGTTGCGCGCCGCCATCGCACTCGCCCCGGCTGGTCGTGTATTGGTAGTCGCCAAAGACAGCCTCCGCGAATCCTCTTCGGAATACGCTCAGGGCGGCATCGCCGTCGCGCTCAGCGACGATGACGAGGTCGATCTCCACGAATCCGATACCCTTGCCGCCGGAGACGGGCTCTGCAACCGCGAAGCCGTCCACGTCCTCGTAGAGGAAGGCCCCGCCGCCATCCAGCAACTGATGGACTGGGGTGCCGAATTCGACAGGGAAGGCGGCCGCCTCGTCTTCGCCCGCGAAGGCGCCCACTCCCGCAGCCGCGTCCTCCACTCGCACGGCGACTCCACCGGTAAGGAGATCGCCCGTACTCTCTATCACAAGGCTGCTTCGCTTGAGAATGTCTCGTTTCGCAGTTTCTCGGCGGTTGTAGACCTGCTTGTCCAGGATGGAGCCGTAGTCGGAGCGGTCGCCCTCGACGAAAACACCGGCTCGCTCATCCCCATCTCCGCCAAGGCCGTCCTGCTCGCCACCGGCGGGTTGGGCCGTGTCTTCACCGACACCACCAACCCCGATGTCGCCACCGGTGACGGGGTAGCCATGGCGTGGCGTGCCGGAGCCACCATATCCGACATCGAATTCATCCAATTCCACCCCACTGCCCTGCACATCGAAGGCGCGCCCCGCTTTCTGCTCTCCGAGGCGCTGCGCGGCGAAGGCGCCCATCTGTTGAATTCAAAGGGTGAGCGCTTCATGCGCCGCTATCACGAGATGGGCGAACTGGCGCCCCGCGATGTCGTCTCCCGCAGCATGGTCGAGGAGATGCGCCGGGAGAAGGCTTCGCACGTCTTCCTGGACCTCTCCGGCCGCGGAGCCGGCTTCGTCAAAAACCGCTTCCCGCGGATCTATGCCACTTGCCTGGAGTACGGCATCGATCTCGACAAAGAACCTGCGCCGGTCCATCCAGCCGCGCACTACTCCATGGGCGGGGTCTGGACCGGCCTCGATGGCCGCACTTCCATCCCCGGCCTCTGGGCCGCCGGCGAAGTTGCCTGCACCGGTGTTCACGGAGCAAACCGTCTGGCGTCCAATTCCCTGCTCGAAGGGGTTGTTTTCGGTGCCCGTGCGGGTCAATCCATTGTGGACTCCGCCCCCTCTGCCCGGCTCCGCGGTGTCCGCTTCGAACCTCTGGAGATTCCTCAGACGAAGGAGGCGATCGTGCGCCGCATCGCCACCGATTTCTGCGGCATCATCCGCAACGGTGACGGCCTCACAACCTCGCTCGCCATCCTCGGGGCCATGCCCGCAACGCGAAAACGACAGGTTTCCCGCGCCGATATTGAAGTGGCTAACATCCACACGCTCACGCAGTTAATCGCGCGCTGTGCTCGTGCCCGCGAAGAAAGTCGCGGGGCGCACCGCCGATCCGACTATCCTAAGAGAGTGGAGGCTTTTGAAAAGCACTCCCGGATCCGGATCAGCCAGCGCGAGGTGAATTTTGAATAGACGCAATACTGTCACAGCTCCAGCTTGCGCCTTTCTTCTCCTGGCGTCGCTTGAAATCGTGCAGGTGGGCCCCTCCACCGCTCTTTGGGCTGCCCCGGCGATCCTGCTTGCGGCCATGTTGATTGCCTGGGCCGCCGAGTCCGCCCAGTTTTATATCGCTCAGGGTTTCGCCCTTGCGATCCTCGCCTGGCTGCAGACCCTTCCGGAGTTCGCGGTCGAAGCCGTACTTGCCTGGAAGCAACAGGTTCCGCTCCTGCTGGCCAACCTGACGGGTGCGCTCCGTCTGCTAACTGGACTTGGCTGGCCCCTCATCTACTTCACGGCCGCCGCGTTTCACCGAATCAAGTACAAGAGAGCCTTGAATGCGATTCATCTGGCCGATGAACATTGCGTCGAGGTGGTGGGACTGCTCGTGCCTTTGGTCTATGTCACCTTCATCTGGGCGAAGTCCTCTTTGAATCTGTTCGACGCAGTCGTCCTCGTCGCCATCTACGTGGCTTACCTGGTGATTCTGTCCAAGATGCCGCCCCAGGAACCGGAGGGGATTGAGGAGCTCGACCGGATCCCTCGCGCCGTGGTCGAATCCAGCCCCGGCGTCCGCACCTTTCTGATTGTTGGCCTGTTCGCTGCCGGTGGAGCGCTCATTTACTTCTGCGCCGAGCCCTTCCTGGGCAGCCTGCTGGCGCTCTCCGCCGTCCTCGGCATCCCCAGCTTCGTCTTTGTTCAGTGGGTAGCTCCGTTTGTCAGCGAGTTCCCTGAAAAGGTCTCCGCCTTCTACTGGGCTCGCACCATCGACCGGGCACCCATGGCCCTGATGAACATGGTGAGCTCCAACATCAATCAGTGGACTCTCCTCGCCGCCATGCTGCCGGTCATTTACTCCATCAGCCGTGGCGCTCCTTCGGCGATCACCTTCGACTCCCAGCAGGAGCTTGAGCTGCTGATGACCATCGGTCAGTCGCTCGTGGGCATGATCTTTCTGGTGAACATGATGCTGACCTGGTGGGAAGCGGGCGCGCTGTTGGGCCTCTGGTTCATTCAGTTCATCCTGTCGCCGGTGCAGCCGGGTCCGACCCTGTGGGGCATGGTCGCCGGCCACATTCACTGGATCGTGACCGCGGTCTATTTCCTCTGGTTCGCCGTGGAGGTCATTCGCTGCATTTCCGGCCACCGAATGCCCGCTGCCTTCCGCCTCTTCGGTGAACTCTGGCGCACCCGCATCCGGCCGGCAGCGCGCTGAGCTCTCCCTGGCGCCGGCTATGAATGATAGGCGTAGGTGCCCGCATGGAACCGGAAACCATGGATTTCACGTGCGAGATCACTGAGGGCCACATTGCGGTTCCTCCCGAACTAGCGGCCCAGGTACGCCCGGGAGCGCAGGTTCGCGTCATCATCTCCTGGGGTTCGCTCCAGGATGATGCCGCTTGGCGCGAAACCGGCCGCCGCCAGTTCGAAGCCGCCTACGCCGACGAAGACGGGATCTACGAATCGCTAATCGATGACACTTCGACCAGGTGAAGTCGTCCTGATACGGATTGACTATCACCAGACGCCGGGCGGCAAAGTGCGGCCATTGTCCTTCTGGATGCCTCTAACGATGACTTCGTCGCTGCTCCCATCACTTCCCGTTCGCGCATCTCGCCTTATTACGTGCCCATAAAGAGTGGCGCGAAGCCGGCCTCAACAGCCCTTCCACCATGCGCATTCACAAGCTCACAGTGCTGGCTAAGAGCGAATTGGCCCGCCGGATCGGCGCGCTGGCGCAGGCGGATCGAGCGACCTTGTCGTCAATTCTGCGGAGGACTTTTTCACTGGAATAAGCGCGGGGCAGGTGCGTGCTCGTCGCCTCATGGTCAGCTGCGTCCTACAGCGAAAACGCCGCCTTCAACACCTTCTCCCGTTCCGTCGTCCTCCGCATCACCTCGCGCCACATCTCCGGCAGCACCGCGTCCATTGCCAGCAAACCTTCGTAAGTCATCCCGCCCGGAGTACTGACTTCCTCCAGCATTTCGCGCCCGTAGATACCAGCCTTCGGCAAGTCCGCTGCCGCCCGAACCGTATCCCAAACCATCGATTCCCACTGCGCCAGCGGGATATCCGGCTGCATCTCATGGGCGGCTGTCGCCCATTCCGTACAGAACCGGGCCAGAAACGCCGGACCGCAGCTCACCACATTCGTAGCCGCCCGGCTCTGGGCCTCTTCAATCTGCTCCGTCCGGCTCACCCGCTCCAGCAGGTCTTGCAGATACGCCAGATCCTTGTCTGTGCTTCGCGGACCGGGAATCAGCAGACTGACCCCCCCGTGCACGAACTGTGTGAACGAGGGAATCACCTTCGCTGTCCTGCAAGGTGTGGTGGCGGCCAACCGATCGAGTTCCACCACGTTCGAGATGCTCACCAGCAACTGCTGCCGTGTCAGCGCGGGCTTCACTTCCTCCAGCACCTGCGCCGTGTCGCCGGGCCTCACGCAGAGGAAGAGCGTTTCGCACTCCCGGGCCAGCTCCGCATTGGTGCCCGCACGCAGCCGCGGATAGTGCAACTGAAGTTCTTCCAGCTTCTCCTGAGACCGGTTGCTCGCCCAGATCTCTTCGTCTACCGGACGCTCGGCTCGCAACAGTGCGCGAACCAGCATTGCGCCCATCTTCCCCGTGCCTATGAACCCGATAGCCATGCGAACAGAAGTATACAACCCTCCGCGCTACACTGGAGATGGTTGAGACCTGATGACGAATAGCATCCACGGGACCACCATTCTGGTGGTCCGCCGCAACGGCAAGGTCGTGATGGCCGGAGACGGACAGGTGACCCTGGGCAGCGAGGTATTGAAGGCGAAAGCCAATAAACTCCGCCGTCTGCACAAGGATAAGATCGTGGCTGGATTCGCCGGATCCACCGCCGACGCCTTCTCTCTCTTCGCCCGCTTCGAAGCCAAACTCGAACAACACAACGGCAATCTGCCGCGCAGCGCCGTCGAACTCGCCAAGGACTGGCGGACCGACAAGATGCTGCGTCACCTGGAAGCTCTTCTCCTGGTAGCCGACGCCACCAATATCTACATCCTCAGCGGCAACGGCGATGTCATCGAGCCCGACAGCGACTGCATGGCCATCGGCAGCGGAGGGCCCTTCGCCCAGGCTGCTGCCCGCGCCCTGCTCGAAAACACGAAACTGTCCGCGCGGGAAATCGTTGAGAAGGCCATGACCATCGCTGCCGACACCTGTATTTACACAAACAGCAACATCAGCTACCAGGAGCTCGGCTAGGCATGGTCATCTACCTCCCCGGCGACGCCAATCGCGACGAGCCCCTGCTCGACGAACTCACTCCACGCCAGATCGTCGCCGCCCTCGACAAGTACGTCATCGGCCAGGCCGACGCCAAACGCGCCATCGCCGTTGCTCTGCGCAATCGCATCCGCCGCCAGAAACTCGATCCGGAGATGGCCGAAGAGGTGATGCCGAAGAACATCCTCATGATCGGCACCACCGGCGTTGGCAAAACCGAACTTGCCCGGCGCCTCGCCAAGCTCTCCAACTCGCCCTTCCTCAAAGTGGAAGCCAGCAAGTTCACCGAGGTCGGCTATGTCGGCCGCGATGTCGAATCCATGATCCGTGACCTCGTCGAGGTCGCCATCGACATGGTCCGGGAAGAAAAGCTCGAAGAAGTAGCCGACCGCGCCGAAGAAGCCGCCGAGGAGCGCCTGCTCGACATCCTGCTGCCGCCCACGCCCGAGCCCAGCGAGACCGCCGAAAAGACCCGCGAAAAGATGCGCGAGAAGCTCCGCGCCGGGCGGCTCGACGAGAAGATTGTCGAGATCGACGTCAAAGATCGCGGACCGTCCTTCGAAGTCTTCTCCAATACGGGCAATGAAGACATGGACATGAACCTGCGCGAGTTCCTGCCCCAGTTGTTCGGCGGCCGTACCACCAAGCGCAAGCTGCGTGTCGCCGAAGCTTTCGAATACCTCACCCAGGAGGAAGAGGGCCGCCTGGTCGATATGGATCAGGTCACGCGCACCGCCATCGAACGCGTGGAACGCAATGGAATCCTCTTCCTTGACGAGATCGACAAGATCGCTGGCCGCGAAGGGGGCCACGGCCCCGATGTCTCCCGCGAAGGCGTCCAGCGCGACATCCTTCCGATCGTGGAAGGAACCACGGTCAACACCCGCTACGGTTTTGTTCGTACCGATCACATTCTGTTCATCGCCGCCGGTGCTTTCCACGTCTCCAAGCCGGCCGACATGATCCCGGAACTCCAGGGCCGTTTTCCCATCCGGGTCGAGCTGAAGTCGCTCAACGAGGACGATTTCGTACGCATCCTCACCGAGCCGAAGAACGCCCTCATCAAGCAGTACACCGCCCTGCTCGAGACCGAGGGAATTCAGCTGGAATTTGGCGAGGATGCCATTCGCGCGATTGCCGGCTTCGCCACGCAGGTGAACGAGTCCAGCGAGAACATCGGTGCCCGCCGCCTTCACACGATCCTCGAGAAACTGCTCGAGGAGATCAGCTTTGAAGGCCCCGATCTGAAGAAGAAGAAGGTCAAGGTGGACGCGGCCTTCGTGCGACGCCAACTGGCCGACATTGTCGCCGACCAGGACCTCAGCCGGTACATTCTGTAATGCGCCCGTTCGCCGCCCTTGCAGTCCTGACGCTCGCCCTCTCCGGCTGCGGCTATGTTGGTGACCCCAAGCCGCCTGCCCTGGACATTCCCTTGCCAGTGCAGGACTTACGCGGCATCCAGCGCGGCTCCAACATCGTCCTCGCCTTCACCCCCAACCCGAAGACGACTGAGGACATTCTGCTGAAATCGTTCACCGCCATCGACCTGCGCGCGGGGGAAAACATCCAGGGCGGTTTCGAGGTGAATCGCTGGGCGGATTCGGCCCGCAAAATTCCGGTCACCGACCTCTCCATTACTCCACACGAGCTCACCATCCCCATCAACGGCTTTGCCGGCAAGGAGATCATCTTTGCCGTCCGCACCACCGGACCCAAAGGCCGCTCATCCGGCTGGTCGAACCTCGTCACCCTGCGCATCGTCCCCGCCCTCTCTGTTCCGTCCGGGCTCACTGTGATCGGCACTGGCAAAGGCGTCTATCTCGAATGGAAAGACGAGCACTCTTCGCCCGGCACCGAATGGCGAGTCTGGCGGCTGGCGGAAGGCGAAAAGGAGCCCACCGTCATCGGCGACGCAGGCGGTCCCTCGTGGCTCGACTCGAACACCGAGTTCGGCAAGACTTACAGCTATACGCTCCAGCAAGTTCTCAAGATCAACGAGAAGGAAGATGCGGAGAGTGAAGTCTCGCCCACCGTAGCCCTGAAGTATGAGGACAAGTTCGCGCCCGCCGTGCCAACCGGCCTCACCGCGGTTGCCGGCATCAAATCGGTCGATCTCAACTGGGACCGCAATCAGGAAACGGACCTTAAGTCGTACATCATCTTCAGGGCCGAAGGAGGCGCGGCGCTCGTGAAGTTCGCCGACCTCGGCACCAGTCCTAACTTCAACGACAGCAAGGTGGAGAGCGGGAAGAAGTACCGCTACGCTGTCGCCGCCGTCGACGAACTCGGCAACACCAGCGACCCCTGCGCCGCCGTCGAAATCGCTGTTCCCTGATCTGAACCGGGGTGACGAACCCGCCCCGAATGTCGCAACATAGTCTTTAATGACGCGCTACGTTCGTATTGCCCGCGAGCCCGCCGTGCCCATGAGCGCACCGGACTCGCACCCCGGCGTCCTTCGCGGAATCCTTCAGGACGATCTGATCGTCCTCCCCGAGGGTCGCACTCTCCCCCTCGCCCAGGCCCGGCTTCTGCCTGCCGTCTCGCCCTCCAAGATCGTCTGCGTCGGCCGTAATTATGCGGAACACGCCAAGGAACTGGGAAATGCTGTCCCCACGGAACCCCTCATCTTCATGAAGCCGCCGTCTTCGCTGAATGGCCACCGGGGCGAAGTGGTCTATCCGAAGATTTCTCAGCTGGTTTCATTTGAGGGCGAAGTCGGAATCATCATCGGAAGGCGCGCCCGTCGCATCAAACAGGAGGAAGCCGACTCCTATATCGCCGGCTACACCATCGTCAATGACATGACGGCCCGTGATCTTCAGAAGAAGGATGGCCAGTGGACGAGAGGCAAAGGATTCGATACCTTTTGTCCTGTTGGGCCGTGCTGGGTTCCTCGCGAAGAGATTGATTTCCAAACACTTCGTGTTACAACTCGGGTGAACGGAGAGGTCCGCCAGGACGCTCCCGTCACAGATATGATCTTCAGCGTGGGTGCTATTCTACAGTTCGTAACGGAGTTCATGACGCTCGAGCCGGGTGATCTCATCGCCACTGGCACCCCGCCCGGCGTCGGCCCGGTTCAACCGGGTGATGTGATCCAAGTGGAAGTTCCTGGACTTGGGATCCTCGAAAGTTCCATCGTGGCGGAGTAAGCAGTTGCAAGACTTCAGACAGGAGGGGCCGGTATGAAGTTTTTTCTGGACACAGCTAATCTCGATGAGTTGAAAAAAGGTGCGGCCTGGGGCGTCGTCGACGGCGTCACTACCAATCCGACTCTCATCGCGAAAGAAGGCATTCCCTTACAGGAACAGATTCGCAGGATCTGTGAGATTGTCGATGGTCCCGTCAGCGCGGAGGTCATCTCCACTGACGTCGATGGTATGCTGCGCGAAGGCCGTGAAGCCTCCAAGCTGCACAAAAACGTCGTCGTTAAGTGCCCCTTGACCAGAGCAGGCATTCAAGCCTGTTCCACGCTTTCGAAAGAAGGCATCCGCGTCAATGTGACTCTCTGCTTTACGCCCAGCCAGGCCATCCTGGCCGCCAAAGCCGGAGCATGGTGCGTCAGCCCCTTCGTCGGGCGTCTGGACGACATCGGACTGGAAGGCATGACCCTCATCCGCGACATCTGCAAGATCTACGCCAACTACGGCTACAAAACGCAGGTGCTCGCTGCCTCGCTTCGTTCGCCCCTGCACGTTGTGCAGGCCGCCGAAGCCGGTGCACACATCGGAACCATGCCCTTCAAGGTACTGGATCAGATGTTCAATCACCCGCTCACCGACAAGGGCCTGGATCAGTTCCTCAAAGACTACGCCAAAGCTTTCCAGGAGGCGCCGGCCGGAAGATAAAGAGTGCCTATTCGAGATCCTCGCTATTTGATCGGACTCGTTGCGACGGCTGTCCTCATCGGCCTGGCCGTCTATATCATCTTTCAGCGGCGGCTCACGCCAGCGGAAAAGGAGCGCCGTCGACGCGTCTTTGTGAACCGCAGCCGCCGCACCATTGAAGGTGTGATCACGGAGGCCGGCGAGGATCTCATCCACTATCAATACGAACTGCGAGGCGTCATGTATTTCGCCTCGCAGGACGTTTCAGCCATCCGGACGCTTCTTCCTCTCTTCCCCGATCGGTTGATTGGTCCCGTCGGGGTGAAGTATGATCCGAGAAACCCTGCCAACTCGATCGTAATCTGCGAAGATTGGTCAGGACTCACTGTCAAAAGGGAAAGTCAGGATGCAATTGTCGAGTGACTGGAAGAAAATGATCAGCGCCACGCTTTTCGTGGTGCTCCTCGGCGCCGCAATCGGAGTGGCCGCCAACAAGTACAACAAACCCAAATCGGTTCTGCACATCGTCACGCTGCTCTATAAGGACGGCACCACGGATGAGCAGAAAAAAGAAGTACTCGATGGCATCGAACGCATGGCCGCGGAAATCCCCGGCATCCGCAATGTCTGGCTGAAGGGCACCAGCGTACAGGGGAACTACCCCTACAAGCAGGCCGACGGCAGCATTAAGCTCCGGCCGGTTACGGACGCCTTCGTCATCGAGTTCGAGAACGAAGCCGCCTTCCAATCCTACGCGGACCACCCTGCCCACCGCGCCTGGGAAAAAGTCTACATGAATGTACGCGAACGTTCGATCACGACCGACGTCACAAATCCCTAAGTTCCACCGGACGACGGGCCTGCGCTCGTCACCCGGCTCCACTTCAGGCACTAAAACAACAGCTGTCGTTCAGGCGCTTTTCCGTCCGTGCGCTAAAACGACAGCTGTTGTTTTTGGGTTCTACCCCGTTGAATTAGCTCTTGGATCCGCGGCCGGACTTGCCGCCAGACGCGGCTGCAGGCTCCGGTGTCACGGTCGGTTCCACGGCGTCCGGCAGCTTCGCCAGCCCGAGAATCTCACGCACCATCTGGTCCAGTTTCAGCATCGTTTCCGGATGGTCGCGCAGGAACTGCTTCGCGTTCTCACGCCCCTGACCGATCCGTTCGCCCGAGAAGCTGTACCATGACCCGCTCTTCTCGACGATGTTGTGCTCAACGCCGATGTCGATCAGGTCGCCAATCAGGCTGATGCCCTCACCGTACATGATGTCGAACTCGGCCTCGCGGAATGGCGGAGCCAGCTTATTCTTCACCACTTTGACCTTGGTGCGGTTCCCAACCACATTCTCACCATCTTTGATCGCGGCAATGCGGCGGATGTCAATGCGTACGCTGGAGTAAAACTTCAGCGCACGGCCACCGGTGGTCGTTTCCGGATTGCCGAACATGACGCCGATCTTTTCACGGATCTGGTTGATGAAGATGAGGCAGGTGTTGGACTTGGAGACGTTGCCCGTCAGTTTGCGCATGGCCTGCGACATCAGCCGCGCCTGCACGCCCATGAAAGAGTCGCCCATCTCCCCATCGAGTTCGGCCTTCGGCACCAGGGCCGCCACCGAGTCCACGATGATGATGTCAATCGCATTCGAGTTGATCAGCGCTGAGGTGATCTCCAGCGCCTGTTCCGCATAATCCGGCTGCGATACCAGCAGGTTGTCCACATCCACGCCGAGTTTGCGCGCGTAGATCGGGTCCAGCGCGTGCTCGACGTCGACAAACGCCGCCATGCCGCCCGCCTTCTGCGCCTGGGCGACCGCCTGCAGCGCCAGAGTGGTCTTACCGGACGATTCCGGCCCGTAGACCTCGATGATGCGCCCCTTCGGGAATCCACCTACGCCCAGCGCGTAATCCACGGAGACCGACCCGGAAGAAATGACGCCGACGGGAACGATGGCTTCGTGCGAGCCCAGCCGCTGGATGGTGCCCTTGCCGAATTGCTTTTCAATATTGCCAAGCGTGACACTCAGCAGCCGCTGTTTTTCTTTCTCTTCGAGAGCCATGGCCTTCCGGGGGCCTCCTTTGGTGACTAGTGAAAACTCTTACAGTATAGCAGCGCTTGTCAAGAAGCGCGCTTCCTAGTGTAACTAGTGAATTGCCCATGGGGAGTATCTCTAAAAATTAACTCCCCGTCCTCACTCTCCTATTGCTTTCCCACAAGAACCTCCGTATTCTTCTTGTGGGATTCCCAGCGGAGATACGGATGAAAGACAAGAACGACGTCTGGCAAGGCACCCTCGCCCTCATGGTTATGAAAACACTGGACATGATGGGACCGCAGCACGGCTACGGCATCGCCCGGCGCATTGAGCAGATCAGCGAGGATCTCCTCTCCGTCAATCACGGCACCCTCTACCCCGTCCTGCTCAAACTGGAACAGGAGGGCTCCATTGCTTCCGACTGGGGCATCTCGGAGAACAACCGCAAAGCCCGTTTCTACCACCTCACGGAGGAGGGCCGCCGGGAACTCCGCACCGAACAACTGCACTGGGAGACCACCACCTCCATCATGGCCCGCTTCCTCTCCGCCCCAGGAGGAAACCAATGAATCGCAAAGCCTTGCGGCGCTTCTGGAGCCGCCTGAACGGGCTCCTTCCCAGCAGACGGCGGGACCAGGACCTGGCCGACGAACTTGAATCGCACATCGAACTCCTCACCGAGGACAATATCCGCGGCGGCATGAGCCCTGCCGACGCCCGCCGAGCCGCCCTGCTCAAACTGGGCGGACTCGAATCCGTCAAAGAATCTTATCGGGACCAGCGAGGCCTGCCCGCCGTCGAGTCGCTCTTCCAGGATCTGCGCTATGCCTTCCGCGGGATGCGCCGCCGCCCGGGTTTTACTATCACCGCCGTCACCTGTCTTGCGCTTGGCATTGGGGCCACCACCGCCCTCTTCAGCGTCCTCAACGCGGTCCTGATTCGCAGGCTGCCTGTGGCCCAACCTGAACAACTGGTGCAGCTTCGCTTCCAGGGCGATGCCAAGCTACCCAAGACGGTTCGCCGCAGCACCTCCGGCTTCAATCGCTCGTCGTTCCCTCACTACATGCTCCAGGAGCTTCAGGATGGCGATAGTGGAATCTCTGAGCTCTTCGCCTTTGTTCCACTAAACTTCGACCGGCATGGTGTGACTGTCAATATCGACGGAACACCATCCACCGCCGGCGGAGAGATGGTCTCGGCGAACTACTTCCGGGGACTCGGCGTGGCGCCTGTCATCGGACGAGCCATAGCGGAAGAAGACCTCAAGCCCGGATCCCCTAACGTCGCGGTTCTGAGTTATGGCTACTGGACGCGCCAGTTCGGCCGGGACCGCAGCATCATCGGCCACCGCATCTCTTTGAATGGGCAGCCGTTTGTCATCATCGGCGTGGCGCCGCAGGAGTTCTTCGGGGTGAATGCCGCCCTGCCGCCGGACTTCTGGGTGCCGCTGCGCGATGTGCCCGGTCTCGCCCCCTGGGGCAACAGTTCCCCCAAGGCCGGCGCCATGTTCAGCGACCGTGCCTGGTGGTGGTGCATGCTGATGGGCCGCCTCAAGCCGGGCGTCACGGCGCAGCGGGCTCAGCTTCAACTGGACACCCGGTTCCGTCAGCTCCTCGCCGCCGCCGCACCGGCAGACTTCAAGCCGGAAATCCTGCCTCACGTCGAACTCACAGACGCCGGCAAGGGCCTCGATAACCTGCGGAACCGCCTATCCCAGCCACTGAAACTTTTGCTGGCCGCCACCGGCCTGGTGCTGCTCATCGCCTGTGCGAACGTGGCCACTTTGCTGTTAGCTCGCGCCACCGCGCGCCAGAGAGAAACCAGTGTGCGCCTCGCTCTGGGCGCCATGCGCGGCCGGTTGATCCGTCAATACGTCACCGAGTCGGTCCTGCTGGCGCTGGTCGGCGGCGGCCTGGGTGTCCTGGTGGCCTACTGGGGCAGCCACGGCCTCGTCCTGCTCGACCAGGACACGCGGGGCTTGTCGCTGGACGTGCAGCCGGATGGCACGGTGCTCGGCTTCTGCCTGGGCCTGTCTCTCCTCACCGGCATACTGTTCGGGCTTGCCCCGGCTTTCCGGGCGACGCGCACCAATGTCTCAACGCGCATCCAGGAGGGCGTCACGATGCACATCAGCCGTCTGAGCCTGGGCTCAGCGCTGGTGGCCGGGCAGGTCGCGCTCTCCGTGCTGCTGCTTTTTGGCGCGGGGTTATTCCTCCGAACGCTCGGCAATCTCGAATCGCAAGACCTCGGATTCCGCAGGGAGAACCTGCTCGTCTTTGCCCTGAATCCACCCCGCACTGCATATACCGGTGATCGTCGGGTCGAGTTCTATCACCGCGCACTGGAAGCGATCCAGCCCCTGCCGGGCGTGGAGTCCGCCACATCCTCCGGCCTGGCGCTCCTTTCCGGCTGGACCAACAACTCCGATGCTTCCACTGACTCCGCGGCTCAACCAACCAGTGGGAAAGCTTCAAATACCGTCAGTTGGAACACCGTCGGACCGAACTTTTTCCACACGATGGGGATGAACCTCATCCAGGGCCGCGACCTCGACTGGACGGACATCCGCCTGGCCCGCAAGGTGGCCGTAGTGAACGCAGCGCTCGCGCGTCAGATGTTCCCGAACCGGAATCCGGTGGGTCACCGCTTTTCGATGAGCGAAGAATACAATCCATCCGAGGCCATCGAAATCATCGGCGTCGTGGGGGACGCCAAGTATGCCAGCCTGAGGGGCAAGGCGGAGCCCACGGCCTACATCAGCTACACGGCCATTCCGGAGTCAGTGAGCAAGATGCACTACGAAGTGCGAACGGCCGCTGATCCGGCCGCGGTTCTTACCGCCATCCGCACCGCCATGCGGGGCATCGATCCAGCCGTGCCGCTGGTAGATCCCAAGACACAGACGGAAATGCTGCGCGAAGGATTGGGCGAGGAGCGCCTCTTCGCCGTCCTTTGCACCGTATTTGGCAGTCTGGCGATGATCCTGGTCGCCGTCGGGCTGTACGGCACTCTCGCTTACACCGTCACCCGCCGAACGAACGAGATCGGCATTCGCATGGCGCTGGGCGCACCACGCACCCACGTCCTTTGGATGGTTCTGCGGGAATCACTGCTGCTCATCGGCGCCGGGGCTCTCGTCGGACTGCCGGCTGCCCTGATGGCCTCCCGGCTGGTGGAAAACCAGGTGTACGGCGTGAAACCCGGCGATCCGGTCACCCTGGCGGCCGCATTGTCGGTGCTGCTGCTGGTTGGAGCCACGGCGAGCTTCCTGCCCGCCCGCCGCGCCGCCCAGATTGATCCGCAGGTCGCGCTCAGAAACGAATAGCAACTGGAACACGCGGGCGCCCCAGAACTGCAGGAAACAGGCCGGCACCAGCCGGTGAGCCGCTACGCCAGGGACTGGAAACACACGCCGCAGCGGTGCCGTGTATCTGAGCGGATGGGTTACGGCAGGCCACTGTATCCGTGAACCCTACTCCGGACGCAAGACCAGGGCTGGATTCAACCTCGACACCCGTCGTGCCGCCATCAGGATAGCCAGTCCGGCGATCAACGCCAGCCCGAGCCCGGCCGCCGAGCAGTCCTGCCAGGTCACTTCCTTCGCCTGGTACAACAATGCGGACAATAGGCGGCCCAATGCCAGTACCACCGCAGTGCCCGCGGCCAACGCGCCCAACACCACAGGCATCGACTGGCGCAGAATCAGGCCGCACAGCAGGCCCGGTGTTCCGCCCAACGCCAGCCGGACGCCCATCTCCTGGGTGCGCTGCGACACTGAGTAGGAGACGGTAGCATACAAGCCCAGCACAGCCAGGAAAGCCGCGAACAAACCAAAGAACACCAGTGTGCCGGTGTACATCCTTGGCTTTGCCGTTCGCTCAGCCAGGTAGGAGTCCATGCTCTGCACAGCGAATACAGGGACATTGGGATCGACACCGGCCAGCGCAGCGCGAGCCGACGCCATCACAGGCGCCAGCTTGCCTCGTGTCTTCAATACAAACGTGAGGGTCGTGGCGTCCGACTGCCCAAGCGGCACGAAGACTTGTGGCATTGGTTCAGAGCCTGGCCCGAAATGCAGCGACGCTTTCACGACGCCAACGATCCGCCGAGGTTGGGAATTGCCGGAGCTCCGGATTCGTTGTCCCAGCGAGGCCTGGGGTCCGCCGAGCGAGCGCGCCATGGTTTCATTCACCACTGCGATGGCTTCGGCCGCCGCGTTGTCGGTCTCGCGGAAATCGCGGCCCGCCACGACCGGCGTGCTCAGCGCCGCAAAGTAGCGTTCCATGGCCACCGCGCTCATGGCCGCGTCCAGCTTCTGCCCGTTATCCAGCACCCAACGCCCCATGCCAATGGGCTGCGTCGAGAGGGGAAGCCGGTTGACGGCACCGGCCGACTCCACGCCAGGCAGAACTCTGAGCCGGTCCAATGCTTCGCGATAGTAAGCCATGCGACGCGCTCCGTCTTCCCTGGATGTTCCCGTCAACGATACGCGCAAAGTGGCCACGCCGGCCGTCTGATAACCCGCATCCACGCGCATCATCGCAAGGAACGTCCGGCCCAGGCTGACGCCCCCGGCCAGCAGCACGATCGTCAGCACCACCTGTAAGGCCGTGAGCGCCGTGCGGATCCGGGCTGCCGGCACGCGCGCGCTGCCGGCGCGCAAGGCTTCGTTCGATGTCTGCAGCCGGCTGACGTGCCAGGCAGGAAGCACACCGAACACCAGGCCGGTAAGCAGCGACAGGCCCACCGCGAACGCCAGCATCCGCCAATCGACCTGCGCCTCCGGTTGGCCTGGCTGCAGCGAGGCTGCGATCCGCACCACCCCCTGCGCCAACAGGATTCCGGCGGCTCCGGCCACCAGCGCGAGAGCCAGGCTCTCAAACAGCAACTGCTGGAACAGCCGCGCGCGAGAGGCTCCCAGCGCCGCCCGGATCTGCAGCTCTCGCCGCCGGTCCAGCACGCGGGTCAACAGCAGATTGGCCACATTCCCGCAGGCAATCAGCAGAACACACAGTACAGCCCCGAACAGCACCAGCGACGGCTTGCGCGAGGCTCCGGCCAATTGCACCTTCAAGGTCTGCAGAGCCGGACGGTTGGCCTCGTCCTCCTGCATGCGCCTGGGATTCAGGCGGCTTGCTTCCGCCAGATAGAGGGCCTGGGCCTGCTCCAACGGCACCCCGTCTTTGAGCCGCCCCATCACCTGCCAGAAGATTACGCCCTCTTTCGGGATCCGCTCGAACTCGAACACGGTGGGTGTCCACACCTGCGACCCTGCCGGGTAGTCGAAGCCCGCTGGAGCCACACCCACGATCCGGAATGGAGTTCCGCTAATCCGGATCGTCCGCCCCAGCACCCTCGGATCGCCGCCGAACTCCTGGTCCCACATCGCATGGCTGATCACCGCCGTGTCATTCCGCCCGCGCGTCTCCTCTTCGGGGAGAAACCTGCGGCCCCAGGCCATCGATGTTCCCATCAGGGCGAACAGGTTCGCCGAGGTCTCGCAGACATTCACCCGCACGGTCCGCGGCCCGCCGGCCACGTTCAGTTCATCGCTCGCAAAGATGGCCGCGTCTTTCAGATAGGGGCTTTGCCGTGCCCAGTCGTGCAACGCCGTCGGCGACTCCGTCAGCCTCATCGACCCCGGCAACATGTGCAGAAAAACCAATCGATCGGGTTCGGCATAAGGCAGCCTTCGCCAGAGCATAGTATCCAGCACGCCGAACAAACCCGTCGCCACGCCGATGCCCAGCGCCAGGGCTGCAATTGCAAACAGCGCGACAAAGGGCCGGCGGGCATGAACCCGCACACTGTGCCGCAGGTCCTGTGCCGCTTCTTCCATCAGGCGCGCCGGCACCGTCGCCGCCAGGTCCCCCAGAATTCTCAACCAGAATTTCACCGCGGGAGCGCCTTCCGCCCGCTCCTCGCGGAAGGAACGCAGCAACTCCCGCTCATACTCCTCGCGGAACCGCGCCGGATATAGCCGCAACAGCGCCCGGTACAGCCGCTCGCTCCTCACACCGGTTCTCCCAGGCCAAAGCGTGTGGCGGACAATTCCACCAGGGCCCGCATCCGAGCGGCCTCGGCCTGCGCGACGGCCAGCCCCAGTTCCGACATCCGGAAGTACCGCCGCCGTTCGTCATCCAGATGCGGGTCGGGCCTTTCCCCCGACTCTTCAATCAGTCCGTGCTCCAGCAGTTTCTGGATCGTGCCGTAGAGCGATCCCGCGCCGGGATTCAGCCGTCCTTCCGTTCGCTTGGCGATCTCGCGCTTCAAGGCATATCCATGCCGCTCCCCATCACCCAAGCACAACAGAATATGGAAGGCCAGCGGAGGGAGGGGCAGAAACTGCGTCGGATCGAGCGGCTGGGATTTCGGCATAGTATTACAGTTTTCGTACTAGTTATACGGTGAACGACTCTGCCTGTCAAGAGGATTCCTGCAGGCCCAGAATTCGAGATTTATTCCACTACGAAGGGCTGGAAAATCCTTCGTCTCCCTCTCGCCTCCCGCCTGTTATATAGTCAACGCATGCAACGGCATGACGTTCTAACACTCATTTTTGTTGCGGTACTCACCCCGCTTGGAGCGGCTGGCCAAGCCCGGGACTTGGTGGCTTTGCCACCCTCGCAGAACACAATCACCGCATCCCCCAGAACACCAACCGGCCTTCGCGCCGCCTTGGGAACCCAGAATCCGGGCAAATTCACCTTTGTCGGCAACAGCGACATGATCTTCCCTCATCTCGCCTTCGGCGCCGGCTGGGAGACCACGCTTGTTCTCGTGAATCTGTCCAATACAGCCATCACGTTCTCGCAGGCCTTTTACGATACAACCGGCCAGCCGATGACGGTGACCTTTCAATCGATTCCCGATGGACAGCAGATGACCACAAGTTCGGCCCAGGGCACGTTGAACCCCGGCGCAAGCTTCAACATCAAACTGCTGGATCAAGGCACCGGATTGAAGACCGGCTGGTCCGCCATCTCGTATGACGCGACCAATGCCCGCATCGGTGGCTATGCAATCTTTAAGCAGAGCATTGCCGGCTCACCCGACTTTGAGGCCCTGGTCCCGCTCAGCGCGTATGACGACTATGTCTTCATCATGCCCTACGACAACACGAACGGCTTCGTGACTTCGATGGCGCTCGTGAATCCCGGCACCAACCTCGACAGCCAGGTGTTCGTGACATTGCTCGACACCGAGGGCAATACCGTCAAGACTGACCAAATCCCCCTGGCCAAGGGAGCGCAGACAGCCTTCTCGATTCCAGACCGCTTCCCGGACACCCAAGGCAAAGTCGGTTCCATTCTTTTCGAAAGCAGCACCACCCGTCTTTCCGCGCTGGGCTTCCGGTTCAACCCGCAGCACGCCTTCTCCACCATTCCGATCCTGAACTGGTCCGGCATGTTCCCGCAGTAAGCAGTCGTTCCGGGTCCAGCGATCCTCTCTTCTGTCCTCGATTGAGGGAAGGATCGCTGGATCAGTTGCCCGCCAAAGACCGCGCTACCCGCTCAACGTTATCCTGTGAAGTACAGTTATGCGGAAGCTATTGGTCTCGCTCCCCCTCCTTGCCCTCTCTCTCTGTGCGCAAAAGACTGAGTTCTGGCCCGGCGCTCAGTACGATCCCGCCATCCCCACTATCCAGCAGGTGCTCGGGTTTGAACCTGGCACGCGCATCACGCCGCCGGGCGACATTGTCCGCTATTTCGAAGCTCTGGCTGCGGCCGCACCTGCACGCATCCAGATCCACGAATATGCCAGGTCCTGGGAAGGCCGGCGGCTGATCTATGCTGTCATCTCCGGCGAGGAGAACATCCGCAACCTGGAACAGATCAAAGCCACGCAGTTGAAGCTGGCCGATCCGCGCAAGACGTCCGCCGCCGAAGCGAAGAAGCTGATGGCCACCATGCCTTCCATCCTCAGCCTCTCGTACGGAGTGCACGGCAACGAAATCTCCTCGCCCGATGCCGCAATGATGACGGCCTATCACCTGTTGGCGGCGCGCGGCGACCAGATGATCGACAACGTCCGCAAGAATGTCGTCGTCCTGATCGATCCCATCCAGAACCCCGACGGGCGCGAGCGATTCGTCCATAACTTCCGCGTTAACGAAGGCCTGCTGCCCGATGAGAACCCCCTCGCCGCCGAGCGCGCCGAACCCTGGCCGGGCGGTCGCACCAACCACTACTTCTTTGACATGAACCGTGACTGGCACGCCATCACGCAGCCCGAAACGCGCGGCCGCATCCAGTACCTGCGCCAGTTCCTGCCGCTCGTGCAGGTGGACCTGCATGAGATGGGCGGCAACTCCAGCTACTTCTTCACGCCTGGCTCCCTGCCCTACAATCCGAACCTCACCCAGGATCAGAAGGAGCAGATGCACTGGTTCGGCAAGAACGACGCGAAATGGTTCGACAAGTTCGGCTGGCCTTATTTCACGCGCGAAGTCTATGACGAGTTCTATCCCGGCTACGGCGCCTCGTGGCCGTGGTTCTATGGCGGCATGGGCATGACCTATGAGAACGCCTCGGTGCGTGGCCTGGTGCTGCGCCGCTCCGACGAGACGCTCTATACCTTCCAGGAGAGCGTGAAAAAGCACTTCGTCGGCTCCATCGCCACCTGCGAAACGGCGCTCGACTACCGCGAGAAGCTGCTCGACAGCTTCTATCGCTACCAGGTCACCGCCATTGAAGAAGGCCAGAAGGAAGCAGTCAAGGAATACATTCTGCCGCGCCACGGCGACACTGGCGCGGTCGACAAACTAGCCCATATTCTGGCCGAGCATGGCATCGAAGTCCGGCAGGCCAAGGCGGCATTCAAGAATGGCGGCAAGGACTATCCGGCCGGCTCTTACTCCATCATCCTGGCCCAGCCCCGCAAGCGCTTCATCCGTGCGCTGCTCGATCCGAATACCCCGATGGAGCCCGACTTTCTGAAGGAACAGGAACGCCGCCGCAAGAAGAAGCTCGCCGATCAGATCTACGATGTCACCGGCTGGAATCTGCCGATGTCGTTCAACGTCGACTGCGTCGGTGCTGCCGAAGTTTCCCAGGGTTCCTTCGACCTGGTCACAGGACCCTACCAGCCTCACGGCACCGTCTCGGGCCGCGCCGAAGTGGCCTACCTGGTCCCCTGGGGTACGCAGGCCGCCGGCCGCTTCCTCACCGCGGCGCTGCGCGCCGATCTGCGCCTCCTGACGGCGAACAAGGCGTTCACGCAATCGGGACGCAAGTATCCTTCCGGCACCCTGATCGTGATGGTCAAGCAGAATGCGGCGGGCGTGCATGAGAAAGTGGCCGCCATCGCCGCCGCCAGTGGAGCGGATGTCGTCGCCACCAGCACCGGCTGGGTGGAGGACGGAGTGAATTTCGGCAGCGCCTACGTCGGAGCCATCAAGAAACCAGCGATCGCGATGCTCTGGGATGCGCCCACGGCATCGGCTTCTGCCGGCCAGACGCGCTTCGTTCTCGAACGCCAGTACGGCTATCCCGTGACCGTCGTGCGCACTTCCAGCTTCGGCGCCCTCGACCTCGACAAGTTCCAGGTGATCATCCTGCCCAGTGGAGGCTATATTGGCGCCTTCTCGCCCCTCGTCACGGACCGTTTGAAGAACTGGGTCCGCGAGGGCGGCGTGCTCGTCGGCATCGGCGCCGCGGTGACCTATCTCTCCAGCCCGCAGGTGGGCCTGCTGGGAGTCGCCCAGGAGGGCCTGGCCCAGGACAACGGGCGTCCGGCCGATGCGGCCAAGCCCGCCGCGGGCGGCAACGCGACCTCATCCACGGCTGCCCCTGCCGGTGTTCCCGTGGCCATAGGTCCTGGCGCGCCGGCGGCAGCGGGCGGACCCGCTCCCGGCAAGATCTTCACCAGCATGCAGGACTACGAGAAGGCCATCCGGGCGGACCGGGAGTTGCCGGACTCCGTAGCCGGAGTCCTTGTGCGTGCCAAGGTGGATCCCGAAACCTGGATCACCGCCGGCCTGCCCGAGACGCTGTATGTCCTGGTGGATGGCCGCGCTATCTACTCCCCTGCCAAGATCGACCGCGGCGCCAACCCCATCCTTTACGCGGGACCCAACGAGCTTGTCGCGTCCGGCTACCTGTGGGAGGAGAATCGCAAGCAGCTCGCCTACAAACCTTTCCTCACCACGCAGACTGAAGGCCGCGGCATCGTGGTCGGATTTACGTCCGATCCCAACTTCCGCGCCTACATGGACGGGCTCAATGTGGCCTTCCTCAACGCCGTCTTCCGCTATACGGGCGGTGGCGGCCGGGGTGGGGCCGAGCACGAACAGGAGAACCAGCAATGATCCTCGGCACCGGGATCGATCTGGCGGAAGTCGATCGCATCCAGGCCTCCATCGAGCGCTATGGCGATCGCTTTCTCCACCGGATCTATACCGAAAAGGAGCGGGCCTATGTGGCCCGCAAGGCCAACAAGTACGAGCGCTATGCCGCCCGGTTTGCGGCCAAGGAAGCCGGCATGAAGGCCATTGGCACCGGTTGGCGGCACGGCATCACCTGGCAGGACTTCGAAGTGACCAACCTGCCCTCGGGCCGCCCCACGATCACCTTTCATGGGGTGGCGAAGCAGATTGCGGAACGGATGGGCGTCAAACACGCCCACCTGTCGCTTACCCATACCAAACAGTACGGACAGGCGTTCCTGATTCTGGAGGATTGAGGCGCCGCGGCAGCTGCGCGCGCGATCAGTGGCCGGCCGTGGAGGCCGTCATCTCTTTGGGCCGTCCGGCGGCCTCTTCGGCTGCCAGATCCATGGCCTTGGTCACGTCCCAGGTGTGCATCATGCGGTGAATCACCGTGATGTTGCCCAGCACCGCGATCACCCACAACACCGGAGCCATGCGATCAAAGAGGGCGCCAATGATGAGGAGCACAATCCGCTCCGGCCGCTCCAGGAAGCCCGCCTTGCACGACGGAATCACGTTCTCGGCCCGCGACCGCGTGTAGCTGATCATCACCGAGGCGGTCATGACGACGGCGGTGAGGACGACATAGAAATTGCGATTGATGTTGGCGTAGTAGACCAGCAGGCCCATCAGCAGCGCCAGGTCGGAGTAGCGGTCCACCACCGAGTCGAAGAAGGCGCCAAAGCGCGTCACCTGCTTCGTTTCACGGGCCACCCGCCCGTCCACCATATCGAACAGTCCTGCGCCGATAATCACCAGTCCGGCATAGAAAAACTTGCCCGATGCGAGCAGGACCGCAGCGTAGATATTGATCAGCAACCCGATGAACGTCAGGACATTCGGGTGGATGCGCGACAGCGCGAGCATGCGCACAATCCAGTACAGAATTTTCCCCGCTCCAATGCCGATCGCGCGGGTGTACGTCATGAGCTTTGCCTTCTCAATCCATCCTATTCAACCGCGTCGTGAATCGTTGTCAGTTGAAGGATCTCCATCTTCCTCACCCCGCCAGGGCTCGGAATCGCCACTTCATCACCCACCTGTTTGCCCAGCAGCCCGCGTCCAATCGGCGAGCTGGTCGAAATCATCCGCTTTGCCGCGTCCGACTCCTCACTGGCCACAATCTTGTAGGTAACCTCTTCATCCTTATCGAGATCCAAGACCACGACCGTGGACCCCAGGCCCACCCGGTCGCGCGGAATCTTCGTCATGTCGATCAGGGAAAAGTCCATCAGCCGTTTCTTCAGCTGGGCCAGGCGGGCGTCGACATACCGCTGGCGCTCCTTGGCCGCATGAAACTCGGCGTTCTCTTTCAAATCACCGTGCGCGCGCGCCTTCAGAATCTCCTTGGGCAGTTCATTCCGGAGCTCATACTCGAGCGCCGTAATCTCTGCCTGCAGCTTCTTGATTAAATCCTCCATCGCGTGTGCAACATGCTCCCAGATTCCGATTATAGACCACGCACGCCGGCTGGCCCCAGACTCGCCCGGTCAGGCCGCAGATTCGCAAAAAAAGCGGCCGCCCCCGAGTCTGGTGGAGGGGCGACCGCGAGTACGTCTCGAGATAGCTATCTATTGATAGTTTATACGAAATCGCGGTTTCGTCAACCAGAATCGGTACATTGCCCGATGGTTTTGCCGCTACGGTGTTGTGATCGAATAGGTCCGCTTGAGGTCGCCCACTTCGAACCGGAACACGTTTGCGCCGGACTGCGGTCCCATCTGCAGTTGGATCAGCCACGAATTGGGGAACAGCGTGGCCGAGGACTTCACACCCAGCACAGTGACACCGCCCGAAACCGGCACCACCAGAGGAGTCGTCGTGCCCAGTGCCAGTCCCGCCTTGTCGTGGACTCGCAGGTAGATCCAGACCGTGCTGTTGACCTTGGGCGAGGAGGGCGAGTAATCCAGAATCGTCATGGTGGTCGCGGGGCCCCCTTCCACGGCGTACCAGTACGGGACGCGCGCCACGGCGCCAGACTGAGTGTCGGTCACTTTGAGGAAGCCCTGATAGGCGCCCGCATCGGTGCCGCCGCTTGCCAGACTGACCTGGAAGGATGCGGTTGAACCAGGTTCCAGCGTCACTTCGCTGCCCGACAGGACGGGCTGCAGCGTGTCGGAGGACTCGAGGCTCAAGCTGTAGGTCGTCGCCGAACCGCCCACATTCTTCACGGTTACTTCCTTCGACAAATCCACTGTGCCGCCGCCGGACCCGAAAGAGAGAGAGACCGGTGCCACCGCGACCGTCGACGTCACCGCGCTGTTCAGGTTCAGGTAGCCCGCGCCTGCCGATGTCACCGGCGCTGCTGTATTGTCCAGGAAGACGAACGGCGAGGCGCTATCGATCAGCAGCGAGCGGTACTCGTTAACGGACAACCCGGGACGGGCGCTCTTCAGGACGGCCGCCGCCCCCGCCACCAGCGGAGCCGAAAAGCTGGTGCCCTGTGTTGAGATGTAGCCGCTGGGGTCGCAGACCGGGCAGTAGTCCGGGTCATAGTCCTCCTTGAGAGCCGCTGTGTACACCGGTTGCCCTGTCGCCACCAGGTCGGGTTTGATCAGCAACTCCACACTCGGGCCCATGCTCGAGAAGGTGGCCAGGGAACGCGGCGCTCCCTTCCCAAAGGGAAATCGCAGTTGTACCTGCAGGTCTTCCACCGTGGCAATCAGATTCTTCAAATCCAACCCCTTGCTGCGTGGCACGAAGATCCCGGGAATCTGGTTGGGGTTGTCCACGATCATAGAGACCATCGCCTCCCCCGACTTGTCATAGGAGGGGTCCGCCGTATTGAAGACCACCGCGCCCACCGCGCCGGCCGCCGCCAGATTGGCCAGTTTGGACTCAAAGTCGCATCCGCCGCGCTCCAGCAGAGCGATGCTGCCAGTCAGGCTTTCCGCCGGAAAAAGGCTGCCGTCACACGCGAACCCCGTGGAATCAAACACCGAAATGTCCGCTAGCGGACCACTGACCGGCTCGTGCTCCGTGATGTTCGTGGAGGCAGTTCCATCCATCGCCGGTCCGGCGGAAGGTACAACCTGCGTGGCCGTCGACACCGTTGCGCTGTTTGCGCCCACGGCGATTACACTGTCGATCGACGCGGTGTCGTCCACCGTCATCGGCCCAGCGGTGTTCCCCGCGGCCCGCACGACGATGATCCCGCGTTCGGTCAGGCCGCGTACCGCGTCCCCATAGATCGTGTGGGACGAGCCGAACCGGCCCAGGGAGCCGAAACTCATGTTGACGACATCCATGCCGTCGCGGACCACCCAATCCAGCGCCTGCAGCACGGTGTCGCTGTATATGCCGCCATCGGCAAAATCGGCCACACGGTAGGCCCCGATCCAGGCGGCAGGAGCCACTCCTGAAATCGTGCCGCGCGGGCTCTCATGCTGCACGCCCGCGGCAGTCATAGCCACAGCCGTCCCGTGACCTTCGAAGTCGGTCACCGGAGCCGAATCGAAGCTGCGCGCCACGATCACCTTGCCGTTCGTCAGGGCCAGATTCTCGTCACTGCTCGCAAGCGGATAGCCTTCCGGCGCCGTCATGTCGCCCGCGGCGAAGCCCGGATGCGTCATATCGATGCCCGTGTCCACAATGGCAATCTTGATCCCCTTCCCGGCGTTGGCCATGCCGCCCGTCGCGGCCCAAGCCTCGGGAACGTGGTGGATGGGCAGGGCGTTCATCAGAAACAGGTCAAACCGCTCCACCGGTTCCACGCGCTTTACGCCGGGCAGGCCCGCGAGTTGCTGCGCGTTCGCCGCCTGCACCACCAGCACGTTGGCCACGGTGCTGACACGTGCCACCACCAGCGCCCGCCGGGATCGCAGGGCGCCTTCCATCGTGGCCTGCTCCGCCTCGATCGCACTGCGGCGCTGCCCCATGTCCTGGGCTTTCATCGCCGGGAGGCCGTCCAGTTCCACCAGAAAACGGCCCGGAACAAAGCTTTGGCCAAAAACCGTGCCAGCCAGTAGAAAAGCAAACAGAAATCGCATTCAAATTGCCCACCGCAGCGGGATCCGCCTGTACCGCACCGGCACGGAGTCCTCTGCCTACTAATCTATCGGAAATTCAGCACGATGAAATCAGCCACCTGTCGTATAAGACAAAAGAAGCCCCAGGTTGCCCTGGGGCTTCTTTCCTGACTTTTTCATTTTCCGGGACTACTGCATCGGGGTGTGACGGAAAGGTAAAGTATCGGTGAACCCGCCCTGCCCTACGGTCAACAGGTAGCCCTTGACCCGGGTCGGGTCGAAGGTCTGTTCCACCAGATCGCCCACTCCGCTGTCGTAGTAGTAGCCGTACGCCGCGCTCAGATTTACAAGCACCGTTGTCGCGTCCAGCACCTGCACTGACTCCCTGGGCACCACCAGATCCTCAAAAACCACGTGGACCGGCAGATCCGTCCGGAACCGTCCCTTGATCTCCACCATGGTCGCGCCGTTGTCGAGATACTCGCGGGCACCGGTCAGGCCCGGGATCACATAGGGCAGATCCTCAAACTTCCGGAAATACTGGCCTTGCCAATCCGCCGTTCCGAAATCAGTACCCGTCCAGGTCTCGGTACCATCCGGCAAAGTGATTTTGATGGCATAAGCCGTCAGGCCGTATTCCCAGAAAAACCCGAAATCCTTGATGTTCGTGAGGGTCAACGATTCGCCCGGAGCCATGTCATACTTGAACCGCACCGCGCTCAGGGCCAGTTGCTGGTTGTCCGGCAGATTGATGAACTGCTGGAACAGACTGCCGCTGGGGATTGTCCGTGTCGCCACAAAATAGGTCTCGCGGCCGGATTTGTAGCCTTCAAACAAATTCATCTGCAGGACGCCCGGCGCCTGCGTCAGAGCCGCCGCATTCGACTGGCCCGCGGAGCCGAAGGCCGCGCCGTCCGTCGCGCCGCCGTTTCTGCCGCGCGGAAACGCCGCCCGAAACTGGGCCGCGCCGCCTGAACTTTCCACCGTGACCTTGCTCGCCAACCGGGACAAGTCGACAGTCTTCCTCTCGCCCCGCTGCGCCCAGGTCGCCGGCGCTGCCAGCGAGGCCGCTAACGCCAAAATCGTGAATTGCCGGATCACAACTGCCTCCTTAAACTTCTTTACAGATCCAATGACGCTATCTTTGTCAATCGGGTTGCAGTCGATCTTCGCTGGTTTTCGCCTAGTCCCAAGCCTCGCGGTCAGGCCGGAATTTCGATGACCGTCTTCGTGCCATCGCCGCTTTGGGAGGTGACGCTCAGCCGGTAATTGGCGCCAAACAGCACCAGCAGCCGCTCGTTCACATTCGACACCCCAATGCCCGGTTGCTCCAGAATCGACTCGAGTCGCTCTTCCTCAATCCCCACACCGTCGTCCGCCACCGTCAGCAACAGCCGCAATCCTTCGGGCCGTCGTTCAAAGCGGCTCTCCAACCGGATGGTCCCGCCGTCCACTTTTCGCGCCAGGCCGTGTTTGATGCTGTTCTCCACCAGCGGCTGCAGCAGCATCGCCGGAATCTGGCAGTCCAGTGTGCCCGGCTCCACATCTTTTACGAAGCGCAGCTTCTCGCCAAACCGGGTCATCTCGATGGCCAGGTAATCGTCGATGAAAGCCAGTTCCTCCCGCAGCGGCGCGAAGTTGTCGGTCTTTCGCAGCAGCCGGCGCAGAATATTGGAAAGCTTGTAGACAACCTGACGCGCTTTGTCCGGATTCGTGCGAATCAGTGAACTCACCGTGTTCAGCGTGTTGAAGAGAAAGTGCGGATTGATCTGCGCGCTCAAGGCGCTGAGGCGCGCCTCTACCAGCAGGCGCTCCTTGTTTTCCAGCAGCCGCTCATTGCGGGCGCTCACCCAGATCTTCAGCGGCAGGGCCACCGTGAAAATCGTCGATACGAAGACCGGCGTATTGGCCCACCCGCCCTGCGGCAGGTAGAACGCGAAAATCATACGCTCGCCGAAAAGCCGCACCACCGTGTACCGCATCAACTCCGCCAGCACGATCGTGAACAGGCCCACGATCTGGAACAGGCTGCGCCGGCGCGCCTCCGGATACCGGATCAGCCGGTATACGCTCAGGTCAAAGAACGGCGAGATCCGCCAGACCTCCTCCTGGTCGTAGGCTAGGTCGCGCAGCAGGCCGCCCATCACCCCCACCGCCGCGTACAGGGGCATCGCCAGATATTCGCCATGAATCAACGCTGGGATGGAGCAGATCACCCCGGTGAGCAGGCCCGAAATGTAGCCGCCGATCAATCCTGCTAAGAGACTGCCTTCCAGGCACATATCGGCCGCGGCATAACTTTGCGTATAGATCCTGACAATCGATCCGGCGGCGCAGAAACCGGAGATGCCCAGGCTGAGCTGGAGCTGCTCCAGCATTGTCCGCCGTTCCCGCAAAAGCAGGTTCAGGAACTTGGACGAACGCGCCAGAATGCTGGCGATGGACGCCGCCGCCGCCAGCTTGATCAACAGGATGATGAACTGCTTTTCCATTCCGGCCCAAACCCGCTGTACCCGACCATACTAAAATAAAGACAGAAACCACCGTTTCCATGTCAGATCCCAACCCTATCGAAGTCCGCAAGGTCGCCGAGGCGGACTTCCCCACGGAGTACGGCCATTTCCGCATCTACGGCTTCGCCGGCAGGCGCGGAGACTATACCGAGGACTCCGTCGCCGTGGCCATGGGCGACCTCAAAGCGCCCGAGCCCCTGCTCGTCCGGATCCACTCCCAATGTCTTACAGGCGACGTTTTCCATTCCCTGCGCTGCGATTGCCGGGCGCAACTGGAACTGGCTCTCGAAACCATCAGCGCGGAAGGCCGCGGCATGGTGATCTACGAAGCCAAGGAAGGCCGCGGCATCGGCCTGTTGAACAAACTGCGCGCCTATGAGCTCCAGGATGCCGGCGCCGACACGGTCGAAGCCAATGAACAGCTTGGCTTTGAGGCGGATCTGCGCGGCTACGAGATGCCCGGCGCCATCCTCCATTCCTTCGGCATCAAATCCGTCCGCCTGATGACGAACAACCCGGACAAGATCGCCGCGATGGAAAACGTCGGCATCCAGGTCGCAGAGCGCGTACCTTGCAACGCCGTCCGCAGCCGTCACAGTGCCCGGTATCTGAAAACAAAGAAGAAACGCTTCGGCCATCTGCTTGAGCTCTAGTCTCGCTGTGCGCGTTCGGCTACAATAGCCAGCAATCCGCGCGATGCCTGGCGACCTTACCATCGGCGAGTATTTGCGTTTCCTGCTGGGACGCCGCAACCTCCAGCCCTGCCCTGCCTGGCCGCCGGACGTCTTTGCCTGCTGCGCGTCGCTGCTGCTCAAGTCCGGCTCTTATGCCCGGATCCTCACCGACTGGCCGCCCCGCGCCTACCGCCAGCGCGATGACAAGGAAGCCTGGGCCCGGGCCGCTGCCCGCTACGGCCGTTCCTGGCGCATCCAGTGGGTCCGCAATGAATCAGCACCCGCCGCGGTCAGCCGGCTCTGGACCGCCCTCACCAATCCCACCGCCGCCGCCAAACGCGTGGAGGATCTCAATCACGAACTCCTCCTCTGGCAGGCCGCCATGCAGCTCCTCGCCATTTCCGATGAAGCCTGCGAAAGCATTGGCAGTCCGCTGGCGCCGGCCGACTACGAGTCCCGCGTCGACGAAAAGTTCCTCCAGTACGCCTCCGAGCTGCTGCAGCGCGACCTGCCCGGCTCCAGCGTCTGCGTCCAGGTGAGCTCCACGCGCCTGCGCGTCCTGCCCAAAATGCACACGCCGCAGAATGGCCTCACCATCCGGTCCCTGTCACTCTATCTCGCCCTCTGCACGCCCGGAGAAGTCCGGCCCCGTTGGGTCCGTCCGGTGCTCAGCATTGACCAGACGAGCTTGAACCTGCTGGTGGTGCCCTGGCCGCTGGAGATCCATCCCGTCCAGTTCCGGCCGTCTCCTCCCTTGCCCGGCGAATCGGCCAACATGCCCGGCCGTTTCCAGCTCTTCACCTACGACCACCGCGAACCCAGTGAAACCGGCGGCTCCGGCATTCTGAAACATGTCGCCGGCCTGCACCGCTCGGCCATGCAGAAGATGGGCCGCGTCGACGCCATCATCCTGCCGGAATGCGCCATCGCTCCGGAAGACCACGAGTCCCTCCGCAATTTCGCTCTGTCCCACGGAGCAATCCTCGTCAGCGGGCTTGGCGCCGCACCCTCGGGACGCACCGCCGGCGTCAACCGGGTCTGCCTCGACCTGCCCCTCAGCGCCTCGCTGCTCCAGGCCAAACACCATCGCTGGAAGCTCGACTCCGGCCAGATCACCCAATACGGACTGGGCAGCATCCTCGACCCCGAATCCGAATGGTGGGAACACATCGGCATCGAGGACCGCCAGTTCTTCTTCGCCTGTACGTCCGCGGAAATCGTACTTTCCGTTCTGATCTGTGAAGACCTGGCCCGACCCGACCCCGTGGGAGACCTCGTCCGCGCCGTCGGCCCCAATCTCGTGATCGCCCTCCTGATGGACGGCCCGCAACTAAAGGAGCGTTGGGCCGCCCGCTACGCCACGGTCCTGGCAGACGATCCCGGCTGCTCCGTCCTCTCCATCACGAGCCTCGGCATGTCCCGCTTGAGCCGCCCCCGCGACGGCAGGAGCCGCAACCGGGTCGTTGCCCTCTGGAAGGACGCGAAGACTGGCGGCCCTTATGAGATTGAGTTGGACGACGGCTGCGACGGCGTCATCCTTTCGCTCGCTATGCGCCGCGTGGAGGAATGGACCGCCGACGGCCGCTCCGATGGCCGCAACGCGCTTTATCCCATCCTTTCCGGGGTCCATTGCGTCAAACGGTATACTGAAGGTGAGGCGGATCACACATGATTGCCCTGTCCCCCAAGGATTCAGCGGTTCTCGGCGACGCGCTCCAGTACAAGAGCTTCCCGCTGAACGAGCGTCTTGCCTGGCTCTCCTCGACTTCCAAGGAAGCCCAGAGTCTCGGCAAGTACATGCTGGGCGTGCTGCCGCCGGCCGAAGTGACGGATGAGATCCGCGAGGCCGCCAGAATGGTCGAGAAGTGGTTGGAGACCAACCGCAAAATCGGCGAGTACCGCAAGGAGCAGCGCGAGGTCCGCGAGGCGCGTTTCGCCATGCGCAGTCCCTCCCGCGCCAGCGCCAAGCGGTAGCACAAGGGCCTCGGCCTGTGTTCAGGCTACTCTGTCCTTGATGGCCCTGAAACGTCGCAAGGAAACATCCCCCCGCCGCTCGCCCGCCGACCTGCCCGCCAGCCTCGACGACCTGGCGCCCCTCACCCTCGAAGACCTCATCGAAGGCGAAGATCTGGAGGAGGGACTCTTCCAGGGTCTCGATCTCACAGGCCGCAGCTTGCCCCGGCTCGTGGCCACCTCCGTGGTTTTTCAGGGCGTCAATTTCGCCGGGACCAGCATCCGGGCTCCGCGCCTGCGCGACGTCCGCTTCCTGAACTGCGACCTCTCCAACGCAGACTGGCGCGGCTTCGAAGCCATTCGGGTGGAATTCATCGACTGCCGCCTGACTGGGCTGGGCGCCGTCGAATGCCATTGGAAGGATGTCCTGCTCGATCGCTGCGAAGCCCGCTATCTCCGGCTAAATAGCGGTCACACCGCCACCTGCGAAATCCGAGCCAGCAACCTGGCCGAATCCGACCTCCGCTCAGCCAATCTCGAAGGCGCGATCCTGGACAGCGTTTCGCTGCAGAAATCCGACCTCAGCCGCGCCATCCTGAAGGGTGTCGACCTGAGCCGGTCCGAGATCGAAGGCATCACCGTGTTCCCGGAAGACGTGCGAGGCGCTTCCGTCAGTGCTCCGCAAGCGATGGACCTGGCCCGCCTTCTGGGCCTGACGATCAAATAGCGGCACTGCGCCCCTCACTCAAACACAACCGTCTTCCGCCCGCACAACAAAACCCGGTGCTCGAGGTGCCACCGCACCGCCCTCGACAGCACCATCCGCTCCGCATCCCTGCCCTTCTGGATCAACTCCTCCAACTGATCGCGATGCGATACCCGGATCACCTCCTGGTCGATGATCGGCCCGTCGTCCAGGATCTCCGTCACATAATGCGCAGTAGCTCCGATCAGCTTCACGCCGCGCGCGAACGCCGCATGATAGGGCTTCGCGCCGCTGAATGCCGGCAGGAAGGAATGATGCACGTTGATCACCCGGCCCTCATACCGCGCCACAAACTCCGGCGACAGAACCTGCATATACCGTGCCAGCACCACCAGGTCGATCTCCTGCTCCTCCAACAGCCTCAGCGCCCGGGCCTCTGCCTCTGCCTTGCCGCCCGGTCCTACCGGCACATACTCAAACGGAATCCCGTGGAACTCGGCATGACGCCGCGCATCCTCGTGATTGCTGACAATCAGCCGGATATCCGCGGCCAACTCGCCCGTCTGATGCCGGTACAGCAGATCCGCCAGGCAGTGCAGGTATTTCGACACAAACACGGCTACCCGCATCGGGCGCTGCGAGTACTCCACCCGCCATTCCATCGCGAACCGCTGGGCCACCTGGCGCTCGAAGGCGCTCGCAAAGGCCGCCTGATCCAGTTGGAAGTCGGCGACGTCCCACTCGATACGCATGAAGAACCGCTCCGACGCATCATCCCGGTGTTCGTCCGTCGACAGGATATTCGCCCCGTGTTCGTAGAGGAAGCCCGACACAGAGGCCACCAGCCCCTTCGCATCCGGACAGTTGATCAACAGAATCGCACTTTGACGCACAGTCCACTATCGTAACCGGGCCACTTCCTCCCTGTCCGGAAACCTGTGAGCCTCCAGTGATTCCGTAGCAACTCTCACCCGTTTTTGCTACTGTGAAATCGATCATGCATATCCCGGATGGCTTCCTGTCCACACCCGTGTGGGCCGGACTCGCGACTGTCAGCGTGCCCTCCATTGGCATGCTGGCCCGCCGCGCCCAGGCCGGACTGCAGGATTCCCGGCTGCCTCTCATGGGCGTCATGGGCGCTTTTGTCTTCGCCGCCCAGATGATCAATTTCCCCGTCGGCATCGGCACCAGCGGCCACCTCGTCGGCGGAGCCCTGCTCGCCGCTACTCTTGGACCCGCGCCCGCCGCCATCGTCATGACGGCGATCCTCATCATTCAGGCGCTTGTCTTTCAGGACGGCGGCCTCCTTGCCCTAGGCGCCAACGTCTTCAATATGGCCATCGCCGGAGTCCTGGCCGGCTACTGGCCGTATCGCCTGCTGGCCCGCACCCGCGGCCGCAACTTCGGCATCGCCCTCGGTGGCTTCCTCAGCGTCTTCGTCTCGGCCATCCTTTGCCTGGGAGAACTCTTCCTCTCCGGAGTCCGCATTCCCAATCACGCCCTCGGCATCGGGCTCATCGTCTTCTGCATCACCGGCATCCTCGAAGGCGCCATCACCCTGGCTGTTCTCGGCTCGCTGGAAAAGATGAACCCGCGCTGGCTGCGCGCGCCCGAAACCGAAGGCCGGCCCGCGCTCATCCTGCTGGGCCTCTTCGCGCTCGTCCTTGTGTCGGCCGGCTTCCTGGCCGCCTCCGCCCTGCCTGACGGCCTGGAGCGTGTCGCGGGTCTGGCCGGACTCGGCGATAAGGAAACGGCCGCCGTAGCGGAACCCTGGCTCCGCCAGGCCGCCCTCGGCCTCGCCGGACTCACGGCCACCTTCCTGGCCTGCTATCTTGTCGGTCGGTGGATCGTCCGGTGGCGCAACGCATAGCACCCGATATCTTTGCCTTCGATGAATGGAGCCGCCGCAAAAGCCCCCTTCACACGCTGGATCCACGCGCCAAAATCCTCGCCTGCCTGGCTCTCCTCATCGCCACCGGCACCTGGCCCTTGGCCTGGACCCTGGCCGCGCTGGCGCCGATCCTGATCTTCACCGCCCGCCTGCCGCTGCTGCCGCTCGCCTTCCGCGCGGGCGTCGTGCTGCCGTTCACCATCGTCTTCGCCGGCTTCACCGCCTGGATGGGCGATCCGGCCCGCGCCGTGGCCTTACTCTGGAAAAGCTATCTCTCCGCGCTCTGGGTCTGCCTTCTCATGGCCTCCACTCCGCTGGAGCGTCTGCTGGAATCCGCCGCCCGCCTCGGCGTCCCGCGACTATTGGTCGACGTGATGCACTTCACCTGGCGTTACATTGCCGTCATCTCCGCCCAGGCCTGGCGCATGCGCACGGCGGCCCTGGCGCGCGGCGGAGAGAAATCCTTCCAGGTCTCGGCGGCCAGCCTGGCGGTCCTCTTCGCCAGTTCCTACGCCCGCGCCGAACGAATCCATCGCGCCATGCTCTCCCGCGGAGCCGCCGGAGCCACCCGATGAACCCTGTCATCGAGGCGCGCAATCTCCGTTTTTCTTACGACAGTGGTTTCCAGGCGCTGCGCGGCGTCGATTTCCGCCTGGATCCAGGCCAGAGCATGGCACTGCTTGGCCCCAACGGCTCGGGCAAAACGACGTTTCTGCTGCACCTGAACGGAGTCCTGCAGGGCGAAGGCGAGCTGCGCGTCTGCGGGCTGCCGGTGGAACCTCGCCACTTCGTGGCCATTCGCCGCAAAGTCGGCTTGCTATTTCAGGATCCGGAAGACCAACTCTTCCTGCCCAGCATCCTCGAAGATGTCTGCTTTGGACCTCTGCAATGCGGCTTGCCGCCGTCCGAAGCCGAAGCCCGAGCCCGGAAGGTTCTTCATCAGGTAGGTGTCCTCGACGGCTGGGACCGCCCGCCCTATCACCTCAGCGGTGGCGAGAAACAGCGCGTTGCCCTGGCCGGCATTCTGGCAGTGGAACCGGAGATCCTCATCCTGGACGAACCCACGACTCATCTCGATCCGCCTGCCCGCCGTCTGCTACTGGAACTGCTGCAATCCCTGCCGCAGGCCAAGCTGGTGGTCACGCACGACACGGCATTCGCCAGGGCGCTCTGTGCCCACGCGGCCTTTTTCGAAGGCGGCCGCGTTCAGGCGCAGGGCTCCACGGAAGAGATCGTAGCGCGCTTCCATTGGGAGATCTGACCCGCAATCCAAAAGGGAGCGCACCGGATGCCCTCACCCGGCACGCTCCCTGCACTCGTTAGAACGCCAGCTTCAACCCGCCCGTCGCCCAGATGCCCGGCGTCCGGAATCCGTCTTCGAAGTAGCGCTGGTTGGTCAGGTTCTCTGCTCGCGTGAAGAACCGCAGCGAAGTCCGTTCACTCAGCGGCAGCGTGTAGCTCACCGCCAGGTCCAGCTTCCGCGGCCCGTCGAACTGATACGGCCGGTTCCCGCTACCCACAAAGAACGAACCCGAGATGTAGTCGCTAGCACCAAGGAAGCTCAGCGTCACCTGTGTGCGTTTCGACACCTGTTGAGTCGCCACGGCCGTGAACATCTGCGGGAACACGCGGATCGACCGCAGCGAACCGCCGATCAGGCTGCTGTTCCGTTCGTCCGCGTTCGTGTAGGTATACGACGACGACAGCGTGAGGCTGCGGTATGGCCGGGCTTCGCCGGACACTTCCACGCCGCGCGCCAGCCCGCCGCCCATGTTCACATAGCCGCCGAAGCGCCCATACGGATCATTCATCAGCCCGGCATACCCGATCACTTCCTGCAGCCGTGTATAGAAGTACGAGGCGCTCACCCGGTACTTCGAGTTGGCGAAATACTGATCCACGCCGAAGTCGGTCGAAACCGTCCGCTCGGGCCGCAGCCGTGGATCGCCCAGTGGGCTGAACGCACCGAAGTAGAACGACGAGCCCAGCCGTTCATACAGAGTCGGAGACCGGAACCCGTTGCCCGCATGCGCGCGCAGCTTCGTCGAACTCGCCGGCACGAAATAGCTCACCGTCACGTCGCCTGTGTACGCATTCGGAGGCGCCGCAAATGTGGCCCCCTGGTACAGCGGAGTACCGCCCGTGAACAATGGTTGCGAGAGCTGGAAGCCCTGGAACCGCCCGCTCAGGTTCACCTGCAGCCGCTCGCCTAGCATCCGGATCTGATCCGTGAAGAACGCCGAATGGCTGCGCTGCGTGGCCGAGGCCTTTGCATCCACTCGCTGAGCCGGATCCGGATTCTGGTCCGTTGAAGGGTTCTCATAGAACTCGCGCTCCCATTCATATCCGGCGCTCAGCACGTTCCACTTGGTGAGCACCCAGTCGGCTCGCGCCTGGATGGTATCCAGCCGCCCGCCGAAGATGCTCGACGAATTGAATGGCGACTGGTAGCCCGAGCCCGCCGGCCCATTCCGGTTGTCGCGATTCGAGTTCACCGCCTGGTAGTTCACCCGGTAGTTGAACCTCGGCGACACCTGCTGGTTCCAGCTCAGCAGCGAGGAGACCACCAGGCCCACGCGCCGGCTGTCGGGGTCATACAGGTTCGGAGCGAAGGTCGCGTTGCCCCAGGAGAATGGCTTGCCCTGATCCGCCAGCCGTGCCTGGTCCGCTGCCAGTGGGATGGCCGGAATCACAGTCGAGGACGGCAGGTTCGCCATCGGAGCGGCTTGCGGACTCGAGTTGATCCCCACATTCGCCGATGTGCCCCATACGCGGCCCGAGAGCGATGTGCTGGCCGAAGGCCGCCACAGCGCATACCCCATGCCGCTGGTATTGCGGACGTTCTCGATACCGTCGACTCCACCGTTGACGTTCAACTCGGCCATCCCGGCGCTGTATTGAAACTTGTCGTTCTTCAGGCCGCCGGCCATGCGAGCCATGCCGCGAAACAGGCCCAGGCCGCCGCCTTCCCCCGTCACCTCGCCGCGCAGCGCGCCGCCGCCCTGGTCCGTTACCAGGTTGATCACGCCGGCCGTGGCATTCGTCCCATAGAGAGACGAGCCCAATCCGCGCAGCACTTCAATCCGGTCGGTGCCGATCAACTGCAGATCGCCGAGAAACGCCGTCGCGTCACCCTGCACGCTGGCCGCATCGCGCAGCCGCATGCCGTCCACCAGGATGCCGGTATCGGTGGCGCGCAGACCCCGGGTCAGAATGCGAGTGAAGGAACCCGGCCCCCCCAGTTGCTGCACGCGTAACCCGGCCGTCAACTTGATGGCTTCGGGAAACGTGATCACCTGCCGCCGCGCCATTTCACCGGAATCCACCACATCCATAGCCTTGCCGGACTCCTGCGTCGCCACCGGATTCGCCGTGGCCGTTACCAGGACGCGCGACGCCAGCCCGTGGATATCCAGCTTCAGGTCGACGGTCTGGTCTTGACCTGCCTCTACCGTCACACTCACCGCGCTGGCCTGGTCCAGCCCGCCGGTCCGTCCTTCCAGCAGGAACTCCCCGGCCGGCACATCGTCCATCCGGTAGGAGCCCTGCCCGTCCGCGACCGCCGTCCGCAGGAACGAACTGTCGCGGTTGTACAGCCGGACGGTGGCGCCGGGCACAGCCGCGGCGGAAGGATCGAGCACGCGGCCCGAAATCGATTGGGTACGAGACGGCTGTGCCAAGACACACAACGCCGTCAGAAAGGAAAATGTAAGAACGCGAAACATGCGCTCCTCCCTCGAGAGCTACTTGGAGATGCCGGAAACGTTTCCGGCCCGACGGCAGGTCTTCGGACTTGTGAGCGTCTCCCGGATGACTCCGGGCTTTCCTACGATCCGCGGCTTCCCAAGTGCCCGGGGGCGCTCAGTGCCAGTCTGCGGAGCTCGTTCTCACTTACCGCTGCGGGGCAGTCCCGGAATCTCACCGGGTTCCCTCTTACGCGGCTGGGTGTTGATGCCAGCCGGCCAGTCGTAATCAGATTATCCCGTCCGTTTTGCCCCAGAGTCAAATAACAAAGCGATGTTTTCAATCACATCGCAACGGGTCGGAGTCAAACCGGCGGTCTAGCACACTCCACAACCGCAAGATCCGAGAAGCATCTCATCCCCGCCCATGGCACTCTATGCTTCGGCAGGCAGTATCCATGATTCAACGGCTTTCGCTGGCTCACTGTCGGACCCAAGGGCCAGCCTGACCTCGAGATTGTCCTCATGCCCACCACCCCCACTCCCATGATGGCCAAGGAAACTTCGGATACACTGAGGTCTCTGGTGAAGAAGGGCGTGCTCGGCGCGGGCGTCTTCAAGACCGCCAACTGCCAGCAGACCTACGAGGAGCTCAAAGCCAACGGTGTCGAATTCGTGCTGCCGCCCACCGAACGGTTCTACGGCATCGAAGCCCTGCTCAAAGAAAACTTGGGCAACTGGTTCAGCATGACCGAGTCCAAGGAAGCCTATGAAGTCCCCTCTCAATGAGAAGCTCCGGGCCTGGTGGTCGCACCGCCAGGCTCTCGACGGCCGCCTCGCCAACGCCGCGCCCGCCGAAGTCCTGGCCCAGACCGGATGGGCCCGCTCGGTCGGCGGCGTCGGTCCTTACCTGACGCTCCTGTCCCGCGCCGGCACCACCCGCGAGTCCGCTGATGAGGCCGTCACCCGGCTCGAAATCCACGAGCTGCCCTGCGCCCGCGGCTGCACTTACGTCGTCCCTGCCGCCGATTTCGCCTTCGCCCTCCAGGCCGGAGCCAGCTTCGGCGGCGCCGAATTGAAGACAGCCGCGAAACTCGGCGTGACGGAGAAGGAAATCGACAAGCTCTGCGCCGCCGTGATCGATGCCCTCGGGAAAGGGCCCATGGAGCCGGACGAGATCCGGGCCGCCACCGGCAACGCTTCCCGCAGCCTGGGCGAGGAGGGCAAGAAGAAGGGCCTCACCACCACCCTGCCCCTTGCCCTGGGCCAGCTTCAGGCCACCGGCGACATCCGCCGCATCCCCACCAATGGCCGGCTCGATCAGCAGCGCTACCGCTACACCCTCTGGCGCCCCAATCCTCTGGCCAAGTCCAAAATGACGACGGAAGAGGTCCACATCGAGCTCGCCCGCCGCTTTTTCCAGTGGATCGGCCCGGCCACCCAGGCTGAGCTGCAGTGGTTCACAGCCCTCAACGGCAAGGACACCAAGGCCTCCCTCGCCGCCCTAAAGCTGGAGAAGTTGGACGGTGAGAAGCTCATCCTGGCCGAGGACCGCGATGCCTTCGAGTCCTTCCAGGTCCCCAAACAGGCCCACTACGTCCTCACCAGCTCCATCGACGGTCTCAGCCTGTTGCGCCGAGACCTGCAAAGCCTGCTCGATCCCGCCGATGCCGCCAACCTTTTGCTCCAGAGCACCGGCCGCGGCCAGTCGCTCCTCGATCTCCCCAACCACGCCATCTTCGACCGCGGCCGCCTCGTCGGCCTCTGGGAGTACGATCCATCCACCGAATCCATCGCCTGGGCTTCTTTCCTTCCGAGGAACAAGGAACTGGAAAAGGCCGTCGCCCGGACGGAAGAGTACGTGCGTACCCAGCTCGGAGACGCCCGTTCGTTCAGTCTCGATAGCCCCAAGAGCCGTGCACCGCGCATCGAAGCGCTCCGCCAAGCCAGCCGGTGAATCTGAGAGCTATCAGCCGTCAGCATTCAGCTTTCAGCCATCAGCATTCAGCTTTCAGCTTCAACGCCGGATATCTGGCCGAGCCTCCCGGCATTGCAGGCGACTGCAATCAACCGGGACGGCGGACCCCCTGGTCCGCGCGGGGTCCCCAGACCCCGCCCGCGGAAGCTGAAATCTGACCCCTGATCGCTGAAAGCTAGAAGGCCTCCAGCGCAATCCACGCACCACCACCCAATCAAGACATATTCTGCGTCGAATGTACCCTCTAATCGACGCAACAACTAGTGCGCCGCCACCGGCCCCGTCGCCTTCCCTGGCTTCCGCATGATCAACACCAGCGGAACCAGTGCCAGGAAGATCACTGCCAGCAGCCGGAAGATCTCCAGGAACGACAGAATCGTCGCCTGCTGCTGCACCAGCCCGAACATCTGCGCATAACTCTGCCGGTAGGCCACACTCGGAGCCGACCCGTGCGCCATCATCGACTGCTGCATCCCGTGCATCATCCAGGTAGCTTTCAGGTTGTACGGTGTAATGTGCCGCACCAGGTCAGCCGTATTCGCCTGCCCGAATCGCGCCACCATCGTCGTCACCCCGGCAATGCCCACACTGCCGCCAATGTTCCGCAACAGGTTGAACATACTGGCCGCATTCCCCATCTTCTCCTTCGGGATCCGCGACATCGTAATTGTCGTCAGCGGCACGAACAGCAGCGCCAGCGACAAGCCCTGCACAAACTGCGGCCAGAAGAAATCCCAGTACCCTGCGTTCAGGTTCAGCCGCGACAACTGGAACAGCGTCGCCGACGCGATCACCAGCCCGGCCGCCAGGAACTTCCGCGCATCGAACTTCGACAGCATCGCCCCCACCAGCGGCATGGCCAGGAACGACCCGATCCCGCGCGGCGCCAACGCCCAGCCCGCCTGCAGCGACGGATAACCAAGCAGTGTCTGCAGCCAGATGGGCAGCAGCACCAGGCTGCCATACAGCACGAAGCCCAGCATGGTCATCAGCAGCGTGCCCGTCGAATACGTCCGGTCCTTGAAGACCCGCAGGTCCACCACGGGCCCCCTCACTCGCAGCTCGTGGAAGACAAACCAGCCCAGGGCCACCAGCGCCGTGATGAACAGACCCAGGATCCAGTTCGACGCAAACCAATCCTCCTGCTGGCCCTTATCCAGCACAATCTGCAGCCCGCCGATACCCACGGCCAGCAGCCCGATGCCCCAGTAGTCCACACCCAGCTTGCTGCGTTGGATATACGGCGGGTCGAACACGAACCAGCGCGTCATCAGCAGGGACGCAATGCCCACCGGGATGTTGATGTAGAACACCCAGCGCCAGCTGTAGGCGTCCGTCAGCCAGCCGCCCAGCACCGGCCCCAGAATCGGAGCCACCACAATGCCCAGTCCCCAGAACCCCATTGCCTTGCCGCGCTGGTCCGGCGGAAACGCCTCCAGCAGCACGGCTTGCGACAACGGCTGCAGGGCGCCTCCGGCTGCCCCCTGAATGACGCGAAAGACAATCAGAATCGGCAGCGTCGGCGCAAAGCCGCAGAAGAACGACGCTGTCGTGAAGCCGATCACCGACATCATCAGCAGCCGCTTGCGTCCAAAAAAGTTGGCCAGCCAGCCCGTAATCGGCAGGATCATCGCGTTGGCCACCAGGTAGGACGTCAGCGCCCAGGTCGCCTCATCGATCGATGCCGACATGCTGCCCGCAATGTGCGGCAGCGACACGTTCACCACCGTCGTATCCAGCACCTCCATGAAGGTGCCGAACATCACCGCGATCGCGACAATCCAGGGATTCACATGCGGCCGTTCAGCCGTTGCGCTCATTGGTGTTCCTCAAAAGACATGGCTTGGACAATCACCGAGGCCGCTTCCTCCACGCCCAAACCGGAGCTCACCATCAGGTCGTACAGATGCGGATCCGACCACACACAGTCGAACCTCTCCTTCACATACTGGGCCCGCACCTTGTCCGTATTCACGATCTCCGCCGAAGCGTCCCCGCAATCCGGCACGCGCTGCTGGATTCTCTTCACCCGCTGCTCCCAAGGCGCATACACAAACGCATGGAACACATCCGCCTTGTCCTGCAGCAGGCATTGCCCGGCCCGCCCGACAATCACGCACTGACCCTGCGCATACGCTTCCCTGATCAGGTCGCCCGCCAGTTGCGCCTCGGTTTCGGCGTCAAATACATTGCTCCCTACCGGACCGGCCACACCCTCGATGCCGCCCTGCCACAGCGCCACCCGGCTCACCCGGTGCAGCCACGAATCCACTTTCTCGTCGAACTGTCGCACCAGCTCCGGCGACACCTGCGCCGCCCGCGCGATCTCCTGCACCAGCGCGTTATCCAGCAACCGCCAGCCCAGCCTGGCTGCCACAATCTTCGCTACGGCGGCTCCGCCGCTGCCATACTCCCGGGCCACCGTGAGTGCGCGGTATCGCATCAGCGAACCCCAACCGTCGGGATCACCGACATCCCAGGCCGCAGCACATGGTCCGGATCCTGACCCTTCTCAAACAGAATCTTCACCGGCACCCGCTGCACCACCTTCACGTAGTTGCCCGACGAATTCTCCGCCGGCAGCAGGCTGAACCGCGCGCCCGTCGCCGCCGCAATGCTCTCCACGTGCCCCTGATACTTCCGGCCGCCGTAGGCATCCACCGCGATCTCCACCTTCTGCCCCACCTTCATATGCGCCAGTTGGTTCTCCTTGAAGTTGGCGACCACCCAGATGTCGTCCATCGGGACCACCGCCATCAGCGGCTGCCCGGCCTGGATGATCTGCCCCACTTCCAGATTCTTCTGGCTGACGATCCCGCTGGCCGGAGCCCGCACCGTGGTGTAACTCAGGTTCAGTTCCGCCTGTTCCAGCGCGGCCTTCATCTGCAGCATCTTGGCGTTGGAAGATTCGGCCCGCGACCGCGTCGCCGAGACCTGCTGCGGAGCCGTCGCGGCCGCCTTTACATCGGATTCCGACTTTGCCAGCTTCGCCCGGTGCTCACCCAGCTGGCTCTGCGCCACCCGCACCATCTGCTCCGCTTCGTGCACCTGCGCCTGCGCCGCCTCCACCTGGGCCTGCGTCGCGTCCGCCGTCGATTTAGCCGTATCGTATTGCTGCCGCGAAATCTCGTCCTTCGCCAGCAGCGCCTCATACCGCTTGTAATCGGCCGCCGCCCGCCCCGCATTCGCCTGCGCCTGCCGCAGCAGCGCCTGCGCCGACCTCACCCGCACCTGCGCCGACTCCACCTGCTGCTCCGCCGTGGCCAGCGTCGCTTTCGCTTCCGCCACCGCGGAATGCGCCGAATCCAGCCGGCTGCCCGACGAAGCCCGGATAATCGGCACCTCCGTCCGGTCCGCCTGCATCGTCGCTTCGGCTTCGGCCAGATCGGCCTTGGCCTTGGCCACCGCTACTTCGTAATCCTTAGGGTCGATCCGCGCCAGGACTGTACCCGCTTCGACAAACTGGTTGTCCCGCACTCGTACTTCAACCACCGTCCCACCCACTCGCGCGCCCACCGAATGGATGCGCCCGTCGATCTGCGCATCGTCGGTCGACTCATACCCGGCCGCGTGATTCCAGTACGCATAACCGCCGGCCGCCAGCACCAACAGCAGCACCACAGCCACCACCGGCCTGACCATCGAGGACTTCTGCGGCGGCGCCGCGGGTGTCGTTTCCATCACTTCACGTTCCATGTTGGGGCTCCCCATATACCTATTGCTTTCCTTCCGGGAAGAGGACATCCACGTTCTTCTCAATGCCGCCCATCGCCCGGGCCAACTGCGCCCGCGCCAGATTGTAGGAGAACAGGCTCGAAATGAAATTCTCGTTCGCGGCGGCCACCGCCTCCTGCGCCTGCACCACTTCCAGATTGTTGGTGACACCCGCGGCGAACCGGTCCCGCGCCTGCTCGGACTGCTGCTTCGCCAGCGTCACCGCCGAGCGATTCACGTCCAGTTGCTCCGCCGTCGACTTCAGGTCCAGCAGCGCACTCCGCAGCTCAAATGCGATCTGCCCGCGCAGATTGTCCAGCTGCGCCCGCTCCTTCGCCAGCGCCGCCTGGGCTTCCAGGACCTCGCCCTTCACCCGGCCGCCCTGGAAGATCGGAATGTTCACACCCACACCCGCCATGAACGTGCCGTGCATGTTCACCGGACTCTTGCCGAGCACTCCGTAATCCCCAGTGAACCCGACCGACGGCAAATAGCCCGCCGACGCGGCGCGCGCCGACAGCTCAGCCGCCTTCACCCGGTTCGACAGGCTCTGATAGTCCATCCGGCCTTCGTACGCCCGCGCCAGCGCCTCCTCCATCGCCGGAGCCGGCGGCGTCGCCTGAGGCATCGCATCCGTGAGTTGGATCTCCTGCCCGTCCGGCAGCCCAATCGCCCGGCCCAACGACAACTTGCTCTTCTCGAACGAATTCCTGGCCGCGATCAGCCGCTGCTTCTGCGCCTGCAGTTCCACCTGCGCGCGCAGCACGTCGATCCCCGGCACCATGCCCTCTTTCTTGAAATCCACCGCCTGGTTGTACAGCGCCTGCGCCGCCGCCACCTGCGCCTCCACCGCCTCGATCCGGCTCAGCTCCGACGCCGACTGCAGATACAGCGACGTCACCACCAGCGCCACCGTATCCCGCGCGTCTTTATACGACAGCTCCGACGCCTTCTGCGCCGCCACACTCGCCTGCGAACCACGCAGGGACCGGAAGTTCAGAATCGTCTGCGACACCGTCGCCCGAGTGTCAAAAACTCCGAACGGCCCAATGATCGGATGGATCCCCGGGAACGAATCGAACCCGAATGCCGCCAGGTTCACCTGCTGCGAAGTCTCGGTCACCCGGCCATTGATGTTCGGCAGCAGCTGGCTCAGCGCCACCAGTCGTTCCCCCCGCGCCTCTTTGGCCGAGTGCCCGGCCAGCACCGCCCCCAGGTTGTGCTTCAAGCCTCGCTCCACGGCCTGGTGCAGCGTCAACGCCAGCGGACCCCCCGTCGCCTGGCCCTCCGGCACCGCGCCCAGAAACGGATTCTGCTGCGCCGCCACCGACCCCGCCAGCAGCCCGCCCAGAATCGCTAAGTGTATGCCCCTCATTAGTTGGAAATTCCTTTCCAGGCCAGATCCGTCAACGTCTCCACGTCTTCGTCCACGCTGGTTCCGGTCGGCCCGATCAGGCGCCGCATCATCGTCCCCTTCGCCATGTCGTAGATCGCCGACGCAATCGTCGGCAGGTTCGACGCCCGGATCTCGCCCGCCTCCATGCCTTCCTTCAGCAGCGACTCGAACGCCACCAGGTTCTTCAGGTACAGATCCCGGAAGTCCTGGCACAACGCCACCGGATGCATGATGTTGCCGAACTCGGAATGATAGATCTGGAAGAAATCGCGGTTCTCTTCCAGGTACTGCAGCCGCGTCTGGAAAAAGGCCCGGATCTTTGCCCGGAACCCTTCCACCGCCGCCATCCTCTGCGCCGTCAATATGCCCAATTCCTGCGCACCATGCATCAGCGCCGCCAGGTAGACGTCACGCTTTGACGGGAAATAGAGGTAGACCGTGCCCTTCGACAAACCGCCTGCTTCCGCGATCTGGTCCATCGTGGCGTCGTTAAACCCCTTCTCCGCAAAGACTTTACGCGCCGCGCCGAGGATTTCGGCGGTGCGGAAGGCAGAGAGTACTTCGTGTTTGGTTTTGCCTTGTACGGCCATAATGACTGACGAGTCAGAAAATCGACCCGTAAGTTACTAGACTGTACGATCAGGTCAACCGATTCAACTGCCAGCCAAAAGATGGCCCCTAATAGGGCTGTTGCGAGTCCTTCGAAACCTCCACCCGCCCCCGGTAGTGCTTCCCGATGAAGCGGAAGTAAAAGAACGACAGCACAAACGCCGCCGGCCACCACCACGCCGCCGCCCGCAAACTCGACGGGTCAGCCGACCCGTTGTAGGCGGTAATCGAGTTCCGCGCATCCATCGTCGAGTGCAGAATCACCGGAAACAGGCTCACGGCCGCCGTCGCCAGCAGCCCGGCAATGAAGGCGATCCCACCAAGAAAGACCCGCGCCTCCTGCCCGGACCTCAGACCCGTCCCGATGGCCCCTGCTCCGCCCATCACCACCGCCACAGTCAGCCAGGCCGGCGGACGCCCGGCAATCCCGGAAAACAACTCCGGTCTCACCATCGCCGTCATGCCCGTGACCACCGCCAGCAGCACCGCCACCGCCAGCCACAACCGGCCGGACAATCGCCGGCTTCTTTGATGGACATCGCCCGTCGTCTTCAAAGTCAGGTACGACGCGCCGTGCGCGGCGAGCGTCACGACGGTGAAGACCGCCACCGAAACCGTGTACCAGTCCAGGATGCCCACGCTGCCTTCCACGCCGAAATGCGTGAACAGCGGCAGGCTCAGTTCCGCCTCCGGCCCCAGTGGCATGCCGCGCACAACGTTCCCTAACGCAGCTCCAAACAACACCGCCAGCAGCGTGTTCGAAACGACAATGACGAAGTCCCAGAACGATCGCCACATTCCATCATCAATATGCCCGCGGAACTCCAGCGAGATCCCCCTCAGCACCAGTGTCCAAAGCACCAGGAACAGCGCCAGGTAGTAGCCCGGGAAGGCGATCGACAGCACGCGGGGAAAGGCCACGAACAGTACTCCGCCGGTCGCCACCAGCCACACCTCATGCCAGCTCCACAGCGGACCCACGGCGGCAATCAGCACGCGCCGCTCGTCCTGGTTCTTGGCCACCAGGAAATGCAGCATGCCCGCCCCGATATCCCAACCATCCAAAACCACGAAGAACGTGATCATCAGGCACAGAACGCCAAACCAGGCCTCCACCATCAGTGCACCTCCACGGCGGGCGGGCCATGCATCACTTCGCGGCCAACCAGATACAGATACAGCAGTCCCACGACGAAATAGAGCCCGGTGAACCCGATCAGCGTGAACAGCACATCCCCGGAGCTCACCGCCTTGCTGTAACCCTCGCTCGTGCGGTACAGCCCGTAGATCAGCCACGGCTGCCGTCCTAACTCCGCCGTCATCCATCCGGCCGTATTGGCAATAAACGGGAACGGAAAAGCCAGCATGATTACCCACAACAACGGCCGTGCCTTTTCCAGCAGCCCCCGCCAGCGCAGCAGATTCGCCAGCCCCATCAGCGCAATGAATATCGTGCCCAGGCCGGCCATGACGTGAAACGAGTAGTAGAGCAGCTCGATATTCGTCGGCCACGTATCTTCCGGAAACGCCCCCAGGCCCTGCACGTTGCTGTGGAACGTTCCGAATGCCAGGAAGCTCAGCATGCCCGGAATGCGGATAGGATTATCCAGCCGCCGCATTTTGACGTTCGGCTGACCGATCAGCGTGATGTCCGCCATCGGACCCGTTTCGAAACGCCCTTCCATCGCCGCCAGGGCCGCCGGTTGATGATGTGCCACCAGCTTGGCCTGCGCGTCGCCGGTCGGAAAGGCCACCAGCAGCGCCGCCGCCAGTCCAATCGCGCTGCCCCAGTTCAGGTAAAGACGCCCCTGCTCTGTGTGTTCCTTCCTCAGCAGGTAGAACGCGCCGACGGCCGCAATCGCGAACGATCCGGTCACCAGCGCCGCCGCCTGGTTGTGCCCGAACTGGACCAGTGCCCACGGGTTCAACAGGTACTCGGCCATACTGCCGATCTTCAGCGAACCGTCCGCTGCCACCGCATACCCGGCAGGATGCTGCATGAACGCGTTGGTCACGATAATGAAAAAGCCGGAGGTCCAGCTACCCAGCGCCACACCCAGCGCTGCCAGGAAATGGTTCCGCGGCCCCAGGCGCTTCTCGCCCCACACCAGGGCGCCGATAAACGCGCTTTCCAGAAAGAAAGCAAACATCCCCTCCATGGCCAGCGACTGCCCGATCACGCTGCCGGAGTACTTCGAGAACGCAGACCAGTTGGTGCCGAACTGAAACTCCATCGGGATGCCCGTCACTACGCCGACCGCGAAGTTCACCCCGAAGATACGAGCCCACAGGCGCGCCGCCGCGCCGTACTCCGCCCTGCCCGAACGCCAGTGCAGATATTTCCAGAAGACCAGGAACCAGGCGATGCCCATGGTCAGCTGCGGAAACAGATAGTGATAAACGATGGTGAATGCGAATTGCAGGCGATGCCACAAAGCGGGGTCGCCAGTCATGATCGAACAAATCCCCTCATGCCTCCATTTAAGCGCGAAGGGATGTCATCAAACGAGTCCCGCATGGCCCCGAGGTCCGGCAGAGCGTACAAAGCCGCCCGCCCTTGACCAGTCCCGGAGCGATAGCGGCGGGCTGGCCCAGGCGCCTTCAGCGGTGTGGTTGCTGAGCCGGTAGCGCGCCCGGTGGCAGAATGCGCGCGTTACGCCTTAGGCGCGTAGTAGCCCTTGCGGGCACGCACCACCAGGTCCTTGCGCTCTCGCACCTTGATCTGCACCGGATGATACAAACCGTCGGTCCTTAGCGGCTCCGGCCGGAATAGGATGCTGTACTGCGATCGCAGCTCGTTGGCGATGTTCTCGAAGTCCTGCGAAAGATCCTCCGCCTTGAAAGGGAAAAAGGCCAGTCCGCCCGTCTCCGACGCGAAATACCGCAGCACCTTGTCGCCGCTCGTCTCGCTGCGTGTCGTATTCGTCGAAATGGCATACACCACCACCTCCGACTTGTGCAGCATCTCCAGTGCCTGATCCCGCGTGTAGTGCGAGTTATTGTCCTCGCCGTCCCCCACCATGATCAGCGCCCGGCGAAACTTCTCACGCGGCTGCTCTTTGTCCAGGCGGTCGCGGCAGCAGAGGAAAATGGAGTCGTAGAACGCCGTGCCTCCGCCCGGCCGCAACTCCCGCACCTTCTTGTCGAGCAGATCCGAATCGTCCGTGAAGTCCTGGATGATGCGCGTCTCTGTATCGAAGCTGTAGACCACCGCTTTGTCGACGTTCTTCCGCACCACGCTCTTCAGAAACTGGCCGGAAGCTTCCAGCTCAAACCGGAAGCGGTCCCTGATCGAGTTGCTCGTATCGACAAGCAGGCCGATGCGCAGCGGCAGGTTGGTCTCCGCCGCGAACTCCAGAATCTTCTGCTTCTTCTTCTCTTCGTAGACCTCGAAGTCGTCACGGCTGAGGTTGTTCACAAACCGGCCCCGTTTGTCGGAAACGGTATACAGCAGGTTGACGCGCGTGACGTCGTAGGTGATGGTCTGGTTGGAATCGGCCACCTGCTGGCCCAGGGCCGGCAGGCAGGAAGCCAACGACAGGAATGAGCGTCTCGTCGTCATAAAACCTCGGTTCGCCTTCAATACCACCTTGATTATAGGAGCCGTTCTTTCCAGGCAACAAGCTCCTCCGGCAGAGGCGCTTCAATCGTCAATTCTTCTCCCGTCGCCGGCGATGTGAAGGTGATTCGCCACGCATGCAGCCACGGCCGGTTCTCCGGCGCCGCCGGAGCGCCATACAACGGATCCCCCGCCACCGGATGGCCCAGTTGCGACAGATGGACCCGGATCTGGTGCGTCCGCCCTGTCCCGATCAGCACCCGCAGCAGCGTGTGGTGCCTCAGCCGCTCCAGCACGAAATACTCGGTGTGCGCCTCGCGCCCCTCCTCCAGCCGGGCCGTCATCTTCGTGCGGTTCACCGGATCGCGTGTGATCGCCGTATCAATCCGCCCCGCATCCCGTTTGACGTGCCCCATCACCAGCGCCAGGTAAACTTTTTTCACCTTGCGCCCGGCGAACTGCGCCGCCAGATTGCGGTGCGCCGCATCTGTGCGCGCCACCAGCATCACCCCGCTGGTGCCTTTGTCCAGCCGGTGCACGATGCCCGGCCGCAGGTCCCCACCGACCGTCGACAACGATTCGAAGTGGTGCAGCAGCGCGTTCACCAGGGTGCCCGACTCATTGCCCGCGCCCGCGTGCACCACCAGCCCGGCCGGCTTGTTGATCGCCAGCAGGCTCTCGTCTTCATACAGGATTTCCAGCGGGATATCTTCCGCGAACGCTCGCAACGGCTTCAGTTCCGCCGGTTCCACTTCCACCGTCTCGCCGGCTCGCAGCTTCCACGAGGCCTTGCGGCTCTCCCCGTTCACCCGCACCCGGCCCTCTTCCACCCACGACTGCAGCCGCGCCCGGCTATACTCCGGCAGCCGCGCCGTCAGGAAATGATCCAGCCGTTGCCCCGCGTCTCCCTCACCGATCAAAAAGCTATGCACCCCTTCCAGCGTACACTGGGGCAATGAGACGGATGATCGGGCGGACCCTCGCCATAATCGGCGGATTTGTAGTGGTACTCGGTTTTCTGGTGATGCTGATTGCCTACTTTGCTCAGCGCAATGTGGCCACGGTGGCTCAGAACACCATCGTCGAACTGAACCTCGAGACCAGTCTCGTGGAACAGGCGCCCTCCGACGCCCTCTCGCAGTTCCAGAACCGCGGAGCCACCACCCTCCTAGACATCGTGTTTGCCCTCGAAAAGGCTTCCCTCGACCCGAAAGTCAAAGGCCTGATCGTCCGGGTCGGCTCCTCCCCTCTCATGCCCGCCCATGCCCAGGAGGTCCGCGACGCCATTCTGGCCTTCCGCAAGTCAAAGAAATTCGCCATCGCCTACGCGGAAGACTTCGATGGCGAGAACTCCGGCCTCACCTCCTACTACCTCGCCTCCGCCTGTGATGAGATCTGGCTCCAGCCCAACTCTGATTTCGGCGTCGCCGGCATGCGCTTCGAGGTACCCTTCGTCCGCGGAGCCTTCGACAAACTCGGCATCGCCCCCCGCTTCGAAGGCCGCAAGGAATTCAAGAACGCCATCAACACCTATCTCGAAAAGGAGTTCACCCCCGCGCATCGCGAGGCCGAGCAGCGCCTGCTCGACTCCAGTTTCTCCGTCATGGCCCGCGGCGTGGCCGAAGGGCGCAAACTCACCACCGAGGCCGCCCGGCAGGCGCTCTCCGAAGGTCCTTACCCGGGCGAACAAGCCGTCGCGCTGCACCTGATCGACGGCCAGGCCTATCGCGACGAAGTCTACGAGAAAGCCAAACGCCGTGCCGGCAAGGACGCCAAACTCCTCTGGCTCGGCGCCTACGATGCCCGTACCGACGACCTCCACACCGGCGGCAAACGCATCGCGCTCATCTACGGCTCCGGCGACATCGTCTCCGGCCGCAGCGGCTTCGATCCCATGAACGGCACCGAGTCCATGGGCTCCGATACGGTCTCCTCCGCCTTCCGCAAAGCCGTCGAGGATAAGGACGTAAAAGCCATCATCTTTCGCGTCGACTCGCCCGGCGGCAGCGTCGTCGCCTCCGAGACCATCTGGCGCGAAGTGATGCGGGCCCGCCAGGCCAAAAAGCCCGTCATCGTCTCCATGTCGTCGCTCGCCGCTTCCGGCGGCTACTACGTCGCGATGGGCGCCGATCGCATCATCGCCCAGCCCGGCACCATCACCGGCTCCATCGGCGTCTTTACCGGCAAGATGTACACCCGCGCCCTCTGGGAAAAACTGGGCGTCTCCTTCGACGCCGTCCAGACCGGCCCCAACGCCGGCATGTACGACGGCTACTCCGATTTCACGCCCGAGCAGTGGGCCGTCGTCCGTGGCTCGCTCGATCGTATCTATGCCAACTTCACCCGGAAAGTTGCCGAAGGACGGAAACTGCCGCTGGCGCGCGTGGAAGACATCGCCCGCGGGCGTGTCTGGAGTGGCGAAGATGCCCTGGCTCGGGGCCTGGTCGACGAACTGGGCGGCTTCCCCGCCGCCATCCGGGCCGCTAAGAAACTGGCGAACATCCCCGAAAAGGACGACATCGAACTGCGCGTCTACCCACCGGCCAAAGGCCGCGTGGAAGCCCTGCTCGCCCTGATCAACGGAGACAGCGAGGATAGCAGCGAGGCGCGGGACGAAACTATGCTCCGCCTTCTGCGCAGCGTGCAGCCCATGACCCGCATGATGCACCGGTTGGGCCTTACCCAGCGCCGCCAGGGCTGGCTGAGAATGCCGCCTGTGGGTGTCGAATAAATTGCTGATAGGATTCTTCCGCCGATCCCGCGTTCCACAGTGACAGGTTATTGAATCGGAGGAGACCCACCCAGGTATCCGCGGAGGGGCGGATGCCGGGTGGATGCCTTGTGCAGGCGTCTTCTGTCCGTGGCTTGGAGAATGCCGGACCAGCCGGCGGGGGCTTTGCCGGGCCGGGCGCGAGTTCCAGGAGTGTCTTCCCCGGATCAGCCCAAGGCCAGGCGGCCCCCGCTCCGGCTGAAACCCTAAAAGCCCGCTGATTCTCCAGCCAGGTGCCAACCCGCTGCGAACCGCGCACTTCCGTCAGCGGGGGCCTATCCTCCCGCACCTGCCCCAGCCGCCGCTCACAGATCGTAGGCCGTAGCATGCTTTGGCTGATACAAACCCAGCGCCCCACCGCTGGGCAGCCGCAGCCGCGTGACCCGGCCCCACCGTTCCTCCCGAACCTCTGCCATCTCCACACCCCGCGCCCGCAACGCCTCCTGTGTGGTCTCCAGGTCGTCGCACATCAGGTACACTTCCGCCGGCAGCAGCTCTCCGTCCTTGCGCGCCGTGCCCTCAGCCTCCACCGGATGCACCGCCGTTTCGGAAGGCGGCAGCTGGAAGATCAGCCAGCCGTGGCCCGCGTCGACGAAAGGCATCCCCAAGGTGTCGCGCAGAAACAGGCGGTCCGCCTCGGCGTCGCGGCTGAAAAAGAGAACATGGGCTCCAGAGAACATGCAGCAGTGTAACCCGGCTCCGCCTAAATCCGAGCCCGGCAGCGGGCCATTCCTGCCGCCGCTTCCCGGCGCATCCGGGCCGGATCGAAGTCGCCCGGCAGCCGGTTGGTCACCGGCAAGGTCCGCAGGTCGGCTTCGGCCAGCGTGTAAGCCTGCAGAGCGGCTGTCCAATGACCCTGCCGCGCCTGCACGTCTCCCAGATTGAGCGCCGCCCATCCCGCATGCAGCCGCAGATCGTGATTGTCCGGAGCCTGTTTCAACTCGGCCAGCAGGCGCCGCCGCGACTCCGTCAGCAACTCAATCGCCCGCTGCCCGTTCCCCGCCTCCAGATACGCCGGAGCCGCTGTGATCATCAGCTTCGCCAGTTCGATCCTTGCCCGGAAGTCCGAAGGATCCTCGGCCGCGAGTTCTTCCTGAAGGGTGAAAGTCCGCTGATAATCCGCTACAGCCGACCGGTCGTCCTTCAGCAGATGGTGTATCCAGCCCATCTCCACCAGCACGAACGAAAGCTCCATCCGCGCCCGCGTGTTGCGCGGTGCCGCCTCCACCAGCCGCTTCTGCAACTGCTCGGCTTGCAGGAAATGACGCAAAGCGGAGCCCAGGTCGCCCACCGCCTGGCTGGCCCCGGCCAGGCTGCTGTGGCAGCGGGCCAGCGCCCGCACCACCTCGGCATCCGACGGGTTCTTCGCCAGCAGTTTGGTATACGCCCCAATCGCCGCCTGCCACAGCGGAATTGCCTCCCTGGCTTTCCCGCTCAAGCCCGCATTGTGCGCCAGCCGGGCTCTGTAGACCGCATCCAGTTCGGGCTGGTCCGGAAAGCGCGTGGCCCGCGCGCGCATCAGTTCCATCAGTTCGGGACGAACTGAGTTCCAGCCCGCGGCGTCGCCTTGCGTCTCGTAGATGTCGGTGAGACCCGTGTCCACGTCCACCAGCAGACGCTGCGCTTCGTCGTTACGCGCATCGGAGCCGGGATACGCCAGCAGCAGCTTGCGCGCGTGCCGGAAACTGTCCAGCGCGCCTTCCAGATCACCCAGGTTCGCCCGGCTCTGGTGGCCCTGCACGTCGCCGATTTTGAGGTAGGCCGCGGCGATCTCCAGCTGCAGCGCCCGGTTCTTTCCGCCCGTCGCTTCCAGCTCGCTCAGGTATTGCAGGGCCCGCTCCACCAGCAGCTTCCGCGCCGGCGTCGAGCCCGGCAGGTCGGCAATCGCATCATGCAGCTCATAGATCACTGTCCGCGCCATCCCGCGCGCCTGCTGAAACCGCAGCTCGCTCTGGCGCCACTGCCACAGGATGGCCGCGAGGAAGAACGAGACGCCCAGCACCGCGGCCGCCGACACCGCCACGCCCCAACGATGCCGCCGCACAAACTTCGCCGCGTTGTAGGTGAACGTACCGCGCGAAGCCCGCACCGGCCGGCGCTGCAGATAGTTCTCGATGTCCTGCCGGAACTCGTCCACCGTGGCATAACGCCGCTCCGGCTCCTTCCGCAGCGCCATCATCACGATGTCGTCCAGTTCTTGCGGCACCTTCACCAGTTGGCTGAGCGGCTTCGGTTCCACTTCGCACACGGCGCGATACGTCTCCAGCGGTGAAGTATCGGCGGTCGCATAAGGGCCCTGGCCCGCCAGCAGCTCATACAGCACCACACCCAGCGAATAGATATCCGTGGCGGTGGAAAGCGGCTCGCCCCGCACCTGCTCAGGACTCGCATATGCCGGCGTCAGCATCGTAGCCGTGGTCTGCGTGATGGCCGCCCCGGCCGCCTCGTCAAAGACCTTGGCCAGCCCGAAGTCGAGCAGCTTCGGCGTGCCCGCCTCCGTCACCAGGATGTTTGCCGGCTTGATGTCACGGTGGATCACCAGGTTGCGATGCGCATGGGCCACCGCATCGCAGATTCGCGTGAACAGTCTCAACCGCTCGGCGAGGGTGAAGTGATGCGAGCCGCAGAAGTCGATCAGCGGCCGGCCCTGTACATACTCGAGCACATAGTAGAGCCGCCCGTCCGCCGTGGCGCCCCCATCCATCAGTGCGGCAATGCCCGGATGCCGCAGCCCGGCCAGGATCTGCCGCTCCCGCCGGAACAGCTCCGCCAGACGCCCGGAGCCCGCGCCGGAACGCATGATCTTCACCGCCACCTGCTGCCGGTACGCCCCATCGTCGCGCTCCGCCAGATAGACGATGCCCATTCCGCCTTCGCCCAAGGCGCGCAGAATCCGGTAAGGCCCCAAACGTTCCGGCACGTGCTCAGGCACGGTTTCCGGGTTCAGGTCCGCATCCGACCACCTCGTCACAGGCAGCCGCTCCGAGGCCTCCGGCTCATACTGCAGATACGCGTCGACCTCGGCCCTCAGCGCCTCGTCGCCACGGCAGGCTTCCTCCAGGTAGCCGGCGCGCCGGTCCGGCTCGAGCTCGAGCACGGCTGCCAGGATGTCTTTGATCTGGCGCCAGCGCTGGTCCATCATGTTTGCTGCGCCTCGCTGATGTGCCGCAATAGCCACAGCCGGGCGGTCGCCCATTCGCGGTGGATGGTCGCCACCGAGATCCCCATCGACTCCGCTGCCTCCTCGGCCGTCAGCCCGCCAAAGAAGCGCAACTCCACCACCAGCGCCTGTTGCGGGTCGATCTCGGCCAGCCGCCGCAGGGCCCGGTCGAGATCCAGGATCTGCACCTCCGGCCCGCGCAGGAAGGCATGGTCATCGTCGATAGGCACCCGGATCAGCCCGCCCCAGCGCTTGGCCGCGCTATGGCTGGCCGCGTGGTCCAGCAGAATGCGCCGCATCATCTGGGCCGCGAGTCCCAAGAGTTGTGCCCGGTTCCGCCAGTCGATGTGATGCTGCCCGGCCAGCCGCAGATAAACCTCATGCACGAGAGCGGTCGGCTGCAGCGTGTGGTCCCGCCGCTCGCCATACATCTGCGCGGCGGCCAGCCGTTTCATCTCCGCGTAAACGGACTGCATCAGCTCGTCGAGAGAGGGGCTCGAGTCGGGCATCTGTCGAATATCGTATCTGAAACTCCCGATTAAGAAACAGAATCGTGCGAACCCCGGACAGCTTGCGCCACAATCTACGTATGCTCAAGCGCGCGATCTGGATCGGGATAGTCCTGTTGCTGGTGGCCGCGCGCTTCTGCCATCTCCATGTACTTTGGGTGGAAGAGGCCTACCCCACCGCGGCCGCTGCGGAGTTGCTGCGGGGCAAGGTCCTCTATCGCGATATCTGGTTCGATAAACCACCTTTCTTTGCCGGGATTTACATCCTGTGGGGCGCCCAGATCGGCTGGGGCCTGCGCGTGGCCGGCTCTCTCTTCGCAATCTTTACCTGCTGGGTCGCTTCGCGCTCGGCGCGGGTGCTCTGGGGCGAGAAGACGGAACTCTGGGCCGCCGGCCTGATGGCCGTATTCCTCACATTCGACACGGCTTCCGCCGTGATGGCCCTCACGCCGGACCTGCTCACCGTGCCGCTCCACATGGGTGCGATTGCCCTCGCCGCGGCCGGTTTTCCCCTTTGGGCCGGTGCCGTCGCCGGTATCTCTATCCTATTCAATGCAAAGGGATTGTTGATCCTGCTCGTGTGTCTCGCCTGGAGCTGGCCGAAACGCTTGGAGCTGCTCGCCGGTTTTGCCGGACCCGTGCTTATCTCCTTGGCCTGGATGGGTTTACGAGGCTCCCTCCTGGACTACTGGCAAGAGGTCTGGGCCTGGGGCGCCGTCTATTCGCGAGACACCAATATCCCCCACCCGATGCTGGAAGGAGCGCGGAGAACTCTGAATTGGGCCGGATTCCACATCGCCCTGGTGGTCGCCACCTGCATCACTGCCTGGAAGGAAGAGGACTGGCGATGGGCGGTCTGGCTGGTCGTTTCGGTCGGCGGGGTGTTCCTCGGACTGCGATTTTTCCCGCGCTATTACTTCCACCTTTTGCCGGTGTTTGTGCTGCTTGCCGCCCGTGGATTCACGCTTCTGCCGCGGCGGTTTGCGATCCTGGCCGCATTCCTGCTGTTTTTGCCGGTTGTGCGGTTCGGACCGCGGTATGTGGCGTTGGCCCAGGACAAGCCGTGGGGCGACCTGCTTCTCTTCCGCAGCTCCCAGGAGGCAGCCAACACTCTGAAAGCAAAGGCCGCACCGGGCGATACGCTGCTGGTTTACGGCTACCGCCCGGATCTCTTTCCACTCAGCGGATTGCCGGCCGGGACCCGGTTTTTGGACTCCCAGCCGCTAAACGGAGTCATCGCGGACCGGCATCTGATCAGCGCTAAGGTCAGTTTTCCCCAAGTCGCATCGACAAATCGCGATATGTTGATGCGAAGCCCTCGGCCCACCTGGATTGCGGACGGGCTGGGTCCTTACAACGGCGCGCTGGATGTGCGCGTCGTTCTGAAGGACCTCATGAAAGATTACCGTCTGGAAGCCCAGACGACCGGCTACCGGTTGTGGCGGCTTCAGCGCACCGGCGAGTAGGCCGTGCTTTTGTAGAGCGAGATCTGCATGATGCTGGAGATCTGGCCGGACTTTGCGATGGATTCGGCGCGGGTCTTGATCCAATCCGGATCGGCTCCAAAGGCGGCCCACGCCTTTTCCCGGGCGGCGAGGTCGTCAAACGGCGTCAGGTAGACGAGGTTCGGCTTGCTGGGCCCGATCAGCGTGGAACTGTACAGCACCGGATGGATTCCGTTGCGGTGGAAGATCTTGATCTCGGGGCCGGCAAAGCGCTCGTGCAGTGCTTTCAACTGCTTCTCGGTGGGCGAGTGGTAGAGGCGCAGCTCGAAGATGCGCGGCTTGCCCGGCGTGGTCGCCTCCAGCGGCGGAGCATACGGGGCGGCTTCCAGCAGCACTTCGGAGTAGCTCTCGTAGGGCGGCTCCTCGCCCGCTTCCCATTGAGAAAGCGCGGCTTGGAACTTTGAATCGGCGCTCAGCTTCTTGCGGCTGGCCCGCATCTCCTCGATCGACGCGTAGGCGCTGATACAGGCGATCTGCGGCATATGCGGAGCGGCGACGGCCTCCAGAACGAAGCGCGGCCCGGGTACGCCTAAGCGGGCCGCAGCCTCGATCGGGCCGTTCTTGAAGTAATCGGCAATCCTTGCGGCTTGCGTGCCATTCTTGAGGTAGTACTGTTCGAGCAGATAGTAATGGGGTGCGGATTCTTTGCCTTCGGCTGGCAGCATGGCAGCGACTCCCATGGACTGAATAAACGTTCGGCGTTGCACAACGCCTCCTTGCTTTGACAGGCTATCAGAAGAGTACCTGATGCGTTTCCTGATCCTGATCGCGGCCGCCGGAATGGCGCTTTGGGCGGCAGAGTATCGCACCCCAGCCGGGATCCGGCCGGCGGCGCGCAGGCCCGGGGCGGAATCCGTTCTGCCCGGCGGCCGGATGATCGCTCCGCTGGGGCGGCAGTTCATGACGGGTCCGGGCGCGTATGGCATCGCCATCAGTCCCGATGGCAAGTTCGCGGTTTCGGCCAACGGGGGCCGTGGCAATTTCTCCCTCAGCTTCCTCGACATGACGTCGGAGCCCTGGCAGGTCCGCCAGGTGAACGCCCAGCGCAAAGAGGACAAAGGCGACGACGACGACAAAGACTGGCGCAGTGTTTTCATGGGCCTCGCCTTTGTCGAAGACCGCCGCCTGTATGTCTCGGAAGGTGGCTCCGGCCAGGTGCGGCTGGTGTCAGTGCCCGGCGGGCGGACCATCGAAGTGCTCCACTTGAACCAGGGTCCCTGGAAGGACAGTTACTCCGGCGACCTGGCGTATGACAGCGATAAGCGGCTGCTCTACGTGGTGGACCAGGCAAACTTCCGGATTGCCATCTTCGATACGCGCAGCCGGAAACTGGTCTCGTCCGTCCGGGTGGGCCGGTTACCCTTCAAGATTGCGTTATCTCCTGAGAAGCGCAGGGTTTTCGTGACGAACCTGGGCATGTTTGAGTACAAGCCCGTGCCGGGCGCGGATCCGAAAGACGCTCCGCGGACGGGCCTGCCGTTCCCTGCCTTCGGATTCCCTTCAGCGGAAGCCGAGAAGGGCGCCAAGCGGGCAACCGCGGCCGGCGAAGTGGAGGTGCCCGGACTGGGCGATCCGAACGCGCCGGAGTCGAACTCCTTATGTGCCGTGGATGTAGCGGATCCGGCCGCGCCCAAAGTGGAGCGCTTCATCCGCACCGGCGAGCCCTTTGGTCCGGCAAGTTTAGGGGGATCGAGTCCGTCGGGCATCGCCATGACCGGGACTACAATCTATGTCTCGAACGGGAATCAGGACTCGATTACCGTCATTGATTCGCAGACATGGCGGGTGACGGGGCAGATCCTGCTGCGCATTCCGGGCCTCGATGCGTATCGCGGGGTGCTGCCCGTTGGATTAACCCTGGATGTTCCGAACGGCCGCCTGCTGGTGGCCGAGGCTGGCATTAACGCGATCGGGGTGGTAGACCTGGGCACCGGGAAGGTGACGGCGCATATGCCGTCGGCGTGGTTCCCGACCGCCGTGCAGGTGGACCGCGGCCAGATGTATGTGGCTAGCGCCAAAGGACTTGGCACAGGACCGAACGCCACCAAGACTGGCCCGATGGAGCGGAGTTTCCAGGGCGAGATGCGGACCGGCGCGATCAGCGTCTACCCCTCGCCGCTCAACCGGGTACTGCCCATCTATACCGAGCGGGTCATGAACCTGAACGGCCTCCTGGCGAGCCGCGAACAGCCACGGCCGACCCCGCTGGAGATCCGGCACGTGGTGATCATCGTCAAGGAAAACAGGACCTTCGATGAAGTGTTTGGAGACATCGTGGAAGATTCGACGGGCTCGCTGCGAAGTGCTCCGGAGCTGGCGCGGTTTGGACGCCGGGGCTGGGTTGTGCCCGAGCCGGGCGCCCTGAAGAGCAGGCTGGACAAGAAGTTCTACAATCTGACGCCGAACCATCACGCGCTGGCGGCGAAGTACGCGTTCAGCGATAACTTCTACGCGGACAGCGAGGTGAGCGTCGACGGGCATCACTGGCTGGTGGGCTCCTATCCAAACACCTGGGTGGAGAGCACGCTGGCCGGGGCTCCGAAGGATTTCCGGTTCCCGACGGCCGCTCCGGGGCGATTGTCGAACCCGGGCAGCAATTCGAGTGTCCACCCGGAGGATCAGTTGGAAGCCGGAGCGTTGTGGCATCATCTGGAGCGGAACGGGATCAGCTTCCGGAATTTCGGCGAGGGGTTTGAGCTGGCGGGCAATGTGGAAGACCCGGGCGAGAAGCCAACGGGAGCGCGCTTCCTGACCAACATGCCGATACCGGATCCGCTGTACCGGAACACGTCCAGAAACTATCCCGGCTACAACACGAATATTCCGGACCAGTTCCGTGCCGACCAGTTCATCAAGGAGATCGATGAACTGTACGTAAAGACAGGGAAAGACCTGCCGAGGCTGATCTACATTCACCTGCCGAATGATCATATGGCCAAGCCGCGGCCGGAGGACGGCTATCCCTTTTCCCCGTCCTACGTGGCGGACAATGATTACGCTTTGGGCCGGATTATGGAGTACCTGAGCGGCACGAAGTGGTGGCGCAGCATGACGGTGTTCATCACGGAAGACGACGCCCAAGGGGGGGTGGATCATGTGGATTCACACCGCACAGTGTTCCTGGTAGCGGGTCCGTTCGCGCGGCGCAACTATGCGTCCCGGACGAACGCGAGTTTTCCGGCGCTGCTGAAGATGACTTTTCGTTTGTTGGGGATCCCGCCGTTGAACCTGTACGACGCGACGGCGGCGGACCTGTCGGACTGCTTCACGAGCGTGCCCGACTTTTCGCGTTTTGATCCCATCCGGCCGGAGCCGGACATCTTCGTCCCGGAGAATGCGAAGGACCCGGCGGACCCGAAGCCGGCGCCGAAAATGGACGACCCCGAGGTGCTCCGCGAGCAGCACCGCCAGCAAAAGCCTTGATTAGGCGTCCTGGAACTGCTGGTGTATACTGAAATTTAGCGAACCATGGAAGTGGGCGAAAGCCCACTTTTTTATTGGTTGCTACTGTTTCAGCAAAGCAGGAACCGAGATGGCGGGCAGCAACCGGGAAGTCCTGGTCGGGAAGATCACCGAAATTGCCAATCGCGTCGCACAACGCGAGGGGCTCGAGGTGTGGTCTCTCGAGCTGCTGGGTTCGGGCCAGAGCCGGGTATTGCGGATATACATCGACAAACCGGAGGGGGTATCGCTAGCCGACTGCGAGACGGTCTCGCAGCAGGTGGGCGCCATCCTTGACGAAGAGAACATCATTCCCGGTGACTCCTACCAATTGGAAGTGAGTTCGCCAGGAGTTGAACGCAAGTTGTACCGTCCGGAGCACTTCACACGGTTTGCCGGCAAGAAGGCGCGCCTTGCGCTGCGTGAGCCGGTGGAGAACCAGCGCCGCTGGGACGGCGTACTCGCCGGTTACGAGGACGGGTGTGTGGTGCTCGAGACGGGCGTAGACAAAGCCATCCGGGTCCGGATGGAACAAATCGAAAAGGCAAATCTGAAATTCGAGTGGTGAAGGCGCCCGGTTTCGAGGGTAGCTTATCAGTCGGAAGGGGAGCGTACAGCTTGGCATCCATTTATCAGTCCATTGAAATCCTGAGCAAAGAGAAGGGCATCGATCCTCAGATCGTGCTCGACGCGGTGAAGGACGCCATGCTTGTGGCCGCTCGGAAACAGTTCAAGTCCACCGATGAACTGGTTGCTGACCTGGACGAGAAGACTGGGAACATTGTTATTTACTCCGTGAAGACCGTGGCGGATCCGGTGACCGATGCGGCGAAGGAAGTGAGCCTGGCGGAGGCGCGGCGGTACGACAAGGCGGCCGAGGTAGGGGCGGTGATCCGCTTCGCCAAGCCGACGGAACTGTTGGGCCGGATCTCAGCTCAGACTGCTAAACAGGTGATTCTGCAGAAGGTGCGCGAGGCGGAGCGGGAGAACATCTTCTCCGAGTATTCGGGCCGGGTGGGCGAGCTGGTGAACTGCACGATCAAGCGTGTGGAAGGTCCTGACCTGGTAGTCGACCTGGGCAAAACGGAAGCGCGGCTGGGCAAGAAAGAGCAGTCGCGGCTGGAGAACTTCTCGGTGGGCGAGCGGGTGCGGGCGGTGATCCGCAGCGTGGACAAGACCGGCAAGAATGCGGGCGTGATTGTTTCGCGCGCGGCGCCGGAGCTGGTGATGCGCCTGTTCGAGCAGGAAGTGCCGGAAATCTATGACGGTACGGTAGTGATTCGCGGATGTGCCCGGGAAGCCGGCGAGCGCACCAAGATCGCCGTGCTGAGCCGGGACCGCGATGTGGACTGCGTGGGCGCCTGCGTCGGCATGAAGGGCATGCGCGTGCAGTCGATCATCCGCGAGCTGCGCGGTGAAAAGATTGACATTATTGAATTTAGCGACGATCCGGTGGTGTTCGCGACGCATGCGCTGAGCCCCGCCAAGATCTCGCGGGTGGCCATCATCGATTCCGTGGAAAAGCACATGGAAGTGATTGTGGAGGACTCGCAACTGTCGCTGGCGATCGGCAAGAAGGGTCAGAACGTACGGCTGGCGGCGAAGCTGCTGGGCTGGCGGATCGACATCAAGACGGAAGAAGAGAAGCGGCAGGAAGTGGAAGCGCACATGGCTGCCCTTTCGGCCGGGACGCCCCTCTCCGCCCTGCTGGACCATCAATTGCCGGAGCCTGTTCTGGAGTTGCTGCTGGCAGGCGGCATTGGAACGGTGGAGAAGCTCGGTTCGATGACTCCGGAGGAGCTCGAGCTGATTGCAGGAATTGATGCGTCGGTGGTGGAAACCATTGGCGCGTCAGTGAACGCCTTCTACAATCACCTGGACGCGCCGGCGGGTGAACCGCAGGCGGAAGAAGTGACCGAAGAAGTAGTAGAACCGGCTGTGGAAAACGCGCCGGAAAGTGAGCTGGCAAACGCGCCGGCCGACGTGGAACAACCAGTGACAGATGAATCTGATACGATGGGAAACTCGGGTCTTCCTGTCGAGCAGTAGTCTGAACTGGCCACGGGGGGCGGAGCAAGGAGTGAGTTGGGCTAGCCCTGTCTACAGGGCCGGCAGTCTCAACTATGAAGAAGATTCGCATCAACGAGTTGGCTCGCGAACTGGAAGTCAAGCCCGGCACGATCATCGATATGCTGCCGGAGCTTGGGGTCCAGGAGAAGAAAACGCATTCCAGCTCCGTCGACGAGGATGTGGCCCTGCTGCTCAAGGAGCGGCTGACCGGGCATGCCACTCCGTTCTCCGCCGATCTTGACCGGCCAGGCGGCACTTTTTACGTCAACGAACACACACCGAATCAGCCAGAATCCGCTGAAGCGGCAGAACCGGCCGCGACGCATCCGACCGAGCAAGCCGTACCTTCGAAGCCGACATCGCCCGTCAAGCCCGCAACTGTTTCCGTATCTGCTCCTGTGAAAGACACCACCGCTGAACAGCCGGCTCCGGCCGCCGCACCTGCCGCACCCACGGCGCCCGCACGGGCTCCGATTCGTCCTCCCTTAGCTGGGGTGAGGCCGGGGGCGCAGCCTACACTTCACGCGCCTTCCATTCCGATTCCGGCGCGGACGATTATTGCTCACCCGACGCCGCCCGCCGCACCGGCAGGCGCTCCGGTGAAGCCCCCGGTGCCTGTGAAGGCGCCGGCACCAGCCGCGCACCATGCGCCGGCCGCTCCGGCGCCGGTTCATCCTGCTCCGGCGGCTCCGGTCGCCCCCGCGGTGCCAGCGGCGCCTGTGGTCCATGCGGCTCCGGCAGCGCCTGCCGCGCCGGCCGCGCCCGTGGCTCCGGCCACGCCGGCGGCCGCGGCACCTGCCGCACCCGCGATTCCGACGCCTGCTCCGGCGACCCCGGCCCCGGCTACGCCCGTGGCGGCGGCTCCGGCCCAGGTGACACCGGAAGCTCCGAAACCAGCCGCTCCGGCGGCGCCGGCCGTCCCGGCCCGGCCCCCTGTGGCCCGTGCGCCCCAGCGTCCGGCCGCACCGGCTGCTCCGGCAGCCCCGCGGCAAGCGGCGCCTGAAGCTCCGGCTGCCCCTGGTGCGCCGGCGATGCCGGCTCCGCCGCGTCAGGCCCCGGCCAAGCCGGCGGGCCCGTCCCAACCGCTGCCGCGCAACGCGCCGATCGCGCAGCGTGCCGGCGGCCCGGGCACGCCCCGTCCCGGCCAGATTATTTCCGGACCGCGCCAACCCCTGCCGGGTGGCGAAGTGCCCCGTCCTCCGGTGGTGTCGCCCGGTGCGCCGCGCCCGCAGGCGCCGCACCTGCCGCGTCCGCAGCAAACCCAAAGTGCGCCGAGCCAGCCTCGCCAGCAGCAGCAGACCGCGGGACAGCCCACGCGTCCGCCGCTGGCCGGCCAACCTGCCGCCCGACCGGTGGTTCCGCCCCGCGCGGACATCCTGGCGCGGTTGCAACAGGCTCAGCCGAAGGCAACGCCGGGCCAACCGGCCGCGCCGCGACCCGGCATGCCGACGCCGGGCCAGCCGATTTATCCGGGTGCCCGCCGCAGTGGGCCCGGCCAGCCGACGCCGGGTGGCCGTCCTCCCTATGGTGGGGGTCCTGGTGGCCGTCCTCCCCTGCGGGGCCGTGGTCCTCATCCGACCAGCCCTGTGCTGGAAGCGCCGCCGCCGCCGCAGAGCGCCGATGCCGGACGCCGCGACGCGGCCAAGCGCCGCGGTCCGCAGCGCGACCATCGCGACCGGGATACCGAAGGTAAGCTCAAGTCGCATTACCGCAAATCCGAGCCGGCTCCGCCGCCGCCGATCGACCGCGAGATCACGATCTCGGACGGGATTACGGTGAAGGAGCTGTCGGAGAAGCTGGGCGTGAAGGCCGGCCTGGTGATCAAGCAACTGGTCGACCGGAAGATCTTTGCGACCATCAACCAGACGCTGGACATGAAACTGGCCGACGAGGTTTCGCGCGCATTCGGCGCGTCGACGGCCAAGATGAGCTACGAAGAAGAGTCCGTGCAGGATGTAGCGAGCACGGAAGTGGACAGCGACCTGGAGATCCGGCCGCCGATCGTGACCATCATGGGTCACGTCGATCACGGCAAGACCTCGCTGCTGGACGCCATCCGGACGGCCAACGTGGCCGGACGCGAAGCGGGCGGAATCACGCAGCACATTGGTGCGTACCACGTAGAGATCAACGGCCGGAAGATCGTGTTTATCGACACCCCGGGCCACGAAGCGTTCACCCGCATGCGTGCCCGCGGTTCGAAGGTCACCGACATCGTGGTGCTGGTGGTGGCGGCGGATGACGGCGTGATGCCGCAGACGCGCGAAGCCATCGACCATGCGCGCGCGGCGAAGGTGCCGATCATTGTGGCCGTCAACAAGATCGATAAGCCCGATGCCCAGCCGGAGCGGGTGAAGCAACAGCTCACCGATCTGGGCCTGATGCCGGAAGACTGGGGTGGCGACACTCCGTTCGTGCCGGTATCGGCGAAGAAGCACCAGAACCTGGAACTGCTGCTGGAGATGATCCTCCTGGTGGCGGACATGCAGGAGATCAAGGGCAACCCGACGCGGCCGGCTGTGGCGACGGTGCTGGAAGCGCAACTGGATCGCGGACGTGGTCCGGTGGCGACCCTGCTGATCAAGAACGGCACGCTGCGGGTGGGCGACCACTACCTGTGCGGAACGGTCTTCGGCCGTGTTCGCGCGTTGTACGACGACCGCGGCAACCAGATCAAGGAAGTCGGACCGTCGATGCCGGTGGAACTGGTCGGCCTGGAGTCATTGCCGGATGTAGGCGATCAGCTCCAGGTGGTGACCGACCTCGCGAAGGCACGGCAGATCGCGGAATTCCGCGAAGTGCGGGCTCGCGAGCAGGCGATGGCCAAGACGCGCATTACGCTGGATCAATTCCATGCGCAGCTGCGGGAAGGCCAGACCAAGGAACTCAACATCATCCTCAAGGCCGACGTGGGCGGTACGGCGGAAGTCCTGTCGGACACGCTGCAGAAGCTCTCCACGGAGAAGGTCACGATCCGCGTGCTGCACGCGGGTGTGGGCGCCATTACGGAAACGGACGTGGTGCTGGCCTCGGCGTCGAATGCGATCATCATCGGCTTCAATGTCCGCCCCGAGAGGAAGGCCGCGGAATCGGCCGAACTCGAGAAGGTCGACATCCGGCTGCACACCATCATTTACGAGCTCACGGACGAGATCAAGAAGGCCATGGTGGGCATGCTGGAGCCGGTGTTCAAGGAAGTGTACAAGGGCCGCGCCGAAGTGCGCGAGACCTTCCGCATTACCAAGGTGGGCACGGTGGCCGGCTGCTATGTGGTCGACGGTTCCCTGCTCCGCGACTGCCAGATCCGGCTGCTGCGCGACAACGTCGTGGTGCACACCGGCAAACTGGAATCGCTCAAGCGGTTCAAGAACGATGCCAGCGAAGTGAAGTCCGGCTTCGAGTGCGGCCTCTCGATCGCGAACTACAACGATCTGAAGGTGGGCGACATCGTCGAAGCCTTCATCAAGGAAAAGGTGGCGCCGGACCTGTCGGCGTAATTCAATGGATCTAAGACCCCGGGCTTCGGCTCGGGGTCTTTTTGCGTTATGGCGGCAATTGGCGTACTGACTCTCGAACTGGAACTGGTGCAATCGCACTCGTTGAAAGATAAGCGGCATTGGGTGAGAGGGCTGAAGGACCGTCTGCGGGCGGGGTTCAATGTGGCCGTGGCCGAGGTAGAGGATCAGAACCTGCTGAACCGGTCGGTGGTGACGGCGGTGACTGTGTCGGGGTCGCGGGAGAATGCGGCGAAGGTGCTGGAATCGGCGGAGCGGGCGGCGGCGGCGTTTCTGGGGCCGAATCTGGTTAGTAGCGGGATTGAGTGGTTGGAGTGAGGGTTGGGCTGCCCGGAGAGTCCTGGGCCGTTGTTTCGCGATAGGTTTCCATCGGCGGGCCCTGGCCCTGTAGGACGTAGTTGATGGCCTTGGTGATGGCGTAGGGTGACTTCAGGATCCGGATGTGGCCGTAGTTGGCCCAGATGCGGTCGGCCGCTGTTGCTAAGTTCGCGGCTTTGAGGGCCTTCGTACATTCGAGTTTTAGTGTCCCCATGCTGCCGGCCGGGTCTGACGGTGCGTCCAGAATGACATGGAGATGTGTGGTGCGGATGTGGGCGGCCAGGAGTTCGTAGTTCCTCGACTCGCAGGTCTTCCGAATGGTCTCCAGGATGAGTTTCCGGTGCGGCTTCCCGAGAAGGTATGGGCGAGATCTGGCGTTGCGCTCCCGCCAATGGACCAGGTTTTCACTTTTGTGGGTTGTGGGGTGGAGGGCATAGCCTCTCCAAGTTAGTAGAACGACCACACCATGTAAGTTGGGGCTGGAGGTGTTTTCTCTCTTTGGATTAGTGCGGAGGATTTGGTCGGTGGTGCGGACGCTGTCTGGGTTGCAGCGGGCCCTGGGCTGCGCCCAGGGTAATGCTGGGGGGAGAGTAGTGGCGTCGGGAAGATGGGTGGCTGGTCCGAGTTGGGCTGCTTTGGGTCGGCGGGGCCTCACGGCAATGCCGGCACAAATGCTGGGGAGTAGTTTGCGGTGTTGGGCAGGAGGAGTTAGTGGAAGGATGCGAGTGGCGTTGAGATTGCAGCGGGCCCTGGGCTGCGCCCAGGGTAATGCTGGGGGGAGAGTAGGCTGGCTTCGAGAGGATGGGTGGCCGGAGTGGTCTGAGGCTGGGGTTTGCGCAATCGGCGGGACCGGGCTCTACTCTTCTTCCTGGTAGTCGGTTTCTGTGTTGACTTCCCAGAGGTTGGATTTGTCCGTGCGGCCTTCCAGGATGTTGTCTACCGCTACCATGGCCGTTAGCATCGAGTGGTCCTGGTTGTTGTAGCGGTGCATGCCGTTACGGCCTATCGGGAAGAGATTCTCCAGGGAATCCAGATATGCCTGGAGCTCTCCAAACCGGTCGTAGGTTCCGAAATAGGCCGGGTAGGCCTTCTCCACTCGCAAAACCGTGGCGTCCAGGACATCGCTGGTCTCGATGATGCCGATGCGGGCCAGTTCCGTGCGGGCCAGGGCCTCAAGGTCGGCGTCCGGACTCGACCATAGCGCGTCGGACTGGTTGCAGAAATACTCCAGGCCCAGCCAGATGGTGTTGGGGTCGGCTACCAGGTAGGGGCTCCAGTTGTTGTAGATCTGAAGCCGGCCCACCTGAACATCTGACTCCTGGATGTAGATCCAGTTGTCGCGGATCAGCTTGCGGCCCTGTTCCGTTTCGTCGTGGATTTTCAGAGATCGCACCAGCAGGCCTACCGTGACAAAATCGCGATAGACCAGACCCTGGCTGACTTCCCGGACCTGCGCGGGCGGCGGCGGTGTCATGGAACTCACCAGTTCCGAGAGTGGTGCGGTGGAGAAGAAGTAGTCCGCCGGATACGATTCCGCTTCGCCCGTCGCCAGGTTGGTGGCCGCTACCGCAGTGACCTTGCCGTCCTCGAGTGTCAGGCCGTCGACGCGACGTCCGGTCAGGATGATTCCCCCGAGCTCGCGCACTTTGCGGGCGGTCTCCTCCCACATCTGGCCGGGCCCGAACTTGGGGTAGAGAAACTGTTCGATGAGCGAAGTCTCGGTTTTCGAGTTGCCGCCATTCCGACCCAGCAGCTTGCCGAACGCATGGGCCAGGACCTTGCGCACCGAGAGGCCCTTCACGCGCTGGCGGCCCCAGGCCGCGCTGATGGCGGAACAGGGGACGCCCCACACCTTCTCCGTATACGACTGAAAAAAAGTGCGATAGAGTTCGCGGCCGAAGCGGTTGATGAAAAAGTCTTCGAGGGTCTTCTCCTGCTGCAGCGGCAACAGGGCGCTGCGCAGGTAGCTGAGCCCGATGAGAAAGGAGGACCACAGGCCGAGCTTGCGGAGCGTATCGAGGCTGAGCGTGATGGGGTACTGGAAGAGCCGGCGGCGGAAGTAAATGCGGGACTTGCGCGGCCGCAGGAGCATGACCTTGTCTTCGCGTTCGGGATCCGGGCCGGCGGCGCCGGGGTCGAGCGAGCGGCGCATGCGGTGGTAGGTGATTTCGGGGGTTCCGGGCGGGAGGGCCTGGAGCGGCAGCATGCGGCGCCACCATTCCATGACCCGGTCCGACTTGGAGAAGAAGCGATGGCCGCCGAGGTCGAGCCGGTTGCCTTTGTAATTGGCGGTGCGGGAGATGCCTCCGAAGTGCTCGCTTTTTTCGAGCACGATGGGCTGGATCCCCGTGCGCGTCAGCAGTTCATAGGCAGCCGTGAGCCCGGCAGGCCCGGCTCCAATGATGATTGCTTTCTTGACGTGCATCTCCGATTGAGACGCGGACCCCTCCGAGAAGCGCGCCCATCCGACGGAATCTCTTATCATATCGGAGCCGCTACTTGGGGCGCTGAAAATCCGCGCAATCGGCTACGCTGGTAACGTGGATCCACTTCGTACACGCCGCGTCGCCGAGAAGATGAGAGAGGAGTTGTCGGAGCTCATCCGGTATGAATCGGACGACCCGCGCATACACCAGGTGGAGGTCACCGAAGTTGTGGTGTCGCCGGACATGCGCCAGGCGGACGTGCTGGTCGCGCTGCCGCTGGACGCGGAGGAGCGGACCAGGGCGCTAGCCGGGCTGGAGTCGGCACGGGGGTATCTGCGGCATCAGCTGATGCAGAGGCTGGAGCTGTTCCGGATGCCGGAGCTGCGCTTCAAATCGAGTGTGGGATCGGCGCAAAGCGCTCCAATCGAAAGACTTCTGCGGCGGGTACGACGGGGCCGTCCGAAGACCGATGAGGGTCCCCAACCGGAATGAGCTATCGCTCATCTGCAAGAAAATAAGAGCTTTTCTTGCCCCAGCAAGGGTCTCAGTTGTAGGCTAAAATCAGGGCGCGCCGCGCGAGGCGCCCGAAACGAACCCGTGCAACCCACGCCCCCTGGCCGCAGCCTCAAATTCTGGTCCGTAAATGTCACAAAGTGGGGTATTTTTGCGGCTTGTGTGCTACTCCTAATGTTAATGGCCGCATGGCCGGCAGTGGCCGGACCGGCGCCAGGATCCCTGCTGCGGTTGGAACGGTCCCTGGATTCGATGGGGACAACCTATACGATCGCCGTTTACGGAAGCGACAGGTACGCGCTGGATTCAGCCCTGGACGAAGCCTTTGAGGAGGCCCGCCGGCTGGACAACCTGTTGTCCAACTACCGGCCGGAGAGCGAGTGGAGCCGGGTAAACCGGGAGGCTCCCCAGCAGGCGGTGAAAGTATCCACCGAGATGTACCAGCTGCTGAACGCCTGTGTGGAATACAGCCGGCAGAGTGAAGGAGCGTTCGACATAACCGTCGGTCCGCTGATGAAGATCTGGGGATTTTACAAGGGTACAGGCCGCACGCCGCACAAGGCGGAGATCCGCACGGCGATGCAGCGTGTGGGCTGGCGCCACATCCAGCTGGATCCGAAGGCGGGGACGGTGCGGTTTGACGAGCCGGTGGAGATCGATCCGGGCGGGATCGGCAAGGGCTATGCGGTGGATCGCATGGCTTCGATTTTAAAGAAGGACGGCGTGGCCAGCGGGATCATCACGGCTGGCCGTTCGAGCATCTACGCCATTGGCGCACCGCCGAACGAACCGCGGGGGTGGCGCGTGACGATTCCCAATCCGCGCAACCCAAAGGTCAATGCGGCCGAGTATTTCCTGAAGGACGAATCGATGTCCACGTCGGGTACATCGGAGAAGTTCTTCATTGCCGGGGGCACGACATACAGCCACATCATGGATCCGCGCACGGGTTATCCGGCGCAGGGGATGTTGTCTGTATCGGTGATTGCTCCACGGACCATCGACACCGAAGCGTGGACGAAACCCTATTTCATCCTGGGCCGGCAGTGGGCCGCCCAGCACAAGCCCAAGCAGTTTCGGGTCTTCCTGTGTGAAGACAGATCGGAGATCGCATGCGTGTCCCTCCCATGAGCAGCCGTTTTCTGGATGCCTGCCGCCGCCGTCCCACGGACGTGAGGCCGGTCTGGTTTATGCGGCAAGCCGGCCGGTATATGAAGCAGTACCGGGAGATCCGAGCCAAGAACAGCATCCTGGAGATCTGCAAGCGGCCTGACCTGGCGGCGCAGGTGACGCTCCAACCGGTCGAAGTACTGGACGTGGACGCGGCCATCATCTTCGCGGATCTGTTGCTGCCCATCGAACCGATGGGGCTGCGGCTGAAGTTCGTCGCCGGCGAGGGTCCGCAGATCGACAATCCCATCCGCACCTCGCACGATGTGGATACGCTGTCGACGGCCAATACCGATGAACTCGGGTATGTCGGCGAGTCGATTCAGATTGTGTCGAAGGCGCTGGCCGGCAAGGTTCCGGTGATCGGTTTTGTCGGCGCGCCGTTTACGATGGCGAGCTACATGATCGAGGGCGGCGCGTCGCGCAACTTCATCAACACGAAGACGCTGATGTACCGCGACGAGACGCTGTGGCGGCGGCTGATGGGCAAGCTGGTCGACGTGCTGGGCCCGTTCGCAATGCTGCAGGTGGCGGCCGGCGCGCGTGCCATCCAGGTGTTCGATTCCTGGGTTGGCGCACTGGGCGCGGACGACTATGTGCGGTATGTGGCTCCGTATTCTCGGGCGCTGATTGAACGCATCCGGTCGACGGGTGTTCCGGTGATCCACTTTGGCACCGGCGCGGCCGGCTACTTCCGCGAGTTGCATGCGGCGGGCGGCGATGTGATGGGCGTCGACTGGCGTTTGAATATCGATCAGGCGTGGATGGACATCAGCTACCGGTCGGCGATTCAGGGCAACCTGGATCCGGCGGCGCTGCTGGCTCCGCTGCCCGAGCTGAAGACGAAGGTACAGGAACTGCTGAAGCGGACGGGTACTCGGCCGGGCCACATTTTCAACCTGGGCCACGGCATCCTGCCCGAGACTCCGGTGGAGAACGTCAAGGCCGTCGTGCAGATGGTCCGCGAGTTCAAGCCGTAACGTGCGGACGGTGATCATTGGCGGCGGCATCACCGGGCTCTCGGCAGCCTATGAGCTGGTGAAGGCCGGCCGCCGGCCCACGATTGTGGAGCAGCAGCCGCAGCTGGGTGGCGTCATCCAGACGGATACGGTGGAAGGCTGTGTGCTCGAGGGCGGACCGGACAGTTTTCTTTCGGCCAAACCCGCGGCCAACGAACTCATCAAAGAAGTCGGGCTGGGCGACCAGCTCATCAGCTCGAACGACGCGTCGCGCGTCACCTATCTCGTAAAGAACGGGCGGCTGATGGCGATGCCGGACGGGCTGATGATGATGGTGCCGACGAAGATCCTGCCGGTGGCTGCGAGTCCGCTGCTGTCGTGGGGTACGAAGATCCGCATGGGGCTCGAATACTTCCGCAAGCCGCCCGCGCAGCCGCTGCCGGATCGCACGGTGGAAGACTTCATTCGCGATCACTACGGGCAGGAGACGGTGGACTATCTGGCCGAGCCCCTGTTGTCGGGCGTCTACGGCGGATCGGTGGCCCGGCTGAGCGTGGGCAGTGTGCTGACGCGCTTTGTCGAGCTGGAGAATCGTTACGGCAGCCTGACGCGCGGGGTGCTGGAATCGCGTAAGAAGGCGCCCAAAGCAGCCAAGCCGGCACCGTTGTTCCAGACGCTGAAAGGCGGGCTGGCACAGTTGACCGACGAGCTGCAGCGGCGCATCGACGGCCAGTGTGATGTGATCACCGGGCGGGCGGAAGGCATCGAGAAGACGGAGACGGGCTACCGGATCCGTGTGAACGGTACGGCGGTCGAGACCGAAGGGCTGATCATGGCGTGTCCTGCCTGGCAGGCGGGCGTGTTGCTGCGGGACGTGCAGCAGCGGCTATCGCAACTGCTGGAAGGGATTGAATACAGTTCGTCGGTGACGCTGGCATTGGGGTACCGGCGGGCGGATTGCGGACCGATCCCTCCCGGGTTCGGCTTCCTGATTCCTTCGAAAGAGCGCAAGACCCTGGTGGCCTGCACGTTCGTGGGGGCCAAGTTCCCTTACCGTGTGCCGGACTCGCACGTGGTGCTGCGCTGCTTCCTGGGTGGGGCGGGTCACGAAGAGATCCTCGATCAGGGCGACGACGAGATTGTGGCCACGGTGCGTGCGGAACTGAAGCAGTTGCTGGGCTGGGATACCAAGCCGGCGTTTGTGCGGATCCGGCGGTGGCGCAAGTCGATGGCGCAGTACACCGTGGGCCATGCGGCGCGCGTGCAGGAGATGCGCGGCCTGCTGCGCGGCCTGAACGGGCTCCAACTGGCGGGCAACGCGTATGAGGGGATCGGAATCCCCGATTGTGTGCGCACGGGCCGTGCGGCGGCACAGGCGCTGGTGCGTCCTGCCTAGGTGTTGCGCTGAAGATACCCACCGGCTGGCATCGCGACCGGCATTGCGCGTTGCTACCATCAACTAATATGAAGAAGTTTTTAATTGCTGTTCTCACCGTTTCCTCGGTCTGGGCCGGTGAAGCGGAGGATAAGCGGCTGCAGGAAGCCTCGACAGTGCTGGGCGAGATTATGTCGACGGGCGACAAGGCGATTCCCCAGGACCTGTTTTCGAAGGCACAGTGCGCGGTGATTGTGCCCGCCTTGAAGAAAGGCGGATTCATTCTCGGCGCGAAGTATGGGCGTGGATTTGCGGCTTGCCGGGCGACGGACGGGAAGGGCTGGACGGCTCCGGTGGGCGTGCGCGTGGAAGGCGGCAGTGTAGGGTTTCAGATCGGCGGCGCGGAGAGCGACGTGATCATGCTGGTGATGAGCCAGAAGGGCATGGAGCGCCTGCTGTCGAGCAAGTTCACGCTGGGTGGTGAGGCGACGGTGGCGGCGGGTCCGGTGGGCCGGGATACGACGGCGCAGACGGACGCGACGATGCGGGCCGAGATCCTGTCCTGGTCGCGGTCGCGTGGCGTATTCGGCGGAATCGCCCTGCAGGGCGCGACGCTGCGGGCGGATGAGGATGTCGACACGGCGCTGTATGGCTCCGGCGTCGATCGCAAGTCTGTATTGCAGGGTAAGAAGCCCGTGCCGCCGGCGGCCAAGGGTCTCGTGGAGCTGCTGAACAAGTACTCCGCCTACAAAGGCAAATAACCAGTTTGTGAGGCGGCCTAGGACGGGATGGGCACCATCCGGCCGTTGTCGCGGATCGATTGACGGGCCGCTTCCACAACGGCCTCGTTGTAGCGTGAATTGGCCGGCGTCGCCATTACGCCGGCCTCATCCCACTGAGTGAGAAGCTGCTGCCGGGCAGCCAGATCCTTCCCCTGCATCTCCAGGGCCCGCTCCACGATATAGGCAGTGGAACGGTAGCCGTAGCCGACGGGCGTCAGTCCGGGGCCTCCCACATCCACATACTGGAAATAGTCGGGCGACGGTTCGGCATAGGTGTTCATGCCGTCACCGCCCGGGTTGGCGGTGTAGCAGTACTGCATGCCGCGGAACTGATCGGAGTGGTGGAGCCAACCGCCGACCTGGCCATTGGAGCAGTACATCGTGAGGCTCTGCATATTGGTGCCGGGCGCGGCGTCCGGGAAGCCGAGGGCGTTCTGGACGTTGAGGCAGGCTCCGTTGTTCCAGATCACGCGAGCATCGGTCCACAACCAGCCTTCGTTGCCATTGGGGAACCTGTCCCGAATGCCGTAAACGCTCACGCTGGTGGGCCGGAGGCCGGTGACGAAGGCGACGAGGTCGATGTAGTGGCAGCCGATGTAGGTGAAGGCGTCGGACGCGTCGACGGTGAACCAGTTCTGGAAGTTGGAGTGGCGGTAGTACCACTTCTCGAGCAGGCAGGCGGTGCCGAGCTTGAATTCACCGAAAAGGCCGCTCTGGTAGCGGCGGCGGGCGAGCAGCGAACGGTCATCGAAGCGTTTATGGTACTCGATGCCGACCACGAGACCGCGGGCCCTGGCTTCGGCTTCGATCTGGATGGACTGATCGACGTTGAGGACCAGCGGTTTGACGCAGAGGACGTGCTGATCGTGTCGCAGGGCCGTCATGACGGCATCGAAGTGGAGATCGTCCGGCAAGCCTACGATCACAAGTTGGTGGGGCGGGAGGCCGGCGATCACCTCGGCATATGGTTCCAGCCGCGGCCGGAAGGCATGGCTCGGGAAGGCACGCTGGATGATGTCGGAGGAGGCAAGCTTTTCGAGGGTCGCGGCGTGACGGGCGCAGACCTCGACTGGCCCAACCAACCCCAGCCGCTGCATCTGGTAGACGGAAGGCAGGATCTGATCGTGGGCGATCATGCCGCCGCCGATAATCGCGATTTGCATGGTACGGCTCCGTAGCTCCTCAGGCCTGCGCAACGGCATCGGGCGTGGCGGCGGCGCGTTCCGCGAGCACTTCCTCGAACGCCTCTTCGAGAACCGCGCAGCCTTCGCGCACCGCTTCGGCCGTGATGTTAAGCGGGGGTGCGATCTTGATGGTGCAGCCCGAGGGGCCGACCGGCGAGAACATCAGCAGGCCCTTTTCGACGCAGCGCCAGACGACGGCGTGAGCCAGTTCCCCATCGGGTTGTTTGTGGGCCTTGACGCAGGCGAGACCGGCGACCAGACCCTTGCCGGCCAGATAAGCGGCCTGCGGAAAACGGGCCTGAAGCTTGCGCAAGCCCTGCTGCAGCACCCCGCCGACCACAGCGGCGTTGTGCGGGAGGTTCTCTTTCAGGATGAGATCGACATTCGCCAGGGCGGCGGCGCAGCAGACGGGGTTGCCGGTGTGGGTGGAGGAGGCGGAGCCGGGGTTCGGCAGGTCCATCAGTTCCGGTTTGCCGACGATGGCGGAGATAGGCAGCGAACTGGAGATGCCCTTCCCCCAAGTGGTGAGGTCCGGCAGCACGCCGTAGTGCTCGAAGCCCCAAAGGGTGCCGGTGCGGCCAAAGCCGGCCTGGACCTCGTCGAAGACGAGCAGGGCGCGGTGGCCGTCGCACCACTGGCGCAGGGTCTTGATGTACTGCGGCGGCGCGAAGGCGGCCGTTCCGCCCTGGTAAGTTTCCAGCATGACGGCGCAGACCTGGCTGGGCGCGACACCGTGCTCGGCGAGAGTGCGCTCGAAGAGTTCGAAGCTGGTGTCCTCTGTCCAGTAACCATCGGGGAACGGGACCTGGACGAAGCCGGGATCGAGGTTGCCGATCCATTCCTTCAGCACGGGGATGCCGCCCACCTGCTGGGAGCCGAGCGTGCGGCCGTGAAATGCCTTGTCGAAGGAGACGATGACGTTCTTGGAGCGGCCGCCAATCTTGTGGCCGTGGATGCGGGCGACTTTGACGGCGAACTCAACGGTCTCTGAGCCGGTGGTGAGCAGGAAGATCTTCTTCAACGGCTCCGGCATGAGTCCGACGAGGCGTTCGCAAAGCTCGGCGCGGATGGCGGAGGGGAAGCAGTAATTCGTAAGCAGAGTGTGCTGGGCCTGGGCGCTGATGGCGTCGGCGATCTCTTTGCGGCCGTGGCCGGCGTTGGTGATGAGGACGCCGGAGGACCAGTCGAGCCATTTGTTGCCCCAGGCGTCGTAGACCTGGAAGCCCTCGGCCCGGTCCCAGATGACGGGTGGTTGGCCGGACATGGCGCGCAGTTCGAAGTCGTGCAGCTTCTGGAGGATGGGGAGTGACTCCGGCACCGGAAACTGGGTGTGGATGCGACGGAATGAGGTCTCCACGGCGGGGACGGGGCGCGGTGTAAAGGAAGGGTCACTCATGAGTTCTATTGTGAGGAATGCAGAGCGGGGGCGCAAATTGCGATGCGGGTTGTGACAGAAAGCTGGAGGGTTTGCGAGGGGAGGAGCCCCGCCGGGCTGGCGACGAGGGGGTTACTCGTCGCGCAGCACTTCGAGCGGGCGCTGGTTGAGGATCCGGATGGACGCAGCCCAGCCGGCTATCACGGCTAGCAGGGTGGTCATCGCGATAGTGGCCGCGTTGGGCAGCAGTTCGAACTGGAAACGGGCGTCCAGCAGGCGCAGGAGGAGCAGACGGGCGAAAACAGTCGCCATGGCGCCGCCCATCAGGCCGGCTACCGCGCCCAGGATCGCGAACTCCACTGAGAAGATCGAGACCAGGACGTTGCGGCGGGCGCCGATAGTCTTGAGAACCGCGGATTCGCGGGTGCGGCGCAGGCGCGTGCCGGCCACAGTCGAGGCCAGGATGATGGCTCCGGCCAGGATCGCAAAGGCCGAGATGAAGCGGATGACCAGCGCGACCTGATCGACCACCTCCTGCACGATGTTCATCACATCGGCGGCGTTGATGACCGTGACCGTCGGGAACTGCTTGTAGGCATCCCGCTGGAACGCCGAGACCTTGGCGGGCGGCAGGTGCACGGCTCCGAACCACTGGGTCGGCAGACCCTCCAGCGCGACACGGTTGAAGACGAAATCCGGTTCGCCGCCGAAGCGGACCGCTTCGACGCGATGGACCGAGACGACCTTTACGTCGAACTCGCGGCCGACGGAACTCCAGTGGAGCGTCATGCCGGGCTCGATCTTCAGGTTCGTGGCCGTCCGTTCGGAGACCGAGGCCGCCGGGGTCTTTTCGCCCGGCTGCCACCACGCGCCTTTGCGGATGATGACGTCGTCGAGCTTGTTTTCTGACCAGGTGACCTGGGTGGTGAAGCTGCGGCGGCGGCGCGGGCGGCCCTGGTTGTCGGTAGCCTGCGGGCCCTGCATCGGAAGGTTGAGGTCTTCGATGGCGGTGCCGTTAATGGAGACGAGCCGCGCAGCGATGAGTGGAGTGAGAGTCGGCTTGGCGGTGAGGTCCGTGCGGCTGTCAAGGAACTGCTTCACGGCTTCCTGGTCGCGGCTGGTGATGTTGATCATCAGTACGTTGGGCGAGCCTTTGGGAGCGGCTCCGGCGACCTCGACCAGCAGCGATTTCTGCACCAGGTAGATGGTGAGAGTGAACATCACGCCAATGCCGAGCGCAACGAGGACACTGGTGGCGTGGTTGCCGGGGCGATAGAGGTTCGCCATGCCGTGACGCAGGGCCACGGGCAGGCGGACCGGGGTCCAGCGGAGGAAGAGTTTCAGGCCGCGCAGCAGGAGCCAGGCGACGCTGGCCAGCAGCAGCAGGGCCACGGCGAGCCCTCCGACGAAATAAGAGCCCATCTTGACGGACTCGGCCAGCCAGGCGGCCACACCGCCGAGCCCGGCCAGAATCAGCACTCCACTCAGCAGCGCCGGCCACTGCATGGCGAGCCGCCTGCCCAGTTTCGGTTTTACCTCGGCCATCTCGCGCCGGAAGATCAGGGCCGGTTTCACCTGACGCACTGCCAGCAGCGGCGGGATGGTGAAGAGCATGGTGACCAGGACGCCCGCCAGGATGCCTTCCACGGCGAACGACGGATTCCAGGGGATGCTCTGGAACTGGAAGTAGCGGGCCAGCAGGATGGGGAAAAGGCGCTGCACGATGCCGCCCACGGCGACGCCCGCGAGTCCTCCGGTGAGTCCCAGCAGCAGGGTCTGCAGAGTGTAAATGCGGATCACCTGCGACGAGCGCGCTCCCAGGCATTTCAGGATCGCGATGGTATCCAGGCGCTGCTGGATGTGGGAGTAGATGGCCGTGGCGACACCCAGGGCGCCGACAATCAGGGCGATCAGAGAAACAAGGCTGAGGAACGTGGTGGAGCGGTCGAGCGCGCGGGTGATGAGCGGATGAGTGTCGCGATAATCCACCACCATCGATTCCGGGAAGGCCTTTTTGAGCGCGTCGAACATCTGCGCCACCTGGATGCCCTGGGCGGGCAGTTTGAAGAGGAAGCGGTGGGAGGCGCGCGAGCCGAAGGTCATGAGGCCGGTGCGGTCGAGCCCTTCGCGGGTGATCATGATGCGCGGGCCGACGTTGAGCGAGCCGGTCATGCGGTCGGGTTCCATGCGGACGACGCCGCAGACACGGAACTGTGCTTCGCCCAGCTTCACGGTGGACCCGACGGAGAGATTCAATCGCAGCAGCAGATCGTCGGAGACGGCGACGGTATCGGCGGTCAAAGCCTTGGCGAGCGGCTGCTCGGGTTCCAGGCGGACCTTGCCGTAGTAGGGGTAGGCGTTCGGGTCGACGGCTTTCACGGACACCAGTGCCGGGGTGGCGCCCTCCGCACTGAGCATCGAGACCGTCTCGGTGATGCGCGTGAGCTGTGCCCCGCGCTTCAGCCAGGACTGGATTTCAGTGTCCTGTGCCGGTGTGAAGGGCATGAACTGGCGGATGGTGAGGTCGGCTGCCATCAGGGTACGGGCTTCGCGGCGCAGAGCCTCATGGAAGGCCGCGGAGAACCCGCGCACTCCGGTGAGCGCGCCCACGCCGGCCGCCACGCCGAAGATGACGAAGATGAACTTGGGGGCGGAAGCGCGGGCTTCGCGCCACGCCATGCGCCAGGCAGCGGATTGGAACATCAGGCGGCGTCCTTGCGTTCGTCGGAGACCACGGCGCCGTCCTTGAGGGTGATGATCCGGGTGGCGTAGGTGGCGAGGTCGCGGTCGTGGGTGACGAGGACGAGCGTGGCGCCTTCGCGGCGGTTCATCGAGAGAAGCAGGTCGAGCACCTGGCGGCCGTTGACGGAATCGAGGTTGCCGGTGGGCTCGTCGGCGAGCAGCAGCGGAGGCTGGCGCATGAAGGCGCGGGCCAGGGCGACGCGCTGCTGTTCGCCGCCGGAGAGCTGGACAGGGTAGTGTTCCCGCCGGTCTTCCAGGCCGACGGTGTCGAGAAGCTGGCGCGCGCGGGCCATGGCTCCGCTGGACACGTCGCCGGCGAGTTCGGCGGGCAGGAGAACATTCTCTTCGGCAGTCAGCGTGGGGATGAGCTGATAGCTCTGAAAGACGAACCCGATCTTGCGGCCGCGCAGATCGGCCAGCGCATCCTCCCCGAGATGCGAGATTTCTTCGCCATCCAGATGGATGGTACCGGTGGTGGGGGCGTCGAGACCGGCGAGAAGGCCCAAGAGTGTGGATTTGCCTGAGCCGGAGGCGCCCATGATGGCTACGAACTCGCCTTCCTGGATATCCAACTCGATGCCGCGCAGGATCTGGACGCGGTGCGTTCCGGTGTCGATGGACTTGGTCACGCCGCGGAGGGAAAGAATCGATTTTGCCATGCTTGCAGGTACTTCCCTTATGATTGCAGTTGAGGGCCTTTCATTCTTGAAAATCCGATCTGGGATGCGCAGCCGTTGGAGAATCTGCTGGATGGGGGCGGCCCTGCTGCTGGCCGCTTGTTCGAAGCCGGAGCCCCAACCGGAGCCCGCGGCCTCCGCGGCGCCGGTCGCTGCCGCCAAGCCGCCGGCTGAGCCGGAGCAGACTGATGGGCGGCCGGTGATCGTGGCGTTCGGCGATAGTCTCACCGCCGGATATGGCCTGGACACCGGGCTCAGCTATGCGGATTTCCTGCAGAAGCAGCTGGACGCGAAGGGCTACCACTACCGGGTGGTGAATCAGGGCATCAGCGGCGACACGACCGACGGCGGAGTGGCGCGTGTGGCGGAGGCGGTGCGGCTGAAGCCCGCCGTGGTGATCCTGGAGCTGGGTGCGAACGACGGCTTGCGCGGGCTGCCCGTGGAGTCGACGCGCGCCAACCTGACAGAGATGGTTGAGGCGTTCCAGAAGGCCGGGGCGAAGGTCCTCCTGTGCGGGATGACGCTGCCTCGCAACTACGGGCAGGACTACATCCGCGACTTCGAGAAGGTGTTCCAGGAGCTGACCAGGAGCCACAAGCTGATCATGATTCCCTTCTTCCTGGAAGGTGTGGCGACCCGGCCGGAACTGATGCAGAGAGACGGTTTGCACCCGACGGCGAAGGGAACTGAGAAAGTGGCGGGAACGGTGCTGAAGTATCTGGAGCCGCTGCTGAGGAAGTAGGGCCGGCGGTTGAGGCCGGCCCTGAATCGGACTAACGGTTGAGAGAGGCCGCCGGGTGCGGGTTGATCTCATCGCGAGACACCTTGCCGTCACGGATGGTGATGATGCGGTGGGCGTACTCGGCGATGTCCCGCTCGTGCGTGACCAGGACAATGGTGTTGCCCTGGGTGTGGAGCCGTTCAAACAGCGCCATGATTTCCACGCTGGTGGCGGAGTCCAGGTTGCCGGTGGGTTCGTCGGCCAGCAGGATGGAAGGGTCGTTGACCAGGGCGCGGGCAATCGCGACGCGCTGGCGCTGACCGCCGGAGAGCTCGTTCGGCTTGTGGTACATGCGCCGTTCGAGGTCGGTGATGCGCAGGGCGTGCTTGGCGCGCTCCAGCCGCTCTTCCGCCGGGATGCCGGAGTAGATCAGCGGCAGTTCGACGTTGTGCAGCGCCGTGGCGCGCGGCAGCAGGTTGAACGTCTGGAAGACGAAGCCGATTTCCTTGTTGCGGATGCGGGCGAGTTCGTCGTCCGACATTTCGCTCACCAGGTTGCCGTTGATGTAGTAGTCGCCCTTGGTTGGCGTATCGAGGCAGCCGATGAGGTTCATCAGCGTGGACTTACCGGAGCCGGAAGGTCCCATGATGGCGACATACTCGCCGCGCTTGATCTCGACATCGACACCCGAAACCGCGTGGATCTCCTGGTCGCCCATGACATAGGTTTTCCAGAGATCGAACGTCCGGATAACGATGTTGTTCTGCTTCAGCTCCGCGCCGCGGGCATTCTTTTCCTTGATGATCGCACTAGCCATTAGGATCTCGTTCCTTCTTTGTTCCGTTCGGCGCTCCGGCCCACTTTACGGTTCGGCCTTGACTGGAGCCTTGTTGTCGACCTTGACCTTCGCCTGATTGCGCAGGGTTCGAATGATCTTGTAGCTGCCGGTGATGATCTCTTCGCCTTCTTTTAGACCGGAGAGAACCTCGATGTCGGTCGCGCCCGTGATGCCCGTCTTCACCTCGCGGAACTCGGCGGCGCCGTTTTTGACGACGAACACCCCCTGAAGTTCTTCCTTCATCTTTTTCTGCTTATCAGGATCGGCGTTAGTTGCGGCCTGAACGTTACCCGGTTTCGTTTCGGGCTCGAGATCTCCACGCTGGCGTACGGTCAGCGCCTGGATCGGAATAGCTAATGCTTTCTGTCGGGTAGCGGTGATTACCTTGGCGGTGCAGGACAAACCGGGACGGATCTCCGTGGGCGGGTTGTCGATGGCGATCACCACTTTGAAGTCTTTCGCCTCCTGGCTGGAGACGGCGCTCTGGCTGGCCGCCAGACCGGTGGAACGCAGGATCGCGGTATTGCCGATCTCGATGACGTGTCCCTTGAAGGTCTGGTTGGGGATGGCGTCGATGGTCACATCGGCCAACTGGTCGAGCTTCACGTTGACGATGTCCGTTTCATCCACCTTGACCTCGGCGGTGATCAGGCTCATGTCCGCGATGGTCATGATGAGCGATGCGGCGGAGTTCTGGACGCCGGGCACCACGGTTTCGCCGACGCGGACGGGCAGGTTGGTGACAATGCCGTCGATGGGCGTCACGGCGTTGTGCTTCTGCAGCACGTCGGAGAAGCGGCTGAGTGTGGCTCGCGACTGGGCGACGCGCCGCTGGCTGCCGGACAACTGGGCGGCGGTCTGCTCCCGCTGGGCCTTCATCTGGCCGAGCCGTGCCTCGGATTCGCGAAGAGTGGCGGCGGCGGAGTCATAGGCTGCTTTCTTGGAGTCGAATTCCTGCTTGGCCACCAGTTTGTCGCTGAACAACTGGCGGGCGCGCTCGAAGTCGAGGCGGGCGCGTTCCAGTTCCGACTTTGACCGATCGATGCTCGCCTGCTGAGTCCGGAGGTTCTCGTCCATCGCTTTCAGTCCGGCCTCGGAGGCAGACGAGTCCGCGAGGGCGGAGTTCAGACCAGCCTGCTGGGCCTGGACGTCGGCCTGAGCCTGGACAGCTTCCAGGCGCGCCAACACCTGGTCGCGACGGACGCGGTCGCCTTCCTTTACATTAATGTCGACAATTCGGCCCATGACGTTGGCGCCAATATTGACGTAGTTCTTGGGCTTGATTTCGCCGGACGCAGTCACCAGACTCGTCAGGTCCTGTTTTGCCGCCTTGCCGGTCTGCACGGAGACAATTCCGCGCTGGCTCATTTTGACGCTGGCAATCGTGCCACCGCCGACGACGAGAACGGCACCCACTCCTATGATCCACTTCCACTTGCTCTTCACGAGTTCACAGCTCCTGTCGAATAAAGACGCTAACCGTCGCCAATTTGTTCTCTTCTTTAATGCCCGAGGTGACTTTGTTGGTGCGCGGCCTTGCGTCCGAATCGTCTCGCGTCAGCCGGTTTGCGGTCACTAACATTATAGACGGGCCGAATGGCTCGAATATTCCACTTTGACCAACGGGCAGAACAATTTCGTTCCGCCCCGCCTGGCCGACGGGCCGCGAACACCACCTCCAGGAGGATCTTCCGGTAGGGACCTGACTTGGCGGCGCCCGGTGCTCGGGGTAGTCCCGCCTGCCGCACCGCAGTTTTGTCTGCCTGCGCTAAGCATTTTCCTGATCCCTAAAGTAAGGGTTCTGTAGAACCGATAGGACTAGTGTGCGGGCAGTCGAACATCCCGAAGTGCTGGCCGAAGCCGCAGCCGGGCTGAGCCACCAGTTGCAGGCCCACCTGCAGTGGATGGCTGAACTGTTGGCTCCGCACCTTGCCGGACTGGAGCGTAAGTTCCTGGTCCAGTTGAAGAAGCAGAAACTGGACCCAAGCCAGCGGGAATCCCTGGCATCGATCACGCCCGGGGCTGCCGCGCAGTGCCTGGCGGACGGCGAGCCCTTGAGCCGCTTCCTGGAAAAGGTGCAGTATCGGGGTCGAAGGCTGGCGAAACTGGGCCTTACGCCGTCGTCGGTCGTTGCGGCCCTGGGCGAGTATGACAAGCTGCTGAGTGCGGAACTGCAGAAACGGTGCGCCGACCAGGCCGCCAATCTCAGCTGGGTCCGCAACCAGTTGCACTTCCTGGTGATTCTCAGCCTGAACAGCGCGTTCTACCAGGTGCGCGAAGGGGAGAGCCAGGCGTTCTACGAATTGTTCCGTGTGGAAGTGGAGTCGCGGACGCTGGACGAGATGCTGCCTCGATTCGTGGCGGCTCTGCTCACCTATACCGGTGCGGACGAAGGGCGGCTCTATCTCCTGGAGGAAGGCGAAGTAAGCTGGATCTCCTGCGGCAACCAGCCAGGCGAGGCGCCGAGCGTGTCTCTGGCTGCCCTGCCCAAGGTAAGGCGGGATCTGGCGCGGCCGCGTTGTATCGACATCCGCACCGAAACCCAGCCGCTGGTGCTCGACAGGAAATGGCACCGGTCGTTCCACACCTGCTGGTCCGTTCCGCTCCGCGCGGAGGGAAAACTGCGCGGGGTGCTCCAGTTCGCTTTCCGCAAATCGTACGAGTGGATGCCGCGCGAAGTGGAACTGCTGTCGGCCGCCGCGGAGCGCTGCTGGCTGGCTGCCGAAAAGGCTCAGCTCCTGGAAGACCTGGCCCGGCGGGAAGAACAGGTACGGCGCCTGGCGGAGCACATGGTGGAGGTGGAGGAATCGGAGCGGCGGCGCATCAGCCGCGAGTTGCACGACGAGGCGGGCCAGTCCCTGCTGTGTGTGCGGCTCCAGTTGGAGATGCTGGAGCAGGAACTGCCGCCGGAGTTCGAACCGTGGCGCAAGCGGATGGGCGAAGTCCGCGAGATGACGGAGCACACGATCATTGAGATCCGGCGCCTGATCGCGGCGCTGAGTCCGGCGATTCTCGATCAGATGGGGCTCGCTCCGGCGCTGCGCCAGTTGATTGGGCGGTTCCGCAACCTTCATTCGGCGGAGGTGCGGCTGCAGTTACCCCGGAGACTGGACCTCCCTAAGAAGATGTCCATCATCATCTACCGGCTGGTCCAGGAGATTTTCAACAACATCGCTAAGTATTCTCTGGCCACCCGCGTAAACCTTTCCGTGGATTCCGCCGATGGATGTTTGAGAATGCAAGTCGAGGACGATGGTATCGGCTTCGATGTGGATGAGGCTTTCTCCCGCCGGGATTGCTTCGGTTTATCGGGCCTAAGAGAGCGAGTGGCTCTGCTGGGGGGTGCTCTGGAAGTGCGCAGCCTCCGTAAGGCGAAAACCGCGGAATCGGCCGGTTGGTCAGACCTCAACCAGCGACGGGAAAAAGCACATACCGGAAGGATCGGTATCGACCGGCACGGGACGATGATCCGCGTGGTCCTTCCCCTGCCTGCACGAAATGACGGGGCAGAGCGGTCGAAACGAACTTTACAGGTGGGATAGCCGGCTTTGGCCCACGTGAGACACGATGTGGCTTGCCGAACTTAAAAGGCTCTTGGAGTTGACTTATGGCGAAGATCCGAATCTTGTTGGCCGACGATCATACCCTCTTCCGTCAGGGCATCCGGCAGCTCATTTCGAACGAACCTGACATGGAAGTCATCGGGGAAGCCGCCAATGGCAGCGACGCCGTGGACAAAGCGGCGGAGTTGCGTCCGGACCTTGTCCTGATGGATATCGGCATGCCTGGCCTCAGCAGTTTCGAAGCCACCCGCCAGATGAAAAAGAACCGGCCAGAGACGAAGGTTCTGGTCCTGACCATGTACGACGATGAAGACTATCTCGTTGAGGGCATGGAAGTGGGAGCGAACGGCTACGTCCTGAAGGACAGCCCGGCCAACCAGCTGACGTCCGCCATCCGCGACGTCTGCCGCGGCGGCAGCTACCTGAGCCCGAGAATGCTCTCGCAGTTGGTGGACGACTTCCGGTCGAGGATCAAGTCGGCGAATCGCCTGCCCCGGTTTGCCACACTCACCACGCGCGAGCGGGAAGTCCTGAAGCTTCTGGCTGAGGGCAACTCGGTCAAGGAGATCGCATGCGATCTCAACCTCAGCGTGAAGACGGTGGAAGCCCACAAGTTCAATCTGATGCGCAAGCTCGACATTCACAACAAGGCGCAACTGGTGCAGTACGCAATCCAGAAGAAGATCATCAAGATCCCCAATTTGGCCTGAGGTGGAGGAGGGAATGCCGCTCCTGGCAACCTGGGCGGTGTTCAACAGGCACATCGGCGCGATGGCGCCATTGCCCGCGTCTTTGCGGATTCCTGGTATCGAGGAGATGTACAATCGACTTCGAACCGGTACCGCGAAGCGCGGGCTTTTTTTATGAACAGAAGAGAACTCATTTCCATGACCGCCGCGGCCGCCGCGGCCTCCTCCCTCCAGGCGCAATCGGGCTCCAAACGGCTGCCCATCCGTAAGGCCGTCCTCCTGGGCATGCTGCCGAAATCGCTCACCATCGCTGATAAATTCACCCTCGCCAAGGACTGTGGTTTTGAAGCGATGGAGTGCGGCACCGAAGACAACCAGGCCACGGCCGAAGAGATCAAAGCGGCCAGTGACAAGGTGAAGCTGCCCATCCACTCCGTGATGAATCGCGATCACTGGCAGTATCCGCTGTCCAGCCCCGATCCGGCTGTTGTCGCCAAGAGCGTCAAGGGGATGGAGACCAGCCTCGCCAATGCGAAACTGTGGGGCGCCGAGACGGTGCTGCTGGTACCGGCCGTGGTGAATCCCGAAGTCAGCTACAAACAGGCGTGGGACCGGTCCACCGCCGAGATCAAGAAACTGATCCCGCTCGCCGCCAAGAGTAAGGTGATCATCGCGGTGGAAGAGGTATGGAACAAGTTCCTCCTCAGCCCCATCGAGTTCGCGAATTATGTCGATCAGTTCAAGAGTCCCTGGGTGAAAGCGTACTTCGACGTGGGGAACGTGGTGCTCTACGGGTATCCGCAGGACTGGATCCGCACGCTGGGTCCGCGCATCGCAAAGGTGCACCTGAAAGACTTCAAGTTCGCCAAACGGCAGGCCGAGTTTGTGAATCTCCGCGACGGGGAGATCAACTGGAAAGAAATCTACAAGGCCCTGGAAGAGATTGGTTATAAGGGTGTTGCGACGGTGGAGCTCTCCGGCGGAGACGGCGACTATCTGAAGGATGTGAGTAAGCGCGTCGATATGATCCTGGAAAACGCATGAAGAAATTCCTGCTTGGAATTCTCGCCGGGCTTGTGATCGCGGTGGTCACGGGCATCGTCCTGACGTTCGCGGCCGTCAAGTTTGCCCGCAGGCCTCCGGAGCCGCCGAAGGAGGCCTGGCTCTCGCTCCGTCTGGAGGGCGATCTGCCGGAGGCGCCGGAAGTGGGGGTGCCCCTCCCTGCCCTGGAGGACAAGTCCCCGATGACCGTCGCCGAGGTTTGGAGTGTCCTGCGCCGTGCCGCGCGGGATCCCAAGATCAAGGGTGTCCTCTTCAAGCCGCGCGGGCTGTCCGTCGGGTGGGGCAAGATCGAGGAGATCCGGCAGGGGCTCGAGCTGGTGAGAAAGGCTGGCAAGCCGGTGTATGCCTGGCTGGCATCACCCGGCACGAAGGAGTACTACGCGGCTACGGCAGCCGACCGCATCTTTCTCTCTCCAGAGGATTTGGTTGACCTGAAGGGGTTGCGGGTCGAGGCCGCGTACTACAAAGGGACGCTCGACAAACTGGGCGTCGAGGTAGAGGTGGAGCACATCGGCAAATACAAGGACGCCGGCGACAGCTTCTCGCGCACCTCGATGAGTCCGGAGACGAAGGAATCGCTCAACGCGGTTTTGGATGAACTGTTCTTCCGGCTGTGCTCCGCCATTGGCCAGTCGCGGCACATGACTCCAGAACAGGTGCGTGCCCTGCTGGACGACGGACCATTTCTGGCGCCGGCGGCCAAGAGCCGTGGCCTGGTGGATGAGCTGAACTACGAGTCGACCGTCCAGCAGCAACTGGCGTCGGCTGTTCATCTGAGTGAGAGCCAGGCGATCGCGGCTCGCGACTACCTGAAGACAATGCCGGAAGCGGGCGGACGGAAGGCGAAGAATATCGCCTATCTGGTTGCGCAGGGCGACATTGTGCGCGGCCCCATCGCCAGTCTGCTGGGCGATGAACGAGGGATCAACCCCCAGACGATGGGCCGGCAGCTCCGCCAGATCGGGAACGACCCGACGATCCGCGGCGTCATCCTGCGGATCGATTCGCCGGGCGGCGACGCGATTGCGTCCGACGAGATCCTGGATGAAGTGAAAAAGCTGTCGAAGAAGAAGCCGATGGTGATCTCCATGTCGGATGTTGCGGCTTCCGGCGGTTACTACATCGCCATGAGCGGAGATCCGGTGGTGGCTTATCCGGGGACGTTGACCGGTTCGATTGGTGTGATCTACGGCAAGGTGAACCTGAAGGGGCTCTACGCGAAGCTCGGTGTTTCGAAGGAGATCCTGAAGCGCGGACGGTTTGCGGATATCGATTCCGACTTCCAATCCCTGACGCCCGAGGGCCGCGCGAAGCTGCGTGAGTCGCTGCAGTTCATCTATGACGGTTTTCTGAAAAGAGTCGGCGAAGGGCGGCACAAGAAGCCGTCGGAGATCGACCCGGTGGCGCAGGGCCGCGTCTGGCTCGGGGCCCATGCCCAACAGAATGGGCTGGTCGACGAGTTGGGCGGGTTGGACCGGGCGGTAGCGCTGCTCAAGAAGAAGGCCGACCTGGCGGAGACGGACGGGATCCGGCTGGTGCCTTACCCCGCGCGGCGGACCTGGTGGGACGAACTGTTCACCAAAAAGGATGCCGCCGAACGTGGCTGGGGCGGCGGAGAAGGCGAAGCTTCGATGCTGCTGCGGCAGCTGCCGGCGGGCGTGGCGCCCTGGCTACAGGGCGGGGTGCTGCGGGTGATGCCCTTCAGCGTCCAGGTTCGTTAGTTCTCTAACCAATAGAAACAAAAAGACCGCAGCCCGGGCGGCCGGCTGCGGTCTTTTTGTACTCTGGAATGAAATCAGAAGGCTTGGCTGGAGCTGATGCCGCTGCTCTGAAGGACGACAGCCATCTTTTCAAGGGCGGATTTGTGGATCTGGGAGACGCGGCTTTCGTTGATGCCGAGGACGCCGCCAATTTCTTTCATGGTCATCTCGTTGGTGTAGTAGAGCACAACGACCTTCTTGTAGCGCTCCGGAAGGACGGCCATGGCGATTTCCAGCTTTTCTTTCATCTGCTCACGCGCACACATGGAATCGGGTTGAGTTTCGGGTTTGCTCGGGAATTCGGGGGCGGGCAGGTCCTCATTCTCCGGGGCGCGGGTGGAGGCAGAGACGAGACCGACGTTGCGAAGGTCGAGGGCCATCTGGCGCCAGCGGGCGACGTCAACGCCGAGTTTGGCGGCGAGTTCGTCTTCCGTGGGTTGGCGCTGGAGGGTGGCGCACAGTTCGCGTGTCACCTGCTCCACTTGCTTATGCCGGCGGCGGAGATCGCGAGAGGCCCAGTCCAGTTGGCGCAGGCTGTCCAGTATGGCACCCTTGATCCGGTGCTTGGCATAGCTGGAAAACACCACCTTCTTCTCGGGGTTGTATTTCGTGGCTGCGTCGAACAGACCGAGAATACCAGCGTGCACGAGGTCGTCCAACTCGACGTGTACGGGCAGGCTCTCGTGAACGCGAACCGCAATCGCCTTCACCAGAGGAAGATGTTCCATTACTACGCGATCCCGCCGTTCTTGCCGCGACTCCCTGATCACTACAGGTCTCGCGGATCTTCTCCTAACGGATTCGGGGCCGGAATCTTTCGCCAAAACCACAGCAGTCGCTCTCGCAGCCATGACCTTCTCCTTCACCTTCTCGCCAAAATCCGGTCCCACGTGAGCTTCTCTTTTGGAAGCTTCTCCGTGTTCAATCTGGACCTTCGGGCTCGTCCGGTATTGGATGTCATTGCCCGACGCACTTACTACTGCAATCGGGCGACCACTCTGGCTGCGACTCAGGGATTCGCTGGAGTACCCCTGATTATCGGCTGCAAACCCAAGATTCCTTAGGCTCTCGCAAAAATCCGCTGTCTCATCTTCGAGAAGCGTCGCTGGACGCCCCGGTCTGGAATGAGACGCGTCGGATTTCGCTCGGGCTTTCCTGGATGTCAACACGACCGTTGTTGCCTTCAACATGAAACAGCCAGTTCCATTCCGGAACAAATATCCCGTCGTCAAGTCGGGGAAATCGAACTAGTACCTCGACCTGTGGCCGATAGTACCGTGTTTCTGAGCATTTCCCACTAGACGACACCCCTCAGGGGGACACTGAGAATGTACCTATTTGGAACTAGGAAGCAGTCGGGCCGATTTCGGGAGTTGCCTTAGTTGAGTTCTTCACGGCGCACGGCCACCCAACTTTTCAGAGCGAACACAGCCAATAGAATCAATACGATCAAGCGAAGCTGACCATCCAGAGTGAACCATGCTGCTACCCCTATTGCGGCATACGCAGCTAAGGCCCAGGTAAAGCGTTTCCGGATGGATGTCATTCTTAAATCACCTTAATTGTCTCAATTAGTACCACTGGCCTCAGGTCGTATCAAATTGTCACATCCCAAGTCATCTAGTGTAGTTATCTGGGCATGTTGTACGTAAAGACCAGCTGGAGGCGAATCTCCGTGCCGGTGAACTCGGCCGGGAGCGGCGGGAAGGGGTTCGAGGCGCTGATTCCGGCCACGGCCGCCCGATCCAGGGCTTCCGTACCAGAAGGAAACGCGATGACTAGTTTCGGTACACCACCAACTCTATTGATCGAGAACTGAATGGCCGTCCGGCCCTGGCGTCCGAGGCGGGCGCTCTCCGGCAGGACCGCCTGCCAGTTCCGCTTCACCGCCGCGAGCACCTGGATGAGGTAGGGCCTGAAGTCGACACCCTTAGGGTCGCTGAGCAATTCCAGGCTACTGCCTTGGCGGCCGGGCGCCGGATTCTGGATCCGCCCTTCGCTCAGGCTCCCCAAGCCACCGCCCCCGACATCACCCACGATGATGCCGTGGCCGCCGCCGCCACCCTGCGCCAGGGCGCGGATCGCTTCCTCCACTCCGGTCTTGGGTGGCGCGATGGCCACGCGGCCTAGTCCCTGGGTGGCGCTGGTACCAGGCTGAGGGCCACCTACTCTTTCGAACGGATTTGTTTTGGGCGGCTCCGCCACGGGCGGCGGAACCGGGGCCGGCTTCGGCGTCAGGCCCGGGGCCGGATTGGGCGGAGCCTGCTGTTCCGCTACCTCAATCTTGGGGGGCTCCACCGGCTGCGGCCGTGGCGCCGGAGTGGCGACCGGGCCTGGCGGAGGTGTCGAGGGTTTGCCCGGAGGGGTGCTCTGCGGCTGGACCACCGCCTTCTTCGGCATCAGCGCGGCCATGTCGATCTCCGTGGCCGGCTTCTTCTTTTGCTCTTCCTTCTGGGTGACCTTGAATTCCGGGAGGTTCCTGGGTGCGATCAGCGGCGTGGACCGCCGGATGTCCACATGGACTTCCGCCCCCGAATGAAAGCGCATTGCCCCGCCCGGAGCATTCAAAGCAAAGAGGATCACCGCCAACTGGTAGAGCACCGCCCCGGCGGCGGCCAGGCGATAGCGCCGGGTTTGCTCCTGGTCCCTGTCGTCCAGAAGCAGTTGTAGCTGCTCCTGGTCGCCGTGCCAGTACCGTTGGAAAGATTCGAGCATGGAACCGGGAAAGAGCGGACTCTTAAGAGATAGACGTGGAAGCGAGCGATCGGGCTACTACGGCGCCGTGTTCTTCGATTTTCGCTTCAATCAGGCGAGCCAGTTCCAGGGCCAGGGCTGCCGCTTCGCCGTCAACTTCCGGCTTGGCCCGGGTCACGATACATTCCAGGAACGAGGCGAACTGCCGCTTGAGGGGCTCCTGCTTCGCCACAATCTGCGGCAACAGCTTCACCTGCCGGTTGTCGTCCACGCCGATGGCGAAGCACTCCTGCTTCGCATAATCCACGGAAACGTACTGTCTGGGCTGGAAGAAGCGCAGTTTGCGGACGCGCTCCGTGGAGACCCGAGAGGCGGTCAGGTTGGCGATGCAGCCGCTGGGGAACTCCAGGCGCACGTTGGCGATATCCGCCTTGCCGGAGAGGACGGGGATGCCGGCGGCACGGATTTCGCTCGGCATGGTTCCAGTCATGGCCAGCAGGATGTCCAGATCGTGGATCATCAGATCCAGAATCACATCGACATCGAGGCTGCGGGGGGAAAAGACGCTGAGGCGGTGGATCTCGAAGAAGAGGGGGACCGTGACCAAGGCTTTGGCCGCCGCGACCGCAGGATTAAACCGTTCGAGATGACCCACTTGCAGGATGCGCCCGCGCTGGTGGGCGGTGACAACCATCTGGTGGGCCTCGTCCAGAGTGGAGGCAATCGGCTTTTCGACCATGACATCCAGCCCGGCGTCCAGCAACTGGCAGGCTACCTTGCAGTGCGCGGAAGTGGGGACGGCGACGATGGCGGCCTGGGCGTGCCCGGCGAGATCCTCAAGAGAGTCGTAGGCCCGGCAGCCGAACTCCTTTGCGGCCGCCTGGGCCCGGTCGGGATCGAGGTCATAGACGCCGGCGAGTTCCACATGGGACTCGCGGATGACACGCAAGTGATTCTTTCCAAAGGCTCCTGCGCCAGCGACGGCGACGAGGACTGCAGGTTCGCTCATGATTCCTCCGGCGGGTAGCCGACGATCGAGATGTCGTGCTGGGCAGCGAGGGCGAGCATTTCGTCCTTGTCCAGCAACAGGGTTCGGCCGGCGTCCACGGCGAGAGCGGTGGTTCCGGTCTCGGCCATGGTGAGGATGGTGCCCGGCCCGGCCACGGGCACGTCAAAGAGAAGGTGTTTGCGGCGATTGGAAGCTTTGACTAACCGCAGCGGGCGGCCGTTGACCAGCGAGGCCGCGCGGCGCAGCATCGCGTCGGTACCTTCCATCGCCTCGACGGCGACGCAGGCCCGTTCCGAGATGGCCACACTCTGGCCGATGTCGAAACCGGAGACGGCTCCGGCTACGCGGCGGCCGTAATGGATGTCTTTCTGTTCGTCGTCTGTCGGTTTCCGCTTCGAAATCTGGCCTTCCGCAGCCAGGAGCGGTTTGAGGAGGAGGGTCGAGTCGGCCAGGCGGATGCCTTCTTTCTCGAGTTCCTTCTGGACGCCGCCGATCAGGGCGTCGGTATTTCGGGACGGGAGGGAGAAGAGGAGTTTTGCCAGCCGCCAGTCAGGGCGCAGGGTACTAAAAAGGGAAGTATGACGGACCTGGCCGGCCATGATCACTTCCGTGATCTTCTCCTTCTGGAGGATGTCGATCAACTTGCCAAGCTCGGCGATGGTGATCCAGTAGCACCGGTCCACCAGGGCTTCCACTTCCGGCGGGGCATTGTCCTTGAGGGCAATCACCACCACCTCGTGGCCGAGCTGGCGGGCGGTCTGCAGGGCGAGGATGGGGAAACGGCTGGAGCCGGCGATGAGACCGTATCTCACTTGATGAAACCACGCTTGGCGGTCCGGATAAACTCGACCAGTTCGTCTACCTCGGCGCAGGAAGGGACCTCCGCCTGGATCTGTTCTAAGGCCTGCGAGGTGTTCAACTTATCGCTCACGAGCAAGCGGAAGGCCTTATGCAGCCCGGCGATGGATTCCGCTGAAAAACCGCGGCGCTGAAGTCCAATCTTGTTCTCGCCGTAGACTTTCGACTGCCGTGGGGTGACCGTCTGTGAATAGGGCAGGACATCCTGAGTCACGACGCTATACCCGCCGGTGAAGGAGTGGCGGCCAATGCGGCAGAACTGATGGACACCGGAGAATGCCTCAACGATGGCCCAGTCGCCGATGGTGACATGCCCGGCGAGTGTAACCGCATTGCCTAGTATGATATGGCTGCCAATTTGCGCATCGTGGGCAATGTGCGAGTAGGCCATCAGCAGGTTGTCATCGCCGATGGCTGTGAGGGAGCCGCCGCCTTCGGTACCGCGGTGGATGGTGACGAACTCACGGATCCTGTTGCGGGATCCAATGCGGGTTTCCGTTCGCTCGCCGTGGTACTTGAGATCCTGGGACGCAACCCCGACGCTGCCGTACGGATAGAAGATGTTATCTTCCCCGATCCAGGTAGGCCCCTCTATATAGAGGTTGGCCATGAGACGGGTGCGGGCTCCGATTTCGACTTCGGCTCCGATCACGCAAAACGGGCCGATGTCGGCGTCCGGGTGGATCCGAGCCGCGGGATCGATGATCGCGGTCGGGTGAATCGCCATGGATCTACGCCTGTGGTTCTGCGGCGCTGCCGGGCCGGTCGATCACCTTACACATGACGATCGCCTCGGCCACCACCTGGCCGTCGACGGTCGCGGTGCCTTGCATCTTGACGACGGTGGACTTGCGCTTCAGGGTTTTGAGTTCCAGGCGCAGAGTGTCGCCAGGCAGCACGGGTTTGCGGAACTTGGCCTCTTCAATGGACGCAAACAGGACGAGTTTGGATTTGCGGTCGGGCAGGTCCTTGAGCACCAGAGTGCCGCCGACCTGGGCCATGGCTTCGATAATGAGCACGCCGGGCATGACCGGAAAATCCGGAAAATGACCGAGGAAGAACGGCTCGTTGGCGGTGACGTTTTTGATGCCGACGATATAGTCTTCACCAAATTCGACAATCCGGTCCACCAGCAACATGGGGTAGCGGTGGGGCAGGACGTCGCGAATGTCGATGTTTTCTAGGACTGCCATCGGAAACAGTTATTCTAACAAACGATGGACGCAATCCTTCCTCATGCATTGGCGCAACAGCCGGCGATCGTCAATTTTCTCAAAGACTTGGTGGAGTGCGAGTCGCCCAGCGACGATGCCGCCGCCGTCAACCGGTTTGTCGACCTGGTGGCGGCGCGGGTCGACGGGCTGGCCCGGGTGAAGACCTTTCCAGGTGGCCGCTATGGCCGTAACTTATTATTGACATTTGACTTGCCTGGTCCGAGGAAGAAGAAGCCGGGGCGCATTCTGGGGGTCGGCCATAGCGATACGGTCTGGCCGCTGGGCACCCTGAAGACGATGCCGTGGAAAGAAGCGGACGGCCGATTGTGGGGACCGGGCGTGCTGGATATGAAATCCGGCCTGGCCTTCTTTCTTTCGGCCATGAAGCTGTTGCAGGCGCTGGATCTGCCGGTTTCCCGGCAGGTGGCGCTGTGGATTGTCTCCGATGAAGAGGTGGGCAGCGAGGTATCCCGGCCTCTGACCGAGAATCTGGCGAAAGAAAGCTCCGCCGTGCTGGTGGCGGAGCCGGGCACGGGGTTGTCCGGAAAGCTGAAGACGGCCCGCAAGGGCGTGGGCGACTACACGGTGACGGTTCGGGGCAAGGCTTCGCATGCTGGTGTCGATTTCGCGGCTGGGGCAAGCGCCATCGTTGAACTGGCCCGGCAGGTCGAAAAGATAGCCGGATTCACGAACCTGCCCAAAGGACTGACGGTGAATCCCGGGGTCATTTCCGGGGGTACGCGAACCAATGTGATTGCGGCTGAAGCGCGGGTCGAAGTCGATATCCGGATCGCGAAGATGGCCGATTACGCCGGATTGGACCGGAAGTTCCACAGGCTGAAGGCGGTGGACAAGCGCTGCAGCCTGGAGGTCAGCGGCGGGCTGAACCGGCCTCCGATGGAGCGCACGAAGGGGGTGGCGGCGCTGTATAAGGCGGCGTCGGAGCTGGCGGGCAGGCATCTTGGATTGAAGTTGGAAGAGTCGGCGACGGGTGGGGGATCGGACGGCAACTTTACGGCAGGTTTGGGCGTCCCTACGCTGGACGGCATCGGTGGGGTTGGAGAAGGAGCCCATGCGGCGAACGAAAGTATCCTGGTGGACCGTATCGCCGACCGGACCGCCCTGCTCGCCCTTCTTGTCCGGCATTTGGGACAATAAAAAGATCGCGGTTCACGCATGGTAGTCACCGGAATCTATTACGCATTATTTCTGACGGGCGCGGGCGCCCTGCTTGGCTACTTCACCAAAGGCTGGGCGGGCATCCCGTTCTACATCCTGGCGCTGTTCTGCCTATGGTTTTTCCGTGACCCGGAGCGGCAGGTGCCGCCGGGTCCGGTGGCGGTATCGCCGGGGGACGGCAAGGTGGTGTTGATCCGGCGCGGGCCGGATTCAACCCGGGTGAGTATCTTTCTGAATGTCTTTGACGTGCATGTGAACCGGGCGCCGATTGCAGGCAAGGTGATTGACGTTCACTATAAGCCCGGCAAGTTCCTGGTGGCGAGCAAAGAAGAAGCTTCGGTCGATAACGAGATGAACACGATCACGATCGACGGCAGCGTGGGCGGGCAGCGGACCCTGGTGACCTTTTCGCAGATTGCGGGCCTGATTGCACGCCGCATCGTGTGCACCAAGAAGCCCGGCGATTTTGTGACCGCCGGTGAGCGCGTGGGTCTGATCAAGTTCGGCTCGCGCGTCGATGTGACATTTGGACCCGAATGGGAGATCGATGTGCGTGAAGGCCAGCGGGTCTCCGCCGGCTCCAGCGTGCTGGCGCACATCGGCGCCGCTAGGACGAAACAATGACTCCGCGCTTGAACCTGCGTGAAAGACTGATCGATCCCAACTCGCCGGACCGCCGGCCGCGGCGTGCGGCCTATGCGCTGCCGACCCTGTTTACGGCTGGGAACCTGTTCATGGGGTACCTGGCGATTCTGAAGGCGGTAGAAGGTGCGCTGTGGGCCTCCGCGGGCAACTACGGCTCGAATCCGGCCTGGGAGACGGCGGCGAAGGTCATCGGACTTTCCGTGTTTTTCGATGGTCTGGACGGCCGCATCGCGCGACTGACGAACACTACCAGCGATTTCGGCCGAGAGCTGGATTCGCTGGCCGATGTGATCAGCTTCGGCATTGCGCCGGCCGTCCTGGCGTTTGTGTGGGGCTTTCAGTTTCTCGATCCGTATACTCCGCCGGACATCCGCAAGTACCTGATGCAGGCGGGCTATTTCATCCTGTTCATGTTTGTATGCTGCGGCTCGATGCGGCTGGCACGGTTCAACATCACGGTGAATCCGGTCCCGCGCAATCCGGGCCGCCCGGACCGCAAGTATTTTGTCGGCTTGCCCATTCCCGCGGCGGCCGGCATGGTGGCCGCGGTGATCTATGCTGTTGACTCGGTGCCGTTGCGCGGATGGCCGATTATTACGGCCTGGGCCGCGTTGATGGCGTTGCTTGCGTTCCTGATGGTAAGCACCTGGCGCTACCGCAGCTTCAAGGACTTCAGTCTGGTAAGCCCGCGCAGCCCGAAGAGCGTGATCGTGCTCTGCACGGTGATCTACCTGTTTTGGAACTTCTCGAAACCCGCGCTGCTGGTATTGGCCACTGTCTACGTGTCCAGCGGCATTCTGGTGCGGCTGGGTGGACTGATCCGGCGCTGGTTCAAACCGTCGCCTCCGCCCGCGCATCCCGAACATCAGGCCAGTTAGGTGACATCCATGACTAAGCCCAAGTGGCTCCTGCTGGGCGGTGAGACGCTGCTCGGCAAGGAGATTCGTGAACTCGTCGAGGAAGGCAAGCTGCCGGTAACCCTCAGCCTGGCCAGTTCCCAGACGGACGATATTGTGCTGGCTCCGGGCGAAGAAGACCTTCTCGTCATGCAGCCATTGGATAAAGACACCATGGAAGAGGCGGACGTGGTGCTTCTGGCGGGCTCGCTCGAGGCGCACAAGCGTGCCCTGGCCCTGGCGCACGGCCTGCCGCAGCGGCCTGCGATCGTCGATGCTGTCTGTGATTTTGAAGATCTGCCCGAATCGATCCTGCGAGCGCCGATCCTGGAGCGCGGACCGGTGGCGGCGCAGGAGTATTCCATCCATTCGCTGGCCCATCCGGCCGCGATCGCACTGGCCCGCCTGATGTCGCTGCTGCACGCGCAGCGTCCATTGCGGAGCGCGGTGGCGACTGTGCTGGAACCCGCCAGTGAGCGCGGCAAAGAGGGCGTCGACGAATTGCATCAGCAGACGCTGACGCTTTTCAATTTTCAGCAGATGCCCCGGGCGTTGTTTGACGCGCAGGTGAGTTTTAACCTGCTGCCGCGGCTGGGAGCCGAAGCCAAGGTGAGCCTGGAGGCGGCGGAACTGCGCATCGAGCGTCATCTTGCTTCCCTGCTGGGTCCGCTGGCTGTACCTCTGCCTTCGCTGCGTGTGGTGCAGGCGCCCGTGTTTCACGGTTACTGCCTGAGCACCTGGCTGGAGTTCGAATCGCGGCCCACGGTGGATGAGATCAGCGGGTGGCTCAAGGATGCCGGGCTGGATGTTCGTGGCGCCGATGTGGAACCTGGCTCCAACATGGGGGTAGCCGGGCAAAGCGGACTGACCGTCAGTGACATTGTGGAAGATCGCAGCCATGTCCGGGGCATCTGGTTGTGGCTGGCGTTCGACAACATGCGCACTCGAGCCGAGACAGCGCTGCTGACCGCGGGGCTGCTGTCGCGGAAGGAGACTCGATGAAGGCTGGTCTTGTGGTGCTGGCCGCGGCGCTGGCTTTGAGCGGCTGTGGTTATCACGTGGGCGGGCATGGCGACATGCTGCCGGCGACGCTGCAATCCATTGCGATTCCGGCATTCGGTAACACGACCACGCGCTACAAGCTCACCGAACAACTGCCTGGCGCAATCGGCCGGGAGTTCCTCTCCCGCACGCGGTACCGTGTGATTCCGAACGTCGATCAGGCCGATGCGGTGTTGACCGGCGCGGTGGTGAATTTCTACACGGCGCCCACGATCTTCGACCAGAAGACCGGACGCGCGGCGGGCATCCAGGTGTCGGTGATCATGAACATTTCGCTCACTGAGCGAAAGACCGGCAAGGTGATGTACAAGCGCGACAACATGGAGTTCCGCCAGCGGTATGAAGTAGCGACAGACCAGCTGCAGTACTTCGACGAGAGCGCGGTCGCGCTGCAGCGGCTGAGCCAGGAAGTGGCGCGGCAGGTAGTGAGCAGTGTGTTGGAGGCTTTCTAAGCAGCTATGACGCCGGACCAGTTCCTACGTACCCTGTCGAAGCAGGAACCAGAGCCGGTGTATCTCTTTGTCGGTCCGGAAGGGTACCGGCGTGCGCCGTGCCGCAAGGCGCTAATCGAAAAAGTTCTGAGCGAAGAGGACCGCGAAGAGGGCTATACCCGGCACGACCTGGATGAACTTTCGATCAGTGAAGTGCTGGACGATGCGCGCTCGATGTCGCTGTTTGCGCGCAACCGGGTGATCTGGGTCGCGTCGGCGGAATCGGCTCTGCCGCGAGGACGCGCGGCAGCCAGCGAGGAAGAGGAAGGCTCAGGCAAGGGGGCGGTGGGACCTGAGGCGCTGGCCGCCTACTGCAAGGATCCGACTCCTGGAGTTGTCCTGGTTTTCGACGCCCGCAAGTGGGACTTCGACGGCGAGGACAAGACCAAGATGGATCGCCTGGCGAAGTACTACGGGACGATCCGCGCCGTGGTGGAGTTCGCGAAGCTTACGCCCCAGGATGCGCGCGCGTTTGTGCAGTCGCATGCGGCCGAGCGCGGGTTGCGGCTGGGTTCGAATGAGATTGACCTGCTGGTGGAGGCCACCGCAGCCGACGCGTCGCGCCTGGCCAATGAGGTGGAGAAACTGGCGTTGTTCGCCGAGGTCAACGGCGGCAAGGTGACGGCGGCCGACATCGCCAACATGGTGCCCAACGCGCAGGAGACCACGGTGTTCAACCTGGTGAATGCCCTGGCGCGCCGCAGCCGCGTGGAAGCTATGCAACTGCTGGACACGCTGGTGCGGGAAGGCGAGTATCTGCCTCTGGCGCTGACGTTTCTGGGCGGCATCTTCCGCCTGGCGCTGGCCGCGCGCGAGCAGGGGTTGCGCTCGTCCAGCGAAGTGCAGAGTTTCTTTCAGCGGCAAGGCACGCCGATGTGGAGGTCGCGCGCTGACCAGATTCACACGGCCAGTTCGAAGTTCACAAAAGAGAAGCTGGAAGAGGCGCTGCAACTGGTGTTCCGGGCGGATCGCGATATGAAGAGCTCGCGGGTGGATGACCGGATTGTGATGGAAGAGTTCGTACTGCGGCTGACGCGGTAGCTTTGCGAACTTGTCTGCGGAGCCGGCCGGAGGTGTGGGCTGCGGATGAGGGCGTCCGCCTTACCGGCGCCTGACGCTCACGCGTTCTATGAGGCTGCGGTGCCTCTTCCGAGTCTGGCTGCAGAGCCTAGGCGCCCGGATGCTTGTAGGGGGCGCGATAAGCCCTTGCCAGAAGTTTGTTGGCGGCCGGATCGTTCAGCAGTTTCTCGGACGCCATATCCCACTGAAGCGTGCGGCCCGTTTTGTACGAGATCATGCCCAACTGGACCGTGGCGGTGGAGCGGAAGGCTTCGTCCGGAGAGACCGAAGGCTGGGTACCCGCGCGCACGGCCTTGAGCCATTCCGTGACGTGGCGCTGGCTGAGTTCGTTGGCGGACTTGACCTCGGTGACGCGGCGCTGAGCATTCCGGCCCTTGGGCATGACAATCCAGCGGCTGTCGGTGACGAAGATGGTCTCCTTCTCACCATAAAAGGTCACGCCGTTTGAGAATTCCGGATCGCGCTCCACCGCACCCCACAGCCGGTGGCGCCAGACGACGGGGCACTTGTCGAATTCGAAGTGGGCGGTCAGGGTGTCGGGCGTGGTGATGCGGCCCTTGTACTCATAGAGCCCGCCCACCGCGGTGATGCGTTTGGGCATGGTTTCGGAGAGCATTTTTCGAGTGGCATCGATCAGGTGGATGCCCCAATCGACCAGGTGGCCGTTGCCGGTCGTCTCCTCCAGGCGCCAGGATTTGTGGCCGATGTTGGGGGAATAAGGCAGCTTGGGCGCGGGGCCGCACCAGAGATCCCAATCGAGAGTAGCCGGCGGGTCCTGCGGTTTGTTGTCGAGCGGTTGGGCCGTGTAGTGAATGTTGACGTCAACCTGAACGATGGGGCCAGGTGCTCCGGAGGCGATGTACTCCTTGACCGACTGGTAGGCCTCGCTCTGGCGGCGCTGGAAGCCGATCTGGACGATGTTGCCCGCCTTCTTCCAGGCATTGGCCATGGCGCGGCCTTCGCGGATGTCGTAGGCGAGGGGCTTTTCGCAGTAGATGGGCAGCTTGCGCTCGCAGGCGGCGATGAAGGGGAGGGCGTGCCAGTGAGGCGGCGTGGCGATGATGAGGCCGTCGAGGCCATCCATGGCGAGCAGGTCCTTGTAATGTTTGAAGCCTTTCGGCTTGGAACCCTGCTGCTTTTCGAGGGCCGCGCTCATCTCGTCGAGGTGGGCTGAATCGACATCGCACAGGCCGATAAACTCGACGCCGCCGGCGGCAACAGCCGCGGAGGAATCGACGCCGCCGAACCAGCCGCAGCCGATGAGGCCGAGCTTCAGCTTCTTTTCCTGCGCCAGGACGGTTGAGGCTGCGGCGGCCGCACCTAGGAATTCACGCCGGTTGATGATGGTCATGGCCACTCCTGAAACAGCTAACATATCACCGTGCGGGACTACATACTGTCGCTGCCGGAACGGATTCTGCGTTCGGCCACGGCGCTGGCCGGCGGGTTGTTGAATCAACTCGGCGAGGCGGCGCTGCCCGTGGCGCTACGGCGCACGCGGCTGTACAGGTCTCTGGTGGAAGCTACTCTCCGGTTTCTCATTGAGCAGGTGGGGGAAGTTGAAGGCGTCTTTCCCGTGGAAGGAAAGCTGGCCGAGGATTTCCTGGTGCGGCGGACGGCGGGCAACGGGATCGAATTGATTGGGATCCTGACGTTTCGTGCATCACCGGTGTGGGTGCTGGCCGCATTGGCTGACCTGAGCGGCGCGGGCCGGAGCCTGATTGCAGAAATCGCGGAGAGCCTGAAGCAGGAGGGGCTGATTCGTCCCGAGACCCATCCGCACACCATGGATCAGATCCTGGACGCGCTGGAGGATACAGCCGGCCGCGCGGCGGAGACGCTGAATACCCCACCGCTGGACACCGCCACCCTTCGCAAGGAATGGGCCGCTCTGCAGCAGAGCGCGCGCGGCTTGACGCCCACGCGTTTTCCCGGGATCGATCTGCTGGAGCGGAACTGGCAGGACTTGCGGTTGACGGCGCAGAGGGAGCAGCGCGGGGTATTTGAACTGTCGGCGCTGCTGGCCCTGGATGCGGTGACGCGACTGCCGGAAAACGTGGCCTGGCTGGGCAGGAGTTCCCTTGTGGCGGCGCGGGCGACGGGCGGGATGGTGGCGGAGAACATCCTGGAGCACTATAGCGACACGCTGGAAGCGATCAGAACGCAGGGGCTGGCGCACTGGTGGATGCTGCAGTTCCGCCCTTACCTGCGTGCCGCGGCCGCGCAGTTCTCCACTCGCAAGAGTTCCTGGACCCAGCGGGTTCTCGAGAAGCGAAAAAAAGCCCGGTCCCGTTATTAGGCCTGGGGACCGGGCTGTCATCGGAGCGTCCAACTCCTATCGCCGGCGACGGGCTGACCAGGCCAGCACCGCGAGACCGCCGGCAACGAAGACGTAGGTGCCGGGTTCAGGAACAGGATTCGGCGGCGGATTCACCGGCGGCGGCTCGACGGGTGGGGGGCCCACCGGCGGAGGCGTCACGGCCGGCGGTTCCACCGGAGGTGGATTGACCGGAGGAGGCGTCACTGGAGGCGGCGTTATGGGTGGTGGAGTCACCGGCGGCGGAGTGTCCGGAGGCGGGGTTACTGGTGGCGGCTCCACTGGCGGTGGATTGACTGGTGGTGGCGTCACCGGGGGCGGGTTGACCGGGGGTGGCACCACGGGCGGAGTCACAGGCGGCGGTTCGATTGGCGGTGTGGTTGGCGGCGGATTCACTGGGGGCGGTGTGACCGGCGGCGGATTCACGGGCGGCTCGACCGCCGGGGGCGGAGTCACCGGGGGATTAGTGGGCGGTGGGACGGTGCCGGGTGGAACAGGGTTGATCGCTCCGCCGCAGCAGATCACGGGCGGGATGATGAAGCCGCTGCCGATGGGAACGGGTGGGTAGACGCCTGGCGGGTAGAAGTCGGGCGGATAGAAATCAGGCGTGACCGTACGGGTGCCTGATCCACCGGGCGAATCGGAGGGAGGGGCGAACTCAACAAGGGGTGCGCCAGCAGGAGGCATGGTGAGGGCCAGGACAGGAATTTCAGGGGTATTGAGGACGCTTTCCGGCGGCTCCTGGGCGCTCAATTCGCTTTGTGGGGCCTCGATGAGCCGGTTGCCGCAGCGGCTCCGGATGTAATTGCTACCGTCTGTGATGACCCGCTCGCCGGCCGCGATGGTGAGCTTCTTCCTGGTCCAATAGATCCGGCCTTTCAGGCGGTAGGAGACGTAGGCAAGGCGCGGCTGGTTCAACTTCGTAACCACGGCCCGGTTGAGATCGATACCGCGGTAGTGGGCTGCGACCGAGGGATCGAGCCGGGCGGCGGCGACGGCCTCCTCCGGAGTCTGGACGCCGCCAGGCACGACGGAGTAGGGGAATACCAGACGGTCAGGAATCTCCTGGCGCTGTGTCCACAATTGCTCCAACGGAGAGAGGCTGTGGAGGCTTTGAGCCGCGCCAGTGCCAGGAACACGGCGATGCTGCAGCGTCAGACTGCCAGCGACGACTGCGATGGTGATGGCCGAAAGGATCACCAGGGGCCGGGCGCCTGCCCAGTCGGTTCGGCGCCTGCGGGGTCTCCGCGGTAATACCTTCGAATTCAATCCTGACGCTCGTTTCTTCCAGACTTTGCGCGCCGGCGGTGCGACGCAGCGGCGAAGGGGTTTTACGTCCCCCTGGCTGGAACCAGCGTATCGGCCGCGACCCGGGAAAGAAAGACGATGTCGTACTGGAGAAAACGGGTAAGTACTTCCTGAACAAATGGAGTAGGAAGATCGCTAAGTTACTGTTGAGTAATGCCCTTGCCTTCCGTGATGAGGTAGCGCTTTCCGGCCGCCAGGGCGTGGTACTCCTCCGTCTGGCCGCTTGGCCAGAGGACCTGAAGCTTATCGACTCTTTCGCGCCGGCCCAACCCGAGGGTGAGCGTCGTCTCGGATTGGGAGAGGTAGCTGGATCCCGATTTCACGGTCCGGGAGCCCTTGAGATCGCCGGATTCGTACTTGACCAGGGCGCCGATGGCGTCGCGGTTCGACTTTGTGCCGGTGAGCTTTACGCGCACCCAGCGGTTGCTGTTCGACTGCTCGTTGCGGTAGAGGTAGGCGGGCCCGTTGTTGGTCGTGATGAGCACATCCTGAGCGCCGTCATTGTGGATATCGCCGAATGCGGCGCCACGGGCGACCTTTGGCACGGAAAACTCGGGACCAATCAGGCTGGCCACATCGCGGAAACTACCGTTGCCTTCGTTCAGGAAAAGATGGGGCGACTGGGCGTAGGTGACGTCGTGGCGTGCGCGGGAGATGGTCTCGTCGATGTGACCATTCACGACCAGCAGGTCGAGCTGGCCGTCGAGGTTGGCGTCGAAGAAGAAGCAGCCGAAGCCGAGGGAGCGACGGGTGGCCAGGCCCATGTTGGTTTTGGGGGCCTGATCGACAAAAGCGCCCGATTTGGTGGCGCGGTAGAGGCCCAGCATCTCGTTATCGAAGTTGGTGACGACGATCGAAGCCAGGCCGGCGTCGTCCAGGTAGGCGACGTCGACGCCCATGCCGGCACGGGCGCGGCCGTCCTCGCTGAAGGCGAGTCCGGCTTTCACGCCCACTTCGCTGAAGGTGCCATTGCGCTGATTTCGATAGAGCTTGTTGGGCTGGGTGTCGTTGGCGACGAAGAGGTCGGGCCAGCCGTCATTGTCGTAAGACAGGGCGGCGACCCCCAACGACTTGGAGGAGGTGTCGAGCAGGCCGGCTTTGGCGGTAACGTCCTCAAAGGTGCCGTCGCCGCGGTTGCGGAAGAGCCAGCAGGTGGCGCCACGATAGGCCTCGGGCGTGCAGTAGGACTTCTGCCTGCCGTCGAAGGAGCAGAAGACGTCGCTCTTCTCCGACCACCGCACATAGTTGGTCACGAACAGGTCGAGGTGGCCGTCGCGGTCGTAGTCGAACCACATGGCCGAGGTGGAGAAGCCGTCATGGGCGCCGAGGCCGGCCTTAGCGGTGACGTCGACGAACGTTCCGCGGCCGGTGTTCTGGAAGAGCCGGCTCTGGCCCACACAGGTGATATAGAGATCGACGAAGCCGTCGTTGTTGAAATCGCCGACCGCGACGCCCAGGCCGTAGAGCTCAACGTCGAGACCGGCGGTCCGGGTGACGTCGGTGAAGGTTCCGTTGCGATTGTTGCGATAGAGCTTGAGAGTGGACCGCCGGCGTTTGTGGCCGGGCCAGTCCATGGAGTTCACCAGCAGAATATCCTGCCAGCCGTCGTTGTCGAAGTCGAGGAAGGCGCAGCCCGGCCCCATGGTCTCCGGCAGATATTTCCTGCCGAAGGCTCCGGAGTTGTGGACGAAGTCGATACCGGCGGCGCGGGTTACGTCGCGCAGACGGAAGCCGGGATCGGGGTGGTTGTTGGGCGGGGCCATAGCGGCCAGGGCGCCCAGAAAATCGCGCCGTCGCACGCCGTTCGTCACTCCGGTCCAGGGGGTTCCGGCAGGGCGACCAGGCCTTTGCGGATGGCATAAACGACCAGGTCCGCCGTCCGGTGGATGCCGAGCGCCTGCATGAGGTTGGCGCGATGAACGCTGACCGTATTCACGCTGAGTCCGAGGATGCCCGCGATCTCCTTGTTGGATTTGCCCTGCACGATATAGCGGAGCACTTCGCGTTCGCGCTGGGTGAGTTTGCTCTCCTCGCTGTCAGGTTCCTGGGTAGGCAGGTTCAACCCCGGAGCGACCACAGTTCGGCCGGCAGCGACCTCCTTGATGGCATACGGGAGGTCGACCTCCAGGGCATTCTTCAAAAGGTAGCCGCGCGCGCCGGCCGCGAAGGCGTTGCGCACGTAAGTATCCTCGGAATACATCGAGAGGATCAGGATTCCAGTACCCGGCAACTGTTTGAGGATCTGGGCCGTGGCCTGGATGCCGTCGAGCTCCGGCATGGCCAGATCCATCACGATGACGGCAGGCTTCAACCGCAGTGCCATTTCGATGGCCTGGGGGCCGTTGGCCGCCTCTCCTACAACCTGGACAGCTTCATCGTCCTCCAGCATGCGCCGGAAGCCCTTCCGTACCAGGGAATGATCGTCGGCGAGCAAAACTGTGATCGCCTCACTCATGCACACCTCCCGCGGGCAGCGGTACAACCAGCTTCACACGGGTTCCGCCCTCTGCCGGTTTTTGAAACTCCATTTGCCCGCCCAACAGCTCGGCGCGTTCGCGCATGCCGATGAGCCCGAGGCCCTTGCGGGCAGGCTTGCCTTCCAGCCCGGCGCCGTGATCCTCCACCTCCAGGCAAAGGGAAGCGGGTGAGTAAGCGACTTTCACCCATGCCTCGGTCGTTCCGGAGTGGCGCACGACGTTGTTCAATGACTCCTGTAAGATCCGGTAGACGTGAATTGCGATGGTATCGCCGATCCAGGGTCCTATGCCGATCTTCTCATAGTGCACCTGAAAGCCGGTCTGTTTCTCGAACTGGCGCAGGTACCACTCGATGCTGTTCTCCAGGCCGTAGTCGTCGAGGACGGGCGGGTGCAGCATCTGGGACATGCTGCGCACGCGCTCCAGGGTCTGATTGGCGATCTCCCGCACTTCGTGGATGTCTTCGCGCTGTTTCGACGCGTCGGGCAGTTTCTTCTCGACTCGCTGGAGCATGACGCCGACCGCCGTGAGCACCTGGCCGAACTCGTCATGCAGCTCGCGGGCGAGGTTGCGGAAGACGTCCTCCTGGACGGAGATGACCTGGCCGGCCAGTTCCTTGCGTTCCTCTGAGAGCCGGGAGAGCTGCGCGAAAACGCGGCGGTCGTGCAGGATCACCAGCGCACTGGTAATGGAGATGGCGGCGACGACAGCGGCGAGCAGCACGTAGAGGTTCTTTTCCACGCGTCCGTAAATGGCCGTGATTTCCTGGACGGCCGCGCCTTCGGCTTCGCTGTTCTGGACGAGAAGGCGGGCGATGACGGTGGTCATGGTGGAGCGTTCGGACTCCAGCCGGGTGCGAATGAGGGCGCGGGCTTCGTTTGTCTGGCCCTGCGCGGCGACGGTCCAGAGATGATCCACTTCGCCCCAGAACCGCGCAAACGTGTTGTTGAGCATCTCCTGCTGGGCGGGTGTCCGGGTGGCGGGCATGAGCTGCGCTTCGACGGAGAGAGCGTCCTGCAGGTCGCCGCGCATGCGGTCGAACTCCGGCTTGTAGCCCGTGATGGGATAGGGTTCGGTGCCCTCCGCCATGTCGCGGAGCGCGAGGCCGAGCTGGGTGAGGTTGTTCTGGATGCGAATGAGTTGCAGGGAGTCGCGGCGGCTGCGGTCAACGCTGTCGGACTCCAGGCGCCGCAAGCCGTCGAGCTGCCGGAGCGTGAAGATGGAAAAGACGGCCACCGCCCCCAGCGTGACGCCGAGGCCGACCAATTGGATCACAGTGGGTGTCCGCGCCGGCATATCGCTATCCTAGTGTATGTGAGCGAAGCAAACCCCCTGCTGGGCATACGTCTGCCCCTTCCATTCGACGAAGTTCGACCGGAGCATGTGAAGCCGGCGATCGAGGCACTCATCCAACAGGCGCGCGCGCAGCTGGACGATCTGGCGGCGTTGACCGGACCGCGAACCTACGAGAATACGATGGCCGCTTTGGATATGGCCACGGAGCCTCTGGACGTGGCCGTGGGTGTGGTACGTCATCTTGAGGGTGTTGTGATGACCGCGGAGCTGCGGGCGGCGTGGAACGAAGTGCAGCCCGAGGTGAGCGCTTTCTATTCTTCGATTCCGCTGCACGAGGGTTTGTGGAAGGCCCTGCAGGCTTATGCGGCCACGGATGATGCAAAGCAGTTGCAGGGAGTGCGTGCCCGGTTCCTCAAGAAGACGGTGGAAGCGTTCCGGCGCCATGGCGCCGAGCTGGATGAAGAGGGCAAGCGCAAGCTGGAGGCGCTCGACATCGAGCTGGCCGTTATTACCACGAAGTTCGCACAGAACGTGCTGGACGCGACGGCGGCGTATGAGTATTTCATCGAGGACGAGGCGCTGCTGGCCGGATTACCGGCTTCGGCGGTGGCCGGGGCACGTCAGGCGGCCGAAGCACGCGGCAAGCAGGGGTGGCGGTTCTCCCTGCAGGCGCCCAGCTATCTGGCCGTGATGACTTACCTCGATGCGCGAGACATCCGTGAAAAGTTCTATCGGGCTTACAGCCGCCGGGCGGCGGAGCCGAACAGTGAGCTGATCGCGAAGATCCTGGACCTGCGCCGGGCCAAGGCGCGCCTACTGGGCTTTTCGACGTTCGCCGACTTCAACCTGGTGGAGCGCATGGCGAAGAACGGCGCAACGGCCCAGGCATTTGTGCGGGATCTGCGTTCCAAGACCGAGGCCGCTTTCCATCACGAAAACGAGGCCCTGCTGGCGTTCGCAAAAGACCTTTCCGTCGGAACAATCGCCGCACTGGAGCCGTGGGATATCGCCTATTACGCCGAGAAGCAGCGAGCGTCGCAGTATGCGTTTGAGGAGGAAGATTTACGGCCGTACTTCCCACTGGAGAAGGTGGTGGCGGGCATGTTCGATGTCGTGCACCGGTTGTACGGCATCACCGTCGTCGAAGGGCCCAGGGTGCCCGTTTGGCATCCCGAAGTGAAGTATTACGAGATCCGCGACGAGGACGGCTCGCTGCTGGGTTCATTCTACGCCGACTGGTTCCCGCGCGATACCAAGCGCGGCGGGGCCTGGATGGACGCCTTCATGACCGGCAGTTGGGCCGGCAGCGAGTGGCGCCCGCACATCGGGTTGATGTGCGGCAATGTGACGCCTCCTCTCGGAGATGCGCCGGCCCTGTTGACACACCGCGAGGTGGAGACGGTTTTCCACGAGTTCGGCCACCTGCTGCACCACAGCCTCAGCCGTGTGGAGGTGAAGAGTCTCTCGGGCACAAATGTCGCCTGGGACTTTGTGGAACTGCCCAGCCAGATCATGGAGAACTGGTGTTGGGAGCGCGAGTCGCTGGACATGTTCGCGCGCCACTGGCAAACGGGCGAGACGATTCCCGAGGAACTGCTGCAAAAGATGCGGGCTGCACGGACCTTCCGGGCTGCCAACGCGCAGATGCGTCAACTGGGCTTCGCCACAGTGGATCTGGCGCTGCATATCGACTATAAGTCCGAGACCGATGGCGATCCCGTGAAGTACGGGAACCAGCTGCTGGCCGCGTTCGCGCCGGCGCCGTTCCCGGAGGACTATGCCATGCTGGCCGGCTTTACGCACCTGTTTGCGGATCCCACCGGCTATGGGGCCGGCTACTACAGCTACAAGTGGGCGGAAGTGCTGGATGCCGACGCGTTCACGCGCTTCAAGCAGGAGGGCCTGTTCTCCCGGGAGACTGGCCGGTCATTCCGGGATAACATCCTCTCGCGCGGCGATAGCGAGGATCCGGCGCTCCTCTTCCGCGCCTTTATGGGCCGTGATCCGGATCCAGGCGCCCTGCTGACGAGGCTGGGCCTCGCATGACCTTCGAGGTGCGGATCATCAACATGGAGGATGGGCGCGTCGAGCAGGGCATGTTCGACACGGTGCCGACGCTGGAGCAGGCTGTGAAAGTGGTCGGCCTGATGCGCCAGTTCCTCTCCACGATGCCGGCGCAGTTCCGGGCTCCCCTGCCCTTTCTGAAGCGCGGCTCGGTGGAATTGGAATGGGCCTCGGCGACCGGCTCGGTTGCCTTCGCCACCCTTTACGAATCGGGTCAGGCCGCCACGCTGGCCGTGTTGGCCAGTGATCCGAAGAGCGAGGCTGGACAAGGTGTACTGAGCGGGCTGCAGCAAAGTCTGGGACTGGGGCCAGCGGAGGTTGCTCCAACCGACGGTCCGCTGATGGTGGTGGCAGCTTTGCCCGGCGCTCCGGAGTGGCAGCCTATGCTGCACCTGATGAACACTTCACTGGCTGCAGTCTACTTTGCCGCCGTGATGAGGGAGCAGAGCTAGCTGCCGAGATCGGTAGCGACCTTCCAACTGCCATCCTGCTGCTTGCGCCAGACGGTCAGGTAGCGCCCCTCGTGTTTGACGAGTTCTCCCCTGGCATCCCGGTAACTCATCTGGCTGACACCATACGTGAAGCCGAGCGTGCCGTCCCTGGACGCCTCAGCGTGAACCGGTTGCCAGCGGAGGGAGAACTACCTGCGCTCGAACATCTTCGAATAGAACTCGCGGAGCGCGGCCTTGCCTACGATCTCCGTGGGGCGTTGGTTGAGACGCGCATCGTCGGCAAAGTAGCTCATCCAGCCGTCGAGCCCCCTGGCCAGTGTGGCTGCGTCGAAGGCACGATCCGCTTTCATCAGTTCCTGAGGCACCTCGGCCGCCAGCAGGGGCGCCGCGCACAGTGCCAGTGAGAGTGCAAACAGCTTCATGACTACCTCTGACGTTCCAGTCTGACGGATGTCACAGCCAGCCGCGCTGGCGCGCAATGCGGGCCGCATCCACGCGGTTGGCAGCACCCAGTTTGCTGATGGCCTCGGACAGATAGTTGCGGACCGTGCCTTCGGACAGGCTGAGCTTGAGCGCGATATCGGCGGATGTGCTGCCTTCCCCGGCGAGCCGGAGCACCTGCCGTTCCCGTTCGGTGAGGACATCGGGCTCGGTCCAGGCTTCCGCCGCCAGATCGGGATCGATGGCACGGCCTCCGGCGTGGACACGACGGATCGCGTCGGCCAGTGTCGCAGCGGGCGAGTCTTTCAGCAGGTATCCGCTGACGCCGGCCTCGAGAGCGCGGCGCAGGTAGCCGGGCCGCGCGAAAGTCGTCAGGATGATCACCTTCGCCGGGCACTTCTGCTTGCGGATCTCGGCGGCAAGCTCCAGCCCGGTCATGTTGGGCATTTCGATATCGGACAGCACGACGTCCGGCTGGGCCGCGTCCAGCAGTGACAGTGCTTCGGCGCCATCGCGCGCCTGTCCGGTGACCTCGAGATCGCGCTCAGTCGAGAGTAGTGCAGCCAGGGCCCCCAGCACCATGGCCTGGTCTTCCGCGATCAGCACCCGGATGCTCAAACGGCCTCCAGTGGCAGACGGAGCAGTAGCCGCATACCGCTGGAGCCGTCATGCTCCAGCGTGCCGCCCAACGCCTCGACACGTTCCCGCATGCCGCTCAGTCCCGCGCCTTCGCGCGCCGTGCTCCCCTGCCCGTCGTCGGCGATTTCCAGTTCGTACTGGCGGGGTCCTCGCCGCAAGGCCATGCGGCAGCGGGTTGCGTTGGCATGGCGAACGACGTTGGTGCAGGCTTCGCGGATGGCCAGCGCGAGCACGCCCTCCTGGGCGGCAGGGAGCGGACCACCGGTCAGGTCACATTCCAGTTCGATGCCTGCCGAGCGCAATGCCTGTCGCGCGCTCTCCACCTCAGCCAACAAGCCGGTAGACCGGTAGCCCCGGACCGCTGTCCTTACCTCCGCCAGTGCTTCGCGCGAGATCCGTTCCACATCGCGAATCTCCTCGATCGCCCGCTTCGTATCGCTTTCGGCCACCCGGGACGCCAATTCGGACTTCAGGACGATGACGGACAGGGTGTGGCCCAGCAGGTCGTGGAGGTCCCGCGCGATTCGCTCCCGCTCGGCGATCTGGGCCATTCGCGCCAGTTCACCTTGAGTCTGCATCAGGCGCGAGGTCAGGCGGCGGCGCTGGGAGTAATGCATCACCATGAGTCCGACCAGCGGCGTAAAAATGGCCGGAGCCAACCATCTGTGCCAGTGCATGCCGAGCAGGGCGACGGTTGCTAGTTCGATGGCCATCACCGAGCCCAGGCCCAGCCAGCTTTTGCGGGGGTCACCCAGTTCGGGCGTGAACGAGGCGGCGTAGACGAAGAAGACCAACGCTGACGAATTCCAGTTTGCGAAAACGATAGCCAGCATGCAGAATACGCCGAGGATGGCAGGTAGTTGCCAGTCACGGACCCAGTAAGCGCGGAAATAGGCGGCCAGGAAGACCGTATATCCTGCCAGCGAGATGGCCCAATCCCGCAGGCCACCGCCACTAAAGGCCGGAGTCAACAGAAATGGCAGCGAGTAGACGAGCCAAAGGTAGGGCATCCAGCCCTCTGGAAATTCCGGCGGTAAAAACGGAGGCTTGAGTGACTTGAACATGGTGCGCTATTGACGCTGGCGGCGCCAGGCACCCGCGGTGAGCGCCAGGAACAGCAGCGTGAAACCCAGCAGGACCGCCCAATGCCACTCGATGGGCCATGCGGCGCGTCTGCCCACGATTGTACGACCGATCTGCAAAGCGTGATAGGTAGGCAGAAACATGGCGGCTTGCTGCATCTGCGCGGGTAGGAAGTCGATGGGAATCCACAGGCCCGAGCAGATCGCCATGGGCATGCTGATCAGGTTGACGACCGCCGGGGTCGCGCCGGCGCTTGTCAGCGTACCCACCAACAGGCCCATTCCGCACAGCGGGATGCTGGCTGCCAGAACGCACATGGCTAACTGCAGCCACTGGGTTGCGTTGAGGCCGGCGTGCCCGAAGTTCTGGGCCAGCAGCCCCAACAACAGGAGGATCGTCAGGGAAAAGGCCATGGAGGAGGCAGTTTTGGACACGAAGTAGGAGCCCAGCGGCATGGGGCTGGCCCGCTTCACTTCCAGCCAACCGAGATTGCGCTCGGTGGACAAGGTGACGGCCACGCCCCACATTGAGGCAGCCAGTGCGCCGAAGATGGCATAGCCGATGAGGATCGCCTGCGCCATGCTCGCCGGCGGGACGCGGCCCATGTTCATCAGAATGCCGAAGAACAGATAGAACAGGGGCGGCAGCAGCAATGTCGGCACTGCGAAGCGCGGGGTGCGCAGCAAGGACAGGAATTGGAACTTGGCTTCCAGCCAGTAGGTTTTCATCGAACCACCTCCGTCAAGGCGAGAAATGCCTCTTCCAGTCCGGCGCCCTGAACCTCCACCTCTCGGGCCCGGGGATCGGCGGTGATCAGCCTGCGAAGCACGGCATCGCTGTCGACCGCCGCGAGCATCACGCGCGCGCCGGTACGTGTCACGGTTTGCACGCCTTCAATTGCACGCAGATGCTCATCGGATAGCTCAGTGATGCAGCAGATGCGGCGGACGCAGATGGACCGTTTGATTTCGGCCGGAGAGCCGTCGGCGACACGGCGGCCGCGGTCGATGACCGTTACGTGGTCCGCGAGTGTGTCGGCTTCTTCCAGGTAGTGGGTCGTCAGAAGCACGCTGCCCCCATCCGAAACGAAGTGGCGGATGTGCTTCCACAGGCCGCGCCGGCTGTCCACGTCCAGGCCGACTGTCGGCTCGTCCAGCAGGAGCAGATCGGGCCGGCCGCAGATAGCGAGTGCGAACAGTACCCGTTGGCGCTGGCCGCCGGACAGTGATCCGTACAGGCGCTTCTCCAGGCCCTCCAACCCGGCGGCCCGGATCACTTCTCCAGCGGACAGGGGCTTGGGGTAATAGCTGGAAAACAGTTCGATGTGTTCGGCCACTCGTAGCGTTTCAGGCACCTGTCCGGACTGCAGCATGGTGCCGGTGCGCAGGCGTCCGGAGCGCCTGCGGGGGTCCTGGCCAAAGACACGGACGGCTCCCTCGTCCGTCGAGGTCAGCCCCAGTAATAACCTCGTGGCCGTAGTTTTGCCTGCGCCATTCCGCCCCAGTAGCGCCAGCAGTTGTCCCTGTTCAATCCGGAGATCGAAGCCATCCAGCGCCGTGACCGGTCCGAATCGCTTCCTGACGTTCCGCAGTTCCGCAATGATCATGACCCATCGTGCGGCACTCCACGGGGCGGGCGTAGTGCCGCTTGTCACCTCCGGCAGGTGACAAATGTCAGAACGCAAAAAGGGCCGGAGCGTTGGCCCCGGCCCTTTTCACTTGCGAATGAATGCCTGGCTTAGAAGCTGTAGCGAAGGCTCATCTGAATGTTGCGCTCGCTGCTCTTGCCGGTGACCATGCCGAAGGAGGTGGAAGTCGGGTTGGTGTCGACGCCGCCCCAGTTCGGGTGGTTCGGGAGATTGAAAGCTTCGAAGCGGAACTGAACGCTCTGGCTTTCGGTGATGCGGAAGGCCTTGAACAGCGCCAGGTTCCAGTTCTGGAAGCCGACGTTGTTGAAGGAGATAGAGTTGCGGTTCTGATTGGGCAGCGTGCCATTGGCCGGCTTATAAGCCCAGAGAGTTCCGTTCGGTTTCGGGTTGAACCAGTAGTCCGTGATGCCGTTGTAGTTGCCGGCCGCGGTCTCGTTGGCAAACTTCAGCGGACGGTCGGTGTCGCCGGTCAGGCTCCAGGGCTTGTCGTTCGCTGCGCCAGTGCCCAGATAGTCGTCGGTGCGCTGAATGGTGAACGGCGCGCCAGTCTGGAACTGAATGACGCCCGAAGCCTGCCAGCCGCCGGCGATAGACTTGACCAGTTTGGAGTTGGCTTTGTTGAAGAACGGCAACTCGTAGACGATGTTGCTGACCACGGTGTGGCGCACGTCGTTGGCGGACTTGCCCCAGTTCAACTGCGGATTGAAGTAGTCGATGAACAGGTCGCGAAGGCCGGAGTTGTTGTCCATGGCCTTGCCGTAAGTGTAGGCGAACCCATACATCAGGCCCTTGGTGAAACGGCGGTTGAGCTCGAACTGCAGGGCGTGATAGGTGGAACGGCCGGAGTGCTCGGTCATCGTGATATCGGCGAAGCCCTTGTAGGGACGCAAATAGTTCACGTTCGCGCCGGCGTTCTCGGGAAGGAAGGTGGTGCCGGTCTTCAACTGATTCACGTCTCGAGTGCGGGCCAGGAAGAGGCCGGCGGTACCGATATAGCCGACTTCAATCGTGGTGTCGGAGGTGAGCTGGCGCTGGTAAGTGCCGTTCCAGTTATAGCTGATCGGGATCTTGTACACCGGGTCCACAGTCTGGAAGAACTGCGGGAACGCGTTGTTGGAGCCGCCGCCGGGGTTGTCAGCAACACCATTGGTGATGGACACCATTGGTTGGAAGGGCGGATTGCCGCCGAGGAAGGCGTTGTCATAGACGCCGGGCCGGGAAGCGAAGCCGCCGAAGCCAGCGCGGAAGACATCCTTGCTCGTGGCTGAGTACGCGATGCCGAGACGGGGCATCCAGTTCCACTGGTTGCTGGAAGGATACGGGGAGCCACCGGTCAGCAGGTTGTTGTAGAGGCCGGAATCGATGGCCGGGACGCGGCCCTTGGCGGCATCGGGGAACGATGCGCCGGGGATGACGACACCGTTATAGCGGTTGCCGGACAGGACATATCCGGTGGCGCGATCGAGAACGGCCGCCTTCGAGGGGTCGTACTTATTGGCGTCAAAGATGGCGATGTTGCCCCACAGCGACTTGTAGTAACCGTTCTGCCAGGTCGCGCGGAAACCGATTTCGATCTTCAGCTTACTGTTGACGCGCCAGGAGTCCTGACCGAAGAACTCTGCCATATGGCTGCGGTAAGGAGTGAAGGCGCGCGGGCCGATTTCGGCGTAGGTCGAGAAAAGGCCCATGGCAGCGTTGGCCAGCCCGGTACCGGTGCTGTTTGCGCCGGAGCGGGTGTCCTGGAAGATGAAGCGGCCATTCTGGTTGTTAGTGCCGCCAGGGACGCCGCTGACGTTGATCTGGTCAAAGTCGTTCTGGCCGGAACGTTCCCACAGAGCGCCGAACTTGAACGTGTGGTTGCTGACAATCTTCGTTATGTTGTTCGAGATCTGGTAGATGGGACCGGCGGAGCTCGACGGATACGGACCGCCGTCGATCGTGCCGACATTCGGGATTTCGATGGTCGGGACTTTGTCGTAGATTTCCTTCTTCTCCGGGAAGATGTAGGGGTAGTTGATGCCGGAGCGCGAACGCAGGTAGCGCTGGCCCGTCTGGTCAATGCCGATGCGGACGCGGTCTACTGAACCCGAGACCAGGAACTCATTGATCATCGTGGGGCTCAGGGTCCAGGTGTGCGCCAGGCTGGCGGTCTGGTTGGGACGGTCCCAATTGGTGATGGCGTAGTCGAAACCGCTGCGGCTGGTGTCGAGGCCCGTATAGCTGTAGTTCGCGAAACGGAACTTGACGAACTGGTTGGCGGCGGGGTTGTAGTCGATGGCGACGGTATCCTTGCGCTGGTTCTGCCAGCCAGGACGGACGATCATCCAGTTGTTGGTGCCGAAGCTGCCGTTGGGCGCGTAGTAAGTCTTCAGGAACGCGGTGCCGTTGGCGCTGAGGCGGTTGGCGGGGATGATGTTGCCCGCAAACGGGGTGCCGGTGGTGGGATCGTTGATGACGCGGCTGCCCGAATAGAAGATGTTGGATCCCAGCAACTCGCTGAAATCACCACCACGCATGGCCAGCGTGGGCACGCGCTGGGAGAGGGTGTCTTCAAAACGGCGGCGCACATACTCCTGACTGAACAGGAAGAAGAGTTTTTCTCTCTCCTGGTTGAACACCTTGGGGATCATCACCGGGCCGTTGACGTTGAACCCGAACTGGTTGTACTTCAGCGGGGCAACAAAGTTGGTGGAGGCGCGGCGATTGCGGCTCCAGCTGTTGGCGTCCAGTGCGCTGTTGCGGAAGTAGTCGTAAGCGGTTCCGTGGAACTGCTTGGTGCCCGACTTGGTGACCATGCGGATCTGGCCAGCCGAGGAACGGCCGTATTCAGCCGAGTAGTTGGCGGTGAGAACCTGGACTTCCTGCACAGTGTCGAGATCGGCCGTGCCGATGGAAGTGCCATTGGCGCGGGTACGGATGCCGACCGCTCCATCGAACGTGATGAGAGAATCCTGGCTGCGGCCGCCGTTGATGGTGAGACCACCAGAGTCGAGACCGTAGGAAAATCCGTTCATCGGGGAGCCGCGGCGGACACCCGGCTTGAGAACGGCCAGAAACAGGGGATTACGACCATTCAGGGCGAGATTCTGAATCTGGACCTGTTCCACCGTCTTTCCGACCGCGGCTGATTCCGTGTTGAGCTGAGCGGCGTTTGCTTCCACCGTGACGGATTCGGTCAATTGACCAACGCTGAGTTCAACGTTGACCTGCATCGGAAGTGCGGCTTCCAGTTTGTTGTGGGTCTTGGAGATCTTCTTGAACCCCGTCGCCTCAACGATGACTTCGTAGAAGCCGGGCTGGATATTGGTAACTGTGTAGAAACCACTCTCATTCGTGGTGGTTTGACGTTCGAAGGCGGTACCTTCGTTCTTGACGATCACCTTGGCGTTGGCGACCACGGCACCCGTCGGATCCTTGACAATGCCGGAGATAGTTGAGTTGTCGGACTGAGCGAACACCCCTACTGCCAATAAAAGCAGTAGCGTGAGCGCATTTGCTGCTCTACGGAGAGCCTGAAGCTTCATGCATTTACTCCTTGGTAATTAGTGCTAACAGTGGTCCAGAGACACTGACGTCATCTGTTGAGGCTCACACTGTTCTCCCTAATCAAGACTGTTTGACGGGATTCTATCATTCCTGATGCCCGGTGACCAGCCGGTAAGAATGAAACATCGAATCTGGACTAATCGAATCTGAATGAGGTGACAAGATTGGTTATCTTGACAAAATGGTGTGAAGCGTAAAGTTGTCTGATTTGTTAAGTATCAACTTGCGTGTCAGGCCAGTAGCTTGGTTCTCAGAACCAGTTCTACGCCCGAAACAGCGCTGGGCGGGGAGTTCTGAGAGTCGCACCAGTAGTTGGGTTGTCTGCCTCCCAGCCCTGGAACTATACATTTGCCCCTGGATTTCACAAGCTACACTGTCTTCAGAATCTATCCGTACATATTCGTTCATTTGATTCTGTACATGAACATTGCCCAAGCACATTGAGGCGATAACAGAGGCTAGTGCTTCTTTAGACCTCGGGCGGCACATGTTCTCCGAATCGATGCAAGATTCATGACGTCGCTGTAATGTTTGATTGAAGTTGCTCTCTTGTTTTTTGATAGAACTTCCAACATGATGGTCTCGACGGTGCCGGCCGTGCCGTCGCGTTTGGGCAAACCGGGAGTTCTCTTCACCGGCGTTGAATGAGCCCTACATGGAAGTCTGTTCGGGGAGATTGGGTTGAGAATTGCGAGATCGAGGAGTGCGATCGACTCCCGGAGAGGAGTTGTGGACATCCAGGCAGGAAGAGGCGAAGAAGGCAGGAGGGGCTGTTGCAGAGTTGCTGGCCGGTCATAAGCTGTGCTTTGCGCCGCTGATCTTCAGAAGACGAATTGAAGCAATCGCAAGCTGGAGTTTTGTGCGCGTCGCAGCCGTCGGCCAACAAAAAGGGCCGGAGCGTTGGCTCCGGCCCTTTTCTGTCTTGAGTGAGCTTCTGGTTAGAAGCTGTACCGCATGCTCAACTGCAGGTTGCGGCGATCGTCGTTCTTGCCGGTGATCTTGCCGAAGGTCCCGCTGTTCGGGTTGCTGTCGGCACCGCCCCAGTTGGGGTGGTTGATCCAGTTGAACGCTTCAAACCGGAGCAGCAGGCTCTGGTGTTCGGTCACCGCAAACGTCTTGAACAGGCCGAGGTTCCAGTTCTGGAAGCCGGGGTTGTAGATGATGCTGCGGAAGTAGCCGGAAACGAAGGTGCCGTTGGCGGGCTTCTGGAAGATCGAAGCGCCGCTGGCGTCTTTCGTACGGAACCAGTAGGAGGCGTCGCTGGCGGAAGCGGCGAACTTCTTCTCGCCGTTGCCTAGTTGCGGGTCGCCCACAACGTTCCAGATCTGGCTGCCTGAACCGGGGCCAACGCCGGCGAAGTCGTCGCCGGTTGCCACGGTCAGAGGAGTACCGGTCTGGAACTGAGTTACACCGCTGATCTGCCAGCCGCCGGCGATCGCTTTGAGCGCGCGGCCGGAGTTCTTGAAGAACGGGAGCTGGTAGATGTAGTTGATTACCCAGATGTGACGCGTGTCGTTCGTGCAGGCGCCCCACAGGTTGTGCACGTCATAGGCGTTGGGCACGATATCGCGCTGCGCGCTGCCATCGTCCATACACTTGCTGAGCGTGTAACCCAAGCCATAGCTGAGGCCGTTCGAGAACCTGCGGTTGATGCCGAGCTGAAGGCTGTTGTACTTCATGTTGGCATCGTTGAAGGTCTCGCGAATCGGGCCATAGCCAAGGTACGGGCGCAGAGCATTGACGTTGATGGTCGGGTTGGCGTAAACCGCGCCGAGGGCCGTCTGGTTGATGTTCTTTTCGCGCTGCCCATAGAGGCCACGACGGCCAACATAGGATGCGTCGACAACCGTGTTGAAGCCGATTTCGCGCTCAACAGTCAGGTTCCACGTGTAGGACTGCGGCATGTGGAATACCTTGGCCTGCGTCGTGACGCTGATCGGGAAGCTCGCCAGGGAGCCGCCGCCCGGGTTATCCACCAGGCCGGTCGGAATCGAGGCGATGGGCTGCAGCGGGGGGTTGCCGCCGAGGAACACCGAGTCGCTGACGCCGAGGCGCGTCGTGTACTTGCCGGCGCCGGCGCGAACCACGGTCTTGGGATTGAGCGAATAGGCAATACCAACGCGGGGCTGGAAGTTGCCGTAGTCGATATTGGAGTAGTACTTCGGCTCCTGACCGCCACGGAACAGGTACTGCAGGGAAGCGTCCGTTGCGGCGGGCACACGACCCTTGGCCGCGTCCGGCCAGCTGCTGCCAGGAATCACGATGCCGTTGTAAGGATCGCCGCTGCCGGCAATCGGGTTGCCGTTCGCCGTGTTGACGGTAACAGCCTTCGACTTGTCGTAGTACTTGGGATCGAACACGGTCATGTTGCCCCACAGAGAGTAGTAAGGCTGCACGATCGTGTGGCGGACGCCAAGCTCCAACTTCAACTTGTCGTTGACCTTCCACGAATCCTGCACGAACCATTCGTACATGTTTCCGCGGTAGGGCGTGAAGCTGCGGGTACCGATCTCGGCGTAGTTGTTGAACAAGCCGAGCGCCGTGTCTCCAAGGCCTACGCCGGAACCACCGTTACGAGTATTGCTGAACTCGAAACGGCCGTTCTGGTTGTTTGTGCCGCCGGGGACGCCGCTCACGTTGATCTGGTCGTAGTCGTTCTGACCCGCACGCTCAAAGGCGAAGCCCGCTTTGATCGTGTGGTTGTTCAGGATCTTCGTGATGTTGTTGCTGATCGTGTAAATCGGGCCCGTGGAGTTCGAGGGGTACGGAGTGCCTGTGTACTCGCTGAAGCCAGGGATATTCACGGCAGGCAACTTGTTCGGGCGGTCTTTTCCGGCGGGATAGACATACGGATAGTTGATGCCGTAGGTCGTACGGTTGAAGGCCGGGGTGTCCGTCATGCGGATGAACACCTGGTCGCGGCTGGCCGTGATCAGGGTTTCGTTGATCAGGGTCGGGCTGAAGCTGTGGGTCCAGTTCAACGAAGACGTCTGATTCGGGCGGTCGAAGGTCTGCTGAGCGAGGGCGAAGCCGGTCGGGAAGGGCGATACGTCCAGGTAGTGGTACAGCATGGCCCGGAACTTGATGGAATCCCTCTGCGTGGGCAGGAAGTCGATGCCAATGCTGTCCTTGCGCTGGTCGGTCGGGTGACCGCCGACGCCAAACCAGTTGTTCGCGCCCTGGGGCACGGCGAGGTTGGCGGCAGGGTAGACCGCGAGCAGTGCCATTCCGTTCGGGCTCTGCCGGTTCTTCGGGATGATGTTGCCCGCGAACGGCGCGTTGCCGTTGGCCGGGTCCTTGATGATCTGCGCGGTGTTGAAAAACGAGGTCGGCACGAGCAGTTCGCTAAAGTCGCCGGCCTTCATCTTGGCCGTCGGCACAACTTTGAGCGTCGTGTCGTCGCGCCGGTACTTGGTCCATTCCTGCGACCAGGTGAAGAACAGCTTGCTACGATCCTTGTTCAGCTTGCCAGGGATAAAGATCGGGCCGCTCGCATTGTAGCCGAACTGGTTGTAGCGGAACGGAGCCACGAAATTCGTAGCAATGTTCCGGTTCCGGGACCAGGTGTTGGCGTCCAGGGCGGAGTTACGGAAATACTCGTAGGCCGAACCATGGAACTGGCTCGTGCCACTCTTGCTGACGACGCGGATCTGGCCACCGGCGGCGCGGCCGTATTCGGCCGTGAACGACGCGGTCATGATCTGCACTTCAGCCGTGGTGTCGAGGTCGGCGGAACCGATCGACGTACCGTTGGAACGCGTACGAACGGCAACCGCACCGTCGTAGGTGATCAGGTTGTCCTGGGTGCGCGAACCGTTGATGCTGAGGCCAGCAGTGGTCATGTCAAAGCTGAAACTGGCCAGTGAACCGCCGCGGACGCCTGGCTTCAACAGGGCGAGAAACACGGGATTGCGGCCATTCAACTGCAGATCGCTGATCTGCTTGCCTTCCACAATGCGGCCGACAGCGCCGGATTCCGTCTGCAACGCGGCCGCCGTGGCGGTCACTTCGACGACTTCCGAAGCCTGGCCGACCTGCAGCGCCACGTCAAAGCTGGCGGGCAGGTTGGGGTCAACTTTGTTGTCCTTGGATTCGTACTTCTTGAAACCGGCCGCCTCGACGGTGAGGGTATACATGCCGGAAGGAATGGTGGGGATAACGAAGTTGCCGGACTCGTTGGACTTGGTTTCACGAGTCAGGCCGTTCGCCTGGTTCTTGAGAGTGATCTTGGCGTTGGGTACTACTGCCGAAGATGGGTCACGGACAACGCCATTTGCGGTGGAGTTATCCGACTGTGCGAATGCGCCCAAACTGAGAGCGCAGAGAAGCAGTGTCACCACTGCCACAGAACGCACATGGTTCATATTAGCTAACCTCCAGAAGACGAAATTGAAGCTTGTTAAGTATATCCTTTAGGACAGTAAGGTAAGGAGTGTGCAACCGCTACCATATCCAAAGATAGATATCGAAGGATATGAAGAAAGCTGTAACTCCAGACCAGATTGACCGTTTCATTTTGCCCGATCCACTCGCTGCCGCAGCTTCGTCCCCTCCGTCAGAGCGCCCGTTTGGACGGATCAATTGCCAGCCCGTGCACTGGCACAAATCTGGACAATTGTGAACCGCTTCCAATTCATGCTTTCCCGTGTCGCTTGACTTTCGCTGCGTCGCTGGCATACCTTAGCGATTTCCCAGCCACTCCACGAGAACGCTATGAGCAACCTGGAGAATCCAAACAACGTGATCGTGGACGAGTACCTCGAATCGAGCCTGGACAGCGTCGATTCCAGCGAAGAACGGGCCAAAACCGTCGCCGAGCAGGTTGGCCTGCCCGAGGACGATGCTTACCAGGTCGGCTACGCTGTCAGGGAGGCCATGGTCAATGCGATTGTCCACGGCAACCGCTACAGCGCCAACAAACGCGTGCACTTCGTACTCAGCCGTACGGAATCCTCCATCCAGGTTTTGATTGAGGACGAGGGAACGGGCTTCCAGCCTGAACGCCAGGCGGATCCGCTGGCGGAAGAGAACTTGCTAAGCCAGTCAGGGCGCGGCATCATGATCATCCGTTCCTTCGTGGACGAATTCGTGATTGAGAAGGCGGAGCACGGCGGTACCCGGGTTGTGCTCCGAAAATCGATTCCTCCGGGAACTTAATTGCTGTTCGGGACTCCAATTGACGAGGGGGTATTAGAGAAGTGAGTGTAAAACTGACCACGCGCCAGGTTGGTGATGTGACTGTCATCGACGCCGCCGGCCGCATCACGTTGGGTGAGGGATCCTCCACCTTTCGTGACTCCATCAAGGATCTGACGACCAAAGGGCACAAAAAGGTGTTGCTCAACCTCGCGGAAGTGAGCTACATCGACAGCTCCGGCATCGGAGAACTGGTAAGCGGATTCACCACGGTGTCAAACGCTGGTGGCAACCTGAAGCTTCTGAATCTGACGAAGCGGATCCACGATCTGCTGCAGATCACCAAGCTGTACACGATTTTCGAAGTATTTGACGACGAAGCAAAGGGATTGGCGAGCTTTAACTAGCCAAGGCACAGGCCCTCGCTGAGCCGAATCCGGCAATGCCTGCCGCCAAGATCCGCAGTGTCATCATCGCCGAAGAGCTCGCACTGTTTCGCGACGGAATCGCCGCGCTGTGCGAGCTCTCCGGCCGTTTTCAGGTGGTCGGCTGCACCTCGGATGGTGAGCAGGCCTGGAAGCTGGTGGAAGAGACTATCCCCGACGTTGTCCTGGTCGACCTGCAGATCCCTCAACTTCATTCCCTCGAAATTGCGAAACGCCTGACCGAGCCCAGCGACGGCGCCCGCCCCATGCCCACTCGTTGTGTGGTTCTTGCGCTGCGCCGGGACCGCAAGACCGTCCTGGAGGTGCTGCGTGCCGGCGCGCAGGGCTACCTCCTGAAAACCAGCAGCGGAGCCCAGTTGATCGACTGCCTGGAGCAGGTCATCGAGGGCGGCATCTATGTATCCCCTGCCGTTGACGTGCAAAGTCTGTTCGCTCCGGAAAAACGGGGTATGGCCGAGGACCCCATCGCGCGCCTGAGCGCCCGGGAATTTCAGGTCTTCTCGCTGCTGGTGGAAGGCGTCCGCGCGAAGGAAATTGCCGCACGCCTGCAGCTGAGCCCCAAGACCGTGGATACTTACCGTTCCAACCTGATGAAAAAACTGGATATTCACGACATCCCGGGCCTGGTCAAGTTTGCCATCCAGCACCAGATCATCCCTGCCTGAACCCCCGCGGCTCAGCCATATCGAAGACCTATCCCGGCAGGTTTGGGCCCGCGTGCTAAAATAAGAGTTTTGCTTACTGGAGTTTTCTGTGGACCGCGTCACCAGACATGATTTGAAGACCGATAAGTTCGTAGAGGAAGTCGGTCAAACTGTACATTACTTTGACGAGCATCGCTCCGAGCTGATTCGCTACGGTGGCATCGCTCTGGCTGTGATCGTGCTGGCGGCTGGTGGCTGGTTCTTCTACCAGAGCCGTAAGGCAGAGCGCCAGGTTGCCTTGATGCATGCGGTGGAAACCTACAACGCGCCCATCCTGGCGACCCCCAGGGACGGCGTCAAGTCCTTCACGACACAGGCCGAGAAGGACAAGGTGCTTGGCAAGGAACTGAACGACCTGGCGACCAAATACTCCGGCTCGGACGAGGGCGCCGCGGCCCTCTACATGCTCGGTCTGAATGCCGCCGACGCGGCCAAACTGGACGAGGCGGAACGGTATCTCAAGCGTGCATCCGAAGAGGGCGGCGCAGAATATGGTTCCCTGGCCAAGTTGTCTCTGGCCCAGCTGTACGCCGGCACCGGGAAACAGGCGGACGCCGAGAAACTGCTTCGTGGCCTCATCGACAACCCGACCATGTTCGTGGCGAAGGATCAGGCAACCCTGGTTTTGGCTCGTGTGGTGGCCAAGACGAAGCCCGAAGAAGCGAAGAAACTGCTGGAGCCGCTGCGTACCGTGAATGGCCCCATCAGCCGGATCGCCATCCAGACGATCGCCGAAATCTCCTCAGGGAAGTAAGCTGATAGGGTGAGCCTGGAACGGCTAAGGTACCCGATCGACGCCCTGAAGGGCCGGAAATACCCCGAGCCTCCGCATCGCTATCGCAACGAGTTCCAGCGCGACCGGGACCGCATTGTTCACGCCCGTGCCTTCCGGCGCCTGGAAGACAAGACCCAGGTCTTCGGCGAGCGGCTCAGTGATCATTTCCGCAATCGCCTCACCCACACCATCGAAGTCTCCCAGATCGCTCGGACCCTCGCTGTTTCACTTGGCCTGGCCGAGGATTTTACTGAGGCGCTCGCCCTCGCCCATGACATCGGCCATCCCCCCTTTGCCCACGCCGGTGAAGAGGCACTCGACCTGTGCATGCGCTCATTTGGTGATTCGTTCGACCACAATGTCCACGCGCTCCACATCGTAGAGAGCTTCGAAGTTCGCTATGCCCGGTTCCCCGGCCTGAATCTGACATTCGAGGTACGGGAAGGCATGGTGAAACACTCCCGCGACTTCGCCCCCGGTGAGCGGGTCGAATTCGACGAGTACCTGCCTGGTTTCCGTCCTCCGTTGGAGGCGCAACTCATCGATCTGGCGGATGAGGTCGCTTACAACAGTGCGGACCTGGATGATGGCTACTCCGCCGGACTCTTCAACATGGAGGAGATCGCGGCGGCCCTTCCTCACTATGCGGAACTCTCCGCGGAAATCCTGTACCAGTTTCCCGGCGCTCCGGAGAAGGTGCGGTTCCAGGAGGTGCTTCGCCGCCTGATCGACTTGCTGGTGTCGGGCCTGATTGAGGGGACTGCACAGTCTGTGCAGTCGAGCGGAGTCCATTCCATTGAGGATGTTCGCCGCTTCCCCACACGCCTGGTGAACATGACTCAGGCTGCCGCCGAGACCAATCGGGGTCTGAAGAAGTTTCTATACGACCATGTCTATTCCACGCCAGCCCTGGTGGATGAGCGCGTCAGGGCGTGTGAGGGGATCGAGCGGCTGTTCCAGTTCTTCCTCGATCATCCCGAGGAGATGCCGGAGGGGCATGCGGATCGCATCGGCCTGATGCCGGCCCACAGAGTCGTTTGCGACTACATCGCCGGCATGACCGACGGCTTCTTCCGCCGTACGGCAGCCCGCCTGCTCAGTTGAGCACTCTGGGTGCGCTTTCAGTCAAGACAGCCCCGACTCTGCCCGTTTACATTCCGTTTACGCGAATGCGCTATTCCTCATCTTAGGCATTCGGTTCAGCCGGCAGGTGGCTACCCAAAATGAGCAAAGTCCTGGTCGTCGATGACGATCCGCATATCCGTGAACTGGTAAGGATCTTCCTCGAGCCCGAGGGCCTCGATGTCTTCGAGGCTTCCGACGGCTGTGAAGCCTTGGCCCGGCTCGAGACCATCAAGGCGGACATGGTCATTCTGGACATCATGATGCCGAACATGGACGGCTGGGAGTTGTGCCGCCGCCTGCGGTTAGCCGGTGACTTTCCCCTTTTGATCATCACGGCCAAGGGAGAGACAAGCCAGAAAGTGAAAGGCTTCCAGTTGGGCACCGACGACTACCTGGTGAAGCCCTTTGAGCCTGTGGAACTCGTGGCGAGGGTCAAAGCCCTGTTGAAGCGTTACCGGGTCGCCAGTTCCCAAAGGGTGCAGATCGGAATCCTGACCATGGATCGCAAGACGCACGAGGTAGCGATAGCGGGCCAGCCGCTGATACTCCCGCTGAAGGAGTTCGAGCTCCTGTTCCACCTGGCAAGCCATGCCGGCAAGACACAGCCCCGCTCCAGGTTGATCGAGGATATCTGGGGCTACGATTTCGAGGGCAATGAGCGGACTCTCGATGTGCACATCAACCGCCTGCGAGAACGCTTTCCGGAAGATCGCGCACCCTTCCGCATCCGCACCATCCGCGGGCTCGGCTACCGCCTGGAGGCAAGCTCGTGAGACACCGGATGGGAGTTCGTCATTGGTTGCGCACGGTGGCTTCCCTGGCCTTTTTCGCGTGCGTACTGTGCCTGGCTTTCTACATCACCAGCTTCGTCTACATCCGCGCCGGCTGGCAGCCGCACCCTTTGCTGGCGCTGCTGATCAATGCCTTCCTCGGCATGATCCTCACGATCGCTCTGGTGGCCCTGGTCGGAGTGGCGATTCACCGGCGCCGGCGGACGAAGAACCCTTTTTCTGTCATCAGGGAAGCGCTGGAGCGAATTGCCACGGGCGATTTCACCACGCGGCTGGACGAGAACCTGCGTTCGCATGGAGTCGTCGGCGAACTGGTGCAGAGCGTGAACCACATGGCCACCCGCCTGGATGAAATGGAAAAGCTGAGGCAGGAGTTCGTCTCCAACGTGTCGCATGAGATCCAGTCGCCGCTCACCTCCATCCGCGGGTTCGCGGCAGCTTTGCAGCGTGACAACGTCAGCCCGGAAGACCGCCTCCACTATCTGGAAATCATCGAGGCCGAAAGTCTGCGGCTGTCCCGGCTCAGCGAGAACCTGCTGAAACTCGCCTCTCTCGACTCCGACCAGACCCGGTTGGTCCCCGCCCCGTACCGCCTTGACGTGCAAATCCGGAATCTCATTCTGGCTTGCGAGACGCAATGGTCGACGAAGGATCTGGAGATGGATGTGTCGTTGGAGGAAGCTGGCATCACCGCCGATGAAGACCTGCTCAGCCAGGTCTGGATCAATCTCATTCACAACAGCATTAAGTTCACGCCACGCGGAGGACGCGTGCGTGTCGGGCTGAACCGCAGCGGCAACGCCTGGGAGGTTAGGATCGCGGATACGGGCATCGGCATCGCCGCGGAAGATCAACCCCGCATCTTTGAGCGGTTCTACAAGGCGGACCCGTCCCGCCGTCACTCGGCGGGCGGCAACGGTCTGGGGCTCGCTATCGCGAAGCGTGTGGTGGAGTTGCACCAGGGTTCAATTGCCGTGCGCAGCCAGCCCGGTGCGGGCGCCGAGTTCGTCGTCACCCTGCCCGCTGTGTAACATCCAAACCCTGTTTAAACTCAGTTTATGCGCCGCCGCTAATCTGGTCCGCGGAGACCAATTATGCTGCACAGACCAGGCGGACAACGTTCCCACCGTTTCGCGGCTCCGCCGGAAAATGAACCGTCCATACCCCTCTCAAAACTGCCGTGGAGACGCCTGCTGGCCTACCTGGCGCCCTATCGCGGGCGCATGGCGGTAGCAATCGTCGCCCTGTTGGGCTCGTCCGCCATGGGCCTGGCGTTCCCGATGGTGATCGTCCGTCTGCTCGACTCCGCCACGCGCACGCACAGCCTCTCTTCCCTCAACGGGCTGGCTTTGATGTTGTTGGGAATCTTCCTCACCCAGGCGGCGCTCTCTTTTCTGCAGTCGAACATGCTGGCCGTCATCGGAGAGAACATCGTCTGCGACCTCCGGACGACGCTCTACACCCACCTCCACCGCCAGTCGCTCGATTTCTACGCCGGGCGGAGGGTAGGCGAGATCGTGTCGCGCCTCTCCAGTGATGTCACGCAGATGCGGACCGTGTTGACCAGCAACATCACTTCCCTGCTCAGCCAGAGTGTCTCGCTGGTGGGAGCGCTGGTCATCGTTCTCTCCATCAACGTGCAGCTCACGTTGTTCATCCTGGCCCTGGTTCCGCCGCTGGTCCTGCTGGTGGCCGTGTTTGGCCGCCGCATCCAGAAGTCGAGCACCGGTCTACAGGATCACCTGGCGGACTCCACCACCGTCGCGGAAGAGGCGCTGCAGGGCATTCGCGTTGTGAAGAGCTTTGGACGCGAAGAACACGAGACTACAAGGTATGGGGCGGCCGCCCGTCAGGCGCTCTCTGCTTCCCTCCGCATGGCGTTCCTCCACTCGTCGTTCGCTTCCGTCATGATGTTCCTCGGCTTCGGTACCATCGCCGCCATCATGTGGTACGGCGGCCGCGAGGTGATCGCCGGACGGCTCTCGCTGGCCATGATCAACGGTTTCCTCATGTACGGGATCATGATCGCCGGCAGCCTGGGCGGACTCGCCGGGCTCTATGCGCAGTTCCGCGCCGCGATCGGCGGAGTCCAGCGGGTGTTCGAAATCCTCGATCTGCATCCCACCGTGCAGGACACTCCGGATGCCACCGCGCTGGTCGATGTCCGTGGCCACCTCCGCTTCGAGAACGTAACGTTCCACTATGAACCGAACGTGCCGGTGATCAAGGGCATTACTCTCGATATCCAGCCCGGCGAGATCCTGGCACTGGTCGGACCCAGCGGAGCGGGCAAGAGCACTCTCTTCAACCTGATCCCGCGCTTCTACGATCCCGCGAGCGGGAGCGTCCAGATCGACGGACAGGACCTGCGCACCGTCACGCAGCAAAGCTTACGGGCACAGATGGCCCTGGTGCCCCAGGAGACGATGCTGTTCGGTGGAACTATTCGCGAGAACATCCTGTACGGACGGCTGGATGCCACGGAAGAGGAGATGATCGCGGCAGCCCGCTTTGCGAATGCCCATGGCTTCATCACGGACTTCCCCCAGCAGTACGACACTGTGGTCGGGGAGCGCGGCGCCAAATTGAGTGGCGGCCAGCGCCAGCGCATCGCCGTGGCGCGCGCCATTCTCAAGAACCCACGCATCCTGCTGCTGGACGAGGCGACCAGTTCCCTCGACAACGACTCAGAAGGCCTGGTACAGGAAGCGCTCAATCATCTCATGCAGGGCCGGACCACCGTGATCATCGCCCACCGGCTCAGCACGATTAAGGTGGCCCATCGCATCGCGGTTTTGGATGGCGGCCGCATCGTGGAATTGGGCACGCACCAGGAACTCATGGCTCTCAACGGCCTCTACGCCCGCTTATACTCGATGCAGTTTCCGGACAGCACTCCGCAAGTCCCGAGCGAGGTTTCAGGGCCACGTTCCACGCCGCCGGCTGCCCTACTGGCTGCCGCTGCCGCCGATTGAACGCAGCCGGCAGACTCTATTCGTGGAAAGCCGCCAGATTCTGCTTCAGATGATCGACGGACCGCGTACCCGCCAGAATTGCCCCATCAAATGGCGTCTCTCGAATGGCGGCGAAACAATCGCGAACCGCCTGGTTGCGGTCTTCCGCCTGCAGCAGTTCTCCCTCGGCAAACGGCCGGTTCGTAAACAACAGCCGGCCGGTTTCCTGGGCCCGCGCGATCGCCGGCCGCATCGCCTGATTGCGCCGGTTGTATGGGATCTGCAGGATCTGGAAAAGCTCATTGGTGCAACCGATCTCAACCGACTCCAGATCTTTGACACTCGCACCAACAATCCGGACCCCGGCCGCCTTGGCGGCCTCCAAGGCTTTGATCGTCCCCGCCGCCCTCAATACCTCGGGCGTGCTCCGGTGAACCTGGAGGATATCGATCCGCCCCAACCGGCGCAGGCTCTCGTCGAGACTGCTCATCAGGGCGTCGTAACTGTGGTCGAGTACCGGTTGATTCGCCTCGAAATCCCACGACTCGCCGAACTTGGTGGCCACCACCAGCGAAGCCCGCTGCTCCGCGGTCAACTCCCTGAGAAAGGCTCCAAACCGGAGTTCGCTCCAGGCGTAGGACGGAGCGGTGTCGAAGATTCGGACTCCGGCTTCATACGCCCCGTGCAGAAACGCCTTCGCCTGTTCATCGTCCGGCACCGGCGAAGGATTGAAGCCCCAGGCCCGCCCGATCTCCAGCAGACCCAACCCGAAATGCAATCCCCTCCAGGGCACCGTCATTCGACTGTATGCTCCAGCAGATTCGAGACTTCCGCTTTTCTCACCCCGTAGACCTTCTTCAGGATGCGGCACAACTCCTCGGCGAATCGTTGCGGGTTCTCGCTGTCATCCAGATCGAGTTCGATCTTGAGGTAGACATCGATGTTCTTCATCATTCGGATGGTACGATAAATCGGACGCATGGAACGCGTAACCTGCCATTTGTGCGAGTCGCGGCCCCCGCGCCGGTCCTGCCCCGCTTTGATGAAAGACATCTGCGCGGTTTGTTGTGGGACTGAGCGGGAGCAGACGATCGACTGCCCTCTCGACTGTGAATATCTGCGCGAAGCGCGGAGCCACGAAAAACCGCCCGAGGTCGACCCCAAGACCCTGCCTCATCCGGAGATTCAACTCACCGATAAGTTCATGGAGGAACAGCAACCGCTGGCCATCGTCACAGGCCGTCTGCTGCTGGTTTCCGCCCTGGAAACTCCGGGGGCCAACGACTTTGATATGCGTGACGCGCTCGATGCCCTGGTCCGGACCTACAAAATCGCCGATAGCGGCCTGGTTTACGAGACCAGGCCCGTCAACGGCATCGCCGCGGCGCTGTCCGATCGTTTCCAGCGCGAAGTCCACCAGTTCCGCGAACATGTGGCAGAACGCGGCGGCTCGCACACCGTCCGGGACAAAGATCTTCTGGGCGTGCTGGTCTTCTGGCAGAGAACCGAGTGGCAGACGAACAACGGCCGCCGCAAAAGCCGCTCGTTCATCGAATCGCTCTACGGCCTGCTGCCCCCACCCCCGGAGGAAGCTCAAGCTTGAAAGCCCGCCTGATTGAGTCCGTTGAAATCGCGCCCGAGGTCCGGCACTTCACTTTCGCCGTCGATTCGTTGGAACGGCTGGACTTCACCCCCGGTCAGTTTGTCAGCTTCAGCCGCGACGTCCTGGGCAAGTCGATCACCCGGGCCTATTCCATCGCCTCGGAGCCTGCCGGAAATCGGTTCGAGCTTTGTCTGAACCGGGTGCAGGACGGCCACCTTTCGCCCTGGCTCTTCGAGATGAAGCCGGATGACGTGATCGAGATGAGCGGTCCGCTTGGCTACTTCGTGCCCAAAGCTCCGTTGCGCGACGCTGTCTTCGTGGCCACCGGAACAGGGGTCGCCCCCTTCCGGTCGTTTCTGCGCTGGCCGCCTGTCGTGGCGGCCTCCTCTCGTCTCACACTGCTCTTCGGCACCCGATTGGAAGCGGGCCTGCTGTACCGGCAGGAGTTCCAGGAACTTGCCACCGGACGCCCGGCTTTCCGCTACATCCCCACGCTCACCCGGCCCGAACCAGGCTGGGCCGGCCGCACCGGGCGCGTCCAGGCGCATCTCGACGAAGCCCTGGAAGGCCGCACCGATCTTGATGTATACGTCTGCGGCCTCAAAGCCATGGTCGACGACGTTCGCGCCGCGCTCAAATCGAAAGGATTTGAACGAAAGCAGATCATCGTCGAGAAATACGATTAAAATCAATCTCATGGAATCCCCTGCAACCAGGTGGGCGATGCTGCTGACCGGCGCGGCCATCGTCTTCGGAGTCACGGTCGCAATCGGTTTGCGTTTGCTGCCCGAGCCGCATTCGGAAACCGACTACCTGGTCGTGGGCTCCATCGCGACCTTCCTGTCGCTCGGGGTGCTCTTCGCCGTCCTGATCGCGACCTGGATCAAGTCGCCAGAGATCTTCTTCAAACGTCGCAAGAAGGAGTCCGACGACGTTCCGCCACCCGCCGACTCCACTCCGGGCGCATAATCTTTACTTTGTTGATAGAGTTTGCGGCCATGTGCTAGCCTGAGGCTAGTTCCTGCATGAGCACCATCCACATCGTCGGAGCCGGACCCGGCCGCGCCGACCTCCTCACGGTCCGCGCCGCCCGCATCCTGGCCCGCGCCGATGCTGTTCTCTATGACCGGCTGGTCTCCCGCGAAGTCCTGGAAATGATCTCTCCCACCGCCGAGCTTCACGATGTCGGCAAGGAAGAGGGCCGCCAGGAAGAGATTCAGAGCCACATTCTTGAACTGCTGGAAGACTGCGGTCGCCGCCACGAAACGGTAGTTCGCCTCAAGGGCGGAGACCCCATGGTCTTCGGCCGCGGCGGCGAGGAGTGGCGCTGGCTGGTGGCGCGCGGCTGGGCTGTCGAGGTAGTTCCCGGCCTCAGCTCGGCTATTTCCGTTCCGGAACTGGCTGGAATCCCAGTCACTTACCGCGGGATCGCAGGTGGGTTTGCCGTCGTCACAGGACACCGCCACCCTGCGGCCTGCCAGGAATGGGCCGCCTATGCTCACGTCGATACCCTTGTAGTGCTGATGGGAGTCGGCCGGCGGGCCGAGATCGCCGATTGCCTCATCGCGGCCGGGCGCGATGCCAATACGCCCGTTGCGTTTGTGGAAAACGGGTCGACAGCCAGGGAACGGGTCGTGGTCACCACCCTGCGTCAGGCCGGCACCTGTGAGGTGAACTCCCCCGCGGTGATGGTGATTGGTGAAGTGGTAAACCTGCGCGGACAGTTAGTCCAGCCGGCGCACTTCGACGCGACCGTAGATCTCGCGGGTCTGCTGCAGGTTGGCGAAGCTCACACCCGGCAGGCGTGCTGACGCCGTCCCCGCCGCTACACCCCAACGCAGCGCATCCATTGGTTCCTTGCCGTCGTGGGCGGCCCAGGCATAGGCCGCGGCCAGGGCATCGCCGGCGCCGATAGGACACAGCGCATCCACCCGCGGCGGCACCGCTTCCCAGATCGAGCCGTCCTCGAACGCCCCCAGCGCCCCGCGCGCGCCCAGGGACAGGATCACGTTCTTGGCACCCATCCCACGGATGCGCTCGGCCGCTTCCTGGAAGTGGTTCCGCGTCAACAGGGCGCGATTCAACAGGCGTTCCGCCTCCGGTTGGTTCGGAGTCACGACTGTCGGCCCCTGCTCCAGCGCCGCTTCCACCGCTTCACCGTCCGTATCCAGCAGCGTCTTCACACCCAGCTTCGACGCGGCGTGGATCAGCCTCGCGTAAAACTCGGCAGGCACCCCAGGCGGCACGCTGCCGCACAGCAGCAGCCACGAGGCCTCTTTCAGCCGGTGCCGCACGGTCTTCTCCAACCGGGCCAACTCCGGCTGGCTCAGCGCCGGACCGTGTTCGTTCAGTTTGATCGCCAGGCCATTCTTGTCCGCGATGGTGAAGTTGGTCCGGATCTCGTGCCGCACTCGCACAAACTCGCACGGAAATTCGGCTTCATTCAGGAACCCTTCCAGGAACTTGCCCGACTTGCCGCCACAGATCGCGATGGCCAGCGTCGAGCCGCCGTAGCTGTGGATCACACTGGACGCATTGATGCCGCGGCCACCCGCCGATTCACGGGTCGACAGAATATACGCCCGGTCTTCGAAGACCAGGCGATCGACGGCAACATTGCGGTCTATGGCTGGATTCGCGGTGAGGGTGAGGATCAAACCATCAGTTTATCGGAGTCTGACATCCGGATGCTACGCTAACTATTTGAGGAATCACCCCCAGTTCAGCGCCTACGCCGCTCTTGTGTCCGTATGCTTTTTCTGGGGCACCACCTACCTGGGCATCCGCATGGCGCTGGAGACGTTCCCCCCTGCCCTGCTGGTTGCCGTACGGTTCACCCTCTCCGGATCCATCCTGCTCCTCGGCGCCATGTTCATGGGCGCGCACATTCCGCGCGGCCGTGAATTGGCCCGCAGCGCCGGCAACGGCATCCTCCTGGTGGGCCTGGGGACCGGGGGCCTGGTCTGGGCCGAGACGATGATCCCCAGCGGCCTGGCTGCCCTCATCATCACGATTTCGCCCTTCTGGATGGTGGGCCTCGATGCCCTGATGCCGCCGCGAACGCCGCTTCACGGACCCACCCTGCTTGGCATGGCTATCGGCCTGGGCGGGGCCGCGTTACTGGTAGGGCCCGGAGCCATGGCAGGTGGCGCGGCGGGCCAGCATCTCATCCTCGGCTTCTGTATCCTCCAGGTCGGCTGCCTGTCGTGGTCGCTGGGTTCCATGCTGCAGCGCCGTCAGGAGACCAGGGCGCATCCCATCGTGTCCGGCGGTGTCCAGCAGCTCGCCGCGGGCCTGGCCTTCATTCCGGTGGCGCTGTTCCTGCAGGGCCCCGTGCATTGGTCGGCCAAAGGAATCTCGGCCACGCTCTACCTGGTGACCTTCGGCTCCATCATCGGTTATTCCAGCTATGTCTTCGCGCTCGACCGTCTGCCCGTCGCCATGGTCTCGCTCTACAACTACGTGAACCCACTGGTGGCCGTCTTCCTTGGCTGGGTCTTCTACCGCGAACCGTTCGGCCTTCGGGAAGCGGCGGCGATGCTCATCATTTTCACTGGAGTTGCCGTTGTGAAGCACGCCGAAGCCCGGCGCAAGAAGTCTGTTTAGGCCTTCCGGTTCTGGCCGAACTTGGCACACAGGGCTCCGCCGACGGAACACAGTACCGTCAGCAGGAAGAACTGCAGAATCAACGTGAACACGATCGACAAACCAAAAGTGGCCGGATCGTTCATCACCTTCTGCAACTGGTTCGCGGCGTCAGGCGGCAGGCCCAGTCCAGCGGCGCTGTCCTTATACGCTTTCATGAGCTGATCGCTGCCGGCGAGGGCAGCCATGCCCAGCGTGAAGAATACCGTTGTGATGACGAAGGTGAACACGCCAGTGATCCAGCCCATCCGGGCGCCGTTGGCCACTGTGAGGCCCGCACCGGTTCTGCGCCGGTAGAGGAAGACTGCATAGTAACCACCACCACACAGCACGATGGGCATCATGATCGGCCCTGCAACCGCTGCGGATAACGTCATCAGCAGTTGAACAATCGCCGCGGCCAGGAATCCGACTCGCACGGCTACTCCGTTGTGAAAGTTGATCTCGGCCGGAGTTGCGGGCGCAATCTGAATAACGACTTCGGGTTGGACAACAGGTGCCGATTCTACCGGGGCTTCGCCCGGCGCCGGCTCCGGCGCCTCTGCCACGCCAATGTCGTCTCGCAACGGGCGGCCACAGCGGTGACAGAATTGAGAATCCGGCAGGAGCTTCGCTCCGCAGGTGCAGTAGCCTTCCACCTCCCCAGTGTCCCGTAGTATCGATAGCAGCCGCAAGGCGGGCTTTATACTGAGGCTAGGCTTGGCCCGAGCCAAGTCTGAATCCCTGGGAATGGAGAGTTGATGGCTGGACACACGATCCTGGTTCTGAATAGCCCAACTGCCCGGCATCTGACACTGCTGGAACGCCTTCCGCCGGAGTGCCGCATTGTGGCCGGCGACACCGCCGAGGCCTTCGCCAACGCTGCGCCGGAGGCCGACATCCTCCTGGTTGGTGCGGTGAGCCGGGAGGTTGTCGAACAGGTATGGTCCATGGCGCCGCGCGTCCAGTGGGTTCATTCCCTGTGGGCCGGCCTGGAAACAATGCTCTTCCCCGCCCTCGTCGAGAGCGATGCCACCCTCACCAATGGCCGCGGTGTCTTTGCCCGCTCCCTGGGCGAGTTCGCCATCGCCGGCATGCTCTGGTTTGCCAAGGACATTCGCCGCATGCGCCGCCAGCAGCGGGAACGCCGCTGGGAGAAGTTTACAGTGACTGAACTGCATGGCGCGTCGCTGGGCATCGTTGGCCACGGCTCCATTGGACGCGCGGTCGCGTCCCTGGCCAATGCCTTCGGAATGCATGTCCACGGCATCGGCCGGCGGCATACCCGCGAAGAGCTCGAAACCATCCTCCAGCGCTCCGACTACCTGCTGGTTGGCGCGCCGCTCACGCCTGAGACGCGCGGCATGATCGGCGAGACGGAACTGCGCATGATGAAGCCGGAAGCCGTTCTCATCAACCTGGGCCGCGGACCCGTGGTCGACGAACCCGCCATGCTTCACGCCCTGCGCGAGAACTGGATCCGCGGAGCCGTCCTCGACGTCTTCGACGAAGAGCCGCTGCCGGAGGATCACCCCCTGTGGTCCCTCGACAATGTCCTGCTCTCACCCCACTGCTCGGACAACACGGCGACGTGGCTCTACGACGCCATGGAACTCTTCCTCGAGAACTACTCTCTCTTTGCCAAAGGTGAGCAATTGAAAAACATCAGCGACAAGCAGGCGGGCTACTGATGGCCGCCATCTCCCTTGAGGACATTCGCGCGGCGGCGGCGCGCATCGCCCCCATCGCCCAGAAGACGCCCATCTGGACCTCGCGCAGCTTTGATGAACGAGCCGGCGCCGAGGTCTTTTTCAAGTGCGAAAACCTGCAGAAGGGCGGCGCTTTTAAGATCCGCGGCGCCGCCAACTTCCTCTATTCCATGACGCCCGAACAGCGCGCCAAAGGTGTCGTGGGTTTCTCCTCCGGCAACCATGCCCAGGCTGTGGCCATCGCCGCCCGCCTGCTGGGCGTGAAAGCGACGCTCGTCATGCCGGACGATGCGCCCAAGTCCAAGCTGGAGGCCACGCGCGCCAACGGAGCCACCATCGTCACCTACGACCGCCTCAAGGAATCGCGCGAAGCCATCTGCCGCGGGATCTCCGAGGAGACCGGCGCCATGGTGGTCCCGCCCTTCGATCATCCCTGGATCGTGGCCGGAGCCGGCACCTGTGCCTTGGAGATCATGGAGCAGGTTCCTTCGCTGGACGCCCTGGTCGTCTGCCTGGGCGGCGGCGGGCTCCTTTCCGGCTCCGCGGTCGCAGCAAAAGCGATCAACCCCTCTATCCGCGTCTTCGGCGTGGAGCCCGAACTGGGCAATGACTACTGGCTGTCCCGCCAGGAAGGCAAGCCCGTGGAGATCAGTTCACCGCCGACGATCGCCGACGGCCTGCGCACCACAAAGCCTGGAGCGCTGAACTTCCCCATCATCCAGGAACTGGTGGAAGACGTCCTCCTGGTGACGGAAGACGAAATCCGGGATACGACCAAATTCGTGATGACGCGGATGAAGCTCGTGGTGGAACCCAGCGGCGCCGTGGGTGCCTCTGCCGTGCTCCACAAAAAGCTGCCCGCCGGCCTGAAACGGGTTGCGGTCATCCTCAGCGGCGGTAATGTGGATCTGGAGGTGCTCGCCACGTTATGAAAGTCCGTCCCCCGGTGACGGCCTCTGTCCGCTTCCGCGAAAAGGCCGCTGAGCTTAAGGAACTGCCTCTCGATCAGGTCTTCACCACCATTCACGACACCAACCTATGGGGCGCCGAAGAGTCTGTCTCCGGACTCGGTTCGGAGGACTCCGCTACCCTCCGGCTGCGCACCGAGTTGCCACAACTCCTGGCGGAGCTTGGCGTCGGGACCTTTCTGGACATCCCCTGCGGCGACTTCGGGTGGCTGAGTAAAGCCAACTTGCCGGTTCAGCGCTACATCGGCGCAGACCTGGTCGAAAGCCTCGTCTTGGCCAACCGCGCGAAGTTCGTCGGTCATCCCGGCAAGGAGTTCCTGCGCCTGGATCTGTGCAGCGATCCGCTTCCGCGTGCCGATATGGTTTTCTGCCGCGACTGCCTGGTTCACCTCTCCTTCGCAAACATCCGGCGCGCTATCGCAAACCTGAAGCGGAGCGGCTCCACTTGGCTGCTCACGACCACATTCCTGGAATGCGAACAAAACGCCGACATCCAGGACGGCGACTGGCGCATGTTGAATTTCGAGATCGCGCCCTTCCACTGGCCTGCTCCGACGAGGGTTCTGGTGGAAGGTTGCACGGAGGCGGGCGGCGGCTATGAGGACAAGGCGCTCGGTCTCTGGAAACTCGCCGACGTCGAGTGCGCCTGAATTGCCCACACCCTGAAAACACGAAAGGGCCGGTTCCGGCACCGGCCCTGCGAAACGTGCGCCTGGGAGGCTACTTCTTCTTTGAGGGGGCGGCGGCTGGAGGAGCCCCGCCCATTGCTTTATCAATCACGGCATACAGCCCGTCGCCCTCGAAGATTGCCTTCTGCGAATCGTCATAGACGAGGTCTGACCGCACAATACCCTGCGCATCCACAACCAGCAGCGTGGGCAGATTGATGCTTGGATTCTGAGGGGTGATCCTCAGCATGGCCGCCGTCGCCTGGCCAAAGTCGAACAGCACCGGATTGGTCACTCTGTACTTGGCGATGTAGGCGGCAACACGCGGCGGATCGTCCGGCGGGTTCACGATCGACAGGACTGCGATCTTGTCTCCGTACTTCGCCTTCACGCGCTCCAGCGTCCGCGAGAGAGTCTGGCAGTGCGGACAATCGGTCTTCATGATGTCGATCAGCAGCACCTTGCCGCGGAAATCGAGCACGTCATAGTACTTGCCCGTCGCGTCAGCGAGAGTGAAGCTGGCCACTCGCTTGCCGCTTAGAGGGCCCGCCATGGCGCTCACCGCCAGCACAAAGAAGAGAAGAAGTTGTTTCATGTGTTACTCCTGGGCCAGCCTGGGGAGGCTCTCCTCATAGGGTGGACGTGCGACACCCTTTTCCGTAATGATGCCCGCCACATATCGATTCGGCGTCACATCAAACGCCGGATTCTCGACGGCCGTGTTCTCCGGCGCCACGGGCACGCCGAACACTTCCGTCACTTCCGTGGATGGGCGCTGCTCGATCGGAATCTGGTCGCCGCTGTCGAGAGTCAGGTCCAGCGTCGAAATCGGAGCGGCCACATAGAACGGCACTCCGTTCTCCTTGGCCAGAACGGCCACGCCGTAGGTGCCCACCTTGTTGGCCACATCACCGTTGCGGGCGATGCGGTCGGCGCCCACTACAACACATCCGATGCGGCCGCTCTTCAGGAAGTGGCCCGCCATGTTGTCGGTGATCAGCTTCACCGGAATGTTGTCCTGCTGCAGTTCCCACACCGTCAGGCGCGCGCCCTGCAGGAACGGCCGCGTCTCATCGGCGAACACATCGATCTTTTTGCCCGCGTTGACGGCCGCGCGGATAACGCCCAGCGCCGTGCCGAAGCCGGCAGTCGCCAGCGCGCCGGCATTGCAGTGTGTCAGCACGGTCTTGCCATCCGGAACCAGTGGAGCGCCATGCGCGCCGATCGCCTCGTTGATGGCGATGTCTTCCAGGTAGACCTGCTTCGCTTCTTTTACCATCGCGTCGCGCAGGACCTCGATCGGTTGCCCCTGCAGCGACGCATAGAGCTTCTTCATCCGGTCAATCGCCCAGAACAGGTTCACCGCTGTGGGGCGGGTGGCCGCCAGTGTCGAGCAGATCACTTCAAACTCGGAATCCAGCTTCGCCGGGTCGGCCTTCAAGACACCCAGCGCGACGCCCATCGCAGCCGCCACGCCAATCGCCGGTGCTCCGCGGATCACCATCGTTTTGATGGCATGGGCCACCTCGTCGTACGTGGTGCAGGTGACAAACTCCTCCACCCGTGGCAGCCGCGTCTGATCGATCATCACCACGCCGGCATCGGTCCATTGAATGGTCTCGACCATTAGGAAAACAGTTCCTTCCTTTGAAGCAGGTATCCCGCGAAAAACGTGAGGTTGTACGTGGCATGAACCAGCGTCGACGCGGCTGTCGACCCTGTACGGTGCCGCGTGTACCCAAACACACTCGAAGCCAGCACCAGCAGCACAATATGCTGCCAGCTCCAGGAATATTGGGGCCCGTGAAGTAACGCGAACGGCAGGCTGCTCAGCAGAATGCCGGCCGCCGCGCCGAAGGTCCGGATCGTGAGTGGCTGAAGGAAACCACGGAAAATCAGCTCCTCCGCCAATGGCCCCAATGTAGTAGCAAAGAAACCCACCAGCAGAATCGACATGCGCCCGTGCAGCAGCTTCTCGATCGAATTGTCGACTACCGGGGTGTTCAGCAACTGCCCCAGCACCGCCACGGTCAACACCAGGACAGGTCCGGCGAAGAGCGTGAGCCCCATGCGAGGCCAGGGGATTTTCCACCCCAGCGAGGCCCAGAACGGCTCGTCGTAACGGATCTTCAGCAGCAGGATCAGCACGCCAAACCAAAGCGCGTAGGCCACGAACTGCAGCGTGATGGCCTTGCCCGCATCACTGGGCGGCGCCGGCACGAGTGCGAACACGCCCTTGGCCAATAGCGCCGACAGGAACAGGCAGGGCACAGCCAGTGCGAACACCAGGGCCGCGTCAATCCAGGACCAGAACGGCTGGTCGGGCCGCGACGCGTCCCCGGATGGAATGGGCTGCGGCTGCGTCATGACTGCTTCTCAATGAGCAGAGCCGCCAGCAACGGGATCATGATCTCGTGATGCCCCGTGATGGCATAACCCTGCCCGCCCCGCCCTGCATGCGGCCGGTTCACCACATTCACGCGCGGCCGGTAGTGCTGCAGAAAATCGAAATTCGCTGTTGTGAAGTCACCCAGCGGAAAGCCCAGGTTCCGGACCACGGATACGGCCTTCAGGAACACCTCGGGTAGCACCACCGCGCTGCCGACATTCAGGTAAACCCCGCCATCGTTCAATGCCCGCACCAGGGAACAGAACAACCTGAAATCATGGTGCGTCGCCGCTCCGATGGCGGGCCCATCGGCGGCCGGGTGCGTATGCGGGGTATCTGTCCCCACCGCTACATGCACCGTCACCGGAATCGATCGTTTCCATGCCTGGTACAACAAGCACGCATCGGCATATTGCGATTTGACGATATGTTCCAGGTGCGAGCCTAGGGCCTCACCCATGCCGATGCCCTGCCCGGCCGCCGCCCGGATCGCCAGGTTCATCTCGCGGCCCGTCTCTTCGGCGGAGCCGAACCGACCGTCCGGCAGCACGTCTTCCACCTCTTCCGACGTGCACCCGGCAATCCCGATCTCAAAGTCATGGATCGACGCCGCGCCGTTCATGACGATGCCGCTCACGAATCCGCGGTCCATCAGGTCAATGAACACCGGCGCCAGTCCGCATTTGATGACATGCCCGCCGATACCCCACAGGATGCCGCGCTCACGCTGGCGCGCCTGTTCCAGAGCTGCCACCACACCCCGCAGCGAGTCTGCCGCCAGCAACTTCGGCAGCCGGTCCAGCCAGGAGCCCAGCGTGCTCGCTGCCGTGTGCGGCACGGCCATGTGCTCGTGACGCACCTTGCCGCCGCGCGCTTCGATCGGTACGGTGGAAAGTCCTTGGAACTCCAGGGGTTGGTGGCTGTATTTCGTCAATTCGGGTACTTTAACCAGCTTTGCCGTTTTTCAGCACTTTTTCAAGCGCCCGCGCCGTGTGGCTGCGGCGGTTCTTCACCACCTGCTCCGGAGTCCCCGTGGCCACAATCGTGCCGCCCTTTTCGCCGCCCTCGGGGCCCAGGTCGATAATCCAGTCGGCTGACTTGATCACATCCGTATGGTGCTCAATCACCAACACCGTATTGCCCAGGTCAACGAGCTGATTCAATACATCCAGCAGCCGCCGGACGTCTTCGAAGTGGAGTCCGGTCGTTGGCTCGTCCAGGATGTACAGCGTCTTCCCTGTTTGACGCCGCGACAGTTCCCGGCCCAGCTTGATGCGCTGCGCCTCTCCGCCCGACAGCGTGGTGGAACTCTGGCCCAGGTGCAGATAACCCAGCCCCACATCTACCAGCGTCTGCAACTTCTGCTTGATCTGCGGGATATTCTGGAGCAGGACCAAGGCGTCTTCCACCGTCGTCTCCAGCAGATCGGCGATGGAGACCCCGTTGAACTTCACCTGCAGCGTTTCGGAGTTGTACCGCCGTCCGCGGCATACGTCGCACGGCACGAAAACGTCCGGCAGGAAATTCATTTCGATTCGCTTCATGCCATCGCCCTGGCAGGCTTCGCAACGGCCGCCCTTCACATTGAAGCTGAAGCGCCCCGGCTTGTAGCCGCGTTCCCGCGATTCCGGCAGCATCGCGAAGATCTCGCGGATGGGTGTAAAGACCCCTGTGTAGGTCGCCGGATTCGAGCGTGGCGACCGGCCGATCGGCGACTGATCAATCTCTACTACTTTGTCGATGTGCGCCAGGCCTTCAATCTTGTCGTAGTTGCCCGGTTTCGCCTTGCTGTTGTACAGAAACTGCGAAATCGAACGGTACAGCAGGTCGTGGATCAGGGTCGACTTCCCGCTGCCGCTGACGCCGGTGATCACCATCAGCGTGCCCAGCGGAAACTCGACGTCGAGTTCCTTCAGGTTGTGCTCGCGGGCGCCGCGCAGCACCAGTTTGTTTCCATTGCCAGGCCGCCGGAATTCGGGGACTTCCACGGACCGTGTGCCGCTCATGTACTGCCCCGTGAGCGACTCTTTGTTGGCTGCGATCTGCTTCGGCGTGCCTGCCGCCACCAGATGCCCGCCCAGCCGGCCAGCCCCTGGCCCAAGGTCGATGACGTAGTCGGCCCGCTCGATCGTCTCCTGGTCGTGCTCGACGACAAGGACCGTGTTCCCGATGTCCCGCAGCCTGCTCAGCGTATCCAGCAGTTTCTCGTTGTCCCGCGGATGCAGCCCAATCGAGGGCTCGTCCAGCACGTATAACACGCCACGCAGCTTCGAACCGATCTGAGTGGCCAGCCGGATGCGCTGCGCCTCTCCGCCCGACAGCGTCGCGGCCGACCGCTCCAACGACAGGTAATCCAGCCCTACGGCTGTCAGGAACTCAAGCCGGTTCCGGATCTCTTCCACGATCCGCGCACCAATCTGCTCTTCCCTGGGAGTCAGCACCCACTCCCGAGCTGCCGGCAGGGCCCGGGCGATCGGCATGCCGGTGAACTCCGCGATACCCATGCCCTTCACGCGCACAGCCAGGCTGGAGGGACGAAGCCGCTGGCCGTTGCATGTGGCGCACGGCGTCGCTGACATGTACTCCATCAGGTACTCTCGGTAGCCTTCGCTGTAGTCTTCGAAGGCCCGTTCCAGGATCTTGATGATGCCCGGAAACCCTGGAGCTCCATAGAGTAGCGCCTGCTGGTTCTTCGGCGTTAACTCGTCGAACGGCTTAGTGATGTTGATCTTGAGCTTCTTTGCCGCTTCACCGACCGACTGCTGCATCAACGCCGAACTGCCGCCCGGCCCCAACCCGCCGTCAAACAGCGGCTTCGACGAATCCACGATTACCTTGATCGGGTCGAAGCTCCACGAACTGCCCAACCCGTGGCAGGTTTCGCAGGCTCCATATGGACTATTGAACGAGAACGAGCGCGGCTCGATCTCGGGTACCGATTCGCCGCAGTCCGGGCACGCCATCTTCTGCGAGTACAGCCGTTCACTCTCGCCTGAAGGCCCGTTCACCACCACGACCGTGACCAGTCCGTTGGCCAGCTTAGTGGCTGTCTCAATGGACGCTTCCAGCCGTTTCTCCAGCCCTGGCTTGAGCAACAGGCGGTCCACTACCACTTCGATCGTGTGGTTCTTCCGCTTGTCGAGTGCGATCTCCTCATCCAAAGACCGCAGCACACCATCGATGCGGGCGCGCACGAAGCCGGCACGCGCGTACTTTTCCAGCTCCTTCTTGTACTCGCCCTTCCGCCCTCGCGCTACTGGAGCCAGAATCATGATGCGATCGTCCTGCCGGAGCGCCAGGATGTTCTCAAGAATCTGCTGGGTTGTCTGCCTGGAGATCGGAATCCCACAGTTGGGGCAGTGCGGGATGCCAATGGAGGACCATAGCAAGCGCAGGTAGTCGTAGATCTCCGTGATGGTTCCGACGGTAGACCGCGGGCTGCGGTTGGTCGTCTTCTGCTCGATGGAAATCGCCGGGCTTAACCCGTCGATGGAATCCACCTCCGGCCGTTCCATCTGGTCGAGGAACTGGCGAGCATAGGGAGAAAGTGTCTCGACGTACCTCCGCTGTCCTTCGGCATAGATCGTGTCGAAGGCAAGCGAGGACTTGCCCGAACCACTCAGTCCGGTAATCACCGTCAGCGTGTTGCGGGGGATCTCGACGCTGATGTTCTTCAGGTTGTGCATCCGCGCCCCATGCACGGTTATGCTCTTGATCATTGCGGAGTCTTACTATTGTCCCGCATACGGCCGCTCTGCTGTTCAAACTTCCTCTTGGCCCAGTTCAGCAGGCGCCGGATAGGCGGGAAGTAATCGGCAAGTATGACCAGGCCAGGGATCAGGAAGACCCAGCCCGGCATTATAGGCAGGATCAGCCCAAGAATGCCAAGGAGTACCAATCCAAACCCGGAGAGGATGCGCAGGAGTTTGGCCAAGGAAGCAGTCTTAGTTTAGCATCCACCTGTCGAAAGATCGCCGGAGCGCAACAAGTTTGCACCCCTTGCGGCGTGCCCCCGGCAGCGCAGCATGCCAGGTGCTATCGGTTTTGCCGGCGAACCATGGGAGAGTTGTATGACGCGGCCCTTGGCTCTGCGGCCGCCCAATCTTTCTGAACTGGTACTCTTCCCGATCTGTCAGTACGCGCCATCCTCCATCAGTTGCTTGATTCGATTGGCTTCCCGCGTGCACCCGAGGGCCAGCATGAGTCGAATGCGGGCCTTGGCCGGGTTCAAGGTGCCGGCCAGCAGCACTCCACGCTGACGCAGGTCGTGGCCGCTTCCGGCATACGCGTAGGTGTCGAGGATCCGGCCATGTGCGCAACGCGACGCGACGACCACGGGGAGCCCGGCATCGAGGGCTCTTTGGATCCCGGGCACAGCGGCAGGCGGCACGTTGCCCCGGCCGGTTCCTTCGATCACCAGGCCCTGCGCACCCTGCTCGCGGGCGAAGTCGACGAAGCGGCTGTCAGCGCCCGCATACATCACAACGATGTCCACGCGAGTCTCCCAGGCCGCGGTGTCAATTGTGGGGCGAGTGGCCAGCTTGCGCGCAAACAGGACGCGGTCGTCATCGACCAATCCGAGCGGCCCGAAGAGCGGGCTCTGGAACGTATCCAGTTGCTGTGTGCTGGTTTTGGTGACCTCCGATGCAGCGTGGATCATCTGGTTCAGCACCACGAAAACGCCCTGATTCCGGGCCTGAGGTTCGATGACCGTGCGCAAAGCGGCGCGGAGGTTTGCCGGCCCGTCGTAGCCAAGCTCCGAACTGTTCCGGATCGCGCCAACAAACGCCACGGGCTTCGGACTCGTGTGCCGCAGGTCCAACAGGTAGGCGGTCTCCTCGAGTGTATCCGTCCCGTGAGTGACAACCACGCCGTCAATCTCAGGGCGGGTTAACTGTTGAGCGATGAGCTCAGAGAGGGCCCATATGCGGTCCGGAGTCACATGTGGCCCCGGAAAGCGTCCAAAGTCAATCACTTCCAGATCAGCGAATTCCCCGAGCCCAGGGTCGTAGGCCAGGATCTCCTCTCCGCTCAGGGCTGGCACGGCCCCACCCGTAGCCGGGTCGAAGCGCATGGAAATGGTTCCACCCGTGAAGACAAACAGAACACGTGGCATCACTGCCTATTGTGGGGGAGAACCGGAGTGGGTGGCTGCGCCTGCAAGACCGCCACCCGCCTCCCGAAAACGACTTCAGCGGCTGATCGCACCCAAGCTGACTCCGGCGGCGGCGACGGCGCCGCCCACCACAGCCAGTCCGATCTTCGTCCCATGGCTGACCCCTGTCGCTGCCTTCGCTGCGGTGGAACTTCCGGCAGCCCCTTCTTCGCGGCTAACCTCCATCAACTCCAGGATTTGGTGATCGGTTCCTTGCTTTGCCTTGCCCATCACACGCACGCGCTGACCTGCCAGCGAGGCCAGGTCCTTGCCCACCAGTTCCACCTCAATGTGGGTGAGTTCGTCCGTGAGAAAGAACTGATCCCCACGCTTCATGACTTTACCGGTTAGTTTGGATAGGGCTGCCGGGACAGGCGCCGGTTCAAAGGAGAGCGCCGTTTCCGGATTCACCCGAGCCAGCAGAATACCCTCCCGGTTCGAGACAGAGACCCGACCGTTCGACGCGCCGACCGCTACCTGACCGTGCCTGATCTCTACTTTCGCTTGAGCGCCTGACTCCGGCGCCACGATGTACCCGACGGCCTGGACTCGATAGCCGGCCCCGGAAGAGATGGCCGCTTGACCAGCCCTCAAAACGATCCTGTCCGTATAGATTTCTGCCTGGCTGGCTGGCCCGACTGAGCCGCGCGCGCCATTCAGCAGCACGATTCGCCCTGGGGCTTCGGCGGTCTTCACCACCGAGCCGCTGGATAGCGGCGCGATGCCCGCTGCCAGCGCGTGGTCCACATCCATGCTTCCCTGGGAGATCGCCTGCCCGATCACTGCGTTCGCCGCCAGTGCGCCCAGCGCCAAGAGCAGCGTCATCCCGACTAATCCAAATACTTGTTTCCAGTTCACTTTCTCGAACCTTCCTACGCAAAGTGGTGGATTTCCGCGAAAGAATTTCTCAACCGCGCCCACTACACATATCGGCGAGTCATGAGCAAAGTGAGTCGATTTGCGCCCTTGGCGTTGTTGTTGGTATTCGCTGTTGCCGCCGGTCTCCACCTGCAACGCGCCCGGGCGGAATGGGGTTGGCGGCGGATCGATTCCTCATACGGGGCGGAGCAGTGGTGCCGCTCCGTGCGAGGGAATCCCGAGTGTTGGCGGGCGGCGGCCCGCCTCAGAGAACAGGAGGGCGGAGATGCCCTGCCGGTGTGGCTTCACAGCCTCGAACTGGATCCACGCAATGCCGAGGCGGCGGTCGCGGCCGCAATGCCTTTGGAATCAGCAGGGCACGCGGATGCCGCAGAACGGCTGCTGCTGCGCGGAGCCGCGTTGAACCGGTTGTGGCTGCCGCGTTGGAGCCTTTCCCTGTTTTATGCGCGGCAAGGCAGGAAGCCGGAATTCTGGCGTTGGGCCAGTGCAGCCTTTGATCGCTCGTTTTGGGATCGTACGGCAATGTTCCGGGAGTGCTTTGCGCAAGGCGCGACGGCGGAGTTTTTGCTTCGCCAGGTGCTGCCGGCGCGGCTCGACCTGCGTTTGGCTCTGCTGCGGTTTCTGGTGACACAGCCAGCGGAAGATCAGCTGCTCCCGACCGCGGAAGCGGTTGTCGCCTGCGCCCGGCCCGGCGAGCGTGGCGAGGCGGTTCCTGTGCTGATCGATGCCATCGGGACTCTGGCGAAGACAGGCCGCCCGGAGGAGGCCTTCCGGTTGTGGATCTCGATGTGCAGGAAGCACTTGGTCCCGTACGAAGCGCCTTCCGTGGACGCGCCGCTGACGAATCCTGACCTGCACGGCTCGTTTCTTGAGACCGGCTTCGACTGGCAGGTTCCAGCAACGAACGGCATTTCGAGCCTCACCCTAACCGGGGGCCAAGGGCTGCGGTTTACCTTGACTGGATCACAACCCGAAGAGACCGTTCTCCTGCAGCAATGGGTTTTCTTGCGGGGCGGCCGGAACTGGATTCTGACGGTGGACGCGCGGACGCAAAACATTGATTCCGCTGACTCCGCCCTGTACTGGAGGATCCTCGATAGCGAAACCTCGCTGCCTTATGAATCCGATCAGGCGCCGCTGCAGGGCGACGAGTGGACCGTGACACGGCAGCGCTATCACGGGCCGCCCGGAGACCGGCTGGTGCGCCTGGCCCTGGTGGCGGCCCGGCGGCCGGGGCGGATCCGGATGCAGGGCGACGTTTCCCTGCGCCGTGTGGAACTGCGCGCGGAGCCATTGTCATGAGTACAGCTCTATTTCTTTGTTTAGCTTGGGGCATCTTGACTCTCTGGGTACGCGACCGGTGGGCCGTGGCATCGTATCAGATCGGGATTCTGCTACTGGCAGCGGTTTGCGTCTTCCGGGCCTGGAGGGCAGGCCGAGTTCCGCGCTGGCACCCGCTGCTTTGGCCGCTGGGCGCTGTCCCTTGCTGGGGTTTGTGCCAACTCGCGTTTGGCTGGAGCGTGGATCGTTGGAACACGTCCGAATCCGTCCTGATTTGGACCGGGCATTTCGCGACAGCGTTTGTTGCCGCGCAACTGACCGGAGAAGCGCGGCGTTTCCGCGTCCTCTTTGCGGTCTTTGGGACCGTGCTGGCATTGGAGTCCATCCTCCAGTGCTGGACCGCGGGCGGCCGCGTTTTCTGGCTATTTGATAGCGGCTACACTGAGCGTGTCTTCGGACCGTTCCTCTATCACAACAAGTTTGCACAGTTTGTTGAACTGGTCCTCCCGGTGGTCCTCTTCCAGGCACTGAAGGATCGCCAGCAGGCGCTACTTTGGTTCGCCGCGGCGGCTCTTCTGTTTGGAGGGATCCTGGCCAGTGCCTCCAGGTCGGGGCTATTGATGGCACTGTTGGAATTGGGTTTGTTCATGGCAGCGGCGTACGTCTCGGGCGCGGTGCGTGGGAGAACCGCGGTCTGGTCTGGCATTTCGCTCGCCCTTCTGGCCGTGGCCGGGGGGGTGCTGGCGGGTTGGACCGGCATGCTGGAGCGATTGACTGGATTGGATCCGAGGCTGGACCTCCGATTGCCCATCTGGAAGTCGACTTTGACGATGATCGCTGAAAGGCCCGCCACCGGATTTGGACTCGGAAGTTTTCCCAATGTCTATCCCGCTTATGCCGATATGGATATCGGACTTTTCGTGAATACCGCGCATCAGGACTGGTTGCAGTGGGCGGCTGAGGGCGGAGTGCCCATGTTGCTGGCGATGCTTGGGTTTGCGGGAATGGCGGCGCCGCGGTTGCTGCGGTCGCTTTGGGGCGCTGGAGCGCTGGTCGTCCTGTTGCACGGCATGCTGGATTACCCCATGAGCCAGAATCCGGCTTTTGCCTCACTGGTGGTTGCCGTGATCATGCTGGCCGCCACTTCTGATGAGTAGAAGGAATTGCGCCCATGTTGTCACTTCCGGTTTCGAGTTACGCGGCGCGTTTTCTGAGACTGTGTTGCCCCCAGTACGGCTCCATAGACGTGCGCCGCATGCACCGCCGGGGTCCCCTGGACCACTTCTATGCCGTTCTCGGTGTTCGCCGCTACCGATGCTGGAACTGCGACTGGCACTTCCATGGCTGGCCTTCGATCCGGGCCTTGTCGCCACAGACCGGCGCCAGGGGTTCTCAATAGGCACCCTCGCCTGTCAGCACAACCTTGACGGTACGGCACAGGATGTAAAGGTCCAGCCAGACTGACCAATTCCGGACGTAGTACTCAACGTAGCCGAGGCGTTGTGCGTAGGTAGTATTGTTGCGGCCGGAGACCTGCCAGAGCCCGGTAAGGCCCGGCCGCGTTCTCTTGTAGAGCTGGTAGCAGGAACCGTAGCGGGCGATTTCATGCTCGAGGATGGGACGCGGACCTACCAGGCTCATTTCACCCCGAATCACGTTCCACAACTGGGGGAGTTCATCCAGGCTGGTGCGGCGCAGCCAGCGTCCGATCCAGGTGATCCGCGGGTCGTGCCGAAGTTTACTTTCCCGTTCGTATTCGGCGCGAAGCTCCGGCGAGCGATCAAGATGCCTGCGAAGGACCTCCGTGGCGCCAACCACCATGGTGCGAAATTTCCAGGCCAGGAAACGCCGGCCGTTCTCGCCGATACGCGGACTCGCGTAGAAGACTGGACCTGGGGAAGTAAGCCGGATTGCCAACGCAAGAAAGACCAACAGGGGGAGGGCCACTAGACCGCCGGCGATGGCGAGAGTCAGATCGCAGATTCGCTTGAAGAAGCGCGGCGCCGGACAAATCAACCGGTGGCTGACTTCGACACCGAGCACGCCGGCAACCTCGCGGGTGGCCGTGTCGAGGCTGGAGATCCCGAAGAGCCCAGGCAGAATCAGGACATGCCTGTACGGCCAGAGGTAGCGCTCAATCAGGGTAGTCAGCTGTGAGCCCGAAACCTGAGGCATAGCCAGGATGGCGTACGTGGCTCCAGTCTCGATTGCGAGTGCAGGGGCCTGTTCGAGCCCGGCGGCAGCTTGCGATTCCCTGCTTGGAGAGGCGTCCGGCCGGGTATCGAGGATGGCCACGACCTCAAAACCGAGAGAGGGTTGCGCGGCGAGTGCAGTAGCCAGATTCCGCCCCGCTTCGCCACAACCCAGAACTACCGCGCGCGCACCCCAGCAGCCGGCTTTGCCCAGGCTGTAGCGCGCCGATTGCCGCAGGCACGGGCTGAACACCATGGTCAGTAGCCAGGCCAGCAGCAAGGCGAGCCTGGAGTAGGCGATCGCGTCGCGCTGGAAAAAAGTGACGGCGGCCAGGCACAGAAACGTGAACGTGGCAGCCTGACAAAGGCCACGGAGTTCCGCGACAGGATTAAGGCCCCGGGCCGGGTACATGCCGGCCATCCCAAGAGATAGCGGATGCAGCAACGCCATTGGGATGAGCTTCAGATAGAAGCCAAGGTCGTAGGGTCCAGCGATCCAGTAGCGCAGAAGCACCGCAAGAAGAGTAGCGGACAGGATGGCCGCGATGTCGGCAAGGACCATGGCACAGTCGGCAGCCCAGAGCGAACTGGGGCGCCGGACGATACCGGGATGCCCGACGGCGATCGCAGGACTGCTCATCGCCCCACCTCGAGCGCTTCCCGCTCTGGCTGCAGGTATCTTGCCGATTCATAGACCCGCAGAAAACTGGAACGGAAAGACTGAATGCTGAAGCGCAGGGCGTTGCGGCGGATTGCCTGCGGATCCCAGCGGACCGTGCTGGCTTCGAAGCGGCCGATCGCCTCGCCGAGCGACTCAGCCGTGGGGTGGTGGAAGTACAGTCCGGTCTCCCCCTCGATCACAATGTCGAGCGAGCCGCCGCGCCCGTAGCAGATCGCGGGTGTACCGCAGGCCTGGGCTTCGGCCAGGACGATTCCGAAATCTTCTTCCGCTGCGAAAACAAAGGCCCGTGCATGCTGCATCAGCTGGCGAAGGGATGAACGGGGGACAGAGCCGAGGACTTCGACGTTTGACGGGGCGTCGCGGCGGTAGCGAGCGAGGCCGGGGCCATCTCCGGCGATAAGGAGCCGGCGGCCGGGCATCTGGCGGAATGTGTCGAGCAGCAGGCCGATCCGCTTGTAGGGGACGAGCCGCGAAGCCGTGAAGTAATAGCTTCGCTTTTCTTCCGACAGCGTGAAGTAGTCCGTATCCACTGGGGGATGCACTACGACCGACTCGCGGCCATAGACACGGCGGATGCGCGAAGCGATGAAACTGGAGTTGGCGACGAAGCAGTCGACCCCGTGTGCGGTTCGAACGTCCCACATCCGGAGGTAATGAAGCATGGTGATGGCCGCAGCGCGCCGGAGACCGCGCGTGAGTCCGGCCTCGCGGAGGTACTCGTGCTGCAGGTCCCAGGCGTAGCGCAGCGGCGTATGGCAGTAGCAGATATGGACCTGGCCCGGCGCGGTGAGAACCCCCTTAGCCACCGCGTGCGAACTGGAGACGATCACGTCATAGCCGGAGAGGTCGATGGTCTCCACGGCGATGGGCATGAGCGGGAGGTAGCTCCGGACCAGGAGGCGGGCCCAAGGCAACTTCTGAATAAAAGTTGTAGTGGGGGTCCGGCCCGAGAGGAAGCCGCGCTGGGCGGCGGGCACAAAGTCAGCCACGAAGTAGAGGTTCGCCTGCGGAAAAAGTGCAATGAGCTGCTCGACGACACGTTCCGAGCCCGCATAGCCGACAGACCAGTCGTGCACGATGGCGACTTTCATGGATGGACCTCCATGGCCCGCGGTGCCGCCTGCCCGGCTGCTGCCAGTTCCCGATAGAGCGCGAAATAGGCGCCTATCGTGCTGGAGGCGGAAAAACGCCGCTCGATTGTGGAGCGAGCTTGCAGAGCCAGACGGTTGCGACACGAATCATCCCGGGCCAGGAGGCAAATCGACCTGGCTGCCGCTGCCAGATCCCCCGCACAGTAGAGGACGCCGGTCACTCCATCCTCCACAACGTCAACATTCCCCATCACGCGGGAGACGATGGGGACGACTCCGTGTGCCATTGCCTCCAGCAGCGCCAGCGACATCCCCTCCCAGTGCGCTGCGGAGAGGAACAGGGAGGCCGCAGCCAGTTCCTGCCCGCAATCGGGCAGCGTGCCAAGCAGACGGACTATGGAACTCAGACCGCGGGTGCGGATCTCGCGTTCGACCAACGGACGCAGCGGCCCATCACCGATAATCCGCAGCTGAAAGGCGCCATGACCCATACGGTGGGCGCAGATTTCCGCTATGCGGACCAGGGCCAGAGGATTCTTCTGGGATTCCAGGCGGTTGATGGCCACGATCCGCAGGGGACAGGCGAGGCGGGCTGGTGGAGCAAGTGGGAAAGGTACTCCATTTGGCACGACAGTGAGACGGCCTCGCAGCCAGGGAATCCTGCGTCCGATGAGACCGGCCTCCGAGGGGGAGACCGCTATACCGGCGGCCGTCAGCGGCGACAGGAGGTTCTCCAAGCCCTGCCGGATCAAGCCGGATAGCCCGCGCGGATAGAAGCCATGAAATGTGTGAAGGCACGGGATGCGCAGCCATGCGGCGACAGGGCGCGCGTAGAGGCCCCCGCCGAAGCCATGGGCGTGAATGAGATGGATATCTGATCGTTCGGCGAAACCCGCCAGCCTGGGGAGGACGCGCGGGTGGAAGCGTCCGCCAGGAATGGGTTGGAGCGATCCCGGGCCGAGCAGGCCGCCCCAGCGTTCCCAGTATGGGGGCGCCGCCGGGCCGGCGACGAAATGACGGAGGTGCGGAGGGCTTCCCGCGATCAGCTGGCGGATCACTTCAGGACCGCCGCCCGTGTCTGAGCGGGCTGTGATGTGGAGGATGTTCAACCGGTCATTGAGCAACGGCATGATGAGCTCCATAGAGCGTTTCGAGACGGCGGACGCTCTCCTCGATGGCCAGTGGAGTCCTCTTCAGTCGCGCTGCCCGATCGGCGGGTGCGGCAGTGACAGCCTGCCCGCGCAGCTCTCGGATCCGGGCAGCCCACTCGTCAGGAGTGCGGTCCAGGGATAGCACCCGGTTGGAATGCGCGAAAAGATTGGCCTCGCGGGTGATGGTGTCTGAGAATACGCAGGGCAGAGCCGCGGCCTGAGCTTCGATGAGCGCCAGTGGCAGCCCCTCGTGCAGGGAAGGAAACAGGAAGCAGTCCACGGCGTTAATGAGAAGTTCGGGCACATCCGGCCTGCTGGGGAGAACGGTGATTCGATCGGCCAGCCCGTGCCTGGCGATCCTGGCTTCGATAGCCGGCCGCAACGTTCCGTCGCCCACGATGAGAAAGTGGCAGCGAGGGTCGAGTACTCTCAGACGAAGTGCGATTTCCAGTAGGAAGGAGTGGTTTTTCTGGGGCTCCATTCTACCCACATGGCCGATGACCCATCGATCTGAAGGGATACCCAACTCCGAGCGCACTGTGGGATTTTTGCGCACGTTGGCGAAACGATCGAAGTCGAAGCCGTAGGGCAGGATCTGGAAACGCGGGTCGTTGCGCCAGGCGGGTCCGTAGAGGGAGGGTGCGGCCAGTTCGCTGCAGGCCAGTCCTTGCGTGGCGTGCCGCCGGATGAGGCGGCGCATCACTGCGCGGTAAGTGAAACGCGGCAGATTCGGCAGGCTGTCATTGCGGGAGGTGTCATTGTGGCTGTGTGCGATGCGCGTGGCGATACCGAGGGAACGGGCGACGGCCAGGATGACGCCGCTGATCTGGTGCTCGTGGCTGTGAAGCACATCGAACGGACCAGCGCTCTGGAGACAGCGGGCCAAGGCAGCGGGGTAAGCCGGCGAGTGTTTAGAGCAGCCGATGCGGACGAGCCTGCAGCCGCGGGCGAGGAGTTCCTGATCGTAATCGGCTTCCTGTTCGGAATGGACGCAGAAGGTGAACTGGAAGCGGCGCGGGTCCAGCCGGCGCACGACGTTCATGAGCCAGGTCTCGATGCCGGCGCGTCGCATGCAGCCGACGACCTGGGCGACAGCGGTGGGCGGCATTGCGTTTCAGACGGGTTGCCGCAGCAGATCCCACGAGTTGCGGAAGAGGCGTTTGACGGCATTCTCTGACCACCAGACCCGCAGGGCGGCTTGCGCCGCGGGTGCGGGCAGGGCCAGCAGCAGCCTCCAGACCTGGCGTTGGACGCACGATGGGAGAACGCGGAGGAAATCCGGTGCACCGGGCTCGCCGGTGAAGAGGCGGCGCGCCAACTGGAGATGCGCGGACTCGATGTTGCGCCACGGGCCTGCGTCGGGCAGGAATCCGTGCTGGGCCAACACGAAGGAACGGCGATCGTCCCAGAGTTGCTCCAGAAATTCGAAATTGCTCTCCAGAGCGGCCAAGCTGCAGGGGCCGCTAAGGCCGGTGAGATTGGAGCCATGGATGCGGTAAAGGGACAGGGGGTGGCGGATAGCGGAGACAGGTGCCAGCAGGGCCGCTCGATCCTGGGCGATCTTGTCCGCGCAGCGCCGGAAGTGAGCCGGTAGTGGAAAGATGCGGCGTGCCACTTCCGTATGGAATGTGAGACCGGAGCAAGGCGGCAGGCCGGGTTCGCGGCCGGCGAGCATCGAGGGGGCCAGCCAACCCGAATCGAGGCGCCGCGGGTGGATTGGTTTCAGAACCTGTCCACGGGCATGTACGGCTCGAACCAGGTGGGTCACTGTGCCCGCCTGCGGGGTCAGGTTGAATTGATGGACGACGGTTTGAAGCCGGCCCGGCAGCCACTCGTCATCGGAATCCAGTAAGGCGACGAGTTCGCCGCGCGCGTGCCGGAATGCCGTGTTGAGGGCCGCAGCCATGCCGGCATTCGCCTGAGTGACCAGATGGATGCGATCATGCCTCCGCGCGTAAGAAGCGACGATCTCCCGGGAGGTGTCGGTGGAGCCGTCGTCGCAGACGACAACTTCCCAGTGGGGATAGGTCTGCGCGAGCAGGCTTTCGAGGGCACGGCCAATCCAACGCTCGTAGTTGTAATTGGCCATCAGAACGGTGACGAGCGGCCGCGATGAGAGCCGCGAAACTGTGAACGGATTCATCTGTAACATCCACGACAAGGCGGCGATTGGCCGCCCAGGAATGTAGTGGTCTTGCCCCGGGATTTCGCTCCAGGAAGTTACGGAATCCGAAAGGGAAGCCGGGTATCGCAAACGCTTATGGAGTCCATAGGAGTTCCTGATGACTTCCTAATGCCTTGCAGGACAGCATGAAAGGGTACCGGGCGGCGGGCGAGACGGGCTGAGAGACCAGCCTTTCGGGTGGCGGGGCCGTTGGTGGTCATTCGGGCCGCCAACGCGAATGAATCGACACCATTGATGGCTCTTATAAAAAGTCTCGATTTGTCACTGGAGGTGAAAGCCGACATACTCACTAAAACCTGGTTGATTCACGTTCCTCGCGCGGCCACGACTGATTGCCGCGGGGCATCCGGGACTGCGCACGGCTTCATCTCCCTCGTCTGGAATGCCGGTGTGGCATCGATCCGCAAGTACATCACGAAACAACATAGCCATGCGTAACTACGGAATTCTCTGCTCACTGACTCTCTGCCTGAGTGCCTTTGCCTTCGCACAGGATCAAGGCGCTCCGGCCCCGACAACGACTCCGGCAGCGCCGCCGGCAGATGCCCCGCCGCCCACAGCGTGGACCTACAAAGGGTTCAGCGCCAGCGGCTATGTGGACGTTTACTACAACCAGAATGAGAACAATCCGTCCTCGCGCTTCTCACAACTGCAGGCTTTGAACATCACTGCTAACAAGTTCAGCTTGAACAGTGCGACTGCCTCATTCAGTTATGATGCCAATCCGATCGGATTCCGAGTGGACGTGGGCGACGGCCGCACCTACGACTCATTCTTCCTGAGCGAGCCCAAGCACACAGATTGGTCGCGTCACCTGTTGAATGCCTATGTGACCTTGAAGCCCAAGGGCTGGAAGGGTGTCACGGTGGATTTCGGCAAGTTCGTCACATCGGCAGGCGCTGAAGTGACGGAGTCGCACCTGAACTGGAACTATTCGCGGTCTCTGTTGTTTGCGTTTGGCCCCTACTATCACACCGGCCTGCGCGTGACGGTGCCGGTGACTCCGACGTGGTCAGTCGGTGGACAGGCCGTTACCGGCTGGAATCTGATGCGGGACAACAACTCGGGCAAGACCTTCGGCTTTACGAGTTTGAACACCCTCAAGAAAGTAGTGGTTTCGAATAACTACTACACCGGGCCTGAAAACACCAATACGAACAAGGGCTGGAGAAACTTCTACGATCTGGCTGTGACCGTGACGGCGACGGACAGAATCTCGGCCTACTACAACCTGGACGTCGGCAACAGCAAGTATGCCGGCGGCGGTTCGGGCACATTCTGGGGCATGGCGACAGCGGCGCGGTTTGCTCTGACGAAGCACCTGGCGGTAGCGCCCCGAATCGAGTACTACAGCGACAAGGACGGCTTCTGGACAGGAACGCCGCAGGCTTTCAAGGAGTTCACGGGCACGGGCGAATGGAAGTTCAACGATAGTTTCATCGCCAGGCTGGAATACCGCCGGGACTGGTCGGACCAGCCCTTCTTCCAGGTAGGCCAGATCCCAGGCGCGTCGAAACATCAGACGATGATCACAGCTGGTTTCATGATGGTGCTGAAGCCGGGGATGTTCAGCTTCTCGAAGTAAAAGTCAGGTCACGTGCGAGCGCCGGTGCAGTCAGCCGGCGGAGGGCTCCCGTTCCGGCGGGAGCCCTGGTTTTTTGGAGATTGGGGTGCGAGCCGGTTCGTGCAGGCACTGAACGGCAAGCAGGGCGTCAACTGGAAGGTTCGGGCGCGAGGCGAAGCCTGGCTGCCATCTTGACGAGGTCGGCCAGAGAATCGGCCTTCATCTTCCGCATCACGCTGCCGCGGTGTGCCTTCACAGTGATCTCGCTGATCCCGAGTTCACTACCCACTTGTTTGTTCAACAGGCCGGATACGACCAGGGCCATGACCTCCCGTTCGCGGCGGCTGAGCGTTTCATAGCAGGTCCTGAGCGAGCGGATTTCCTCTTCCACGCCCAAAGCGGCCTGGCTGCGCCGGAGCGCGCCTCGGATGGCAGACAACAGCACCTCGTCGCCAAAGGGTTTCATCAGGAATTCAACGGCGCCTGCTTTCATCGCCCGGACACTTGTGGGTACATCGCCATACCCGGTAATGAAGATGATCGGCATTTCGCTGCGATCGACGGCGATCCGCGTCTGCAGGTCGAGGCCATTCAAATCGGGAAGACTCACGTCCAGCACCAGGCAACTGGGTACCGTCACTCTTGGGTTGGCGAGGAATGCCCGGGCGGACGCGAACAGAACCGGCTGCCAGCCTTCGTGGCGAATGAGCAATTCGAGCGATTCACGCACAGAGACATCGTCGTCGACCACGAACACGATTGGAGTGGGGTCTGGCACGAGGGATGCCCTCAATTCCCGGCTTGGTGCTGCTGCTTCGTTCATTCTATCCCCTCATTCCTGATTTGAAGGTGGATTGACATGCTCACTGCAGGCGAAATGCGGTCTTGAGCGCCGTAAGCAGCGCCGTATCACTGAACGGCTTGAACAGGCAATCCACGGCGCCTTGTTCGATCAGGCGCGGCCGGACCGTCTCATCCCCTTGTCCCGTGATGAAGACGATCGGAATCTCGAGCTTCAGGCGTGACAATTCCCGCTGTAGTTCGGGACCGGACATGCCGGGCATGGAGATGTCGAGGATCAGGCACCCGGTTTCGCCCATGCGATTGGACGCCAGGAACTCCTCCGCCGAAGCGAAGGTCAACGCCTCAAAGCCGAATTCTGTCAGTAGATCCGGCAACGACTCACGCACGGATTCGTCGTCATCTACGACCGACACAAGAGATCGCGGCGTCATCAGACGTACCTCCTCGCGAGGCACCCCGAATCGTTCCCGTCAGGCATTGTTCGAGCCTCTGCGCCTGGTGCTTCCGCCGCGGCATCGACGGTACAGGGGAGGGCGCTGCAGGATCTCCCGGCCGGGCGTCCAGTGCACCCCATTTCCGGAAGCGCATCGACAACGCGACCGAAGCCCAGTTGGTCGGCGGTCTTCTTCTGGCGACACTGCATCAGATACAGAATGCGCCGCTGGACAGAAATCCGTCCATTGTCCTTTGGTATTGGTCTGCGAGGTCCAACCAGGTTCCATCTTTTGGGGGGGCTGAATCTCCTCGTACGGCAGCAAAGACAGGAGGCAATACCTTCGTCCAATAGATTCAGCGCGGATCCTCTGGCTTAATCGGAATCGAGATTTCGGCTCAAGAGAAACGCACCATCGGCTTGTGGCGGGATCGGAAGAGGCGATATATGGCCAGAAACCAGAAAACGGTGATTGTCACAGGAGCCTCGCAAGGCATCGGTGCCGGTGCTGTCCGAGCCTTCCTGGCCCGCGGATACAATGTGGTGGGCACATCACGCAACGCAACAAAGGCCAGGGAGATCCCTGCTTCCAAGGCGCTCGCGCTTGTCGATGGAGACATCGGCGGGATAGAAACTGCGCGGCAGGTCGCGGATGTAGCGATAGCGAGGTTCGGCGGGATCGACGCCGTCGTCGCCAATGCAGGCATCTTCCTTCCGATGCCGTTCACGGACTACACCCCAGCGGACTTTCGAGCGCTGGTCTCCACCAATCTCGAGGGGTTCATTTACATCACTCAACTTGCGGTCCAGCAGATGCTGGCGCAGCGATCCGGTGGCAGCATCGTGGCGATCACGGCCGCGCTGGCTGACAACCCGATTCTCGGCGTGCCAGCCTCCCTGCCCATGCTCACGAAAGGCGGACTGGAGTCTGCGCTGAGGAGCCTGGCGCTCGAGTATGCAAAGGAGCACATCCGGTTTAATGCCGTGGCGCCTGGCGTGGTGGATACCCCGCTGCATGCCGGTGATTCCGAGGACACTCTGCAGACGCTGTCGCCGATGGGCACAATCTCGACCGTGGAAGACATCGTCGATGCGGTCGTCTACCTGACGGAGGCGCGGCAGGTCACCGGCGAGATCCTGCACGTGGATGGCGGGTCTCACAGGGGCAAATGGTAGAAGGGCAGGGTTCACGCGGCGGATTCCACTCATGGTATCGGATGGGGCCCTGCGTCCAGTCGAGCGAATCGCAGAACCGGTGGACTCCGGGACCGATCAGGATCGACTGACGGCTGAATCGAAGAGGGAACACTGATGATGACTCAACTCGAGAAAGTTCTATACACCGCCAAGGTCCACACCACCGGCGGGCGCGATCACGGTGTGGCGCGTAGTGAGGATGGCCGCCTGGATGTCAGGTTCTCCGCGCCGGGTTTCCTCGGGACCGGCGCAAATCCCGAGCAGATGTTTGCCGCCGGCTGGGCGGCCTGCTTCGAGGGTGCAATAGGGATCGCCGCCAGCAAGAGGCGTGTCACGCTGCCCGCTGACATGACGATCGACAGTGAGGTGGATCTCTGTCTGAGTGGCGGCGCCTACTCCCTGCGCGCCCGGCTCAGCGTAAATCTGCCGGGCTTGGAACGTCAACTCGCCCAGGCGCTGGTAGACTCCGCCGATCAGACTTGTCCCTATTCCAAAGCCATCCGGGGCAATGTTGACGTCACCATCAGACTGGTTTAGCCCACCAGAGCAGGAGAGCCGTTGGGCCGGTCCGGAAGTGGCTCCAGGAGAATCCACCGGGGGGAAGTATGGAAGAAGTGATCGACCACAACAACAACCGGCCACTGGTGGAAAGCGCTGAGGCCCGGCTTGCCATGAAAGGCATTGAGCTGCCGCGCGTACCAACGCCGTTGGGCGCCTACCTGCCTGCGGTTCGAACCGCCAATCTGTTGTTCCTGAGCGGAATGCTCCCCATCGACGGGCACGAGCCCAGGTTCCAGGGCCGCGTCGGGATGGAGTTGAGTGCTACACAGGGCTACGATGCGGCGCGCGCGACGGCCCTCAACGCACTGGCCGTGGCGCGCCAGCACCTGGGATCGCTGGACAGGATCACCCGCGTGGTCCGGATTGGCGTTTACATCGCAGCCGCCGGAGATCCGGTGGAACAGCCCCGGATCGCTGACGGCGCCTCGGATCTTTTCCAGGAGATCTTCGGAAAGGAGAGGATATCGGCGCGGCTCGTGATTGGGGTGACAAGCCTGCCGCTGGGGGTACCGGTGGAACTGGAAGTGATTCTGGAGGTCTCCGACTGAGCGGAACTCCAAGTTCACGCCTGCTGGCATGGGCTGTCGCGAGCCGATCCCTGAAGTATCTGAGTGGAGTTGGCGGCTGATAAGCGCCGTGGAATCAACGAAGGAGATGGTGGGCGGTGAGGGACTTGAACCCCCGACTTCCTGCTTGTAAGGCAGGCGCTCTAACCAGCTGAGCTAACCGCCCGCAGTTCCTATCTTACCGCGTAGCCGGCTGACAGCAAATCAGTTGCCGATATAGCGGGAGTACAGGCTGCGTGCCAGGCCGGGATCCTGGGTGCCTTTGATGATGGCCCGCCCATCCGGGAAGATCGTCATCTCGTAAGGTTGCACCACAAATCGGAGGGCAAAGCCGTTAGACCGTACCTCTCCCAGCGGTGAAAGGCTGGCGGCCAGCATGTCCAGATCGAGAGGTCGGCGGCGGTCGTGAATCTGTACCGCATTGCGGCCGCAGAGGCTGATGGGTACACGATCCTCTCCGTGCAGGTGGCGGCAGGTGCGATTGCCCCCGCATGCCGGACAGTCCGGATCAGCCTCCGGCATCGAGACCTGTCGCACGTTCCCCGTCCAGGCGTCGAAGGTGGAGATGCGCGGCTCCACGTTCTGCCCGCAGAGCAACCGCAGCGCCAGCGAAACCTGCCAGGAGGCCACCAGGCTGGTGATGGTATTCAATACCCCGGCGGTATCGCAGGTCGGCTGCGCGCCGGCCGGCGGTTCGGGATAGACGCACTCGAAACAGGCTGCCCGGCCCGGCAGAATCGGCATGGCCAGGCCGTAAGTGCCCACTGCGCCACCATAGATCCACGGGATGGCGCGGTCGACCGCATAATCATTGAGCAGATACCGGGTTTCAAAGTTGTCCGTGCCGTCGAGGATCAGCGAGGCGGGTTGGAGCAGGTCATCGATATTACCGGCGGTCAGGTCATCCACCAGGGGTTCGGCCCGGACTCCGGAGTTGATCCGGCCGATCGCGCGGGCAGCAGCCACCGCCTTCGGCAAGGCCTCGCGGACATCCGATTCCTCGTAGAGCCACTGGCGCTGCAGGTTGCTGAGCTCCACGAAGTCGCGGTCGACCAGCAGGATACGGCCGACGCCCGCCCGGGCGAGTGCTCCGGCGTGGAATGCACCCAGGGCACCACAACCCACTACTGCCACGCAGGCGTCGAGCAGGAGTTGCTGCCCAGGGGCGCCAATGCCGGGAAGCAGGATCTGACGGCTGTAGCGGTCGCGCTCGGAATCAGTCATCACTCAAAATCGTAGCAACCGAGGCTGTTAAGATGACAATGTGTGAATCAGCCTGGGCTTTGGACGGCATTGCTGACGTGTCTGTTGGCGGGTGCGGCTCCGACTTGGGGCAACGAGAACCTGTCGACTTTTTACGGCAAGACGATTGAGTCGATCCGCTTCGAACCGGAGAAGCAACCCCTTTCCAAAGAACAACTTGCATTGCTAATCGGGCTGCGAACCGGCGACACGCTGGCTGAAGTTCCGCTCAGCAAAGCGATCGAAAAACTCTGGACCAGCGGACGTTACACCGACATTGTGGCCGAAGGCGAGGCGAAGGGCGGTGGGGTCGAGGTTATCTTTGTGACAACCGCGGCCTCGTTTGTCAGCCGTGTCACCGTCGAAGGCGTACCGGAACCGCCCAACCCGGCCCAGTTGACGAACGCCACGAAACTCGGGCTCGGCGACCCATACGACGATAGCCTGCTGCCTGGTGCGGAGAACAGCCTGCAGGAGGTACTTCGAAGCAACGGGTTCTACGTAGCCACCATCCGGCACGAGACGAATTCCCGGCCGGAGACCGAAGAGACGGATATCCACTTCTATATAGACCCTGGTCCTCGCGCCAAACTGTCGAAGCCGATCTTCGAAGGGGAACCGGCACTGAGCGAGAAGCGGCTCATCCGGCTGACAAATTTCCAACGCTGGTACGGATTGCGCGGATGGAAAGACATGGATAGCCGCCGGGTCCAGCGCGCGGTGGAGAGGATGAGAGATGCGTACCTCAAAACGGAGCATCTCGAAGCCACCATCCGCATCGCCTCGGTAGACTACGACCCCAAGTCCGTTACCGTCACCCCGCACTTCCTCATCCATGCCGGCCCGAGCGTGTTCGTGAAGACGGAGGGCGCCAAGGTCTCCAAGGGACAGTTGCGGCGGCTGCTGCCCATCTACCAGGAACGGACCGTGGACCGCGAGTTGCTTCTGGAAGGCCAGATGAACCTGGAGCGTTATTTCGAGGCACAAGGCTTCTACGACGCCAAGGTGAGTTACTCGCTGGCCGATCCCACGCCCAACGGCGCACAAACCATTCAGTTCCGAATCCAAAAAGGCCGGCGCTACCGTCTTGTGCATCTTTCTGTCGGTGGCAACAAGTACTTCGATCAGCAGACGATTCGCGAACGGCTCCAGATGATTCCGGCTCGTTTTCCCCGCTATCGCAGGGGGCAGTTCAGCCAAAGCCTGATGGAGCAGGACGAGGCGTCGATCCTGGACCTTTACCGATCCAACGGTTTCCGTGACGCCGAGGTGAAAGCTACGGTGGAGCGCGGCTACAAGGGGAAAGACACGGATCTTGGCGTCGACCTGGAGATCAAGGAAGGCAGCCAGTGGTTCGTCATCGACCTGGAGCTCACCGGGGTCGACCTGCAACTGCTGGACGTCATCCGCGGCTTGTTGGCTTCGACACCCGGCCAGCCTTACTCCGTCGCAAGCGTCGCCGCGGACCGCGACAATGTCCTCAACTGGTACTTCAACAACGGCTATCCCGACGCCACCTTCGATGCCTCGGTCGTTGTGGCGGATGAGCCAAACCGGATCAAACTGAAATACGCGGTTACGGAAGGCCGGCGTAACTTTGTGCGGGACATTCTGGTGAGCGGGCTGAAGGCGACGCGTCCTGACCTGGTGAACCACCGGCTTGCCGTAACGCCAGGCCAGCCTCTCTCGCAGGGCAGCATTGTCGAAACCCAGCGCCGGTTGTACGACCTGGGCATCTTCGCCAAGGTCGACGTAGCCGTGCAGAATCCGGATGGCCGCGAGCGCGACAAATACGTCCTGCTGCAGGTGGAAGAGGCGAAGAAGTACTCGCTGAATCTCGGTTTCGGCGCGGAGTTTGGCCGCATCGGAGGAGGCAGCAGCTTCGATGCGCCGGCCGGGGCTTCCGGCTTTTCACCGCGCGGCCAGATCGGCCTGACGCGGTCCAATATCTTCGGCCTGGCTCACACGGCCAGCGCTACCATCCGTGTGTCGAGCATCCAGCAGCGCCTGCTGGCCAGCTATCTGGCCCCGCAGTTCTTGGGGAACGAGAACTTCAACCTGACGTTCAGCTCCCTGGTGGACCGCTCGCGCGATGTCCGCACCTACACCTCGAACCGTTCCGAGAGTTCCGTGCAGCTGGGCCAGAAAGTCAGCCGCGGCATCACACTGCAATACCGCGCCACGGCCCGGTTCGTCTTCATTGACAGGAACTCGTTGAGAATCGATCCGACTCTCATTCCCATCTACTCGCAGCCGGTGAAGACAATCGCGGCATCGGCTTCGTTTATTCAGGACCACCGCGACGACCCGTTGGATGCGCGCCGCGGATTCTACAACACGCTGGATGCGGGCTACGCCGTGCCCTTTTCGGGCACGAGCACCAATTACTTCCGGCTGGTGGCGAAGAACTCGACCTACCACCCCTTGCGCCGCGAGGTCGTGTTTGCGAGAACCACATCCTTCGGATGGCTGCACAATCTCGACAACGAACCCGTACCCCTGCCGGAGAATTTCTACGCCGGCGGTGCCTCCACCCACCGTGGCTTTCCCGACAACCAGGCCGGCCCGCGCGATCTGATCACCGGTTACCCCATCGGCGGCGCAGCCTTCCTTTTCTTCCAGCACGAGCTGCGCTTCCCTCTGGTCGGGACGAACCTCAGCGGCGTTCTCTTCCATGACATGGGTAACGTGTTTTCCTCCCTGGACAACATTTCCTTCCGTTACCGCCAGAGGAATCAGCAGGACTTCGACTATACGGTTCAGGCCATGGGCCTGGGCTTCCGCATCAAAACGCCGGTAGGTCCGCTCCGCCTGGATTTGGCCTACGCCCCCAATACTCCGCGGTTCGTGGGATTCGCCGGCAGCCGGGACGACCTGATCAACGGCACAGGGCAATACAATGTGCCCCAGCGCGTCAGCCGCTTCCAGTGGCATTTCTCGATTGGACAGGCCTTCTAACGCATGCTGAGACGAGCGCTATCCATCCTGGTTCTGGCCGGCAGCCTGCAGGCCCAAAGGGTCGTGCTCGATCGCGTGGCGGCCTCTGCCGGGCAGCAGGTTGTGACTCTCAGCGCCATCCGCCGGCACCTGCGAATCCTTGCCCTGGTCGACAACAGCCCGCTGGAAGACACAATCGAGGCACGCCGCAAGGCTGCGGACAGGCTCATTGACCAGGCGCTGATCCATCGTGAAATCGAGCTCAGCCGGTACGCCGCACCCACCCGCGCCGAGGCCGAGGCGCGGATCCAGGATTTCATTAAGCAGCGCAATGTGACCCGCGAGCAGTTTGAGGCCCTGCTGGCCCGCTACGGTTTCAGCGAGGACGACTTCACGGAAGAGGTGCTCTGGCGCATCAGTGTGACCCGCTTCATCGACTTCCGTTTCTCGCCCGGCGTCCAGATCACAGATGACGAGATCAGGAAGTACTACACCGACGAGTTTGTTCCCCAGTTCCGCCGCAGGGCTCCGGACGCGCCAACGCCGCCGCTGGATGATGTGCGGGAGCAGGTGTCGCAGGTGCTCATGCTCCGCAAGACGAATCAGGCGGTGGATCAATGGCTGGCGCAGATGCGGGCGACGGTCAAGGTCCGCTACTTCGAGCCTGTTCTGGGCGCGGAGGTTAAGCCATGAGGCGCCGTTGGAAATGGATTCTGGCCTCCCTCGCGGTCCTGCTACTGGCGGTTTCAGCGGCTGTTGTTTTCGTCCTGCGCAGTGACTGGCTCCGCGAGAAGATCCGCTCCGCCATCGTGGAACAGGTGGAGCGCGCCTCGGGCGGCAAAGCGACCCTCAACGGCTTCGATTTCGAGTGGAGCACTCTGACAGCGCGCGCAAACCAGTTCACACTGCACGGCAAGGAAGCACAGGGACTGGCCCCCCTGTTCCATGCCGACCGCGTCCAATTGGGCCTGACAGTGCTCTCCTGGTTGGGCCGTGACGTCCGCCTGGACGAACTCACCGTGGAAAAGCCGCAGATCCATATCTATGTGGCGGAGGACGGCACAACGAACCTGCCCGAACCCAAACTGAAGAAGACGGGCGGCAACGTTGTGGAAGATCTCATCGCCTTGCGGATTGGCAAGCTCAACGTTCGCGACGGCCTGCTCGAGTTCGATTCCAAGGCCATCCCGTTCTCGGCCGTGGCAGAAGGCCTGGACGCCACACTGACCTACGATCTGGTCAGGCCGCGTTATAAAGCGGCCGTCTCCGCCCGCACATTGCGCCTGCCGCAGGGACTGTCTCCCAAGCTGGAGGCGACGGCCCTATTGGAGGCCAACCGGCTGGAGGTCGAGCGGGCGCGCCTGAGTCTGGGCGATTCATGGGTCGAAGTTTCCGGCCCGCTCAACGACTTCAAGAAGCTCTCCGGCGACATGAAGTTCAAGGCTTCGGTGTTGATGCGCGACGTGCCGAAAAACCCAGTTCAGGAAGGCTTCACCGTGGCGGAAGGCACCGCTCGCTTCGGCCCGGACCACACCCCCGTTGTCGAAGGCAGCGTCCGGGTGGAGCAGGCAGGCTACACGGCCAAAGGCGTGCGCCTCAGGAACATGAGGGCGGCGTCGAAATTTGTCTTGACCCCGTCCCGGCTTACGCTCACCGGGTTGGGTGTCACAAGCCCCTACGGGGCCTGGAACGGCTCCGGTGAATTGAGCGAATGGAAACGCTTCCGGCTTCTGGGGAATCTGACCGAGCTGGCCCTGGACTTGGTACAGGCTGCGGTGCTGGACCAGCCCTACGCCTGGAATGGCAGCCTGCATGGACCCGTTGAGGTGTCGGGCGAAATCGCTGGCAATGGCGTAGCCCATGTGTTCGCCAAGGCGGCCCTGGACGTGGAACCGAAGGAGGGCGATCTGCCGGTGTCGGGCCGCATCGAAGCGGCATGGACTCAGGACAGCGGAAAGCTGGACTTGGGCGCATCCCACCTTGAAACGGAGTCGGCTCGGGTGAACTTCCAGGGCACGCTGGGTGAGCGTCTCGAGGTGGGACTGTTCGCATCCCGTTTGCATGATTTGGACCCTGTGATCGGCATGTTGATGAGAGAAGACGGCTATCGCCTGCCCTTGAGCCTGCAGGACGGCGAAGCGCGTGTGAATGCCGTGGTAAGCGGTCCGCTGAAGGATCCGCAGATGAAGGGCCGCGTCTCGTTGACGAATGCGGTTTACGAGTCTGTTTTATTCCACCGCATGGCCGCCGACTTTCAGCTCACCCGCAGCCGCCTGGAGCTGAATGGGATCGAGGTGGGGCGCAACGAGGCGGTCACGAATGGGCATCTGGCATTGGGTTTGAAGAACTGGGCAGCCGGTTCCGACAGCATGATCGACGGCGCGTTGGATCTGAAGAACGCCAAACTGTCTGATCTGCTGCAAGTGGCCAAGATCGCGGCCCAGCCCCAGGGTGGTTTGGCTGGTGCGGTTACTCTTGGCGGCACGCTGGGTCAACCCGTGGGGTCGCTGAACTTCACTTTGACAGGATTGGAATGGGAGAACGAGAAGTTCGAGCACATCGCAGGCAATCTGCAGTTGAAGCCTGGCGGCGCACTGCAGGGCGCGGCGGACCTCGACCTGATGCACCTGACCGTGGCCGGCCAGTACCAGCATCCCAGCGGCGATTTCAAGGCCGGTGAGCTCAATCTGACGATGCAGTCCAGTGGGTTGCAATTGCACGAGTCAGAGCGCGTGATGGCATACCGGCCCGGCCTCGATGGGGAGGTTCGCGCGGAGCTGCGAACCCGCGTGAGCATCGAGAACGGCACGCCTCTCCTGCGGGCTCTCGACGGTGCTCTGGCCGTCCGCGGACTCCACATCGGCGGCCGCCAGCTCGGCGAACTACTGGTTAACGGGTCGACTTCCAGCGGACAACTGACAGTCACGGCCAGTCTCAATCTGCCAGGCAGCAAGCTCGAAGGCGATGCCACGATCCAGCTTTCAGGCGACTACGCCGCGAAGGGCACATTGAAATCGCCGCGCCTGCCATTCCGGTTGATCAAGGACCTGATCTCGAGTTCTGCCGATCCGTCCAAGGATGAGCCGTGGCCCGCGCGCGGTTTTGTTGAGGGATCCGTTGCCTGGCAGGCGCCGCTGGCGGATCCTCGCAAGGGCTCGGCCGTCATTACAGTCAAAACTCTGCAGGTGCGTCCGCGGGACACTCAATCGCTGGAGACTCAAGTCGATACCAACGAGCTGACTTTGCGCAACGATGGTCCGCTGGTGATCGAAGTGGACGGGAATTCGGCCCGCTTCAAGTCGGCAAAGGTTACCGCTCTGGACACGAGTCTCGCGCTTTCCGGTTCCTATCTGTTCCCGGCCAAGAACCCATGGAACCTCAATGTGAAAGGCTCGGCGAACCTGGCGATCCTCGGCAGCTTCCGGCCCGACCTGGTTTCCACTGGCGTCGCCGAGATTGATGCGTCCGTGCGCGGAACCGCCGCAGACCCTCAGTTGAGCGGCCGCATGTCCATTCAGAAAGCTTCCTTCTTCCTGAAGGACCTGCCGAATGGCATCGAGAACGCCACCGGCACCGTCTACTTCGAAAAGAACCGGGCCAACATCGAGCAGCTCACCGGGCAGACCGGCGGGGGGAAATTCTCAGTTAGCGGTTTCCTCGGTGTAGCCGGGCAGGAGCTCACTTACCGTCTGCAGGCCACCGCCTCCAACGTTCGCGTCCGCTACCCGGAGGGAGTCAGCACGACCCTGGACGCCGCGCTGACGCTCACCGGCTCCACCTTCCGCAGCCTGCTGGCGGGGTCCATTACGATCCAGCGGTCGGGCTTCAGCAGCGGCAGCGACCTGGCGAGCATGGTGGGCGGCTCCGGCAACCCGATTCCGTCGGCTGCGTCCCAGCACGAATTCCTGCGCAATCTTCAGTTTGACGTCCGCATCCGGACGACTCCTGACGCTGTATTCCAGAGCAGCTACACCCAGGACCTGCAAACCGAGGCGGACCTCCGCCTGCGCGGCAGCCCGGCCAAGCCCATCCTTCTTGGCAGCGTGAAATCGAGCCAGGGTGGCATCCAATTCTTCGGCAATCGCTACACGGTCTCCCGTGGGGAGATCCTGTTCTACAACACCGCAGTCGTGCAGCCTCAGATCGACCTCGACCTGGAAACAAGGGTCCGCGGCATCACGGTCTACATCAATGTGAACGGCCCGTTGAGCCGCCTGAACTTCACTTACCGCTCTGAGCCGCCACTGCAGTCATCTGAGATCGTGGCCTTGCTCACCGTCGGGCGCCAGCCAGAATCCACCTCCAGTTCCGTCACCGCTTCGCAGAGCATCCGGAACCAGAACGTGATGGAGAATACGCCCAACTCCCTGCTGGGCGGCGCTTTGAGTGCCGGCGTCTCGAGCCGCGTGGAGCGTTTCTTCGGCTCCAGCCGCATCCGTATCGATCCGAACTTCACCGGGGTGGAGAATCTTCCACAGGCGCGGCTTTCGGTGGAACAGTCGATTTCCCGCGACATCACGCTCACCTACATCACGAACCTCAGCCGTTCGCAGCAGCAGATTGTGCGTGTGGAGTGGGATTTGAACAAGCAGTGGTCGGTCGTGGCAGTGAAGGACGAAAATGGCACCTTTGCCATGGACTTCCTCTACCGCAAGAGGTTTAAGTAAGTCAGATGCGCCTGAGAACCAGCCAGAACAAGCTCAAGATCGAGCACAGCATTATCGACGGCCTGCGGCCCGTGCTGGAGCGTTTGCTGGCGCATGACGACATCCGCAGCATCATTCCCGGCGTAATCAAGCCGGTGCGCGATGCGCGCGGCGCCGTGAAGATCCGCGTCACCGTCCCGACTCAGAACGGCTGGAAAGCCATCGCGCTTTCGGCGGGCGCACGGCAGGAGCTTTTCGTGAGTACCGCTCTCCCGCAGGACGAGTTGGAGCGCCGCATCGCCGCTGCCTTGGTGGAGTAGCCACCTTGGCTCGATTTCCCGCTCACTGTAAGCTGGTAGAGCAATGAGTAATCCCATCGTCCCCTTCACGTTGGATGGCGCTTCCGTCCTGCACCAGACTTTCCACGTACGGTGGGACGAGTGGCGCGCCCTGGATGGGCAGTCGCGGACGGCCATCGTGCACGAGTGGTGTGAGTGGCTGACCCTGCAGGAAGGCGCCGAAGGTGGCGAGCAGTCAGCTGCCTACGCTTTGCTGGGGCACAAGGGTGATCTGATGCTGCTCCACTACCGCAAGGACTTCATCGGGCTGCTGGAAGCGCAGTCGCAAGTGCAGCATCTGCGGCTCAGTGAATTTCTGGACGTCTCGAACTCCTACCTCAGCATTGTGGAACTGGGCCTCTACGAATCTACCCGCAAGATCCACGACGATCTGAGCGAACGCGGCATCGAGCCGGGCAGCGCGGAGTGGGAGACTGCAACTGCCGAGGTGCTCGACCGCCAGCGGAAGGCCATGGCCGGCCGCCTGGCCCCTGAGATCCCCGAATCCCGCTACCTCTGCTTCTACCCGATGGACCGCAAGCGCGGCGAGGATAAGAACTGGTACCAGGTCCCGTTCGCCGACCGCCAGAAGATGATGCACGAGCACGGCATGATCGGCCGCAAGTACGGCGGCGTGGTGAAACAGGTGATCTCCGGCTCCATCGGCCTCGACAACTGGGAATGGGCCGTCGATCTGTTCGCCGACTCACCCGTGCCCTTCAAACAGTTGATCTACGAGATGCGCTTCGACGAAGTCAGCGCCGTGTATGCACTCTTCGGTGAGTTCTGCATCGGCCTGCGCGTGCCCTCCGAGAAGTTCTCCTGCTTCATGAAGGGCGAGATTCGAAACGCCGTAGAGTAATTCTCCGCTGCCGCGCCGAAGCGCATGGAGGGACAGTCAGGCAACGGATGCCGGCTGGAACGCGCTGATCGGGCTTTTGGGTAGGACTTCTCGTCAGGGGAGAACCGCATCGCCCTGGAGCCTCGCGGTTCGTCCCCTGGGTAGTCGCTATTCGCTGACGGTCGCCTTCTTGATGCCGTCGAGCTTCGGGAAGTTGGCGTCAAGATACTCGTTGCCGTACATCCGGACCCGGCCCTGATCGGGACCATTGCCGTGCGGCGCGCCTTCTCCATAGCCGGAGTAGAGCTGCTCCACGATGTCCATGCCTTCCGTGACCTGTCCGAATGGAGCAAAGCCCATGCCGTCCAGGCGCGGATTGTCGCCCAGGTTGATGAAAACCTGCGTTGTGCGGGTATTCGGCCCGGCGGTGGCGAACGTAATGGTGCCCTTCGTGTTGGAAGCCTTCACCGGATCGTCCTTGATGCTGGCGGTCGGAATCGACTTGGCTGCCTGCGGGTCGGCGGCAAGACCGAACTGGACCACAAAGCCGGGCAGGACGCGGAAGAACTTGGCCCCGTCGAAGTAGCCGGAGGTGACGAGTGAGTGGAACCGCTCCACGCCAAGGGGAGCCCATTCCTTGTTCACCTGGATGACAAAGTCACCCTTGGTGGTTTCGAATTTTACGTTGAATGTGTCTTGCATGGGACGACTTCATTGTCGCACTCGCGCGGATCCGGCTGGCGGCGGGTCTACAATAGCGGCGTGCGGACCCTTTTGTTTCTGGCCTTATTCGCCGCAGCCCTGCCGGCTCAGACCGCGCGGGTTGTGCTGGAGACTGAACTTGGTTCCATCGAAGTCCAGCTGGACTTGAAGAACGCCCCAATTACCAGTGCGAACTTCCTCAAGTATGTGGACGCCGGTGCCTATGATGGCGGGGCCTTCCACCGCACCGTCCGTCCGGACAACCAGCCACGCAACAAGATCCGTATCGAGGTGATCCAGGGCGGAACGCGTCTCGATGCGCGAGGCCCGGAACCGCAACCCATTCCCCTGGAGCGGACGAACAAGTCGGGATTGAAGCACCTCGACGGCACCATCTCAATGGCCCGAGATCGTCCCGACACCGCCATTTCCGACTTCTTCTTCTGCATTGGGGACCAGCCGGCTCTGGACTACGGCGGCATGCGCAACCCTGACGGGCAGGGCTTTGCCGCCTTCGGCCGCGTTACGTCCGGCATGGAGGTGGTGCGCAGAATCCAGCAGGCCCCCGCTGACGGGCAAACCCTGAAGCCTCCCGTGAAGATCCTGCGGGCACGCCGCCTCGGTGGCTGAAATTGTATAAATCAGTGAAGAAGATGCAGATTGCTACAATGGTAGTGTGCCTCCGTGGTTCCCTCGATCTTTTCAATGCCTGAAGGATTACAACGCTAGGAAGTTCGCATCCGACTTGATTGCGGGTGTGACGGTCGGACTGGTTGCCTTACCGCTGGCCATGGCGTTCTCCATCGCTTCGGGTCTGTCGCCGCAGGCAGGAATATACTGCGCGGTCGTCACCGGATTCCTCATCTCTTTCCTAGGCGGTTCCAACGCTCAAATTGGCGGTCCTACCGGCGCCTTCGTGGTCGTGGTGGCCGGAATCGTCGGCAAGTACGGCGTGGATGGCCTGTTCATGTGCACAATGATGGCCGGAGTGCTGCTGGTCATTCTCGGTGTCACCGGGATGGGCACAGCGGTAAAGTTCATCCCCCGTCCCATCGTCGTCGGTTTTACGAACGGCATCGCGCTGCTCATCGCCAGCACCCAGATCAAGGACTTCTTCGGACTGAAACTGGACAAAGTCCCCGGCGAGTTCATCGAGAAGATCGAGGCGCTGGCGAGTCATGCCGGCACCTTCTCCACCCAGGAAACCGCCATTGGCGTGATCTCGCTGTGCGTGATTATCTTCTTCGTCAAGTTTGTGCCGCGAGTTCCAGGCACCATCGTCGCTCTATTCGGAGCCACTATCGCCGTCTCGCTGCTGAACCTGAATGTGGAGACGATTGGTACCCGTTTTGGAGGAATCCCCAGCGGCCTGCCCACGTTTCAGATCCCCGAGTTCCACTGGAAGTACGTTCGTCAGCTTCTCAGCCCGGCCATCACCGTCGCTATGCTGGGTTCCATTGAGAGCCTTCTGTCCGCGGTCGTGGCCGATCGCATGACGAAGGACAAGCACAACCCGAACACAGAACTGTTCGCACAAGGTGTGGCCAATATCGTCTCACCGCTCTTTGGAGGGCTGCCCGCCACCGGCGCCATCGCCCGTACCGCCACGAATATCCGCAGCGGCGCGAAAACCCCCGTGGCCGGCATGATTCATGCCCTCACGCTGCTGCTGGTCCTGCTGGTGGCCGCACCGCTGGCCAAAAACATCCCGCTGGCCGCCTTGGCTGCGATCCTGTTCATCGTCGCTTACAACATGGGTGAATGGGGCGAGATCCCCGAGATCCTGAAACTGGGCAAACGCGACGTTTCGGTCTGGGCAGTGACGTTTCTTCTTACCGTTTTCGCCGACCTGACCGTCGCCGTCGAGTTTGGCATGATCCTCGCGGCCCTGGTCTTCATCAGTCGCGTCGCTCTCACCACCACAGTGTCGAAAGTCACAGCCGACTACCTGAAGCAGGGCTGGCAGCACATCCTCCAGGACAAAGACATCCCGCCCTATGCGGTGATCTTCCGCATCCACGGTCCGTTCCTGTTCGGCAGCACCGACAAACTGGATGAAGTCACCTCCCCCATTGAGGATCTTCCGCCGGTGGTCATCCTGCGCCTGCGCAACATGACCGCTATCGACGCTACTGGGCTGCAGGCATTGGAGTTACTGGCCGATAAGCTGCACGACAGCGGCCGCGTTCTGATCCTCTGCGGCGCTCCCTGGCAGCCCCAGCGTATGATCAAGCGCGCCGAATTTGAGCGCCACGTCGGGCAGGAGAATATATGCGAGAACGTCGAGTCCGCACTCAGCCGCGCGGAGGCCGTTTACCGGACTCTGCCGGAGTCGGTTCGCCGGAGTATGGCGTAGCCGTAATCGCGGTAAAACCCGAGCTCCGAATCGGTGCCGGACAGCAATCCTGCCGGCAAGGGTCGGCTTCCAACCGCCCAGCCGCCCGCTCTGCGATCAGTTCCCGGATCATCCCGATGAAGTGCGGATGCGTCCCCACCGTTGCCGCCCGAACCATCTTCAGCCCCAGTTCGTCGGCCTTCATTCTGGCTTCGTAATCCAGGTCGTAAAGAACTTCCATGTGGTCGGAGATAAAACCGATCGGTGCAATGATCACGCTCTCCGCTCCTGCCGCCTTTACGTCCTTCAGCGCGTCCAGAATGTCGGGTTCCAGCCAGGGCTGGTGCGGAGCACCGCTGCGGCTCTGGTAGACCAGCTTGTACTCGGGCTCCCCAGCCTGCCCGGCGATCAGGCGGGCGGCCTCCTCCAACTGAGCAACATACTTGGATGTCCGCGCCATCTCCATCGGGATCGAGTGGGCGGTGAACAGCACCTGGGCGCCCGGCAGCTCTTCCAGTGCCGCCCGCAGGTTCTGCGCGTTCGGGCCGATAAACCCCGGATGATTGTGGAAGTGGCGCAGCTTGTCGCAGACCGGGGCCTTCTCACCCACCGCCTGCCGCGCCCGTTCTATGTCTTCCATGTACTGCCGGCACGCCGAGTACGAACTGTATGCGGACGTAATGAAGACAATGGCCCGCTGGATGCCGTCCTCTGCCATCTGGCGCATCGTATCTTCCAGCATCGGATGCCAGTTTCGATTGCCCCAGTAGATGGGCAGTTTCGGTCCATGGACCTCGAGTTCCGCCTGCAGTGCCGCAATCAGCGCCCGGCACTGGTCGTTGATGGGGCTCCGCCCGCCGAAGTGGTAGTAGTGCTCGGCCACCTGCAGCATGCGCGGCCGCGGCACATTCCGCCCGCGCAGCACATTCTCCAGGAACGGCATGACGTCTTCCGGCTTCTCCGGGCCGCCGAAGCTGAGTACGAGGATGGCGTCGTATTGGGGCATCGCTCTTCTTAGGATGCCTGAGAGCCGGGACGGGTGCACAGGTTGTGCGACAATGCGTGTTTTCCCCCCATGCACAGAAGAACCTTTCTTTCCCTCACTCCGGCGATAGCTGCATTTGCGCAAGGGCGGCCCAATCTTACCGAGATGTACGCCGCTGCGGCCGCCCGCCTCATTGCGGCTGCCCAGGCCGACGACGGTGGCTGGAAGAAAATGATGTACCTCTGTGACCGCATCGGCAACCGTCTGGCCGGCTCCCCGTCGCTCAATCGCGCCATTGAGTGGAGCGCCGCCGAGATGAAGCGGGAAGGCCTTCAGAACGTGAAGACACCGCTCGTGAAAGTCCCCCACTGGGTTCGCGGCGAAGAGAGTGCCTGGATGATTGAGCCGCTGGAGTCGAAGATCTTCATGCTCGGCCTGGGCGGCAGCGTCGCCACCCCACCGGAAGGAATCACCGCCGAGGTCGTCGTGGTCTCCACTTTTGAAGAGCTGGAACAACTTGGGGTGGAGAAAGTCCGGGGCAGGATCGTCCTCTATAACGAAGCCTGGCAAGGCTATGGGCGGTCTGTGGCCTACCGTGCTGCCGGAGCCTCCCGCGCCGCCAAGCTCGGGGCCGTGGCCGCCCTCGTACGCAGCGTCACCCCGGTCAGTCTGCGTTCCCCCCACACCGGCCAGATGATCTACGCCGAGGGCATCGAGAAGATCCCCACCGCAGCCGTGACCGTTGAGGACGCGCTCCGCATGCATCGCCTGTACCAACAGGGCGTTAAGATCCGGGTCCGGCTCAAGATGGAAGCAAAGACCTTGCCCGACGCCGACTCTGCCAACGTGATTGGCGAGATCCCCGGCCGCGAAAAACCGGAGGAAATCGTGGTGATGGGCGGCCACATCGACTCCTGGGACGTCGGCCAGGGCGCGCAGGACGACGGCAGTGGCTGTGTCGCCTGCTGGCAGGCTATTATGCTGGCCCATCAGTTGGGCCTCAAACCACGCCGGACTCTGCGGATCTGCCTGTGGACCAACGAGGAGAACGGGACCCGCGGCGGCCAGGCATACCGCGAATGGGCCGGCGCCACCGCGAAGAATCATGTGGCGGCCATCGAAATGGACGGCGGGGCCGAGAAGCCCGCTGGCTTCGGACTGTCCATTCAAGGCGCCAGTGAAGAGGTGATGGGGCGCGCCATGGAACGCATGCAGCAGATCGGGGCCTTGCTCAAGTCCGTGGGCGCCGACAGCATCAGCCGCGGTGGCGGGGGAGCCGACATCGGTCCGATCATGCGCGACGGCGTCCCAGGTATCGCCCATCGCTCCAGCGGCCAGCGCTACTTCGAGTGGCACCACACCGATGCCGACACTCTCGACAAGATCGACCCCCAGGACTTCCGGCAGAACATCGCCGCCCTTGCCGTGGTCGGTTATGTCCTGGCCGAAATGCCCGAAAAGCTCACCGACTAACCCGGGCGAAGCTCTGGAAATCGGATATGATGATCGGCGACATGCTGAAAACTATCCTGATTTCCCTAGTCCTGCTGGCGGTGCCCGCCTTCTGCGCCGATGATGCGGCCAAGGCCGTAGAGGCGGCGGAACGCGCCTGGGCCAAAGGTGTCACCACCAACGACTACGCCCTGCTCGAAAAGACCCTGGGTGACGACCTCACCTATACCCACTCCACCGGCGCCGTGGACACCAAGGCCACTTACATCGGTAAGTTGAAGACGGGCGAGGCCAAGTATGTGAAGGTCGATCACGACCAGCTCAAAGTACAGGTACTGTCGAAGGACACGGCCATCACCATCTGCCGCGCGCAGGTATTGACCGTCTCAGCCGGCAAGGAGAATCCTGCCCATCTCTCCTTCCTGCACATCTTCCAGAAGCGCGGCGCCAACTGGCAGCTCGTCGCCCACCAGAGCGCCAAACTGCCCAACTAGCTGCTACTCATAGTGCAGCGCTTCGATCGGATCGAGTTTTGAGGCCTTGATCGCCGGCACCAGTCCGGCGATCAGGCCCACAACCAGCAGCACGCCCGTTGAGATGAGAATCGATGCGGTACTGATATTCAGATAGATATCGCCCGCCCCGGTTGTGTCTTTGAACGCAGGCCCCAGGAAGGGCATGGAGCCGATCACCTTCGTGGCCAGGATGCCCAGGCTGATCCCCAACGCGCCGCCCGCCGCCACAATCAGGCATGCCTCCACCAGGAACTGCTTCAGCACCATCGAGCGCAGTCCGCCCAGTGCCTTGATCATGCCGATCTCCCTCGTCCGGTCGATCACCGAAGCCAGCATGATGTTCGCCAGTCCCACGCCGCCAATCGCCAGCGTCAATGCCCCTACAAAACCCAATAGCAACTGCACCGCCAGCGACATGCCTGTCACGATGGACATGAACTTGGAGAACGCCAGAATCTCCACCGCTTTCTCATCGGTCGGCGAGAACCGGTGGATCTCCGCCAGCTTCGCGCGCACCATCTTGATGGCCCGTTCCCGCGAATCCGGAGTAGCCGGCTTCCAGACCAGGAACCACGGATACTTTGTATCTCCGAACACGTTGAAGCTGTCGTAGGGAATGAAGATGCACTGATTGTCGCTGCGGTTGTAATTTGCAATCTGCAGCTTGTTGTCCATCACCCCGATCACCGTGAAGTGGATGCCATTGAGGATGATGTCCTCGTTCACCGCCGGGGCTCCGCCGAACAGCTCCGTAGCGACCTTGGCGCCCAGAATGGCGACTCGATACTGATGCTGCCGGTCGTCTTCGTTCAACCAGCGCCCGTCAGTGATCTTTATGTTGCGGACGATGTCATACTCCGGCCACACGGCGCGAATCGACACCTCTTTCTCCCGCCCCCGGTACTGCGCCTTCACGCCATTGCGCATGATTTCAGGCGACAGATTCTCCACCAGGGGGACCGCCTCTTTCACCAGCGCCGCATCGGCCAGTTCCAGCCGCACCCGCCGTCCAGTCCGCATGCCGCCCGCCTGCTCGCTGGTCTGGCCGCCCATGGTCAGCACCAGATCCTGCCCCACCGCCTGGAAGGCCTTGACCAGTGCCTGTTCAAAGCCCTTGCCGTAGCTGATGAGAATTACGAAACACGTGACACCCCAGGCCAGGCTCAGAGTCGTGAACATCGACCGCTGGCGGTGAAAGCGCAAAGCGGCCCAGGCTTCTGTGAAGATGAATCGCCAGGTCATGGCTTACCTTTCGTGGCGGAGCGCTTCCACCGGAGTCATGGCAGCGGCGCGCCGTGCGGGCGGCAGGGAAGAGCCCACCGCGACCAGGCCCAGCGCGAGCGTGGCAAACGCCAACACACGCCAGTGAATCGGCAGTCCCGAGAACATCGTCGGCAGGGGTAGCGAATTCACCAGGCTCGACAGTGCCCATACCAGCAGCAGGCCCCCGGCTCCGCTCAGGATGGCCAGAAACAGTCCTTCCAGGAAGAAATCCAGCAGGATGCGCCGGCTGGTCGCGCCCAGGGCCTTCTTGAGGCCAATCTCGTTCGTCCGCTCGGACACAGCCATCATCATCGTGTTCATCACGCCGACTCCGCCCAGTGACAGAGTGACCAGGGAGACAACAGCCAGGAAGATCTCCCCGGCGTTGAAGATAGAGTCGAACATCTGCGCGCTCTCTATGGAGTCGAAGATCCGCAGGGCACCCTTATCCGTGGGTTCGAACTTATACAGCCGGCCCAGTGTGCCGCGCACCTGGGCCTGTGCCTCCTCCCAGCGAGCCACATCCACGGGACGGTAGAGAAACCCGTCCACGCGGCCTTCGGCATACACCCTGCGGCTCGGCGGCATGTCTCGCAGCAGGGCACTCGTGGGGATGAGAATCTTATCGTTGTCCCAGCCGTCGTACGAGCTGTTCTGATCCTTCTCGCTCATCACCCCGATCACTTCGTAGGGGTAGTTGTTCAGGTAGAACCTCTCACCCAGAGGAGCCTTGTTCTTCTCGAACAATTGCTTCCGGACGCTCGAACCCAATACCGCTACCCGCCGGCCCTCGTTGACGTCAGCCTGGCTCACCGCCCGGCCGATCTCCACCGGCAGATTGCGCAGCTTCAGGTAGTCGGGATTCACACCCAGTGAGAGGAACCTGCCGGCATTTGTGGAGGTTCGTGCCGGCACCTGGTAGGTCTTGTGCTCCGCGGAAAGCACCTGCACCGAGGGGCAATTCTGCCGAAGGATATCCAGATCGCGCTCATACAGGGAAATGCGGCGCCCGGCGCGCTGTCCGCCGGCCTGCTCCTCCGTCACTCCGCCGTACACGAACACGATGTTGTCGCCGATTTGCGCCATGTTCTTGCGCTGGCCCTGGCGGAAGCCGTCGCCCAGGGCGGACATCAGGACCAGAGACGCAATACCCCACGCGATGCCGAACAAAGTGAGGAAGCTGCGCAGTTTGTTCCGCCGCAGGTTGGCGAAAGTCTGGGCGGCGAGATCCGCCAGAAACTCTCCCGGATGCATGGTTCGGCCTGAATGCCGTTTGTGGGGTTTGGCGCCAGTCCTGTCAAGGGCTGCCTGCACTTCCGGTTCAAGTACTGCGCTCACTGCCGAATCTGCCTTCCTGTCTTTCATACGAACGGCGCTGGCGCGTTGTTCCCGGCGTTGAGTAAGAATTATTCGGACTTCTGCATCCGTAATTGAATCATCGCTTGTTCCTTTGGGCAACTCGGCGTTCTGGGAGAATGAGGGTTATGCCTCTTCAGAGACAGGGCGAATCCCGCACCACGGGGCTCGTATTTGACTCCGCGTTCCTGTTGCACGACCCCGGACCCGCCCATCCTGAATCGCCCGATCGTTACCGCGCTCTGAAGAATGTCCTGCACCAGGGAAAACTGGCCAGTCGCCTGAAGCACCTGCCGGGCCGCACGGTGGACGAAGAGGATCTGCTGCTCTGCCATACTCGCGCCTATCTCTCCACCGTGAGGCACGACATCGCACGCCGCTCACCGGCCTTAAGCACCGGGGATACGGGTTTGTGTGAAAGGTCTCTCGACGTGGCTATGCTGGCCGTCGGCGCGGCCTTTGCCGCGGTGGATGCGGTGATGCTGGGGCATGTGTCCAATGCCTTTGCGGCGGTGCGGCCTCCGGGCCACCATGCCACCGCCTCGCGTGGCATGGGCTTCTGTATCTTTAACAACGTGGCCCTCGCGGCCCGCCACGCACGCAAAGTTCACGGCGTCGATCGGGTCCTGATCGTTGACTGGGACGTGCACCACGGCAACGGCACGCAGGACATCTTCTATGAAGACCCCAGCGTCTTCTTCTTCAGTACCCATCAGTCTCCCTGGTATCCGGGTACGGGCGCCTCAGATGAAGTAGGCGGCGGTTCCGGCAAGGGGACCACTATGAATTGCCCTTTTCATGCCGGCGCGGGCCATGCGGAGATCGTCGGGGCGTTCCGGCGCAAACTGGTGCCCGCCATGGCCGCGTACAAGCCCGACATTGTGATTCTCTCGGCTGGCTTCGATTCCCGCAAGGGCGACCCATTGGGCCGCTTCCTGCTCAGGGACGAAGACTTTCGCGAACTCACCACGATTGTCCTCGAGGTTGCAGCCGAATCCGCGCAAGGCCGGGTAGTCAGCCTGCTGGAGGGTGGCTACAGTCTGGCCGGACTGGCAGCGGGCGTCACGGCCCACGTGGAAGAGCTGCTGGGAGTGGAGTAGAGAGCGGGAAAGAAAAAAGCCGGCCACTGTTTGGCGCAGTGGCCGGCGGCTAGAAGAAGATGAGGCGGAGTGGGCCCCTATCTAGGAGAATAAACGGAAAAGAGCGGTAAAGTACTACCCAACATCCTCATTCTACGCATTCCACGTCTTTGACGCAAACAAAAAATGCACGAAATGTTTTACCGCCCGTCCACTGCGCACGAAAAGGCCCGCCCTCCCCATGGTGGGAAGAGCGGGCCTGGATGAACAGTGCTTGCGGCTCGGATTACTGCGCGTGCACTTTGCTGACGGAGAAGTCAGCGGTGGCGCCGTGGCACACTGAGCAGCTCTCGCCAAGAACCGTCGTGTTGGCCTGCGTGTGAGACCAGGCGGCAGTCGTGTTGTGGCACGAGTTGCACGCGTTGGCCGTAGGTGGCGCGGGATTCACTGCGCCCAGACCGTTCTTCACTGGCTGCAGACCTTCGTCCAACGCCGGGAACTGGGAGTTGCCCACGTGGCACTGGTTGCAGTCGCGAATGTTGCCGGGATAGCGGACCTTCTCGGCATGGAACGTGTGGATCATGTTCGTGAGGTTGAAGCTCTCGTTGGTCGTGCCTACCGTGAGCGTCGAGTTGTGGCAGAACGTGCACATCTGCAGTTCGTTGCGGTTCCCGCCATGGAACTCCAGCGAGTAGTGGCAACGGTTGCAGGTGGCGCTGGTGGCCACCGTGCGGCGCGGCGTGGCGGCCGAGCCGTCGAGTGATGCATAGAAGAGCTTGTTCATGCCATAGTCGCGGATCGAGCGCTGTTTCTGCGTGCCCGCCAGAACAGTCGTGGTCCGATAGCCTTCGATACCGAACTGCCAGGTGCCCTTCGCCGTCGCCGGAATGATCCCTGCGAAGGTCCAGTTATAGACGCCGTTGCCGGGTCCAACTGCTTTGAGCACGTCTTCCCGGACATAGCCGGTCACATCGGACGTCGGTCCGCCCATGTACAACCGCAGGCTGGACAGCGTCTTGATGTCGACGGGAGCGCCCTGCTTATCCTTGAGGCTGAAAGTGACGGTGGGATGGCTGCCGGGTTTGACGTCGGCGGCCGAGTCGATGGAGAACACCACGCCCGCGATCAGCGAGGACTCCACCGGGATCATGTGTGCGCCGGTGATGGACGCGTCGAAGTCGATCTCGCCCTTCTGGATGTGGCAGGTGGCGCACTGGTTGTCGCTGAACTGCGGCAGCCCGACGTGGTTCTCGCCTGTGGCGAAGTTCACGTTGTCGTGGCAGGATCCGCAGGCCGCGCGCGACGGCTTCAGCGACCAGTTGTCGGCCTGGGTCGCGCCCGTGACGGACTTCGGCTCATGGCAGACCTTACAGGCCATTGCTGGTGCCGGGAAGGCGACATCGGAGTAGTCCTGGCTGGCCACTTTGTAGGGAGTGCCCGCCTTCACGCTGGGCAGATTCTCCGCATAGTGGATCTTGTGGATGAATACCTTCATGTCCACCGGATTGCCCGTAGCCGAATCCGTCGTCTGCGGGGTGTGGCACATGTTGCAGACTTCCACGCTACGCCGGGAGCCGCCATGCAGCCCCAGGGGATCGTGGCAACGATTGCAGCTTGCCGTCCGGATGACGTCGCGAACTTTGGTTACCGCCCCGCCAGCCGGAACAAAGTTGTAGGTGGCATCGGAGTAGAACCGGCCCATCTCGAACTCGTCCAGATTGCGCGACCCATAGGCGCCCACGGTGTGGGTGAGGGTGCGGTCCGCCGAGGCCGGAACCTTGTTCGCAAAGGTATAGGTGTACTCGCCATCCGCAATGGCCGTCCAGGTGCCGGTGCTCTCACCCGTGGCCTGGGTGAAGGTGCCGGCGGCTCCTGTGCGCGTCCGCGTGATGTAGGAGACATACTGCGACTGATCGGCAGGAATGTAGCCGGACAGGAAGCTGACGCTGACCGTGCCCGGCGTAACCAGGCCCGCGCGGTCGAGACCAGCTCCCTTGGAGTCGGTCAATTTGACCCAAGCCTTGAGCGTGCCATCGGCGGCCAGCTCCGCCTTGGTGATGGTTACATTGAAACCAGGCCGGACGAAGTTCACCATCGCCTGATCGGCGTAGAAGGCCTTGTCGGTGGGGCGGAGCGCTTGAGGGCGATCCGCAGAAAGGGCGGCGGCGACGAGGACTACGCTGCCCAGGGAAAAGATGATCTTCTTGCGAGAGTTTGAAAGCATACTAAGCTTCCCTTCCGCTAAACGTTCCAGGAAAAGGAAAGTATCAGCCGTAGGGAAGTTTATCATAATAAGGTCCGAAACGGCGATATAAAACTATTAACACCCTTTCGTACTGTGCAGCTTCACCACACCCCACCCGCAGCCACCGTTGCGTTCTACCACACCGTCTATCTCAATGAAAACAAAAAGCCCGCAGCTTCCATGAGGAGCTGCGGGCTTTTCTTGCTCAGTGAAGAGCAGGCTACTTCTTAGTAGTCCATCTCGGGGCCGTGACCGCCGCCGGGAGCCGGAGCGGGCTTCTTCTCGGGGATCTCGCAGATCAGGGCTTCGGTCGTCAGCATCAGGCCGCTGACCGAGGCCGCGTTCTGCAGAGCGGTGCGGGTGACCTTCGCCGGGTCGATGACGCCGGCTTCCACCAGATCCTGATACTCACCGGTGGCGGCGTTGAAGCCGTAGTTCACATCCGTGACCGAGTTGATCTTGCCGACCACGATCGCGCCTTCAAAGCCGGCGTTGCCGGTGATCTGGCGGACCGGTTCTTCGGAGGCGCGGCGGATGATGTTGATGCCGATCTGCTCGTCACCCTCACCCTTCAGGCTGTCCAGAACCTTGCCGGCGCGGAGCAGAGCCACGCCGCCGCCGGCGACGATGCCCTCTTCCACAGCGGCGCGCGTGGCGTGGAGAGCGTCCTCGACACGGGCCTTCTTTTCCTTCATCTCGGTCTCGGTGGCCGCGCCGACCTTGATCACGGCAACGCCGCCGGCGAGCTTCGCCAGGCGTTCCTGGAGCTTCTCGCGGTCGTAGTCGGACGTGGTCTCTTCGATCTGCGCGCGCAGCTGCTTGATGCGGCCTTCGATACCCTTCTGGTCGCCGGCGCCGTCAACGATGGTCGTGTTGTCCTTGTCCACGGTGATGCGCTTCGCACGGCCGAGGTCTTCCAGACGAACGCCTTCCAGCTTGATGCCGGTCTCTTCCATGATCGCCTTGCCGCCGGTGAGGATCGCGATGTCCTCGAGCATCGCCTTGCGGCGATCGCCAAAGCCAGGAGCCTTCACAGCGCAGACGTTCAGGGTGCCGCGGAGCTTGTTCACAACGAGAGTGGCCAGTGCCTCGCCTTCCACTTCTTCGGCGATGATGATCAGCGGACGGCCGCCGCGGGCAATCTGCTCCAGAACAGGCAGCAGGTCCTTCATGTTGCTGATCTTCTTCTCGTGGATCAGGATGAACGGATCCTCGAGGACGGCTTCCATGCGGTCCGGGTCGGTGATGAAGTAGGGCGAGAGGTAGCCGCGGTCGAACTGCATGCCGTCGACGGTGAGCAGCTCGGTGTGCATCGTCTTCGACTCTTCAACGGTGATGACGCCGTCCTTGCCAACCTTCTGCATCGCTTCCGCGATCTTCTCGCCGATTTCGGTGTCGCCGTTGGCCGAGATCGTGCCAACCTGGGCGATCATCTCACCGGAGATGGGCTTGGCCTGGGACTGAACCTGCGCCACAACCGCTTCCACGGCCTTTTCGATACCGCGCTTCAGCGCCATCGGGTTTGCGCCGGCCGCAACGGCCTTCACACCCTCGCGGAAGATCGACTGGGCCAGGATGGTGGCCGTCGTGGTACCGTCACCAGCGACGTCGGAGGTCTTCGACGCCACTTCGCGCACCATCTGGGCGCCCATGTTCTCCAGCGGATCCTTGAGTTCGATCTCCTTCGCGACGGTCACACCGTCCTTGGTGATCGTCGGACCGCCGAACTTCTTCTCCAGGACTACGTTGCGGCCCTTCGGGCCCAGCGTCACCTTCACTGCGTCGGCCAACTGGTTGACGCCGCGCAGAATCGCCTGGCGCGCATTCTCGCTATATACGACCTGTTTCGCTGCCATTCTTTAATCTCCTTGTAGGTCTGCCCTGTAAACTCAGCTAGACTTGCGAACCGCTTACGCAGTCACCGCGACCGGGTCGAGAACGCCCAGCACTTCGTCTTCGCGCAGGATCAGATATTCCTGGCCATCAATCTTGATGTCGCTGCCGGAGTACTTGCCAAAGAGGATCCGGTCGCCGACCTTCACGTCCAGCGGGACTACAGTGCCGTCTTCCAGACGCTTGCCGCGGCCAGCCGCCACGACTTCCGCTTCCTGAGGCTTTTCCTTGGCCGAATCCGGGATGATGATCCCGTTCAGCACCGTTTCCTGATTCTCGATCCGGCGCACGACCAGCCGGTCATAGAGGGGACGGATTTGCATAGCTCTCAAAACCTCCGTTGGTTTCGACTCAATGGGGAGTATTGGAATTGCCGATCCGAGGTGGATCGATCACCGAGACTATTATTAGCACAATCGATCGAAGAGTGACAATAGATTTGTATAAATATATGAAAACAAATGAAATAAAATTGCATCACGCGCGAGTGGAATCGCTGATCGAGGCCATAACGTGATCTGACTGGAAGAAAATCTGAGCGTTGTACGCTAATATCTGAATCTTCGCCTCTCGCCCGATTTGAACGGTCCCGCAATGCTATCCTGAAGGCATGCTCCGGCGAGCCCGCTGGCTGATCCTGCTCGCCATCGTCTCCATCATCGGCGTCGTCTCCTTCGTTTTTGTCGCCCGCCGCAAGGTGATCCGCCACAACCGCCCTCATACCTCCGCTCCACTCCCCGCCAATACCGCTTTCGATTCCCCTACCTGGGAATGGGAGAAAACCTCCGGCGACAAAACCCGTCTCAAGATCCGCTCCAAACACATGCAGCAGATCAAGGAGCCGCCCGCGATCCTCTTTGAAGATCTCGAGATGGAGATCCACGATAAGACTGGCGCCAAGTACGATCTCGTCAAGAGCAAGCGTGCGTCCCTCGATCAGCAGGGCGGCATCATGTACTCCGAAGGCGATGTTGAGATCACCACCAATATCGGGGTCGATGGCGCGCCCTCCGGCCGCCTGCTCAAAATCAGGACCTCGGGTGTGACCCTTGATGTGAAATCCTCCAAGGTCAACACCGAACGCGCCGCCACGTTCGAGTTCGACCAGGGGAATGGGGCTTGTGTCGGCGCGACCTACGATCCCTCCAACCGCGTCCTGCTCATGAAGTCCGACGTGAAACTGGATTGGCGCGGCAAGGATGAAAAGAAGCCGCCCATGCACCTCGAATCCGGCAACCTCACCTACAACGAGGTGTCCACCACCATTTTCCTTGCCCCCTTTGCCAAGCTCCAGCGCGCCGGCTTCACCCTGGACGCCAAGGATACGGTAGTCATTCTGAAAAAGGGGCTGCTCGACCACGTCGAAGCCAAGTTCGCGGTCGGCCGCGACGTCATGCCGACTCGCGTCGTGGAGTACCAGGCCGACTTTCTGAACATGTACTTCACTCCCAAGGCGGAGATCCAGAAGCTCGACGCCTCAGAGAATGCGAAGCTCGTCTCCACGAGTCCGGCCGGCGTGACCACTGTCACTGCCAAGCGCTTTGACATGGACTTCGACGTACCGGGCGAGGGCAACAAGTCCGCTGACGACGGCAGCACCCTGCGGCATGTCCTGGCGCGCGGCCAGTCCCGCGTCGAATCCGTGGCCGCCCAGAAGCCGGGGGGACCGCCGCAAGGCGGGCGCATTCTCTCCAGTGAAGCCATCGAGCTCAATATGCGTCCGGGTGGCAAGGAGATTGAGAAGGTGGTGACCCTCGCCCCCGGCCAGGTGGAATTCCTGGCCGCCAAGAAGGGCGACCGCCACCGCATCATGAATGGCGAGCGCATCTGGATCGACTACGGGCCCGACAACACCATCGAGAAGTTCCGTTCTGTGAAGGTCAGCACGCGCACCGAGTCCGATCCGAAACCGAACGACAAAGACAAGAAACCGGTCATCACGCTGACGCGCAGCCAGGATCTGCAGGCCGATTTCGATCCCAAGACCGGTCAAATGTCCAGGCTCGAGCAATGGAACAACTTCGAGTACGAAGAGGGTACCCGCCGGGCCACTGCGGACAAAGCGACGATGGACTCGCAGAAGGAACTCATCACCCTGCTGGGTCGTGGCCGCATGTGGGATGAGACCGGCTCCACCTCGGCGGACGAGATCCTGCTCGACCAGAAGTCGGGCGACATGACCGCCACCGGCAACGTCTCCTCCACACGCCTGCCCGACAGGAAGGACACCAGCGAGGGGATGCTCTCCTCCAAGGAACCGCTGCAGGCCCGCGCCGCCAAAATGACCACGCAGGAGAAGAATCAGAAGATCCACTACTCCGGCAATGCCGTCATGTGGCAGGCCAGCAGCCGCCTGCAGGCCAAGGACATCTACATCGACAAGACGGCCAAGACACTGGAAGCCAACGGCAATGTCATCAGCGAGTTACCCGATCAGCGCAGTGAGGCTGATGCGGCCGTGGCGAAGAAGAGAAAGGCCAACGTCTTCACGGTTGTGAAGGCGCCGGCGATGGTCTACTCCGACAAGACCAAGCTCGCCACCTACACTGGCGGCGTCACTCTGGACCGTCCGGACCTGAACGTGAAATCCAGCCAGTTGCGCGCCTGGTTCGAAGTGGAGCCCGGTAAGGACGGAGGCGACGAGACCAAGCTCGACCACATGTTTGCGGATGGCAAAGTAGAACTGGTCCAGCGCAGCCCGGGCCGCAGCCGCACCGGCAACGGCGAGCACGCCGAGTATTACCTGGATGAGGACAAGATCATCCTGAATGGCGGAGCGCCGGTCGTGGTTGACTCCAAGAAGGGCACCACGCGCGGCAACGAGATCATCTGGTACTCCCGGCAGGATAAGTTGACCGTCGACAACACCGGAGCCGGGCAATCGGTCAGCCGTATCAATCGCAGCGAAAAGAAGAAGTAACAGCCTCTCCGCTGCAGCAAATCACCCGCCGGCAGAGTCTTTTGCCGGACCTTCGTGGATAATACAGGTAGTGGGCAACAACGGAAACGGCGACCTGCGCCGCACGCTTCGCACGGAAGAGATCTCGAAAACCTATCGTGGCCGCCGGGTCGTGGATAGCGTTTCGGTCTCTGTGGAAATGGGCGAAGTAGTGGGCCTGCTGGGCCCCAATGGCGCAGGCAAGACGACATCGTTCTACATGATTGTCGGTTTGGTCAGCCCCGATTCCGGCCGCATCTATCTGGAAAATCAGGAGATTACGCCCCTGGCCATGTATGAGCGGGCGCGGGTCGGCATCAGCTACCTGCCGCAGGAACCCTCGGTGTTCCGTAAGCTGTCCGTCGAGGAGAACCTGCTCGCCATCCTCGAGACACTGCCCATCTCCGGCCGGGAGCGCCGCGAGCGGCTTGAACTTCTGCTGGAGCAGATGGGTCTGGAACACGTCCGGAAGAACAAGGGCTACATGCTCTCCGGCGGCGAGCGGCGCCGCGTGGAAATCGCCCGTTCGCTGGCGATCAATCCTCAATTCCTGCTGCTGGATGAACCGTTCTCCGGCATCGACCCCATTCAGGTCCTGGAACTCCAGCGCATCATCTCAGACCTAAAGAAGAACGGCATCGGCATCCTGATAACTGACCATAACGTACGGGAAACGCTGGCTGTCACGGACCGCGCCTACATCATCAACAACGGCCGCATCTTCCGTGCCGGCACCCCCTCAGCCCTCGCCATGGATCCCGATGTCCGCCGGATCTACCTTGGAGAGGGCTTCGAGCTCGGCTCTTAGCCTTCGGGCAGGCCGGGCGAAAAGGCTGGACTTACCGGGCCTCTGCGCTATGATGAGGTTCAGATGAGCCTGCTCTCTCCGAGACTTCAGCTCGCGGTCAAGCAGAAACAGATCCTCACTCCTGGGCTTGTCCAGATGGTGACGGTACTCCAGTTGAATCGGCTGGAGCTGCGTGAAATGATCGCCCAGGAAATCGCCGAGAACCCCGTGTTGGAAGACACCGGGGAGATCGGGGAAGACCTGACCCCTGCCGAAGTACAGTCCCTGCTGGAACTGGAACGCGACCCGGCGCCGTCCGACGCGGCGGTCCTCCAGGTGACGAAGGACGCCGCTGCCGCCACCTACGAGGGCGACTCCGACGGCTTCGATGCCCCGGAAACCACCGAGCCTGCCGCCCAGGCCGCGGCGGACTACGACACGCAGGTCTCCACCGATGCCGCCCAGGCGGTCGATCCGTTTGAGCAGATCGACTTCGGCAACTATTTCGACGAGTGGATGGATCCGGGCTTCCGCTCGCCCGCTTCCGAGGACTCAGACAAGCCCTCGTTCGAGACGTTTCTTTCCTCGCCGGTCACCCTGACCGAGCATCTCCGCCAGCAACTGGCCCTGCTCATCATGGATCCGGAGGTCAGGGACGCGGCCGATGCCATCATCGGAAATCTTGACGACACGGGTTACCTTTGCATCTCGCTGGACGAAATCGCCGAGACCGAAGGCTACACGATGGACAATCTCGAGGCAGCCCTCGAGGAGGTTCAGTGCCTGGAACCGGCCGGCATCGCCGCCCGTTCCCTGCAGGAATGCCTGCTGCTTCAGCTGGAAAGCCGCAACGGAAAAGACGGTGTCGCCTGGCAGATCGTCAAGGACCACCTGAAACTGGTCGAGTCAAAGAGCGTTAAGGAACTCGCCCGTCTGTTGGGCCGGCCCCTGGAGCATATCCAGATCGCCCTCGAGGTCATCCGCCACCTCGATCCCAAGCCGGGCATCCGCTATTCCGGTCCCGGTGCCCGCCAGGTCGAGCCGGATGTCTACATTTTCAAGGATGGTGACGACTACGTCATCCAGATCAGCGACGAGGATCTGCCCCAGCTGCGGTTGAATGGCGGCTATCGCCGGCTGCTCGACCGGGAGCAGGAGCCCGACAAGGACACGCGCAACTACATCAAGGAGCGCTTCCAGTCGGCTCTGCAGCTGATCCGCAACATCGAACAACGCAAGCAGACCATTCTGAAGGTCTGCCAGAGCATCGTACGCCGCCAGACGGAGTTCCTGGAAGACGGGATCGACGAGCTGCGGCCCATGATGATCAAGGACGTCGCTGAAGAGATCGGCGTCCATCCCTCGACGGTCAGCCGGGCGGTTGCCGGCAAATATGCCCACACCCCGCAGGGTGTCTTTGAATTGAGATTCTTCTTTTCAGAGGCCGTGCAGGGGCCCTCGGGCGGCGGCATTCCGCTACAAACCCTAAAGCGCATGGTGAAGAAAATGATTGAGGAAGAAGACTCCGCAAAACCTCTCACCGACGACCAGATTGCCGCCAAGCTGCAGGCACAGGGCATTCAGGTCACGCGCCGCACGGTGGCCAAGTACCGCGAGGACATGAAGATTCCCTCCACCCACCATCGCCGGGTCCGGAACTAAGCTACAGTTTCTTCCTCCCGCGATCGATGAATGGGCGAAGGAGAAAGGCACGGCCATGAAAATCACCTTTACTGGCAAGCAGGACAAGCTGAATCCGTCGCAGGAGCGTAAGCTCGCCGTGGCGTTTTCACGGCTCTCCAAGCTGTTGGAGCGCCGTGGAGAAAAGGAAGCTCAAGTCATCTTGAGCGTCCAACGCCACTTGCAGCACGCGGAGGTACGTGTCAACTTCTATGACCATACGCTGGTCGGCGCCGGAGCGGCGACCGACCAGTTCGCAGCCACCATGGAGGCTGTCGAGAAGGTCGAAAAACAAGCTCTGAAGAATCGCGAAAAGTGGCGCGATACCAAGCGCGATGGCACCAAGCGGACCCCAGCCGAGATCGCTGAACCGCTGGTTGTCGCCTCGGCCGCCAAGCCGCCTGCCAAGGCAGTCAAGGCCAAGCCCGTGAAGTCCAAGCCATCCAAAGTGGTGAAGGCGAACGGCAAAGCCAGCGGAAAGCCGATGACCGTGGACGAGGCGATGATCGCCATGGAAGAGGATCGCGACTATATGGTCTATCGCGATTCCGAGACCGACAAGGTGAGCGTCCTCATACGCCGCCGCGACGGGAAGGTGGATCTGGTCGAGGCCTAGGGCATAGAAACAAGGGGTTAAGTAAGGACGAGTGGGAGAGCAACCGAAGCGGGATCAACAGCCCGAACTGGTGATTATCACTGGTCTCAGCGGCTCGGGCAAGGGAACTGTGCTCAAAACGCTGGAGGATCACGGCTACTATTCCGTTGATAATCTCCCCCTCGGCCTTATTCCTAAGTTTGCGGAACTGACGCGCGATTCACCCAACATCCGGCGCGCCGCGCTGGTGGTCGACATCCGGGAACGCGAGCAGTTGCAGCAGTTTCCGGACGTCTTCGCCAAGATCCGGCGCAGCATCTCGACGCGCCTGATCTTTCTCGACGCCGACGACGACTCGCTGGTCCGGCGCTACAGCGAAACCCGCCGCCCCCACCCGCTGGGCGGCGACCGCAGCGTCCTGCGCAACGTCAGGGCGGAACGCCGCACGCTTGAGCCCATCCGTGCGCTGGCTGACCACGTCATCAATACCTCTGAGCTGAATGTTCATCAGCTCAGGAAACGCATCATTGAGAATTTCGGCGCCTCAGAAGAAGCAAAGCTCCGCATCTACGTCATGAGCTTCGGTTTCCGCCACGGCGTCCCGCCGGAGAGTGATCTTGTCTTCGACGTGCGGTTTCTGCCCAATCCCAACTACATCCCGGAATTCAAACACCTGACAGGCAAGAACTCCGGCGTCGCGCGCTACATCCGCAGCTTTCCCCAGACTGTAGAGTTCATGGAGCGCATCTCCAGCCTGCTGCTCTACCTGATGCCTCACTACACGGCCGAGGGCAAGAGCTACCTGACGATCTCGATCGGGTGTACGGGCGGACAGCACCGTTCCGTCATGATGGCGGAGGAGATCAATAAGAGGCTGGGCAAGGCCGGGTATGCCACCAAAGTGGCGCACCGCGACATCGAGAAGCACTAGCCGTCAGCTTGCCAGCGCAAGTCTCTCTTCGCCAACCAGTTCGCCGGCATCGACAGTGGCGGGCCTTGGCGTTCCGCAGAAATCCGTGGCCATCTTCCGCACCGCCAGTGCGAGGGCGCTCTCTCCGGTCAGGCCTAGCTGGCCGGCGGCTTGCAAACTGAAGAAGTCATTGGGAAGCACCCACGAAAGTTGCAGTTTCAAGGCTGCCGAGATGGCCTCCGGTTGCAGCGGATCCCGCCTGGAAGTCCGGTTGAGGGCGACATGGAGGGAGGCCGGTTCAACACCGGCGGCGTAGAGCAACTGCGTATTTCGCTGGAGCGTATTCAGACTGGCCAGTTCCGGGGTGGTGACGACGACGATATCGTCCAGCAGCGTTGCGACGGCCAGCGTCTCGGGAGCCGCGGCGCAGGGCAGGTCGACCACGATCCAGTCGAAACATTGCCGCGCGAGTTCGAGCAGGGCGCGAATCTCGGTGGCCGGCACCGAGTCGGTTTCCGGGATGGCCGGGGCAGGCAGCATGCTCACGCCGTTGAACCGGATGAGCTCGCTGAAGCAATGTGTGCCCGCAGGCAGCGCCGCCACCGCATCCACCACGTCAAACGGTTGAACCATGGCTTCCGCCCAGCCCGAGGAAGTGCCGGAGAGCAGGTTGAGGTCGATAGACAGGACACGCTTGCCGCTCAGACGCCGCAAAGCGAAGGCGGTCTGCGTGGCAAGGGTTGTGGCGCCTGAGCCGGGCTTACTACTGGTAAAGCCGACAACCCGGGCGCCATTCAGGAGAAAGTTCTCTAAGTTCCGGGGACACCGGGTCTCCACTCGCTGCGCCACCTCCCGGAAGGAAAACTGGTCGAAGGGAAGGTGCAGATAGTCGAAAGCGCCGCCATGCAGAAGATCGATCACCGGATTCGCCTGATGCCGCATCGCACAGGCCACAACCGGCGCACCGAACTCCTCTTCCCTCAAGGTTTGGAGCAGATCCAGACTGGAGGGCAGATCATCGCATTGCATGTAGATGCAGTCGGGCTGGAAATGAGAGAGAGTTAACCTCAGCCGTTCCACGCCCGGATAGGATTCAAGGACGGTAACGACCTCGAATCCCACCTCCTCAAGAAACCGGGCGCGGAGTTCCGCGGCCATCACCGGATGTGGAGCAATCAGCACGACACGCAATGGTCCGGTACTCATGTCCGGAAACAGGGCACGTTCCGGGCCAAGTATGCCTATCGATTGATGGCTGTAAGCTATTGATTTATATATATAGTACTCTTCTGGGGTTAGATCCAGACACGGGCGGCGTGGACAGATTGTCCCGAAAATAGGACATGGGCGTCCTATGGTACTTTGGGGCTGTCCGGGCCAGACACCCTGCCCATGTGGGAATCGGTTGATACAATAGGGGCAGATCACGCCCATGCTGGCAACCAACACTATTGCGGAAGAGATTCTGGACCTGAAGCGCGATCGCAAGGCGATCCTGCTCGCGCATCACTACCAGGAATCGGAGATCCAGGAACTGGCCGACTCGATTGGCGACAGCCTGGAACTTGCCCGGAAAGCTGAGCAGTTCGAGGGCGACGTGATCGTCTTTTGCGGCGTCTGGTTCATGGCCGAAACCGCCAAGGTGCTCAACCCGGACCGGATTGTTGTGGTGCCCGACCGGGAAGCCGGCTGTAGCCTGGTGGACTCCTGCCCGGCCGATCAACTCAAGGCCTGGAAACACCGCCATCCGGACCACGCCATTGTCAGCTACATCAACACCTCTGTCGAGGTGAAGGCGGAAAGCGACATCCTCTGCACCTCGCGCAACGCGGTCCAGGTGGTCAACTCGATTCCGGCCAGCCAACCCATTCTCTTCCTGCCCGATATCAATCTGGGCAACTACGTAAAGCAGCAGACCGGCCGAGAGAACATGAAGATCTGGCAGGGCGCCTGCATTGTTCACGCCACCTTCCCTGCCCGGCGCGTCACTTCCGCCAAGGCGGAACACCCCACCGCACTGGTCGCCGCCCACCCCGAATGCCCGGCCGATGTCCTGCGCCTGGCCGACTTTATCGGCTCCACCTCCGCCATCATTGACTGGTGCGTGAAGCACCCACATGACGAGTTCATCATCATGACGGAGAGCGGCGTCCGCCATTCCCTGGAACGCCTGGCGCCGGAAAAGACCTTCCACTTCGTGGCCAACGAGCAGTGCAACTGCAGCGAATGCCCCTACATGAAGCGCAATACCCTGGAGAAGTTGCGTGACTGCCTGCGCGACCTCACCCCGCGCGTGGAACTCACCGCCGACCTGATGGAACGCGCGCGGCGCCCCGTAGAACGCATGCTCGCCCTGCGCTAAGCGAAAGGGATCCCGATGATGCCCGCGTCCACACCTCTCATCGATACGTTCGGGCGCGTCCACGACAACCTGCGCATCAGCGTCACCGACCGCTGCAACATCCGGTGCTTTTATTGCATGCCCGAAGAGGGCGTCCAGTTCCTGCAGCGCTCAGAGATCCTCACGTTCGAGGAAATCGAGCACTTCGCCCGCGTCGCCGTCTCCCTGGGCGTCAACAAGATCCGCATTACAGGTGGCGAGCCGCTGGTCCGCAAGGATCTGCCGGTTCTTGTTAAGAAACTCACCGCTATCGAAGGCGTCAAGGACATCGCACTTACCACCAACGGCGTCCTGCTTGCCGAACAGGCCGAGGCGCTCTACGCTGCCGGACTCCGGCGTCTGAACGTTCACCTCGACACACTCGACCGCGAGCGCTTCCACCAGATCACGCGCCGCGACGACCTGCCGCGCGTCCTGGCCGGCATCGATCGCGCCCAGCAGTTAGGCTTCGGGCCCATCAAGATCAACGCCGTCGCCGTCAAAAACCTGGTCGAGGCCGACATCGTGCCGCTGGCCCGCTTCGGACGCGAACGCGGCATCGAGATCCGCTACATCGAATTCATGCCCCTGGACGCCCAGGGTTTGTGGGACCACCGCAAGGTGCTGCTCACCGACGAGATGATCGGACTGCTGGAAGCCGGTATCGGACCCCTGGAAGTCATGCCCGATCCCGACCCCCGTGCCCCGGCGCTGGAGTATCGCTGGAAGGATGGCGGCGGCGTCATCGGCTTCATCGCCTCGGTCAGCCGGCCGTTCTGCCTCAACTGCAACCGCCTCCGCATCACTTCGGATGGAAAGCTGCGATACTGCCTGTTTGCGATTGAAGAGACTGACGTGAAGGGCCTGTTGCGTGAGGGTGCCGGGGACGATGCCATCCGGCAGGTGATCCGTGACGTGGTGTGGGCGAAGTGGCAGGGCCACGAGATCAACACCGCGAAGTTCGTCGCTCCGCCTCGGCCCATGTATTCCATCGGCGGGTAGTAATGTTTCAAAGATCTTTGCCTTATCTGGCCGGGCTCATCGCCTGCGGGCTGTTCCTGGCCCTGGGCCTGGTCTTCCTTCCCTATCCGGGCGCGCAGTACGACGAGACGCTCTTCGTCATGTCGATCCACAGCCCGCAGTATGTCGAGTACGCCATGAAGTTCGGCGCCGTGAAGGTGCCCATTATGCTCATGACATACATCGGCACCCTCAAGGCCGCCATCTACGCCCCCATCCTGCACTTCTTCGGGGCCGGTAATGCCACGCTGCGCATCCCCGTGCTCCTGATGGGCGGGGCCTCTGTTTTCCTGCTCTATCTCATCCTGAAGCGGCTCAGCGGCTGGAAGACCGCCTTCCTGCTGGCTCTTCTGCTCGCCACGGACGCGCTATTCCTGCTCACCGATGTTTTCGATTGGGGGCCCGTGGCGCTGCAGCACATCCTCTTCACCGGAGCCATCTACTGCTTTGTGCGCTTCAGCGGCGAACAGCGGCAGCGCTGGTTGTTTGCCGGCTCTCTCTGTGCCGGCCTCGCGCTCTGGGACAAGGCGCTCTTCATCTGGCTGCTGGGCGGATTCTCTGTAGCTTTGCTGGTGGTGTTCCCCCGCCGGTTGCTGGCCCTGGCGAAAAACCGGCGGCACCTCGCGGCCGTCCTCCTGGGCTTCCTTCTGGGAGCCGCACCGTTTCTGTACTACAACAAGATCCACAAACTGCGCACCATCACCGCCAACACCGAGATGGACGAGCAGCACCCTCTCGACAAGCTCGTCATGCTCGACCGCACGCTGGACGGCAGCGGCCTGATGGGCTACATTGTCCGCGAAGATCCGGAAGGTCCGGTCCTCAACCTCAAATCCTGGGAGAAGGTCCCGCTCTTCCTCAACGGCAAGCTCGGCAACCCGCGCAGCAGCCTGCAGCACATCCTGCTCGTCCTGGCGCTGCTCATCGCACCCATCCTTTGCTGGGGCGGCCCAAATCGTAAAGCCGCTCTTCTGTTTGTGCTGGGTGGCCTCTTCACCTACATCCTGATGCTGGTCACGAAGAGCGCCGGGGGCTCCGCGCACCATACTGTCCTGCTGCTGCCCATCCCGCAAATCCTGGCGGGCCTCATGGTGGGTGAGATCTGCCGCCGCTGGCCGCGCCGCGGTTTCCGGATCGCCGCCGCCGTCGTGCTGCTCTGCGTCGTCTCCAACCTGACCGTCCTGAACACCTACCTGGCCCACTTCATCGCCTGCGGACCTACTGTCGTTTGGACGGATGCGATCCGCCCGCTGGTCGCCGAGATAGGCAGCCGGCCCGGCAAGCTGTTCTTCGGTACGGATTGGGGCATCACCCAGCAAGTGGAGTACTACGGCAACGGAAAAATCGGGTTCCATCGCACCAGCGACGCGATTGTCATCGACCTACCCGCTCCGCTCAACGTCCAGCATCTGGAGCGCTATATGGCCGATCCCTCCACCGTTTTCGTCACTCACACCGAAGGCCACGAGGTGTTCGTTGGTGTCCGTAAGAAACTGCTCGATTTCGCGGCCGAACGAGGCTACCGCGACGAGCTGTACAAGGTGATCAGCGACCGCCACGGCGTGCCCATCTTCGAGATCCATGAGTTCCGAAAATGATCCCGGCGACGACATCGTCGACGTCCCCATCACGGATGTCTTCGACCTGCATCCCTTCGCGCCCAGGGATGTGAAGGCCGCCGTCGAGGCCTATCTCGAGGAGGCTCACGCCCGCGGATTCACGGTGTTGCGCATCATTCACGGTCGCGGCATCGGCGTGCAGCGCGAAATGGTGCGCAAGACCCTGGAGCGAACGCCCTACGTCCAGGAGTTCCGCGACGCGCCCGAAGGCGCCGGCGGCTGGGGCGCTACGATCGTAACGCTGCGCCAGCCCTGATCATCAGCCAGACGCTGGCCAGCACCAGCAGCGGAGCCGAAAGCACGCCAGGCAGCATCCTCTGCCAGAGCAGCGAACCGGTGATATGGGCGCAGCCGTTCAGCAGCAGGATAAGCCCGTAGGGAAACGAGGCCCACTGGATCCAGCGCGCCCCGCGGTAGGCCGCGCGTGAGGCAATCAGCAGGAGCACAACTGCCGCAATTAGGCCGGCCAGCCACTCGCCAAACTCGAAGGTGGGCAGCCACTGGATGAGCAGCACGTCGCGCAGCATCATCACGAAAGGATTGTAGAAGCCGAGAAAGTCGTGCACGGCCTCATCCACCACGTGCACGGCCAGCACCACCGTCAACGCGACCCAAGCCGTCGCATGACGCCGAACCACTGTGTTCATTGCAAAGGCCTTTCGACGCGATTCTACCGCGCGCTCACCACCCGAGCATCTTCCGCAGGAATTCAATCGCAGCAGGGCCGTCCACCCGGTGCGGTCCGTTGAAGAAGGCAATCCGCGTTTGTTCCCCCAGTCCGGCCTCTTCGTAGAAACGGCGCACCTTGGCGTACTCATACGCCACCCACTCGTCTTTGCCCACGCCGTCGCGATGGCCGCGTTCCACCAGAAAGGCCCTGGGTGCCAACATCATCGCCAGTTCGGCATGGCTCGCCACATGGGCCATGTTCCACTCGAGGATTTCGTATTCCTTGGTGAACATGTAGCTGTAGCGTTCATCCACCGTCGTGAGCTTGCGAATCCACTCGTTGAAATCCCCGCCGCACACCACCACGCGGTATCGTTCATCGAAGACCGGAACGCGCAACGCCGTTTTTCCGCCATAGCTCAGCCCATAGAACCCCAGCCGAGTTGCATCCACTTCGGGCAGGGTCACCAGCCAGTCCGTCAGCGTCTGATACTGCGCCCGGATCAGCGAATATAGGGACAGCCCCAGCGGATTCGCCAGCCTCGTCAGATGCCGGAACTCGCCGACGGTCGGATTCTGCGCCGAGTAGACGATGAAGCCAAGGTCCGCGAGTTGGGCGCCCAGGTTGCGGTAGATCTCCAGCCCGCGTCCCTCCTGCTGGCCGAAGTAGACGTCCGCCAGGCCGTTCAAGCCATGTTGCACAACCACCAGCGGACGCTTCTCTCCGGGTTTGAGGTCCTTCGGCAGCAGCAGATAGCCGGAGCCGAATACATCCGGGCGCACATCGAACTGAATCGAATAGGACACCCATCGCCCGCCATCCCGGTGAAACACACGCCGGACATTGGGAGAGCTGGCCGGGCCAGGCAGGCGGCCAATCACCTCGTCCAGGAACTGCTCCGCCACCTTCTTGGGCCCCGCATTCTTCCAGAGCTCCGCGCGGACGTTCTCCGAAGCGGCCACCAGCCGCTGGGTGTACTCGACGAGTTCCCGCACCTGCTGCCGCATGTGGACTTCCGGCTCCACGTTGTCGGGCAAGGCTGCGGCCGCGGGCAGTTGGCCGGCGCGAGCGCCTAACATGGCGGCGAACTCCGCGTCGCCGAAATCGCGCAGCAGTCCGAACACATTCCGGTAGAGCGGCTGCTGCCACAGCGGCGGCGACTCCAGGGAGAAGCCTCGTGCTTCCACCTGCCGGATTCTTTCGTCCAGCACCGCCGCGAACACCGCCTCCGCCGCGCCTTCTCCGTCACCATAGAGAGCGATCGGAACCACCGGCTGCTTCGCGGCGAACCAATCCATCGCGGCCAGCGCTTTCTCCACTTCGTAGCCGTAGATATGCCGGCCCACGGGAAAAGCCATGCGGTAAATCCACTCGCGATGCGGCTGCTCTGTCTGCAGGCCCAGCACGGGATTCCCGCTGAAGGTCGATTTCGTGTCGATGAGCACCGGCGCCAGCACTTCGCACCCGGCCGCGGCCAGTTCGCGGGCCCGCGTGACATTCTCTGAGAGCACCACCACACGCAGCCGCGCGGCCTTCTTCGGCTGGTAGTAAAGCCCTTCCGCCGTCACGCCATCCAGGACGGGCCAGCGCGCCGAAAACACCCGGTAGCTGGCCGTCTCGCCCCGCAGCTTCAGCTCTGGCTCCTGAAACGGAATCCGCTGGTCCACGGCGCCGATTATGCGCCGCAGCTTCTCGGGCGTGGGCTTGCGGCTCGCCGGCGCCTCGGCGGTCAATCGCTGCAGATAGCGCGTCATGCCCGCCACCATCTCCTCCACGGGAGGCGGTGCGGACGCGGAGTCCTGCGCCGCGGCCGTGGCGGCAAGGACGAGCCCAAGCCAGGCGGTCTTCATTTGGTCTCCGGAGGAAGGATCCTGCTCACCAGATCCTGATACTGAGCCAGCCTGCGCAGTGGCTGGAAGATGGGATCGACGCGCAGCATGATCAGCCACGGTTCGTGCTCGGCCGTAGCCTCCACCAGCAGCCGGCAGGCGTCGTCATGCCGGCCGAGCCCAAGATGGATCAGCGCCCGGTCGTAGGCGGATACATAGGACTCCGCCGAAAGCGCCGCCAGCGACTCCAGAATCTGTGTCGCCTTTTCGACATGACCCAATCGGCCATGGACATAGCCCTGCGTTGCGAGCAGCCGCGGATCGCCAGCCGCCAGCGGCTCAGCCAGTTCCAGGGACCGGAGCGCCTCATCCCCCCGGCCCAGCGAAAGCAGCGCATAAGCCATCAGCCGGTGCGCGCCATAGAACGACGAGTTCAACTCAATCGCTCGCTGGTAATGTTCCAATGCCGCTTCGTAGTTGCCCGAGAAGTACTCGGTCATGCCTGTCGCCGCGCTCAGCATCACGGAGGCCGGATCCAGCAGCGCCGCTGCGCCCAGGTGGGCTCGAGCCTCCAGGAAACGGCCCTGTGGATTCATCACAGTCGCGGCATAGAAGAGGCGGGCCTGCACTAGGCTGGGATTCAGTTCCAGGGCTCGTTCATAATCGATCTCGGCCTCAGCCCAGTTCCACTGCAGGGCGGCGTTGAGGAACCCTCGCCACAGGTGGCCCGCGGCCAGGTCGGGGTTGAGAGTCAGCGCCCGGTAGATCATCAGGCCGGCGTCGGTCATCACGACAGAGGGCGAAATATTGCCGAAGAGCGCGAGCTGGAGAATGGATCCTCCCACCGCCGCGTAGGCTGCCGCAAACTGGGGATCCAGGTGGATGGCTCGCTGGAAACACTCAATGCTGCGGCGCAAATGTACCGGCGTCATGCGGTTGGCGAAGTGGCGGCCCTCCAGCAGCAACTGGTAGGCATCTCCGGTAATGATGTGCGGAGCCTGGGGATCCGGCTTCGGCGGGGCTGGCAGGGCGGCCACCATGCTCGTACTGAAGGTGGGTGCGTAGGTTCCTTCCTGCAAATTGATCCGCACGAAATCGCTTTTGCCTTCCGTCTCGTAATACTCATTGAGCTTCCGGCGCAGTCGGCGGGCCTCGACACGAACAATGGAGTCGAGGCGAGGGTCGAAGTCGGAGGGCCGGTCGAACACCGCCATGCCAACCGTATACTCTTTCAGGTCTTCGCCATCCCCATCGAGAGTGCGCTCGACCACGAAACGCAGAAACCGCCGCATCCGCTCCGATTGCCGGAACGGTCTCGAGGTCTCGATCCTGGCGAGCGCTGCTTCGACGCTATCCCTCTGCATTCCTTGGGCTTCCCCCACCGGATTCACCGATTGTAACGCGAGACTTCTCACCGTGAGATCACCATTTCTCACTCTGGCCGCCACCCCGTTATCGTGCATTCTGGACATGCACAGGAGGAATCAGAAATGACCACAACGCAAACCCCCAGGCTGACCGGAGAGCAGGAACTGATCCTCCGCGCACAGAACGGCGACCGCCAGGCGTTCGACGACCTGGCGAAAGAGTATTGGCCGCGCATGCTGCGTACGGCCTTACGGATTGTCCGCAATCCCGAAGACGCTGAGGACGCCACCCAGCAGGCCTTCGTCGCCGCGTTCACCAAACTGGACCGCTTCCGCGGCGAATCGTCGTTCTCCACCTGGCTCACGCGCATCACCCTCAACGAGTCTCTGACTCTGCTGCGCCGCCGTAAACACGACTTCCGGGCGGCTGAAGAAGTCCCCGACAATAACGGCGAGCCGTTGCGTATCGAACTGCCGGACGCCACCGAGAATCCGGAAGAGCGCTATCTGCGCAACGAAACCTCGAATCTCATTCAGATGAGCCTGCGCGCCGTAAAGCCGGCCTACCGCAAGGCCATGAAGCTGCGACTCAGCGAAGACCTCAGCGTCGAAGAGATCGCCGGCCGTCTCAAGATTCCGGTCAACACCATCAAGGTGCACCTCTATCGCGGCCGCCAGGCCATGAAGAGCTTCCTCGAAGAGCGGATGGCCCTCCCGCAAGCGGCATAATCCTGCCCCGGACGGGTTTCCTGCGAAGAAAAGGCGGCAGCTCCGGAGAGCTGCCGCCCGTTTTGTATTTGCGATCTAAACAGACGGTTCTTTTCTGGGGCCGTTGGGACTGTTTTTGCCGTCGCCTTCGTAGCCTTCACGCGGCGCTGCCTTCTTACCCCTCTTCTGGGTGCTGGGATCGAACAGCTTCATCTCGCCGGTTCGCCAGCTTTCACAGCCCAGCATGACGGACACCATGATCTGGTGCGCCAGTTCCGGTCCAAGCACCGGGGTCTGGCGTGTCCGCATGCACGAGAAGAAGTTGTCGCTATGCCGCCGGGCCATGTCGCGGATCGCGGTCGGGAAGTCGAAGGTCTTCACTTCGGTGGGCCGGTTCAGCGCCTTGGCAATGCGCTCCGGAGTGACGGTGACCTTGTCGTTCTCCACCAGGATTGTCCCGGAGTGGCCATAGATGACCTCCGGCAAGTATTTGTTGGCGGCCATGTTCGCCATTGAGCCCGCCACCACGATCATGAACTTGCCGTACTCGGCCATGATCCCGAGCGTATCCGGCACTTCGCGATCCTTCTGCACATAGATGCCGCCTGCGCCCGACACCCGGGTGGGGAACTGTGCGCCCATCGCGAACAGCATGGGGCCGACGCGGTGATAGAACAGGTCCGACGCGATGCCGTTCGAATACTCCCAATACTTGCGCCAGCGGAAGAACCGCTCCGCGCTGAACGGCCGCTTTTTCGCGGTGCCCAGCCAGCGGGTCCAATCAATATTCTCCGGCGTGGCCTCTTCGTCGACGTAGTAGTTCCACTCGCCCACGATCGAGTTGCGGCTGTAGGTCGTCTGACCCCACAGCACTTCGCCGATGGCGCCTTCGCCGATCAGTTCCTTCACCTTGTGCCAGCGGGCATCGGATAGGAACTGGCTGCCCACCTGCAGTACGCGCTTGTACTTGGCTGCCGCCGCGATCACCTGCGCCGACTCGTCCACCGTCAGGGTGATCGGCTTCTGCAGATATACATCCTTGCCGGCGGCAAAGGCGTCGATCGCCATCTGCGCGTGCCAGTGGTCGGGCGTGGCAATCAGTACGCAATCGACATCGTCGCGCTTCAGCACGTCGCGGTAATCCACCACGATGTTCTTGGCGTCGATCTTCGAGATCGCCTGCGCGCGCTCCCGGTGACGCTTGTAAACATCCGAGATCGCCGCGATCTCGATGTCCTTATCGGCTTCGGCCTGCCGAGCGAAGGCCCGCAGATGGCCCGTGCCCATGATGCCGACACCGATCATGCCGACGCGGATGCGGTCGTTCGCGCCCAGCGTGCGCGAGGCGCTCTTTGCGGTAACTCCAGGCTTAATGGTCTTTTCAGCACGCGCCGTCATGGCCGACGCGGCTGCTGCCGCGGTAGCCAGAAACGCACGGCGCGAATTCAAACGATCCTCGGGCATTTCACAAGTCCTCTCACTCTAGGTTTCCACGCGCCGGGTTTCGGCGTTCCACTTTAATCGGCGGCTGCTCCGCAGGGAGTCCAGGGTCATGCACAGTACGATCGCGGTCGCCAGTCCGGCTTCCACGGGCGCATTCGGGTCCTGTCGGCTCTTTGTGCACTCCAGGAAATTGCGGATATGCTGGCGGGTGGCCGGCACGAAGGAACCCGGTTGGATATTTTCCTTCGCCGCCTTCAACTCTAATCCTGTCTGTTCCGGGAACAACCGGAAGCCTTCACGGCCAACATCCAGTCTCGCCTTGGAGCCATGGAACTGCTTCATCTGATCCAGCGACGTGGAGTATCGCATGGCCTTGTACCCTAGCGTGAAGGTGGCCATGTAATTCTCAGGGTACTCGATGATGATGCTGGCCGTCTCCGGGATCTCAGCGCCCGGCAGGTTCACACGCCCTCCGGAACACGTCACCGCCGCTGGATGCTTCGAGTTCATGAACCATTGAATGGCATCCACGACATGCGCCGCCTGGCCGATCAGCAGGCCGCCGGAGTAATCCCAGTAGTAATACCAGTTGAAGAAGCGCTGCGCGCTCATCTCGCGCGGCGGAGCCGTGCCCAGCCACTGTTTCCAATCCAGCGCACCCTGTAGCGTCGCATTGCTCAGGCCGTCCTGGCGGTTGAGCCACCACGAGGTGACCAGGCGCACATCGCCCAGCACCCCGGAGTTCGCCACGGTTCTCGCCTCTATAAACAGGGGCGAGCTGCGCCGCTGCATGCCCACCTGCACCACGCGCTTCGTGCGCCGTACGGCCTCCGCCATCTCGAAGCCTTCTTCGATCTTGTGGCAGAGCGGTTTCTCGACATAGACGTCCTTGCCCGCGTGGACCGCATCGATCACCATCCGCGCGTGCCAGTGGTCCGGAGTCGCCACGATCACGGCGTCCAGGGACTTGTCCTCGAGCATCCGGCGGTAGTCGCTATGGGCTTTCGCACCCGTATTCGCCGCCTTCAGGCCCGCTTCGAGATTCGGCTCGTAGACGTCGCAGACCGCCGCCATCTCGGCGCCCACTTCCTTGAACTCTGCAGTGAGCAGCCGGCCCCGCCCGCCGCTGCCGATGATGCCGGCGCGCACGCGGTCGTTCGCGCCTATTGCCGCGCTCGAGGCCGCGGCCGTACCCGCCGAAAGAACAAAGCTTCTGCGATTCATCGTGCGACCAGTCTATGTGACTAGACGACTGGGAGGAAGCCTCTAGTTACCAGCCAAAACAAAACGGCGGCCCGGGTGGATCCCGTCCGCCGTTTACTACCTCATGCGCAACCGCTTATCGCTGGTTCGCCTTCAGGATTTTCTTCCGCAGGCGAATCGACTTCGGCGTCACTTCCACCCACTCGTCTTCGTTGATGAACTCGATCGCCTGCTCCAGGTTCAGCAGCCGCGGCGGCACCAGACGGATGGCTTCATCCGCGCTGGACGACCGCATGTTCGTCAGTTTCTTCTCCTTGACGATGTTCACCACCAGGTCGTCTGTGCGCGAATTCTCGCCCACCAGCATGCCCTCGTAGACTTCGGTGCCGGGCGCGATGAACATCTCGCCGCGCTCCTGCAGGTTGAAGATCGCATACCCGGTCGAGGTGCCCGCGCGGTCGGCCACCAGCGCGCCAGTCGGACGCATCGGAATGTCGCCCTGCCACTCCACATAGCCCTGGAACAAGGAGTTCATGATCGCCGTGCCCTTGGTGTCGGTCAGCATCTCGCTGCGCAGGCCGATCAGGCCCCGCGAGGGTACCTGGAACTCGAGGCGCACACGGCCCGAGCCGTGGTTGACCATCTTGGACATCTTGCCCTTGCGCATGCCCATCTTCTCGATCACCACCCCGACATACTGCTCCGGCACGTCCACCACCAGCAGTTCCAGCGGCTCGCTCAGCTTGCCATCGATTTCTTTGGTCAGAATCTGGGGCTTGCCCACCATGAGCTCAAAGCCTTCCCGGCGCATCATTTCGATGAGGATGGCCAGTTGCAGCTCGCCGCGGCCCATCACCTGGAACGCGTCCGGGCCGCCTTCCACTTTCAGGGAGACGTTCGTCAGCAACTCTTTCTCCAGCCGGTCGCGGAGGTTCCGGGACGTGACCCACTGGCCTTCCCGGCCGGCAAAGGGAGAGGTGTTGATGGTGAACACCATGCCGATGGTCGGCTCGTCGATGCGGATCTTCGGCATCGCCTTGGGCGTATCCGGATGACTCACCGTCTCGCCGATGGTGATGCCCTCCACACCCGCAATCGCCAGCACGTCCCCGGGTGTGCCCACCGTTTCGTCCACGCGCTTCAGGCCTTCGAACGAGTACAACTTGGTGATCTTCGTCTTGTGAACCTGTCCATCCAGGCGGCAGACGCTAACTTCATCCCCCAACCGCAGCGTGCCCTGGAAGATGCGGCCGATCGCAATGCGGCCCAGATAATCCGAATAGTCCAGATTGGCGACCTGGAACTGCAGGATCCCGTCCGGATCCCCTTCCGGCGGCGGGATGTGCTTCACAATCGCTTCAAACAGAGGCTCCAGCGTCTGCGAGTCGTCCTCCGGGGAGTTCTTGGCAATGCCGTCGCGCGCGATGGTGTACACGATCGGGAACTCCAACTGCTCTTCCGCCGCATCCAGATCGATGAAGAGATCGAAGACTTCGTTCAGTACTTCCTGAATGCGCGCGTCCGGACGGTCGATCTTGTTGATGACAACAATTGGGGTGAGGCCCTGTTCCAGCGCCTTCGACAATACGTAGCGCGTCTGCGGCAGCGGACCTTCGCTGGCATCCACCAGCAGCATCACGCCGTCCACCAGCTTCAGCGCACGCTCCACCTCGCCGCCGAAGTCCGAGTGGCCCGGAGTATCTACGATGTTGATCTTGATGCCGTGATACCGGACGCCGGTGGTCTTCGAAAGAATGGTAATGCCGCGTTCGCGCTCCAGCTCGTTGGAGTCCATCGCGCGTTCCTGCACCTGCTCGTTGCTGCGATAGATGCCGCTCTGCTTGAACATGGAGTCCACCAGCGTCGTCTTGCCATGGTCGACGTGCGCAATGATGGCGATATTGCGAAGATTTGGGTTCGAAACTTTCATTGGGAAATCGGAAGGGGAACTTCTATTGTCCCATGTATCCCCTGCTTCGTGCTCGGAATCGCACGACAGGTGTGGTGCTGATCTTGCCGCCCGCATGATGTCCATTAAAATCAATTGCTTGCCGCTTCGGTAGGTCCGTTTTCTCCTCTCCTTCGGGACAGATTTGGGCCGGATGCTAGACTGGTGAGAGTCATGCCGCAAGCCACTGGGCTCCCCACGGTCGTTATCGTGGGTCGTCCCAACGTGGGTAAATCCACTCTCTTCAACGCGATTCTCGGTCAACGCAAGTCGATCACGGGCGATGAGCCCGGCATCACGCGCGACCGCATTATCGGCGACGCCGTTCACTTCAACCGCCCGTTCCAACTCATCGACACAGGCGGCATCGTGCCGGAAGACGCCGAGTGGATTCCCGCCCAGATTCTCAAGCAGGCTCGCGTCGCCCTCGACGTGGCCGACCAGATCATCTTCCTCATCGACGGCCGCACCGAGATCACCTCGGCCGATCGCGATCTCGCCCAGATCCTCCGCCGCCTCGGCAAACCCGTGACCCTGGCCGTCAATAAGATCGACGTAGCCAAGCGCGAGTCGCTGACCACTGCTTTCTACGAGCTCGGTTTCAAAGACGTCCTCTCCGTTTCGGCTGAGCACCGGCTGGGCCTCGAAGAGTTGCTCGACCACGTAACCCGGGACTTCGCCCAGGTGGCCCCTTCCGATCCGGAAGAGCAGGCAGGCAAGCTCCGCCCCATCCGTGTCTCCATCATCGGACGTCCCAATGTCGGCAAGTCCACCCTGCTCAATGCCATGGTCGGCGGCGAGCGCGCCATCGTTTCGCCCATTGCCGGCACCACCCGCGACTCCGTGGATGAGCATGTCATCATCGACGGCCGGGAGTATGTCTTCGTAGATACTGCCGGCATTCGCCGCAAGGGCAAGACGCACCTCATGGCCGAGAAGCTCAGTGTCGTCATGGCCCGCCGCAACATCCGCATGGCGCACATCGCCCTGCTGGTCATCGATGCGACGGAAGGCCCCGTCGGCAGCGACGCCACCATCGGGGGGTATGCCCACGAGGAAGGCCGCGCCCTCGTCATCTGCGTCAACAAGTGGGACCTGCTCGAGGAGAGCAAGCGCAAGGAATTCGAACAAAGCGTCCGGGACCAGTTCAAGTTTCTTGACTATGCCCCCATCGTCTTTCTCTCCGCCAAGGAGAAGAAGGGCATTCGCAGCCTGTTCCGCCACATCGCCACCGTCTACGAGAACTTCGACAAGCGTGTCACTACCGGCGAACTCAACCGTTTCGTCGACATGCTCAAGCTGGAGCGCGACCGCCGCATCTACTTCATGACCCAGCCCTCCGTGCGTCCGCCCACCTTTGTGCTGTTCATGGACCGCGGCGAGCCCCTGCACTTCTCCACGGAACGCCAGGTCATCAACCGCATCCGCAAGAAGTTCGGCTTCGACGGCACCCCCATCGTGCTCAAGATCAAAGCGCGCCGCGGTCCGAAGGACGCTCGCGCTTAGCGTTCCACGGGGTCTCGCGCCACCACCCAGTGGATGTGGTCAAACTCCCGCATCCTGATCTGCTGCTTCAGCCCGTCGAACTTCAGCAGGGCCGTGTCTTTCCTCAATTGCTCGCAAGCCTCAGCGGAAAGCTCCACGCGATAGTGGTCGGCCCGGTCGCGATACGAGTAGGTCAGATAGCGCGTATCACTCGAAGCCGCCAGCAGGCTCTGCCAGAAGCTGCGCCTTCGCAGAAATCGCCGGGGCAACGCCGCTTCTCGCGGGATATCAATGCGGGATGTTGCGCTGGCCAGAGTCGCTTTGAGACAGCAGGCGGGATCCAGGCGCCTGCCAGGATCCGGCTTCGGCAGTAGGGCCACCGCGGCCTCGGCATCCGCTTCTTCGCACACCCAGCCCTCCCAGCGGAACCTCGACGCTCCGCTGACGAGCGTGCCGCGTTTCAGAATCTCCCTGACACGCGCGGGGTCGGCGCCGGCCGCTGTGGCCACATGCTGCATCAGTTCAGTGAAAGGCAGCTCCTGCACCACTACCGGAGTCAGCGCGACATACTCCGCCGCCTCACTGGAGAGCTTCACGCGGACCTGTTGCGGCAACGCCATACTCTCAGTCTACTGCCCCATTTTGAGTCACAATCGGAGGCAGTGACTCCCATCGAACGTGTTCGCCAAGAGCTCGCACGCTATCAGCATCTGCTTCTCCTCTTTGAAGCGGAACCGGACTCGGCAGGAGGCGTCGAACTCGTCATCCGGCTCAAGACCGAAGTCCCCGGTGCGCACGTCTACCGCGCGCCCATCCATCCCCGCGATATCGAGCACGCGCAGTTCCCCTGGACCTTTCAGAAGTACCTCTACGACTGCCTCCACGACTACCTGTGCGAGATGTTTGTCACCAACCCGCAGGAGAGGGAGACCGGCGCATGACCCAGGCCGGTCAACTGCTCGCGGCCGGGATCAGCGCTCAAGGTCCCATTCTCTTCTCCCGCTTCATGGACGTGGCCCTCTATGATCCCGAGCATGGCTACTATCGCCGCGCGCGCCGTGAACAGGGGGCAGACCCCTTCGGCGTGCATGGCGACTTCTACACAGCCACCCAACTCCAACCAGTCTTCGGCCGCCTGATCGCCGCGCAATGCGCGCAGTGGCGCCGCCAGCTCGGCGCCGGCGATGAGTTCCATGTCGTGGAATGGGGCGCGGGCCGTGGCGAGATGGCAGAGCACTTGCAAGCCTTTCAATACTGCGCCGTCGATGTCGATGGAGGCACACCACCTGCTGAGTTTGAAGGCGTCGTCTTCTGCAACGAGCTCTTCGATGCCTTGCCCGTGGATGCCGTCCGCGTGCGCCGCGGCGAGGCGCGCATGATGCGCGTGGATCACCACAACGGCAGGTTTGTGTGGATCGAAGGAGAGCCACTCACAGGTCCGTGGCTGCCGTATGCCACGAAACTGTCCGCGCGGGTAGCGGAGCTCCGGGAGGAAGAAGAGGTCTGGCTCGAACTTCCCGTCCACCTGCAATCCTTGCTCGAACGCATGACGCAGCCACTCACGCGCGGCTTCGTTCTGGCCATCGACTACGGCTACACCGAACGAGAGATCATCCGCTTCCCGCGTGGAACGCTCATGGCCTATCGGCGTCACCAGGCCCTCGACGATGTGTTGCTCAATCCAGGCGAACAGGACATCACCGCGCATGTGCCCTTCACCCATTTGGAGCACTGTGCGCAGTCGCTGGGACTGGTCACCGCACCCCTCTGTTCTCTCACTCAACTGCTCATGTCCGCTGGTGAGCACGACCAGTTTGCCGCTGCGCTCGAAGCCTCGGATGAGGCATCGTCTCTACAGTTGCGAATGCAGCTCAAAAGCCTGTTATTCGGGCTCGGCGAGACGTTTCGGTGTCTTGTGATGGAGAGGCGGAGAGAGTAGGAAGGAAGCCTGGCGAGCCCTAAAACACCTACGGCCCCGGTTGCCCGGGGCCGTTTCGTTGATTCCTGTTGCCGCGTTCGTTGGAACGCTGCGTTCTTACTTCTTCTTCGCGGCCTTCTTGGCGGCTTTCTTTACGGCCTTCTTCGCCGCTTTCTTGGTTGCGTTCTTCATTGATCGATTCTCCGTGACATCAGATTTTGCGATCGCATGCGATCGCATTGTGATCTCTTTATAAACTTGGTCTCTTCCCAAAGTCAAGGAAAAAAGTGTCCTTACGGCCCTTCGCGTGCAACTCCATCATCATGCCTCTACGATTCAAACATTCGCTCTCGCAAACGTTCGCGTCCACATGCTTGTGGAAACCATCCGCGCGCCGTTAGCATCATTGTTGTCATGCGCCGCGAAGCTGCTCTCCTGTGCTCCTGCGCACTCCTCGCGCTGGCGGGTTGTTCGAAGCACAAACACACGGCACGCACGCCTGCCGCGCCCTCTCCTGGCTGGTCGGAGACAGGCATCGCGAGCTGGTACGGCAACCCTTATCACGGTCGCCCCACCTCCAGCGGCGAGATCTATGACATGGAGCAGATGACCGGCGCGCATCGCACTCTCCCTTTCGGCTCCATCGTGCGTGTCACCAACCTCACCAACAATAAGAAGGTGGAGATCCGCATCAACGATCGCGGCCCCTTCGCCGCGGGCCGCATCGTGGACATCTCCCGCGCGGCCGCGCGCAGCATCAACATGATCGGTCCAGGCACCGCCCGGGTGCGCGTCGAGCTCCTCTCCTATGCGGGCACCCCTGCCACAAGCGCCTCCTACACAGTTCAGGTCGAACGGTTCTTTACCGAGAAGGAGGGCGACAAGCAGCGGAAGGCCCTCATGAAGAAATACCAATCCGTCGACCTTGTCGAACGGCCCACCAACCCCGGCAGCTATCTCCTTCGTGTAGGCCGCACCTCGACGCAGGACGAAGCTCAGGCCATCGCCGATGACCTTACCAGGGATGTTGGCGCAAGCTACGTCGTCCGCATCGAGATGCGCGCCCGCCAGTAGAGAAACTCGTCTCGCCGCGCTCCGGCCCGCGTAGAATAATAGGTGCCCTTGAATCTAGCGAAGAGATTTCCCGCTGTGCGGACACTACCTCTATGAGGTCGTATGCCAGCTCAGCTCGAACAGAACCTTGGGACACCAGACTGGATGACAGTAGATTCCTCACAGAAGAGTTATGAGTTAGTAGGTCAGTCCGCGCGGTTGCGCCAGGTCCTGCGGCTTGCGGCCAAGCTGGGTAAAGGCCACTGGCCTGTACTGTTACTGGGGGAAACCGGCACGGGCAAGGAACTGGTCGCCCGCACCATCCATCGCAATTCGCCCAGCGGTCCCTTCGTCACCATCGACTGCTCCGCCATGGTCGGCCCGTTGATGGAGAGCGAACTCTTCGGCCACGCCAAAGGCGCGTTCACCGGTGCCCACACCCAGAAGATCGGCCTCATCGAGCAGGCCGACGGCGGCACAGCCTTCTTCGATGAAATCGGCGAGCTGCCGCTCGACCTCCAGTCCAAACTGCTGCGCGTCCTCCAGGAGAAGGAGTTCCGTCCCGTCGGCTCGTTGCAGGTCCGCAAGTCCAGCTTTCGCGTCGTCGCCGCAACCAACCGCGATCTGGCAGAAGAAGTACACAAAGGCACTTTCCGCCAGGATCTCTACTACCGCCTCAACGTAGTCACCTTGCGCCTGGCGCCGCTTCGCGAGCGCAAGGACGATCTGCCCTCTCTCATCGCCCACTTCCTCGAGAACTATGGCAACGGCCATCGCCTCAGCGGCGAGTTGCTTGAACTCATGATGTCCTATGACTGGCCCGGCAACGTGCGCGAACTGGAAAACTGCATCCAGCACATGGTGGCCGTCAACAGCGGTCCGCTTCTGCACGGCGGCGATGCCCCGTCCAACCTCTTGAATTTCGCGCAGAAGCGGCGCTTTGCCTCCGGAGAGCCCATCGGCAATCTGTCGTTCCTGCCCAGCCAGGTCTCTCCCAGCCCCACCGCATCGCCAGAGTCGACCTTCGTCATGCCGGTGCTGCCGCTGGCCGAGATGGAAAAGCGCGCCATCATCGGAGCCCTGCAGTACACTAAGGGCGATCGTGTCATGGCCGCGCATCTGCTCGGCATCGGCAGGACGACTCTCTACCGCAAGCTCAAGGAATACGGGATCCAGGATTGAACATCGCTCTCGACGCCACCTACAGCCTGGGACAGAACCTGTCCGGTGTCGGCGTCTACAGCCGGGAGATCCTCTTCGGTCTCGCGGCGAGCCATCCCCATCAGTTGTTCCGGTGGTGCTACCGGCCCCACCGCTATCTACGCGGCCGCCGCGATGTCAGGCCTCCGAACGTGACGGCCGTTCCCCTCTTCGACAGCATTTCGCTGTTCCGTTCCGGTCTCTTCCATGGCTTGAATCAAAGGCTTCCGGCTCGTTTGCGTGGCCCCGCCATCTGTACGTTTCACGACCTCTTCGTTCTGACTTCCGAGTACTCCACGCCCGGCTTTCGAGCCCGCTTCGCCGGCCAGGCCCGTGACGCCGCCCAACGTGCGGATCTCATCATCTGCGTCTCCCGCTTCACAGCGAACCAGGTCCGCGATCTGCTCGGTGTCGCCGAAAGCCGCCTGCGTGTCATCCCGCATGGCACGCACCTGCCGCCACCTACCGGCAATGTCCAACGCGAACCCATGATCCTCCATGTGGGTGCGGTCCAGCTCCGCAAGAACCTCGTCCGTCTCGTTGCGGCCTTTGAACAGTGTGCGCCGCCACCATGGCGCCTGGTGCTGGCTGGTTCGGATGGTTATGCGGCCGCCACTGTCCACGAACGCATCGCCGCCAGTCCTGCGCGCGACCGCATCTCCGTTACTGGCTGGGTGGACAGCCAACAATTGGCCGCCCTCTATGCCTCAGCTTCCATCTTCGCGTTTCCCTCGCTGGATGAAGGCTTCGGTATTCCCGTCCTCGAAGCCATGGCCCACGGCCTGCCCACCGTCTCCTCCAATCGCTCAGCATTACCCGAAGCCTGCGGAGATGCGGCGCTGCTGGTGGATCCCACCAGCGAGGAGGCCATCGGCGAAGCCCTGCGCCGGCTGATCCAGGATGAGGATCTCCGGAACAGGCTGGTGCAGCGCGGCAAGGTGCGCGCCGCGGAGTTCTCATGGCAGCGGGCTGTCGACCTTACCTGGAAGGTCTATCAGGAGTTAGGCGGGTAAAACACTCAGCGAGCCGGTTAGCGGCCGTCTTCGTCCACGGCGATCTTCAAGGCCCGCAGAAACTTCTGGTCCTGCGACGTCCACTTCAGCCGGGCTGTCTGCTCATTCTTGCCCGTACTCGTGTACTCTTCCTCGAAGTCGGTCTCCAGCCGTGTTTCCAGTACCGCACCATCATCATCCTCGCCGTCGGCTTCATCGCGCTTGTTAAACCCGATGGTTGCTTCCAGCACCAGGAACACGTCGTACCCCGCTCGCTTGATTTCGCCAATAGCCGCGGCGATCCGATCAGAGTCCGAGAGTGACTCGTTGATCGCATTGCCGAGTTCCTGCATCAGTTCTTTCAGTCGATCGTCCAAGGTAAGCCTCGTGTGCGGCCACTTTCAGAATACCATCCGGATGCATGCACGGCTCCGAACCGCTTCCACTCCCTTTATCGGCAGTTTCCCGCCTCTCCTTGAATCATCCCGGCTGGAGGTGAGCCCTTCACCCGCCTGATACTATGTGTAGGGACCCGTCCCACCCATCTTTAGTAATGCTCAAAAAGTTCATCCAGGCCTTCCTGCCCGGCATCGTCAAACCGCTCCACTCCCTTTGGAATGAGGTCCTGGGCTTCCTCTTCATCGCCATCGCCGTGTTGATGATCCGTGCCCTCTGGCGCGGCTACAACGAGATCGACCTCGGCTTCGCGCACATGATCAAGTTCGTCCTGGGGGTCTTCTTCTTTGTGGTGATGCTCGGCTTCGGCCTCCACGCCTTCTGGCGTGCCCGCCGTATCTCCAAGTCCTGAAACAGGATCCCTCACCCTGGAAACAAAAAGAGCGCCCTGCCTCACGGCTCGGACGCTCTTCGTTACCAGCCTAAACCGGTTGTTTATTGTTTGTTCTGTGCAGGTGTCGTCGCGGCGCCCTGCGCCGTAGCCTTCACACCGGCCACCCGCTCCAACTCCGCCACCTGCTTCCGCACAGTCTCAACATCCGGGGCGTTCGGAGCAAAGCTTAAATATCCTTTCATTTGCTCCAGCGCGCCAGGATAGTCGCCCTTGTCTGCCAGGATGGTCCCCAGCAACTGGGCCGACCTCGGGTTGTGGTGGTCCGGATCCAGCTTCACCGCTTCCCGGGCGCTCTTCTCCGCCTCATCCATCTTCTTCAGGTTGTACTTGGCGGCGGCATTGATGAACCATGCCTGCGAGTAGGAATAGGGATCCAACTTCAGCACCGTATCGCTGCGATCGGAGATCAGCTGCCAGTTCCGGCTCGAAAGCGACAGCTGCATCAATTGAAGATGCGGCTTGACGAACTTGCTGTCCGACTTCACCGACTCTTCATAGGCCTTCTGCGCGTCCTCATTCTTCTTCTGCGCCATCAGGCTGTTGCCCAGCTCAAACCAGGCCGCCGCGTACTTCGGATAGACCTCCACCGCCTTCTGCAGTTGGGCTTCGGCTTCCGGGTACTTCTTCTTCTTTGCCAGATCCAGCCCCTTTTCGTAGGCTTTCTTTGCATCCTTCGGAGCCATGCCGGTGGTCGCGCTGAAGACGAAACCTTGAACGTTCGCCAACCGGTGCAGCACCAGAGTGCCCAATTCCGGACTGTCCAGGATGCGGCGACCGCTCAACTGCACGACATCGCTCCGGAAGCCCGGCAGGTCCGCCTTGAACTCGCAGCCCATCAGTTCGCGCTCGGACATCCCGTTCCTCACACCGCCGGGCGCATTGCTCCTTTGGCTGGTGCCGGTGCCGAATGCATCGTTCGGGTTGCCCAGGCTCGCATCCGCGAACATCGATTGGTTCTGGCCCAGCGATACGCTGAACCGCCCCTTCAAATCGGAATAGCCCTGCGGCCGCGGCTGTCCGTTGCAGACCAGCATCATCACCACGGGCTCCGGCGGCGCGGTCCCATCGTCCATCATCACCCGTCCGGACAGGTAAATCGGACGCTGGTAATCCATAATCGACGGCGTCGGGCTGGTCGGGCTTGGAGTGCCGGTTGGCGGACTCGGTCTGGTCGGAGTTGTGGGAGTGGTGGTTGTACCGCCCGTGGATCCACCGGAAGAGCCGGCACCGCCGGTCTTTTGCGCGAACGCGCCAAACGTTCCGCAGGTTGCCAGGACACCCACCATTGCGGCCTTGGTCCACCCGGCCGGAAGCAGTTGAAAATGACTCATGGCACCCTCCGCTGGTGTAACTGAGTTCTAAGTGTAGGTATTATGGCACAGGAACCCTTCGATAGCGCTCCCCGATTTGTTTCCCCTTCTTCGCCTCCCCTTCGGCGATTCTCTCCTTCTCTCCGCCCCGGTTCTCCCCGCCGGACCGGGACGTCGCACCCCTGGTCTTTACTGAACTATGATGATTAAGGGACTCCGCAATTATATGAATCGCACCTTTTTCTCCATTTCAACCCTCGGGCTCCTGGCCCTGGCCCTCACGGGCTGTTCGGAATCCGCCCCGCCGGCCAAGAAGGCCGAGGTCGCCAAGAAGCCCATCGAGCCGGTTTCCGGCCAGTCCGGTCTCTTCCAGATGTTCCAGATCGCCCGCCCCTGGGCCCCCGATGCCATGATCCTCAAGCTGGAAAACGGCGACATCCCTGAGGCCAAAGCTCAGCCCGGCAAGTATGGCGTCTGGCGCGCTACCTTTGTATCCCCGTCCAAGAAGATCAAACGCGACTACTCCTTCGCCGTAGCCGATTCAGATGGTGGTGTGATCAAAGGACCCCGCGCCGGATCGGAAGCGCCCTATACCCCCAGCCCCCTCGTCCACCCTATCCCGATCCAGGATGTGCACGTGGACACGACCGCCGCGCTCGAAACCGCTTTGAAAGAGATTGCCAAGGATAAGGCCATGACGAAGGCTCTGGCCGACAACAAAGACATCCCCGTCCAGTACATCCTCGACTGGACCGGCACGAATCCCAAACCCTACTGGCGCGTGGTCTTCGGCGCCTCCGTCTCGCAGAGCCTGTTTTCGGTCCTGATCGACGCCGGCACCGGCGAGTTCGTCAAGAAACTGCGCTAAGCGCCACGGGTTCGTTTCTTCGCGGGTGCGGGTGGGGCAGGCTCCACTCGCACAATCCGCATCAGCATGTTCTTCTGTTCGGGCTCCACCGGCCGCAGATTCCGCGTCAGCTCCACGTTCAGAGAGGCCACGAACTGCTCGATCTGTGTCTGCATCGCAGACATTTTCTCGCGCATGTTCAGAATGATCTCGACACCCGCCAGGTTTACACCCAGTTCCCGGGTCAGCTCCAGAATCACTTCCAGCCGCACCAGGTCTTCGTCCGTGTAGAGCCGTGTGTTCCCATCGGAACGCGACGGTTTCAGCAGACCTTCCCTTTCATACATCCGCAGAGTCTGGGGATGCACGCCGTACTTGTCGGCGACGGCAGAGATCATGTAAGCGGCTTTGGATCGTTGCTTCGGCACTGTCTCACACCTTCGACCACAGGTCCGACCGCGGGTCCCGCGGGTCCAGCCTGGAAAGCTCCTTCAACAACTCGCGCGTCCGTTCGTCCCGAATGTCCGGCGCCTGGATGGAAATCTCCACAATCTGATCACCGCGCGAGTTCTTCCTTGCATTGTAAACACCCTTCTCGCGCAAACGGAATTTCTGTCCGTTCTGGGTGCCTTGCGGGATCTTGAGCAGGGCTCGCCCATCCACGGTGGGCACCTCGATCTTCGCGCCCAGGCCCGCTTCCGATACCGTCACCGGCAGCACAATCGAGACATCGTCGCCTTCTCGGCTGAAGACCGGATGCGGCTCAACCCGTACCGTTATATATAGGTCGCCTGCGGGCGCACCCATCGTGCCCGAATTGCCCTTTCCACCCACCCGCAACCGCGAGCCCGTGGCCGCACCGGGCGGAATCCTTACTTCCACCGCCTCAATCTTCTGCGATCGCCCCTCGCCGTGACACACGGGGCAGGCATTCCGCAATCGGCCCGTACCCTGGCACTGCGGGCAGGTCAGCGAAAACCGCATCGCCCCGGCCATCTGGTTTACGTTGCCGGTACCCTGGCACTGCGGGCACGTCACCGACGCCCCACCACCCTGGCCCGTCCCGTGGCACGCGCCGCACTGGTCCAGCCTGGTGATGTTCAGCCGGACCTGGGTGCCCTTGATCGCCTGCCAGAAATCGATACTCAGCGAATACTCGAGATCCGTACCCTTCTCCGCCGGAGCATGCTGCTGCTCGCCGCGCTTGTTCCCGAAGAACTGGCTGAACAGATCCGAGAAGCTGCCGCCGCCAAACCCGCCGGCGCCCGGCCCTCCGGCCGACCCTCCGCCCGCATTGGCCGCTTCGGAGAAATCGAACCCACCAAACCCGAACCCTGCATTCCCGCCCGGCTGCGGACCACCGCCCGGAAATCCGTTATCCGAGTAGAACCCATACTGGTCGAACATCTTCCGCTTCTTCGCATCGGACAGGATGTCGTAGGACTCCTGAACCTGCTTGAACCGCTCTTCCGCCGCCTTGTCGCCCGGGTTCAGGTCCGGATGGTATTTGCGGGCGAGACGCCGGTAGGCCTTGCGGATGTCGTCCGCCGATGCGTCCCTCTTGACTCCGAGTGTTTGATAGTAATCTTTCGTCGAAGGCATTCCTCACCCGCCTCATTTCACGAAAGCCCCTCCAGACAGGAGGGGCCCCCGATTCTTCCCGACTTGAGCGCTGTTAGGCGCCCGGTTTCTTATCGTCCACGTCCACGAACTCGGCATCCACCACGTCGTCCTTCTTCGACTCCGTGTTGCCCGCCGAAGCACCCGGACCGGCGCCGTCGCCGCCCTGCGGAGGCTGTTGCGCGCCGGCCGCCTTGTACATGGCTTCGGCCAGCTTGTGGCTCGACGACAGGAGCTTGTCCTGAGCGGCCTTCATGGCCTCCAGGTTGCCGCCCTCGACCGCCTTCTTCGCTTCCGCAATGGCCTCTTCCACGGCTTTGGCATCCGCTTCCGAGACCTTATCGCGATGATCCTTCAGGGTCTTTTCGGCGCTGTACACCGCGCTGTCGAGATGGTTCTTCACCTCGATCTCTTCACGGCGCTTCTCGTCGTCCGCCTTGTGGGCATCGGCGTCCCGCGCCATCTTCTCAACCTCTTCCTTCGACAGGCCGGAGGAAGACGTGATCGTAATCTTCTGCTCGTTGCTCGTCGCCCGGTCTTTCGCGGTCACATGCAGAATGCCGTTCGCGTCGATGTCGAACGTCACTTCCACCTGCGGGACGCCGCGCGGAGCCGGCGGGATGCCCACCAGTTGGAATACACCCAGCATGCGGTTGTCCCGGGCCAGCGAACGCTCGCCCTGGTAGACCTTGATCTCCACGCTCGTCTGGCTGTCGCTCGCCGTCGAGAAGACCTCCGACTTGCGCGTCGGGATCGTCGTGTTGCGCTCGATCAGCTTCGTGAACACGCCGCCCAGGGTTTCAATGCCCAGCGACAGCGGAGTCACATCCAGCAGCAGGACGTCTTTCACTTCGCCGCCCAGCACGCCACCCTGCACCGCCGCACCCACCGCGACGACTTCGTCCGGATTCACGGTCTTGTTAGGATCCTTGCCGAACAGTTCCTTGACGATCTGCGTCACACGCGGGATGCGCGTCGAACCGCCCACCATCACCACCTCGTCGATCTGCGAGGTGGACATGCCGGCATCCGCCAAGGCCTGCTTGCACGGACCCACCGAACGCTGCAGGATGTCCTCGATCATCTGCTCAAACCGCGACCGCGTCAGCGTCTTCACCAGGTGCTTCGGCCCGGTCTGCGGATCGCCGTAGATAAACGGCAGGTTGATTTCCGTCTCCATCGCGGAAGACAGCTCGATCTTGGCCTTTTCCGCCGACTCCTTCAGGCGCTGCAAAGCCATCCGGTCCTTGGAAAGGTCGACCGACTCTTCCTTCTTGAACTCTTCGATGAGCCAGTCCACCAGCCGCTGGTCGATGTTGTCGCCGCCCAGGTGGGTATCGCCGTTCGTCGACTTCACTTCCACCACGCCGTCGCCCACTTCGAGGATCGAAATGTCGAACGTGCCACCGCCGAAGTCGTAGACCGCGATCCGCTCTTCCTTCTTCTTGTCCAGCCCATACGCCAGCGCGGCCGCCGTCGGTTCATTGATGATACGCAACACTTCCAGGCCGGCCACCTGGCCCGCATCCTTGGTCGCCTGCCGCTGCGCGTCGTTGAAGTACGCCGGAACCGTGATCACGGCCTGCTTCACCGTCTCGCCCAGGTAAGCTTCCGCGGCTTCCTTCAGCTTCGTCAGAATCATCGCCGAGATTTCCGGCGCCGACAGCTTCTTGCCGCCCGACTCCACTCGCGCATCGCCCGATTCCCCACGCACTACGTGATAGGGAACCAGCTTCATCTCTTCGGAGACTTCGTCGAAACGCCGCCCCATGAACCGCTTGATCGAGTAAATGGTATTTTCAGGGTTGGTGACAGCTTGCCGCTTTGCCACTTGTCCCACTAAGCGGTCACCCGACTTGGCGAAACCGACGACGGAGGGGGTTGTCCGGCCACCCTCCTGATTCGGGATCACAACCGGTTGCCCGCCTTCCATGACCGCCACTACGGAATTGGTGGTCCCAAGGTCGATGCCAATGATTTTGCTCATGTCGCTCCCGTCCTTCCAGGGTTTAAATCTCTCGGCGCGCCTGGCGTCCATCCGCTCGCCTTTACTGCGCCTATTCGTATTATGTAAGTTTAGTGTGTTGCTGTCAAGTTCAATTGCTGCCCAGAACCTGACCATCGCCGCAGCTGCTGACTTAACTCCCCTCGAATCCGCACTTTCCGCTCACTCCACCGCTCGCGTTACCTGGTCGTTTGGTTCTTCCGGACTCCTGGCCCGTCAGATCCGCGCAGGTGCTCCTTTTGACCTCTATCTCTCTGCAAATGAAGCATTTGTCCACGATTTGGCGAAATCAGACCTGCTAGTGCCCGGCTCAGTCCGTACCTACGCCACCGGACGCATCGGCCTGTGGTCCCACTCGGGCCACATCAGGACGCTCAAGGACCTCACCCTGCCCGAAGTCCGCCACATCGCACTCCCCAACCCTCAGCATGCGCCCTACGGCGTGGCCGCCCGCGAGGTCCTTCAAAAGGCAGGGCTGTGGCAAACTCTTCAGTCCAGAATCGTCTTGTCTGAGAATGTCCGTCAGGCTTATGAGTTTGGGCGTACCGGCAATGCGGATGCGGTCCTGACCTCGTGGACCCTCCTCCACGACCAGGGCGGCATCCTCTTGTCTGATAAGGACCACACCCCCATCCGCCAGTCCGGGGGTGTCGTCAAAGGAGCAAAGAATGCCAGGGCTGCTCAAGCCTTCCTGAACTTTCTGTCCAGCCCCGAAGGCCGGCAGATCCTGGCGAAGTTCGGACTACAGCCGCCCGGCGATGGCAGGTAATGCCTGAAGGACGCTGACTTACAGACGGTCAGTAGTTCTTCTGGCGCTCGAACCGGGCTCGCTGCGCGCGGCCCATGGCCTTCACGCCGGCCAGGGCCGGGTCCTGCTTGGACAGGGTCTCCAGGTTCGACGCCACCTTCCCGATAGCGCGCGCCACGTCGCGCACATCCTCTTCCTCTCCGATCAGACAGAACTGGAAAAGCCAGATCGACTCGTCGTACGCCGCGCGCTCCGACACCGGACAGTGGTTCTGGGCGTAGTCGACCGGAACGTCCCGCTCATGGGCCAGTTGCGGGCAGTTCTTCGGTGTCGCATAGAATAGGTCGCTCTTGTACACGGCTTCATAGAAACGGCCGTCGCACGGGATCCCCTCTTTTTCCAGCGCCGCGACGAACAGGTCGCGATGGGGCGCCGGTTGTCCCGGTTCGGGCCGGTACTGCAGCACGTAGCAGTAGTAAGTGGGCGACGTGATGCCCGGTTGCTCCGGCAAAACACGGATGCCCGGCATGCCCTGCAGCAACGAACCCAGCAGCTGCGCCCGTTCCGCCCGCAAGGCCCGCAGCGCCGGCAGCGTCTCCAACTGGCCGATCAGCAGCGCGATCTGCAGGTCCGTCATGCGGTAGTTCAGCCCCAGCAGCCTCTGCCCGAACTGGTCCGTCAGGCTCGCCCGGCCGCAGTTCACCACCGTCTGCATGGCCTCGTAATACTCCAGGCTGTTCGTGGTGAGCATCCCGCCCTCGCCGGCGGTCATCAACTTGCTTTCCTGCAGACTGAACGAACCCATATCGCCCATCGAACCGGCGCCCTGCCCCTGAAAGGCGCCCCCATGCGCGTGGGCCGCATCCTCAATCACTTTTAGATTGTGGAAGCTTGCCAGCGTCATGAGATCCTCCATATTGGTGAATCGCATGGCCAGGTGAACCGGAATGATCGCCTTGGTGCGCGGGGTGATCGCCTGCCGAACCGATTCCACGCACAGGCAATAAGTGTCCGGATCGATGTCGGCAAAAACCGGCACAGCGCCCATCGCCAGCACCGCTGTCGCCGTCCCGTCCCAGGTGTAGGCTGGCACGATGACCTCATCCCCGAAGCCGACGCCCGCCGCCTGCAGCGCGATGGACAGCGAAACCGTGCCGTTCGCCACCGGCAGCGCATACTCGGCGCCGTGCATAGCCGCAAAGTCCTTACAGAAACCGGAGGCCAGCGCCGTGGGCAGCGGATAGCCACCCCAATGGCGGCTCTCGACCGTTCGCACAATGCGAGCAAGGTCTGAGGGCTGATATTGCGGCCATGGCGCAAAGGGTCTGCGGCGCACCGGCTCGCCGCCAAGGATGGCAAGTTGGCTCATGGGAACTTCCTTCTACTGCTCAGAGCATTATTGAACACTCTGCAAAAAAGTTGAATCACTATTTCACTTTTTCAACAAGCTTACGATATATTGAGCTGTGTAGCAATGGGCGGAGCCGCCTTTCCGGATCCAACAATCCGATTGTGCGAAGGTCTGGGTCCGTCTCTCTTACGGTCGCTCCAGCCTGAATATTGTCCACCAGATTCGTGCCCCGACGGGAGGGTTGCATGCGGTTCATGTTGATTGTCTTGAGCGCCGGTATGCTCTGGAGCGCCGAGCCCGTCAGGCTAACGCCCACTCCCCAGAAGCTGCGGACCTTCTATCCCGCCGCGGCCGCCGAAGCGCCCGCTGCCTTGAAGACTCCGGCCTTGAAAGCCCCCATTGACGGGGTGACCGACCTCGCCACCGCCACCGACGGAGCAGTCTGGTACGGAACCGCACAAGGCCTCATCCGCTGGGAAGCTGCCGCCGGGCCACGCGACCGCTATCAGTACTTTGCCGGCCAGCGTTACCTCCCCTCCGACACGATCGAGCGCGTCGTCGCCGACCCCCAGGGCGGTGTCTGGGTCCGCACGCCGGCCGGCCTTGCCCACATCGAACTCCGCCGGATGACACTCCTCCAGAAGGCGGCCCTCTTCGAAGAACGCATCCGCCTGCGCCACGACCGCCACGGCCTGGTCTCGCCCTCCCGCCTCACGGTGCCCGGCGACCTCAGAAGCACCCGGACGCGCGACGACGATAACGATGGCCTGTGGACCGGGATCTACGCCGCGGCCGAGTGCTACCGCTTCGCGGTCACCCGTTCGCCGGAAGCCCAGGCGCGCGCGAAGAAGGCCATCGAAGCCATGCTGTTCCTGGAGCAGGTGGCAGGATCCCGCGGTTTCCCGGCACGCTCCTATATTGAGAAGGGCGAGCCCATGCCCACCGACGGCGAATGGCACTGGACGGACGATGGGAAGTACTACTGGAAAGGCGACACCAGTTCGGACGAGATCGTCGGCCACATGTACGCCTACGCCATCGCCTACGACCTCCTGCCAGACCCTGTCCTGAAGAAGCGCATCGTGGCCACCACCCGCCGCATCATGGACCACATCCTGGCGAACGGTTACTATCTCATCGACCTCGACGGCAAACCGACACGCTGGGGCCGGTGGTCCCGCAAATACTTCGACGAAGCGCCCGGCGACTCGGCCCTCAACAGCCTGGAACTGCTCAGCTTCCTCAAAACCGCGGCCCACATTACCGGAGACGCGAAGTATGAGCGCGAATACCGCAAAGCGGCCATCGACCTGAAGTACGCCGAACAGACGGCCCGCTACCGCGAACTCCACGAGGAGATCAACTACTCCGACGAGGAGCTGGCGATGCTGCCGTTCTATTGCCTGTTCCTCTATGAGACGGACGCGGCCCTGCTCGACAAGTACTACCGCCCGGCCCTCGACCAGTGGTGGGCCAACATCCAGCGCGAGGACAATCCCCTCTGGACCCTCATCTACCTGATGGGCCGCCCCCAGGGGACTGTCGATCTGCACGGCGCCGTGCGCACGCTGTATCGCCAGCCCATCGACCTCATCACCTGGTCCGTGAAGAACTCACACCGGGCCGACGTCGTCATGAGCGGCACGAAAGACCGGTTCCAGAAGCCGGAGGCCGCGACCCTGCTGCCGCCGGACGAGCGCCCCGTGATGAAGTGGAATGCGAATCCCTTCGTCATCGATTCCAACGGCGAAGGCCGCGGCGAGGATGACGGCGCCGCGTTCCTGCTGCCTTACTGGTTTGGCCGTTATCAGAAGTTGTTCGCCGGGGAGTAAACGCCATGCGGTTCGGTAGTCTCTTGCTGCTGCTGGCCGGTGTTTCGCAGGCCGCGCAAGTCTGGACTGTGCGGGTGGAGGAGCCCACCGGGCTCTACCGCCGGACCAACGAAGCAGTGGCGGTGCCGCTCGCCAAACTGGGCGGACACGCCACAGGCTTCACCATTACCAATCCAGACGGCAAGGAACTCCCCTGGCAGGTCAGCGCCGGACAGTTGCTCTTTCCCGCTTCGCTAATTCCGGGTGAATTGCCGGTCTACAACGTGTCCTGCTGCGACACGAAAGCCTCCACCCCGTTCGTGAATCCGATCCTCCTGCGCCGGCTGGGCCTGAACCGCGTCGAGTTCGGCAATGCCTTCTTCCGCGCCGTCATCGACCTCAAGGCAGCAGCCATCGTCGAGGCCTACACCCTGCGGACCGGTCCGCAGAAGTCCCTGAATCTCGTCGAGACCACGCCGGAAGGAGGCGAGGCGCTGAAAGGCGACGTTCACGAAACCACGCCCGAGGCCGAACGCTTCTCGCCCGCGCCCGTCACCGGGGTGAGCGGCCAGAACACCGGCTGGACTACCCTCGGCGGGCAAGGCGGCTTCACCGCCGTGGAGCTTTTGGAAACCGGCCCGCTCCGCGGCCGCCTCAAGCTGACCCGCGCCAACGAAAGCTGGGAGATCACCTGGACCTCCGGCAATGCCTGGTTCCGCTGGAAAGCCTCGCGCGGCTTCCGGTTCGCCGCCATCTCGGCCAGCCCCTACGTGCCCTTCGATCGCTGCAAAGACGGTTCGGAATACGAGTTTCCTGGCGGACCCGGCGAAGAGGAACCCCTGCCGCGCGACGTCGGTCCGCGCAACTGGCCCACTCTGCCGGGCGGCCACATGGTCTACTACCAGGGCGCCGAGAACTATGGAGCCCTGGGCATCGTTGCCCTCGACTCCGCCCTCCGCTGGACCGGGGCCGGTACCCGCCGCTTTGAGGCCCGTAAGCCGGAAGGCGCCACGGAGATCGCGGTGACCTTTCCGGAGTGGCAAGGCTCCATGACCGCCGTCGCCGCCCGCCAGGAGAACCGCATGTTGCGGCAGCCCCTGCTCGTGCAGGTGAGCGCCGTCACCGCCACCGCTGTGGCCATCCAGGAACCGGCTGAACGCCTCGTCGCGGCCACCGTCGGCGCCGGCCCGGCAACCCCTTTCCAGCAGGACGCCCTCCCGCTGGATGGCCCCTGGCAACTCGCTTTTGTCGAAAAGGGCGAAGGTCCGCCCACCTCCGGCTGGAAGACCGTGCAGGTGCCCGGCTCCGTCCACGTTCAGTGGCTCGATCCGTCAAAGATCTACAGCCGCGACGCCGAATGGGTCAGCTACAAGGAATGGTGGTACAAACGCACCTTTACTGTTCCTGAGCGCTTCCAGGGCAAACGCCTGCGTCTCCAGTTCGAGGCCACCGACTATTACGCTGACACCTACCTCAATGGCGCCTACGTCGGCCGACACGAAGGCTACATCGACCCGTATGAGTTCGATGTCACGGACCAGGCGCGCCCCGGGCAGAACGAGATCCTCGTGCGGGTGTGGACCCCAGTGGATTACTACTGGAAACACCGTCCCTACACCATCAAAGGCGCCTATGGGGCAGTCGACCAGAAGCCTGACGACATCACTGCCCTGGGCATCACCCGCAGCGTCCGTCTGGCTGCTTCCACGGAAGCGCAGATTCGCGACGTTGCCGTGGATACGCGGCTGAAAGGCGCGGCGGCCGAGGTGAGCGTCCAGTTGGAAGCCGCGGCGGTCGATCGCGGCTTCACCTGGGAATTGACCTTGTCGCCGCGCAACTTCCCCGGCTCGGGACGCATTCAGGTGAAAGCCGCCGCCCGTACGAAGCAGACCTTGACGATCCCCGTGGCGCAGCCGCAACTCTGGTGGACCCGCGACCACGGCAAGCCGAATCTCTACACCCTCGACGTGCGCCTGCTCGACGCCAGCGGCCGTGCTGTCGACGGCCAGAGCCTGGCGGTCGGCATCCGCGAAATCGAGAAGATCGGCTGGGACTTCTACCTGAACGGCAAGCGGATGTTCATCCGCGGAACCAACTACTACTACCACCTCTACATGTCCGAGATGGACCGCTCGAAGTATGAGCGCGACATCAAGCTGATGGCCGGCATGAACATCAACATGATCCGGCTGCACTGCCACTTCAGCAATCGCGAGTTCTACGACCTGGCGGACGAGTACGGCCTGCTCATCTGGCAGGACTTCCTGGAAGCCTGGTACCCGCACGACCGCGGCTTCGCCCAGCGTGCCGCCATGCTCTACGACAACCACGTCCGCTACGCGCGCAACCATCCCAGCATCGCCCTCTGGGCCACCAGCGATGAAGAGGACTTTGAGAACTACCGCGAAATCACCAAGCACCTCTTTCCTCGCCCCTCTGCGCTCGACCCCCAGCGCCGCGCCGTCATCCGCTCCACCGGCCGCTTTGGCGACTCGCATGTCTACCACGGCTGGTACAACGGCACGCTCTGGGAGTACACGCAGATGCAGGAACAGTTTGTTTCCGAGCTCGGCGCCACCAGCCTCCCGAACTACGAGACGCTCATCCAGTTCATGCCCAACCAGTGGCCCATCAAGGATCACGAGGAGGAGTGGATCTGGCGCCGGCTGCAGATTCCGCAGGCTATGAAAGCCTGGGGCGATCCGGGCGCGCTCTCGCTGAAAGAGTACATCCCCCAGACGCAGGCCTATGTCGCGCGCCTCTTTCAGATCGCTCTGGAGCGCATGCGCCGCCGCAAGAATGAGGGCGCCGGCGGCATCCTCCACTTCCACGCCATCGACATCTGGCCCTCCGTCACCATGGCCGCCATTGACTTCAACCGCGTCCCTACCAAGGTCTACGACACGGTGCGCCGTAGCTTCGAGCCCGTCGCGGCGCTCTTCGAATACGATCGCGACAAATGGAAGCCCGGCGAAACGGTCCGCTGCGGCCTGTGGGCCGTGAACGACCGCTGGACCGCCGTGCCCGGCGCAAAGCTCCGCTGGCATTTTGAGGGGAAGACCGGCGAGTATCCGGTGTCCCTTGCTGCCGATTCGGTCGTTCGCCTCGGTGCAGCGGAATTCGCCGCGCCCGCCAAACCCGGCCCCTACGAATTGAAGGCGGAGATCCTCGACTCCGCCGGCAAAGTCCTCTCCGAAAACGTGTTTGAGTTCGCGGTAGCGCCGTGAACGAAAGGGATGGAATGAGATCACTGTTCCTGTGCATCTTCGCGCTGAGCGCGGCGGCGGAGCCGTTGACGGTCGGCCAGTTTGCGGCCGAGACCCGGACCTTCTACGGGAAGGCGCAGGGTCTGCCCGCCGATGACGTCCTTTCGGTGCGCGTCGATGCCGCTGGAGCCGTCACGGCGTTCACCAGTGCCGGCGCGGTGGCCTTCAACAACGGCAAATGGACCGCCTCTCAGCAGAAGGCGCCCGCGTCTCCGAATACCGTCCGCGCCAGGGATGGACGCCTCGCCGAAGCCCGTGCCGATGGCCTCTATCTCAAAACCGGAGCCGGACCCTGGCAGCGTCTCTTCCCGAAAACCGCCACCCAGAGCTGGGCGCCGGTCGACGTCCGCGGCGTTGCCTTCGACTCGAAGGACCGCCTGTGGTTCGCCAGCCCGCAAGGCGCTGGGGTCCTGGACGGTGCCACCTGGACCCTCTTTGCCGGCCATGAAGGCCTGCCTTACGACGACTTCACCACCGTTGCGGCCGGCGAGAATGGCGTCGTCTGGTTCGGCACTCACAAGGGTGCCATTCGCTTTGACGGCCAGGTCTGGGAGTACCGCCAGGGCCTGCGCTGGCTGCCCAATGACGACGTCCGCGCCATCGCCGTGAACGCCAACGGCGACGCCTGGATCGCTACCGCCAAGGGGCTCGCCCTGATCGAGCGCAAGCCGATGACGCTCGCCGAAAAGGCGCGCATCTTCGAGTCGGAGATCGATAAGCGCCACCGCCGCACCCCCTACGGCTATGTCCATCCTGTCGTGCTGAAGCAGCCCGGCGACCTCAGCGAATGGACCCAGACCGACAGCGACAACGACGGCCTGTGGACTTCCATGTACGGCGCCGGCGAATGCTTCGCCTTCGGAGCCACCGGCAGTCCCGACGCGGCACGCCGGGCCAAGGCCGCTTTCGAAGCCCTTCGCTTCCTGGGCACCGTCACCCAGGGTGGGGACCATCCGGCCCCCAGAGGCTTCGTCGCCCGCTCGATCCTGCCCGTCAGTGGCCCGGATCCCAATCTCCACGCGACACCCGAGCGCGATCTGCAGAACCAGCAGACCCGCGACAAGCGCTGGAAGGTGATCACTCCGCGCTGGCCCAAAAGCGCCGATGGCCAGTGGTACTGGAAGACCGACACCAGCTCCGACGAGCTCGACGGCCACTACTTCTTCTATGCCCTCTACTACGACTTGGTCGCCAAAACGGATGACGAAAAGCAGCGCGTGCGCGACCATGTCGCCGCTCTGACCGATCATCTGGTGGAGCACAACTTCCAGCTCGTGGACCACGACGGCAAACCCACCCGCTGGTCCATCTTCAATCCCGAAGAGATCAACAAAAGCCGCGACTGGTGGCAGGAGCGCGGCATGAACTCGCTCAGCATCCTGGCTTATCTGAAGGTCGCCTCACACATCACAGGTGATGCGAAGTATGAGAAGGCGTCCCGCTACCTCATCGAGAAGCACGCCTACGACATGAACATCCTCATCACAAAGACGCATCTGGGCATGGGCGCCGGCAACCAGAGCGACGACGAGATGATCTTCATGAACTTCTACAGCCTGCTGAAGTACGAGACGGATCCGGACCTCCGCCAGAAACTGCTGCTGTCGTTCCGCAACCATTGGGAGAACGAGGTGCCCGAGCTGAATCCGGTCTTCAATTTCCTCTTCGCAGCGATTGCGACGGGTCAGAAGTACTCCGACGCCTATGGCGAGAAGGACCTCTCCCCCACCGGCGACTGGCAGGCCGAGAGCGTCGACACGCTGAAGCGGCTGCCCCTCGACCGCATCGACTGGCGGCTTTCCAACAGCCACCGCAAGGACCTCATCCACCTGGCGGAGCCGGTTCGCGACGAAGGCAAACGCGCCACCGGCTATCGCGTCAACGGCAAAGTCCTGCCCATCGACGAACGCTACGTCGGCCACTGGAACCACGATCCGTGGACCCTGGACCAGGGCGGCAACGGCCGCAACCTCGGCGACGGTGGCGTCTACCTGCTGCCCTACTACATGGGCCTCTATCACGGCTTCATCCGGGAGTAATCGATGACCACAAAACTGACCGTCTTCGCGCTGCTGGCCGGCGCGGCCTTTGCGGCGGAGCCCGCCTTCCAGCAGCAGTTCATCTTCGCGCCCCAGAAGCTGCACGCCCATTCGTCTTCCATCGTGGAACTGGCCGACGGGCGCCTGATGACCTGCTGGTACATCGGCTCCGGCGAACGCACGGCCGACGACGTGAAGGTGCAGGCCGCGTTCCTCAAAAAGGGTGCGAAGGAGTGGGATGCTCCGTTCACGCTCGACGACACGCCCGGCTTCCCCGATACCAACCCCATCCTCTTCGCCGACAGCAAGCAGCGCCTCTGGTTCCTCTGGACCGCAATTCTCGACAACCGCTGGGAGACCGCGCTGCTCAAACTCCGCATCTCGGAGCCCGCCTTTCGTGCGCCCATGCCCAAGTGGTCGCTCTCTGACAACATCCTGCTCATCCCCGAAGGCTTCGCCGGCATGGTCAGCCCTAGAATCCGCGAACTGGTGGAGCCCGTCACCGTCCAGCGCGACCGCAACGAAGCCTTCACGGCCATCGTCCGCTCCACCGACAAGCTCCTGAACCGCCTGGGTTGGATGCCTCGCATTCACCCTCTGGAACTGCCCTCGGGCCGTGTTCTGCTGCCGCTCTACTCGGACACTTACAACCTGTCTTTGGTGGCAATCACCGACGATGGCGGCAGGACGTGGCGCCCCAGTGAACCGCTGGTCAGCCTGGGCGGCGTCCAGCCTTCGCTCATCCGGAAGAAGGATGGCACGGTCGTAGCGTACATGCGCGACAACGGGCCGCCGCCGCAGCGCGTGCTGGTCAGCGAGTCCAAAGACGACGGTGTGAGCTGGAGCGCGGTCACCGACTCCGATATCCCGAACCCTGGCTCCAGCGTGGAAGTCATCGCCTTGAAGACCGGCGAATGGGTCATGGTTCTGAACGACACGGAGAAAGGCCGCAACCGCCTCTCGGTCTGGATGTCACCGGACGAAGGCAAAACCTGGCCGTGGAAGAAGAGCCTGGAGAACACGGAGACGGGCGGGTACTCGTACCCCTCAGTGATTCAGACACGCGACGGGCAGATCCACGCCACCTACAGCTTCACCGGGCCGCAGGCAAAAGGAGAGAAAGAGATGCAAACGATCAGACACGTTTCATTCGACAAGGAGTGGCTCAGGAAGTAGCCGCCGGTTACTCGACGGCTGTCAGCTTCACGTCCGCCGCCGCTGAAGCTCCCGTCGCGACGTCCACCACTTTGGCGGCCGTCCTCACCAGATTGCGCAAGGAAGGTGTGGTACGCCAGGTGGCATCGGGACCAAATGCCAGCACCCGGTATTTACCCGCAATCAGTTTCGGAAATGTAGCCAGCCCATTGGCGTCGGTCTGCGCGGTCTTTACTTCTCGCTGAGGGTCCTCCTGGTCGTAATCCTCGGCCAGCAGTGCCACCTGCGCATCCTTCGCCGGACGCGTTCCATCCATCACGGAAACCTGGATGGAAGCTGTCGCGGGGTACAGCACCAGTTCCAGCTTCTGTTCCAAAGCCCCGCGATTCAAAGTAATCAGCCCGCGAGGCTGCCGGCTCCCGTTGTACCGCACCTCGCCTAAGGCGAGTCCGGCCGGCAGCCGTGTGGCATAGGCCTTGTAGGTACCATCCATCACGCCCTGGATCTCAAATGACCCGTCCGGCTGCCAGCGCACCGGCGCAACCTCATCGCCGTTGCTCATCCGGTCCCGATAGGCCAGCGAAACCTGCGGCGGCGATTCCGGCTTGATCACCTCCTGATACGTACCCGTAACCGACTCGTGCAGCGTGGCCTTGCCGCGTATCGCCACCCCTTTGGTGACCGCAAGTTCCAAATTGTCGACATTAGCGTCGTCGAGTTCGAAGAAGTGGTAGGCAGCGCGCCGGCCTGGCGGCGAGCCCTTGGCCAGTACCGCCTGCAGCCAATACCGGCCCGGCGGGAGTCCATCCAGGCGGAACGAGGAGCCCAGAGCAATCGGCGCTTGGGCGACCGCCTGGTAACTTACCGAGTCACCTTGGTACTCCACCCGGCCCAGCATAACCGGCACCTCCCCCGGAAACTCCTCCCCTTCCAGGGAATAGACCCGCCCACGGATGCAGGCCAGCCGCTTCTTCGTCAATTTAAAGTTAGTGGACGCCAGCGTGGCGCCCGGCAGAAGCGTAACGGGGGTCGCCTGCTCCCGTGCATCCACTCCCGGATAGTACGCGCGGCCGTACGCGATTTCGCGATGGTCGCGGAACTCGTCAGCGTCTCCGCCCGGGCTGAACTTCTTGCGCACCGGTAGCTCGATCCGCAGGTGGTACTCGCCAGGCGGGAGGCCCTTGATCTCGTAAACGCCCTCGGCCGTCGTGGTTGAGCCTTCCGCAGCCGGCATCAGCACCTGTGTCCCTTTAAATACTCGCCACTTGAGTGCGGTCACCGACAGCCCGGGCAGTGCCGCGCCAATGTCCGCATCGACAACCTTGCCCGTGATGGTCGCTTCCGCGTCCAGGGGAATCCGCAGTGACTCCGGATTCTCTCCAGGCTTCACTCCAAATCGCCGTTGGGTCTCGAAACTCATGCCCCATTTCACATAGCCCGGCCGGCTGACGAAGACCATGAATTCTGCCGGAGCTGTGACCTTACACCGGAAAAGCCCCTGGTCGCCTGTGAGGATGGCAAAGCCGGGCGCGGCCGGATCGGGCATCTCCGGCGACAGCTCCATCTCGAAGGTCCGCATGCTGTAGCTCGCACCCGGCCCCATGCGCACCAGCACGACGCGCGCTCCCGCGAGCGGTTGCCTGGTGCCCGAATCGACGACCAGCCCGGATATTTCAGCGAAATCCTGACTGTGGAGGGCAGTACAGAAAAAGAGCGCCAAAATGAGCCGCATATTGAAGTAAGTCTGGGTAATCTGGGGAGGAAAAACAAGGGGCGAGCGATGCGCCGCGAGGGGCGCCCGGCGGAATTAGGGAAGATGGGCCGCACCCGTAAGTACGGCCCCGAGAGAAACTCTTACTGAACCAGACCGCAGGCCAGCCGCGCGCCGGCATTGCCAGCCGGGTCGCTCTTCATATCGTCTTCTTTCTCGTGGATCACCAGCGAGGTGCCGCCCGAATGGAACAGCGACGTCTCACCATCCCCGGCCAGCGTTACGCCCTGGATGACGGTCTTGTAGGTTCCGGTCCCCTTGGCGTTGATCGTGAAATTGGGCATGTCGCCGGCATGGTGCCCTGCCGGGTTCATCATGCCGTGCTGCTTCTTGGCGGGATTGAAGTGGCCGCCCGCCGTCGTAAAGGCCGGCTCTTCACACTTGCCAACCGTATGAACGTGGATCGCATGGACGCCGGCCGGAAGGCCCGTCGCCTTCACCGACAGCTGAACGCCGCCCTTCACCTCTTTGAACTTCGCGGTGGCAACTACCTTGCCCTGCGCGTCTTTGACTTCCGCGGTGGCGGCCTTCCGGTCGCCCTGAGCCCCGGCCAGGGTGAGAGCGGAGAGCGCCAGGGCCGTCGTAGCGGCCAGGATGGAACGAGTTGTCATCGATAGGATCTCCTTGGTCCAATTCTACGGGAATTGGGAAGCCGCGCAGAATCCCGGCTTTCCCGCGGCGTGCTGCACCCTGGATCCACGCGCGACAATAGACGGGATGTCTGATCTGTCTACCCGCCGCGCGGCCGTCATCGTCCTCGGCGGCGGACCCGCCGGCCTGGGTGCCGCCTGGCAACTCGCCCGCCGCGGTTTCGCCGTCACCGTGGTCGAGCGCGGCCCCGGCGTAGGTGGAAACGCCGGCAGCCTCACCATCGACGGACAACGCGTCGACTTCGGCAGCCACCGCCTGCACCCGTCCTGTGCTCCGCAGATTCTGGCCGATATCCGCTCCTTCCTGGGCGGTGACCTGCTCGACCGCCCTCGTCACGGGCGCATCCACCTTGGCGGACGCTGGCTCCACTTCCCGCTCAAGCCCACCGACCTCGTTCTCCACGCACCACCCGGCTTTGCCGCCGGGGTCCTCCGGGACGCCGTCTGGAAGCCTCGCTCCAACGGTGGCGATGAGTCGTTTGCCACCGTTCTCGCCGCCGGCCTCGGACCCACCATCTGCCAGGACTTCTACTTCCCTTACGCCGTCAAGATCTGGGGTCTGGACCCCCGGCATCTCGATGCCGAGCAGGCGCGCCGCCGCGTCTCGGCCGGGTCGCTCACCAAGCTGGTCCGCAAGGTGCTCGCCCCTTCCACGAAGGGCCGCTTCTACTACCCTCGCCAGGGCTTCGGGCAGATCAGCGAAGCCTACGCCTTCGCCGCCCAACAGGCAGGAGCCGGGCTCCTCCTCAATACCTCAGTGACCCGGATCCGCCTTCAGGGCGATGGCCAGGCTCTGGTGGAAGTCCGTGACGCCGCCGGCGAACGCGCCTTGCCGCCTGGAATCGTCCTCTCCACCATCCCCATTCCCCAACTTGCCCGAATGCTCCAGCCGGCGGCCCCGTCGTCGATCCTCGAGGCCGGCGGTGCCCTGCGCTACCGGGCCATGATCCTCATCTATCTCACCCTCGACACCCCGCAGTTCACTGAGTACGACGCCCACTACTTCCCCGCTGCCGGCATCGCCATCACCCGGCTCTCCGAACCCAAGAACTATGGCCTGCACGGGCCGGCCTCACGCACCGTCCTCTGCGCCGAGCTTCCCTGCGATCCCGCCGATGCCGTCTGGAAGGCCACTGACGCAGAGCTACAGAAACTGGTGCTCGATTCGCTGCGCCATGCTGGCATCCCCTACACCGGACGGGTGCTTGGCGCCACCGCGCGCCGCCTCGGCCAGGCGTACCCTGTTTACGAAAGCGGCTTCCGCCGTCACTTCCAGCCGTTGGATGAATGGGTGGCCCAACTCGACGGTGTGCTGACCCTGGGCCGGCAAGGGCTGTTCGCCCACGACAACACCCACCACACCCTCGCCATGGCCTACGCCGCGGCTGAGTGTATCGACGAGTCCGGCCGGATTGACCGCGCCCGGTGGCAGCAGCATCGCCGCGCCTTCGAAGAGTTTGTGGTGGAGGATTAGCCGGCATGACCCCGAAGGCCCTCGCCTGGCGCCTCTTCTTCACCTGTTGGACCGTCTACACCGTGTACTGGGCGCCCTGGATCATCCGCGAGCAGTTTCCTGCCCTCACGCTCGCCGAACAGGGCACGCTGAACGTCGCCCGCTTCGACGGTTTTATTGAGGACATCTTCCGCGGACCCCACGGCGGTGCTTACATCAACAACAATCCTGGCGCTTCAATTGCTGGCGCCGTCCCTCTGCTGCTGGGCCGGCCTCTCCTCCATCAGGCCATCAATTGGGAAAAGCAGGCGCCCGCTCCACACATCCGCACTACGGAACACGCCGAGGTCATCGCGGCCCGCGCCGGTCTGCTGGCGTACTTCCTCGTCACCGCCTTCCTCACCGTGGCGGGACTCATGGCTCCGGTCTCCGCCCTCGTGGCCGCATTGCTGGCGAAGCGCCTGGCCGAATCAGGCGTTGAAATGAAATACGCCGCAATCGCCGCCCTGACGTTCGCCTTCGGCACTCCGGTCTTCTTCCGCACCCTCTATCTCAACCACAACCTGCTGGTCGGACACCTGGGCCTCTTCACAGCGCTCCTGCTCTGGAATCGAGGCTGGACACGCAACCGCCTGCTGTTCGCCGGCTTCCTCTGCGGCTACGCCGTCCTCTGCGACTTTACAGGACTCCTGCTGGCCGGCATCGTCGGGCTTTACCTGCTCCTTACCCGCTGGCAATCGGCCATCCCCTTCACCCTCGGAACCCTGCCCGGAGTCATTGGTCTCGCCGCCTACCAGGCCCTCTCCTTCGGCAATCCTATCCTGCCTTCGCAGCACTACATGCCACCCACGGCGCCTACTTCCCAGGGCTACCGCGGTTTCAGTTGGCCCTCACCCGACCTCGCCTGGGCCAACTTCTTCCACCCGTCCTTTGGCCTCTTCGCTTACTGTCCCCTGCTGTTGCTTGCCTTCGCCGCACCCTTCGTGCGCACCGGAAAATGGCGCGTTCCACCCAGTCTCGCCAGGTGGATTTACGGCTATTTCGCAGTCTTCGTCCTCTTCTGCGCCGCCAATCAGTACTCCTGGCTCCAGTGGAACACCGGCATGCGCTACCTCGTTCCCGTCGTACCCGGATTACTCCTCCTCAGCCTGCAGGTTCTGCAGACTTGGCCGCGTTGGCTGGCCTGGACGGTCATTGCCGCCACTGTGGCCCAAAGCTGGTCCATCGGTGCTTCCTACGATCTCCACGCCTTGCGAGCTCCCCTGGCCGTCCTGTCAAATGGACCCCGCCTGGCCTGGCTCGATCGCCTGCGCTTCCTAGGTTGGATCACGGAGTCATCGTGGATTCCATGGACCTGTTTCATTACAGTAGTAGTAATTCTGATCGCAGTATGGCTGCCCCAACGCCAGAAAGCCTGAGAAACGGGTGAAACGCATGCTAGAATACTGGATTCAACCGTAACAGGTTCGTATTGGAGGAGGCCGTGCTGGTGCCTGTTCTCCAGCCATTGCTTCGGTGGCTGGCGGCTCAGTCGGCGGGTCAGGAATCGTTGTCCGTGGGGGAACTTGCGCCTTGAAGTTCCTCTATTTCACGACCTTTTACCCGCCCTATAGTTTTGGGGGCGATGCGGTATACCTTCACCGCGTGTCGCATGCCCTTGGTGACGCTGGACATACGGTCGACGTGGTCCACTGCGTCGACTCCTATCACTTGCAGCACCCCGGTGAGCCCGAAGTGCGCTGGGCGGAGCATCCCAACGTCACCCGCCACGAACTTCGCAGTCCGTTCGGCTGGCTGTCCCCCTTAGTGACGCACCAGACCGGCCGCCCGTTGCTCACCATGAAGCGGTTGAACGACATCGTCCAATCCAAACCGTTCGATGTCGTCCACTATCACAACATTTCCCTGCTCGGCCCCGGGGTCCTCGAACTGGAGCCCTCCACTCCGGACTTCGTGAAGCTCTACACCGCTCACGAGCACTGGCTCGTCTGCCCCATGCATGTGTTGTGGAAGTACAATTCGCACGCCTGCGATGCGGCCGACTGCCTGAAGTGCACCGTCCGCGGACGCCGCCCTCCTCAACTGTGGCGCTACACCGGTTACCTCGAAAAAGCGGCTCAACACGTCGACCAGTTCCTCAGCCCCAGCCGGTTCTGCGGGCAGATGCACGCCGAGCGCGGCTTCCCTTACCCCGTCGAGCACCTCCCTTACTTCATGGAGCGACAGGACGCTGACTGGCAGCATCCCGGCCCCCGGCCGCAGCAGCGCCCCTACTTCCTCTTCGTCGGGCGGCTGGAACGCATTAAGGGCCTGCATACGCTCATCGAGACCTGGGCCCATGTGCGCGACTGGGATCTGATCGTGGCGGGCACCGGAGCCGAAGAGGCCCAATTGAAGGCACAGGCCGCGTCCAATCCACGCATCCGTTTTGTCGGTAGCCAGTCCCAGCAGCAATTGGCCGGACTCTACGCCCACGCCGTCGCCACCATCGTGCCCTCCGTCACTTACGAGACCTTCGGCATGATCATCATTGAATCCTTTGCCCGTAGGCGGCCGGTGATCGTCAGGGATCTGGGAGCCCTGCCCGAAGTCGTGGCGGATTCCGGTGGCGGTATGGTCTACCGCGACAATAATGACCTTCTGGCGGCGGTGCGCCGCCTGGGCTCCAGCCCCGGGCTCAGCGCCGACCTCGGAGCTCGCGGGTACGAAGCGTTCTTGCGGCTTTGGACGCGTCCGGCGCATTTCAAACGTTATTTCGGCTTCATCGAGGAAGCCCGCCGCAGAAGATACGGAACCAGGGAAGAATGGCAAACTATCTCATCACCGGCGGTGCGGGCTTTATAGGCTCGCACCTCTCTGAGAAACTACTGGCCGGTGGACACTCTGTAACGGTGCTGGACGACTTCTCCAGCGGATCGCGGCAGAACATCGCTCATCTGCTCGGCGAGAGCCGGTTCCGCCTCGCGGAATCGCCGGTGCTGGGATGTGCCACCCTCGGCGAATTGGTCGCCTCTGCCGACGCCGTCTTTCACCTGGCGGCCACCGTCGGCGTCTTCAACATCATCAAAAGCCCCGTCGAGACCATCGGCAACAATATTGACGGCACCCAGGCCGTCCTGCGCGCCGCGGCCGTCCGGAAAACAAAAGTTCTCCTCACCTCCACCTCCGAGGTATACGGCAAGAGCGATCGCGCTCCGTTTGCTGAGCACGACGACCTGCTTCTCGGCCCCACGACCAAAGGCCGCTGGAGCTACGCCGCCAGCAAGATCATCGACGAGTTCCTTGCCCTTGCCTTCTGGCGCGAGTTCGGCGTGCCCACCGTCGTCACCCGTCTCTTCAATACAATCGGCCCCCGTCAGACCGGCGAGTACGGAATGGTGGTGCCCCGTTTCATCAGCCAGGCGCTGCGCGGCGAAAGCCTCAAGGTTTTTGGGGATGGCCGGCAATCCCGTTCATTCACCGATGTCACCGACGTCGTCGAATGGCTCACCCGCCTCATCTCCGTCGAGGCAGCCGTCGGCCAGGTGCTCAACCTTGGCAATACGATCGAGATCTCCATTGCCGAACTGGCCAAACGGGTCATCGCCGTGACCCGCTCCGCCTCGCAGATCGAGTATGTGCCCTACTCGCAGGCCTATGAGTACGGCTTCGAGGATATCGCCCGGCGCGTCCCCGACATCAGCAGGGTCGTTGCTCTCACCGGCTACCGGCCCCAGGTCGGTCTGGACAGGACCCTGGAACGCATCCGCCAATCTCAACTGGCCAGTCAGGTCGCAGGATGAACAGGCCTCGCGTCGACATCGTGATTCCCGTCCTGAACGAGGCGCACGTTCTGGCAGGCAGCGTGGCCAAAGTTCGTGGCTATCTGCGGGCCCGCTTTCTATACGATTGGCGCATCGTCATCGTCGACAACGGCTCCATCGACGGAACCGCAGTTGTCGCGCGCGAACTTTGCGACGAATACTCCGACGTCCGCCTCATGACACTGCGCCAGAAAGGCCGCGGCCGCGCTCTGCGCCAGGCCTGGCTTCAAAGTGATGCCGACGCCGTCTGCTACATGGATGTCGACCTCAGCACGGAACTGCCGTACCTGAATCTGCTCCTCGACGCGATCCTGAAGGACGGCTACGATGTCGCAACCGGATCCCGCCTGCTGCCGGCCTCGAAGACGCGCCGTTCCCTGCTCCGCGAGGCCGTTTCCCGCGTCTACAACCTCATCGTGCGTGCCGCGCTGGGCACGAATTTCAGCGATGCCCAGTGCGGCTTTAAAGCCATGAGCCGCGCCGCCGTCCAGGCCATCGTGCCCCAGGTGCGCGATGAATCCTGGTTCTTCGACACCGAAATGCTCACGCTCGCCGAAAAGCAGGGTCTGCGCATCGCCGACATCCCGGTGGAGTGGAATGAGGACGACGATAGCCGTGTCAAGATTCTGCGCACCGCCTGGGAGGACCTCAAAGGGATCTGGCGCGTACGAAAAACGATCAAGGAAGTAAGGCCGGAAGTATCGGCGCTCAGTGCGGGGAGGCGTCCGTGAAAGTCCTGCTGGTGAACCCGTTCCAAGTCGATCTGGTCCAGAAGAAGGGTCGCATCTACAATCGCACCTGGACGCCCCTCGACCTGGCTTACTGCGGTGCCATCCTCGAACAGGACGGCATCGAAGTCGCCATCCTCGACGCCAACGCCGAACAGCTTGGCCCGCAGGAAGTGGCCGCCCGCGCCAGCGGCTACGACAAGGTGTTCATCACCTCCACCAGCCTCGACCGCTGGCAGTGCCCTCACCTCGACATCCACCCGTTCCTCAAGACGGTCCACGCCCTCAACGCCGTCGTGCCTGAAGTCTACGTCATGGGCAGCCACGGCACCGTCAAGCCCGAAGAGATGTTGGAAGAGACCCGCGCCCGCGCCGTCCTGCGCGGCGAGCCGGAAACCACGGTGCGCGAGATTTGCAGCGGCCTGCCCTTCCGCGAGGTCCGCGGCATCACCTGGCGCGACGGCGCGCAGGTCGTCCACAACCAGGACCAGAAGCCCGTCAGGATGGAAGACTTGCCTTTGCCGGCCTTCCACCTGCTGCCGATGCACCACTATCACTACGAGATGCTGGGCCGCAATTTCACTCTCTTCGAGATGTCCCGCGGCTGCGCGTCCAAGTGCACCTTCTGCCTCCTGAAGACCTATGGCGTCGGCGTCCGCAAGAAGAGCGTCGAACGCCTCGTGGCCGAGGTCGAATACGGCGTCAGGAACTTCGGCATCAAGACGGCTTACTTCATGGATCTCGAGTTCACCGTGCTTCGCAAGCAGGTGGTCGAGTTCTGCAAAATCCTCATTGAGAAGAAGCTCGACTTCACCTGGTGCTGCCAGACCCGCCTCGACCTCGTCGACGAAGAACTGCTTGCCCTCATGAAGAAGGCCGGCTGCCGCCTCATTCACACCGGCGTCGAGGCCGGCAGCGAAGAGGTGCTGCGCGTCGTCGACAAGGGCATCACCATGCCCCAGATCGAGAAGGGCATGCGCCTCATCCACCAGGCCGGCATCGAGACCGCCTGTTTCTTCATCATGGGCTTCCCTGAATCCGGCAAGGACGAGATGGGCAATATCGTCCGCCTCGCCAAGCGGCTCAGCCCCACCTACGCTCTCTTCCACGTCGCCGCCCCATATCCCGGCACCCGCCTCTATGAACAGGTGAAGAACGATCCCAACATCCGCTTCAGCGACGGATCCCTCTTCCCCGAAGCCATCGAAGGCCGCTTCACCCTGCCGGAACTCAAGGCCATGACGCGCAAAGCTTACCTGTCTTACTATCTGAGGCCCTCTTACGTCTGGGCACGCCTCATGAAGGGGGAACTCCGGCCGCTGGCCAGCCAGTTCTGGCTGTTCTTGCAGTTTGTCCGAACCTGAGCCATGGCGAATCCGGCAACAGTCATCATTCCCTGCTACAACGAGGTCAATGGGATCCGCGCTGTAGTGGAAGAGATCCGCGGAGTGCTGGCCCACAACGGGATCGAAGCCGAAATCCTGGTCGTCGACGACGGCTCCACCGACGGTTCCGCCGAAGCGGCAGCCAAAACCGGAGCCCGCGTCCTCCGCCATCGCAGCAACCGCGGTTACGGCGCCGCCCTCAAAACCGGCATCGTCGCCGCCAAACACTCGTTCATCGTCATCATCGATGCCGACGGAACCTACCCCGCCGTCTACATCCCCGAGCTGCTCCACATGCTCGATCGCTCCGACATGGCCGTTGGCGCCCGCACCGGAGCCAACGTCAACATCCCCCTCGTCCGCCGCCCCGCCAAGTGGGTCCTCAACCGGCTCGCCAACTATCTCTCCACTTCAAAGATCCCCGACCTCAACAGCGGCCTCCGCGCCTTTCGCCGCGAAATCGCCGCCCAGTACTTCGGCATCCTCCCCAACCAGTTCAGCTTCACCACCACCATCACGCTGGCGATGCACTGCGACAAGTACTCCGTCGTCTACCTGCCCATCGACTACCTGCCCCGCAAGGGCAAGTCCAAGATCGTGCCCTGGGACGCGGCCAGCTTTCTCGTGCTCATCCTCCGCACCGCCATGCTCTTCCGGCCCCTGCGCGTCTTCCTGCCCATCGTGCTGCTGTGCCTCATCTACGGCGTCGTGAAGATGTCCATCGATCTCACCCATCAGCCGAACATCTCCGCCTCGGCTCTCCTCGCCTTCGTCTCGGCCCTCCAGATCCTCCTCATCGGCATGGTAGGCGACGCCATCGCCACGCGCCTCGGCCGCATGAGCCAGGCCGCGCCCAGCAGCGTTACGGTGGAGGAACTCGGCGGCGACGAAAAATGACGCTCCTCCGCGCCTACCTCCTCACCGGCATGGTGGCCCACAAGGTGGTGTGGGAAGTCCTCAAACGCCATGCGGAACGCGGCCCCCGCCAGCCCTTCCGTCTGATCAAAGCCGTCAAAGTCGCGGTTCTCGCCGCACTCCTGCTTCAGTCGTTCCTGCCGGAAATCCTGCCCATTGCCCCGGATCCGTTTCCGCTCCAGGTGGCCGGTGTCTGCCTCTTCACTCTGGGACTCGCGGTCGCCGTGGCCGCCCGCATCCAGCTCGGCCACAACTGGTCGGACGTGGAATCCGCCACGGTCCTGCCCCAGCAGGAACTCGTTGCCCGCGGTCTATACCGCTACGTCCGCCACCCCATCTACCTCGGCGACATCCTGCTCGTCGCGGGCTATGAGCTCGCCCTCAACTCCTGGGGGGTGCTCCTCGTCCTGCCGCTCATCGCCTTCGTCTGGCGCAAAGCCGCCCAGGAAGAAGCCCTGCTTAGCACCAGCCTGCCCGGCTACCAGGCCTACCTGCAATCCTCCGGACGCTTCCTGCCGCCTCTGTTCACGATGCCGAAGCGCCGCACAGCCAATCGGCCGTAGCCCGGATCCCCGCTTCAAACGAGGTCGCCGGCTGGTACCCCAGTGCCCGCCGCGCCTTCTCGATCGACGCGCATGTCACCAGCATGTCGCCCGGCTGCATCGGCTGCCGGTCGATCACCGCCTCGCGGCCCAGAACACGCTCTATCGTGGCGATCATCTCCCGCAGCAGCACCGGCTGGGAGTTGCCCAGGTTGTAGATCTCAAAGCCGTGATCCTGACCCAGCGCCCGCACAATCCCGTCGACGATATCCTCGACATACGTGTAGTCGCGCCCGGTGGCCCCATCGCCAAATACGGGGATCGGCCGGCCCGCCGAGATGTTCTCTACAAACCGCCGGATGGCCAGGTCCGGCCGCTGCCGGGGTCCGTAGACAGTGAAGAACCGCAGACAGGTAGTGCTTATGCCGTAAAGGTGCGCGTAAGAGTGGCACAGAGCCTCGCCCGCGATTTTCGTCGCCGCATACGGCGACATCGGCCTCAGCAGCGTGTCGTCTTCCAGAAACGGCACCTGGTTCGCAGTGCCATACACTGAGCTCGACGACGCGAAGACAAAACGCCCAACGCCGTACCGCCGCGCGCACTCCAGCACCACCGCCGTACCTTCCACATTCACCCGCTGGTACAGCAGCGGCTCTGTCAGCGAAGGCCGCACACCCACCCGGGCCGCCAGGTGGATCACCGCCTCGGGTCGGAACACCCCCATCAGCCGTTCTACCGCCGCCTGATCGCAGACATCTCCAGCCTGGAACACGACCGGACCGCAGGCCCGCACCACCTCCAGATTGCTCTGCTTCAGCGCAGGATCATAGTAGTCGTTGAGGTCATCGAGCACGGCGGTCTCGTGACCGCTCCGCAACAGCCGGGAACAGAGGTGAGAGCCGATAAAACCAGCTCCGCCGGTGACTAGAACTCGCATGGGTGATTTTCCAGTATGGCGCATGATCCCGGGCCATACCGGGGCAGATCCCCCCGATCACCGCTGCGCGAGCGCCCGTCGGCCTACTTCTTGCCCTGCGCCGCGGGATTGGCCGGGGTGGTGGCCGGCGGCGTGGTCGTCGTTGCCGCGGGATTCTGCATCTTCATGCTTCCACTCAACGTCAACCCGGAGTCCGTCTGCACGACCTCCGCTTCCTGCCCGTTGTTCGTCAACACGATGTCGTAATGAGTCGTACCTGAGGCGGTTCCCGTCAGCGTGACGGTGCCCGTGCAGTCGTCGCTGATTGTGTACGATCCGGTGAGCGTCTGTCTGTAAACCGTGCCGTCGTAGTTGTAGGTGTTGCTGCCGGTCAGGGCGCCCGCGCCATCGCTGACCAGCCGGCCCGCTACCCCATGGAAGTACAGATAACCCTGGCTATCCCAGCTCGAGCCGCTCAGGCGGAACGAGAAGGCGCCCTTGAGCGAGGATGCGTCGCAAACCGTATCGGCAAACGTGAGCGGAGCGGCCAGCGCACCGGCCAGCACCAGCATGGCCAGGCGTCCGAAGGCCTTGTGGGCGGAAATAACTGACATCGTGGAAACCCTCCTTAGCCCCTCTGCGGCGAAGACGCACGCAGCGGCGGTACAGAAGTTGACGCCGTTAAAGCCCGAACGGGTTACAAATGCTGGCGATTTGACGGCCCACCCATCCAAGGAAAGGCTCAGCTCACCCGCCGCCGCCATTCCCGCCAAAGCAGAATCGCCGCCGATGCCGCCGACACCCCCAGCACCGCCCACAACGCCCAATCGCGGCGAGGCGCCTCATGGCCCGCCTCAAAGCGGAACCCCTTCACCCACGACTCGAACTCCCGCTGCGCCGCCTCCGCCCCCGCCCGTTCCGTCACCATCTCCGCCTGGATCACCACATCGCGCCCCAGAAAACACACGAACCGGTTGACCACACCCCGGCCCCCGCTCTCCGCCGTATCCAGGCTCCAGCTCAGCACCTGCTTCGCCCCATCGAATCGCGGCGGCTCCCGGTATCCCAGCACATCCAGAGTCTCCCGCCCCTGCCTCGCCCGGATCAGGTTCGCCGCCTCGGTCCCATCCACAATCGCCTTCCGCAGCTCCTCCGCGCCAATCCTGTCTTCCCTCGCAAGCACCGCAAACCAGTGCAGGTCCGCGGGGCCCACCACCGCCAGTTCATGCCCTGTCGGCGGGTTCCCGCTGGCCTCCAGGAACCGCCGCATCTCCCGGCCCTGCACGTAGATTTGCCCGCGTCCTGCCGCAATGCTCGCTACTCCACCTAGCCCCACCACTCCCGGACCAAAGGACCAGTGGATCTCTGGTACTGGCTGCGCACGAAGAACCAGTACCAAAAGGCATAGCAGGATTCGACTAGCCATCTGCCCCATGCTACTCTCGCGGATGATGCACATGGGTTTGCTCTTGTTCTTCCTGTTGATGCAAAGTCCCTCGGACTTTGAGCACATCACCAGGCAAACAGAGGGAAAGATTGGGATGGCGGCTGAAGTCGTTGAAACCGGAGCACATCTCGAGTTCCATCCTTCTGACCGCTTCCCCATGCAAAGTGTCTACAAGTTCCCCATCGCCATGGCCGCGCTGCAACAGGTGGATCAGGGGAAGCTCCGGCTCGACCAGCAGATCCGCGTAGAGAAGTCCGACCTCATCGGAGGCCGGCAGCGCAGCCCCATCCGCGACATGCACCCCGACGGCGGCTTCAACATGTCGCTCAGGGATCTGTTGCGCTATGCGGTTTCCGAGAGCGACGGCTCTGCCTCTGACGTGCTGTTGCGCGTCATCGGTGGACCTTCAACCGTTCAGGCCATGCTCAAACGGCTGGGCGTCCAGGGCATCAAAGTGGTGGATACCGAAAAATCCATCGGCGGCGACAATCAGGTGCAATACCGCAACTGGGCCCAGCCCGAACAGATGGTTCGCCTCCTGAAGCTCTTTCAGCAGGGCCAGGGACTCACGAAATCCAGCCGCGCGCTGCTCCTCCAGTGGATGACTGAAACAGAAACCGGACTGAAGCGCCTCAAGGGCAACCTGCCCCCCGGCACCGTCGTCGCCCACAAGACCGGAACCTCGAACACCGTCAACGGAATCACAGCCGCCACCAACGATGTCGGCCTCGTCACCCTGCCGAACGGCCATCACCTGGCCATCGCCGTCTTCGTGATGGACTCGCCGCTCTCCCAGGACACGCGCGAACGCGCCATCGCCGCGTTCGCCCGGCTTGCCTGGAATCACTTCACCAGCAAGGCTCGCTAGCTCAGTTTCTTCGTCAGGATCTCCGTCACCGTGGCCGGATTCGCCTGGCCGCGTGACGCCTTCATCACCTGGCCCACGAAGAATCCGATCACTGTCGTCTTTCCACCCTTGTACTGCTCCACCTGCTTCGGATTGGCCGCGACGATCTGGTCGATGATCCGCTCGATCTCACCCGTATCGTTCATCGCCTTCAGGCCTTCGCGCTCCATGATGGCCCGCGCCGAATCGCCTGTCGTGAACATCTTCGGCAGCACTTCTTTCGCCAGCTTGCCCGTGAGCTCGCCCTTGGCCACCAGCGCGACCAGTTCACCCAGCCGCTCACCCGTCACCGGCGACTCTTCAATCTCCTTGCCATCCGCCTTCAGCAGCCCGAACAGGTCGCTGGTCACCCAGTTCGCCGCCAGCTTCGGATCACCGGATACCCGCGCCACTGTCTCGTAGAACTCCGCCACCGCCCGCGTCGCCGTCAACACATCGGCGTCATACTTCTTCAGCCCGTAATCCTGGACGAACCGCTTCCGCATATCGGCCGGCAGTTCCGGCATGGCGGCCTTCACCCGGGCCTTCCACTCTTCGCTGATCTGCAGCGGCACCAGGTCCGGCTCCGGGAAATAGCGGTAGTCGTGCGCCTGTTCCTTGCTCCGCATCCCGAACGTCTCACCTAGGTCGGCGTTGTAGAGCCGCGTCTCCTGGATGATCCGTCCACCCGACTCCAACACCCCCACCTGCCGAGCAATCTCAAAGTCGATCGCCTGCCGCAGGAACCGGAACGAGTTCAGGTTCTTGATCTCCACCTTCGTCCCGAACGGCTCAGTCCCCTTCAACCGCACGCTCACGTTGGCGTCGCAGCGCAGGTGGCCCTTCTCCATGTCGCAACTGGAGACGCCGACAAACTGCAGCGCCAGTTTCAGCTCGGTCAGGTACTGGAACGCCTCTTCCGAGCTCCGCATGTCCGGTTCACTCACAATCTCCGTCAAAGGCGAACCGCAGCGGTTCAGGTCCACATACGAATACGTGTCGCTGTCCTTATACCCGTCGTGCGTGTTCTTCCCCGCATCGTCTTCCATGTGGATGCGCGTGATCCCGATCCGCTTCGTGGAGCCATCCTCCAGCAGAACATCCACCCACCCGAACTCGGACAGCGGCTTGTCGAACTGCGAGATCTGGTACCCCTTCGGCAGATCCGGGTAGAAGTAATTCTTGCGCGCAAAGATGGACTTGTTGCGAACCTCGCAATGCAGCGCGTACGAAGCCTGGATCGCCAGTTCCACCGCATGGTGATTCAGCACCGGCAGCGCCCCCGGCATGCCCAGGCACACCGGGCAGACATTTGTATTCGGCGCCGAGCCAAACTCGTTCGGGCACGAGCAGAAGATCTTGGTATTCGTGCCAAGCTGAACGTGGACTTCCAGTCCGATCACCGGCTCGTACTTTGCGATCTGTTCAGGAGTGCCCAGGGGGGTAGCGACAGCAGCCATAAACATTCATTGTAAGCCGACAAACTCGAACTTCGATTCGTTCCCGTGCGGTCGCCCGGCGCCGCACTGAGCCGCATTGCCTGCTGCCCCCATCTGTTGCATGCTGGGCGTGACCCCTCGCGCATGGAACTCAAACAGATCGCCTCCTTTGTAGCTGTCGCTGAGCGGCTGAGCTTTGTGCGTGCCGCCGAGGCCCTCAACCTCTCGCAACCGGCCCTCTCCGCCCAGATCCACCAATTGGAACAGCACATCGGCGTCCGCCTCCTCGAACGCAACCGACGGGTGGTCAGGCTCACAGACGCCGGAGCCGTCTTTCTGCTCGAGGCTCGCGACCTGCTCGCTCGGGCCAAGGCCGCGGGCGACCGCGCCCGCAAGGCCGCTCACGGTGAAATCGGCCGCCTCCGCATCGCCTTCGTCTTCTCCGCGGCGCTCGAAGTGGTCCCGCAGATCGTTGCCGATTTCCGTGGGAAACACCCCGGCGTCCGCCTCGATCTCGTCAACCTGCGCACCGTCAACCAGGTGCAGGGCCTGCTGGATGAATCGCTGGACATCGGCTTTCTGCGCCTGCCCACCTCGCACCCGCAGCTCAAAATCACCATCATTCACCGCGAACCCTTCGCCGCGATCCTCCCGCCCGGCCATCCTCTGGCCGCTCAGCCCCACTTCTCCCTGGAGATGCTCCGCGACGAGCCCTTCGTCTCCTACGGCCGCGAGTGGGCGCCCGGGTTCTTCGACGGCACCATGCGCATGTGCGCCGAGGCCGGGTTCAGCCCCCACGTCGTCCAGGAAACCAGTGAGATGTACACCGCCATCGCCCTCACCGCCGTCGGAGTCGGCGTCGCCATCGTCCCCCGCTCCGTTCTCTCCGCCCACTCCCATAACGTCGAGGTCCGGCCCCTGCCGGAATCCCTCGGGGTCTCGGAAATTGGCGTAGCCACCCGCGCTTCTGAACCCTCCAGCCTGGTCCATTCGTTTGTGGAGCTGGCGCGAACCCACGGCGGCATTCCCGCCTCCGGTCTGTAATCCAAATTATCGATCACAGAGTGCCAATCATACGATTGGACAAAATACAGCCGCGGCCTTTTACTGGAAATGGAGAGCGAAAGGCTCTCCTTCGCATGCCAGCCCCTGAGTTCACTTTGACGGTCTTCCTGATTTCGATTTCAGCCGGTCTCGTCGGCGCCCTCACCGGTCTCGGAGGCGGCATTGTCGTCACTCCGGCGCTCACTCTGCTGCTCGGCGTCGACCTCCGCTACGCCATCGGCGCCAGCCTCGTCTCGGTCATCGCCACCTCCTCCGGAGCCGCCGCGGCCTACGTTCGGGACGGCCTCTCCAACATCCGCATCGCCATGTTCCTCGAGATCGCCACGACCGTTGGCGCCATCTGCGGTGCCCTCCTGGCGGGACAAACTCCCACCCAGGCCTTGGCCTTGCTTTTCGGGGCCGTCCTCCTGCACTCCGCCTGGCAGGTGACCCGGATCCAGGGCGATCACGCTTCCACCGCCGCACCCGACTCCTTCTCCGCCCGTCTCCGCCTAGGCGGCGTCTACCACGCCAAGGAAGGGGAGATTCCGTACGAAGTGGGCAGGGCAAAGCTCGGCTTCGGCATGATGTATGTCGCCGGAGCGCTCTCCGGCTTGCTCGGCATCGGTTCGGGAGCCTTGAAGGTTATCGCCATGGACCGCATCATGGGTATCCCCTTCAAGGTTTCCACCGCAACCAGCAGCTTCATGATCGGCGTCACGGGGGTGGCCAGTGCGGCTATCTACCTCAAGCGCGGGTATATCCAGCCGGTCATCGCACTGCCGGTAATGCTCGGTGTGCTCAGCGGATCCTTACTGGGTGCCCGCTTGCTGCCCCGCTTGCCCGTAATGACCCTCCGTCGCATCTTCGCGGTGGTTGTTGCGGTAATCGCTCTGGAGATGATCCGCAGCGCCCTGTCGGGAAGGATTTGAAACCATGGCTCCCTCAGACCTCAAACTCCAGCAGATCATTTCGGCCACCTTGCGAGGCGGAGTGATCGTGGCGGCCTCGGCCGGCTTGATCGGCGGACTCCTTTACCTGTTCTCCCGGCCGCCCGTGCCGATGTTTGCGACCTTCACCGGCTCCGGTACGCCTTACGCTTCTCCCTCAGAGGTGTTGCGGTTGGCGTTTGCCGCGCATGGAGAAGGACTGGAGGCGCGTGGCCTCGCCATCGCTCAGCTCGGCATCCTGTCCCTGCTGCTGACGCCCATCCTGCGGGTGGCGTTTTCGATCGTTGGTTTCGCGATGGAGCGCGACCGGACCTACGTGCTGATCACGGCGGCGGTTCTTGTCGCGCTCACCGGCAGCATCCTCCTGCACTAGACGGCGATTCAGGCGACGCGCCGGAACCAGGCCTTCACATGGCGGGCGGCGGCCAGTTTCTGCCCCTCTTCCTCACCGATAATGCGCAGCGCTGTATCCAGCCCGTCGGCCTCCAGACCCGTCCTGGCCAGGACCGAGACCAGCCAGACCTGCTCCACCAGCGCCCCGGTCCGGGCATCGCGGATGTGCCGGCGGCCGGTATCGCCCGCCGTCGAGACAGCCGAGTTCTTCAGCTGGAAAGTCTGCTGCGCGGCTTCAATCATCACCTTCCACGCGCCCTCGCCCACGACGATGTCGCCGCTCAGCGCGATCATGGAATGAGGACAGCCGTGAGCACGCAATACCCGCAGCATCTCATCCCCTGCATAGCCTTTGCCGATCGCCCCTAAATCCAGCTTCATGTTCGGCTTGCCAAGGGTCACTGAGCGCGTTTTAGCGTCCAGCGTGATGTCGCGGAAGGTGGACGAGCGGGTCCTGTCCCCAATGGTGATGTCAAAGGCCCCGTTGGTAGCGGCGGCCAGGCTCTGCGCCGCTTCGATATTGCGGAACAGATCGGCGGAAACCTGGGCTTGGCCCGCCCGGCACAGCCGGTTCAACTCACTGTCGGGCTTGTAGTCGGAAAGGGTGGCGTCGAGTTCGCGGAGCCGGCCAAAGGCGGCGCGCAGGGCATGGTCGGCCCGGTCCCGTTCGCGTGTTTCGATCACCACGCGAACCAGCGTACCCATGGCGGGCTCCACGAGCTCGAATCGTTCGGCTTTACGGATCGACTTCCACTCCGTTGTTCCAGTAGGAGTTCATCTCCACCACCGACGGCACCTTCAGGGGGCGCACCAGGCGGAAGCCCAGCCACTGGGCATCCGTGAGGTACCAGATGCTCTTCGGCAGTTGAGGATCCTGCTGTTTCCAACTCGCGTCGGAGGCGACGCGCGCTCCACAGCGCAGGCTGGACGCGGGATCGTTCCAGGAACCGCCCCGGGCCACCTGCGGGTAGCTCGTCTTCGACTTCACCCACGGATTGACGGCCTCGGCGGCCGAATACGGGGCGTAGGCGTCCAGGGTCCACTCCATGACGTTGCCCAGCATGTCATAGAGACCCCAGGCGTTAGGCTTCTTCTTGCCCACGAGCTGATACTTGCCGTTGGCGTTGGCGTCATACCAGGCCGAGGCGGCGAGATCCACCGGAGCGTTATCCGCCCGGCAGGCATACTCCCATTCGGCCTCGGTCGGCAGCCGGTAGAACTGGCCCGTCTTGGCGCTCAGCCACTGCGCATACTTGTTCGCCGCGTGCTGGGTCATGCTGATGGCCGGAAAGCCGTTCAGCCCCATCCCGAAGCTCATTTCGACATACGGCCGCGTCGGATGCGACACGGCGTCGACGTCCGGCATCTTCCCGTCAGCCTGCGCAAACTGAAAAAGCCGGTATTCGTCCCAGGTCACCTCGTGGGCCGCCATCCAGAACGGATCCAGCTTGACCTTATGTTGGGGGCCTTCGTCCTTTTGGCGGCCGGCTTCCCCGGTGGGGGTGCCCATGGTGAACTCGCCGCCCGGAATCGGGACCATCTCAAAGCTGACATCGGTGCCCGGAATGGTGGACTTGTAGGGCTTCATGTCCGAAGCCTTCTTTTCCTTGGTTCCGGAGGCGATGCGGCGCTGCAGGCCCTGGACGAGTTTGAGATCGTCCGCGGCCGGCTTGGCCGGGGCCGCTGTTTGGGCGGCCGCCGGCAGAGCCAGTAGAAAGAGGAACTTACGCAATTTCTGCATGGGTCGGGCTAGATGAACTTGGTCTTGCCCGGCAGCGGCATGGGCGGGACAGCCAGGCTGCCCTTCCAGTCGATGGTGTCGGGCACGAGACGTTCCTGGGAGTTGAGTGCCTGCTCCCAGGTGATCTGCTGGCCGGTATAGGCGGCCATGCGGCCCATCATGGCCAGCAGCGTGGAGGTCGCCATTCGCTTTCCGTCGTTGATCGGCTGGCTCTTGCGGATCGAGGCGAACAGCACGTCATGCTCGTGCTGGTACATGTCGTTCTTCTGGCCCTCGAAGGTCCAGGGATTCTGGCCTTCGATGCGCGGATTCGGGCCGCGGCCGATGGTGCAGGTGCCCTTCGTGCCCAGGATGTAGTCCGAGTTCTCGTTGTAGCAGTTCTCAATCTGGCGGTTCGCTACAAACGCCCGTACCCCATTGGGATAGATATAGTTAACCTCAAAGTGGTCGAAGATGTTGCCGCCATTGGCGGGAATCTGGCGGCCACCCACGGCCACGCAGCTCACCGGGGGCTGATCCTTCATGGCCCAGGCCACCTTGTCCACGCTGTGCACGGCCTGTTCCACCAGGCTGTCGCCGCAAAGCCACTGGAAGTTGTACCAGTTACGGATCTGCCACTCCGTGTCGCTCATGCCGGCCGGGCGGCTGCTCTCCGGGGGCATCGGCTTCACCGGGCTGGTGTAGTAGGTCGCGTAGTAGGCGACGATGTCGCCAATGGCTCCGCTACCGATCTTGTCGAACGTCTCTTTAATGTAGTTGGAGTACCGCCAGCAGAACCCGGCGACCAGCGAGACGTTCTTCTTGGTGGCAATGTCGACGGTCTCCAGCACGTGGCGTACGCCAGGCGCATCGGTGGCCACCGGCTTCTCGCAGAAGACGTGCTTGCCCGCCTCGATCGCGTACCGCAGGTGCTGCGGCCGGAAACCAGGAGGCGTGGCCAGCAGGACCACGTCCACACCGCTGTCGATCACCTTCTGGAACGCGTCCAGGCCGACGAATTTCTTGTCGCTCGCGACTTTGATCTTCGGACCGGCAGCGCGTTGGAGGCGGGCCAGGCTCTTGTCGATCGTGTCCATGTCGATGTCGGCGACAGCCGTCAGTTCGGCGTAGTCGTCAGCCTTGAGGGCCTGGGCGGCTGCACCGCTGCCACGACCGCCTGCACCGACGAGTCCAACCTTGATTGCATTCGCGCTCTGCGCGGCGGAAAGTATGGCGGGGAAACCCACGGCGCCGGCTTTTAGGAAGCCGCGGCGGCCGGGCAGCCCCTCAGCTGATTGGTTCATGTGGCTATTTTACAGCCGTAGCCCTGTGGCGAAGGAGAAGAAAATCTAATAAGAACCGAGTAGTGTGATTTAGATATTGGCAAACAGACCTGTTTACCCTAGACTGGCTAAAGTTTGCTAGCTTCAGGTTCTATACTCTTAAATACGGTAAATATGCTGGCGCACGGAATACTGCTCACCGCCGCTCTGACCGCTGTCTGGGGCGCCGATGGCGCACTCAAAGCGGGGGGCGCGCAGGTTCCGGGGTCCACTGGTCTCGTGGTCACCCAGGCCCGCGCCGGACACGCCGAACGCCTGTATCTCCTTGATTGGACAGGTCAGGGACGGGTCCTCAGCGAGAACTTTGCGGCTGCGGCGGATCCGGACGTATCTTTCGACGGCAAGCGCATTCTTTTTGCCGGACGCCGCTCGGCCGCCGACCCCTGGCAGGTCTTCGAGATGTCCTCGGATGGCAGCGGCGCCCGGCAGATCAGCCACGAAAAGGGTGGCTGCCGCCAGCCGGTCTACCAGTCACGCATCTTTTCGCTCGATATTCCCGACCCCTGGCCCCAGGTGGCCTTCGTCTGTGGCGGGGCGCTCTATTCTTCGAAGCTGGACGGCTCGGAGGTCCAGCGGCTCACCTATGCCGGGCAGGGCGACGCCGGTCCGGCCATGCTCCCCGAAGGCCGCATGATCTACTCATCGGGCGGCCGTCTGTTTGGAATCAACCTGGACGGGACGGACTACGCTTTATTCGCGGCGGGTACCAATGCTCGCTCGCCGTCGGCCGTGGGCCGCAAAGTTGTGTTCGTGGAAGCGGCCGGACAGTTGTCCATGGTCACGCAGGAGCGGCCGCTCCACTCCCACGCTCTACTCACGGCTGCCGTGGACGGAGTCTTTGCGGCTCCGGCGGCCTTCGGCGAAGCGGCGGTAGTGGTTGCGAAGAAAGGCCCGGCTGGCTGGGGGCTCTGGCGGCTGGATCTCGCCACCCGGCAGCGGACGCTCCTGTTTGACACCCCGGAGTTCGACGAGATCCAGGCCAAAGTGGTCGGCCCGCACCCAGAACCGGATGGGCGCGGAACGGTCGTGGATGCCGCGTCCCCCAGCGGTCACCTGTACTGCCTCAGTGTCTACACGACAGACCGGCCGGTGGCCGCCGGCTCCATCAAAAAGGTGAGGGTCCTCACCGGCTCCGACGCTGCGCCCGTGCGCCTGGGTGAACTGGCCGTCGAGGCGGATGGGTCGTTCCACCTGGAGCTTCCGGCCAATACGCGTGTGAAGCTGCAGACTCTCGATCCGGCGGGCCGCGTCATGCGCAGCAGTTCCTGGGTGTGGGTAAGAAACAAGGAGAACCGGGGCTGCATCGGGTGCCACGAGGATCCGGAACTGGCGCCCGAGAACGTGGAAGCACAGGCCGTGATCAAAAAGCCTGTGCGATTGGGATTGGGAGATAAGAAATGAAGCTCGGCCGGCTGGTGATTCTGATGGCGGCAACCGTGTGGGCGGGCGACGAAAGCACCCTGCCGGTGTTCACGGACATCACGAAACCGGCGGGCATCACCTTCCGGCACAGCTACGGCGATCATCACCTGGACAACATCGTGGAAGGCACCGGCGGCGGTGCCTGCTTCTTCGACTACAACAACGACGGCTTCCAGGACATCTACTTCGTCACCGGCGTCTGGACGAAAAGCGTTAGCGACAACGAGGGCCGCGAACTGCGCGGCAAACTCTCCGGCAAGCTGTACAGGAACAACGGCAACGGCACCTTCACCGACGTGACGGCGCAGGCGGGCGTGGCCAGCATGACCTTTGGCTCAGGCTGCTCGGCCGCCGATTACGACAACGACGGGCGCGTCGATCTCTACCTGCTCAACTACGGCGCCAACACGCTCTATCACAACAACGGGGACGGAACGTTCACCGACGTCTCGGAGAAGTCCGGCCTGGCCGATGCCCGCTGGAGCGTCTCGGCCGTGTGGTTCGACTACAACAACGACGGCTGGCTCGATGTCTTTGTCGGCAACTACCTGAAGTACGACGACGGCAAGTTCCGCGACTTCTACCCGGCCCAGGGCTATCCGGGCCCTCTCAGCTACAGCGGCCAGCCCAACGCCCTCTACCGCAACAATGGCGACGGCACCTTCACCGACGTGACGAAGGAAGCTGGCGTCTACAAGTCCAACGGCCGGGCGATGAGCGTCAGCGCAGCCGATTTCAACAACGACGGATACATGGACATCTTCGTGGCGAATGACGCCATGGAGAACTACTTCTTCGAGAACACCGGCAAGGGCACGTTCGTGGAAAAGGCGCTGGACCTGGACATCGCCTACAGCGAGCACGGGCAGGGCGTTTCCTCGATGGGCCCGTTCTTTGGCGATGTGAACCGCGACGGTTGGCTGGACATCTTCGTCCCGAACCTGAACTATGTCAGCCTGTTCGTCTACAACCCTAAGGACAAGCACTATGACAACATGGCCAACCAGGCGGGCCTGTCGGCCATGCTGGGTCAGTATGCGGGCTGGGGTTCGGTGGTCTTCGACTACGACCACGACGGCTGGCTCGATCTTTTCACCGTGCACGGTAACGCACACCACGAGTACGTCCAGGAAGACACACTGGTGCGGAATAAGCACGACGGTACGTTCGAGGATGTCTCCCGCCGCTCCGGCAGCTACTTCAACGAGAAGTACGTGGGCCGCGGAGCGTCGTGGGCCGACATCGACAACGACGGCGACATCGACCTGCTGGTGGTGAATCTCAACGACGCCGCTAAGCTTCTGCGAAACGACGGCGGCAATGCGAAACCCTGGATCATGGTGGATGCGCGGCTGAATTTTCCCACCGGCTCGCGCACCGCGATTGGCGCGCGCGTGACGGTGACGGCGGCGGGTCTGAAAATGATCGACGATGTGAATCCCGTGCGGGGCTACCTGTCGCAGGGCGATTCACGGCTGCACTTCGGGCTGGCGGGCGCGAAGGAGGCGGACACAGTGGAGATCCGCTGGCCGGACGGACAGGTGGAGCGGCTGGAACACGTCAAGGCCAACCAGGTTCTGAAGCTGGAGCACGCGGCCACGGCAAAGGCGGTGCGCTGAGTATGAGAGTGCGGACCATTGCTGTCTTGGCGGCCGGCCTTGTGGCGCTGCTCGGGATGGGCGGAGCGGCTCCGAAGAAGCCGGTGTACATGGGCGCGCGGGCGTGCGGCCAGTGCCACGACGGCGCCGGCATGGGCAACCAGTACAGCAAGTGGCTCACGACAAAGCACTCGAAAGCCTACGCGGTGCTGTCGCTGCCGGAGTCGGTGGAGATCACGAAGCGCAGCGGTCTGCGCGGACAGCCGTGGAAAGAACCCATCTGCCTGGGCTGCCACTCGACGGCTTCGACGGCGGAGGATTGGGAGAAGGACGACGCGTTCCGCCCCGAAGACGGCCTCCAGTGCGAATCCTGCCACGGTCCTGGTAGCGAGTACATGAGCGAAGAGGTCATGCGCAACAAGGCAGAGGCGATGAAGGCCGGGCTGCGGCTCCCCACCGAGGATACTTGCCTCGGCTGCCATCTCGAGAAGGGTTCGCACACCGCGGTGAACCCGAACTCCACCGTGGACATCAAACAGGCGATTCCACGCATCGCTCATCCGCTCACGAAGCCGTCGCAGCTGCGGGCCCCTCCGGCGCCGCGGGGCGGCGATTTCATCGGCTCCTCGGCCTGCGGAGCCTGTCACAAAGGTCCCGATCACGGCCATCAGTGGGATGTGTGGCGGCGCAGCGATCATGCCCGGGCATGGGCAGTGCTGTCGACGGCGGACGGACGCCGCATCGCCAGTGAAATGAAGGTGACGGGTGATCCCCAGCTCAGCACGCAGTGCCTGGGCTGCCACGCCGTGGGCGCCGAAGCAAACGAAGGCGTGGGCTGCGAGGCCTGCCACGGTGCGGGCAAAAAGTATGCAACCGAGGCCGTGATGAAGGACCCAGCGGCCGCCAAAGCGGCAGGCCTCCGCATTCCTTCGACAACCGGTTGCAACCACTGCCACCGCGAGACGCACGGCAAGCCCTTCGATGCGGCCAAGGCCTGGACGAAAATCGCCCATCCCACGAAGCTTCCTCCTCCGCCCGCGGAGACTCGCTACAAAACCCCCCTGAATCTCACCTTCCGCCCCCATACGGCCGAACTCTGGGTCACCTGCGAAGCGGGCAATGTCGTAGCCGTCATCGACACCCAGTCACGCCGCAAGACGGCTGAAATCGCGGTCGGCAATGCGCCCACCGACGTGGCGTTCACGCCCGACGGCAAGCGGGCCTTCGTCTCCAACCGCGAAAGCGACACCGTGAGCGTGATCGACACCGGTACGCGCCTGGTGACATCGACTCTGAAGGTGGGCGATGAGCCGCACGGAGTGTTGACCGATGCCCAGGGCCGCCGGCTCTACGTCCTGAACACCTCGTCCAACGATATCTGGGTGTTTGACCTGGCCACCTTGAAGTTCGTGAAGACCTTGTCAGGCGGAATCGGGCCTTGGTCGCTGGCACTGTCGCCCGACGGCAGGACCATCGCGGTGACCAGCACGTTCTCCAACCTGACAGGTTTCCGCAAACCGCTGAAGTCCGAAATCACTCTTATCGATACGGAGCGGTCGGCGGTGCTCGATCGCCCCATGGTGCCGGGTACGAATCTCATGGCCGGCATTGCCTGGCATCCCAGCGGCCGGTTTGCGCTGGCCACCATGAACCGCACCAAGAACCTCGTGCCCATGACGCGGTTGATGCAGGGCTGGACGATCACCAACGGACTCGCCGTGCTCTGGGCAGACGGAACCGTGGACCAGGTGCTGCTGGACCAGCCGGGCGCCGGCTTCTCGGATGCCACGGATGTGGCCATCTCCATTGATGGACGCTATGCGCTCGTGACGAGCTCGGGCACAGATCGCGTGGCGGTTGTCGACTGCGCGAAACTCGAGCGGCTGCTGAAGTCCGCCAGCAAGCAGGATCGCGAGACCGTAATCCCGAACCACCTGGGCAAATCAGCCGACTTTCTGGCCGGATTCGTGCCCACGTCCACCAGCCCTCGCGGCGTGACGATGGCCCCGGACGGACGGTATGCCTATGTAGCAGGCTCCCTGGACGATGATCTGACGGTCATCGATCTCAAAACACTCCAACCCGCTGGCCGCATCAGCCTGGAGGGACCCAGGGAAATCACGCTGCAGCGCAAGGGCGAGCGGCTGTTCCACAACGCGAAGATCTCCTTCCGGCGCCAGTTCGCCTGCCACAGTTGCCACCCGGACGGCCACGTGGATGGGCTGGCCTATGACATCGAAGCCGATGGCATCGGCGTGAGCCCGGTGGACAACCGGACGCTGCGCGGAATCTACGATACGGCCCCGTTCAAATGGGAAGGGACCAATGCGACACTGCGCCGGCAGTGCGGCCCGCGTCTTTCGGTCTTCTTCACGCGTAACCTGCCCTTCACCAATGAGGAGCTGGACGCGTTGGACTACTACATCACCACCATCCAGCGGCCACCGAACCGCCACCACACGCCGGGTGAGGCCTACACGCCTGCACAGAAGCGCGGCAAGGCGATCTTCGAGCGCGGGACAACCAACGACGGCCGGGTCATCCCTCTGGATAATCGCTGCGTCACGTGCCACATGCCGCCCTACTACACCAGCCGCAAGAAGTTCGATGTCGGCACACAACAGGCGCTGGACCGGCAGGGCACCTTCGACGTGCCGCACCTCAACAACATCTACGATTCGGCCCCGTACCTGCACAACGGCATGGCCAACACGTTGGAAGAGATCTGGACCGTGTTCAACCCCTACGACAAGCACGGTGTGACCAACGACATGACGAAGGATCAGTTGAACGACCTGATTGAGTTTGTGAAGACACTATGAAGTACCTACTCGCAGCAGCATTGTTGGCGACGTGCGCCGCTTCGGCGCAGCCGGCGGGCAGCGGAAGCAAATTGCCCTTCGTGTACACGAAGTGGAAACAGTTCACCACCGAGAACGGCTTGCCGAACGACCACATCTTTGCGGTGAAGTCGGACGGTCCGCGCATCTGGCTGGGCACCGAGAACGGTCTGGCCATGATCGACAAAGCCTCGGGCAAGGTGAAGAGCTGGACCGAGAAGGATGGTCTGCCCTGGCGCGTTGTGACGGGCATCGATGTCGACAAAAAGACGGGCGATGTGTGGCTGGCTCTGTTTGGCGGCGGGCTGGCGCGGTTCAGCGGCGGCCGTTTTGAACACTGGCACCAGATGAACAGCGGCCTGGTGAACGATGTGGCCTACGGCGTGGCGGTGGAGAACGACAACGTGTGGGTCGCCACCACGGCCGGAGCCTCGCGATACAACACGGTGTCGCGCGAGTGGTCCGTCTTCACTGAGAAGAACGCGCCGATGGAAGAGATCTGGAACTACGGCGTGAACTACCGAGACGGCAAAGTCCACCTCGCGGTCTGGGGCAGCGGCGTCCTCGAGTACGATGTCGCCACCAACCGCTGGAAAGACTACCTCGATCCCGACGGTGAGATGGAAATCGACCTCTATCGCGATGACGGCATCGTCCACGTCATTACCACCCAGGCCAACTACATCGACAAGGTCCTGTGGGTCTCCACCTACTTCGGCGTCTGCCGCTACGACGGGCGCAACTGGCGCGCGTTCTATAACAAAGACTCCGGCAACCCCAGCGACTTCAACAACAACCTGCGGGCGCGCAGCGGCAATGAAGCCTGGTTCGCCACCGACAAGGGCCTCGGCGCGATCATGGATGTCGCGACGAACACCTGGGTCACCTATACGCGCGATCCGAAATCGAAGACCGGCAAGGCCGTCGTGACCCGCGACAAAACCGTTCTGGAAACCGTCGAGATGGGTCTGAACCTCACGCACAACTACATCCTGGCCGTGGATGTGGAAGACAACGATATCTTCATCGCCACATCCAAGGGTCTGGCATGGGGCGTCGGAGAGGGATACTATGGCGGCTTGCGCGAACGGCCCAGGGCTCTGGCTTCCAACGGGAGGGCGTCGAAATGAAACGCCTGGTGCTGGCAATGTTGTGCCTGGCTGCGGCCATCGGCCAGGAGGCGAAGAAGCCTGCGCCGGCCCCGGCCGCGGATCCCGAGACGCAGGAAGTGCTGCGGCGCATCAACGGGCTCTCTCCCTATGAAGTGCCCGACCTCAAACTGCGGACGGAACAGAATTACGCCCATACCTCCACCGACGTCGAGCCGTTCGGCGCCGTGAAGCCTTACAAGGAACACTTCCTCGTTCAGATGGAATACACCGGACCCGGCCGCGCGGTGCCGGAACCCGTGGGCTTGAAGAGCGTACGCATCGGCTTCATCGGGCCCATCGAGTCCACGGTGTCGATCGCCACGGGCGGCAAGAGCCACGAAGAAGTGCTCGGCAAGATGATGCTGAAAGGCGCCCAGTTGGCCGTGGAACAGGCCAATGCCAAGGGCGGCTACCTGAAGGGCCGGATCCCGTTCGAGATGGCGGTCGCGAATGACAACGGTCTGTGGGGCTCCACCGGCAATGAAGTCGTGAAGATGGCGTATGAGAACCCGGTCTGGGCGATTCTCGGCACCATCGATAGCGCCAATTCGCACATCGCAATCCGCGTGGCGCTGAAGGCGGAAGTGGTGATGATCAACACCGGCGATACGGATCCCACCTTCATCGAGACCAACATCCCCTGGGTCGCGCGCAACATCGGCGACGACCGGCAGCAGGGCTACCTGCTCGTGGATTACATGATCCGCAAGATGGGCTACAAGCGCATCGGGATCATCCGCGCCAGCAACCGTTACGGACGTTTCGGCGTGCGTGAGATCAAGGACAGCTCTCGTCGGTTGGGCCATCCGGTGGCGATCGAGATGGCCTACAAGGTCGGCGGAGACGACTTCTCGCTCCAACTGGACCGCATTCAGGAAATGAACGTCGATGCGATTGTCCATTGGGGCGACGCGCGCGAGAGCGCCCTCATCCTGAACCAGATGCGCGCGCGCGGCATGAAGCAGCCTTACTTCTGCTCCGATCGCAGCGTGTCGCCGGAGTTCGTACAGGCGGCCGGCGCCAATGCGGAAGGCGTGATCTGCGGCTATCCCTGGGATCCCGATCGCAAGGATCCCAAGCTCGACGAGTTCCGCCGGGCATTCAAAGCGCGTTTCCAGGAAGAGCCCGAGACCTACGCCTCGCACGCCTACGACGGCATGAATATGCTCATCTGGGCCATTCAGCAGGGCGGCCTGAACCGGGCGAAAATCCGCGACCTCATCGCCACACGGGCCAAGCCGTGGCCGGGCGTGACCGGCGCCATCCCGTTGAGCGCGGTGATGGACGACGCGGGCGAAGTCTTCCTGGCTCGCTTCGGCCAGGGTCGTTGGAAGTATGAGTCGCGGGAGACGCTGCAGATTCCCCGCGGGTTCGTGCCGGTGCGCGACCGGACGAGCCGGGGTCTGGAGACAGCGAGCCGGTAGCTATGACCCGACGAGGAGACACCTGGAGCCGCCGCGCCATCCTGGCGTTGGGCGGCTCCACGTGTCTTCTCGGTCAGGAGCCGTACCTCGACAAGCGCTCGACGCCGCTGGAGTATGCCGGGCCGGGCCGGGAGCAGGGCGGAAAGCGCGGTGTCGACGTGGTCCGCATCGGCTTCTTCGGTCCCGGCGATGCCGCCCATGCGCGTGCCGGGTCCATCTGGATGGGCGCGATGCTGGCGCTCGAGGATGCCAACCGGGCGGGCGGATTCCACGGGAAGCCCTTCGAGTTGGTGGAGCGCTGGTCCGACGACGTGTGGCGCAGCGGAGCTTCGGCCGTCGTCCGGTTGGCCTATACCGATGAAGTCTGGGCGATCCTCGGCGGGATCGATGGGGCCACGACTCACCTGGCCGAGCAGGTGGTGACCAAGGCGCTGCTGCCGCTGGTCGATCCGGTCAGCACGGACCAGACGGTGAATCACGCCAATGTCCCTTGGATGTTCTCCTGCGCGCCCGGAGATCCCGCGATCGCGGCCTACCTCGCCGCCCAACTGCCGGAGGGCGGCTTCACCGTGGTAGCGGGCACCGATCACGATTCAAGGAACCTGGCCCGGGAGTTCCTGAAAGCGGCAGCGCTCAAACACCGCTTGCCGTTCCAGCGGCACGATATCGGTCCTGGCCCGCTGAATCTGCCGGCGCTGGAAGGCGCGGCTTGTGTGATTCTCGCTCCGCCGGCGGAAACGGCGGCGGTGATGGCTGCAGCTCCGGCGGCCATGCGGTTGCTGGCCGGGCCGGCGGCGCGCAGCCGGGGCTTTTCCTCGGAGCGCCCTGTGGTCACTCCGAGGCTGCATTCGGCGGACAACTCCCGGATCCAGCGGCTCGTCAGCCGCTTCGGGCGCCCTGCCGACGATTTTTCACTACTCGCCTACGACGCGGCCCAGTTCGTCGTCGAGGCCATCCGCGAAGCCGGACTCAACCGCGCCTTGATTCGCGACCGGCTTGCGCCCCACTTCGGCCCACGCGGCCGGAGAATTCAGGAGGTTTCCTCATGACACTCGACGACGCCCTGGCCGAGATCGCCAGCGCCACAAGCATCGAAAAGAAGAAGATCACGAACCACAATGTGCTGAACGAGGCGTATGCATACGCCAAGCCCAGCTCATTCTCGCGGGGCCTCCGCCTGGACTTCGGCAACATCGCGGTGCTGTTGATTTCGGGCACGGCCAGCATCGACGAGCACGGCAAAACGGTCCATGTGGGCGACTTCCGCGCGCAGCAGCGGCGGACCTACCAGAACATCACCGGCCTGCTTGAGAGCGAAGGCGCCACCTGGAAGGACATCGTCCGCACCACGTGCTACCTGCGCGACATCGAGCGCGACTACGAGGCCTTCAACGAAGAGCGCACCGCCTTCTTCGCCGAGCAGGGGCTCGACCCTCTGCCTGCATCCACGGGCATCCAGGCCATCCTGTGCCGGCCGGACCTGCTCATCGAGATCGAAGCCCTCGCGGTCTTTCGCAAGCCTTCGGCCGAGTAGCCCAGGCTTCCATCTTTAGTAGATCAACCGTGTCCGGCGTGGTCGCCGAGGCGCGACAATGGAGAGGTGCGCAATGTTGCTCTTTTCTCCCTCCTGGTCTCCGCCCTCGGGCTGATTCCCGCCGTGCCGGCCCAGGACTGGCGTCCGCTGTTGAATGGAAAGAATCTGGACGGCTGGCAGGCCCGCGGGGAAGGTGTCTGGACGGTGATGCCGGACGGCTCGCTGCTGGGCCAGCGGCGGCATGACAAACCCGAATCTCCGTTTGGCAAGCCGTGGCCCATCGACAGCAAGCAGTATGAGTCGTGGCTCTACCGCCAGGCGTGGCTCTACACCTCCGCGACATACGGCCAGTTCGACCTGCATGTCGAGTACTTCCTGCCGGCGCGCACAAACAGCGGCATCTCGATCCGGGACGTCTCCCGGGCCCATTACGCCATCGGGGACGCCGGCGCTGCGGATCCGCCCCTGCAGACCCAACTCAAGGGCACGCCGGCACACATCGGCTACGAGATCCAGCTCATGGATGGCGATTCTGACAAGTACCCCACCGGCAGCATTTACACCTTCGTGCCGGCGAAGAAGGGGGTGCACAAACGGGACGAGTGGAACTCCATGGACATCGAGTCGCGAACCAACCTGATCCGCGTCAAAGTGAATGGGGAAGTGGTAGCCGAATATGCCGGAGACCCGGCCCGTTCGAAAACCGGCCCCATCGGCCTCCAGCTCCACGACCAGTTCACCTTCGTCATGTTCCGCAACATCCGCATCCGCGAGATCAAGTAGCCCCCGCCCACCCCCCGCTGCGAGCCGCGACTGGTAAGCAGCGGCCCCCACCTCGCCAAGGACTGCGAACCGCGCACGTTAGTAAGCGGGCGCCTGTTCCCTGCGCGTCAACCACGGAGTCCCCCAGCGCCCTCCGAGTGGCAAAAGCGAAAGTATCCACAACCAACCACGACCGCCAGTGAGCAACCCCCACCCCGCTGCGAACCGCGACTGGTAAGGAGCGGGCCACGGCCCGCCAAGGCCTGCGAACCGCGCACGTCAGTAAGCGGGCCCCTGTCCCTAGCGTGTCTACCTTGGCGCTTTGATTCATCGGTCCCCTCTCCTGCTCGCGATATCCCACCACCCACACCCCACTTCTCCCCAAAACCACAGGGCGAACAAAAAGCGGTATGACCCCGAGCAAATTTTTCTTCTCCCATCCTTTCAATAACTTGATCGACGCCTCAACAGCTCCACCGCCCACCCCGTATGTATCATCGCCCCGAAGCACGAACTATGAAGAACGCGACTGCCCGATGCGACGCGAGCGCCGCTGCCGCCCTCGCTCGCAACATCCGGATCACGGATGACCAGCTCAGCCTCCTCTCCGCCGCCGAGGCCGGAGTGTGTTCCTACGAAGACCCCGCCCGCTTCCACGGCTACTACGACGACATACTCCAGGAGTTCCAGCCCCACTCCCTCCACGAACAGATCGTCGCCAATGCCCTCGCCGCCAACCTCTGGAGCCGGAAACGCTATCACGCCGTCGAAAGCGGCCTCCTCGACGCGGGCCTCCGCGAAACGTGGCACCACTTCGTCCCCGGCGATCCCGCCGCCACCCCAGCCCGGAGGCTCCTTCAGGCGTTCTATCCCCTCGCCCCCACCGAACTCACCACCCTGGCCACCTTGGACCAGCTCCACGACCACATCCACCGCTCCACCCGCGCCAATGCCGACCGTCTCACCAAGGCCCGCCGCCGCCGCGTCATCGCCGCAAAAAAGGAAGCCAACCAGGGACGCTAGCCATGTCAGCCGCCACCCCACAACCCGCCGTCTCCCCGCGCCGCCTGGCCGCCAACCGCGCCAACGCCCGCCGCTCCACCGGACCCCGCACCGAATCCGGCAAACGCGTATCCTCCCAGAACGCCCGCAAGGCGCCACCCTGCCCTATCCACCACGACCTCCCCAGGCAGTTCGCCGTCGAATGGTTCCAGGAAGCGCTCCACCGCACCGCCTCCTGCCCCACCGAACAAGCCCGCATCCTGCTCATCAACCGCTGCATGCTCCAGGCGCACGAGATCCGCTGGCGCGCCCTCGAGCGCACCCTGTTCGACACCGCCTGCGCCGAAACCGGCGGCGATCGCGAGGAAGCCGCCCGCTTCGTCGCCCATCAACTGTCTTTCGTCAAGGCGCTCAAGACCTACTACCACTGGATCGCGCGCCGCATCTTGCAGGTGGAACGGCAACTGGCCGCCATCGCCGGGGCCGCCTGTGCCCCCGCTACGGAAGTCGTGAAGGTCATGGCCGCCGGCGCATCCTTCGACGCGACCGCCCTGCAGCCCGATGGCTCCTTCGTGATCTCCTGGAATCGAACCCACCTGGGCGAACTGCTCAATCAATCGGGTGGCGCCGTGCGCCCGGTGCCGCCGGTACCGGCGGTCTCCGCTGTCGGACCCGTGCCGCCCGTGGGCCCAATCCGAGGCCGCTACCGGCTCTACCCCCATTGCCCCTCCGGCCCGCTGCAAGGCCCGGCCGGTCCGCGGCTCCACCAGGACTCCGGCCCCTCATCGGGCCCTCCTCCCGGGAATCCAACGCACGGACAAAACGAAGCCAAGGCCGCAACCCGGCCCCGGGCAGCCGCTCATTCGACGGAGACGTCACGCGAGTCCAGCCCCGAAGCCACCAGGCCGGCGCACCAAATGTCGGTGGAAAATAAACAGAACGAACCCGCGAGACCCGGCGCGGGCCCCGCTCCTAGTGGGCCTGCTGCTTCAGCAGCACATCCTCGATCTCCACGATCTTCTTCTTCACCCAGGCCGCTTCGGGCCACTGCTTCGCCACTTCCCGGTAGAGCTCACCGGCGTCGTAGGAAAGACCCGCTTTCTCCAGCGCCGTGGCGCGCGAAACCACCGCCGCCGTGTCCGAGCCCGCTGCCGAGGCCAGCACCGCTTCCAGTTCCTTCCGCTTCTCCTCGGACAGTGCCTTGATGCGGTCCGCCAGCGTACCCTTGGGTGCGGCTGCTCCGCTGCCGCGCGTCAACATCACTCCATAGTGCTGCTGGCTCGCCACCGAGAGCTTCTGGACCTCCGGCAGATAGCACGCCGCCACGCTCTTCCGGCCCACCAGTTCCCCGGCCTTCACCTGCACCTGCGACTCCGTCAACGCGGCCTCCCCGTTGGCCGAAAGTGCCGCCGAGTACTTCTCCGGACAGAACAGGAACGCCGCCGACGAAGCAGCGCCGGCCTTCAACACGTCGCCGGCAAACAGGATCTCACCCGGCTTCACAGCCGCCGCGGGCGCCTTGCCGCGCGCCACCGTCGCTCCGGCGCCCATCACCAGGCCCACGGGTTGCGTCTTTCTGACCTGGGCCGGCAACACCGGCAACAGCAATACCAGGGATGCCCATGCCAAACAACTGCCTTGCATCTCAAACCTCCGCAACGGTGTAGATCGACTGTTCCACGCTCTTGCCCCTGACGGAAACCTGGCCCAGACGCCGCGCCTCGATGGAGCCTTTCACTCGGTCCCAGGTAGCCGCACTCATGAGAATGCGCGTTTGGAACTCTTTGTTCAAGCCCTCAAGCCGGGCAGCCAGATTGACCGTGTCACCCAGAGCCGTGTAATCCATCTTATCGCCTGAGCCGACGTTGCCGACGATGGCGTCGCCGGTGTGGATGCCGGCGCCCGTGCGGAACTCCAGCGGCTGGCCCACCATCTCGACGGCACAGCGGACGGCCCGCAGCGCGTGGTCGCCCAGCGCGGCTCCTTCGGCATCGCTGAAAATGGCCATGATCCCGTCGCCGATGAATTTGTTCACCTGGCCCCCGTGACGGACAATGCACGCCGTCATCACGGCGAAGTACTCGTTCAATCGCGCCACCACCGTCTCCGGTTCCTGGGCATCGCACCAGGCAGTGAAGCCCCGGATGTCAGTGAACAGAATAGTGACCGCCTCGCGCCGGCCCGTGAGGGCAATCGTGCCCGAAGCGTCCAGCGCCTCGGCCACCTGCTTGCCGACAAACACCCGCACCGCATTGCGGTAGGTGTCGCGGCCGCGGGCCGCGAAGAAGTAGCCGAAAACCAGGGAGAGCAGACCTGAAATGAGCAGTGGCAGCAGGATCTCCGAAGGGGCGAGCAGCCATCCGCGCCCAAAGAGCACAAACCCGATGCTGGTGCTGAAGGCGGCCAGCAGAACCAGATAGCCGAACAGCGGCCAGCCGGCCACCAGCAAGGTGATCAGCGCGGCGGCCAGACTCACACCGATGGTGATCGCAAACTTGGAAGCCAGGCTCAGAGGTGTGATGTGGCGGCCGCTCAACAGAGTCCACACCGCGTTAGCGTGGATCTCGACGCCTGCCGTATTGGCGGGCGTGCCGGCGCGAAATGCATAGAACGGAGTGGCGTGGCGGTCGGTAATCAGGTCCGGACCCAGCAACACCGCCTTGCCGCCCACCCAGTCCCGCAACTGCTGCCGGCGGCCCGCGCGCGCCGCGTCGATGAAGTCACAAAGCGATACGCGCGGGAACGTTCCCGCCGGCCCGACATAGTGGATCAACATGTTGTGCTGCGGATAGGAAACCGGGTGCCCCAGGAACCGCTCCGACACCGCCAGCGACATGCTCCGCGACCCTTCGGCTTCCACCAGCTCAATCGACCGGATGAAGTCATCCTCGTCGGCTCGCAGGTTCACATACGCGGTCTGGCCCAGGGCCGCGGCGGCCATATTCATCGGCACCGGCCACTTCCGCTGCTGCGACAGCGTACTGGCGGCATATCCGCACATCACCGGCATCTGCGCGGAGGTGGAAATGACAGCCTGCGCCATCCGCTCGTCAAACCCGGCGGCCCACTGGTTCACGGGAATGGGGAAGGCGACGTCAAGGCCCAGAACCTTGGCGCCGGCAGCGGCAGCGGCCTCGATCGCCTCGGCATAATAGCCGTGCCAGAGCAGCAGCGGCTCCGGAAAGCGGTCCAGTGACTTCTGGTCGACGACGATGAGAACGATGTCCCGGGGCTGCTCGGGCTGGGCGGCCACAAAGTAAAGGTCGCCCGATTTCAGGTGCAGCAGCCGGATGATGCGCGTTTCGCCCAGAGCGAAAGTGAAGACGGTCGCGGCCATCGCGATGAACAGAACCGCTGTGATCAGCCGCCACTTGCCCCCTGGCACAACACCCTTCCTTTCGACTCAAACCTAGTGTAGACGAAGTGCCCGAAGACTCCAGCCATGGTATAAGCTCAAGCCCATGAGGTCACTGTTTCTGTTGCTCGCGGCTCCGGTATTGCTCGCGCAGTCGAATCAGAAGTTCGCCGAATTGAAGAACCTGAAGCTGGAGAGCGGGCAGACCCTGGCCTCGTGCCGCATCGGGTATCGAACGTACGGCCAGCTCAACGCGGGCGGCACCAATGCGATCCTCTGGCCCACCTGGTTCTCCGGCAAGTCCTCCGATCTGGCGGGCTTCATCGGCGCCGGCCGCATGGTGGACCCGGGCAGGTTCTACGTCATCACCGTGGATGCGCTCGGGAACGGAGTGAGCTGCTCGCCGTCGAACACCCAGGGCCCGTTTCCCGCCATCACCATCGGCGACATGGTGAACTCGGAATACCGGTTGCTGACCGAGCATCTGGGGGTGAAGAGCCTGCACGCCGTCATGGGCATCTCCATGGGCGGCATGCAGACCTTCGAGTGGCTGGTGGCTTATCCGTCCTTCCTCCGGCGGGCGGTGCCGATCGTCGGCTCAGCCAAACTGACTTCGGCGGACCTCCTCCTGTGGCAGGCCGAACTCTCAGCCATCGAAGCGGTCCAGAAGGCAGGTGGAGATCCGCGCACCGCGATGCCGGCAGTCCTGGCGATGCACGAGTTCGCCCTGAGTACGCCGGAGCATGTGGTCGCCAAAACCGCCGCGGCCGAGTTTCCGGCCCTGAAGAGCCGTCTGGAAGAGAACGCCCGGACCGGCATGGATCCCCGCGACTGGGCCGCCCAGTTGCGGGCGATGATGGCCCACGACGTGTCGCGGAAGTTCGGCGGGTCCATGGAGCAGGCCGGCGCGGCGGTGCAGGCCAAAGTGTTGGATGTGGTGGCGCTGCAGGATCACATGGTGAACCCGGCATCGGCTCTGCGGCTGGCGGAGTTGGCGGGCTTTGAAGTACTGCGCTTGACGGGTGAGTGCGGGCACGGCGCCCCGGGCTGTGAAGCGGCGAAGATGAACGCCGCGGTCGCGGAGTTTCTCAGCCGGCCCTAGCGGACCGTGCCGTGGATCAGCGGTCCGGCCAGGCCCTGCAGCCCGTTCCAGGCGATTTGGACGCCGATACAAAAGAGGATGAAGCTCGACAATCGCATCACGACGCTCATCCCCGTCGGGCCGAGTGCGCGGCTCATCCGCTCGGCCGAGGCATAACAGATCCAGATGAGGACGCAGATGGATCCGGCGCCGAAGATCGACGCCACCAGCGCCTCCAGCGACAGCAGCGACGAGGTGTCCAGCCGCTTGGGCAGGTTGGCGCCCAGCGTTATGGCCACCGAAATGGAGCCCGGGCCCACCGTGAGTGGCAACGTGAACGGGTAGAACGAGCGCGTCAGCAGATCGACGTCCGTCACACTCTGCTGGTCCTTGTTGGGACGGTCGGGCTGGTTCAGCAACGCCCACCCGGCCGCGGCCACTACGATTCCGCCGCCCAGTTGGACGGCGGGCAGGGAGATGCCGAAGAAGGCCAGCACCTGCGCGCCAATGAACAGCGAGGCCATCAGCAGGGCGAAGCTGTTCATGGCGATCTTGCGCGCCAGGCGGTGCTGCACCTCCTGCGAGTGCGCTCCCGTCAGGGTAAGAAAGATCGGTGCTCCGCCCAGGGGGTTGACGATCGGAAACAGGGTCGCGGCGATGAAGACTGCCGCCTTTGCGACCTCTGGTGCGGAGAACTGGATGAGCATGGGCCTACATCCAGTCTATGCCCCGCCGCATTTAGCTCTGGCCGTAAGTGGCGCCGGGCCCGTGTTTCCGGAGGAAATGCTCGTCGTGCAGGGCCTGGCCGATCGCGGTCAGCGCGGGATTCAGGCCGACGGTGATGGAGGCCATGCGGGCAATCTCTTCCAGCAGCACCGCGTTCATGGCGGCCTTGGCCGGCGAGGCACCCCATGCGAACGGCCCGTGGCTGGACACGAGCACTCCAGGCCGCTGGAGTGGATCGATGCCCTCGAAGCGGCGGATGATTGCCTTGCCGGTGTTTAGTTCGTACTTCGTCTTGATCTCCTCGTCGGAGAGCGGGGCGGTCACCGGGACCGAACCGTAGAAGTAGTCGGCATGCGTGGTGCCGAAGCATGGGATCTCCCGTTTGGCCTGCGCCCAGGCAACAGCGTAGGTGGAGTGGGTATGGACGACGCCCTTCACGCCCGGGAAGTGACGGTAGATCTCCAGGTGCGTGTCGACATCGGAAGAGGGGCGGAGGGAGCCTTCAACAATCTTGCCGTCCAGGTCGGTGACGACCATGTCCTCGGGCCGCAGTTTTTCGAAGGGCACGCCGCTCGGTTTGATCGCCATGAGACCTTCGGCGGGTGAGAAACCGCTTGCATTTCCAAAGGTATACATCACCAGTCCGCGCCGGACGATCTCCAGGTTCGCTTCCAGGACTTCAACTCTGAGTGACTCGAGCAGCATGAATTCTCCTCCTTCCAGCGTATGCGATAAGATCCTCTAGACGGAAGGAGCATTCATTTCATGGCCATCGTAGCTGGGGTCGATTTCGGAACCCAAAGCGTTCGCGTGTCCTTGTTCGACAGCGCGCGCGGCCGGCTGGGCGCAGCCGCGGCGGAGTATCCCGTTCTGAGAAAGCGCGAGGATCCGGATCATGCAACCCAGCGTCACGCGGACCACATGAATGCGCTTGCAGAAGCCACTCGCCAAGCGCTCACCGCTGCAGGGATCTCCGGCGACGCCGTGGAGGCCATCGCGCTGGATACGACGGGCTCCACTGTCATCCCGCTGGGCGAAGGTCTGCAGCCCCTCGACGACTACTATCTGTGGTGCGATCACCGCGCCAAGAGCGAGGCGGCTGAGATCACGCGGCACGCCCGGGAGTCGAGCCTCGAGGCCTTGAACTGGTGCGGCGGTGTGTACTCGTCGGAGTGGGGCTTCTCGAAACTGACGCACTGGCTGCGGCACAATCCCGGCAAGCGCGGCGCGATGGTCACGGCGATGGAACACTGCGACCTCGTCGCCGCCGATCTGTGCGGAATCACAGATCCGGCACAGGCGCCCCGCAGCATCTGCGCCATGGGCCACAAGTGGATGTGGAATGCGTCGCTCGGCGGCCTGCCGCCGGAAGAATTCCTGGTGGGTGTGGATCCCCTGCTGGCTGGCGTGCGCGCCAAACTCGACGGCCGCTACGAGACCTCCGATGTCCTGGCCGGGCATCTGTCGGCTCAATGGGCGGAGCGCCTGGGCCTGAAGGTCGGCATCCCGGTACCGGTGGGCGCCTTCGACGCCCATTGGGACGCGATCGGCGCGGGCATCCGCGAAGGTGACGTGGTGAACGTAGTGGGCACCTCCACCTGCATGATGGCCATCGCCAGGGAAGTGGGCCTGATCCCGGGGGTGTGCGGCGTGGTGAAGGGATCCATCCATCCCGACTACTACGGCATCGAGGCAGGGCTTTCAGCGGTGGGCGACATCTTCGAGGCGATCGCGCGGCGCGCCGGATCCACGGTGGCGGAACTCTCCCAGGGGCTGGACTCCTATAAGGCCGGGTCCACCGGGCTCCTGCGCCTGACCTGGGATAACGGCGACCGGACAGTTCTGGTGAATCCCGAGCTAGGCGGCGTCACCCTGGGCTGGACTCTGGGCACTACGCCGGCTGACGAACTATTCGCCGCGATCGAGGGCACGGCCTTCCACACGCGCATCATCCTCGAGCGCATGACGGGCCACGGCGTCACCATCCACCGAGTGATCAACGGCGGCGGCATCCCCCAGAAGAACGCGGCGTTGAACCGGGTCTACGCGAACGTCTTCAATAAGCCCGTGCTTGTGCCGGCGCAGGAGGTGACCAGCCTGGGGTCGGCCATCTTCGCCTTCATGGCGGCCGGGGCGTTTAAGACCATCGAGGAAGCGCAGGCAACTCTCTGCCCCTCTTATCACGTCATTGAGCCGGATCCCGCGGAAGCGGCTGTCTACGAGCAACTGTTCCAGCACTACCAGAAGCTCTACTTCGCTTTGGGCCAGCCGGGCTCCGGTGCAGTCTCGCTGGGCGAAGTGTTGCCGGCGTTGCGGAAGTTGCGCGGCCAGGCCACTGCCGTTTAGACTGAGATACTCCCATTGGCGTGCCGGAACCACCGGCACGCCGCCAATTTTCCAGTCCTACTGAAATCGCAGCACGATCCCGCCACTGGCCACGACGTTGTGTTGTCCGCCCGACAGTCCGGCGAGATTGTAGAGCGGGCTGCCGGAATAGAAATCCCGGACCTCCGCGCGAAGCCCCACGAACCGCCAGAGCTTGGAATCGACGCCGCCGCCAAAGTCGAAGACGCCGCGGTGAACCCGCCGCGCCGCCGGATTCAGGTCTCCATTCACCAGGTAAGTGCTCTGCTCGAACTGGCCGTAGCCGCCACCTACGACAGCGTAGGGTGAGATCCGCGCCGCGGGCCGCAGTTTCACCCGGATGCCGGGCGTGACGAATAGGCTGGCGAAGTCGCGCGTGGCGCTGAGGTTGGCCGTGTCTACCGTACGGTTGGGGCTCGCCAGGAAGTGGGCCTCGCCATACACGGCCAGCGCCTGTCCGCCCCACAGCCGGTATCCGTAGTTCGCCTGAAACGCCACACCCGCGTTCGGGTTGAGCTTCGTGTTTCCTGACTCCCGGGAAGGGCCAAAGAGCCCGCCGAGGGTGAGTCCGATCTCGTGACGCGGCGCCTGCTCCTGGGCCGTGAGGCCGCAGACCGACAGAAGGCAGACCGCCACAATGCGTGCAAAGTGATTCGTCCGCATGGAGATTGTGTTCCTTTACTTATGGAGTCCGGGCCAGTTCCTGTTGGCGTCGGCGATGCGCTTCTGGACGTCCTGCGCCCACTTCTTCTGGACATCCTTGCTGTAGTTGAGATAGAGCTTCCCGTCGATAATCTTCCAGGCTTCGGGGTCGATCTCGGCGGTGTATCCGTTGCTCACGGCCCAGGCGCAATAGCCGCCGAACTGCGGCGCGTACTGCTCGGGGTGAGCCTGGAAGGCATCGCGGTTTCCGGCATTGGAGAACCACCATGTGGCGCCCATCCAGGACGTGGAGTATTGCGCCGAGCCCATCACCGGCTGGGCCTGTTTGAAGTACGCAACGACGTCGTAACCCTTAACGGCCACACCCTGGCGGGTCTTGCTGACTGGTTCGACGAGCCCTGCCCACGCCTGGAGCGCAGAGAGGAATAAGACGCCGGCGAAGGCCATGCAGCGGGGCCGCGTGGAAGATGTTTTCTGTTTCATGCCCGTTTATGGCGATTGCGGCATCGAAAATTCCCGGCCTCCGCCGCGGGAATAACAAGCTGAACGTTGCGGATGTCACTGGCGCCTGTTGAACCACCTTTTGAAAGGACCCCTCATGCCTCGATTGATCGGGAAGAACGTACTCATTACCGGCGCCTCCTCCGGCATCGGCCAGGCCATTGCCATCCGCTTCGCGCAGGAAGGTGCGAATGTCGCCATCAACTACAGATCAGGCCCGGAGCAGGCGGAAGCCACCGAGGTGCTGGTGAGTGAGGCCTGCATGGCCGTGCGCGAAACCGGTTGTAAGGATCTGGTGATCCAGGCCGACATCTCCAAAGAGGACCAGGTGCGGACCATGTTCGCCAAGGTGGTGGAAGCGTTCGGATCGATCGACATCCTCGTGAACAACGCCGGAATCCAGAAGCCGTGTTCGACCCACGAGATCGAGCTCTCCGACTTTGACCGCGTGCTGGGCGTGAATCTGCGCGGCGCGTTCCTCTGTTCGCGGGAAGCCATCCGGCACTTCCTGTCGCGCGGCGGTGGAGGCGTGATCCTGAACAACTCGAGCGTTCACGAGATCATCCCGAAACCGAAGTATCTGCCTTACTCGATCAGCAAGGGCGGCATGGAAAACCTCACCAGGACCATGGCGCTGGAGTATGCGAGCCAGGGGATCCGGGTGAACGCGGTGGGGCCCGGGGCGGTCGTCACCCCCATCAATAGCGCCTGGATCGACAACCCCCAGGCGCGTAAGGACGTGGAGAGTCACATTCCCATGGGCCGCGCGGCCAGGGCCGAGGAGATCGCCTCGGTCTTCGCGTTCCTTGCTTCGGACGATGCCTCGTACATCACGGGACAGACGATCTTCGCCTGCGGAGGGTTGACCCTTTATCCCGAGTTCCGCGTGGCCTGGTCGTCCGGCGAGTAGGAGAAGCCATGCAACTGACAGGCAAGGTTGTTCTGATTACCGGCGCCAAGGGCGGGCTCGGAACGTACGTGACCGGGGCTTTTCTGGAAGCGGGCGCTCAAGTGGCTGGCGTCTCCCGTTCGATCAAGGACGCCGACTTCGACAGCCCGTCGTTTCATGCCTTCCCCGCGGAACTATCGACCGCCGCGAAGACCGGCGAACTGGTAGATGCAGTGTTTGCCCGGTGTGGCCGCGTGGATGCGGTGGTCCACCTTCTGGGCGGATACGCGGGCGGGTTGAGCGTGGCCGAGACCGGCGACGACGTCTTTGACCAGATGCTCGATCTCAATCTGCGTTCCTTCTTCTATCTGTCCCGAGCCGTGCTGCCGCGAATGAGGGCGCAGGGGTCGGGCCGTGTGCTGGCAATCGGTAGCCGCGCTGCCGTGGATCCGGTGGCCCATGCGGCCGCCTATTCCGCTTCCAAGGCGGCGCTGGTCTCTCTGGTCCGTTCGATTGCTTTGGAGAATCAGGATGCCGGCATCTCCGCCAACGTTATCCTGCCGGGCGCTATCGATACACCGGCCAATCGAGCGGCCATGCCCGAGGCGGATCCGGCAAAGTGGGTACGGCCCGAGCAGATCGCACACCTGCTGGTCCATCTGGCCGGCGACGAATCATCCCAGCTCAGCGGCGCCGTGATTCCCTTCTACGGCGCGGCTCTTTAGGCTCCAGGACAGGAGGGTTCCATGCTCATCATCGAACGGATTCTCACCGCCTTTGCCGCTTACCTGGCGGCAGGCGTGATCTTCGGGCTGGCCTTCGTGGCGGCGGGCATCCACCGCATCGACCCTATTGCGCGCGGCTCCAGTATCGGATTCCGGCTGGCCGTATTCCCCGGGGTTGTGGCGTTCTGGCCCCTGCTGCTGAGGCGCTGGTTGGGCGGTGCCGCTGAGCCGCCGGTGGAGCGCAATCCGCACCGGGCGAGGGCATGAGATGATCCAGCCACTCCGCCGGGCCCATCGCTGGATCTGGTTGGCCCTGGCCGTTCTGCTGCCGTTGCTCTTCACGGCCGCTCTGGTGGCCCGGCGCGCCACTACGCCACGCAATGCCGATTTCCACTGGGAGGAATACCGGTGAGCCTGCAGTACACAGCCGTGGGCTGGAACCGCCAGAAGCGGGTCTATGACTCTGTGCTTGGCTGCCTCGCGGGCGGGTACCTGGCGCTGTTCACCGCGCTGGGCGCGCTGTTCCATCCCATTGCCACCGCCGAGACCCTGCTGATCCGCGGCCTAGGCACACTGGCACTCTTGATGCTGCACGTCATCCTATGCATCGGGCCCCTGTGCCGGCTGGATCCGCGATTCCTGCCGCTGCTCTACAACCGCCGTCATCTGGGCGTGAGCATGTTCCTGGTAGCGCTCGCGCATGGCGCGTTCTCGCTGGTGCAGTTCCACGCCTTGGGCGATGTTTCGCCGCCGGTCAGCCTGCTGCTTTCCAACACGAGGTATGGCAGCCTGGCCCAGTTCCCGTTTCAGCCGCTGGGCGCCGCGGCGCTGCTGGTCCTGTTCCTGATGGCTGCCACCAGCCATGACTTCTGGCTGCGAAACCTCTCCGCGCCGGTGTGGAAGCGGCTGCACATGGCCGTCTACCTGGCTTATGCGCTGCTGATTGGACACGTGGCACTGGGTGCGCTGCAGTCCGAGCCGAGCCTCTTACTGGCAGGCTTCCTGGCTGTTGGAATGACGCTGGTGATTGGGCTTCATCTTGCGGCGGGCTGGAAGGAACACAAACTCGATACGGCCCGGACCCTCGCCCAGGCGGACGGTTTCGTGGATGTCTGTGACGTGCAGGCGGTCCCCGAGAACCGGGCACGCATCGTATCACTCTCGGGCGAGCGCGTGGCCATCTTCCGGTATGACGACCGCGTCTCCGCGGTCTCCAATGTGTGCCAGCACCAGAACGGTCCGCTGGGGGAAGGCCGGGTGATTGACGGCTGCATCACCTGTCCCTGGCATGGGTACCAATACCTGCCCGATACCGGCGCGTCGCCGCCTCCCTTCACTGAGAAGGTGCCGGTGTTCCGCACGCAGGTGATCGGGCAGCGGGTACTGGTCCATCCCCAGCCCCTGCCGGCAGGACAAAGGGTGGCTCCGGCCTGCATCACAGCCTGTGGGTCGAAGGAGCGGTCATGAGGGACTCTGAATTCTACGTGGGCTATGTGGCGCAGGCTCCGCCCAGGCTTTCCCTGTTCGTGCGCGGTGTGGTCGCGGCTCTTGCCGTGGCCGGCCTGGCTGCGGCCGTGATCCTGGTCGCCGGCCAGGCGCCCTTCGCCGAAGCCCGCTTTGAGTACGGACAGCCTCGAGAGTATGAGGGGCAGCTGTTGGCTTGGCCCTACCCAATGTTGATCACACCATCCGGCCGGTATCTGCTGGTGGCGCCGGGCAAACATGGCTTCTCCGCAGAGGGTTTGGACGGGCGCAGGATTCATGTGAAAGGAACGCTCATCCGCAGGGGTGAGGACCAGATGCTGGAGGCTGAGCCCGCGTCCGTTCGTGGTCTTGGCCGTGCGACACCAGGCGAGGAGCCTGCCATGGTGGATCTGGGCGACGCCGTGCTCAGCGGCGAGATCGTGGACAGCAAGTGCTTCCTGGGTGTGATGAATCCGGGCCAGGGCAAGGTCCATCGGGATTGTGCCGTACGCTGCATCAGCGGCGGAGTGCCGCCCGCTTTCCTGGTTCGAGATGCGGGTGGTACGGCCCGTGTCCTGCTGCTTTCGGGACGGGATGGCCGCCGCTTGGGCCGGGAGATCCTCGACTTCGTTGCGGAGCCAATCACCATCTCCGGCCGGCTGAAGAAGCAGGGAGCCACGCTGCTGCTTCAAGCCGACCCTTCTGATTTCCGCCGGGAATAAACGGAGCGCGCATCGCGATCTCCCTGGCAGTGGCGACATCAACTCTGCAACCTGCCATCTCGACTCTGCTTCCGCTGCCGCCTCCGCTCCGGCGGCTGGCCGCGAAGGCGTTGGCGTTCGATCGTGTCGAACAGACGTACGCCGAGCTTCGCTCCGGCGGCGATGGCCGGCCGTTTCTCCAGCGTCTGCTGGACCGGCTGGAGGTCGATTGCAGGGTGGCCGACCGGGATCTGGCTCAGGTGCCAAGATCAGGTCCGGCTGTGCTCGTGGCCAATCACCCTTTCGGCATCCTGGAAGGCGCCGTGCTGGCTACGGTGCTGCGGAACCTCCGGCCGGATGTGCGGTTTCTGGCGAACGGGATTCTGGGCGTGTTCCCGGAGGTTCGCGAAATGCTGCTATCCGTGGATCCCATGGGCAGCGCCGTGCGGCGCAACGCGAGTCCTTTGCGGCAGGCGATCGAGTTTCTGCAGGGCGGCGGGCTGCTGGTCGTGTTTCCGGCGGGCGAGGTGTCGCATTTTCAATGGAGGCAGCGCGCGGTCACCGATCCGGAATGGAACCCGGCCATTGCCCGCATCATCGAGATCTGCGCCCGGCGTGGTGTGAACGTGCCCGTCGTACCCGCGTACGTCGAGGGGCGCAACAGTCTGTTGTTCCAGGCCGCGGGGGTGCTGCATCCCCGGTTGCGGGCGGCCCTGCTGGCGCGCGAACTGTTTAACAAACAGCGCCACGGCCTGGACCTCCGCATCGGCTCACCCATAGAGGCTGTGAAGCTTCTGGCTATCGAAGGCGATGGAGCGAAGATCGCGTACCTGCGGTGGCGCACCTATCTCCTGGCGCACCGGCGGGCGTACAAGCCGCAGACTCGCAAGCCGTTTCCCGCGCGATTGGGACAGCGAAGCATGGTCCCGCTGGCCGGCGCCGTGGAGCCTTCTCTGCTCGCGGCCGAAGTCGAGGCCCTGCCACCGGAGGCGCGGCTGGTCTCTTCCGGCGCTCTTTCGGCCTGCATCGCCCCTGCCGGTGCGATCCCCAACGTGCTGCGTGAGCTGGGACGGCTGCGGGAGAAGACATTTCGGGCGGCAGGCGAGGGGACCGGCCAAGCCAGGGACCTCGATCGTTTCGACAACCACTACCTCCATCTCTTCCTGTGGAACAGTGACCGCCGGGAGTTGGCCGGCGCTTACCGGTTGGCGTCCACCGACCATGCGGAGGGCGGGCTCTACACTGCGTCGTTGTTCCAGTACGGCGAAGCGTTCCTCGACCGGCTGGGGCCGGCGCTGGAGTTGGGCCGCAGCTTCGTCCGCGAGGAGTACCAGAAAGGGTTTGCGCCCTTGCTGCTGCTGTGGAAGGGCATCGGCAAATACATAGCGAAGAACCCGCGTTACCGGACGCTGTTCGGGCCGGTGAGCATCAGCAACGACTACCAGGCGCTCTCGCGGGAGCTGATGGTTTCGTTCCTGGAGAAGCACGCCTCGCTGCGTGATTGGGTGGGCCTGGTGCGGCACCGGCACGCCTTCCGGCGGCAGCAACCGGAGCTGCCGCTGCCGGATGCCGGGTTCGATGTGGAGGACCTATCGGAAGTCGTCTCGGATATCGAGCCGAACCGTGCGGGCATTCCCGTGCTGCTGCGGCAGTACCTGAAGCTGGGCGGCAAGCTGCTGGGGTTCAACGTGGATCCGGAGTTCTCCAACGCCCTGGATGGATTGATCCTCGTTGATCTGCTGCGCACGGACCGCAAGCTGCTGCAGCGCTACCTGGGCGCCGCCGAAGCAGCAGAGTTTCTGCAATTCCAGAAAGGACAATATGGAACACACTAGAGCATTCGCAATTGCGAGCTGGGTGATGCGGGGCATCGCTGCCGTCATCCTGCTGCAGACGCTGTTCTTCAAATTCACCGGCGCGCGGGAATCCGTTTATATCTTCTCGACCCTGGGGATGGAGCCGTGGGGCCGCATCGGATCCGGGGTGGCCGAGCTCGTGGCCTCGGTTCTCCTGTTGCTACCGCGGACCGTGCTGCCGGGCGCGGCCCTGTCGCTGGGCGTCATCAGCGGCGCCATCTTCTTTCATCTGACGAAGTTGGGCGTGGCGTTGCCCGCCGTGGACGACCACGGCGAACTGTTCGTCCTGGCCGTGGTAGTCTTCTTTTGTTCGGCGGGGCTACTGGTGCTGCACCGCCACCAGATCCCGCAATTGCGTGCCGCCGCCGGCAGTTTGCTTCATTAATCCCCGTGCGCGCTGGAACCACGGTTACCGTAACTGCATCAGAAACATGGAAGAGGGGCCGAGAATGATCATCAAGTCCAGACAGTCCAGCGATCTTCGCTATTCGCAGGTGACACCGAAGGAGCAGTATCTGAACCGCCGCCGCTTCCTGTCGGCGGGCTCGCTCGCGCTCGGTGCCTTGGCGCTGACAGAGCAGCGGGCCCAGGCGGGTACGAAGCTGGAAGGCGTGGTGAAAAGCCGCTACACGGTGGACGACAAGCTGACGCCCTATAAGGACGTGACCACATACAACAACTTCTACGAGTTCGGGACGGACAAGGACTCTCCGGCAGTGAACGCCAGAAACTTCCGCACCTCGCCCTGGATCGTCTCGGTGGAAGGCGATGTGGCCAAGCCGAAGAAGTTCGATATCAGTGAGATTCTCAAGGCGGCTCCGCTGGAGGAGCGCATCTACCGCCACCGCTGTGTCGAGGCCTGGTCGATGATCGTGCCGTGGATCGGCATCCCGCTGAGTGCCCTGCTGAAGCTGGTGGAGCCTACCGCCAAGGCGAAGTATGTGGCCTTCCAGAGTCTTTATGATCCCCGGCAGATGCCGCGTGCCGGTGCGCTGGACTTCCCCTATATGGAAGGGCTGCGGCTGGACGAGGCCATGCATCCGCTGACCATGCTCACGGTGGGTCTCTATGGAGAGGTGCTGCCGAATCAGAATGGCGCCCCACTGCGTCTGACCGTGCCGTGGAAGTATGGCTTCAAGGGCATCAAGTCGATCAACCGCATCCGTCTGGTCGGCGGCCAGCCCTCGACGAGCTGGAACACCATGGCCGCACGGGAGTATGGCTTTTACTCGAACGTGAATCCGAACGTGGATCACCCCCGCTGGTCGCAGGCCAAGGAGCGGCGCATCGGAGAGTTCTTCAAGCGCGACACGCTGATGTTCAACGGTTATGGCGATCAGGTGGCCGGGCTCTATTCCGGCATGGATCTCAAGAAGAACTACTAACCGCCATGAAGCGCATCCTCACCAGCCGATGGGCGAAGCCCGTGGTGTTTACCGCGGCTCTGGCGCCTGTGCTGCTGCTCGTCTGGCGGTTCTTCCATGACGATCTGGGCGCCAATCCCCTGCAATTCATTACCTACGCGACCGGCGACTGGACACTGCGCTTTCTTGTCTTCACTCTCGCCGTCACCCCTCTGCGCAAGCTGCTGAACATGCCGGACCTTATCCGGTTCCGGCGCATGCTGGGGCTGTATGCGTTCTTCTACGGCTGCCTGCACCTGATGACCTATCTGTGGTTTGACAAGTTCTTCGACTGGCCGGAGATAGTGAAGGACATCGCGAAGCGACCTTACATCACGATTGGGACGCTGGGGCTGGTGCTGATGGTCCCACTGGCCATCACTTCCACCGCGGGGTGGATCCGGCGGATGGGCGGCAAGCGCTGGCAGATGCTGCACAGGTTGACCTATGTCAGCATCGTGGCCGGGGTGATCCACTACTACTGGCTGGTGAAGCTGGACGTGACCAGGCCGGTGTTCTACGGGACCCTGGCGGCCATTCTGCTGCTTTACCGGGCGGCCGCGTGGATCGCGAAATCGCGTTCGCGGCGGGCTCCTGTCGGCGTAGCGGCGTGAGCCGCGGTGCCCGGTGCGATGCCTAGCATTCGGAAGCCCGGCACTGAACGCAGTTGCAGGTCCGGGCAGCCCGCCTCTACTCCTAACCGTCGCATCTCTTCCAACGTGAAGGCCCTGCGAACACTCAACGGCCCGTCGTTTCGCGTCAGGGGATTGCGGCTGAGCAAGCTGGTTGCCAGCTTGACGCCCCAATAAGGCAGGCGACCGCGAATGAGGTCACTGACGATGACGGCCTGGCGGGCCACGCGCCGGAGTTCGCTCAGCGCCAGGCGCACCTGGGCCTCGGTCAGGTGATGCAGAAGGAGCGAGCAGAGAGCGATGTGCAAGCTGCCAGCCGCGAAGGGCAGACAGGTGACATCGGCCCGGACAATCTCAATCTCGGGGTAAGCGGCGCATTTGGCGCGGGCGATCCGCGCGACTTGAGGATGCATATCGCAGGCGATGATTCGCGCGGTCAGACCGCTGGCGCGTGCCCAATGCACAATCGCCCGGGGCACGTCGGCGCTGCCGGTGCCGGCATCGACGATGGTCAGCGGTTGACCGGCGGGGTGGTTCGCGACCAGGGCTCTGAGGGTTTTGAGGATCAATGCACGGCCGCCGAAAAGGCGGTTCAGACGTGCCAGATCCTGCAGGTTGCCCCGCAAGGCAGCGGGGTCGATGTGTGATTCGTCGAGCAGTTCAGGCCGGTTGATGCGCTTCACACTTCACCCCGCCTGACAGGCCGCCCGGTTTCGTTGCCTGGTGCGCTGCCCGCCGCTGGAGCCAAAGCCGCAGCAGGACCGTGAGAGATGTGGGCTGCGCGCCGCGCCGGCGCTGAAGGGAGCCGATCTCGAAGGCCAGTTTCCAGTGCTGGAACATGGCCGCGTAGGCGGACAGCAGGCTAACGGACGGGTCGTAGACGTGGGTCGCCTCCGCGCCGACTCCGTTTAGTTCGATCACGCTGATGTTGCGTCCGGAGCGGAAATCCTCCGCGGACGGCACCCGAACATCGAAGCGGCCAAAGGCAAAACCGGCGTGCTGCTTACTGATGCGATCGATCTCAGCTTCCAGGGCAGGGCTCCAAAGGTGAGCTCCGTTGGTGAAGACCGCTCCACGGCAATGGGAGCCGATCTCCACCAGTTGGACAGGCTCGCCCGGTTGGGGCACTTCGTCCAAGCTACGGCGGCAAAGCCTCTCGTAGACGGGGGCGAGGCAGACGGCGCGGTCGTCGCGGAGGATCAGCGCCTGCAGCGGAGTGACTCCATCGCCCACAACAACCGGGAAGGTTTTGCCGGTGATGGAGGTGACCACGCCGGCAGATGCCCCTGGCCGGCGATGATAGAATACGCCGAACTCGAGGCCGCTGACATAACGCTGGAGGATCACGTCGCCCTGCGCGGCGTGCAGATAAGACTCCAACTCAGTGCGGGCACGGGCGATGACGACACCCTGTCCACGCTCGCCCACATCGGGCTTCAGGACGACGGGGTAGTCGAGAGCGTGGCGGACCAGGAACTGCTGCGCCAAAGCGATGCGCGCGCCGGGGGTGAGGCCCCGCGGGATGAGCTGGAACCTGGCGGCGGCGCTGCCCAATTGCGAGAGGATCTCCGACTTGGATTCGCCGAACAGACCACCGGTCACGATGCCGGGATTCGCAGCGGTGAAGACCGTGAGCGACCGGTGCCGCGCCGCGAGCCACAGCAGGTAAGGCACGACGGGCAGGTAAGCAGCCCAGGCAGGCCAGAACTCCCAGCGCCACAGACGTTGTATCCGGCCGGACCAACGGCGGCGGTGCTGGAAGGTGAGCAGGCTTCGCGCTCTGCGCAGGAGGAGCAGGGCGGAGGCCGAGAGTGCCAGGGTAGCCAGGATGCCGCCGCCCTGATGCTCGAAGACGGTACGCAGGGCTGCTTCTCCCAAGAGCACGGCGGAGCCCACCAGCAGCGGCGTCCACACGGCAGCGGCCAAGGCGAACAGCGACGTGAAGCGCCAGAGGCTGGTCCGCAGCAAGCCTGCCGCGAAGTAGGTGGGGAGCCGCAAGCCAGGGGTGAAGCGGCTGAGAAACACGACAACCAGGCCGCGCCGGCTGAGCCATTGCGATGCCTGGTGGACGCGGGCCGGCGGCAGAAACCGCGCCATGGGCGGCCACCGCATGACGGTTGCTCCGGCGAGCCGGCCGAGCAGGAAGAGCAGGATGTCTCCGGCGAAGATGCCGGCGGTGCAGGCCAGGACGCCTGGGACGAAGTCCAGCTTTCCCTGAGCGATGAGCACGCCCGTGCCGATGCAGGCGAGGTCTTCGCTGGCGAAAGTGGCCAGGGCGATGGCGAGTAACTGCGAGCTCATGGCCGCCGCTCCAACTGCAGAGTCTGGCCCGGCTGCCAGCGGCACGGGGCGGCGGGAGAGTAGAAGAATTCGACCGAGCGGTCATCCACCTTGATCCAGCTGAAGCTGACGGTCTGCGCATCCGGACGGTGCATGCAGGGCGTGTACGCGCTGGGTCCGCCGCCATGGCTCTCATGGAAGCGATAGAGGGCTGGCCCATCGACACAGGCACGCGTGCGAAGCGCGAATTCATCGCGCCTGCGGCTGCGCACTGCCTGTGGATCGAACGAGGAGGAGACCAGCGGCATGAACGGATCGGCGTTCAGGAGGATCGCCAGTTCCTCGCCGTTCCATTCCGCTACGGAGGCGGGCAGACCGGGCTCCAAGGCCAGAAGGGTGAAGGGGGCCGTCAGGCCGAGACCGGTGCTGTCCAACTGTTCGAGAGCGGCCATCGCGGAGGGGGCACCGGCCAGCGCCAGCAGGATCAGGCCGCGGCTTCTGAGGCCGGTGGAGCCGGGTGTTGGGCGAGAGACGCCCAGATTCGCGCCGTTCAACAGGCAGAGGGCGACGCCGTGTTCGTTCACACTGATCCAGGAGCCGCCGTGGTCGCCGTCTATGGGGGCGGCAAACCGGATCCCATCCCGCTGCTGCACTTGCGGAGCCCTCGCCGGCCGGCGGGTGAGCTTCTCATCGCGATTGCACAGCAGTTCATAGCCGCTGTCATGATGGAGCCAGCTTACGGTGCACATCAGGCGGCGGCCGCCTTCCTGGTGGCCAGATGCCGGAGCGTGGACGGTGCCATGCCGAAGTCCGGTTCCACCGCGACTCCGTGAGCCAGCAGGGTGACAGAGATCAGAGCGAAGTGATGGATGGTATGGCTGCTGAGGGTTTGCAGCTCGCGGCTGACCGAAGACATGAGAAAGCTATCGAGCACTTCGGAGGGGTCGGTGTCTTCCATCCGCACCCAAACCGCGCCGTCGCAGCGCAGGGCGGGCATCGTCTCCAGCCGGTGGATGATGGAGTGAATCCGGGCGGCCGCGGTGGAGCGGCTGCGTTCGACCGCCTCATCCCGCCGCCGCGCATCATAATCAATGTGCGCGGATTCCACGCCTTCCAGGAAGCACTCATAGAACTCGAGGATGTGGCGCAGATGGCTGCCGGCCCTATGCGGGGCCAAGCCCACGGGTATGGTCGAATAGTCTGCGTCGCTCAACCGGCCCAGCAGGGCCAGGGCCTGGCGCAGCCAGCGGAGGTTGGTGGCAATCAGGGCATCCTGCCGTTCGCGCACGCGCGGCTCGCAATTTCGTGTGGGTGTTGCCATGGGATTCACACCAGCCACTATCCGGGCCGCGGACGCCTTTATTCCATCGGCATCGTATTCCGCTGATCCAGAAAAAGAGATGGGCGGGCGCGGAATACGCTCGCGGCCGGAGGTGATTACCTCAGTGGCCGAATGAGATTCCCGATGCAAGCCGCCAAGTCAAGCGAAACCATCCAAGCCCACGACCGCCCCATGCTGGAAGCGCTCGCGGCGCACTGGCCTGAATACCTGATGGAGGCGGCGAACCTGGGGCTGTTCATGATCTCAGCCTGCATCTTCGGAGTGCTGCTGGATCACCCGATGTCTCCGCTGCAACAGGCCATTGAGAGCCCCGGCAGCCGCCGGATCGTGGGCGGACTGGCGATGGGGCTCACGGCGATCGCGATCATTCATTCCCCCTGGGGGCAGCGGTCCGGCGCGCATATGAACCCGGCGGTCACACTGTCCTTTTATGTACTGGGCAAGATCGAGCGCTGGGATGCCCTGTTCTATGCGGCGGCGCAGTTCCTGGGCGGGCTGCTGGGTGTGGGTCTCGCCGACCTTTTCATTGGATTCCCGCTGCGTCACACTTCGGTCAACTACGTGGCCACCGTGCCGGGTGAGAAGGGCATCTTCGCCGCTTTCGTAGCGGAGCTGCTCATTTCCTTCCTGCTGCTCTATGTGGTGCTGAACGCCTCGAACCGCCCGCGCTGGGCTCGCCTGGCACCGTTTTTCGCCGGCGCCATGGTGGCGCTGTTCATCAGCGTCGAGGCTCCGGTTTCCGGCATGAGTATGAACCCGGCCCGCACGTTCGGCTCCTCGGTCTTTGCCAGCGACTTTACGGCGCTGTGGGTTTACTTTACGGCGCCCCCCTTGGGCATGCTGCTGGCGGCGGCGCTCTACCGCAGCCAGGGCCAGGTTCTGTGTGCGAAGTTTCATCACCACAACGGGCAGCGCTGCATCTTCCGCTGCCGGTTCCACGAACTCGAAGAACAGCAGAGCGACTGATCTCCGGCCTGCGCGCTTTGCCTGGGATTCCCTCACCACCACTGCGCCCACGCGCGGGAAGGACGCCTTATGCACAACAACCATTACGACGTCATCATCATCGGTACGGGCGCCGGCGGCGGCACCCTTGCTCACAAACTGGCGCCCACGGGCAAACGCGTGCTCGTGCTGGAGCGCGGCGGCTATGTGCCTCGTGAAAAGGACAACTGGGATCCGGCGGCCGTGAATCTGCATGGGAAGTACCAGACGCAGGAGGTCTGGCACGACCGCGACGGCAAGCCGCTGCACCCGCACACCAATTACTGCGTGGGCGGGAATACCAAGTTCTATGGGGCAGCCCTGTTCCGCCTGCGGAAGGGAGACTTCGGAGAGCTGCGGCATCATGGCGGCAAGTCTCCCGCCTGGCCGATCTCCTATGACGATCTGCAGCCTTACTACACGCAGGCGGAGCGGATGTACCACGTGCACGGCGAGCGCGGCGAAGATCCGACCGAGCCGTCTGCGTGCGGCCAGTATCCCTACCCGGCCGTCAGCCACGAACCGCGCATGCAGCAATTGCACGAGGACTTCCAGCGTCTGGGGCTGCATCCTTTCCACACTCCTCTGGGCGTGATGCTGAATGAGAAGGACCGGCAGGCCAGCAAGTGCATCCGCTGCTCCACCTGCGACGGCTTCCCCTGCCTCGTGTATGCGAAAGCCGATGCCCAGGTTTTGGCCATCGATCCGAGCCTGCGCTATCCGAACTTCACACTGCTGACGAATGCAAAGGTGGAACGCCTGGAGACGAGCGCCTCGGGGCGCGAAGTGACCCGGGTTCACGTTGAGCACGATGGCGAGCGGGCCGAGTATTCAGCGTCGATGGTTGTCGTCTCCTGCGGCGCCATCAATTCGGCGGCATTGCTGCTGCGCTCCGCTTCAGAGCGCCACCCGCAGGGGTTGGCGAACGGGTCCGGGGTAGTGGGCCGGCACTATATGGGCCACACGAACTCCGTGCTGATGGCGCTGTCGAAGTGCCCGAATCCGACGGTCTTCCAGAAGACCCTTTCCGTGAACGATTTCTACTTCGGCTGTGAGGACTTCCCCTACCCGATGGGTCACATCTCCTTTGTCGGCAAGCTCGACGGGCAGACGCTGAAGGCCGGCGCGCCGGCCATTGCGCCGGGCTTCACGCTCGATCTGATGGCCAGTCACTCGCTGGATTTCTGGCTCACTTCGGAAGACCTGCCGGATCCTGATAACCGGGTGACGCTGGATCGCGAGGGCAACATCGTGCTGTCCTACCGGCCCAACAACGAAGAGGGTCACAAGCGGTTGATTGCGAAGCTGAAGCGCCTGATGCAGCAGCAGACGGCGTGCCCGATGCATGGACACGAGTGTCATCAGGGTCTCTTTGCGCGCAACCTGTTTCTGGGGGAGCGGATCCCGCTGGCCGGTGTGGCGCACCAGAACGGAACCATCCGGTTTGGCGAGGATCCTGCCACCTCGGCGCTGGATGTGAACTGCAAGGCGCATGAACTCGACAACCTGTATGTCGTGGACGGCAGCTTCTTCCCCTCCAGCGGAGCGGTCAACCCGGCTCTCACCATCATGGCGAACGCGTTGCGCGTGGGCGATCACCTCATCGAAAGGCTGGGCTCGTGATGCTGCGCCGAACGTTGCTCGCATTCATTGTGACGGCTGCGGCCGCCGTGGCCGAGGGCGGGCCGCCCCTGATCCGGGCGGTGGATTCGATAGGACTCACGGTTTCGGATCTCGACCGCTCCATCGGCTTCTACACGCAGGTGCTGCACTTCCAGAAGGTCAGTGAGTATGAAGCCGCCGGACCGGAACTGGAGCACGCGAGCGGTGTCTTCGGCGCGCGGGTTCGAACGGCTCGCCTGCGGCTGGGTGACGAGTTTATTGAGTTGACGGAGTTCCTGGCGCCGCAAGGGCGGCCGGCGCCGGCGGAGGCCCGCAGCAACGACCTCTGGTTCCAGCACATGGCCCTGATCGTCAGCGACATGGATCGCGCCTACCAGTGGCTGCGGCAGAATAAGGTGCGGCACGCCTCCAGCGGTCCGCAGGTGCTGCCTGCCTGGAACCGGAATGCGGGTGGTATCCAGGCCTTCTACTTTCGTGATCCCGACGGGCATCCGCTGGAGATCCTTGCCTTTCCCCCGGACAAGGGGGCCGCCAAGTGGCATCGTGCGTCCGGCGAGCTGTTTCTGGGAATAGACCACACGGCGATCGTGATTTCAGACACAGAAGCGAGTTTGAGGTTCTATCGAGACCTTCTGGGCCTTAAGGTCGCCGGCGAAAGCGAGAACTATGGTCCGGAGCAGGAGCGGCTGAACAACGTGTTTGGCGCGCGGCTGAGGATCACTGCTCTACGCGCCCCGGCCGGGCCTGGCATCGAGTTCCTCGAGTACCTGGCTCCGGCCGGCGGCCGCCCTTATCCGGCGGACGAGAGGCCCAACGACCTGATCCACTGGCAAACCAGATTCCTGGGGATGAGCGCGGAGGATGCCGCGCAGAGTCTCCGGAAAGCCCGGTCCCCCTTTGTGTCCAGCGGAGTTGTGGAACTCCCCGGCGCCGAGGCGGGATTCCGGAAGACCCTTCTGGCTCGCGATCCCGACGGCCATGCCGTGCAGGTTGTGGAACGCTAGCCCGGCTGATTGTCCAAAGCTCCAACGAATCGACACAAGGAGAAACACCATGAAACTGATCGCTCGAATTCTGCCCGTTTTTGCGCTGGCCGCTCTTTTCCTGGGCACCAGTGCCTCATTCGCCGCCGACAGCCACAACATGCACACCACGTCGGGCTTCCAGGGCCCCAAGGCGAACACCGGCATGGCGGTCCACACCAGTGTCGGCAACAAGAGCCTGTTGAAAGTCACCGACGACTTCAAGGTGCCGGACACGCCAGCGCCGACCTGGCGGGTGGTGGATTCGAAGGGCAATGTCTACACGCTGGATGCGTTCAAGATCAAAGGCGGCGAGAAGCGGGAGGTAGTGGTGCCCAGCTACGTGCCCGATATCGCCAAGGTGCAGGTGTGGTGTGCGTTTGCCGAGGTGTTGCTTGGCGAGTCCAGTTTCTCCACACCAGTGAAGTAGCTGCCGGGAGCGGGTGCGTCCATCGCCGCAGGCAGGCGGAGGACGCACCCAGGCACCTATCGAAAGAACGCGCGGGCGTGGGAATATTCGAGCCCGGGAAAGGTATTTCAACCTCGTATGGCAGCCGGAGCAATGGAAAGTTGGATGGACAACAACGTGTCCCAATTCCCGCAAAACAACGCGACCAACTCCGCCGCCCTTCCTTCGCTCCATGCCGGGCTGAGGAAGGATCCGGAAACCGAGGGCGGCCCGCTGACGGCCGGCCTGGCGCCGGAGCAGCGCTTCGAGATCGAGGCCATGCCCCACCTGCGCGACATCTTTCAAACGGCCACCCGCATCCTGGGGGACCGCAACCGGGCCGAGGATGTGGCGCAGGAGGTTTTCCTGCAGGCCTGGAAATCGTTCGGGCGGTTCGAGCCCGGCACCAATTGCCGGGCATGGCTCTTCAAGATCCTGTTCCACTGTGTGAACCACCACCGCCGGAAGTGGTTTCGTTTCCCGCTCCTCAAAGAAACCGAGGAGTTCATCGAAGCGAATCTTACGTACGTGCCGCCCATCCCTGAGCAGCTTACTGATGAGGAGATCCTCTGTGCGCTGGACCGCATTCCCGGCGATTTCCGTGCCGTTGTGCTGCTGGTGGATGTGGAAGAGTTCTCCTATAAAGACGCGGCCGAGATCCTGGCTGTTCCCATTGGCACTGTCATGTCGCGGCTGAGCCGGGGCCGCAAGTTGCTGAGGGAGCAACTGGCGGCGGTGGCCCAGAGCTATGGCATCGGCAAGCCTGCCCCGGAAGGAATGCAGTCATGACCCAGACGGAATTCAACTGGAACTGCGAGACGCTGCGCGAGCATCTCGACCTTTACCTGGACAATCATCTGCCGGCCGACGCAGGCCAGGCCGCGCGATCGCATCTGGATCAGTGCCTCGACTGCACGGCGGAGCTGGAATCGCGGCGGATGTTCCGAAGCCGGCTGCGGAATGTGGTCCGGTCAGACGATACTCCACCGTTCCTTGCGGCGCGCATCCGGGCCAATCTCCGTTCCGCGCAGGCGCCCACACGCTGGCAGCGTGCCTGGGCACTGACGGTGGCTACGGTGGTGATCTCGCTGGGCACGGCCATCGCGTATCAGTTGGGAGCCCTGCGGCTGACGGCTGCGTCCCAGGAATCGTATATTGCGTCGGTGTCGAGCCGGATTCCCGCCCTCATGCGGGTTGGCCTGGGCGACCACATCCACTGCTCGGTGTATCGCAAGTTTCCGAAGGATCCGCCAACCGTTGAGGAACTCACGCGGAAGCTGGGTCCGGAATACTCGGGCTTGATCCACATCCTGCGTAAGCACGTTCCGAGCGAGTTTGCGCTGATGCAGGCGCACCAGTGCCGCTACCACGGGCGCCGGTTCGTCCACCTTTCCCTGAAGAGCGATGCACGCCTCATCTCCCTGGTCATTGCGAGGAAGTCCGAGGGTGAGTCGTTCGAGGCAGACAAGCTGATCCCTGAGCTGGTCCATACGGACATTCCCATGTACCACAGCGGCATCCAACGTTTCGAACTCACCGCCTTCGAAACCGGAAGCCATCTGGTCTACCTGATCTCGGATCTGGCCCGTGCCAGGAACAACGCGCTGATGCTGGCCATGGCTCCGGAAGTGAAAGCCTACCTGAGTTCGCTCTAGCCACCTCCCCACGCCCGGGACCTTACGGTTCCGGGCCATTTTGTCTTCGCCCTCCCCCTTTCTCCCGCCTCGAAAATCCTTTCCTTCGCCGGAATACACATGCCGTTTTCCGGGCTTCCATCACTGCAATCGAACGCAAGAAGGAGCACCGCAGTGACCGCCGAAGAAGCCCGCCTCCAGCAAATCCGCGACCGCAAAGCCCATTGGAACCGTTGGGGTCCTTACCTCAGCGAACGCGCCTGGGGCACCGTGCGGGAAGACTACAGCGCCCATGGCACGGCCTGGGAGTATCTGCCGCATGACCACGCGCGATCAAAGGCCTACCGCTGGAATGAAGACGGTCTGGCCGGCCTCTGCGACCGCCACCAGCGCATCTGCTTTGCCCTGGCGCTCTGGAACGGGCGCGACCCGATCCTGAAGGAACGGATCTTCGGCCTCACCGGCAACGAGGGCAATCATGGCGAGGACGCGAAGGAGTGCTACTACTACCTCGACAGCACGCCGACGCACTCCTACATGAAGTATCTGTACAAGTACCCGCAGGCTCCTTTCCCCTATGAGCAACTGGTGGCGGAGAACCGCCGTCGCGGCAAGGGTGAGCGCGAATTTGAACTCATGGACACCGGGGTCTTTCAGGACAACCGCTACTTTGATGTGTTTGTTGAATATGCCAAGGCCGCGCCGGACGACATCCTCATCCGGATCACGGTCGCCAATCGCGGGATGGAGGACGCACCCATTCACGTCCTGCCGACCGTATGGTTCCGCAACACCTGGTCGTGGAACGGAGCGGCCCACCGGCCGAACCTGCACGCCTCCGCGACCGGCGTCATCGAGCTGAATGAGCCGAAATACGGCAAGCGGTGGCTGCTCTGCGACGGCTCGCCTGCCTTCCTCTTCACCGAGAATGAAACCAACGCAGCGCGCCTTTACGGCTACGACGACGGCGCCCGCTATGTGAAGGACAGTATCAACGACGCTCTCCTTCACGGAGCCTCGGATCGTCTGAATCCCACGCAGCGCGGCACCAAGGCGGCCGCTCATTACCGGGTGACCGTCCCTGCCGGACAGGCGATCACGTTTCGTCTCCGCCTGACGGATTCCTCCAGGCACGAAGGACTTCTCGACAGCGCCTTTGACGCCGTGTTCGAGCAGCGCAAGGCGGAGGCCGATGAGTTCTACGGCAGCGTGATTCCGGCGGAGCTGTCGCCGGACGCCCGGAATGTGATGCGCCAGTCCTTCGGCGGCCTGCTGTGGTCCAAACAGTTCTACCACTACGTGGTCGGCGACTGGATCCATGGCGACTCCGCCACGCCGCCTCCTCCGCCAGAGCGCCGCCGCGGCCGCAATCATGAGTGGGGCCATCTCTACAATTCCGATGTCATCTCGATGCCTGACAAGTGGGAGTATCCCTGGTACGCCGCCTGGGACCTCGCCTTCCACTGTGTTCCGCTTGCCCTGGTCGATTCGGAGTTTGCGAAGGATCAGCTGACGCTCATGGTGCGTGAGTGGTATATGCACCCGAACGGACAACTGCCGGCCTATGAATGGGCGTTTGGCGATGTGAATCCTCCAGTGCATGCCTGGGCGGCGCTGCGTGTCTACAAGATCGAGAAGAAACGGCGCGGCGTGGGCGACCGTGCCTTCCTCAAACGCATCTTTCACAAACTGCTGCTCAACTTTACCTGGTGGGTGAACCGGAAGGATGCAGAGGGCCGCAATGTCTTTCAGGGCGGCTTTCTCGGGCTGGACAACATCGGCGTCTTTGATCGCAGCGCGCCGCTGCCCACCGGAGGACATATCGAACAGGCGGACGGTACCGGCTGGATGGCCATGTACAGCCTGAACCTGCTCGCCATCGCCCTGGAACTGGCCAAGGACGACTCCTCCTATGAAGATGTCGCCAGCAAGTTCTGGGAGCACTTCCTGTATATCGCTCATGCCATGAACCACCTTGGGCACGACGGGGTAGGCATGTGGGACGAGCGCGACGGGTTCTTCTACGACGTGCTGCACCGCACCAATGACGGCCACCTGCCGCTGAAGGTGCGCTCGATGGTGGGGCTCATCCCGCTGTTTGCCGTGGAGACGCTGGAGCCGGAGGTCATGGACCGGCTGCCCGGCTTCCGCCGCCGCCTGGAGTGGTTTGTGGAGAATCGCCCCGATCTCTGCTCCAACGTCGCATGCATGTGTACGGAGGGTACGGCCCAGCGCCGTCTCCTGTCCATCGTCGATGAGGCCCAGTTGCGCAGTGTGTTGCGGTTCATGCTGGATGAGAACGAGTTTCTCTCGCCCCACGGCATCCGGGCGCTTTCCCGGATCCACAAAGATCGACCCTACATGCTCAGCATTGACGGGCAGGAGTATCGCGTTGATTACGAGCCTGGAGAATCGAGCACCGGCCTGTTCGGCGGTAACTCCAACTGGCGCGGCCCCATCTGGTTCCCGGTGAACTACCTGCTGATCGAGTCGCTGCAGAAGTTCCACCACTACCTGGGCGACGGTTTCCAGGTGGAGTGTCCGACGGGTTCGGGGCAGTACATGAACCTGTGGGCTGTCGCGGCCGAGTTGTCCCGGCGCCTGACCCACATCTTCCTGCGGGGGGCGACCGGCGCGCGCCCGGTGCATGGGCCTAACGGCCTGTATCAGACGGACCCGCACTGGCGCGATCTGGTGCTTTTCTACGAGTACTTTCATGGTGACGACGGCTCCGGCGTGGGGGCCAGCCATCAGACCGGCTGGACCGGTCTCGTCGCCAAACTGATGCAGCAGAGCGGAGAATAGCCGTGTACACTCAACGCATCCAGATCCCCAGATCCATTTGCGCAGATCTGCCGCAGGCCTCCACCCGGGAGTGGCTGGAGACCAACGGCCTTGGCGGCTTTGCGTCGTCGACCATCACCGGTCTCAATACGCGCCGCTATCATGGCCTGCTCTGCGCCGCCACGAAACCGCCGGTGGGCCGGATGATGCTCCTCTCCAAGGTGGAGGAGACCCTCATCGTCGACGGCCGCCGCTTCGACCTTGCGGTGAACCAATACCCGGGCGCGGTCCACCCGCAGGGCCATCAATATCTGTTCGAGTTCCGGCTCGACCCTTACCCCGTTTTCGTCTACCAGGTGGCGGGCCTGGAGTTGGAGAAGCGCCTCTTCCTGGTACACGGCGAGAACACGACCGTGATCGAGTACGAATTGCGCGCCCTTGATCGCGACGGCCTGTCGTCGTGTGAGTTGGAGCTGCGCCCGCTGCTCGCTTTCCGCGATTACCACTCCACCACCCACCAGAACGACGCCATCGACCGCGCTTTCGAGTGCACGCCGGGCCTGGTCGCGCTCACTCCCTATGCGGGGCTGCCGTCGCTCTTCCTTGCCCACGATGCGCAGCAGGTAGAGGCGACCGGCCACTGGTATAACAACTTCGAATACGAAGTAGAGCGCGAGCGCGGCCTGGATTTCCGGGAGGATCTCTTCCAGCCGCTGGTCCTCCATTACGACTTTCATTGCCGCGCGCGGGCGACCCTGGTAGCGTCCACCGGCCGTCGTGACGCAGCGGCGGCCCCTCAATTGAGGAGGGACGAACTGGCCCGGCGTGCCGCGATCGTGGCGGCTGCGCCCTCCAGTGAGCCGGTTGTCCAGGCCCTGGTGGCCGCCGCCGACCAGTTCATTGTCCAGCGCGGCTCGCTCAAGACCGTCATCGCCGGCTACCCCTGGTTCTCCGACTGGGGGCGGGACACGATGATTGCCCTGCCCGGGCTCACTCTACACACCGGGCGCCCGGAAACGGCGCGCCAGATCCTGCAGGCGTTCGCGGAGAGCGTTGATCAGGGGATGCTGCCCAATCGCTTTCCGGACGCGGGCGAGGCGCCGGAGTACAACACGGTCGACGCCACTTTGTGGTTCTTCGAGGCGATCCGCGCCTACGTGGCGGTCACGGGCGACTATCCGTTTGTCCGCGACAGCCTGTTCCCGACATTGAAGGACATCCTCCATGCCCATCTGCGCGGCACGCGTTACAGCATCCGCGTCGAAGACGACGGGCTGCTGCATTGCGGGGAGGGCGGGGTCCAACTCACCTGGATGGATGCGAAGGTGGGGGATTGGGTGGTCACGCCGCGCACCGGCAAGCCCGTCGAGATCCAGGCGCTCTGGTACAACGCGCTGTGTGTGATGGAGGATCTCAGCCACCGCTTCGGCGACCTCGGCGCTGAGTTGTTCCTACGCAAGCTCGCCCAGCGCGCACGGGCCAGCTTCAATGAAAAGTTCTGGAATGACGAGGCGGGCTGCCTGTACGACGTCGTGGATAGTCCGGGCTGCGATGCCGCCATCCGGCCCAACCAGATCTTCGCGGCCAGCCTGCCTCACTCGATGCTTTCGAGTAGCCGGGCGCGCCAGGTTGTGCAGACGGTCCACCGCGACCTGCTCACCCCGCTGGGCCTGCGTTCGCTCTCTCCGCGGGATCCTGCTTACCGTCCGCGCTATGAGGGTGGTGTGTATGAGCGCGACTCGGCCTATCATCAGGGCACCGTCTGGCCCTGGCTTCTCGGGCCGTTCATTTCCGCCTACGTCAGGGTGAACGGGGGAACCCCCGAGGCCCGGGCGGCGGCCGCCGCGTGGCTTGAACCCATTTCCCACCACCTAAGCCAGGCGTGCCTAGGGCAGATCAGTGAAATTGCCGATGCGGAGGCTCCGTACATGGCCCGAGGTTGTCCAGCCCAGGCATGGAGTGTTGCTGAGATTCTGCGCGCCGCGGTCGAGGACGTCTTCCCTCCCAGTACATCCACCGCTGCTCCTGAGACGCAGGCAGTGGTTTCTCAATATGTTCTCCGGGATCGCTGAGGCTCGGATTAACGACGGCCTTCCGCGTGCTCCGATTACAGCAGAAGACAGGGCGAGTGGTTAGATTATGAAATTTTTACCATTCGTATTGTGTAGTTACCCCGAATGGGGATTCGACGCTCCGTAAGTTGTTCATTCTAAAAGACTCCATCTCTGGTACCCAGCGTGCACTAGTTTGGGTGGTGTCTTACTTAGTCACACGCGGAGTCGAAGCGTGCTAACCACAAAGCCGGGAGAAACCCCGACCGTTGACCATGCGCCGAAGGGACTAACCTGTCCAAGGTGCGGTTGGAATAGGGTTCGGGGATCCATGCAGCAGGGAATGGGCGACACAATCCTCGCTCTGTTCTGTCTTCAGCCCAAGCGGTGCAGCAAATGTCTGCACAGGTTTTTCCGGTTCAACCGGCATGCCAAATACGTTCTGCCCCTGATGGTCTGTTTACTCATTGCGGGCGTTGAACTTAGAAGGCAAATCCGGCAATACAGGATCGATGGGGCGAGGCAGCGCGCGGTGCAGATGATGGCGATGCCTGGTGACGGATCCTCGAATTCCGTGCCGGATTCACCGTCCACGGTGCCTGCGAAACCAGATCCGAGTTCGGCCCGCTAAAAACCGGGGCCGATGTCGGTCGCAGGGCCAACCTGTCTTCCCTACATTTTCACCCGAATGTGGGGGTAGGCCTAAGTGGTAAATATTTCCGGGCTAGGGACGCGTTTGCACATATCTACCGGTACTATAGTACTCATAGGAAGGCTATCTCCCTAGTTTTCAATCTCGCCTTCTTTGGCGAGAAAAATGCTTGTTAATCTGCGATGCATGTCACAAACGCGTTCTCCTCGGATGTGAAGTCGCGCCGCAGTGTTGCCGCGAAAGACTCTGTCAGGCCGGTAGCCTCGAAGCAGCGCCCACACCGTTGCAGCAGCGCGGAGCGGCTCGCCGATAAGCTTCTGCAGAGCCCCAAGTTTCTCGCTGATCTACGCATTGTCATGCAGCGTCTGGAAGCAGGCGAGTAGTCTGCGCCCGAGTTTTTGACAGTCGATCTCTCTCCTCCCAGCCGGGCGGTTCGTTGACCCTACCAGGAAATTGAACCGTCCGGCCTCCCTTTCGCCTCAGTTTCGCGTCCGGCCCGCCTTCCTGATTTTCTCCAGCATTTCCAGCATCTGCTTCACTTTGTCCGGGAACTGACCGGCTACATTGTGCTGTTCGCCGGGATCCTCCGAGAGGTGGAACAGCTGTGGATTCGGGTCGTTACCGAGTTCGATGTGGGTCTCGTTGGTCTTCGGGCCGGCTTTCGCCTCGATCACCTTCCAGTCCCCCACGACCAGGGCCAAGGCGCCCGCGTGCTCCACCAGGGACTCCCGCCCCTTCTTCGTCTGACCCAGCAGCACCGGCAACATATCCAGGCTGTCGGGGGCGGCGTCAGCGGGCAGGCTCTGTTCCGTCAGCTTCGCAAACGAAGAGAGAAGATCCACCTGGCAGAACATCGCGTCCGAAACCATCGGTTTCACCTTGCCCGGCCAGCGCAGCAGGAACGGCACCCGTGTGCCGCCGTCGTAGGAGCTGTACTTGCCGCCCCGCCACGGGCCTGCGGGTTTATGGCTGCCGAGTTTTTCCACCGCCTGATCCTTATAGCCGTCGTCCACCACCGGACCGTTGTCGCTGGTGAAGATGATGATGGTGTTGTCGGTGAGCTTGTTCCTGTCCAGAGTGTCCATCACCTGGCCGACGGTCCAATCGAGTTCCGCGATCACATCGCCGCGGGGGCCCATCGGGGTCTTGCCCACGAAGCGCTGGTTGGGCATTCTCGGCACGTGGATGTCGTGCGTCGCGAAATAAAGGAAGAACGGGTTGGCCTTGTGCTTCTCGATGAAGGACACAGCCTTGCCGGTAATCGTATCGGCGATATCCTCGTCCACCCAGCGCGCCGCCTTGCCGCCGCTCATGTAGCCGATCCGGCTGACCCCATTGACGATGGTCATGTCGTGGCCGTGGCTGGGGTGCATCTTCAGCAACTCGGGATGGGCCTTGCCCGTCGGCTCATTACCCACCGGCTTCTCGTAGTTCACGACAATCGGATCCTTCGGATCCAGGCCGACGACGCGGTGATTCTCCAGGTAGACGCACGGCACGCGGTCTCCGGTGGCCGGCAGCAGGAAGGAGTAGTCGAACCCGATCTCCAGCGGACCCGGCTTGACCTCGCCGTTCCAGTTCACATTGCCCGTGCCCAGACCCAGGTGCCACTTGCCCACGGCTCCGGTGGAGTAGCCGCTCTTTTTCAGCATGGCGGGCAGCGTATAGCGGCCGGGTTCGATGATGAGAGAGGCGTCGCCGGGCAGGATGCCCGTCCCTTTGCGCCGCCAGGCGTATTCTCCGGTGAGCAGAGCGTAGCGGGAGGGCGTGCATGTGGCGGAAGGAGAGTGTGCGTTGGTGAACCGGACGCCGCTCCCGGCCAGGCGGTCGAGATTCGGGGTCTTCACCCGGGTCGCACCATAGCAGCTCAGGTCGCCGTAGCCGCAATCATCCGCATAGATATAGACGATGTTGGGTCTCTGCGCCGCCGCCTTGGCCCGGGCCTGCGAGAGCAGAGGCAGGGCGGAATAGAGGAACTGGGAACGCGTCATCTGCATGAGGTCACCTCGGAACTCTTCCAAAAGATCGCATTTCGAGGCGGCCCGTCAAGCGCGGCGCATCTAGAATAGAGTCAAACCATAGGGACGGTTCGCGCCGTCAGAACGGTTGAGTGGCTCTCGAGAGAGGCGGATTCATGCGGGCTGGCTGGGTTGCCGCAGCATTGTTGCTTTGCGCCGCTGCCGGACTGGCGCAGCGCTACTTCCCTTTTTCGCGCCGGGAAGAAGGCCCCCGCCCGGTCTTTGAAACGAAAACGGAGTTCCACTTTGTCCGCCTGGAGTATACCGACCTGCCCCAATACCACCGGCGTTTCGGCTACTCCTCCCGCAGCGGCAGAGGCAATGGCTGGTGGATGATGGACTGGCCCGACGCCGACGAACACTTCACGCAGGGCATCCAGCGCCTCACCCGGATCCATACCGGCGAGCCGCATCACTTCAGCCTCACCGACAAACAACTCTACGACCACCCGTGGATCTATGCCACCCAGGTGGGCTGGTGGGGCCTTTCCGACACGGAAACGGCGATCCTGCGCGAGTACCTGATGCGCGGCGGCTTCCTGGTGGTGGACGACTTCTGGGGCGAGGAGCAGTGGGAGGTCTTCCGGAGGACGATGGAACGCGTGCTGCCGGGTGAGCCGATCGCGGACATCGAAGAGACTGACTCCGTGATGCACGTCCTCTACGACATCCGCGAGAAGGACCGCACCATCATCCCCGGCACGCGCCACCTGAGGCTGGGCGCGAACGGCGCCGCCAGCGCCCAATACCCGCCGGGCGCCGTCCCCGCGTGGCGTGCCATGACGGACGGGAAGAAGCGCATGGTGGTCGCCGTCAATTTCAATACGGATGTCGGCGATGCCTGGGAGTACGCCGATGCGCCGGAGTACCCCGAGGCCATGACCACGCTCGCCTACCGCTACGGCATCAACTACATCATCTACGCCATGACGCACTAATGCCCGGTCTGGATCCACCCTTCGTCCAGCACGGCATGCACGATTACCGTGCGGCCCTTGGTCGTGTAGACGAGGTGGATTTTGCCATCCCTGGTCTGGATCGCCACCGGATAGGCGAACCCGTCCTTGCCCGTGCCCACATCCCGCTTCCACGGCCAGGTCTTGTCGTTGTCGGCTGAGAGTGCCACCGTCAACGGTGTCCGGTCTTCCATCGAGTTGTTGTAGACCAGGAAGAGCTTCCCGCTCTGCAGCCTGATGAAATCCACGGCTGCGTTGGGATTGGGGAATTGTGAGTCCTTGCCTTCCGTCCAGGTCTTGCCACCGTCCTGCGACTCGGCGCGGATCACGTAACCATCCTTCACCGGCCCATAGCCGCCGCCCCGCCGGCAGTAGGCGATCAGGTGGCCGGGCGCGATCTCCACCGCCGCCGGCTGGATGTTGCCCTTCTTTGACCGCACCTGCCCGCTCTCGAGCCACTGCCGCTTCTTCGCATCCCAGCGCAGGAACCACGAGGTCGAATCCGGGCCGACGTTCTCGGTATCGCGGCCGGTCTCGTGATAGGCCGGCAGCAGATACTCGCCGGACGCCAGGACGATGGGCCGGCCACGGACCATCATGCCCTCCCGCTCCGACACGACGAAACTCTCGGACCACGTCTTTGCCAGATCGTGCGACACCTTGGCCTGGATCCGGGAGGTGGACCACGTCTCGCCCCAGCGCACCACATAGAACAGCCACACCACACCATCCGGAGCCTGCCAGATCACTCCGTTCCCCACAGACCGGAACGGGTCCGACGCAATCAATTGCGGAGCCGACCACTTCTTCGACGCCTGCTCGTAGCGCGACCCGAAGACGCCGGTTTTCACGGCGTACTCGTCCGCTCCGCCGTAGTAGACGAGGTACAGATCGCCGTTCGACAGCTCCGTGATGGATGCCGGATGTTTATAGGGCCCGGTCTTCACCTCGGGTCCGAACACCTTCTCGGTGACGAGTTCACCCGACCACCCCAGCGTCAGGAAAAGAAAGAAAGCTGCAATGTGTCTCATAGGCCCTTGTCCGCACTCCAGATGGTGGCTGCGATCACGCGCTCAGTCTGCGCCTGCTCGGGGAAGTAGTACACCGTTACGAGTTGGCCGTCCGGCCGCTGGACCGTCCTTGTGTAGCCCAGGTCCCAGGCCGCGCCATCCTGCCGCAGGATGATGTCCTTGCTCCAGGTCCTGCCTTCGTCCTCGCTCAGTACCGCGCGGATGCTGTAGGGTGCGCCGCGGTAGCCGTAGGTGAGGCACAGCCGCCCGTCCTTCAGCCGCAGCATCGAGGGAGGATTCCCGCTGAACCCGCCCGTGAACTGCACGGGCCGGGTCACGAGAACCCAGGTTTTGCCCAGATCCTCTGACGCCCACAGCTCGATCCAATCGGTTTTGTCGTCTTTCTTGACGCGCACAGAGGTCAGCAAGCGACCGCCGGGCAGCCGCACCGTGGAAGGCATGATGGAGAACAAAGGCGGCTCGGGCCCGATCCAGCCCTGGACGTTCCACGTCACACCACCGTCGGTGGTCCGGATGCACAACGGCCGGCCCTCGCGGCCGTTCTCCTTGGCCGCGGTGACAAACGCCAGCGCGTCCCGCCGGCCAAGCACCACGTAATCGGTGCGGGCCGCGATCCCCTTGCGCCCGAACATCGGCAGTTCAAACGGGCCCGCCCAATCCCTACCCTTGTTCGACGTGTGCCATAGCCGCGACGGCCCGGTATGCACGCCGCTGAACCGCAGCGTCATGGCAAAGCCCGGAGCCGTGAAATCCATCGGCTGCGTCAACGGCACGGCCGCTCCGCCGCCCTGCTCCGGCGGCAGCAGGCTTTTCGGCGCTTCGATCGACCACGTCTCGCCGCCATCCAGGCTGCGCGCCAGCCTGGGTTCCTCCGGTTTGCTGCTGTCGTACTGATGCCGGTCCATCGGCATTTTCTTGAAGTAGGCCGCGCTGAAGCCGACCAGGATCTCCTGACCCCAGCTCCAGATTCCGTGATTGGCGGGCCAGCCGCCGAAGCGGCCGCTCTCGCGGTAAACCACCATATGCCGCGGTGCCGGAGCCGCCCACAGCGCGCCTCCCACTCCGGCCAGCATGGTTCGACGTGTCAATCGCAAGGCCATGGTCCTCCACTCTATATAAAAAATGCCCCCGGACACGAGGTACGGGGGCAGGAAGAAGCGATCTGCAACCAGACTTCCGACAGATGCGGGGCCGGCCTGCGCCAGCCCCTCCGCCCCGGTTAGAAGATGATCTTCATCACCAGGGAGATGATTCTCGTCTCGTTGTTCATGTCCGCCTTCAGCTGGCCGAAGCGCGAGTTGGTGACGTCCACCGACTGCGGCTGCCCGAACCAGGGGTGATTGAAGGCGTTGTAGGCATCGGCACGGATCTGCCACTTGACCCGTTCCTTGATGAGGAACTGCTTGTAGACCGAGATCTCGGCCGACTTCACACCCTGCGCCCGCACGTCGGAGAACCGCGTGGGGAAGTCGCGAACGGTGTAGGCCGCCTGCGCCTTCTTCGGGAACAGGGTGACGTCGAACCACTTGTCGTAGGACGGATCCCAGTAGCTGCGGCCGTTGGCCTTGGCCAGTTCGGTGCGCTGGTCGTTCGTCAGCTTCGCGCTGCGAGGCGCGAGGTTGGCGGCGTTCGGGAAGTCCATGATGAAGCCGGACTGCAGCGCGTACTGCGCGCTCAGGTTCCAGCCGCCCACGATCCCGTTGACGATCGAGTTGGAGTGACCCAGCACCGGCTTGCCCTTGCCGAACGGCAGTTCATAGATCGCCTGGATCGTGAACTTGTGCGGGATGTCATACTGCGTCAACCGCTTCTCCAGCTTGGTGGAGAGCAGGTCGTTGGTGTTGGTGTCGGTCTGGTCGAGGACGCTCACCTGTTCCAGGGTCTTTGACCAGGTGTAGGCCGCCTGCATCATGAAGCCCTTGGAGAAGCGGCGCGTCAGGCGCGACTGCAGCGAGTGGTAGTTCTGCTTCCCGATCGGCACGTCGGTGATGGTCACCTGCGAAAACTGCGGGTAGGCATACAGCAGTTGGGCGCGGGGGATGGTGGCGCCGTTCAACCCGGAGTTCGGCAGCAAACCCGCCATCGGGTTGTCCACCTTGGCCGTGAAGTAGGCCGCGCGCTGATCCACCGGAACCTTGGCCAGTTCGCTGGCCGGGATGAAGTTCTGGTTCAGGTTCACCGGCAGGCGGTTAGTCAGGTTCCCGACGTAGGAGACGTCCGTCACCATGTTGAAGGGCAGTTCGCGCTGGAACCCGATGCTGAACTGGTGCGAGTAAGGCAGCGGGCGGTTGGTGTACTGCCCGGTCACCGCCTGGCCCAGGTTGGTGGCCAGACCCAGTGAGCTGCCGATGGGCTGCAGCAGGCCGCCCGGGTAGATGGTCGACGGGAACGGATCACTCAACGAAGCCGCCGGCGTCAGGTTGCCGTCGGTCGAGGAGACCAGCGGAGTCTGCCGGCTGAAGCCCGTAGCCTGGCCAAAGGACGACTGGCCCAGCATGCTCAAGCCGTAGCCGCCGCGGATCACCCACTTCGGCAACACGTTCCAGGCGAAGCCGACGCGGGGCTGCCAGTTGTTCCGTTTCGGTTGGAACGCCTGCGCGCTCACGCCGTTGACGCCCGCATAGACCAGGCCGCCCTTGATGTTCAGACCCGTCACCTTGCTGGCAATCGGATTGGCCACGGTCGTATCGAACGTGCGGATCATGCGGTTGAAGCGTTCCTGGGCGGGCGCTTCGTAGTCCCAGCGGAGGCCGATGTTCAGGGTGAACTTGGGCGTCAGCTTGAAGTCGTCCTGGATGAACACACCGTAGTACTGGCTGCGGTAGGCCGGGTCGATGTTGCGATCGACGTAGCCGCCCGTGGGGTAGCCGAGCAGGAAGGTGGCGAAGTCGTTGCCGGAGAGGTCGTCGCCCTGTGTGGGGTTCGCCTGGGTCCAGGCCGGGTTGAAGTCGTAACGGCCGCTCGCCAGGCCCGGCTGCAACTGATTGCGGTTGTAGCGCCGGATATCGCCGCCGTACTTGATGATGTGCCGGCCGCGGACCCAGTTCATCGTGGGTGTGATGCTCCAGGTGTCGCTGGCCTCATAGCTCTTCACCGTATTGGCGCCGACTTCCGTCGAATTGCTGAAGTTGAACCGCGGGAACTGAATGGTGGTGAACTGGCCTACCAGCGCGTCGGAGAAACCCAGTTTGCGCGGATCGAAGTTCTCGGCATAGGTATTGCCGCCGAAACCCTCATAGCGGGCCAGGCCGCCGCGGACGCTGAGAACCATCGTCGGGCTCAGGGTGTAGGTCCAGTCGGCGCCCCAGTTGCGGGAGACACGGGTCGAAGGCCACTCCGTGCTCGGCTCCGCCGCATTGGTGCCCCACACGCGGCCGGCATGGTTGATCCAGGGCGTTTCGCCGTAACGGAAGGCGATGCTGCTCTTCTGGGTGAGCTTCAGGTCCATGCGGCCCAGCCAGCTGTTGTAGCCGTTCATGTCGGGCGTGAAGCTGCCGTAGTTGTCGCTGTGCGCCAGGTCGCTGCCATTGCTGGTTGGCAGCGGGATGTAGGAAGTCACGTTCTTGGCGATGGCGCTCAGGCGGGCACCGGGGATGATATTGCCCGCGAACGGTGTGCGGACATACTTGCCGTTAGTGTCCAGCCGCGTGGTGGTGGGATCGTAAATGGTCACCAGGTCGCCGTCACCATTCAGCGTCTTCGAAAAGTCGCCGCCGCGTTCGGCTGCCGTCGGCACGGTCCGGATTTCGCCCGAGGTATTGTGCTCGCGCAGGCCTTCCAGTGACAGCATGAAGAACGCCTTGTTGCGGCCGTCGAACAGCTTAGGCAGGATCACCGGGCCGTCAACTTCAAAACCGTAGGTGTTGTTACGCATCGGGGACCGGCCCTCGCCCTGCGCATTTGCGATCCAGTCCGCGGAGTTCAGCTTGTCGTTCTTGAAAAATTCGAACAGCTGCCCGTGCAGGTCGTTCGTACCGGACTTGGTGGTGATCAGTGTGACGCCGCCGCCGATGCGGCCATACTGCGCGTCGTAGGAGTTGGTCTGCACCGTCACTTCCTGCGTGCCGTTCAGCGCCGGAGCATAGGCCACGCCGCGATCGAGCTTCGTGTTGGAAACGCCGTCGATCAGCGTCTCGTTCTCGCCGCTGCGGCCGCCGCCGATGGAGACGCTGTTGATATTGCCGAAGGCATACAGTTCCATCGAGCCCCAGTAGCGGGAGTTCTTAATGACGCCGGGCAGCGTGTACTGGAACTGGTACAGATTGCGGCCGGCCGTCGGAATGTCTTCAATTGCTTTCGTTTCGATCGTCGCCGACCGGGTGGATGTTTCCGTCTGCAGCAGGCTCAGGTCGCCCGTCACCGTGACGGAGTCGCTGGTCTGGCCGATCTCCATGCGGAGATCCAGGGCCGGGTGATCGGCGGCTGCCAGGCTGATGTCGGACTTCACCATCTTCTTGAAGCCGGCTTTGTCCGCCGACAGATGATACTTGCCAGGCAGTAGGAACTGAACGAGGTAGAAACCAGACTCGTTGGATACAGCTTCGGTCGTGGTGCCACGTTCGACGCTGGTGACCCTGATTTGAACGCCAGGGACGATGGCGCCAGTAGGATCGGTCACAATGCCAGACAGAGACGCTCGCACATCCTGGGCCAACAAGGCCAATCCGGATGCACTCAACAATACACACAGGGAAAGAAGTCGCTTCACAAGACCTCCGGAAGCATAGTGGATGGTTCTGCTACGTTACAAGGATCAATTACTCGACCCCGGTATCAAAATTCTGTACCGAAGTATAGAACCTGAAACGAAGTAGTGTCAATCGATATATAGGTATCATTTTCCGGTATCCGCTTACATAGCATGAAACGGCCGGAAATGCATCGAAAGGTAGGAAGAAGCAGGCTTCGAGGCTCGCCGGAGCCGCGTAAACCGTTGAGAAAAACCACGCTCCGGGCAGGCGCGGGGGCGCCTGTCCTCGTTGAGATGAGTACGAGCCGAAGCGCTTAACGGTGGCGCAGGGTCAGTTGCTCAGAGGCGGGCACGCCGAGTATTTCACAGGCGCCCGGCCACCATTCACAGAACCACGCCTGGAACTCGGCGCATTGCTGCTGCCGCGCCGCGGAAACCGGCAGGGCGAAGGTCGCAGTGCCAAAACCACGCACCGCGGAGACCAGTTTGATGCCCCACGGAATGGGAAATGGCTCCAACTGAGCCAGAAGTTCGTCCAGCAGTCCGGAAATTTGCTCGAACAGCGCGGTTTTGCCCGCGACGCCGGCTTTCCACAGGCCGATTGTCAGTTCCGGCAGCACTCCGGCCACTCCAGAGATGCTTCCGTCCGTGATCTGCCGCCGGATTGCTTCGGAAAGCACGGTATCGTTGCCCACCAGCCGCACCCCGGCCGGACCCTCCGGCGTGGTCAGCGAGGTGAGGATATCCAATTGGCCGCTGCTATCTTTTATCCCGGCCAGGCCCGGCAGTTCGTGGATCAATTGCAGGCACAGAGAAGAGTCCAGCCGCGCTGTGAATGACGGCAGGTTATACAGCAGGGCCGGCACCCGCAGGGCGCTCACGGCCTGGCGGAAGAACTCACCCAGATCGTCCTGCGCATAGCGGAAGAAATGCGGGGGAGGAATGAGAATGACGTCAGCGCCCTCCTCCTGAGAGACATGTGCGAGTGCAATGGTTTCCCGCAGGCTGGCCGCGCCGACGGCGCTGACCACGAGACCACGATTCCCTGCGATGCGCCTTGCCCGTACGACTGCTTCGATTCTTTCCGATTCCGAAGCGGCCACATATTCGCCGGTTGCTCCGTTGACGCACAATCCCACCCCGCCAGCATTCATCAACAGCTCGGCATTGCGTTCGAACAGGTCCCAGGCGGGCCCTCCTCCGGCATCGCGGGGCATCAGCACCGCGGGAATAATTCCACCTATCTGTTGATTCCGTTGCATAATACTGAACGGGTACCCCTACGGCCGGTGATTCATCGGCGGGAGTGTTCCCGAAATTGTATAATAGATTCAATTGTTGTGATCGTCAAACAATAAAATGAAACGACGTTCCATCGCCAAGCCGGCTCCCGTCGAAGCCGTCCAGGAATCCAGGTCGCTGGCCAAGGGTCTGCAGATCCTCGAGACCCTGGCCCGCAAGGGCAACCCCATGAATCTGCGGGATATCGCCGAATTCGCGGGGCTGGGCAAGGCTTCCACGCTGCGTCTCCTCAGAACCCTGCAGGCGACTGGCTATCTCGCCCGCGACGCCAACGACAATTACGAACTCGGGCGCGACTGGCCCTCCATTCAACAACAGAACCGGCTGCGATCGGTGCGCGAACTCGCCATGCCGTTCCTGCAGGGATTGAACGCGGAACTGGGCGAGACGGTCGCGCTGGCCTTTCTGTTCGAGGACGTCATCCGCGTCATCGAAGTCATGGACGGCACGCATCATATCCGGATGTCCAACTACCGCGGCGGCATCCTGCAGCCTTATGCCTCGTCGCTGGGCAAGTCCATCACGGCCTACCAGACGCCGGATCTCGCACAGCGGCTGCTGTACACCTACGGGATCTTCTCTCTGACTCCGAACACACTCACCGACTTTCGCGCGATCCAGGATGACCTGACCCTGGTTCGGCAGCGTGGCTATGCGTGGGACCGCGAGGAAACCGTCCCCGGCGGAACCTGCATCGGGGCGCCCATCATCTGCGGCAATGGGGAGGTATTCTCCTCCGTGTCGATGTCGATGCCCAAGGCGCGCTTCAACAAACAACTGGAAGAACTTCTGCCGGGCATGATCACGGATTATGCTGCCGGTATCGCGAAAGCGCTGAAGCAGGCGGGTGTGTGCGAAGGCGCCCCGGCCAAGCCAGCCGCAACCGCGCACGCTCCAGCCAAGGGCGGCGCCTGAACCCTGTCTGTCCAAACAATGAATCCTACTCTTCCGCAGTCATTAGAAATCCTGCCCGGCGCCGGCTCTGCCTCAGGCGCCAAAGTCGCACTTTTTGATTTCGACGGCACGCTCTCCCTCATCCGGGCCGGCTGGGCCGACGTCATGGTCCCCATGATGGTTGAGGAGCTCGCGTCCCTCAAGACCGGCGAATCCGAAGCGGAGCTCTCCGCCATTGTCCGCGACTTTGTCGACCGCCTCACCGGCAAGCAGACCATCTACCAGATGATCGAACTCGCCAGCCAGGTGGAGAAGCGCGGTGGCACGCCGGCCGAGCCGCTGGTCTACAAGCATCGCTACCTGGATCTGCTCCAGGTGCGCATCGCCGACCGGCTGAAGGAACTCGAAGACGGCGGTCCGAAGGAAAAGTATCAGGTCCCGGGCTCCATTGCGCTGCTGGAACTGCTGCGCAGCCGGGGCATGACGCTCTATCTGGCCAGCGGCACGGACGAGAGCTACATGAAAGCCGAGGCCGACCTGCTGGGCGTCACGCCCTACTTCAATGGCGGCATCTTCGGCGCCCTGGACGATTACAAGACGTTCTCCAAGAAGATCCTCATTGAGCGGATCATCGCGGGCGCCGAGTGCGAGGGGCACGAGATCCTCGGCTTTGGCGACGGCTATGTCGAGATCGAGAATGTGAAATCGGTGGGCGGCGTCGCCGTCGGTGTCGCTACCGACGAAGGCGAGTGCCTGGTGATCGATGGCTGGAAGCGCAACCGTCTGGCCGGCGTCGGCGCGGACTATATTGTGCCGAACTACCTCGGCCTCGCCGAGCTGAGCCGCCATCTCTTCCCTGCCTAGCCGGGAGCGTTCGTTCCGTCATGATAGAAAGAATGGGGCGCCCGGTGGTCTCGGGCCGCTCCCTGAGTACAGGACAATTCATGAGCCCCGCTGACATCCTTCAAGCTCTGTCTGGTCTCTCCGCCCTGGTGGTGGGCGATGTCTGCCTCGATCGCTGGTGCCGGTACGATCCGGCGCTGTCCGATCCGTCGCGGGAAACCGGCATTCCCCGCATCGCAGTGATCTCTCGCGAAACGACACCCGGCGCCGCCGGAACCGTTGCCTCAAACCTGAAAGCTCTCGGCGTTGGGCGCGTATCGATTCTCGGAGTGCGCGGCGACGATGGCAACGGCTATGAGCTCATGCAGGCGCTCGCCCGGCGCGACATCGACTCCTCCGCTGTTCTCCAGGCGGCTGAACTGCCCACGTTCACTTACACCAAGCTCATCAACGACACCAACTCCGTCGAGGACAAGCCCCGGGTCGATTTCGTCTACACCGGCGACATCCCGCCGGCCGTGGAGACTGCCGTTGTGGAGCGGCTCAACCAGTTGGCGCCCGAGTTCGATGTCATTATCGTGTCCGATCAGGCGGAGACTGAGTCCGGCGGGCTGGTCACCGCCAAAGTGCGGGAAGCCCTGACGGCCATCGCCGGGCACGATCCCGGCAAGGTCATCTGGGTTGACTCCCGCCGCCGCGGGGCGCTGTATCGCAATGTTCTGGTCAAGCTGAACGAGCAGGAGGCCGAAGAATCGTGCCTGGCGTACTTCGGCCGGCTGGACTACCAGGCGCTGAGGCAGCACATCGGTTTTCCCACCCTCATCGTCACGCAGGGCCCCAAGGGCGCCGTAATTGTCGGCGAGGAGTCCACGAAGACCATCCTGACCCGGCCCGTAGAGCATCCGGTGGATATCTGCGGCGCGGGCGACAGTTTCAATGCCGGTGCCTCCGTGGCGCTGGCTCTCACCCGCGATCCTTCCAAGGCTGTCGAGTTTGGCAACCTGGTCGCATCCATCACGATCATGAAACCCGGCACCGGGACGGCGTCGCCGGAAGAAGTGCTGGCCGCTTCGGCGGCCCTACAGAAATAACAAAACCATGGAATTCTTTACTACCTATCGGAACACTCTGGAAGCCACGCTGAACAAACTGGATCTCAGCAAGGTCGAACAGGCCGCGGAATGGCTGCGCGAGGCGCGCGACGAAGGCCGCCAGATCTTTGTGTGCGGCAACGGCGGCAGCGCCATGACGGCCTCGCACTTCGTCACCGACATCGTGAAAGGCGCCAGCTTCGGCCGCGACAAGCGCTTCCGCGCCATCGCGCTGACCGATTCGCTGGGCACGCTCACGGCTTATTCGAACGACGTGTCGTACGAATGCGTCTTCGTCGAGCAGCTCAAGAATTTCGCCAACCCGGGCGACGTGGTCATTGCCATTAGCGGATCCGGCAACTCGCCGAACGTCCTGCGCGCACTGGAGTACGCCAACTCCATCGGGTGCAAGACCATCGCCATGACAGGCCGGGACGGCGGCAAGCTGGCCCCGCTGGCACAGGTCAACATCCTTGCCGCGGAACCCCACATGGGCCGCATCGAGGACGTCCACATGATCGTGTGCCACATGCTGGGGTACTCGTTCATGGACCGGGAAAAAGCGGGCTGCGCGTAAGCGCGGATCCACAAGGAGAACAAGCAATGGGCGCCCCCGGTTCACGCCGGCGGCGCCCATTGCTTGTCTGGTGGTTGAACGCAGCGCCGGCGTGCCCTGATAGCATTGAATTGGCTTGCCGCTCCGGCACGAACGATCCGCTAAGCAAACAGGCCCCGTGCAACCGATGTTCAAAGCAACTAGAGAATCCGACGGGTGGCCGAGGATCGGCCGTTCCAGTCGGTCACCCGGGGAGCTTGCCGAAGGATAAGTCCATGAGCACGGAATTTCTCCAGTATCGGCGGCTCGAACTTCGACTCGGGATGGCGCGCTGTCTCCACGCAGGCGTTGAATCCGCGGAAGAGGACACAATCCTCGACGAGATTGAGTCCGTCTGGCTCCTGCTCTCGGAATCCGAGCAGATGTTCCTCCGGGCTGAAGGATCACGCTGCTGGCCAGTCGATGCGGCCTGAGGGCCGCCAGCGCTTCGCCGATGCCGCTTCTCGCTGAGCCACGTTGGCCCTTGGGTGTCGTTTAGCGCCTAGTCCGAGACGCACACGGCTGCAGATGAAAAAGAGGCCCCCAGGTGGACGGGCCCGAACGCGCCCACCCACCGAGGCCTCTGTGAACTCCGTCTACGCTCCGTGCGTGTCCTCGAGGTACGTGTACCCGTAGAGCCCGTCCTCGTAGAACTTCAGCAGCCGGCCCGATTCCTCGTAGCCGATCTTGCCCTGCAGCACGGCCGTTTCGATGTCCTGCCGGAACTGTTCCAGCAGGTCGCGCGCGTTGAACTGCACGTAGTCGAGCACTTCCTTGACCGTGTCGCCGCGGATCACTGCTTCCAGCACAGGCTGATTCTCGTTGTTCACACGCACGTGCACGGCGTGCGTATCGCCCAGCAGATTGTGCAGGTCGCCCAGAATCTCCTGATACGCTCCCACCAGGAACGTGCCCAGATAGTAGGCCTCGCCGTTCACCGCATGCAGCGGCAGAGTCTTCTTCACGTCGCGGCGGTCGATGAACTGGTCCACCTTGCCGTCACTGTCGCACGAGATGTCGCCCAGCACGGCGCTGCGGGTCGGCTGTTGATTCAGCCGGTGAATCGGCATGATCGGGAACAACTGCTTCACCGCCCAGCTGTCCGGCATGCTCTGGAATAGCGAGAAGTTGCAGAAATAGGTATCCGACAGCATCGCGTCGAGCCCTTCCAGGTCCTCCGGAAAGACATCGAGCTGCTTCGCCGCCGAGAGAATCCGCCGGCAGATCAGCCAGTACAGGTTCTCGGCCACGCAGCGCTGCTTTAACGGGAGATAGCCCAGGCTGAAGAGGTTCAAGGCGGAATCGAGAGCCTGCTGGGCGTCGTGGAACGACTCCAGCAGATTCTTCGAACTCATGTTCTTGTAGCTCTCCATCAGATCGATGAGCGGCTGCTCGACGTCGTCCGGCAACTCCACCGGCACTTCCTCTTCGCCGAAGCCGCTGACGCCCAGGACGTTGAACACCAGCACGCTGTGATAGGCCGCGATCGCGCGGCCGCTCTCCGTGACGATGGTGGGGTGCTGCACTTCCGCTTCGTCGCACACGTTCTGCACGTGATAGACGATGTCGTTGGCATACTCCTGCAGCGAGTAGTTCACGCTCGATTCGAAATCGGTCTGCGAGCCGTCATAGTCGATGCCCAGGCCGCCGCCGACATCCAGGAACTCCAGGCCGGCGCCCTGCTTCTTGAGGTCGACGTAGACGCGGGCCGCTTCAATCACCGCACCCTTGATGTGGCGGATGTTCGTGATCTGGCTGCCCAGGTGGAAGTGGAGCAGCTTGACGCAATCCTCCATGCCCACAGCCTTCAGGGTTTCGAGCGCGCGCACGGCTTCCGTCACCGTCAGGCCGAACTTCGAACGGTAGCCGCCGGAGGACTTCCAGCGCCCTGCCCCGCGGCTCGCCAGCTTCACGCGCAGGCCAATCGCCGGCCGCACGCCCATTGCGGCGGCATGCTTCAGAATCAGTTCCAGCTCAGTGAACTTCTCGACGACCGGCGTAATGTCGCGGCCCACCTTGCGGGCCAGCATGCACATTTCGATGTACTCGTCGTCCTTGAAACCGTTGCAGATGATCGGCGTCTCGTTGTCGGCCATGGCCGCAACGGCCAGCAGCTCGGGCTTCGAGCCGGCTTCCAGGCCGAACCCAAACCGCCGCCCGTACTTGTTGATCTCTTCCACAACCTGGCGCTGCTGGTTCACCTTGATGGGATACACACAGCGGTACTTGCCCTGGTAGTTGTGCTCGCTGATCGCAGACAGGAAAACTTTGTTCAGTTCAGACAGCTGGTTGGCCAGGATCTCGGGAAACCGCAACAGGATCGGCGGATCGATGCCGCGCAGCACCAGCGTGTCCACCAGCTTCTTGAGGTCGACGTATTTATGCGGCTCGGCCGTCGGGTGCACCAACACATGACCGTCGTCGCTGATGGAAAAGTAGCCCTTCCCCCAGCGATCGATGTCGTACAGTTCCTTGGCATTGACCACGGTCCAGCGGTCGGACGGCTCCCACACCGGGGGCGAGTCTGGCAGTTTCAGGTTCAAATTCGTCGAAGGCCTCTCTCACCACCAAGTGTGAATAAAAACGGAGGAGGGGGCAACTCTAAATTGGTTACATTCGTGCGCGCTCCCCCGACTCATCCCGATTCAGTAGAATCGACAGGGTATGGGCAACCCACTGCAAGGCAAGTTCGCGCTGGTCACCGGAGCCAGCAAAGGCGTCGGGAAAGGCATCGCGCTGGAGTTGGCGCGGCAGGGCTGTGCGGTCGCCGTCAATTACAACAGCGATGAGGCTGGAGCCCTGGCGACAGTAGAGGAAGCCAACGCCCTGGGCGCCACGGCCTTCGCCGTACAGGCCAATGTCGGCCTCAAAACCGACATCGACGCCATGTTCGACAAGGTGCTGGAGCGGTTCCCCAGGCTGGATGTTCACGTGAACAATGCCGGTGTTCAAACCTGGAAACCATTGCTGGAATTGACCGAAGCGGAGTGGGACCGTGTCCTGTCCGTGAATCTGAAGGGCTGTTTCCTGTGCACTCAGCGCGCTGCCCTGAGCATGAAGGACACCGGCGGCGGCTCCATCATCAACATCGGTTCGGGCTGCAATAAGTGGGCTTTCCCCAATCTGGTGGACTACACCGCCAGCAAAGGCGGCATTGAGCAGTTCACCAAAGTGGCCGCAGTGGAACTGGGCAAGTACAAGATTCGCGTGAACTGCGTGGCGCCCGGAGCCATCGAGATCGAGCGCACGAAGCACGAGGCCGGAGACTATGGCGCCACCTGGTCGAAGCTGACGCCGCTGGCGCGCGTGGGTCTGCCGGTCGACATCGGTCACACGGTAGCCTATCTGGCGTCCAGCCACGCCGATTTCGTCACCGGCCAGACCATTTGGGTCGACGGCGGCCTATTTACCCGCCCCGCCTGGCCGTACGAGTGAGGCCTTGGCCGTGAGGCGCCCGGTCCAGATGCCGGCGGTAGCGAACTCCAGTAGGCGGATATCGGCCTGCGTGGCCGGCTGATAGACAAATTCCGCGGTCAATGTGAAGTTTTCGCCTTTGAGTTCGGCCACCGACCGCCGGGCCGTCATGTCGTAGAGCAGTGTCGCGGGGATGCGGTGAACGAACCGTCCGCCCGGGGGCAAAAACAACACATAGGGCTGGAGCGTGCCTGCGATGACGCCCGGTTCGCTGTTGTTCAAGACCTCCCCACCTCCCTCCCGGCGGAACTTCAGGTTCATCAGCGCCATCCGGCCGGCGATCGAGCCCATCTGGACATAGAGCCCCAGGTGGCCGCGATTGGTCCAGGTGATCTCGAGGTCAGAGTTCTCCTCGACGAATCTGGCAGTGAGGCCTAGGACCGGCGCCTCAGCCTTAGGGGCACCGGGCGGAGGAGGAGGGGCGGGCGAGGGCATCACTTGTCCCAATTGCAGCCACAACAACAGGAGAAGAGCCATGCGCCCTTGGACACCACGTCCGGCGGGCCTGTTTCCGGCGCGCAATTGTTATAGACTGCGCTCCAACAGGAGACTCCGTATGCACTCCAAGCCCTCCCGCCGAGCGCTGTTCCAATCCGCCGGCCTGTTTGCCTTGCCGTTGGCGGCCGCCCCCTCGAAATCCTGGCCGATTCTGGAGAGCGCCACGACGCCCAAGCTGTGTCTGCCTTCCGCCCTCGACGAGAAAGCGATGCGCCGCGTCACCCAGTTGGGGGTCTCGCACATCCTCGGCGGCGGCCCTCGTTCCCCCTGGACCGAAGAGGAACTGCGCCACCGCATGGACACCTACAAGGCAGGCGGGCTCACCCTCTACAACCAGATGATCGGGGGCTTCAACAAGGCCATTTACGGACGTCCGGGCCGTGACGAAGAGATCGAAAACGTGCGCAAATCGATCCGGGTCGCCGGCAAGGTCGGGCTCGCCGTGGTCGAGTACAACTGGTACGCCCATCGCGCCATGGAAGGCTACTACGAAGAAGTCGGGCGTGCCGGAGCCGGATACACCGCCTTCGACTTCGATCGCATGAAAGACCTGCCGCCGCTGCCCGAAGAGGGCGCCCACACGCTCGACGAGATGTGGTCCACTATCACTTACTTTCTCAAGGCGGTGATCCCTGTGGCCGAGGAGGCTGGGGTCCGGTTGGCGCTGCATCCCAACGACCCGCCGTCGCCGTTGAGCCGCGGATCCCAGCAAATTATGGGCACAGTGGCGGGCTGGAAGAAACTGATCAGCATTGTCGACAGCCCGGCCAACGGCATCACGTTCGACTGCGGAGTGACGCGCGAAATGGGCGAGGATCCTGTGGAAGTGGGCCGCTACTTCCTCAGCCGCAAGCGTGTGAACCACATCCACTTCCGCAATGTGGAGGTCCGCAAGCCGTATGAGAAATACGCCGAAGTATTCATTGATGCCGGGCAGGTGGACATGTTCGCGGTGATGCGGGAGATCGTCAACAACAAGTACACCGGCACGATCTACCCGGAGCATCCCAGGGCGCTCGACTACGATCGGGAACGCGGGCCGATTCCGGGCTATCCGGGCGGGGGCGGCTATGCCGGGGACGTGTACGATGTTGCCTATACGAGGGCTATGCTCCAGGCAGCCCTGTCGCTCAGCGGAGCTTAGCCGGTTTCAGCGTCCACGCCTGCAGGCGGGCCAGCTCTAACAGATTCTCGGGCGCATAGCCTTCCGGGTGAATCACCCAGTTGTACAGTTTGGCCGCGTTGGTTCCGATGCGGCGCTCCATCGCCAGATTGCCGTTTCTTATCTGTACGTTACCGGTGCCGGAGTCGGCCGCGAGCGTGGCTGCGAAATCGGGCAGGTCGAGCTCCTGGCTGCCGATCCAGACGGAATCAGGCAGTCGGCCGAATTGCTGGATCGCCCGGATGGCGTCCTGCTTGGCGCGGTCGAACGCGGCGCGCGGGATCTCCTGTGCTTTCAAGGTGGTAGCGGCCCGGCGCAGCGGGCCGTCGACATGACGCGGCGCCACACCGAGCAACGCCAGGAGCTGGTCGGCCGGCGAGAACCCGTCATGAACTTCAATGTTCTCAGCGAGTTTCCGGGCAGAATCCAGGGTGGCGGGTTGTTCGCGGGGTTGGAATACGTCGATGGCCTCGCGGGCCGTGATGATCTTCACGCCCGGCGTCTTCCGGACATGGTCGATAAACGCAAGGAAGAGCTGGAACGCCCGTTCGGAGGACTCCTTGCTACGAAGGTTGGGCCGCTTCCAATCGGACCGTTCCGGATTGGCGCCGTGGCGGAAGTTCACTCCATCCCAGAACTCGGTGGTCACGAACTCGGTGGGGTGGTAGTAAGTCTGGATGACGCCACCGGTGGCACGAAGACGGTCTACCGCACGGTCAAATGCACGGGTAGCGTCGGGTAGAAGTTCCGGTTTGTCGAGGTTCGCGCGCATGGCGTTCGGGCCGAGGTTGAAGATGTAGAGCATCGAGCCAAACCAGAATGGCTGCTGGTCGTAGCCCACCTGGCCGCCGTCGTCCATGTAGACGCGGGCACCCCACTGCCGCAACACCTTGTTCGCCTGCGGACCCCAGGAGTTGCCGGGCTGCCCATAGCAACTCGGCCGCATGCTGAACAGTTTCTCAACTGCCTGAAAACCGGAGAGTTCCCGCATGGCGAACTCCTGCTCGCCGTCAATCATGCCTTTTCCGTTCAGATACTCGGCCGGAGCGGGATGGATGCTGTGGTAGTTGGAGTGGTAGCCGATGTCATGTTGTTTGAGGGCAGCTACGACATCTGTCCGTTTTCGCTGCTCGAGGACCCGGGCTTTCTCTCCAACGACTTTGAAGGTGGCTTTGATCCCTCTTTGGGTGAGTTCCTGGGCGAGGCGGAGGGCGGCATCGTCCGCGGCGGGCTCGATGTAATCTTCTGTATCGAACCAAAGCAGGTAGTAGATGGGCGGAGTGGCCGCCTGTGCTCCGAGAGCTGCCAAGAGGAATATTATCAGGAGTTTACGCATTGGATTAGCCTGCCAGGCCGGGGACGCCACCGATGGATTTCGCTGCCTTCACGGCGCGGACGATGGCCTCGGCCACCGCCTCGGCCGCGGCGACACTCACCGCGTCGACCGAGGCGGTGAGTTTCCCGTAGGACAAACATATCGTCATATCGCCATCCATCGATGTGTGGACGGGCGAAATGGCCTTCACCAGACCATGGTGAGCATGCCGGGCGACCGCCGTCGATTCGACTTTGGTGAACTTGGCGTTCGTCGCAACAACCGCTAGAGTCGTGTTGCCCCGGCTGAGCCCACCCGTCGGGCCGAGCTGTTTCATGAGGGATGAAGAACCGGCGAATTCGCGCGAATCGGGTTGCTTGCGAGCGCCGGCCACGATCCGGCCCGATCTGGGGTCGATGACGTCGCCGAGGGCGTTGACAGCCACCAGGGCGGAGACCTTGACCCCATTTGGCAGATCGACCGTGGCGGAGCCGAGGCCGCCCTTCATGGCGTTCTTCATGCCTAAGGCCTTGCCGATGGTGGCGCCTGTGCCGGCCCCGACGTTGCCTTCTTTGACTGCGTCTGCGGTCGCGGCCGAGGCGGCGGCTTCGCCCATTTCGCGGGTGGGTCGAATATTCGCCTTTCCTATGCCAAGGTCGTAGAGGATGGCAGCGGGCACGATGGGGACGATGGCGGCTCCGGTGGGAAAGCCGATGCCTTTGTGTTCGAGGAAGCGGCGGACGCCGCTGGCGGCTTCCAGCCCGAAGGCGCTGCCGCCGGCCAGGACCACGGCGTGAACGACGGGGGCGATGTGGAAGGGGCTCATCACTTCGACCTCTTCGGTACCCGAGGCTCCGCCACGGATGTCGTAGCCCGCTACGGCGCCCTGTTCGCACAGGATGACGGTGCAACCGGTGAGCGCTTCGAAGTCCGAGGCATGGCCTACGAGGATGCCGTCGATGTCGGTGAGACCCTTCATATCCAATTCCAATTGTTACAGAAAGAGCCGTTCCCGCCCCGTATGGTAGCATCAGATTTCAAGGGGATCGCTGCGCTTTGCTGGAATTCCTGAAAGCTCCTGTCCTTACGTTCCAGGAGTTCGTCCAGTTGTCGGCGCGGGCCTCCCGCGGCGTCGTTCTGAAACCCTACTACTGGGACGACGTTTTCACCCAGATGGATCTCATCGGCGTCGGCAGCCTGCCGGTCGTCATTCTCACCGGATTTTTCAGCGGCGCGGTGATGGCCTTGCAGATGTCGCGGGCGCTGCAGACCTACGGCGCCACCAGCCAGGTTGGCATGATTGTGGCGATTACGCTGGTGCGCGAGATGGGCCCGGTGCTGACCGCGCTGATGGTGGCCGGGCGGAACTCGTCGGGCATGGCCAGCGAACTGGGGTCGATGAAGGTGACCGAGCAGATCGACGCCATGCGGGCGCTGGGCACCGATCCGGTGATGAAGCTGGTGAAGCCGCGGCTATTAGCCACGGCTGTTGTTCTGCCGCTGCTGACCGTTCTGGCGGACTTCGTGGGACTGGTGGGCGGGTACATCGTGGCGTGCGTGATGCTGCCGCTGACGACGGGCGCCCAGTACTGGAACACGGCCTGGCGCGCGCTGGGCTATGACGACATCGCCCAGGGGTTGTTAAAGCCCTTCATCTTCGCCATCGTGCTATCGCTGGTGGGCTGTTTCTACGGCATGCGGACCACCGGGGGAACACAGGGCGTAGGACGGGCCACGACGCAAGCGGTGGTTGTGGCGTCGGTGTGGGTTGTGGTGTTGACCTTCATCATCGGCCGGATCTTCGTCTCCATGTAAGGCCGCCATGAGCAACCCACAGGAAGAGCCGATCCTCATTTTTGACGACGTCAGCTTCGGCTTTGACGATAACGTGTTCCTGCGCCAGGTCAGTTTCGAGCTGAGGCGCGGGGAGACGCTGATCATCCACGGTGCGGCCGGCAGCGGGAAGACACTGCTGTTGAAGTTGGCCCTTGGCTTGCTGCCTGCTACGTCAGGGAGGATCCATCTCTTCGGGCAGGACGTGACGAGGCTGCCGGAGCGGGAATGGTTCGACGTGCGCAGCCGGATCGGGGTCTTATTCCAGGAAGGCGGGCTGTTCGATTCCTTCACGATCGAGGAGAACGTCGGCTACCCGCTGCTCAACCAGCGGCTGTTGAAGATCCCGGAAGAGCAGGTTCAGCCCAAGGTGGAGCAATCCTTGGACTTCGTTGAGCTGGGGCACACACTGGAGAAGTTCCCCAGTGAGCTTTCCGGTGGTATGCGGCGCCGGGTGGGCATTGCCCGTGCGATTGTGACCCAGCCGGAACTGTTGCTGTATGATTCGCCGACGGCGGGCCTGGACCCGATTACGGCGAACAACATCATCGCTCTGATCGTAAAAGGCAGAGACGTGCGAGGCGCGACCACGGTGATTGTGACGCACCGCCACCAGGATGGAGAAATCCTGGAGCGGTACCGATATAACGAAAAAGATGGCGGGCTGCGGCCTGTGGGTAGCAACGGAGACTCCACCCGGACCCGCTACATGGTGATGAAGGAGGGTGCCATTGCCTTTTTGGGGGCATCGTTTGACTTCGATTGCTGCAAGGATCCCTATGTCGCCAAATTTGCCAGCCGCTGAGCCGCGGACCGCTTTCGTGGCAAGCTAAGGAGAAGGAATGCCGGCGTCCAATAAAGTTGCCTGGTCACAGCTGAGGGTGGGGATCATGTCGCTGATTGCCCTGGTGCTGCTGGCCGTCCTGATCTTCCTGATGACGGGTGCGGACAATCCCTTCGAAGAGAAGGCGTCGCTCTACACCTTCATGCAGGATTCGGGGGCGATGAGCGAAGGCGCGGCCATCCGGCTGAACGGCATTCTGATCGGCAAGCTGAAGAAGATCGACCTGACCGGCGACAAGAACAACGACCGGGCTATCCGGATGACCATGGCGATCGACCGGAAGTACATGCCGATGATTCCGGACGACTCAGTGGTGGGGTTCAGCGCTGAGAATGTGCTGGGCGCGAAGTTCCTGAACATCAAGCGCGGATCGAGCCCTGTGATGGTGAAGCAGGGCGGCGAGCTGAAGGCGCGGGACGAGAAGGACTTTCTGGAGATCATGCAGTCGGCGATGCCGCTGCTGGATTCGGTCCAGTCGATCCTGAAGCGCATCGATAAAGTCGTGTCGCAGGTGGAATCGGGCAAGGGCAGCATCGGCAAGCTGCTATACGATTCGGAGATCTACGACAAGGTGAACGGGATCATGGGCGACGCCCAGAAGATCACCAAGGCCATGAGCGAGGGCAAGGGTACGATCGGCCACCTGCTCTATGACGAAGGGCTCTACAACGACCTGCGGCAGACGCTGACCCGGATGGACAATCTGGTGGCCGGTCTGGAGCGCGGCGAAGGTACAGCCGGCAGACTGTTGAAGGACCCGGCTTTGTTCGATGAGCTCAAGAAGTCGACGTCGGACCTGCACGTTCTGCTGTCGGACCTGAACGCCGGCAAAGGCACGGCGGGCAAGTTGTTGAAAGATGAGGCGCTGCACAACAAGCTGGTGGCGACCCTGGACCGGATCAACAACACGATCGACAGTGTGAACTCCGGCCGCGGGACGATTGGCCAGCTGATGGTGAATCCGGCGCTGTACCAGAACCTGACCTCCACCTCGGCGGAGATCCAGGCCATGATGAAGGACTTCCGGGCGAATCCGAAGAAGTTCCTCACCATTCAGTTGAAGCTGTTCTGATGGGCCGCAAACTCCTGGCTGTCAACGCCGACGACTTCGGCTTCACGCGCGACGTGAATGCCGGAATCTTGGAGGCGCATACCAAGGGGATTCTCACATCCACAACCCTGATGGCGAACGGGGCTGCCTTTGAGGATGCCGTCCGGCTGGCGAGGGAGGTGCCTACTCTCGACATCGGTGTGCACCTGGTGCTGGTGGGGGGCGAGTCTTTGCTGGAGCCGGGCCGCAGTTTTCCGCGAACGGTCTCGGAGTTGATGAAGGCTGTGATGCTGAGGCAGCTCCGGGTGTACAACGAACTCCGCGCCCAGATGGTGAAGATCTTCGAGGCGGGGCTGCAGCCGACGCATCTGGATACGCACAAGCACACGCACCTGTTTCCGCCCGTGCTGGATGCGGTTGTGCGGTTGTCGGAGGAGTTTGGCGTGCGCTGGGTGCGGAGGCCGTTCGATCTGCCGATTACGGGGGCGCCGGCTGAGGTGCCTTTGGGTAAGCGGGCCGTGAGCCGGATGTTTGGGGCGGTGCGCGGGCAGTTCCACCGGAAGCTGGCACGGCATGGCTGCCGGACCACCGATTGGTTTGCCGGGTTCCAGATTACCGGGCGGTTTCACGCGGAGGACGTGGTGCATCTGTTGGAGAATCTGCCGGACGGGTCGACAGAGTTCATGGTGCATCCGGGGTTTTGCACTGCGGAGCTACAGGCTGCCCGGACGCGGTTGAAAGAGAGCCGGGCGGCGGAGCTGCGGGCTTTGGTGGATCCCCGGGTGAGAGAGACCGTGGAGCGGGTGGGGATTGAGCTTTGCGGATACGGGGCTGAGTTGGGCGGTGGGTAAGGGTGTCCGCGGGAGGCGCATGGGAACGGGGGAGGGATCGCCTCAAATCCAGGAGGCCAATGACTTTGAGGTGGTACGGCGGATCGGACTTGCGCTGCCAGGCGTAGAGGCTTCGACCAAGTACGACGGGTCGCCGGTGCTGAAGGTGGATGGCGTGTTCGTCGCCGGATTGGCGATGCATGCTTCGGCGGAGCCGGGCACTTTGGTGGTGCGCGCCCGGATCGAGGAGCGAGACCTGTTCGTGGAAGAGGCTCCGGAGACGTACTATCTGACGGATTACTACCGAAGCTATCCTCTGGTGCTGGTGCGGTTGGCGCGGATCCGGGAGGATGCGCTGCGCGACTTGTTGACGGTGTCGTGGCGCATGGCGAAGGCCAAGGGAAAGAAGCGCCGGCGGCCGGAACCGCTCTGATTAAACTGGCGGAGTTTGAAAAGTTTACACGAACTGACGGACTGATGAGTCGTATCAACTGCCGGAGGTCCGTGTGCTCGATTTCTGGCAAGACGTTCAGTATGGGTTGAGGACTCTGCAGAAGAGTCCGGGATTCACGGCTGTGGCGCTGCTCACGCTGGCCATCGGCATCGGCGCGAACACAGCGATTTTCAGTTTTGTAGACGGGGTCCTGCTGAAGCCGCTGCCGTATGCGAATGCGGACCGGATCATGCGCGTGCTGGAGAAGCCGGTGACCGTCTTGCAGAACTCAGCCTAAAATTGACTTGACTTTTAGTGGCGGATTATATGTGGCGGCCTTTCCTGGCCTGCAATTGAAGTTTTCCTTCAATCCGCCCCCATCCGAGCCCCCTTGGCGCCTTGCTGCCCGCGCTTACCGCATGCCTCCGGCTGGCCGCCAACTGCAGCCCTGCTTTTTCAGCTTCGCTTCTATCGGAGTTTCAGGCCCTCTGTACTGCCAGCTTCTGCCACTGATCCACCGTCAACACCAGTACCCCAAACATCAGATGCGCCATCACCTTGAGGGCTCCCCTCACGCGGATCTGGCTCGCTCCAAATTCGTCCTTCAATCTCGCATTCACGCGCTCGATCATCGTCCGCTCTTTGAACCGGTCCTTCTTTGCCCAGCACAGCTCCGGCGGCAGCTTGACTGGAAATGCCTTCGTCAGTTTTGAGGGCTTCTTCGTCCCTCTCCGCCCATGCGTCGCTATGATCGGCACTCGCCCGCCCTGCCGAATGTGCTCGTGAATCGGGTCGGCATCATACGCCGAATCCATCAACTCGTACAAATGCGTCACCCGCTCCGATGTCATCGTCATCAACGGGATTGCCACCTGCGAGTCGTGCACGCTGGCACTTGTCAGAATTGCCGATATTGGCACCTGCCCATCGGCCACATCCAGATGTAGCTTGTAACCCCTCCAGTAGTGCTGGTGGCCTTGGCTGCCCTTCTTCACTCCCAGGCTGCATTCGGTGGAAAGTCCGGCGAGCATTTCCTTGATCTTCTGATGGCGCTGGCGCTGAAGGCGGGTGCCTCTCTGGCTGGCTTTCGCACGCAGTTGCGCGTCCGTGACACCTTTCCGCCGGCCTCGTTTGCCTTTGCGTTTCTTCTTCGCCACTGGCCGATCTGGAAAGTGTTCACGAACTGCAATCGCCGTCGAGTCCCGGGCTATGTGGCCAATCAGTCGCTGTCCCTGGGTAGTCTTCACAACGGCCTCATGCAACTGCTGCGGCAACTGGGTGGAAGCAAACTCAGCGAAGGCTCGCGAGAACTTCGACTCATGAGGCAAGCCGCGTTGGCTTTGCCAACCGCACAGTTGGCGGAGGGCGGGGTCCGCCCGAAGCCGGCCGATGAGATCGCGCGTAGTGGGCAGATTCAAAACTGCCTTGGCCGCAAACGCCATCGCCAAAGCCGCTCGATCTTTGGCGGGACGGCCGGTGTGGGCTCGACGCGCGCTCAACAAACGCTCCAAGGGCATCAGCGCAGCCAGCGACGCCAGCAGTCTCAATTGCGGACTGAGCGGGCCGAGCGACTCTTCCAGCAGGGGGAAGAGTTCCTGCTGCGTGACATGGCCGAATTGCAGAAGAAACTGACGAGAGGTAAGCTCCATATGGGGTTGGCTCGTGGTATCCAAGAAACTGACGAGAGGTAAGCTCCATATGGGGTTGGCTCGTGGTATCCGGTTTGTTTGGCGACAACAGTTTACTGCGGCCGACCCCATTCCCCCTAACGTAATTTCCTCAATTCCTTTAGTTTCAACGCGGAGTTTTGCAAGAGCCTCACGGTGTTTCAGTACATGGCGGCGCGCACTGGCGGCTCAGTGACATTGACGGGTGTAAGCAATCCGATCCAGTTGCGTGGACAGCGGATGTCGGCACACGGTTTCGACATTCTGGGTGTCCAGGCCGTGCTGGGCCGGACGTTCGCCGCGGATGAGGATCAACCGGGCAAGAGCAAAGTGGCGGTGCTGAGCAATGCGCTGTGGGTTTCGCAGTTCGGCTCGGATCCGACGATTGTGGGGCGGGTGATCCAGTTGAACAATGAACCGCACGTGGTGATTGGAGTGCTGCCGGCGGGCAGCGCGTTCGACAGGTCGTATGCCCAGATCTTCCGGCCGCTGGTGTTCGAGCCAGAGAACATGACGCGGAACTTCCACTGGTTTGGCGCGATCGGGTTGTTGAAGCCGGGCGTCACGGTGGAGAAGGCGAAGGCGGAGATGGATGCGATCGGCCAGCGGATTGCGCGGGACTACCCAGATTCGAACAAAGGCTGGAGTGTCGCGGTGGACCCGCTGACCGAGGTCACGGTGGGCCCGCAACTGAGGAAGTCACTCTACGTGCTGCTGGCGGCGGTGGGCATGGTGCTGCTGATCGGCTGTGCGAACCTGGCGAACCTGACGCTGGCGCGCGGGACGGTGCGGGAGCGGGAGGTGGCAATCCGGGTCTCGGTGGGCGCGAGCCGCTGGCGGTTGATCCAGCAGTTCCTGACGGAGAGTGTGTTGTTGTCGCTGCTGGGCGGGGTGCTGGGGGTGGCACTGGGGTATGCGCTGATTGCGGGACTGAAGGCGGCGTTGCCGCCGTTTTCGCTGCCATCGGAAGCGACGATCACGCTGGATTCGCGGGTGCTGCTGTTCGCCATCGGTCTGTCGATTGTGACGGGTCTGGTCTTCGGGCTGGCTCCGGCGATTCAGGCGACGAGGTCGGATCTGGCGGGCAGCATGAAGGAAGGCAGCCGGGGCTCGAGCACGGGCGGAGCAAAGCACAGGCTGCGCTCGGCGCTGGTGGTGACGGAAGTGGCGCTGGCATTTCTGCTGCTGGCGGGGTCGGGCCTGTTGATCCGCAGTTTCTTCGCGATGCAGCAGGTGGAGACGGGGTTCGTTTCAGAGAATGTGATTACGGCGGGCCTGCCGATTGCCAGTACCCGGTTCGCGACACCCGAGGCCTTGAACACGTATTTGCGGCAAGTGGTGGCCGGAGTGGAGGGTCTGCCTGGTGTGCGGGATGTGGCGTTGACGTCGGCGCTGCCGATGCAGGGCTGGGGTTACGGGATGCCGTTCCAGATTGCGGACAAGCCCATCGTGGACCGGGCGAACCGCAAGGCGTGTTTCTTCAAGATGGTGAGTCCGTCCTACTTCCGGACGATCGGGATGAGGTTTCAGAAGGGGCGCGGGTTGGCGGAAGGCGACGGAAAGGGCGCTCCGCCAGTGACGGTGATCAATGAGACGATGGCACGCAAGTACTTCCCGAATGAGGAGCCGGTAGGCAAACGGATTCTGATCCAGGAGATTGTGCCGGGGAAGACGGCCTTGGGAGAGGAGATTCCCTGGGAGGTGGTGGGTGTCGTGCGGGATGAGAAGGTGGGCAATCTGGATGAGACCAGCGACAATCCCGGGATGTATGTGAGCAACGAGCAGAGTCCGGTTTTCGGAACGTCGCTGGTGGTGCGGGCGGCGATGGATCCGCTGCGGCTGCAAAACGCGATCACGGACGCGGTGCATCAGGTGAACAAAGACCAGGCGCTGACGGACATGAAGACGCTGGAGCAGATCAAAACGGAGAGCATGGCCGGCAACCGGTTGAACTCGATCATGCTGGGCGGGTTTGCGGCGGTGGCGCTGCTGTTGTCGGCGATTGGGATCTACGGTGTGATCTCGTACTCGGTGGTGCAGCGGACGCATGAGATCGGGATCCGTTCGGCGATGGGCGCGCGGGCTGCGGACGTGGTGGGACTGATTCTGAAGCGTGGTGTGGCGATGGCCGCGCTGGGGCTGGGGATTGGGTTGCTGGGCGCGCTGGCGCTGACGCGATTGCTGGCGACGCTGCTGTTTGGAGTGGGGGCCCGGGATCCCCTAACGATGGCTGGGGTGGGCGGCGTGCTGGCTGTCGTGGCGCTGCTGGCGAGCTATCTGCCGGCGCGGCGGGCGGCGAAGGTGGATCCGATGATTTGCCTGCGGTATGAGTGAGCGAGGCACTTTAGCGGAGGTTCATCTGGTGGAGGAGGGCGGCGAAGCGGGGGTCCTTGCGCAGCGGCTCGAAGACTGGGTCGGCGGCGATCTGCGATGCGAGCGGGCTATGTTGGCCGACCGCGATACGAAGCTGACGCAGAGCTTCGTCGAAATCGTCCAGGCCCGTGCTGAGCAAGGCCAGCGAGATGGAAGGCACATGGGATGATTCCGCCCTGGCGGTGAGCCGGCTGCGGATGGCCAAGGCCTGGGTGCGGTCGCCCTGGCGGGCGAGCAGGTAGCCGCGAAGGGCCAGACCCAGAGGATCTTCCCCGCGGCCGGCCGGCTGTTTCCAGTGGGAGAGTGCCCGCTCGCCCTGGCCGGAAAGACTGAGGGAGAGCAGGTAGGCTCGGTCCGTTGGCGGGCCGGCGGCGCCCTTACGGAGATCCTCGGATTCGGCGATGGCGCGGGCATAGTCGCGGTTGAAGTAGAGGACCTCGGCGAGCATGGTGCGGGTGACGGTGGTGAGCGGGTCGAGCGAATGCGCGCGGAAGGCCTCCTGGACGGCTTCCGGGAACTGGCGCATGGGCACGAGATACATGATGGAAAACATCAGGTGACCCTGGGCCCAATCGGGGTTGAGTTCGACGGCACGACGGAAGCGGCGCTCGGCTTCGGGCCAGTTCCAGTCGAGGGTGGCGTAGCTGCCGGCGGCGGCGTTGGCTTCGGCGAGAGCGGGGTCAAGTTCCAGAGCCCGAGCGGCCGCCTGGCGTCCCTTGCTGAGGGCCTCGGAGTCGTGGCCGTCCTGGTGAAAGACCATCAACAGGTAGCTTTGTGAGAGCCACGCCCAGGCGGGGGCGAAGGTGGGGTCGCCACGCAGAGCCTCCTCGAAGAGAGCGGCGCTTCTGGCGAGGCTGTCGCGGTCGCCCTGATACCAGTAGTATTGGCCCTTGAGGAAGGCTCCGTAGGCTTGGGGGGAGCCCGCCGGGCGGCGAGCCAGGCGTGGGCCTCCACGCGGCGGTGCGGGCATGCGGATGTGTCCCAGGATGGCGCGGGTGAGGTCCCGTTCCAGATCGGACAGTCTGCCGGTCTCGGTCTCGCGGGTGTCGGCCCAGAGATAGGACTGGGTGTGGACGTCGGTGAGTTTGGCGGAGACGGAGGCGCGGGTGCCGTTGACGCGGACGCTGCCTTCGACGATGTAGTCGACGCCGAGGCTGGAGGCACGCTCGAAGCGGGAGCCGCCGGACTCATTGAACTGAATGGACGAGCCATGGGAGATCACGCGGAGGCCGGGGTTGCCGGCGAGTCCGGAGATGATGGCATCGGCCAGGGCGCTGCCGAGTTCGGGATCAGGGGCTCCGGCGAAGGTCTGAAAGGGCAGGACGATGATGGACGCCGTGGAGGGTGGGAGGAAGGGCCTGGGCCGGAGGGACAGGAAGACGGCGGTGGCGGCGGCGCCGAGGAGCAGCGCGGCGCCGGCAACGACCCAGAGGCGGCGCGAGTGGAGCCAGGCAGAGAGGGTGGCAGCGGCAGGTGTGTGGGAGGAGGCCGGCTGGCGTGGGGTGAACTCCGGGACGAAGCTGCGCGGGCGGAGGGTGACGATGAGCGGATCGGCCTGCCCCTCCTCCTCGTAGTACTTCCTGAGGCGTTCGCGGAGGCGGCGGGCCTCGACGCGGACGATGGAGTCGATTCGCGGGTCGAAGGATTCGTTCTTGTTGAAGACTTCGAAGCCGAGGACGAATTCGTTGAGCTTTTCCGTGTCGCCCTTGAGCGCCTGTTCGACGACGAAGACCAGGAACTTTCGATGGCGTTCGGAGCCGGAGAAGGCCGCGCTCGCCAGGATCCGCTGGAGTTCGGCCCGGATGGAGTCTTTCTGGTCTTCAGCGGGTCCGGTCATGGGGGACTACTGCAAACTACAGTCTAGCGCCGAGTCCGGGGCCCTGCCAGCAATTCCGCTTGGGGTAAGTTTCAGAACTGCTTGAGCAGTAGGGGTTTGCGAAACGGCGGCCAGCACCGGGCGGGGCGGCTGCGCCATGCTGGTAGCAGAGCTATGAGAACCCCCGCGTTGATGATCCTTGGCACCGCCTCGCATACGGGGAAGTCCCTCATTACGGCTGGACTGGGCCGTATCTTTGCCGATGACGGGTGGCGGGTGGCTCCGTTCAAGGCTCAGAATATGTCGCTGAACTCGGCGGCCACACCAGATGGGTTCGAGATCGGCCGGGCGCAGGCTTTGCAGGCGGAGGCGTGCCGGGTGACGCCGCGGATGGAGATGAATCCGGTGCTGATCAAACCATCTTCCGAGACAGGGGCGCAGATCGTGCTGCAGGGGCGGGTGTGGGGTCAGGTGACGGCGGCCGATTACTTCAAAAACCGCACAGCAGCGCTGTTTCCGGCTGTACTGGAAAGCTACCGGAAGCTAGCGGCGGAGCACGATCTCATCCTGCTGGAAGGCGCGGGCTCACCGGCGGAGATCAATCTGCGGACCTACGACATCGTCAACATGCGGATGGCGCACGCGGCGGAGGCGGACTGTGTGCTGGTGGGCGACATCGATCGCGGTGGGGTCTTTGCGTCGCTGTTCGGAACAGTCGAGTTGCTGTCGCCGGAGGATCGGGCGCGGATCCGGGGGTTCCTCATCAACAAGTTTCGCGGGGATGAGGCGCTGCTGACGCCGGGCGTCGAGATGATGGAGGAGCGGTTGGGGATCCCTTGTGTCGGGGTGGTGCATTATCTGCGCGACCTGGGGCTGGAAGAGGAAGACGGGGTCGCGATAGAGGACCGGCGTACGGCGGCCAGCGAGTGGAGTGGCGCGCCGGACGGGCGCCTGCGGGTGGGAGTCGTGGCGCTGCCGCATATGGCGAACTTCACCGACTTCGATGCGCTGGGGATGGAGCCGTCCGTGTCTCTGGCGTTTCTGGAGAGTCCGGAGGAGGCGGCACTGGCGGATGTGCTGATACTGCCGGGGACGAAACAGACGGTGGACGATCTGGCGTGGCTGCGGGCTAGTGGATTCGCGACGGCGCTGGCGGCGCACACGGGTCCGATCATCGGGATTTGCGGCGGCTTTCAGATGCTGGGGCTTTCCATTGAGGACCCCGTGGGAGTCGAGAATGGCGGAGCGGCGCGTTCTGTGGAAGGACTCGGCCTGTTGCCGGTGCGCACGGTGATGGAGGCGGAGAAGATGGTCCGGAGGGCATCGGGGCGGGTGGACGGCTGGGGTGCTCCGTCGTTCGCTGGGTATGAAATTCACATGGGCGAGACGGTTTACGAGACGGGCAGCGTGCCCTTCGCCCGGATTCTGCGCGAAGGCGACGAGGCTGAAATCGCTGATGGCGCTGTCGACGGATCAGCCCGGGTGTGGGGCAGTTATGTCCACGGGCTGTTCGACGACGATTCGTTCCGGCACCACTTCGTGGATCGGGCGCGGCGGCGATGCGGTCTGCCGCCGGCGGAGCAGCACGCCAAGGTCACCGCGGAGCGCCAGGCTCGTATCGACCGATGGGCGGCGCACCTGCGGAAGTCGGTAAAGATGGATCTGCTACGAGGTTGGATCCGGCAGCAGGTTTAGGCGAGCCGTCGGGGTGCGAACTGATAGAGAATCCAATCATGCCCCCGAAGGAAGATCGGCTGCTCAGGGTTGGTGTCCTGGGTTGCGGACCCATTGCCCAGGCAGCCCACTTCGAAAGCTGCGTCAAAGGCCGCAATACGGAGTTGTATGCGATCTGCGACCTCGCTCCTGATTTGCTGGCGCGGATGGCGGCTACGTTCGAGCCGCGCCGAGCGTATTCGGACTACTCCGAGATGCTGGCGGATCCGGAGGTGGAGGCGGTGATTGTGGCTACCTCGGATGCGTTTCATGTTCCTGCCGCGGAACTGGCATTGCAGGCGGGCAAGCACGTGTTGTGCGAGAAGCCACTGGGCTTGGCGGTGGAGGAGGTGGAGCGGCTCCGGTCGACGGTGGAGAAGACGGGACTCGTGGTGCAGGTGGGGCACATGAAGCGGTACGATGCAGGACTGCAGGCGGCCCGCGATTTCATTGCCGGGGAGATGGGCGAGATGCTGGCGCTGAAGGCGTGGTACTGCGATTCGACTCACCGTTATGCGATGACGGATGCGGTGCAGCCTGCGCTGGTCACCAGCCGCCTGGCGCGTCGTCCGGAAGGGGATCCGAAGGCGGACTTGCGCCGCTATTTTCTGCTGACCCACGGCAGCCACCTGGTGGATACTGCCCGGTATCTGGGCGGCGAACTGGTGGAAGTGGAGGCACGACTGAGCCAGCGGTTCGGCGCCTACTGCTGGTTTGTGGATGTCGCCTACGCGAATGGCGCGCTGGGCCACCTGGATCTCACGGTGGCGATCCGGATGGACTGGCACGAGGGGTTCCAGATCTACGGGGAGCGGGGGAGCGTCATCGGCAAGACGTTCAATCCGTGGTTCTACAAGTCGAGTGAGGTGGACATTTTTCACGAGGCCACGGCTTCTGTGACGCGCGTGCTGGGTGCGGACGGGCACTTTTACAGGCGGCAGCTGGAGGGCTTTGCGGACACGATTCTGAAGCAGGCTCCGATGGTTGGGGCCGGGATCGAGGACGGAGTCGCTTCGGTACGTGCGATGGTGGCGATCGCCGAATCGGCCCGCACGGGGCGCCCGGTGAGGCTGGCGGACGTGCAGGGTGGTGTTCTGTGATTCCCGGAATCTTCGCCAAGACGTTTGCCGGGCAGCCGTTTGAGGCGGCTCGGCGGGCGGGGTACCTGGCGGTGCAGTACAACATGGCCTGCGCGGGCCTGGATCCGATGCCGGAGGAGATTCCGGTTGAGCTTGCGGCCGAGATCCGGGCGGATGCGGCAGCGGCCGGGATCCAGATTGCCGCGCTCTCTGCTACGTACAACATGATTCATCCGGATGCCGCGGTGCGGCAGAGCGGGCTGCGGAGGTTGCGTGTGCTGGCGAAGGCGGCGCGGGCAATGGGGACGCGGCTGCTGACGTTGTGTACGGGCACGCTGGATCCGGAGGACCAATGGCGGCGTCACCCTGGGAATGACGGGCCGGAACCGTGGCGCACGCTGCTCGAGAACATGGAGAAAGCCCTGGCGATTGCGGATGAGTACGATGTCGATCTCGGCATCGAGCCGGAGCATGCGAATGTCGTCAGTTCCGCGCAACGGGCTCGGCGGCTGATCGATGAGTTGGGCAGCCCCCGCGTGAGGATCGTCCTCGACGGGGCGAACCTGTTCGAGGTGGAGACGCTGGAGCGCCAGCGGGCAATTGTCGCGGACGGCATTGAACTGCTGGCCGACCGGATCTCGCTGGCGCACGCCAAGGATCGCCTGGCCGATGGGCGCTTCACGCATGCAGGCGCAGGAGTTCTGGACTATGGGCACTATCTGGCGCAGCTTCACCAGGCCGGTTTCCGGGGACCGCTGGTTACGCATGGCCTGACCGAGGAGGAGGCGATCCCCGTGGGCCGGTTTCTGGCGCGCCACCTGGCGGCCCTGCCGAGCCGGGGCTGAAAATTCGCTCCTCAACCGGGAATAGATCGCCTACTCTGGGTCATATGTCACTATCAGGCCGCGTGCGGTCCTGATGGAGCGTGGCATGGAGCATGGGCTGTCGGGACGCCAGCTATTCGTGGAGCAATTGAAACCAGCCGCAAAGGCCGAATCTACCCGGGCCGAGTTTGAGGCCGAGGCGATGCCGCACGTGAACGACCTGTTCCGGACGGCTGCCCGGATACTGGGCGACGGCACTCGTGCGGAGGATGTGGTGCAGGAGGTGTACCTGCAGGCCTGGAAGTCGTACCACCGCTTTGAAGCAGGCACGAATTGCCGGGCCTGGCTGTTTCGCATCCTGTTCCATTGCATCAATCACCACCGGCGCAAGTGGTTCCGCTTCCCGCTGTTGAAGGAGTCGGAGGAGTTCCTGGAGGCGAACCTGGTCGCGCCGCCGCCGACGATTGACCACTTGACGGATGCTGAGATCCTGGCTGCCCTGGACCGGATCCCCGATGAATTCCGGGCCGTCATTCTACTTGTCGACGTGGAAGAATTTGCCTATAAGGACGCTGCCACCATCCTCTCCCTGCCGTTGGGCACCGTGATGTCCCGGATCAGCCGGGGGCGCAAGCTGCTGCGGGCGCAGCTGCAGTCTGTCGCCGAATCATACGGGATCGGGAAGAAGCTGGCGAAGGAGCAAGGACTATGAGTTCCGAGCCGATGGACTCGATACCAAGGGATGAACAACTGGCCGCGCGGTTGCGGCAGGCTGTGCGCAGCCAGCAGGTGCCGCCGGAGCTACAGGTAAAGATCCGGCAGCGGCTGGACGCGGAGCAGCAACGCCAGGAGCAGGGCGTCTGGCGGGCGGCCGTGTGGGTGCCGGCCGCCGCGGCGCTGATTCTCTGCATTTCGGCGGGGGTTGCGTATCAGCAGGGCCACCTGCGGTTGACGGCCGGGCAGCGCGAGTCGTTCATGAACTCGATGCTGGTGAAGGTGTCGACCACCATGCGTCCGGGGCTCGATGATCATTTGCACTGTTCCGTCTATGGCCGGGTGCCGGATACGATTCCACCGCTGGCACAGGCCGTAAAGGATCTGCCGCCGCAGTTCGCCGAAGTGCTGACGGTGGTCCAACAGCAGGCCCCGCAGTCCTTCCAGCTCTACTCGGCGCATCTGTGTACGCGGCGAGGCCGCAAGTTTGTTCATTTTCAGCTGAAGTCCGAGTCCAAGCTTCTGTCGGTGATCATCACACGCCGGAACGTGGAGGAGTCTTTCGTTCGGGACCAGATATTGCCGGAACTGCAGGAACACGGGGTAGCGTTGTACGAGGCGCGCGCCGCTCGATTCCAAATGGCGGCCATCGAGACGCGCGACTATCTGGCGTATGTGGTGTCCGATCTGGGCGGCGCAGAGAACCGGAAGCTGATGCTAGCCATGGCTCCGGGTATCCAGTCAGTCCTGCGGAAGCTGGAGAGCTGAGCAGCCCGGGCAGCTGAGGGAAGTCAGCTCAGTTTTCATCTCACAAGGCCGCAGGCGGCCGATGAGGCTTGTGAGGGAGAAACACTGCTTTGCCGATTGATGTCCAGGACTCCTACTTTGAAAGCCGGATTCTGAATGCTGATGGCATTCAGCTGGTCCAGATTATGTATCAGGCCGCGATTGATTCGGCCGGACTGGCGCGTGAGTGCCTGCGGCAAGGTGACATCGCCGGGCGCTCGAGAGCGATCTCCAAGGCGTACGAGATCATTACAGAGCTTGAGGTGTCGCTGAATCACGAGGTGGGCGGCGCAGTGAGCCGGAATCTGGCGGAGACATATTGTTACCTGCGCGGCCGTCTGTTGACGGCGAATCTGGACCAAACCGATGGCCCGCTGGACGAGGTGGTGCGTCTGCTACGGGTGATTCAGGAGGCGTGGCTGGCCTGCAAGGAGACAGTGCCGGTGCCGTTGGAGCCTTGTGCAACGCCAACGGCGGAGCTTGATCCGGAGCCCGCGCCCGAGCCCGCTGGCCAATACGGATGGATCAACTACTCCTCCGGCTACCCGGCGGCCTATCCACCACTTCCTGAGCCGCGAGAGTATCATCTTTCCGTGAGCTATTAGGCGGCTTGGCGGACGGATTGCAAGTATTTGAACAGGTGTTCCGAATAGGGACAGATCGGTTCCAATGCAAGCAATTCAGACAGTGTATTTTGGCGAAGTGAGTTTTCCGGAAGCCTGCGTGCTCCATTTTGAACGCGGGCTTCCCGGATTTGAACATGAGACCGAGTTCGTGTCGATTTCCCGGGAAGACTGTGCGCCGCTGATCTTCCTGCAGAGCGTGGCCACACCGAAGCTTTGCTTCGTCACCGTCCCGGTGCTGCCGCTGTGTGCGGACTATACGATCGACCTGCAGCCGCACGAGCGATTGGCGCTGAGGCTACCCGCGGACTGTGCCGCGGGCATCGGCCCCGACATTGCGTGTCTCGCAATTGTCTCGGTGAGCGAGGATGGTCCGCCCACCGCGAATCTGATGGCGCCGTTGGTGATCCACGTTCCGGCCGGCCGGGCGATGCAGATCATTCAGGACAATCCGGCCTATGCGTTACGGCACCCCATAGGAGATTCGCCTTGCTCGTGATGCTGCGCCGCGAGGCTGACGCCATCCTGATTGGGGACGAGATTGAGATCCAAATCCTGGAGTGCACACGAGGCCACGTGAAGCTTGGCCTGGTGGTGCCCAAACGGTTGGCGATCGTGCGTGGCGAGATCCGGCAGGTGAGTGAGCAGAACCGTTCAGCCGCCCAGGGGGTTGGCGCGGAGCCACCGGCTCAACTGGCGCGGAGGCTTCGGGCGGAGATGGGAACCGGCCTGGCGTGTGGCTCGAGGGGGATCACCTCTGAAGTTACAGTGGCCTGTCCACAGCCACGGGATGGCGGCTAGAAGGTGACTGCGCTGGTCCGGTTTTCCCGCCACCTCATTTTTCCTCATCTTCCGCAGAGCCGGCCGATATGGGCAGTGACTCCGAACTGATTTCGGTTCGGGATCGCCGGAAGGAATCTCCGGCATCGCACGCATAAAGGATTTGCCAATCGTATGTTTTCCATCCAGACCAACGTGAATTCGCTCATCGCGCAGGAGAATATGCGCGTGAATGGCGACTTCCAGAGCAAGACCATCCAGCGTCTCACCTCCGGCTACCGCATCAACCAGTCCGGTGACGACGCAGCCGGCCTGGCCGTGGCCAACAAGTTCCGCAGCGACGTGGCTGAGCTTTCCCAGGGTGTCCGCAACGCCAATGACGGCATCAGCACGCTGCAGATCATTGACGGCGGCATGAATAATATCTCGAAGATGATCGACCGGCTGAAGACGCTGGCCTCGCAGTCGGCGTCGCAGACGTTTACCGGCGACCGCAAGGTGCTGAACGATGAGTTCCAGACGCTGCTGAAGGAAATCGATCGTCAGGCGCAGGCGGTTGGCCTCGACAAGGACGGTCTTTACGCCAAGACGCTGTCGGTGTTCGTGGGCGGCGGCCGCACCTCAGGCCTCGGTGCGGTGGACACGACGAACGGCATGGTGAAGCTTGACCTGGGCGGCGCAGCGGTCGATACAAAGAGCCTAAACCTGAAGGGCATGCAGGTGCTGGCGGGCGACGACACCACCGACATCGGCTCCACGTCTGCGACTCACACCGTGGCCGAGATCCTGAGTGACACCGGGAATACGAGCGCGGCGGGGTATACCACTTTCTACATCTCCGGCGCCGGCTTCTCGGACGCCAACAAGATCAAACTTTCAGTCAATACCACCGGCGTCAGCGATCTCGACAGCCTGGTGACGGCGATTAACGATGCCATCGGGCAGGCGGAGAACAACGTGACGCCGGCGGCGAATGCGTTCAAGGGCGCCGGAATCTCGGCTTCGGCCTTCACGAATGCCAATGGCGGCCAGCAGTTGGCGTTTAACTCCTCCTATGCGCCCATCCAGGTGCAAGCCGGTGATGTGAAAGCCAATGCGTTGATGGGCAATTTCAGTACGGCCGGTGGAGATCCCGCCACGCGCGGAGCTTCGCTTACCACGTCGGTCCAAGGCGCCAATACGCAGGCCGGAACTCTCGGTGCAGGCAACGTGACGGTGCGCATCACCGGAGCCGGGCTCAGCAGCCCTGTCGATGTCACCGTGGCGGGCGGGCTTGCGATGTCCGCCGCGGTCACCTCGCTCACGTCCCAGGTTGGTGCGAACCAGGCGCTGGTGGATGCCGGCATCACCGTCAGCGGCGGGGCCCTCGGCACACCGCTGACTTTCACCAGCAGCCATGGAGACAAGTTCAGTGTCCAGGCCTCCGGCGATACCGGAAACTTGCTCGGGTTGGGCGCTTTCAACAGCGGCGCCGCGGGTGCGGTGGACTACAACACCATCACGGGCAGCAACTACGCGGCTTCGACGACCAGCGGCACTTCGACGCTGGAGATTTCTCTCGCTGGTGGAGCGGCTCGTCAGATCACGGTGGACCTCACTGATGGCGATGCAACCGCAGCCAAGTCGCAGACTGCCGTTCTGCCTGCCAACAGCACAATTACGAGTGCCAACCATTCCCTGGACGTGGTGATCGACGGACAGACCGTCAACGTGACGCTCGCCGACTCAGCCCCGGCGGGTGGCGCTGTCACGGCCAGCGGCGGCAAGTTCGCGGGTGCTGCGACCGTGACAGTGGCAGCGGCCAGCAACAACGAAGCCTTTGACCTGACGGTGGATGGGGTCACCCACACAGTCAGTGTGGCGGATGGCACCTATGACAGCGGTACGATCGCCGGAGTTGTCCAAACTGCCATCGATGCTCAGTTTGGCGCAGACAAGGCGGTTGCCTCCGTGGACGGCACAGGCAATCTCGTGATCACAGGCTATGACACCGGTGTCGGGCATAGCGTTGCGATCAATACGGCGTCCGGAAAGACGGGTGTCGCCAACCTTGGCTTCACGGCGGGTTCGATTGGGTACGGCACAGCGGCCGCGGGTGGCAGTGCGCTGAGCATTGCCGGCCAGATCCAAACCCAGATCAATGCCGCAGGCCTGACCGGTGGCGCCAGTGCGACGGTTTCAGTGACCCAGGATGGCCGCATCGCGATTGAGAACGCGAACAAGGGCGGATCCCACACGCTGACTTTCGCCGGCAATGCCATCTCTGGCGGGCTCTTCACGTTCTCGACAGTGACGTCAGCGGCCAATCGTAGTTTGAGCAGTGTTGCGGACGCCATCAATCAGCAGATCGCCGCAGATTCCACTCTCCAGAAGGCGGGCCTGACGGCGGACGGCTCCGGAACGGCTCTGAAGCTGGATTCCGACGGGACGTTCTTCCGCGTGAATGGCGGTGCTGTGGCATTGGATGCCGACCTGGGCTTTGGCGTCTCCGGATCCACGTTCAACGCCGCGGCCGCCAATAACCTGACCGTGTCGGCGTCGAAGCGGAATGCTGTCGATTCGAACGGGGCACAGCAGAGCACGGCTTTGGCCTTCTCTGCACCTACCTACGCGAGTGACGATCAGACCCTCACCGTTTCCGTCACCGACGCGGACGGGAAGATCCAGTCCCAGGTTGTCTCCTTGCGGAACGATGCGACGGCACGTTCGTCCCGCAGCATCGACGAGGCGATCAACTCGATCAACAAGCAGTTGCAGCAATCCAACATTGCGTCCCTGCAGGGCATCGTGGCGGTGAAGGAGAATGTCGGTGGCGCGGAGAAGATCAACTTCCTGAGCAGTGGCGACAACTTCAAAGTGAGCGTCAGCAGCACGGCGAACAACACGGGCGTTGACGGAAGTGCCTCGGATGCCACGACGACGGCTGGGTCAGTCAACTCAGAAGCGCTCGGCGACGTCACCAGCACGATCGCGATTGACACGATGTCGAACGCCTTGAAAGCCGTTTCGTCCATCTCGTCGGCGATCTCGAAACTCGGTTCCGCCCAGGCCGCAGTTGGCCGCGGCCAGAATCAGTTGAGTTACGCTCTCTCTCTGGCACAGTCCCAGATCTCCAGCTTCTCGGCCGCCGAGTCCCGCATCCGGGATGCCGACGTGGCCGCGGAAGCCGCCAACCTGACCAAGGCGCAGGTGCTGCAACAGGCCGCGGTGGCCGCCATGGCGCAAGCCAACTCGGCGCCGCAGCTCATTCTGTCCCTGCTCCGCGGTTAACCGCTAACCGTTCGCTAAAAACCCGAGTCGGACCGGGCGGCCGGAAACCTCCCGGTCCGAACGCCTTATGAGCACAATCTTCAATGGGAACAGCCGTTACGCGATTGACTTCCAGACGATCATCGATCGCACGGTAGCCATCGCGTCGATGCCTCTCAACCAGCTCAAGACGCAGAAGACGAATCTGACGGACGAGTCCACGGCACTGGCAGGTTTGGACACAAAAGTCCAGGCCTTGCAGACAGCACTTTCAGGACTGGACGATGCCATGGGCAGTGGAGCGATTCGCGCAACACTCACCGACTCCAGGACGGTCAGCGCTTCGGTCTCCAGCGGCGCCATTGAGGGAACGTACGATATCGAGGTGCTGAACCAGGGGGCATACACCACGACGCTCAGTTCAGATGCGGGGCCTCGCCGTGTGAGCAACCCTGGCAGCCAGAGCCTGAGCAAAACCGCAGCACCCGCGTTCCGCCTCACGGTGGGTGGCAGTACATTTGACCTCAGCCCGTCTTCCAATACACTGCAGAGCCTCGTTGACGCAATCAATGCCCAATCCGGGGCCAATGTACAGGCATCCACGGTCAACGTAGGCACGGTGGCGGCACCGGACTTCCGGTTGTCCGTCGTGAGCACGGTGCAGGGCGATCTCGGGATCCAGTTGAGCGATGGCTCAATCAACCTGCTATCCGAGCAGAGTCGCGGCGACGAGAGCGGCGCGATGACCTCCACTTTGAGTTCCGTGCCCGGTCCCAATGTCGTTCTTAATCCGGATTCGCAGAGCCTCAGCAACCAGGCAGTCCCTGTATTTCAGCTCACCGTGGGCTCGAACACCTTCACGGTCAAGCCGGCCAGGAACACCTTAAGCGGCCTGGTGGACGCGATCAATGCGAATTCGCTGAATGGGGTCCGGGCCACGATGGTGAATGTAGGTTCGAACACGGCGCCGGATTACCGATTGTCCCTGAAGGCTTCGAAACTGGGCGATTTCCCGGTGACGCTGACCGATGGAGCCATCCAACTTCAGTCCGAGCAGATCCGCGGCGAAGTGGCGATGTATAAGGTGAACGGATCCGGCAAGATTTCGGAGAGCGATTCCCGCTCTGTGACGATTGCGCCAGGTCTGAGTGTGAACCTGCTAGGTGTCAGCGCGACGGGGCAGCCGACCAGTATCACCCTCACGCGTGAGAGTTCCGCGGTTGCCAACGCACTAGCCTCCCTGGTGAACGCCTACAACGCGGCCGTCGATGAGGTGGACACGCACCATGGAACGGCTGGCGGGGCGCTGGCGGGTCAAGCCGTGATCCGCAACCTCACGAGGGCGCTGCAGAGGATGACGAGCCAAGTGGAGGCTAGCGCTGGGGTGAACTCGCTCGCCGCGCTCGGCGTGAGTCTGGACCAGACCGGTCACATGGACTTCAACGAGATGTCCTTCTACGCGGCCAATTTTGCGGATTCCGCCGGAGTCACAAACTTCCTGGGCGCCTCGACAACCAGAGGATTTCTGTACGAGGCGGTCTCGGCGCTGGACGAAGTGGAGGACGCGGTTACGGGTACGCTGGCGACTGCGAAGAAGGCGTTGGATGGGCAGGCAGCCGCCCTTGACAGGCAGATTGCGGACAAACAGAGCTACATCGACAGCATGCAGGCTGATCTGGAACAGCGAATGGCTGCGGCCGATGCCTTGGTGGCCTCACTGGAACAGCAGTACAACTACATCAGCCAGATGCTGGATGCGATGAGTACGCAGAGCACGAATAACTAGAAAATGGACCAGGAAATCGACCGGCTTAAGACGGAGTTCCGTGCGGCGATCACGGCAGAGAGGCATGCTGCCGCCGCGAGCGCATCCACGTCTTTGCTTGACATCCTGACGGCGAGCTACCGCTCTGACCGGAAGCAGTGGGAGGAGGCTCTCGAGTTGTGGCATTGGGCGCAACGGACGGCGCGATCCCAGCGATCCCATCTGGACCGGGAGCGGAAAGCCGCGCAGGTAGCGCCTGATTATGGAAGCTGCAAGCTTCGCCTGACCAGTACGTTCAGCGTGGATGGATAGCCGTTGGACCTAGCCTTTTCGCAGACGGCCGCGACGGACTCATCCGCGAAGAGGTGTCGCGAGAGGCGGCCGGTGGGGACCGGTTGGCCGGAGGGCCAAGCCGCGCCAGGGACAACCGGCGATGAGCGCGCCTTGCCAGCCGGGGCAATGATGACACGCGGAAAGGAACGTTCACACGCCGCGCCAATAGCCCGGCTAGCCGGCAAAGTCGATCGCTACCACCTCGTTAATGCCAATCGGCGGAACGTCGATCTCAAGACCCTCCCCGGTGCGTTTGGCCGCCACGGTGCGGTCCGCCACCAGAAGGCGTACGGCGGCCGCGGTCCTGCCCTGCGGCAACCGCACGACGACCGTTTGCGGTGGAGAGGGAATCACCTCGCGGACAGGGCCCTTCATCATCATCGGATTTGTCAGGTTGACGAGGTGGACGGTCATGGAGTTCTTCTGGGTCCAGACGGCCAGGTCGAAGAGGCCTTTCCCCTTGACTGTGATGGGCTGAGGCTCGTTGTGCGCCCAGCGGACCGCATTCTGGAGCAGGCGGCCGTGATCGAGCGACATGACCTCCCAGAAGGTCCGGTCGAGATCCCAGGGGAAATAGACGATGCGGCTCTTGCCGTTTTCCCGCAGAAACACGCCTGGCTCCTTGCCCGGTGCCTGTCTCACATAGACGGACTCCATGGGCAGGTCGGGGTAAGACGGGACAAGCGTCAACGGGGAAGCCGCCAAGGCCGCCGTCGCGCGGACCGGCAGGCGGTGTGTCCCATTGATGATCCGGCCGGCCTCCTCCATGCCGGCCAGTAGCGGATGGAAGCGTCCGGAGGCCGGGTCTTTGACGAGGCTCAGGTAAGAGTTCTGCAGGGGGCCCTCGAGAGCTCCGCTGACGGAAGCGCCGAACAGAGCGGACAGCCCGAGGTCTTCCCGTCGTTTGCCCCATTCGTCGTACAGCGACGTTTCGTGCGTGGCGACGATGCTGCCGCCGGCTGCGGAAAACGCCTTGAGCTGTTCGCACTGGGCCTTCGAGAGAGCCGCGATGTTGGGGAGGATCAGAGTCCGGTAGCGGGCGAGCTGGTTGGGTTCCAGCATGCGGTCGTGGACCATCTCGAACGGGATGCGTGCCTCCAACAGGGCCTGGTAGAAGCCCAGCGTGTGGTCTTCCACCTTGGCCCTTGCCCGCTCCCCGCCATAAAAGGTTGCCGTCTGCTGCGAGTAAACGAGACCGACCCGTGCGAGGGATCCCTCATTGCGCAGGTAGCGCTCGTGACGATGATGCCAGGTGTAGATCTCCTCGACGACCGGGAGCCAGCGGCGGTCCAGCGGCTTCGCATTGAACTTGGTGAACCAGGGGCGCAGGCCCTGCGCGACTCCATCCATTACCCAGAGCCGGATCTCGTCACCGCTCTGCACCGAGTCTTTCCAGCGATACGCCTCTTCTATGCCGACGCTAAAGATGCCGGCGATGGGCTTGCGGCCGAGGGCGGCGCGGTACTCCTTGCCGTTCTTGCCGTTGGTCCAGGGAGGCATCAGACCGTGGCGGGCCTGGCGGTCGGCGAAGAGCGTGGGCGTCAGCGCGCCGATGGTCTTCATGTCGAGGTCACTCAGGGCGCCACCGCCGGCGTTGGCAATGTAGGCCGCAGTGGGATTGATGGCTTTGATGCGGGAGTCCCATAGATGCCAGAGCTCGAAGAGGCGCTTCTCCTTCCAGACGATGTACTGGCGGCGGGCGGGGTCCTGCGGATTGTTGGTGCGCGGCAGGTCCAGGCCGGAGAAGTCGCGGAAGTTCCTGGCGCAATGCGTGCAGTAACACATGCCCGAGCCGGCCCAGCGGTTGGAGAAGATGCCGTCGACACGGTAGAGGCTGACGATCTCCTCGGTGACGCGGGTCATGAAGTCGAAGTTGTAGGGGCCCAGGGCACAGGAGACCCAGTAGTCTGGATCGGCCCAATGTTTCCTCGGTTTGCCGTCCGCACCGACCAGGACGTAATCGGGATGTGCGTCGGCCATGTCCTGATGGAGCCCATGGGGATCGGTGCGGGCGATGATGTTCATGCCCAGGCCGCGGCAGCCTTTCACCAGGTCGCCGAAGGTATCGCCATCCTTGAGCCACTTGCTGCGGTAGTGTAGCGGGATCTTGGTGGGATAGAAGGCGACACAGCCGCCTGCGCTCAGGCAGGCGGCGTCGGCATGAATCCGGCGGAAATAGTCAAGCCAGAAAGCCTGGTCGTATTGACCGGGATCGTCCTCGACAAACGCGAGCTGGGCCCAGCGCATGGGGCGGTCGTACCAGCCGGCCTGTGTGCCGGACGACGGATTCTGGGCGGCGGCGGCCGGCAGGGCGAGGCCCGCGGAGATCTGCATGAAGTCGCGTCTGTTCATAGAAACGTCCTGGGAGGATTCTATGCCTTGGCGGGTCGCCGCGGGCGGCCCGCATCCGCCCAGGGTCTGGCCTGCCGGATTGTACGATCGAGGTATGATTGCCACCCGCAGCTCGCTGCGCTCCGATTTCGGCCGACTGGGCCTCCGTGAGGGCGAAGTGCTGATGGTCCATTCCAGTGTCCGGGCTGTGGGCGAGGTCAGGGGCGGAGTGAACGTGATTGTCCAGGCTCTGCTGGACTCCCTCGGGCCGGCTGGCACGCTGGTAGCGTATCTGGACTTCGAACCCTTCTTTGAAGACGAGGACGAAGAGGATGTTCCTGTCTTTGACAAACGGATTGCGCACGCCGCCCGGGACCACGGCATCCTGCATGAGACGATCCGGAACTGGCCGGGCACGCTCCGGAGTGATCATCCCGACGCCGGTGTCGCCGCGCTGGGTGCCCAGGCGGAATGGATCACGGCGGAGCACCCATTTCAGTACGGCTACGGGCCCGGCAGTCCGCTGGAGAAAGTCGTGCTGGCGAAGGGGCGTGTGCTCATGCTAGGCGCTCCGCTGGACACGATCACGCTGCTGCACTATGCCGAGCACCAGGCCCGCTTGCCCGACAAGCGGATCCGGCGCTACCGGCGGCTGATGCCCGGCGCGCAGGGCCCGGAGTGGGTCGAGTTTGAGGAGTTCGACACGGCGGATCCTGTGCATGACCTCCTTCCGCAGGACTGCTTCGAGAGGATTGCCATGGCCTATCTGGCGGCGGGACAAGGGATGCAGGGCCGGGTGGGCGCAGCGGACGCATTTCTGTTCGACGGCACGGATCTGGTGGATTTCGGCATCCGCTGGCTGGAGCGGTTTGCCGCCAACGGGTTCCGGTAGCAGCGAGGTTACTGCCCGGATGGTGAGAATCTATACTCATGCGGATGATTTGCCTGCTGGTGCTATGCCCGCTGGCGGCCCAGACTTTTGACGCGGGCCGCGTCAAAACCGGAGTATTCGACTACACCATCACCGATCACCAGAAGGAGGTTGCCCGGCTCTCCCTGAAGATTGAGCGGAAGGATTCCGGCCGCTATGCATTCTCGGCCGATGCGACGGCAACGGTCTGCCAGCACTGGGAGTCGACGGCCACTTCGACGCTTGAGCCCCTTTCCGCGCTGCTTCGATTCTGCAAGGACGGACCCGACCGCCCGATCTTCCAACTGGACTATGCCGGGCGAAAAGTATCAGGCGTGCGTTATACCGGTGTGCCGCCGGCCCAGGAGAAGCATGCGGTGCATGCGACCGTGCCTGGAGCGACTGTCGATCAACGTATTGACTGGGCAGCCGTGATGGCGATGGACCTGAAGCCCGGCCTGAACTTTGGCTTCAACGTCTACGATCCCGGTACCGGCATCAGCCGGTTGACCGGCCGGGTGGACGGAGTCCAGGACATCACTGTGCCGGCGGGCCGGTTTACGGTTTACCGCATGGTCTACGAGATGGATAAGCAGGGCCAGGTGGAGCACTATGAGTCGCTGGTCAGCAGGGATGTCCCGCGTGTGCTGGTGCGCATCCGGTTTCCGAACGGCAGCTTGAGCGATTTGAAGAGCATGCGATAGGCCAGGACCAATGCCTGGAACCGTGGGCAACGCCGTGCGTCGTATGTGATGGAATGGTCTCGCGCTCTGAGATCAGGAATCCGCGATCCAGAATCGAATGCCCACCGACACAGATGAGGTTTATCGGAACAACCTCCGGTTGAGTCAACTGGAGTACGAGCAGGGGCAGGTCTATCTTTACAGCCGGCCGCGCTGCCTGGGCCTGGTGCTGGGCAATTCCTGCAACATCGACTGCATCCACTGTTATCAGTCGAAGAACGGCGCCAACCTGTTGCGACCTTCGGAGATCGGGGTCGAACTGCGTCGCGAACTGATGGCCTTTTATCCTTACCTGTCCACGTTGAGAATGCAGGGCGGCGAGGTCCTGGCGATGCGCGGGTTCAGTGAACTGCTCGACGACGTGACGGCGCTGATCGATCGCAAATTGATCAGCATCAGCACGAACGGCACGCTGCTGAACGAGGCGTGGGCCGAACGCCTGGTGCGTGGCCCCTTCGCCAGTATCACGGTCTCCATCGACGGTGGCACCCCTGCGACTTACAACCGCCTGCGGCGAGGCGCGGACCTGGATCAGGTCCTGGCAAACATCGACCGCGTGCGGGCCTGGAAACAGCAGTTGCGGAGTGAGACGCCCTATCTGGACTCTTTCTTCGTCATCATGCGTTCGAACTTCCGGGAGATTCCCCGCTATCTGCAGCTCATGGCGGATCACGGCATGTGGGACGTCACCCTGCAGACGATGGAGCTCTCCTCGGAAAACACCGCCAGGCACCCGACTCTGGAGGCAGACGAAGCGATCCGCGACCGCGGCGAGGTGGAAGCCCTGCACACCTTGCTGGGGGAGTCGCTCCCCCTATACCGGCAGGTCTTCCGCACCTTGCGGGTCACCGGACTCCAAACCCTCTTTGAGAAGCATGGCCTGGATCCCGGCTTCCTGGAGGAGGGGCGCCTGGGGCTTTATCCGGACAGCGACGGCTTGTCGCAGGGCGCCTTCGAACTCTGCCCAAATCCCTGGACGACCCTGTTTATCGCAGAGAACGGCGATGCGCATGTGTGTTTCATCGCGAAACCGATCGGAAGCCTATACGCCTCTTCGCTTTCCGCACTCTGGAATTCTCCCCTGGCGATGGCTAAGCGAAGCGACATGATCGCCGGCCGGTATCTGCGCTCCGGGTGTTCCGCTCAGTTCTGCGGATGGCGCGAGGGCCACGGCGTCGAGCGCCGGGAGGATCCTGCCGGTGATGCGGAACGGCAGGCATTGCGCTGTGCCGGCGGTCAGAGTATGCCCTCTGCTTCTCCAGGCGTCCTGCAGTTTGTCAGAGAGAAGATTGCCGCCGAGCGCCGCCTGCAGGAGCAGTGCGACGTGCTGTTGACAGCCGGGCAGTCGCAGATCGACCACCTGGAGGAGAAGGCAAATCGGGCGGTCGCTGATTATCGCAATCTGGAGGCGGAGTTTGCGCGCTACCGCGATTTCTGGCTGGTCCGTTGGACGGCGTGGGTACGGCGATTGCTGAAGCGGTGATCCAGCAGGCTCCGGGAGGAGCGCGGGTGGGCAATAGAAACGGCGGTGAGCATAGGAGGAAGTAGCGCTCACCGCCGTACCTTCGGAGGAACAAAGGCATTGCTGCCAAGTATTCACGGACTGGCCAGTATCCTCGTCGCGGAGAACCCTTCCGTCCCACGAGGTGGCCATCGGAGATTGACCTTTCTATTACACGTTGCCTGCCAATTCCTCATGCGTTGGCAAGTGTTTGATTTTTCATGGAATCCAGGTCGAGATCGGAATCTGACCGATTGCGCAGGGTGATTCGGTTTGGAACATCAGAACGGCAGTTGACACAAAACGAGACAGTCGCTGAGGTTGGGGCACGATCCAACCTAGATAAGCGTAACCTGGAGCCGGGCGCCCCGGCTCCAGGTATGAATGGTCTCGCCGTCTAGGCGAGTGGGGTAGCCCGGTAGAGCAGGTGCAGAATGTTGCCTTCCGGATCGGTGAAGAACACAACCTTGTTGCCCTTGCTTTCGCTGGGCTCGCTGAGGAAGTTCACATTCTTTGCGCGCAGTTCGGCCAGCGCGGACTCAAAGTCCCCGACCGTCAGGGCCAGGTGGCGCAGGCCGGGCGTTTTGAGGGTATTCCCGCCGCGGTCGCCCTCAGCCGGGATGATTTCGAGCATCGTCCCGTTGGGCGCTTTGACGAAGAAAGCAGTGCTGCCGCGGTAGTTGATGACGAAGCCGAGGGTATCTACGTACCACTGGGCCAAGGCAGCCGGGTCAGGGGATGCGATAGCGGTATGTTCAATGCCTAGGATCATGGCATCTCCATCATATCCGCATGGCGGATCCACCCAACCCGGAGCCAGGCGTACGGTTTAGGCGACCACGTAGGGCGCGCGATATTTCCGGGTAAGCAGTTCATTGGCGGCGGTGTCGGCGCCGAAATTCATCCCGGCGGCGTTCCACTTGATGGTGTGCTTCACCCGGTAGCTGATGTTGGCCAGATGGCACAGGGAAGCTGACATGGCTCCGATCTCGATGTCCGCATGCAGTTCCTTGTGATTCCGGCTGCGGCAGGCGGAAAGGAAGTTGGTCATGTGAGCGATGGTGCCATCCGGACCGCGCTCGGCTTTCTCTTCGTGCGTCTTCTCGCTCTTCTCGCCTCTGTAGATCTGGAACCCGGTGGAGTCCACAGACATCCAGCCTTCGTCGCCATAAAACAGGTTGCCGACCGCGTAGGTGCCGATGGGTTGGCCGCCTTCGGGGCCGGTGAGCAGGCCGCGGACTTCGAAGACGATCTCCATCCCCGGGTACTGCATGGACGCCAGTTGCGTGTTCGGGGTCTCCTGGTCGTCATCGTAGGCGTACTTGCCGCCAGTGGATGTGGTCAGCTCAGGCCAGGTGACTTCCCCCAGGCCCCAGCGGCAGATGTCCATTTCGTGAACGCCCTGGTTGCCGATGTCGCCGTTGCCCGTATCCCAGAACCAGTGCCAGTTGTACTTGTAGCGGTTCATGGTGAAGTCGCGCATGGGGGCGGGCCCCAGGAACTGGCTCCAGTCGATGCCGGCCGGAACCGGAGTAACAGGCGCCTTGCCGATGCTCTTGCGGCGTTTGTAACACAGGCCCTTGGCCATATACAGCTTGCCGATTACCCCTTCATGCAGCATCTGCATGGCGCGCATTTTGTAGGGCGTGCTGCGGCTCTGCGAGCCGATCTGGACCATGCGGGCCGTCTTACGGGCCGTGGCGACCATGGCGCGGCTCTCGTGGATATTGTGGCTGGCCGGTTTCTCGCAATAAACATCCTTGCCGGCCTGGCACGCCCAAATGGTGGCCAGCGCGTGCCAGTGGTTGGGCGTGGCGATGGAGACGGCGTCGATGTTCTTGTCTGCGAACATCTTGCGCATGTCGTCGTACTCCGAGGCCTTTTCCAGGGAGGCGCTGGTGAGGCGGCTCTGGGCGCGCTCGCGGGCAGCCTGGTTGACGTCACACAGGCCGGCGATGCGGGCCTCGGGAATCTTCATGTAGTTCGACTGGTGGTCGTTGCCACGACCGCCCAAGCCAATGATGCCGACGTTGATCTTGTCGTTGGCGCCCATGACGCGGGTCGCGGAGGCGGCCAGGACGGCCCCTTGGAAGAAATGACGGCGAGAGACGGAGCTCATGACAATACCTCGCTGAAAAAGTGTTTATCCCAGATGCACAATATCACGCCTGGAAGCGGTCTTTCCAAGCCAGGAAACGGCGCTCCAGCAGGATCCAGGAGAGGCGGGCCAGACCCAGGGCGATGGCCGAGCCCAGAATGAAGGCTACAATTGCCGCCGGCACGCTGCCCATCACTCTGGCGGCCGGTTCCATGGCCAGGTAGAAGTAACCCACCATCGGAAAATGCAGGACATAGACACCGTAGCTGTACTTGCCAAAGGTACGCAGAACCGAAGCCCGCAGCGGCCTCCACCCTCGGAACCCCGCCAGCACGACACAACAGTACAGAATGCCGAAGAGGGTGTATCCGGCCACTGCCACGACGGGCTGCGAGTTCTTCGTCCCGTAAAAAGTGAAGATTCCCGCCAGACCAGCTGCTGCCAGGGCGGCCAGCGCCATCGACCACCTCAGCACGCGCCTCGACGCGGTCTCATCGCGGACGATCACCGCCAGCAGTGCACCCCAGGCGAGCGTGTCGACTCGGAAAGGTGTCAGGCGGTAGAGGAACTCTGGTGAGAACTGGTGATCGTGCCAGAGGAAGCGCAGTGTGGGCGCCGCCACGATGAATGCCGCGCAGAGCCAAGGCAGACGGCGCCGGCCCAGCCAGAGAACCAGAGGGGGCCAGACGAGGTAGAACTGTTCTTCGATAGAGAGCGACCAGAGGTGGCTGAGAAAGGCGTAGTCAGGCCCCAAGGCGCTGCGCCAGTTCGAAAGATAGAGCCAATACCAGCCCTGGGCCGGACCGGGCGGCACCGGCCGCTGGAAGTAGTGGGCCAGTGGCAGCACCGTGAAGAAGAACGCCGCAATGTAGAGATAGTAGAGGGGAAAGATCCGCAGGGCGCGGCGCGCGTAGAAGGCCCGGAAGTAATTCGGCGAGGCCGCGGTATCCAGCAGGATTCCGGTGATGAGGAATCCCGATAGGACGAAGAAGAGGTCGACGCCGCTCCAGCCGAGGCGGAGAAGCGAGTAGAGCGGTTCCGGTGGATTGGAAGTGAGACCGAAGTGAACGGCCAGCACCAGAAGGATAGCCAGCCCGCGCACACCATCGAGTTCGGGGATGCGGCGGGCTGACAACGGCTCGGGCACTACCAGCTATCCTCGCCAGCGCACGCCGAGGTCGAGCACCTTCTTGCCATACTCCACGCTGCGTTCCATGTGCTCCTTCTGTTGGAACTTGAGCGCTTCGACGAATTCGGGCGGCACTGGGCGGCCGGGCACGTCCTCGATCACGACATGCCCTTCGTAAGGATGGCCCTGCCGGGCCAGGGCTAGGAAGCGCGCCAGGTCTGAGCCGCGCATGTCCGGATACATCTTCCAGAAGCCCGGCTCCAGGTACGGCAGAATGGCCGGCGGACGTCCGGTGATCGGCTTGATGTAGACGTAGACATTGGGGCAGAGCTCGCGGGCGCGGGCCATGATGGCCTTGAAATCGACCACTCCTTCGCCCAGCGGCACCCATTGCACGGCCACACCGCGCGGGGTTTCATAGACAACGGAGTCGCGCAGGTGCAGGCTACAGATGTGCGGCGCCAAGGTCTCGAGCGTGGTCATGGGGTGTTCCAGGACAAAGACCGGGTTGCCGGTATCCATGTAGACGCCCACAAACTCCTTGCCGGCTGTCTCCACCACCTGCTTCAGTTCCCAGGCGAGCAGGTCTTTGTGGACTTCGATGATGATCTTCATCCCGGCATCCATCACCTGCGAGCGGACCGCCTTCAGCAGCTTGACCGCTGTCTCCATATGCTGCTCGACGGGACCGGGCGGGAAGGCCGCGCGTTCACTGGCCAGCACACCGCGTACGTAAGGAGAACCCATGGCTTTGGCGCGTTCGACGTTCTTGAGCAGCGAGGCGACCGCGGGTTGAAACTGTTCCGCCGTTCTGGGCAGGATGCCGCCGCCGCCAGTCTCCAGATGGAGGCCGAGACGCTGGCTCTGTTCGCGGACCTCTTTCCAGTGGGCAGGGTCCATTGCCTTGGGATCTAGCGAATCCTGCAGGAAAACGGCATCCAGCTTGAGCGACGCAGTGTAGTCGAGCAACTGTGCGTCGTGCCAGCGCAACGCGCGCAGACAGTATGTGTTGAGCCCCAGCTTCATGGGGGGCGTTGCGTTGAGCATGTGAGCGTCTCCTGAATGCGGCCGTGGAGGATTGCTGTTCCAGCCGGAACGAGCATTTGTCCTACCCCACAGGATAGATGCTTTCGCGGGGGCGCCGGAAATGTCCCCCGAGGGTAGAAAGGGTGAAGTACCAAAATGGTCCGCAGGGCAGTACAGCTGTTGGTGTGTTCGGCGATGCTGGGGGCATCGCTGTGGGCTGAAGTGAATGGGGCGCCGGCGTTCACAACAAACGCGCCGGGGGATGGCATCTGCACGGATTGCCATGGTGGGAGCATCAACTCGGGCGCGGGCAAATTGACCGTCTCGATGGTCGATGCGAGTGCCTGGACGCCAGGCCAGCAGGTCCGGCTGCAGGTGACCCTGGCCGATCCGCAGGCGCGGCGCTGGGGTTTCAACATTACGGCGCGTCTGGCCTCCGACCCCAATGCCCCAGCGGGCACGCTGGCCGTCTCCGACACTGCAAACACCAAATTGAACAATGGCGGTGGTGGGATCCAGTTCGTGACACACACCTCTGCGGGCACCAGGCTCGGAACGACAGGCTCCTCTACATGGGAATTCCTGTGGACTCCACCGGACAACGCCTCAGCCGGTGCCGTGACCTTTTATGCCGCCGGCAATGCGGCCAATGGGAACAACCAGCCTGATACGGGCGACAAGATCTATACAACCACTCTGGCGGTCTCCCCCGCTTCCACTAGCCCCGATACGACGGTGCCCCCTCCGGCGCCGACGATCAATCGCATCGTGCCCAGGTTCGTGTTCGGCGAAAACTGGTCAGCCCGCCTGTACCTCTACAACACCACCGATTCCGCCGCCAAGGCGTTCGTCTTCTTCACTGGAAATGATGGGACTCCGATGAGCGGGGTGCCGGGCGGCGCAGCGCCTGTTGTCGACCTTGCCCCGCACGGCAGCACAGTGATCGCGGCTCCCGCGGGCGGCGCTGTGACCGAAGGATATGCTGCTCTCTCGCTGCCGGATGGGGTGTCCGGCTACGTTGTGCTCACAAAGTCTCCACCGGATCAGCCGGCCATCGAGACTGTACTCAACTTCACCGCGCCCGGCGTCAAAAGCAGTACGTTGGCGTGGGACGATACGACGCTCACGACGCAGTTGTCGCTCAGTAACCCCGGGTCAGAGAACACCACCGTGCGCCTGACTCTGGCGGATCCTGGCGGTCAAGCCGTGGCTAGTACCAGCATCGCTCTGCCCGCCAAAACCAAGCTGGAAGTAAACCTGAAGGATATCCCGGAGTTCACAGCCACCACGGGCAATCGTGGGACGGTTCTGCTCACGGTGGACTCCGGCAGCTTCTCGGTGGCGGGCTTCCGCGTTGGCACCACGTCGTTCAGCGCGATTCCCTCTACAGACAAGTAACCAAAAACCTTAATCTGGCATCTGGGTTTCTATCGATATGAGGATGGGGAAAATTCAAATCACTACAAGACTGTCCATTTGCGCCGTGCTTTTTGGCGCATCCTTGTTGGCTCACAGCACAGGCGCTCCCACGTTTGTCACGGGGGCACCAGGGGATGGAATCTGCACGGATTGTCATGGAGGCGTGGCCAATAGCGGCGCTGGCAGCGTGAAAGTGGAACTGGTAGACGCCAGCCATTGGACGCCGGGCCAGCAACTGCGGCTGCGGATCACTCTGGCGGACCCGACGGCCCGGCGATGGGGTTTTGAGATTTCTCCCCGGCTGGCTTCGGATGCGAACAAGAGCGCGGGAACCCTGGCTGTGGCAGATACCATCAACACGCGGCTCATCAGTTCCTCTTTGCCTGATGGTTCCAAGGTGCTCTTCATCACCCACACTTCTACCGGCACCTATCAGGGCACCGCCAATTCCGCCACGTGGGACGTTCTTTGGACTCCGCCGGACAACGTCAACGTAGGAAACGTGACCTTCTATGTGGCCGGCAACGCAGCCAACAACAATGGCCGCGAGGATCCGGGCGACCACATCTACAACTCATCGCTGACCGTTACTCCCGGTAGCGGTTCCACACCATCGACGACCACCTACGCCCTGCCTCAGCTTGCGTTTGGAGGAGGCTGGTACACAGCGCTGTACTTCAACAACACGACAGGCAGTGCGGCCTCCGTCAAGGCCAGTTTCTTCGGCCAGGACGGGAGTCCGCTCACGGTGCCGGATGCGGGTGGAACCACAAAGACGCTGGATATCGGCGCTGGCGGCACGGCCATTTTCGAAGCAACCAATACCGGTGCGCTCACGCAGGGCTGGGTAAAGGTTGACTTGCCGGATGGCGTCATCGGCTATGCGATCTTCCGGCAAAGCATTCAGGGACGCGCGGACCAGGAGGCGGTAGTGCCGCTGACGGGCACCAGCCTTTCAGACAGCACGCTGATCTGGGATGACACCGCCTTCGCAACAGCCGTGGCGATTGCGAATCCGAACGCCAATGCGGTCACGGTCAACGTGAACGTTCTTGACTCCGGAGGCAATTCCATCGGTACTTCGACCATTGATGTTCCAGCCAACGGCAAAACAGCGGCGCTGCTGCGGAGTCTGCCGGGCCTGGCTGGCATGGCTGGTAACCGGGGCCTGGCCAAATTCACCGTAGCTGCCGGAGGGTTGTCGGTGTTGGGTCTGCGCTTCGGCGGCGAGGCGTTCACATCCATCCCGACGGCTCCGCCGGTGGGCACTTCCTTCGCCTTGCCACAACTGGCGTTCGGTGGCGGCTGGTACACCGCGCTCTACTTCAGCAATACGACAGGCAGTCCGGTCTCCGTCACCGCCAATTTCCTGGGTGAGGATGGGAATCCGCTGCCCGTTTCGGACGCAGGCGGCACGTCGAAGACGCTGAACCTCAGTGCCAACGGCACTGCCATCTTCGAGGCTACGAATACCGGCGCTCTGACGCAGGGCTGGGTGAAGGTCGATCTGCCCTCCGGGGTGATCGGCTATGCCATCTTCCGGCAGAGCATTCAGGGACGCGCGGACCAGGAGGCGGTTGTTCCGCTCACTGGCACGACGCTCCCCACCAGCACACTGATCTGGGATGACACAGCGTTCGCAACAGCGGTCGGCGTGGCCAATCCAACCGCCTCGGCTGCTTTGGTCAACGTGGTGGTCCTGGATGCCGGCGGCAATCAGATCGGCACCTCCACTATCGCTGTTCCAGCTAACGGCAAGACGGCCGCGCTCTTGCGCAGTCTGCCAGGCCTGAGCGGGATGGCGGGCAATCGCGGCGTAGCCAAGTTCTCGGTGCCGGCGGCTGGCTTGTCGGTGCTGGGCCTGCGCTTCGGCGGCGAGGCATTCACCTCCATTCCGACAGTGCAGCAGTAGAAGTCAAAACAAGCGGAGCTGAGCTTTCACACTCCTCGGGGCGCCTCCACGGCGCCCCTTTTTTTGCGGCTATTGGGCCGGCGGAGGAGCGAGCGGCGGGTGGACTTCCACCGGATTGTGCACCGGCTTGAGAGTCCGTAGGTAGGTGTAGATGGCTCGCAGATCCTCATCGGGCAATTGCGACATGGCGAGCCACGGCATCAGGGTGAAGTTGCTTTGGTTCATCCTCGGCGCGTTGTCGTAGGTCATGTTGGCAAAGCCCTTGAACTTGTCTACAAAACGCTGCTCGCTCCACTTGCCCAGGCCTGTTTCTTCGTCAGGCGTGATATTGGCCGAGCGCACCAGTTTGCCCGGGAAGTTGAACTCCGTGCCGCCCGCGAATTCTTTCCCCTCGACGACCTTGCCCTTTTCCATCTGGCTGTGACATTCGGCGCAACCGCCCATCTCGACGAGATACTCACCGTACTTCAGGCGGTTCGTGCGCTCAGGCGTCCGGATCTGGCCGGTCACCGGCTCAGGCGCGAATTTGATCATGAGATTCACGGGGAAGTTGAGCTCCGTCCGGGGCATGCGGTTTTTCACCGGCGGCAGTGAGTTCATATAGGCGACCACGGAGTAGGCATCCTCGTCGCTCATCTTCCGGAAATGTGGATAGGGCATGAAGGGGAATAGCGCCCGTCCATCTTTCGACACGCCTTCGCGGATGGCGCGCAGCTTCTCTCCATCGCTCCAGGATCCAAGGCCCGTTTCCGCGTCGGGTGTCAGGTTGGGCGCCACCACTTTGCCGGGCAGCCCGAGTTCGGGCGGGAAGGCATACCCGACGCCGGTGCGGCCGTCGTACACCGGAGCCCCAAACTTCTCCCAGTTCCTTTCGCTATGGCAGCCGCCGCAGTCCGAAACGTTTTCGAAGATGTACTTGCCGCGTTGCAACCGTTCTGCCGTTGCCTCCACCTTAATGGCTGATGGCGGATTCATGGCCGGCTTCTTGAGCACGAGCGCGGTATATCCCCCGCCGACGATCACCACCAGCGGGATCACAACGTAAAGCAGAATTTTCTTCACTACCGGAGCCCCTCCTACCGGGTCCTTCCACACTACGCGTAAACCGGGCGTGGAAGGGATCAACCCCGGATTATTCTACGAGTGATCCAGACCAGCCAGGAGTCGCTCTGACGCGGACCTCAGCCAATCTCACCCACGCGATGCAGCTTCATCATATTCGTGCTGCCGGGGCGGCCAATCGGCATGCCGGCCACAAAGACCACACTGTCGCGCGGCTTCAGCAGACCCTTTTCGACAAGCACCCGATCCATCTGCGCCATCATCTCGTCGGTCGATGTTGTGTGGGGCGCCACAATCGCATTGATGCCGAAAACGACCGACAACGACCGGGCCACCTGCTGCGTCTGAGTGAAGACGAAGATCGGAACCGGGGGGCGGAAGCGGGCAACATGGCGGGCGCTGGAGCCCGAGGAACTGAAAACTACGATCGCCTGCGCTCCGGCCATCTTCGCCGCGTGGTAGGCGGAATCGGACACGATCTCGGCGTGCGTGACGTATTCGCGGCTGGGCAGTTCGCGGAAGCCATACTTTCGCGTGGATTCTTCAGCCTGGGCGGCGGTGCGGTCCATCATGCGGACGGCCTCGACGGGATACTTGCCGACTGACGTCTCGCCGGAAAGCATGACGGCGTCGGTGCCGTCATAGATGGCGTTGGCCACGTCGCTTACCTCAGCGCGCGTGGGGAACGGATTCTCGATCATCGATTCCAGCATCTGCGTCGCCGTGATCACGAACTTGCCGGCCCGGCGCGCCGATTCGATGATCGACTTCTGGATGAAAGGGACCTTCTCCATGGGGCATTCCACGCCCAGGTCGCCTCGGGCCACCATGACTCCATCGCTCTCGCTGAGAATGTCCTTAATGTTCTCGACGGCTTCAGGCTTCTCGATCTTGGCAATAATGGGCAGATTAGAGCCCTTCTCTTCCAGGAACAGCCGCAGCCGCAGCACATCGCTGGACCGGCGGACAAAGCTGAGCGCCACAAGGTCGACGCCCACGCTGAGGCCGGCCAGCATATTCTCCATGTCACGGCGCGTCATGGAGGGGGTGGACAACTGGACGCCGGGCAGGTTAATGCCCTTCTTGTCCTTGATCACGCCGCCCGTGACGACACGGCAGCGCGCGCGGATACCGTCGGAATCGATGACGCTGAGCTCCAGGGCTCCGTCGGCCAGCAGGACGCGATCGCCGCTCTTCACATCGCGCGCGAAGTCCTTGTAGGTGGTGGAAGCGCCTTCGGCGTTGCCGACGAGATCTTCCGTGGTGATGACGAACTCGGCGCCGGGCACCAACACGGCGGAACCGCCTTCAAAAGTGCCGATCCGGATCTTTGGACCTTGCAGGTCCAGCAGGATGCCCGTGTTGAGTTTGAACTCCTCGGAAGCCTTGCGGATCTCCAAAACAGCTTCATGGCGCTGTTCCACTGTGCCGTGGGAGGCGTTCAGGCGGAAAACGTCGACGCCGGCCTGAATCAGCTTACGGATCATCTCCGGAGAACTGCAGGCCGGTCCCAAAGTGGCAACGATCTTGGTGTTGGTCATGCGGATAGATGGAATGTTTCGCCCAACGGTGGCCCTCACTCCATTATGCCCCGTTATGAGCTCCAACCCACAGCAACCAAACCGTAATCAGCGGGCAGTCCAGTTCACCAGGCCCATGTAAGCCGTAGCAATCACGGCAATACCAAAGACAATCCGGTACCAGGCGAAGGCCGTGAAATCATGGCTGCTAATGTAGCGGAGCAGCCACCGTACGCAGAGAAATGCGCTGATAAAGGCGGCTACGGAACCAACTCCGAACCAGCTCGCATCGGCCATGGAGAGCAGCGCCCGCTCCTTGTACAGTTCGTAGGCGCCGGCGATCATCAGGGTCGGAACGGCCAGGAAGAACGAGAACTCGGTAGCGGCCTGGCGGGAGAGTCCGAAGAGCAGGCCGCCGATGATCGTGGCTCCTGACCGGGAAGTGCCGGGGATCATGGCCAGGCACTGCGCGCAGCCGACTTTCAGGGCGTCGGTCCAGTCCATCTCGTCCACGCTATGGATCCGAATCACGTGTTTGCGCCGTTCAGCCCACAGGATCACCAGGCCGCCCACGATAAACGCCAGGGCGACGGGGATTGGCTTGAAGAGGTGCGCTTTGATGATCTTGTTAAAGGCCAGTCCGATCACAGCCGCCGGCAGGAAGGCAACAAAAAGGTTGAAGACAAAGCGCTGGGCGCGCTGGTCGGAGAAGAGGCCGCTCAGAATGCCCAGGAACTTCTGGCGGTATTCCCAGATGATGGCAAACATGGCGCCTGTCTGAATGACGATCTCGAACACCTTGCCCGCCTCCGAGTTGAACGAAAGCAGGTCGCCCACCAGAATCAGGTGTCCGGTGGAGGAGATCGGCAGGAACTCGGTGAGGCCCTCCACAATACCCATCACGAGGGCTTTGAGCAGCAGAATCAGGTCCATCGCCGGATTGTAGCGAATCGGGCCTGTCCGGCACGATCAGACGGATCGGATCTTGTGATCCCCCTCTATGGATTCGGCCGGGGCTTCAGGGCGGCCAGCAGGATCACCGCCAAAAGGAGCACTGCGGCGCTGCACTGGAACGCAGCCGCCAGACCCACCTGGCTCTTGAGGTAGCCGGCGAGTCCGGCCATGACACCGCCCAGCAGGCAGGAGAGGCAGTTCATCAGCCCGTAGCCGGTGGAACGCAGACCCGGCGCGACAAACTGGCTCAGCACCGGCATGGTGTTGCAGTCGTAAAGCCCCCGGCCCAGGCCGAACAGGATCAGGCCTAAGACCAATATGGGAAATGACTTAGTGGTTCCCATCAGGAACAGGAACGGCGCGGCCACACCCAGACCGATAACCTGCGTGAGGATCCTGCCCCGGGCGGAGGCCTGTTGCCAGCGATCCGAGGCAAACCCGCCCACCAGGATCCCTATGTAGCTCGCAACCTGCAGATAGAAGGTGGCTGAGAAGCCGGCCGCCGCCAGGCCGAGTGAGTAATTCTCGACGAGAAAGGCGGGCAGCCAGGTGTAGACCAACCAGTTCGCTACCCCAACAAGGCCAAAGGCGGCACCCAGGCGGAGAAAGGCCGGATTCCGCAGCAGTTCGCCGAAGCCATGCAACGGATGCGGGACCGTTCCGGATGAAGGCTCTGCGTGGCGACGGAAGAACGCAAACAGCACGAAGAAATAGATAACTCCCACTGCACCCAGGACGGTGAACGCCATCCGCCAGCCATAAGTCTCGCCCATCCAGCCACCCCAGACGCCGCCGAGGATGACTCCGCTGTAGAGCCCGCTCTGGTGGATGCCTGCTGCCAGCGAACGGGTCTTCTCCGGGTGCGCCGCGACGACCAGGGCGAGTGCGGCCGGCAGGTAGCAGGCTTCGCTGACGCCCATGAGGGCGCGGGTCCAGAGGAGCTCTTCCACCGAACGAACGTGACCGGTGAGCCAGGTGACGAGGCTCCAGACGATGAGTCCGAAGAGGATGATCCGGACCCGGCCAAAGCGATCGGCCAGATAGCCGGCTGCCGGTGAGAGCAGCCCGTAAGTCCAAAGAAAGACAGTCCCAATGAGGCCAAGTTGGGTGCTGGTGGCACCCAAGTCCCGCTGCAGCAACGGGAACATCGAGAATGCCACCTGGCGGTCGAGGTAATTCAGCGCTGCCACCACCCAGAGCAGCCCCACCAGGAGCCAGGGATGCAGGGTGCGCCCGGTGCTATGAGCTTCTGCCACCGAAGATCTCCCGCAACTTGGGATCAGAATGGGCTTGGCCCCGCGATCCGATGCCGATGAATGCAGGCATGAAGCTCCTCAGCCTAGTTAATCGATAGTCGTATCGATAATACGGAGCAGAGGAATGTGAAGTCAAGGGAAGGACAAGTCCGATCAGAGCAAAACGTACCTGCTGATATAGATTTATGTCGGATTGCAGGGATGGAAATGACCCCGGCGTTTGGGACTAGAATTGGAGCATGTGTACTGAAGCAACTCCGCGTCTCTCCCGGCGTGGTCTGATGCGAACTTCGCTGGCGGCTTTGACGGCCGCAGCGGCGACCGCCGCGCCTCCCGGATGGAATGACGCCGACCTGATCCAACCGGCCGATTTCGCCAAACGGCTGACGCAGAAGGACGCGAACAAGATCGCCATCTTCCATGTAGGCTTTGGGGTACTCTATCGCAGCAAGCACATTCCGAATTCGATCTATGCTGGTCCGTGCAACAAGCCGGAAGGCATCGAGTTGCTCAGGAAAGCCGCGGCCAAACTGGGGAAGGATCAGGAGATCGTGATCTACTGCGGTTGCTGCCCGTGGGACCACTGCCCCAACATGAAACCGGCCCTGGCAGAACTGAAGCAGTTGGGCTTCAAGCGCGTCAAGGCACTTGTGATTCCCACCAATTTCGCCGCCGATTGGATTCAGCACGGCTACCCTGTAGAAAACGGTCAGGGCTAACGGCCGACGGCCTTGCCCGCCCCTGGGCTTCTGTTATACTTGCTTTGCTCTGGCTTTCGCTCGCCGGTAAGGCGGATGAGGGTAAAACTGTTTACACGCTTTCCACGCCTCAAAGAGGTGACGGGCATTGTGTTGCTCCTCGCCGCGGTGGCGTTTTTGTTTGCACTTGCCTCCTACGATCCGGCTGATTCCAGTTGGAATAACGCCACTTGGCGGACCCCCGCGCACAATAAGATCGGCAGCGTCGGCTCCCATCTGGCGGATTTCCTGTTTCAGTCCATTGGTCTGACAGCCTGGGTCGTCCCGTTTCTGACCGCGTGGCTCGGCTTGCGCTGGATGCGCGCCAAGAGCCTGCGGTCGCCCATCACGAGGCTGCTGGGCTATTGCCTGATGTCGGTCTCTATCTCCGGCGCCCTGGACTTACTGCACCCGCTCACTCCCTACGACGGCGCATTCGCCGTGGGCGGAGTGGCGGGCTTCCTGGTTTCCAGCAGCATGATCCGGATCCTGAATGTCATTGGCACCGCTATCCTGCTGACCTGTCTCTTCATTTTGTCCATCTACCTGGTGTCGAGTTTCTCCATCGCGGCCATCGGCGAGGCGGTGGAACTGTGGTTGATGCGGCAACTGAATAAGGTCTGGAAACGGAAACCGAAGCCTGTGATGGACTCGCCCGAGGAGCAAATCCAGGGCGAAGCCGCCGAATCCACCGGATTGCTGGCCCAGGCGATGGCCGGGCGCAAACAAAAGGCCAAGGCGGCTGCCGCCGCGGCCGGAGCCGTGGCGTTGAGTCCAGCCGGCCTGAACGCCGACGTCGCCCAGATGGAGGGTGCCGGTCTGGACACCGAGATTCCCCAGTATGCCAACGGTCACGGCGAGGTGTACTCCAACCACCACTCCAACGGCTACGCCAACGGAGCGACGGGCAACTATCGCAACGGTGGAGCCGCGGTGGATGACGCACCCCCATGGGAGGCCGACATCCCCATCCGGTCTTTGGAGGATGAGGTCGCTCCGGCTGTCGTGCCCGCTCCGCCGCTGCCGAAACCACCGGCCAAGGCGAAAGAAGAGCCCCCGCGCCGCACCTCGTTCCGGGTTCCACCAACGAATCTACTGAACATCGTGCCTGAGCGCGAAGGCTATGACAGCGCTGAGCTGAAGGATGTCGCCAGCCGCATCAAGTCGAAGCTCGAAGAGTTCAACGTGATGGGCAACGTGGTCCAGATTAATCCGGGCCCGGTGGTGACCACGTTCGAGTTTAAGCCGGACGCTGGGGTAAAGATCGCCAAGATCACGACCCTGAGCGAAGACCTCTGTCTGGGACTTCAGGCTGAATCAATCCTGATCGAGCGTATCCCGGGCAAGCCGACCATGGGCATCGAAGTCCCGAACTCGCGCCGGGAGATGATCAGCCTGCGCCAGATTCTGGAATCCGATGAATTCATCGAGTCGGCGTCGCGCCTGACCATTGCCCTGGGCAAGGACATCAGCGGCCGCATTCGCATCTCCGAACTGGAGAAGATGCCGCACCTGCTCATCGCCGGGTCTACGGGCAGCGGTAAGAGCGTGATGCTGAATGCTTTGATCATGTCGGTGATCTACAAGTCCACACCGGACGAGGTCCGCATGATCATGGTGGATCCCAAGCGCGTGGAACTGGGAATCTACGACGGCATTCCGCACCTCTTGACGCCCGTCATCACGGAACCGAAAAAGGCAGTGAACGCGCTGCGCAATGCGGTACTGGAGATGGAGCGCCGCCTGAAGCTGCTGGCCAGCTACGGTGTCCGCAATATTGACCAGTTCAACAAGAAGATCCGGCTGGCGAACGACAAGCCGATGTCGCTGTTCGACGAGAACAAGCCCAAGGATCCTGTGGAGGAAGAGCGGCCGCTGCCGTATATCCTCATTGTTATCGATGAGTTAGCCGACCTGATGATGCTCGAGCGCGCCGGGGTGGAAGAGTCCGTCATCCGCCTGGCTCAGATGGCGCGCGCGGTGGGTATGCACCTGGTGCTGGCCACCCAGCGTCCCAGTGTCGATGTCATCACGGGTCTGATCAAAGCCAACTTCCCGGCCCGCATCAGTTTCCGTGTGGCAACCCGGGTGGAATCGCGCATCGTGCTCGATGTCATGGGCGCGGAGCACCTGTTGGGCAAGGGCGACATGCTGTTCCTGCCGCCCGGCACGTCCCGGTTGCTGCGCGTGCACGGCGCGTTTGTGACGGAAACCGAGATCACCGACGTGGTCGACTTCTGGCGCAAGCAGGGCTCGCCCGATTACGACCAGAGCTACCTGATTGCTCCTCCGTCCGATGACGACAACGACGAGGCCGAGGAGGCCGACGGCGAAGAGGATCCGCTTTACCGCGATGCCGTGCGGGTAGTCTGCGAGATGGGCAAGGCGTCCACCTCGATTCTCCAGCGGCGGCTTCGATTGGGATATGGGCGAGCGGCCCGTATTTTGGATAATATGCAGCGGGAAGGGATCATCGGTCCGCCGGATGGGTCCCGTCCTCGGGATGTCCTCCGGCGCCCAGGCTGGTTGGACGCCCCGGATAACGACGAAGATTAGGCTTGTGGTTGTGAAACCGTAAAAGCCAGGGGTCCAACTGAGCCTGGGCCCCTGGCTCTTTTCGTTTCTGTCAGCAACTCTCTCCCCTCCATTAGCCGGAGCCGCGAATGCAGGGCGAAGATCTAGCTGTGGTGGGGTGTTCTGCTCCAAATTCCGCGCCCTCCTCACCTCTAATCGGGATCCCCCTCCGCAGGCCCGGGCACTCAGACTGGGAGTGTAAACACGGATCCCAGGAGGAACAGATGCTGAGAAGCCTGAACTCACTGATCGGCTCGACCATTCACGCGGAAGACGGGGATCTCGGCCATGTCCACGATTTTCTGTTTGACGATCGCGGCTGGATTGTCCGCTATCTCGTTGTCGAAACAGGAAGCTGGTTCTCCAGCCGGCAGGTGTTGATCGCGCCGGCCTCGGCCGGCCAGCCCGACTGGGACAAGCGTGCCCTCCCCGTGAGTCTGACGATGGAGCAGATCCGGAACAGCCCGGATGTCGACACAGCTAACCCTGTCTCCCGCCAGCAGGAGATCGCCATCGCCGAGTACTACGGGTGGCCAGCTTACTGGTCGATGGAACCGTCGCTGGTCCCAGTGCTGGCAACTCCCCAAACGGCAGTCATGGTGGAAGACACACACCTCCGCAGTTCAAAAGACATCGTCAGCTACCAGGTGAAGTCCGCGGACGGCGAACTGGGCCAGATCGACGACCTGATCATGGAAGATTCCACCTGGTTTGTCCGGTATGTGGTCGCGCGTACCGGAAGCTGGATGAACGGGCAGAAAGTGCTGCTTTCCACCAGATGGGTGGATTCGATCTCCTGGCAGGACCGGCAGGTGACGCTGGCTCAGGCACACGACGAACTCTAGACCCGATGCATGGCCACTGGGAGCCTAATCCTGCGATAGAGACACTGTCCTGTCCTCCCGGGCTGGGTATCGCCGCTCGGCTCCAAGACCCTTTTTAGTTGGTTCCTGCCGGGCTTTTTTCGTGCAGCACTATTTAGAGTGGGCTAACTGGTGCTGCTTGCAGTACTTGGACGAATCGGCGGCAGCGCGGGTGCAACGTTTGCCGGAGGCCGTCAGGGCCGCACACCGCACGGCGGCCGGTTTTGTGTCCGGGCCTGATTCCGGTTCGATATTGCGGAGCGCATTGTAGGCGGCCGGCTTCGTCTGCAGCGAGCCTTTCTGCTCGCTCAAACCGCGCAGGATCGTGTCGATTCGGGACTCCAGGGCAGCCACCTGCGTTTTCATCGCCGTGAGCTGCTCAATCAGGTTCTCCAGCCGCTCTACCTCAGGCTGCGTCTGGGCCGGCGTTTGAGCCTGAAGCAGCGGGAGGAGAAGGAATAGACAAAGGGCAATACGCCGCATAGTACTGAACTAGTGCCAGACGCCCGCGCTTTCTCTCAGACGTTGAACTCGATGCCCTGGGCGAGCGGTAAGTCCTGCGACCAATTGATGGTGACGGTCTGGCGGCGCATATAGGCCTTCCAGGAATCGCTACCGGCTTCGCGGCCGCCGCCGGTCTCTTTCTCGCCGCCGAAGGCTCCGCCGATCTCCGCTCCACTTGTGCCGATGTTGACGTTCGCAATGCCGCAATCGCTGCCTCGGGCCGAGAGGAAAGTCTCCGCCGAGATAAGACTGTTGGTGAAAATTGCCGAGGAGAGACCCTGCGGGACCGAGTTGTGCCAGGCAATGGCCTGGTCGAGGTTCTCGTATTCCAGGATGTAGAGAATGGGGGCGAAGATCTCTTCGCTGACGATGGGCATGAAGGCGCTCGCCTTCACCAGAGTTGGCTGGACGAAGTAGCCGCCGTTCTGTTCCACGGCCGCTCCGCCATAAAGGATTTCGGCGCCCTGGGCTTTGGCTCGCTTCAGCCCGTCCAGCATCTCGTCCACAGCAGACTTATTCACGAGTGGACCCATCAAGGTTTGCGGATCCAGCGGATCGCCAATACGCACCTGGGCGTAAGCGGCTTTCAGGCGCTCAATAAAAGGTCCTGCAATGGTTTTGTGGAGGAAGAGGCGGCGAATCGTGGTGCAGCGCTGGCCGGCCGTGCCGACAGCCCCAAAAAGGACGGCGCGGAGGGCGAGGTCCAGGTTGGCGTCTTCCGTCACGATGACCCCGTTGTTCCCACCCAATTCCAGGATTGTCCGTGCCAGCCGGCGGCCCACGACCTCGGCGACCCGGTAGCCCATCTGGCAGCTTCCGGTCGCGCTCACGAGCGGCACTCGCTTATCGGCCAACATCTTCTCGCCGACCGTGGAGCCACGCCCGATGACGAGTGTGAACACGCCTTGCCACCCGGTCCGCTCCAGAACGCGATTGCAGATGTGTTGAACAGCAATCGCAGTGAGAGGGGTCTCGGACGAGGGCTTCCACACGACACAATCGCCGCACACAGCGGCAATGAGGGCATTCCAGCTCCAGACAGCAACCGGAAAATTGAAGGCGCTGATCACACCCACTACGCCCAGCGGATGCCACTGCTCGTACATGCGGTGGCCCGGACGCTCGCTGTGCATTGTGAGCCCGTAGAGCTGACGGGAAAGGCCCACGGCGAAATCGGCAATGTCGATCATTTCCTGGACTTCGCCCTTGCCTTCAGCCAGGATCTTGCCCATCTCCAGGGCCACCAGAGCGCCGAGGTCGTCTTTGTGGAGACGGAGCTCCTCGCCGATCAGGCGGACCACCTCACCGCGCTTAGGCGCCGGCAGCATGCGCCAGCGGTCGAACACGGCCGCGGCATCGTCCATCACTGCGTCGTAGTCGGAGGCGGAGGCCATGGCGACACTCGCCAGGGGCGCACCCGTAGCCGGATTGAGGCTCCGCAACTCACCGCCGCCCGGGGCTTTCAGCCACGTGGCTCCACAAGCCCCGGAATTTAAGGGCTGAATGCCCAGCCTGTTCAAAATCTCTTCGACTGACATGAAGGCTCTCCGGCCTTCATTGTACGAAGCGCTGGTGCGGGCCGGGGTGTTGTTATTTCGTCAAACGCTGGACGGAATCGACCAGCATCTCGGCCCGGCGTACAGCACAGGTGGCATTCACTCGGGCATCTTCGCGGCGCTCCGTGTCGGCGAGTCCGGAGAGATCATCCTGCTGATTGTCCACGTAAGCGCCCAGCAGCTCGCTGATCGTCCAGGATTCGCGGACTGCCGACCGCTGATCCTCGTTCAGAGTGTCGTAGCGGGCATCCAGCTGGTCGAGCAGTTCCTTGATGGTCTTGACCTTCACTTTTGCGGTCTTGACGAGCGACTCAGCCTTCTTGGGATCCGTTTGGGACTGCTCAAGCAGGCTCTGGAGCGATTTCTCCGTTTGGGCGATCGCCCCTGCCTCACGCACGACATCGGATACCACTGACTTCGAGGTCTGTGCGGCCATGGTCCGGCCGACGACGATGAGGCAAATGGCGAGAACCAGGGTCAGTCGATACATCTTTACCTCCCAACGCACACAAATCGCGGTTAATCCGTGAAGCTTTCAATATCCTTGCCGATTTTCTCGGCGAGATGCGCAGTGCTTTTCGCCTGACATTTGAGGACGCCCCAGGAGGGTTTCTTTTCCCCATCGCCCAGGGTGGCGCGCTGTATCGCGGTGAGGTCGGTCAGACGATCGGCCGCTTCCTTCAGGCGGTCCAGCCTGTGGTCCTGATAAAGTCCTCGGGCGCACTCTGCGCGCTCTACTTCATAGAGCTTTGTTTGGATGTGCGCGGCGCTAACCTGCTGGTTTTCAATGGTCTGTCGAACGGCGCTGCGATCGACGCCCAAACCGTAGGGCTTCGCGGCCACATCCTGGGCAGCCACGCGGATCAAGGCGGCTTCGCCTTTTATATCCTTGGCCACGTTCTGCCACTCAGACGCAGGGACTTCTGTCTGAGCTCCAGCAAGGCTTGCGGCGAAAACCGCAGCGAATGCAAGTCGCAACATCTACTGTCCCTCCTATACAGGAATGACGAGATATTAACCTGCTATGGTTGCAGACAATTAAGATAGGCCCTTTTGAGTCAGCGGGAGCTGGATTCCGCCGGAGCATTTTTGACGTACTTATCGAACCACGTCAGCATCTCCCAGACGGTGTGCTCCACGCTCTCCCGCGCGGCGTAACCGTGGGACTCGAAGGGCAGCATCACCAGACGTACGGTGCCGCCGTTGCCGCGAATCGCCTGGTAAAGCCGTTCGCTGTTGATGGGGAAGGTCCCAGGATTGTTATCGGCCTCGCCGTGGATCAACAGGATGGGTGTCTTGATCTGGTCGGCATACGTGAACGGCGACATCTTCATATAGGTATCGCGGGCCTGCCAGAACGTGCGGCGTTCACTCTGGAACCCGAACGGGGTGAGGGTACGGTTGTAAGCTCCGCTGCGGGCGACGCCGGCGCGGAACAGCTTACTGTGGGCCAGCAGGTTGCCGGTCATGAATGCCCCATAGCTGTGGCCGCCGACGCCGACACGGTTGCGGTCCGTCACGCCCATTTCGACGGCCTTGTCGATGGCGGCCTTGGCGCTGGCGACGAGCTGTTCCAGGTAGGTGTTGTTGACCGTCTCCGGATCACCCACGATGGGGATGGTGGCGTCGTTCAGAATGGCGTAGCCCGAGAGAAGCAGGAACAACTGGGAGATGCCGCGCATCTGGACAAACCGCTGCGTGGAACCGCCGATCTGCCCGGCCGTATCGGCATCGTTGTACTCGAGCGGGTAGGCCCACAGGATGGTGGGCAGCCGCTGACCCTCCTGGTAGTCGGGCGGAAGGAAGAGCGTGAATGAGAGTTGCACGCCATCCTCCCGCTTGTAGGTGACCAGCTGACGTTTGATCTTGCGCAGGATCGGCGTAGGATCCTGGAAGTTTGTGACGGCGGTGCGGGCTTCGCTGCCCTTCTGACGGATGAAGAGATTGGGCGGCGTGGTGGGCGTTTCGTAACTGGTGAGGATCCGCGACCCGTCTTCGTTGAGCAGGCCCACGACAAATTCATAGCCCGTATCTCCAGCGCGGAACAACCGCTCAGTCTCCCAGGTTTTGAGGTTCATGCGGTCCAGGAACGGGCGATCGCCTTGCGGCGTGGCGCCGGTGCCGGAAAGGAAGACGAAGTCGCCGCTCTGCTGCAGCACCATGCCCCCGGTGGGCAGGCGCTTCATCAGCGGAAAGCCCGGATCCTTGTAGCGGTCCTGCACATTGCGGCTGGAGACCAGCTTGGCCTGGGCGGACGGATCGTCCAGATAGATGCGGAACATCTGCAGCCAGCGCCGATCGCGGTCGTAGTCACTGACAAAGGCCATACCGCCGCTCTCGCCGTACATCAGTCCGCGAGCGCGATGCTGGGTCTTGAAGACTTCAACGGGCTGGCCGGTAAACGGGGCACGCAGCATCATGAGCTTGTCGCGGAATGGTGCCTTGGTCTTCGGATCCCCACCGTCCAGCGCTTCCCACCACATCAGCGTCGCTCCTTCGGTGGGCCTCCAGCCGATATTCCGGCGGCCTGTCGGGACGCCTTCAATGGGAACGGCATCTTCCAGCGGATGGCTGAAGACCTTGTAGACGGTGTGGCCTGTGCGATCCCACACCTCGGTCTCATGCGGGAAGTTCGGGTAAGCGTGCAGATAGGAATAAGGCTTGTGGATACGGGCTACCAGCAGATGCTTGCCGTCCGGCGCGGGCGTGGCGGAGGAGAAGATGCCGGGCTTCCCGATGGGCGTGATGCGGCCGGTAGCGGCATCGACGCTGGCCAGTTGCGAAGTGCAGTAGTAGTCGAAGAGCTTCTCGTCGTACGGACTCTTCAGCATGTCCTGGTACGTGCGAACCGGGCCCGCGTTGCCTGAGGACTCCTGGACATTGGGCCCGGCCGGAGCCGCGGGCGGCTTGGGCGCAGGTCCGCGAGCAGCCACGACCATGCGGACGAGGAGTTCTTTGCTGGAAGAGAGCCACACCACCGGCTGGCCAATCGTGTCGTTCAGCACCACCCCAGGCACTTTGCGCAGCACGGGGCTGGTGATCGAGCCCAGGTATAGTTCGATGGAAGTGGGCGTGGAGTTGGCCACGGCGAAATACTTGCCGTCCGGACTCCAGACCGGGGTGTCCAGACTGGCGCCGGGCGGTGTCGCGATCTTCACTTCCGCTCCGCCGTCAATGGTCTTCAGAGTGAGGGCAGTGGCCGTGCCCAGCGGTGCGTGCGGTCCGTTGTTGGCCGGATTGATCCGCAGGCCGGCGATGCGATGCACCGGAGCGGCGAGCACCGCAATGGAAGGATAGAGCTGCCGCTGGATGAGCAGAATATGTGTCTTCGCCGGGCTGATGGAGGGAACAGGCGAAGCCGGCGCGTGCATGACGTCGAGGATGGCTTGCGGCGGCTTCTGGTAGGAGATTTCGGCTTTCGCTCCAAGGACGGAGCAAACAAAGAGGAGTGCGGAGGCAGTTCGTTTCAAAATGACCCTCGACGAAATGGGGATTTCGAGACGAGTATATCAGCCACCTCCTCCCGGCTGATTTCGTAGAAACCGTGCTCAGGGCTTCAGGATCAGGGTGGCCTTCGCCTGCACCCGGCCGAACTCCAGGGGGAAACTTTGGCCGGTGTAGTAGTGATCCCACTGATCCTTATAGTGCCCGCTGAAGATATGGGCGCTTTCACCGATTGTGAGATTCAACTGGCTGGCATCCCAGTTGCTCGTATCCGCCACGAAACGCATGGATGGTCCGATGCGCTCACTGGTCGCGTTGATCGTCGTGCCGAAGCCGTTCAATGGTACCGGGCCGATGTTGAAAAAGGACGAGACGCCCGGAACGAGCGATGCGACGGGGTGCTTTAGGGTGAGCTTGTTCATCGCACCGTAGCGCCATTTGGCCGTGTTGCGGCCCTGCATCCGCTTGCCCTCTTCGACGGCGTCGGCCAGCGAGGTGGCAAGCCAGAGATCGTAGTCGTTGAACCAGCCCGCGGGCCGCTGGCGGAGCAACTTCTCCACGACGCTGTGCGAGATATACGGCTTGTAGTCGGCGGCCTCTTTGGGGGCAGCCCGATCGGCCATCGACCGCCGCAGGTGCTGGAAGAGCAGTGCCGCCAGCACGGGCGCGGAATCGTCGCGATTCATCTGGCCGTTCCAATTGCGCAACAGCTGCGCGCCCTCCCGTGCCAGGGTGTTCTGGTCGCCGCGCTTCTCCACCGCCTTCACCGCCTGAACAGCGAGAAACTTCAGGCTGCTGGCATAGACGTCGAACTGAATCCGCAGCATCTCTTCCGGCTTCCATTTGGGCTTGGACAGAAGGCGCGCCCCGATCTGGCGGGCGCGGTGGGTGGAGGCGAAATAGCCGCTCACCTGATAGGGGGCATTCACGGGGAAGCCATTCTGATTGGCGCTCACCAGCAGGCCGGATGCCGGATTGTAGTAGGAAGGCAGTTGGTCAAATGGTATGAAGCCGTCCCACTCCTGGGCGCCGGCGGAGCCGTCCAGCGGCACGTCGCCGCGAAAACCCTTCCGCAAAGGCAGACGGCCGGCGACCTGCCAGCCGATATTGCCATCCACATCGGCGTAAAGGACGTTGATGTTCGGTGCGCTCAGCCTGCTCAGGGCCGCACGGAACTCAGTCCAGTTCCTGGCGCGATTCAGGTCGATCATTGGGAACTCGAAGGGATCGCTGGAAGCCGCGGCCCAACGGAGGGACAGGTGTGCCTCGCCCTCGGTCCGGAAGATGGGGCCGTGCAATGTGGTGAAGATGACCTCCTCCACCGGTTTGTCGCCCTTGACCGCGATGAGCTCCACCTCGCGGCGGGCCTGCCCGGTCTGACCCCTAAAGGAGAAGACGCCCGTGGCCGGGTCGATATTCTCGATGTAGAGATCCTGGTTGTCGAACTGCAGCGCGGTGATGCCCCAGGCGATCCTGTCGTTGTGGCCGATTACGACAGCCGGCACCCCGGGCAGGGAAGCGCCGGCGACATTCAGTCCTGGCGCCTGCAGCTGGATCTCATACCAGGTAGACGGCATGGTCCACTCCAGGTGCGGATCGTTGGCGAGGATTGGTTTGCCGGTTGTGGTGCGGGCGCCGGAGAGGACCCAGGCATTGGAGCCAGGCATCGGCTCGTCACCGACGCGTTCAGGAAACAGGAAGTCCACCTTTTCGCGATCCCCGTTGGCGAGCATCTTGGCCTTGAGCAGTTCCTGTTCCCAATTGCCGCTCAAGGTGCGATGCATTTGCAGGGCGCAGAGCAAGGTGTCGGAGATGAGCCAGGGCCTCGGCTGATACCCAAGCAAGGTGAACTCCGGAGCCCACTTTCCGCGGTTCGTCTCGATGTAATGATTCACGCCGCGTGCGTAGGCGGCAAGTAGTGCACGGTCCTTGGCCGGCATGTTCTTCAGCCACATCTGGGCGATCTGGCGCATGCGTAGATGCCGTGACTTGCGATCCAGTTCCAGGGCCGGTTTTCCAATGATCTCGCTCAACTCACCCGCGGCCAGGCGGCGCAGCGTATCCATCTGCCAGAGCCGGTCCTGAGCCGTGGCGAAGCCCTGGGCGAAGAGAGCATCGTCAATGGTCTCGGCGAAGATGTGCGGGATCCCCAGGCTGTCGCGTGCGATCCGGACCGGTTTGGAGGTGGGGGCCTGGATTTCGCCCGAAGTCTGGGGCGTAGGGCGCCACACAAACCAAAACACGCCCGCCAAACCCGCCGCAATCAGCAGCAGGATCAGGGCATTCACGGCACGCAGGATTCGCGACATCTCTACAATGGTACCCATAGGGCCGCCACGGCGAGATAACCAGCTCATTTCAATGGAAGATCAACCAGCAAGCTACGGCTACCGCCTGATGCTGATGTTCGTCATCATCGGCGTGAACGGTCTCTTTGCGGCCGCGGAGACGGCACTTGTTTCCGTGCGGCCTTCCCGCCTGCGGCAAATGGCAGACCAGGGCGTCGTCGGTGCGCATGCGGCCATGTCGTTATTGGCCAACCCGGAACGGCTGCTGTCGGTCAGCCAGGTAGGGCTCACCCTGGCGAGCCTGGCGCTGGGCTGGCTGGGCGAGGCTACGTTGGACGGCATGTTCATGACGTTGTTCTCGGCCGTGCGCACGCCGGCGACCGAGGCCATTATCCGCATCGTCAGCCTGGTTTGTGCGTTCGCCATCATGACCTTCACCCACGTCGTGTTCGGAGAGGTGGTGCCGAAGAATGTCGCCATCGAGAAGTCGGACCGGCTGGCTGTGATCGTTGCGCCCGTCCTACTCGTCTTCTACAAACTGGTGGAACCCTTCGTGTGGGTGATCGAGCGCGCCTCGGGCATCTTCTCCCGTCTGATCGGCGTGCACGGCCATCAGCACGGCGCCCACTCCCCCGAGGAGCTGAAGTTTGTGGTGGCGGCCAGCCACTCCGCCGGGCAGTTGACAGAGTTTGAGCTGGAAGCGATCAGCCGGATCATCGACCTGCAGGAGTTCAGTGTCCGGCAGGTGATGGTGCCGCGCAATCAGGTGGTCACCGTTGACATCGATGCGGATATCGACGAAGTACTCCAATTGATGAGCGGAAGCAGGTACTCCCGGCTTCCTGTCTGCCAGAAGTCGCTGGAGAATCCCATCGGGTTTGTTCATGTGAAGGATGTGCTCGATTTCTGGGCGCAGCGCCGGCAGTCGAACTACCGGCGGCGAGCCGTGGAGCCCTTCAAGCTCAGCCGCATTGTCCGCAAGGCGCCCATCGTGCCGGAGTCGCGTGCCCTGCATCTTGTGCTGGATGACCTCCGCGAGAAGCACGCGCACGTCGCGCTGGTCGTGGATGAATTCGGAACCGTCAGCGGGCTGGTCTCCATCGAAGATGTGTTCGAACAGATCTTTGGCGAAATCGAAGACGAGTTCGATCTCCAGACGGCGCAACCCACCATGGAAGACGATGGCGGTTTCGAAATCGACGGGACCACCAGCCTCCGCGATCTGGAAACCCAGTACGGCGTCCTGCTGCCGCCGGGCGATTCCTACGAAACGGCGGCCGGTTACCTGCTGTTCCGGCTTGGGCGCATTCCCGAGGTCGGAGATGCGGTCGAATACGAGGACCGCAGGTTCACGGTAACGCACATGGACTTCAACCGGGTGGCCAGGATTCAGATCGATCGATTGGGTGCAGAAAAGCTGCCCGTCGCGTAACCGATGTAACGCGCCACGCATCCCAAGAAATGCCGGGTGTTGCTGCGACCAACCAAAAAGAGGCACTTCTCCTTTCGGAATAAGATTGCAGGGGCTGCGCATCTCATAAGTAGTAGTAACCTGTGTCATCTTTTGCACATTTACTCTTCGCCACCATGCTGGCGACCGCGATTCCTGTTTGTGCTCAGCAGGTTCAAGGGATAGACCTTGGCTACCAGCAGATGTACAACCTGGAATTTGAAGCGGCGCGCAAGACCTTCGCCGATTGGATGCGGCAGCATCCCGAGGATCCACTCGGACCTGTATCCAATGCGGCGGCTTACCTTTTTTCCGAATTTGACCGCCTTCATATTCTCCAGTCGGAATTTTTCCTGCATGACGATAATTTCCGGACGAGCCGGAAGTTGAAGCCTGATGCCGCGGCTCAACAGGCATTTCAGCGGGAACTGGCGCGGACCCAGGATCTGGCAGGCCGAATTCTTGCAAAGTCGCCCGGCGACTCAAACGCGGTCTTCGCCAAAGTACTGGCCTTGGGCCTCCAGTCCGATTACGATGCCCTGATCGAGAAGCGCTACTTGAGTTCGCTGAACGCCACCAAAGAAAGCAGGCTGCTGGCGGAACAGTTGCTGCAGTCGAATCCGCACTTCGCCGATGCCTGGCTGGCCATTGGTGTCGAGAACTATCTGCTGAGCCTGAAGCCGTTGCCGGTGCGCTGGTTTCTCCAGTGGAACGGGAACGCAACCAATAAGGAATTGGGCCTCGAGAAACTGAAGATCACGGCGGAAAAAGGCCGGTTCCTGCAACCTTTCGCCCGGCTGCTGCTGGCCGTCGCTGCCTTGCGGGACAAGAATCGCGAACTGGCCGCCACGATCCTTCAGTCCCTGGTGCACCAGTTTCCCAAGAATCATCTCTATGCCGAAGAACTTGCCCGCCTCCGTGGAAAGTAGACTCTTTTAATGATCATTGCCAGCGCGGCCAGCGCCTTACCAAAACACAAATACGACCAGCGCGTTCTGCTTACGGCGCTGAGGCAGTTCTGGGGACCAAAACTCGACAATCCCCAGTTTATGGAGCGGCTGCATAACAGGGTCGGCGTGGAGACCCGGCACCTGGCGCTGCCGATGGAAGAGTATTACGGGATCACGACCTGGGGCCAGGCGAACAATCACTGGATCAACGTTGCGGTCGATCTCAGTGAAGAGGCCCTCAGTCTGGCGCTGGAGCGGGCCGGCCTCGACAAGACAGCTCTCGGCGCCATCTTCTTTGTCTCGGTGACCGGCATCGCGAGCCCTTCTGTGGATGCGCGCCTGATGAATCGCATGAACCTGCCCGTAAACATCAAGCGGGTGCCGATTTTCGGACTCGGCTGTGTTGCCGGTGCGGCTGGCGTGGCGCGGGCTGCCGACTATGTGAAGGCATATCCGAAGCAGGTGGCGGCCGTGATTGCCGTGGAACTGTGCTCACTCACGCTGCAGCATGAGGATCTCTCCATCGCCAATCTCATCTCCTCGGGATTATTCGGTGACGGCGCCGGCATTGCACTGGTGGCCGGTGAAGAAGTCCCGGTGACGGGGCCCCGGGTGCTGGCGACTCGTTCCGTGTTCTATCCCAACACGGAGCATGTGATGGGCTGGGACATCTCCGAGAAAGGGTTTCAGATCGTGCTGTCGCGGGAAGTGCCCGAGGTGGTAGAGCAGAATCTGGCTGGCGACGTGGATGCGTTCCTCGGCTCGGAGGGTCTCAGCCGTGCCGACATCGGCAGCTGGGTTCTCCACACCGGCGGACCGCGGGTGCTGGAGGCGACGAGCAGTGCGTTGCAGCTTCCACCCGATGCGCTGGACGCTTCCTGGGCCTGTTTGAAACGGACCGGCAATCTCTCCTCCGCCTCTGTGCTGCTGGTGCTCGAGGAAGTGATGATGAACCGCCGGCCGCAGTCCGGCACTTACAGCCTGATGGCTGCGATGGGCCCGGCGTTCTGTTCCGAGTTGATCCTCTTGCGCTGGTGAGTGTATGGAATTTCCAACGGAAACCGACGTCTTCATTGCCGGAGGCGGCCCGGCCGGGCTGGTGGCGGCGATTGCCGCACGCCGGAAGGGCTTCCGCGTCGTAGTCGCCGATAGCGCCCGTAGCGCGATCGACAAGGCCTGCGGAGAAGGGCTCATGCCGGACGCCGTAGCCGCGCTGCGCAGCTTGGGCGTGACGATCGAGCGTGATGCGTACTTTCCCTTCCGCGGCATCCGTTTTCGAAGTCACGGCCGCTCCGTGGCGGCCGCCTTTCCTGCCGGCGTCGGCTTTGGTGTGCGCCGCACCACGCTGCATGGCATCCTGGCAGCCAAGGCGGAAGAGGCTGGGGTCACTCTACTGTGGAACACCCCCGTCGTGGGCCTGGAAGGGCAGCGTGTGCTGCTCCGCAACCATTCGCTGACGGCCCGGTTCATTGTCGGTGCGGATGGCGCCGGCTCCGCGGTGCGCCGCTGGGCGGGGCTTGATGCAAGGTTGAGAGACAGCCAGCGATTCGGGTTCCGCCGTCACTTTCAGGTGGCACCTTGGACGGATCACGTGGAGGTCCACTGGGCCTCCGGCTGCCAGGTGTACGTCACTCCCGTGGCGGCCGATCAGGTGAATGTCGCCCTGCTCTCCCGCAGCCCGGATTTGCGCCTGGAACAGGCTCTGCCGCTATTCCCTGAACTGATGGAGCGGCTGGACGGTGCGGCGCCGGCCTCGACCCAGCGCGGCTCCATCTCCGCCTCGCGCCGGCTGCGCAGGGTCTGCCACGGCCGCGTCGCCCTCATCGGCGATGCCTCCGGCTCGGTGGATGCCGTCACCGGCGAAGGGTTGTCCCTGGCTTTCCAACAGGCCATGGCCTTGGCCGAGGCAATGGAATTGGATGACCTGGGCCTCTACCAGAAAGCGCATAATCGCATCCGCCGCCGGCCCGCCCTCATGGCGGACCTCATGCTGCTGATGGATCAACGCGACTCCCTGCGGGGCCGCGTATTCTCAGCACTCTCGGCTCGGCCAAAGGTCTTTGCGGATATGCTTTCGATGCATGTCCACGGGTTTTCACCCCGGGTGCTGGCTACCGCGGCTCTCACCCTTGGTTGGAGTATGTTCACCGCCTGAGAAAGGGCACCATGATGCGTTACCAGCTCGCCCTGCCGCTGCTCGCGGCCAGTCTGATCGTTCCTCTCCGTGCAGCCGACACCGTACTGGTGTTCGATCCGCCGCAAACCCAGATCCGCTGGACCCTCGATGCGTTCGTGCACACGGTCCACGGCACGTTCCAGCTCCGTAGTGGTACGGTCCACTTCGATCCGGCGACCGGCAACGCGTCCGGCGAGATCATCGCCGACGCGCGCAGCGGCGCCAGCGGCAACGACAGCCGTGACGGCAAGATGCACAAGAGCGTGCTGGAGAGCGCGAAATATCCCGATGTGGTTTTCAAGCCGAGGCGCGTCGACGGGCAACTGCCCGCGCAGGGCACCGCGACGCTCCAGGTTCACGGCAGTTTCCTGCTGCATGGCAGCGAGCACGAAGCCACCCTGCCAATTACCGTGACCGTCGAACCCGGGCGCATTGGCGCTGACTCCAAGTTCTCCATTCCCTATGTAGCATGGGGATTGAAGAATCCAAGCACGTTTGTCCTGCGCGTGAACGAGAAAGTAGACTTAGAGATTCACGCGGCTGCCCGGATCGTGACCAACGGAGCTCAATAGAATGCAGGAAACCACCAGCCAGCGCGTCATTCGCGTCATCGCCGAGAATCAGCGTATTCCCGTCGATACCATACAGCCGGAGAGCACCTTCCAGGAGCTCAATATCGACTCCCTGGATGGACTGCACATACTCTTTGCCCTGGAGGAGGAGTTCGATATCGACATCCCGGATGACGCTGGCAAGGAGTTCACCTCCATCCAGCAGGCCGTCGATGGTGTCGAAACTCTGCTGGCGCGCAAGCAGGCTGCTGCTTCCGCTTCCGATCCCGCATGAGGCGCGTCGTCATTACCGGCGCGGGTGTGATCTCCGCGTTGGGTCCCGATCTTCCCTCATTCTGGGCCGCGCTGGCGGATGGACGGAGCGGCATCGGCCCCATCCGGGCGCTCGATTGCTCGGCTCTCCGGTTCTCGAACGGAGCCGAGGTGCAGGGCTTCGATCCGTTTCTCCACTTCGATCCCAAAGTCGCCATGCAACTGGACCGGACTGTGCAACTGGCAGGCGTTGCGGCGGCCGAGGCCTTGAAGATGTCGGGCCTGACCCTTCAGCCCTCACGGACCGCGGTGGTGACCGGCTGCTGCGTCGGTGGCAAGACGACCGAGGACGAGAGCTACCGCCAGCTCTTCGAAGAGAAGAAGACCCGGTTCGACCCGCTCACCATCCCCAAAGTCATGGCCAATGGCGCGGCCAGTTGGATCTCCATGCACCATGGCATCACCGGACCCGCCTATACAGTCTCCACGGCCTGTGCGTCCGCTGCCCATGCCATTGGGCAGGCATTCTGGATGGTACGGGCCGGCGTCGTGGATGCGGCGCTGGCAGGCGGAAACGAAGCTCCGTTCGCTCTGGGGCTGCTCCGGAGCTGGGAAGCGATGCGTGTTGTGGCACCGGACACCTGCCGTCCCTTTACAACAGATCGCAAGGGACTGATTCTCGGGGAAGGCGCGGCCATTCTGGTGATGGAGACCCTGGAATCCGCCACGGCCCGGGGCGCACACATCCTGGGCGAGATCTGCGGCTTCGGCATGACCTCCGATGCCTCCCATATCACCATGCCCTCCGCCGAAGGTGCCGCCGCGGCCATGCGCACCGCACTGGCCGAGGGCGGATTGGCGCCGGAGCAGATCGGCTACATCAATGCCCACGGTACGGGGACCCAGGCGAACGATGTGACGGAGACCAGGGCGATCCACTCAGTGTTCGCGCACCCGCCCCTGGTGAGTTCCACCAAATCGATGCACGGCCACACCCTGGGCGCGGCCGGAGCTCTGGAAGCAGTGGCGGCTTTGATGCCGTTTGAGTGCGGTCTGCTGCCGCCGACGGCCAATTTCACCCAGGCCGATCCGGCCTGCGACCTGGACGTAATCCCGAATGTGGCGCGGCCGGCGAAGGTCGAGGCGGTTCTCTCCAACTCGTTTGCCTTCGGGGGCTTGAACGCTGTATTGGCTTTCCGCCGGGTGGGCTGACCGGCTACGCGTCGGGCCGCTTTTCGCGGTGCACCACAACGGCGTCCATTGAGCGGTCCGGCGCGAGTTTCGCCTCCACCGAGACATATTCCCCGGGTTGCAGGTCGGTGGCCTTGATACGCTTCTTGCCGTCCAGGAATTCCGTCTTGCGCGTGCAGGTGAACTGCATCGTATTCCCGTCATCCGACTCAATTGAGAGGACTTTTCCGTCGCTGCCCTTCACCGTGCCCAGGAACGTAGGCATCGGCGCAGCGGAGGGCTGGGACACGAGCACCATCTGACAACCGGCGAGCAGGAGAACGGCGAGCAGAATCGAGGTCGTACGCATGGCTCAATCTCATTCTCCGACATTGGTGCAACCCCGTCGACGGGGCAAGTTTCCCTCAAACGGCCGCCTGGATCTTCGATAAGAAGTGCGAGACGGACAAATGGCAGACCTCAGCATCGCCCTGGCGGGCATCTCGAATGGCCTTCAATTGGCGGAAGCCACCGCGACACGCATCGCAAAGATGCCTACCGTGGCCGCGGCCCCTGCCGACAGTGTGGACCTCAGCGCCGAGGCTCTGGCAATGATGCAGGCGAAGATCATGGTAGAAGCCAACGTCCAGGTCGCCCAGAACTTCGACTCTCTGAATCAGGCAATTCTCAACATCCTCGCCTGACCCCAGGCCTCCTCTGTCCGCTACCATGGGAACGACCCCTCCCCATGGCCCTCCTCGAATCCAGAATGCGGCGCCTGCGTGCCCGCTATTTCCTCGACCGCATCCCCCTGGATGCCAGAGTTCTGGAAGTGGGTTGCGGGTCCGGTTGGGCTGGCCGCCATCTGCGGGAACGTGGCATTAAGCAATACACGGGCCTGGACTTACATGGCCCGGCCGACGTAGTGGGCGACATCCTGGAGTGGTCCGGGCTTGGATTGCAGGCTGGCTCGTTTGATGTGATTGTGGCCTTCGAGATCCTAGAACATGTTGATTGCTTTGACGCCTGCCGTCAGCTGCTGAAGCCGAAGGGACAACTGATGCTCACCACTCCGGCTCCGGAGTGGGACTGGCTGTTGAAGATTCTGGAAAACGCGGGCATCAATCAACGGCGTACCTCGCCGCATTCCAACCTGTTCGATGCCCGGCGAGTGCCCGGTTTCCGAGTAGCCGAGTACCGCCGCTTCGCCGGCCTGGCCCAGTGGGCCATCCTGGAGAGCGCACCCCGCGATTAGTGGAGTTACTCGGTCACTGCCCGGTCCGTAGCCGTGCCACGGCTGCCCCGCCGTGCGTCTGCCTTTACTCTTCCCTCAGCGCCGACATCGGTTCCAGGGCCGCTGCCCGCCGGGCCGGTCCGAATCCGGCGCACAAACCCACCGTCGCCAGCAGCACAATCGAGACCGCGGTCGACACCGGATCCCACGGCTGCAGGCCATAGAGCATGCTGGCTGCTCCACGCGCGGCCCATTGCGCCAGCAGGATGCCCACCACCAACCCGGCCGCCAGCAGTAGACCTGTCTCCGCCAGCACCAGGCGGATCACCTTGGCCCGATCGGCGCCCAGGGCGATGCGGACCCCAATCTCGCTGCGGCGGCGCGCCACCATATAGGCAATCACACCGTAGAGGCCCAACGTCGCGAGCAGTCCGGCCAATAGGGCGAACGCGCCGGAAAGGGTGGCCATCAGGCGGTCGCGCAGCAGCGACTCCTCCAATTGGGCCGAGAAAGACTTGAACTCGATCCCAATGGTCGGGTTGACTCCGGCAATGGCGCCCTTCACCCCGTTCATGAGTTCCAACGGCGATCCTTGGACCCGCAGCACCATCGACAGACCGGGCCCCGGATCCTCATCCTGCGCCATCGGGAAGAAACCGATCGGCAGGAAATCCTCTCGCAGTTCGTAATACTTGGTGTTCTTGACGACGCCGACGATCTGAATCAGATCCTCCTGCTTGCCCGCGGGCGCCTCCATATGGAAGGTACGGCCCACCACATTGGCCTTCCCGAAGAACTTCTTCGCAAACACCTCATTAACGACTGCCACCTTGGGCGCTGACACATTGTCGCGTTCATCGAACTCGCGGCCGGCCAGCAGTTGGGTGCCCATCGTATGGAAATATCCCGGCCCGACGCGGTTGAAAAACGACTGTTTGCCGCTCGCCGCCGCCTGGGTGTTATCGGGTCCGATGTCGTTGTTCCAGCCCGAGCCGCTCATCGGAGTCATCATCACCTGCGCGGCCGCCTGCACGCCGGGCAGCGCGGAGAGCTTGTCGGAAAGCTCCCGGTAGAGGGCCGGACGCCGCTCCTTCGAATACTGGCCGCGGCTGAAGTCCAGGTCCACCGTCATGATGCCTTCCGGCTTGTATCCGGAATCCGTCGTCATCAGGTTGCGCAGGCTGCGTACAAAAAGCAGCGCCCCGGTGAGCAGCACCAGCGAGAACGCCACCTGCGTCACCACCAGAATGCGGCGCAGGCTGAAGCGCTCCGGGCCAGAGGTCACACTGCGCCCGCCGGATCGAATCGCCGCGGACGGCGGCATGTTCGTAGCCCGCAGAGCCGGCAACAGACCGAACAGCAGGCAGGTGCTGATCGCCAGCAAGGCTGTGAACCCCAACACCCGCCAGTCCAAGGTGAGGTTTACGAACAACGGGTTGTCCGAGGTGCTGATGAAAGCGATGAGGCCCTTGCTCAGAAGCTGAGCCAGGCCTGCCCCCAAGGTCGCGCCCATGATCGCCAGCAGCAGGCTCTCGGCCAGCAACTGCCGCACCAGGCGGTTGCGCGAGGCGCCCAGGGCCAGCCTCACGGCCAGTTCCCTCTCCCGCACACTGGCCCTCGCCAGCAGCAGGTTCGCCAGGTTTGCGCACGCGATCAGCAGCACCAGGCCCGTGGTCGCCATGAGCAGCCACAACGGCTGCTCATATTGACGGCGCAGGTTGGAAACGCCCGTGCCGCCCTCCTGCGCGTCTATCTTGTTCGCCAGGTACTTCTTCGCCTGCTGCGCTTTGTAGACAGGCGGCATCGTGGCTTCCATCAAGCCCGGCGACAAGGCCTGCAGCTCGGCGCGCGCCTTGTCTACAGTGATGCCCGGCTTCAGCCGCCCCATCATCGATAGCCACCAGGCATGCTTGATGGGGATCCGCCCTTTGCCGTCGTCCGACATCATGCGGTCGGCGCACACCGGAATCGCTACGTCGAAGCGCCGGCCCATCTCCACACCAAAGAACTCGGGCTTGGTGATGCCGATCAACGGAATACGACGCCCGTTCAAGCTGAGGTTCCGGCCCAGGGCGCTCCTGTCTCCGCCCAGTTCCCGCTGCCAGAACGCATAACTGACCACCGCACCCGGGTTCGGGCACGCTTCGGTGTCATCCGCTGAGCTGATCGTCCGGCCGATGAGAGGATTCACGCCCAGGACGCGGAAGAAATCGCCGCTCACATACAGCCCTTCCGCCCACCGGGCCTCGCCTCCATCCGCCAGGTTGAAACGCGTCGCGCTCCACGCCAGGACTCCGCTGAAGGCCTGCTGGTGCTTCTGTAGATGCTCCCAGTGCGCGGATGTTAGCCTGGCCGAACGCGTAGAGAACCAACCGGAGCGCGCCGACCCCTTGGCAAAGTCAACGGAAACCAGTTCCTCAGGCTTCTCCACCGGCAGCGTCTGCAGTCGAATCGCCGCAACCAGTTCAAAGATCGCCGTATTGGCGCCAATGCCCAGGGCCAGGGATGCGACCGCGACGAACGTAAAGCCCGGGCTTTTCTTCAGTTGCCGGAGGCCGTAGGAGATGTCCTGCGCGAAGGATTCAAACATGATGCACCTAGCCAGTAGTTACGGCTAATCATGTTTCGCGTTCGGAAGATGTTACATTCCCGACCGATTACCACTGGATCGCGGCGCGCAGCTCCTCTTCCTTCACCTGGATGCCCAGGCCCGGCCCCTCCGGAACCAACCAGTGCGCATCCTCCATCCGCAACGGGAATTCGAGAAACAGGTTCGCCATCTTCAGGACGGACGGGTTGAACTCCAGCAGCGGTGCATTCTCCAGGGCGGCCGCAAAATGCATCGCCGCCGCAATCTGCGGACCCAGGGCGATGCTGACATGCGGCAGAATGGCGGCGTTCGTCCCCGTGGCCATCGTCGCGATGCGCAAACCCTCGGTGATCCCGGTCCGGCCCAGGTCCGGCTGGACAAATCGCAAGGCAGGCAGCAGCGAGGCGATCTCGTTCCGGGTCCGATAACTCTCCCCCGCCGCCAGCGGGGTCTGGATCCCTTCCGCCAACCGCACATGCGCCTCCGACTCTTCAGGCATAAAGGGACACTCCAGCCACACCGCGTGCCGCCGGTCCAGCTGCCGCCCGAACGCCGCCGCACGCTGTTCGTCCAGCCGCCACAACGCGTCCACCGCCAGCTGGGCCGATGCGCCCAACGCATCGCGCAACTCGTCCAGCAGTTGGAACAGCTCCCCCTCCGCCGCCTCGTGGAAAATCTTGAAACAGCCGAACCCCTGCGCCTGGTAATCGCGCGCAAAACGGCAGCGGTCGGCGAAGGAACCGGATGGCAGCCCGCTGAGATAGGCTGGCACTCGGGGTCGGGCCGCAGTGCCTGCAATCAGTGCGGACACAGGCTGCTGGCGCAGCTTACCCGCCAGGTCCCACAACGCCAGATCCACCCCGCTGATGGCATCCAGCATGAAGCCGCCGGTCTGCCCTCGAACCCGCATCGACCCATACAGGTTGTGCCAGGTCTTCTCGATCTGCCGTGGCTCCGGCTGGAACTCCGAGCCCACCAGCAGCGGAGCCAGCAGCCGCTCCACAATCGAACACGCAACCTGGGGCGCCAATGGCGCCTGGGCTTCGCCCCATCCCGTGGACCCGTCGTCGAGCGTCACCTTCACCAGCGCCGTCTCGAAGTGCCGGGAGTAGATGGCGGGTACACTGGCCGACCACCGATAGTCGGCCAGGCCGTTCCGCAGGACGGAAGGCGAGCCAGCAGTTCCCGTAGCCTCTTCCAGATCCCTCGGCAGCCGCACCGGAATTGCTTCCACGCTTCGGATTCGCGTCATTCACCCCTCTTCTTCAGAAGTACACCCAACAGCAGGAGCGCCGCCGGATGCAGGAACCCCATGATGCAGAAGACAGACGTATACGAGTAGCGTTCCACCAGTTGCCCTGTCACGTTGGTGAACAGCGCGCCCCCCAACCCGGTGCCGAAGGCGATCAATCCGGACACCGATCCCACCACCGCCCGCGGGTACAAATCGTTCGTCATCGTGGTCAGGTTCGTCCGCCAGGCCATGTGCGCAAACAACACCACGCAAATCAGCGCAATGGCCAGTTCCGAGCTGGGCGCCAGCGCCACCGCGATGCTCAGTGGCATCGAAAGCGCGCACGGCAGCATCACCGCCCGGCGCGCGCGCGCCGCCGCCCAGCCGCGCGCAATCAGCGCCCCCGATATGAGGCCGCCCGCCACCGAACCCAGATCGGCACAGAGGTAAGGGAGCCACGCAAGCATGCCCATCTGCAGCAGCGTGAATCCGCGGTGCTCCACCAGGTACTTCGGCAGCCAGAAGAGATAGAACCACCAGACGGGATCCGACAGAAACCGCGCACCCAACAGCGCCCAGGTTTCCCGCAGCCCGAGCAGCTGCAGATACCCTTTGGCGGCCACCGGAGCTGCCGCAGCCGGAGCCTGGATCAGGGCCAGTTCTTCCGCCGTGATCCGCTTGTGCCGCTCCGGCAGTTCGTAGAGCAACAGCCACGCGACGAGCCACACAAACCCGACCGCGCCTGTCGCGACGAACGCGAACCGCCAGCCATACTGCGTCGCCAGCCAGACGACCAGTGGAGGAGCCACCACCGCCCCGGCCGCCGCGCCCGCGTTCACCAGGCCGTTCACAACCGCGCGATCCTTGGCCGGATACCACTCCGACGCCACCTTGATCGACGCCATGAAGCTGCCCGACTCGCCCATGCCCAGCAGGCAGCGAAACGCCGAAAGGGAGGCGACGCCCGAGGCCAGCGCGTGGGCCATGTTACTGGCCGACCACCACGCCATAAACGCCGCCATCGACCGGCGCGTCCCCCAGCGATCCACCACCCAGCCGTTAATCACATAGGTGATGGTGTATGCCACCAGAAACCACTGCAGGATGCCCGCATATTGCGTCGGAGAGAGGCGCAGTTCCTTCGTCAGGATGGGCGCGACCACGGATAGCGCCTGCCGGTCGATGTAATTGATCATCGAGGCGGCGAACAGCAGCGCGGCAATGTACCAACGCAAGTGCCGGATGCGCATGGCGGGGTTGCGCCGGGTCAGGCGACCACGGGCGTTTCCGGTTCAGCGGCTACCCACGTCCTCAGGAACTCCAGCTCCGTCAGGCTTTCGCGGGTCAGTGACGAAGTAGGGTGCCGGACAAACGAACTGTCGATGACGCCGAGCGCTGCCAGGTTGTGCTTCATCGCCGAAACCCCCAGTCCCGGTTGCAGCTCAAACCGGATCAGCGGCAGCGCCCGAGTGAACACCCTCCAGGCTTCCTGCAGCCGCCCGCCCTCCATGGCATCCCAAATGGCCACGAACTGCGCCGTCAGGTCGCTGCCCGGCATGACGCCGCGCGCGCCCCGCTGCATCTCTTCGATCATGAATAGCCCGTTCAGCCCGCCGAAGACCGTCATCGCCCCGCCGCTAGCCTTCACCACTGAAGTGGTCTTGGGCGCCGTGGGCGGCGCCTCCACCTTCGCGTAGCAGACATTCGGCGTCTCACTCACCATCCGTGCCAGCAGAGGGGGCGGCATCGCCACCTGTGTCATTAGGGGCGCGTCCTGGACCATCACGGGGATCTTTACCGCCCGCCCGATCTCGGCGTAGTAATGCAGCAGACCCTCGCCGTCTGTCTTCATTAGATAGGGCGGCAGCACCATCAGGCCCGACGCGCCCATGTCTTCCGCCTGCTTACCCAGTTCCACCGCCGCCGTGGTTCCGGTGTGCCCGGAACTGACCACCAGGGGGACCCGGCCGTCCACCTCTCGCACGACCGCCTGCAGGATTTCGCGGCGCTCCGCCGCCGTCAGAGTATACCCTTCGCTCGCATTGCCGAACAGGCCGAAGCCATGGGCGCCGGCGGCCAACAGGTGCCGAACCAGCCGGATCTGGCTATCAAGATCCAATGCCCCGTCGTCACGGAACGTGGTGGCGAGAATGGGGAAAACCCCGGCAAGCGGCGGCATGCAAGCATTTTATACCGGGACAACCTGTTTTTGCTGATCTGAAATTTTAGACTTCAGTTGAAGCGGCAATCATCACCGCAAGCAAGTTCCCGTCCTAAAGCGAAACGCCGGCGCTGAGTGCACCGGCGGCTGCTTGTTGGATCTGTAGAAACGCGGGCTAGTGCAGCGTCACCTTGCGTACCGTCAGGTTGTCATTCTCGTCCGCCACCTTCACAGCCACGGTAAACTCCGACCCCGCCGGCTTCTCCACGTCCAGGTTGAATTCGTGCGAAAGCGAATCCGTCATCTGCGTAGTGGGTTTCGCGGAGATCCAATCCCCGCCGTTGATCGAATATTCCGCGAACTGCAGCGAGGTCAGCGCGTCGGTGGCCTTGAACTGCACGCGCAGCTTGGAACCTTCAACCCTGGCAGTCAGGTTCTCGATCTGTGGCGGCGTGTTGTCGATGACAAACTCTTCGCTCTCCATCTGCGTGGTCAGTTCCTGTCCGGGATAATTGTCCGTACAGTCGGAGGCCGTGACCCGCAGCCTGTACCGCCCATCCGCGAAGGTCGTTGAATCCCAGTTCAATCGGGCGTCCTTCACCTTGTCCTTCAGCAGCTTCCATTCCTTTTCCTCAATGCCGCGGATCTCCACCTTATACTCCAGCGTGTCGCCATTCGCATCGTGGGCACGCCACCGGGCACCCATCGTGCCTTTGTCGAAACTCAAGGTGGCCGCCCCAGCGCCCGTGTCGGTAGCGGAGGAAGGCGAAGGCCGTCGTGATTGCCCCAGAGGAGGCAACGACAGCGAAGAAGAAGCCGTCAGCGACGACGAGGAAGTTGGGAACTTGAAGTTCGCCGGAGTCACTTCCACCGTCTCCAGGACGGGCGCCACGTTCTTGGCCTGGTACGCCGCCTCGACCAATTTCAACACCGGCGACCGTCCGTCCGCCGCTGCGGTCAACGTGGCACGCCAACCCAGGAACCGCGCCGGCGGGGCCGTCACACGCGATCCGGACGCTGCGTCGACCGGCGCCCATGGGCTCCAGTTCTTCTCCGCGCGATCCAGGTTGCCGCTATGCGCCTCCACAGTGATCGTTCCGCCATTCAACTCCGACTCGTTGCGCAGGCGGCCCCAATAGGTGAATCCGCCCGCGTCGAACAACTCGCTCTCAATACTGCCGGTCCGTTCCAGCGTCGGTCCCAACCGGAACACCTTTGCCGGATTCGCCGTCACCGCAATCACCGCTCCGCCCGGGCCCGCCGCCATCGCGGTCACCTGTTGCGGTTCGCTATCCACCAGCCGCGTAAACGTGAAATCGGTATCAATGCGATAAACCCGGCCCATGTTGCCTGTTCCGGCCAGCAGCTTTCCAGCCTTGTCGAAGGCCAGCGCGTAGACCGTGAGTAGCGAGTTGGACCAGATTCGCCGCGGCTCGCCATCGGCTGCAATCCGATAGATCTCACTATTGCCCGGGGCCGATGCGACTCCAATGCTGGGCGGCGCCGCGGCCTGCGGACGGGCACCGCCGCCGACTTGGATCTGAACTCCTCCGCCCGCCGTCGCCGCGGCGGCCGGTGCCGGTGCCGGCGCGGGAACCACCGGGAGCGGCAAAGCCGCAGCCGACCTCGTTCCGGAAGCCGCTGCGTAAATCGCACCATCCGGCCCTGCCACCACCGCCGTCACTTCCCGTTTCGCCGTCTGATACAGCACAAAGCCCGATCCGTCAGGACCCACCCGCAATACCAGGCCGCTCGGCTCCGTACCCGCAATCAGATTGCCCTTGCCGTCCATTGCCAGCGAGCGCACATGTGTCTCTCCGGCATCGAAAAACACTGTGGCCTTCCCATCACTGCCGATCTTCTGAATCTGGCCCGGATTCCCGGTCGCCGCATAGAACCCGCCGCCTTTCGCCGGCACCAACGCCCATACATAGCCTGCCTTCAGCGTCGAGAACAAGGTCGCCTTGCCGTCGCTCTCCACGCGGTAAATCTTCGCCTCGGGCGAGACCGCCGCGTAGACATCATTCTTCGTCCCGGCGGCCAGCGCGTACACCGCTCCGCCCTCCAGCGTGGCCAAAGTCCGCCCTTTGCCCTGTGCGTCGATGGCGAAAACCTTGCCATCGGCTCCGCCCGCGAAGACTTCGCCCTTGGCGTTCGAGATGGCGCACCACAGGTGCGGCACTCCGGCGTCGAAGACCTCGTTCCATGTCGGCGCCAGGCTCAGCCTGCCCTCGCTCGAGAGCGCCAGCCCTTTCAGCCTGCCCTTCTCGAACTCCGCCGATTCACTCTGCGTCCAGGTCTTCGTCTCAACGGCAAACGCAGAGACAGCGGCAAGGGCCGCGGGCAATATCCAGAATCTGATCTTCATTGGTTCGTTCTGAGGCCTTTTACTTCACCGTGAAGCGCACCGCGGCATTGCCGCTGACAACCTGATCGAGCGCAATCGACTCCACCATGTGCGCTGTTTCGGCGGTCGCCGCCATCGGGCGCCCGCTCCTTCCGGACTGCATGACATTCAACACCGATGTCGGTACGTCCGCCAGCGCGCGATCGTCGGCATACACCGTCGGCCGTGGATCCACCAGCGAAACATACAGCTTGTCGTTCGACCGCTCCTGGTTGATCAGCGACACGGTTTGCGTCAGATCCAGCGTGCGATTCGACATGCCCGCCATCAACTGAGTCCGGTTCAGCGTGTCCGAGTCGCTCAGCAGCAGCCGGTGATCCCCGCGCGTGATGTTCTCGGGTACCTTCACCTTGAACTCGCGCAGCACGCGCTCCCCACGCCACGGCCGCAGCGCCACCCTGCCCGTCAACTCTCCGCCCGGCGAGATCTCTGAGTTGTCCAGCCAGGCGCTCTCCACGGTCGTCACCCGTCGTTCCGCCTGCATCTCCACGACGACTTCCACATGCTTGACCTTCGGAATCTCCCGGGGATTCGAGAACAGACGGCTGAACTTCTCGGCCCACCAGGAGCCGATCTGCATTGGGGCCGGCATCGGCGAATCGCCGCTCACCACCATCGTGCTGGCCTGTAGCGTCTCCAGTCCGTCGAATTCCACCTTACCGTCGAGCTTGAACGTCGCCTCATCGGCCGCGGCCGAGTTGATGTCATTCAGCGTGTTGAATGTGGTCAGCATCATCAGGAACGGCGTCCACTTCGGGTGAATGAATGCATCGAAGTGATACTTCTTCTCCACCACCGGACCGCCCGGCATCGGTTGAACCCGCACCTTCAAATCCACCGGAATCGTCTTCGCTGCGGCGCCCAGCTCGCCCATGATGCCGGAATGCCGGTCCTGGTACAGCGCGCCCGCAATCTCCGTCGCGTTCGCGAACTTGTTCGGCTGGAACGCCGAACTCAGCACCATCAGCACTTCGCCTTTGCTCATCGGCATGCTCACGGGACCCAGGTTGAAGAAGCTGTGTCCGAAACCCAGCACGCGCTTGCCGTCGTTGTATGTGACCGTGCCCAGGCCGGTGATGCTCATATCGCCCGATACCAGGACGCCCGCAATCGCTTCACCAGGCTGCAGCGAGTTCTGCCATCCGGCAGCGGGTTTTGAGGATGTCACCGCACCGGCCGCACCGCCCTGCACCGCTGTGATGCCCATCTGGTCGAAGTAAGGTTTGAACTCCCGCAAAGTCGCTTCGTGAAAGCCCGAGAACGTCAATGGAGTGTCGATCGGCACCAGCCGCGCCGAGGGATCCAGCAGCGAGGCGGGCGGGATGAGTTCAGCCCGGGCCGTCGGCTGCTGGGGCGACTTAGCACTCGACGGCCGGCTCTCATCAATCGAATTGATCTCCAGCATCTGCTCGATCGGCGTGATGCCGCAGATGGCATCCGGCGAAAACACGCTGATGCGCAGCGCAATCGCGCCCACCAGCTTCCCGTCGATATAAACAGGGCTCCCGCTCATCCCGCCGGCCACGTTTGTCTTTGCCGCTTTGCCGCCCAACTTCGCCAGGATCACGTCCTGCCGCGGACCCCAGGCATTTTTCCATGGACCGATGATCTCTACCGGGATCGCTTCCGGCGCCGTGCCCTGGAAAACAGTCCACGCGATGCCCTGCATGCCGGCCTTCACCTCGGACGCGCGCATGATAGGCACCGGACCGGCTTTCGGGCGTTCGGGCAGGGTGGCTGGGAGCTTGGGTGCTTCGCCGTAGGGCGTGTGAACCGAGGCGGGTCGAACGGGCGGCGCACTCTGCGCACAAACCGGGAATACCAGTGACACGGCGCCCAGTAACGCCGCGCAGAGCTGCTTCATGTGGATTGGATCCCTTTCGAGCCGATGTCGGATATTCTCATTATCCGTTACATTGGACGTCGGCGGAGGGCGGTCCGGTATCGAAGAACTTTGACCGCCCGCGAGGTTTGGCCGGAGGATCCGCTCCGCCACATCCAGTCGCTGAACGGCAGACGGCCGCTCAGCAACAGGACGTTCCCTCCTCGAATTCCGCAATCCCCCTTACTTCGTAACGGCTAGTGTCATGTGTTCCGAGTAGGCTTTGTCCTCCAACAGGATGTGCTGGGTCAGCCAGTCTCTCATAAACTCCATCACCTGCACCGACATCGTGATTGAGCCGGAACGGTACTCATCGCGAAGCTGCGTCAGCTTGGCGATGAACCCCCTGTGCTGGGCCTCGTGCGCCACGAACTTCGGATAACCGCACCTGGCCAGCAGTTGCTCCTCGAACGTGAAATGAGTCCTTGTATAATCCTCCAGGTCGCTCAGGACCGATTCGATGACCGCCCGGCCCTTTCCCTGGAGCATCGCATCCTGCAACCGGTTAATGATTGCGACCAGGCGCTTATGCTGCTCATCGATCTCCGGCACCTGGACGGAGTACGCGTCCTTCCACGGAAACCACGTTGTAGCTTGTGCTTGCATTGTCTTCACATCGGCGCGAGACCGAATGATCTTGACCCAAATTAGGAGATTAAGTTCTTAATCAGTTGATTATCTTTCGATGGGGGTTTCTGCCTGCGCCTGCCCCGACCCGTAACTCGCGTAGCGGATAACCCCGGCAGTTTCCATAGTTTCCGGTACACTGGAAGCGGAGAGTTCTGCACTTCACGAGTAAGTCCTTTCTTTTCATCAGGCCCGGGTGGCGAAACTGGCAGACGCAACGGACTTAAAATCCGTTGACCCGAAAGGGTCGTGCGGGTTCGATCCCCGCCCCGGGCACCAAGCCCCTCTCGCCCCCTCAATCTCTTCCCCTTCGATCGCCCCTCACGTCTGCCCGTCAGCACTCCACCTCGTGGAAGCCCTTTCAAAGAACCTCCCCTTTACTCATTCCGCAACCCCCGTGCACATGCCCCGCATTCTCGATAGAATACCCAGGAATCACCGCACTCGTTCTGGAGGCCCTATGTTTCGTGCCCGGCATCTGGCGTTCGCCGCCCTGGCCCTGTCACTCTCGTTAGCCCACGCCCAAAGCCCTCAGGCTCGCATCAAGATCGATACAGACCGCAAAGTCGGCGAAGTCCATCCCTACATGTTCGGCAACTTCGCTGAACACCTCGGCCGCTGCATCTATGGCGGCATCTACGAGGAAGGCAGCTCGCTTTCTGATGCAAGCGGTTTCAGAAAAGACGTCATGGAGGCGACCAAAAACCTCGGCGTCTCCCTGCTCCGCTGGCCCGGAGGCAACTTCGCTTCCGGTTACAACTGGAAAGACGGCATCGGCCCCAAAGCTCAGCGCCCCGTCCGCCCCGACCATGCCTGGGGCGACCTCGACTCCAACCGCTTCGGCACCGATGAGTTCCTCCAATACTGCGAACGCCTCGGCGTCACCCCCTACATCTGCATCAACGCCGGCTACGGCACCGTCAACGAAGCCCGCGAGTGGGTCGAGTACGTCAACGAAAGCCGCAGCACCTACTGGGCCGATCAACGCCGCAAAAACGGCCGCGACAAACCCTACAACGTGAAGATCTGGGGTCTCGGCAACGAAATCGACGGACCCTGGCAGCTGGGCCACAAGAACGCCGAGGACTACTCCAAGTTCGCCCTCGAAGCCGCCAAGGCCATGCGCCGCGTCGATTCCTCCATCCAGTTGATCGCCAGCGGTTCCTCCAACTTCGGACCCAACTCCGACTGGATCGCCTGGAACCGCGAGATCCTCCAACATCTGCGCAGCGAAATCGACTACATCTCGCTCCACACCTACATCGGCAACCGCGAGAACAACTTCGAGCGCTTCCTCGCCACCTCCCAGGACCTCGACGAACGCATCGAAGTCGTGGCCGGCCTCATCCAGGCCGCCCAGGCCGGGCAGCGCAATCCACGCCCCATCTACATCGCTTACGACGAATGGAATGTCTGGTATCGCGCCCGCGGCAACAGTGAATTTGCCACCGGCTCCACGCGCCTCGAAGAGATCTACAACTACGAAGACGCCCTCGCCATGGGCATGTTCTTCAACTCGTTCATCCGCCGCGCCGACGTCGTAAAGATGGCGAACCTCGCCCAGCTCGTCAACGTCATCGCCCCCATCTTCACCAACAAGCAGGGCCTCTTCCTTCAGCCCATCTACTTCCCCATCGCGGAATACGGCAAACAGCGCAACAACATGTCGCTCAACGCCCTCGTCACGTCGCCCACTTACACGCCCGCACCGGGCCGCAAGCCTCTTGGCTATCTCGACGTCTCGGTCACCCACAACACCAAGGAAAACGCCCTCTATGTCAACGTGCTGAACCGCAGCGAGAAGCTCGACATCGCCACCCGCCTCGACAACGTCGAAGGCGCTGTGCAGCCCTCCGTCGGCGTCTGGACCATGAACCACGACGATTTGAAGGCCACCCACACCTTCGGCGCCGACAAGAAGATCGTCCCCGCCACTTCCACTTACACCGCCAAGGTCGATAAGAACGGCTTCACGTACACCTTCCCGAAGCACTCTCTCACCATCCTGAAGGTCAAACTCCAGTAGCAGCGTGTGCCCGGACCCCCGGGTCCGGGCGCTATCCTGCTTGCATGTCCTCACAGCGTTTGAGCGGGAAGACCGCCATTGTCACCGGCGCCTCGCGCGGCATCGGGCGCGCCATCGCCTCCAGCCTCGCCGCCCAAGGCGCCCGCGTCGTCGTCAACTACACCCGCTCTGCCGCCGAAGCCGAAGCCCTTGCGGCCGAAATCGGCGGCCTCGCCGTCCAGGCCGATGTCTCCCTCGTGGCCGACATCCGGCGTCTCTTCGACGCCGCCGAAGCCGCCTTCGGACCCATCGACATCCTCATCAACAACGCCGGAGTCGCCAACTTCCAGCCCATCGTCGAATCCACAGAGGAGCAGTACGACCAGATCTTCTCCGTCAACGCGCGTGGGACCTTTTTCTGCTGCCGCGAAGCCGCGCTCCGGCTCCGCGACGGCGGCCGCATCGTCTCCATCTCCACCGGAGCCACGGTCTCCAGTCCCGCAGGCGGTGGCATCTACTGTGGCAGCAAAGCCGCCATTGAACAGTTCAGCCGGATCCTCGCCCGCGAACTCGGACCCCGCGGCATCACAGCGAACACCGTCTCTCCCGGTTTCACCGACACGGACATGCTGAACCAGTTCCCCACCCTCGTTGGCATCGCGGCCGGCATGTCGCCGTTGGGGCGCGTCGGTCAGCCCGCCGACGTAGCCAGCGTCGTAGCCTGGCTCTGCTCGGACGAAGCCCGCTGGGTCACCGGCCAGAACATTCAGGCCGGCGGCGGAGCCAGCATGGTCTAGCCCCAAAACCCAAGCCCGACTCCAAACTCAGTGGGAGGGCGGACACCCTTGTCCGCAGCCGACCCCCAGGTCGGCTATCCATCCTTACCCCGCCCCTCCGCCACCTCACCTCCCCCGAGGTGTAGGATGAAGCCGTCATGCCGAGCGTCACCCTTTTGCGCGGAGCCGTCGCGGCCGGAGAAGGCGTCGTTCGCCTCGCCCCCAACTTCGCTGAAAACGGCGAACGCTGGATCGCGTCCATCACCGAACCCCATCTCAGCTGCATCGCCATCGGTGCCCGCCGCATCCCCTTGCGCGATGCCTTCGACAAACTTCGCGACTGGTACCTTGGCGCCCAGGCTCCCGACTGGAACGTTCTCGCTCGCTGGACCAAAAACGACCTCACTCTCCAGCCCCTTGACGATGTCGAACTCGGCCCCGTCTCGGACCGCTGGACCCTCCAGCCTGGCGAATCCGGCCACCTTCAGTACAAAGGGCCCGTTGTCCTCCTCTGCCTTCGCGGCCAGGGCCTCGTGGCCAAGGTCGAAATCCAGTCCCCCCACGCCCTGCACGAAGGAAAACTCACACCAGACGAGGTCTTCATCACGGGCGAACGGGCCCGCCGTGGCCTCGAAATCCGCAACACCAGCGACAAAAAGCCGCTCGAACTCCTCCGCATCTTCTCCGAGGACCCCGCTGCATGAACCGATGCGATAAGCTCGAAGGCACTCTATGAAAGCCAGCGTCATCCCCATCCTCTGGGGCATAGGCCTCTTCCGTAGTTCGTTCGAACCGCCGGCGGGCCGGCCCCGCCACATTCTGCCCGGCACCACCTCTCCTAAGGACCACGCTCTATGAAATTCGGCATCAATACTCTCCTCTGGACCGCCGCCTTTGATCTCGACCACCTGCCCCTGCTGGCTAAGATCAAGTCCTGGGGCTTCGATGGCGTGGAGGTCGCCCGATTTGCCTTCGACGGATTCCCGGCGCGCCTCATCCGCGAGGCCGCGCACAATGAAGGCCTGGAAGTCACTTTCTGTTCCGCCCTCACGGGCGACGTCAGTCTCGTCAGCGACGATCTCTCCATCCGCGAACGCGCCCGCGAGTTCATGAAACGCGGCATCGAGACCGCCGCCGAAATAGGCTCACCCGTCTTCGTGGGCCCCTATCTGTCGCCTGTGGGCTATCTGCCCGGCCGGCGCCGCACCGAGGACGAGTGGAAACGCGGAGTCGATGAACTCAAGGCCCTCGCCCCCACCCTGCGCGCCCACGACGTCACCCTCGCCGTCGAGCCCCTCAACCGCTTCGAAACCTACGTCCTCAACACCGCCGCCGACGGTGCGAAGCTCTGCGCCGAAATCCACGACCCCTACATCGGCATCCTCTTCGACACCTTCCACTCCAATATCGAGGACAAACACGCCGGCGACGCCATCCGCGGACTCGGCCAGCACATCGCCCACGTCCACACCTGCGAGAACGATCGCGGCATCCCCGGCACCGGCAATGTGGAATGGGCCGGCGTCTTCGCCGCACTCCGCGACACCGGCTACGACGACTGGTGCGTCATTGAAAGTTTCGGCTCCCGCGTCAAGGAGATCGCCGCTGCGGCCTGCATCTGGCGCGACCTCGCTCCGACCGTCGACGCTATCGCCAGCGAAGGCGTATCCTTCCTGCGCGAAACCGCCGGTCAGGCAATCTCAGCGACCGCTGCCCGTGCGGTTTAGCTCCGCCGTCAGCCACTCGTCGCGAGTGGCCGTATAGACAACATGCTCCAGGCCGGCGTGCATGCGCCGGCCCTCGTAGTACAGCCCGAGCCGCTGCATCACTCGCTGGGAAGCCGTGTTCTCCGGCCGTGTAATCGAGATCACTTTGGGGAGGCCGCACCTCTCAAACGCATCCCTCAGCGCCGCCCGCCCGCCTTCCGTCGCATAGCCCTTTCCCCAGTGCACCGGAGCCAGCCACCACCCGATCTCCAGCTCCTCCATGCCCGTCAGCCGGCCTACGCCCGCAAACCCGATCGACTCGCCCGTCTCCTTCAGTTGCAGCCGCCACCGGCACAACCCCAGTTCGGCATACAGCGCGGCCTGACGGCCCACGAAGCCCTGAATCTGCTCCGCCGTCATCGGCGTTCCGCCGGTGATATACCTCATCACCAGCGGATCCGTTGCCAGCGGCTCAATCAGCCACTCGTCACCTGCCCGCCACGGCAACAGCAGTAGACGCTCAGTCTCCATAACTCACCGTTGGTCCGTCAGCTTCTCAAACCGCTCTTTTTCTTCTTCGCGCTCAATGAAGGGGATCCCCTTCTCCATCCACTCCGGCCTGTCCGCGTCCTTCAGGAAGTGATCGAAGAACTGCTGCATCCTGATCGCGTAGTCTTTCTGGTCCGGCCTGCGCCGCAACCCGTGCAGCTCGCCGTTGTAGTTCATCAGGTACGCTTCCTTGCCCGTCCGCCGCAGTGCCAGGAAGAACTCGATCCCCTGATACCACGGCACCGCGTCGTCGTTGTCGTCGTGCAGGATCAGCATCGGCGTCTCCACCCGCTTCACCTGGAAGATGGGCGAATTCTCGATGTACAGCAGCGGGTTGTCGTACAGCGAAGGCCCGATGCGGCTCTGCGCCTTCTCATATTGGAACTGCCGTGGCATGCCGCTGCCCCACCGGATCCCGCTGTAGGCCGACGTCATATTGCCCACCGGAGCCCCGGCCTCCGCCGCGCGGAACCGGTTCGTCTGCGTCACCATATACGCAATCTGGTACCCGCCCCAGCTGTGCCCCTGAATCCCGATCCTCTTCTCGTCGATGAACCCAAGATCCACCACCGACTGGATCGCCGGCAGCACACACTTCAACGCGCTCTGGCCCGGATGCCCCACCGAGTACACAATGTCCGGTGTCAGAATCACATACCCCTGCGACGTGTACTGGCTGAAGTTGATGTTGTGGCTCGGCCGCGGTTCCACAAACGCATGCACGCTCTGCGACAGCTTCTCGTAGATGTACACAATCATCGGGTACTTCTTCTTCGGGTCGAAGTTCGCCGGCTTGTACAGAGCGGCCTGCAGCGGCACGCCATCCGCGTTCTTGTACGACACCAGTTCCCCCTGGCCCCACAGGAACGGCTCCATCTGCGACCCGCCGCTGCTCACTTTCTTCGGAGCGGTGAAATTCGGATCGGTCAGTTGCAGGTCAGGAAATTCGTCGAACCGTGATGCCGTGATCAGCACGGCATCTGCCTCTTTCGCTCGTGCCACGAACCGGTAGTTCTTCGCACCCCACAACAGCTTCTGTGGCGCGCCCTGGCCGGTCACCCGGAAGAACCCGCTCTCCCGGGTCGCTTCACTTTCCGCCCGGAACGTGAATGGCTTCGTCGCATCGACGCCCCGGTCTTCACTCTCATCCACAGCATCCACGCGCTGCAGACGGAACTGGATCTTTGCCTTCCGGCCCTCGCCCGACGTCAGGTTCCGGGCCGGCCGCCCATCCACAAAGATCTGCCACACATCGTAGCGGTCGTTCACGAAAAAGCTCTGGCTGTCCTTCGCCCAACCCGAGTGCCCATACGAGCCCGGCGGATTCGGCGTGTCGTCTTCCTCATCAAAAAACGCCACACCCAGCGACGAGCTCACATTCCTCGAAGCACCCTCCGGCAGTGTCATCACGTGCCAGGCCTTGGTGTTGTAGTAGAACGCGTGCTTCCCGTTCGGAGCAATCTGCAGCCCGCCCCCCGGTCCTCCTCCGCCCGGCAGTTGCCGCAGCATCAGCTTCCGCTGGCCGCTGTTGCCGTCTACCAGGTACACGTCCTGGTACGTCGAATCGTAGTCGATCATCCGCCGCCAGGCCCGGTCGTCCAGCCCCAGGCCCATCAGCCCGTCATCCGTAGGCAGCACAGTCTGCATCGCCGGCGTCGCCAGTTGGACATACTTCTTGGCCGCGATGTCGTACACCCCTCGATACGTCCGGTTCCGCTCCTGGTTCGCCCGCACCTTCTGCATCGGCTGCACCAGGTCGTCGTTCCAGCGCCACAGATCCATCAGGACCCGATCCTCGGCTGCCCCTGCTTCCTCCGCCGGCTTCTCGGCCTTCGGCGGAGCCGCCACGGGCACATACAGCCTCTTCCCATCCCGCGAAAAACTCACCCCGCCCTTGTCGCTCACCACCATGCCCGCCGGCAGGCCGGCCGTCTGCGTGTTCACCACTTCCATTGCCCTGCCGGCCGATCCGTCCCACAACATCGCACTCTTCTCAAACAGGAACGCAAGCTTGTCCTGCTCCCGGCTCCAGGTGATCTTGGAGTACTTGCCCTTGCCGGACGCCAGCGCCGCCGGAGCCCCTTCCCTCGCGGTTGCCACCGCAAAGACGCCGTTCTCCTCTTCTTTCTTGGAAGAAACAGCGTAGACGAGCGTCTTCCCGTCCCGCGCGATCGTGTACTCCGACGCGTTCGCAAACGTCCGCTCCCCGCCCTCGGCCTTGGTCAGGTCGCGCAGCACCAGATCCGTTCCAAACTCCTTCTTGCCCCCCGCCGCGCCGCGTCCTGCCGCGCCCCGGCCCTGATCCTCCGCGTCACCATCCTGCTCGGTGGTCTTCACCGCATCGGTCGGCTTCGCCGCCACCGCCGCCTCCTTGAGGTACGCCAGCCACGGACCGCCCTTCTCAGGCACCTGGAAGCTCTTCACGTTCTCCACCCGCACGGCATCGCCGCTGCCCAGTTTGAGGATCAGCAGCCCCTGCTTCGGCATCTCTTCCGCGCGTTTCTTCGCCTTTTTGGCCTGCTCAGTGGCTGCTTTGGCCGGATACGTCTGCGCCACCAGATACTGCCCGTCGCTCGTGAAGCTGATCTTCACCGTACGCGGCGGGGGCGGCGTCTCCGCATCCACCGGAGCGATCGCCGGCGGAGGCAGCGCCCCCACAGCCTGCCGCCACTCCTTGCCCGTCGCAAGCTCCCGGACCACCAGGTCCCCGTCCCCATCCTGCGGCATGTAGGCGTAAGCCAGATACTTGCCGTCCCGCGATAGCGCCTGGCCCGTAATCGAGCGCCAGGCATCGAAATCTCTATGCAGGATGGGCCGTTTCGCTTGCGCGAAGCCCAGCACCGCCAGGCAGACAGCGAGTGCGAACACACGAGGAGCGAGGGACCTGAAACGTGCAGTCATGTGTCGGATTATATGGCTTTTGCGTCAGCCTGCGCGTCCGAAACATCTGATGAGCTAGAATTGTCGTTGTTCCACCCCGGCACTAATATTCGTTAGCGGTAGCCCTATGCCTGACACCCTCACTATCACAGACAACCGAACCGGTAAGACCTACGAAGTTCCCATCGAGGACGGAACGATCAAAGCCATCGATCTCCGCAAGATCAAAACGGATGGGGATGACTTCGGTCTGATGGCCTATGACCCCGGCTTTATGAACACCGCCGCCTGCAAAAGCCGGATCACGTTCATCGATGGCGACAAGGGCATATTGCGCTACCGCGGCTACCCCATCGAGCAGCTAGCCGAACAGAGCGACTTCCTCGAGGTGGCTTACCTCCTGTACTTCGGGGAGCTCCCCACCCGCTCCCAGCTCGACGACTTCAAGCGGACGGTCCTCAGCCACACCATCATCCACGAGCAGACCAAGAAGTTCATCGACGGCTTCCGCCACGATTCCCACCCCATGGGCGCCTTCCTCTCCACTGTGGCGGCCCTCTCCACCTTCTACCGCGAAGTCAAAAACATCTTCGACGCCCAGAACCGCGTCATCCAGTTCGAACGCATGGTGGCCAAGATGCCCACCATCGCCGCCTTCTGCCACCGCCACTCGGTCGGCATGCCGTTCGCCTATCCCGACAACGACCTCAGCTACGCCGGCAACTTCCTGAACATGATGTTCAAGGGCACCGAAACGAAGTTCAAGCCGAACCCGGTGCTGGAACGTGCCATGGATGTTCTCTTCATCCTGCACGCCGACCACGAGCAGAACTGCTCCACCACCACCATGCGTGGTATCGGCTCCAGCCACTGCGACCCCTTCACCGCCCTCGCCGGCGCGGCAGCCGCCCTCTACGGCCCGCTGCACGGCGGCGCCAACGAAGCCGTCCTCAAGATGCTGGTCGAAATCGGCTCCAAGGATCGCGTCCCCGAGTTCATCCGCCGCGTCAAAGCCGGCGAAGGCCAGCGCCTCATGGGCTTCGGCCACCGCGTCTACAAGAACTACGACCCCCGCGCCAAGATCATCAAGAAGGTCGCCTTCGAGGTCTTCGAAGTCACCGGCCGCAATCCCCTGCTCGACATCGCTCTCGAACTCGAGCGCATCGCCCTGGAAGACGATTACTTCGTCGGCCGCAAGCTCTATCCCAACGTCGACTTCTACTCCGGCCTCATCTACCAGGCCATGGGCTTCCCCACGGAAATGTTCCCCGTTCTCTTCGCCATCCCCCGTACTCCTGGCTGGCTGTCGCAATGGGAAGAACAGATCCTCGATCCCGAACAGCGCATCGTCCGCCCCCGCCAGGTCTACCTCGGCTACGACGAACGCGACTACGTGCCCATGGCGATTCGCGAAGAATCCACCCAGGCCGTTTAGGACTACGATCGAATTGAGGCGGTGCCCCCAGGGCGCCGCCTCCCGGTCTACCCATGATCGCCCCCCTGCTGCTGGCTTTCCTCTGCTTCTCCGACCTCCACACAGCCGCTCGCAGCGGAGACATCGAAACGGTAGCCACGCTTCTCTCCAAAGGGGCTGATCCCAACGCCTACGACACCCTCGGCGGCACCCCTCTCCACGACGCCGCCTGGAGCGGCGAAGCCGCCATAGTCGAACTCCTCATCAGCTACAAAGCCAACGTCAACGCCCGCCACAAGGAAGCCGGCTCCACCCCGCTCCACTACGCCGTCCTGATGAACCGACAGCAGGTGGTCGAAATCCTGCTGAAGAACGGCGCGGACCTCAACGCGGCCTACAAAAACGGAGCCACGGCCCTCCACCTCGCAGCCAACCGCGGCCACCTGGAACTGGTCCAGTTGCTGCTGGAGAAGGGAGCCAACGTCAATGTCCGCGACGCCAGCGGCTCCACGCCCCTCGACGAAGCAGCCTGGAAAGGCCACGCCGACGTGGTGAAACTCCTGATCGACCGCGGAGCCAAGGTCAACATTCGCAGTGAAGAAACCGGCCAGACCCCGCTCCATGAAGCTGCCGTCAAAGGCCACGCCGACGTCGTTGAAGTGCTGCTGGCGGCCGGAGCCGACGTGAACGCCAAGGACAACTCCAACGCCACGCCCATGGACGAAGCCTTGCGCTACAAGCACACCAAGGTGATGGAACTGCTCTCGGCCAAAGGCGCACCCCTCAGCATGGAACGCCAGCTCCGCGAAGCCGTCCTGCGAGGCCAGACGGACGTAGTGGCAATGATGCTTTCGCTAGGTGCGAACCCGAAGCCGCTTCTCTCCGACGCGGCCTTGAAAGGCCATCGTCAGATCGTGGAACTCCTGATCGAGCACGGCGCCGATGTGAATGCCGTCACCCCCGCGGGCTCTACAGCGCTTCATGACGCAGCGCTGGCTGGCCAGAAATCCGTGGTGGAACTCCTGCTGGACAAGGGAGCCAAGCTAGATGTCCCCGATGCGGACAGCGGCTCCACGCCTCTGCACGTAGCCGCCAGTTGGGGCCGACTGGAAGTCATGCAGGTCCTGCTCGCCCGAGGCGCCAACCCCCGTCTCCGCAACAAAGCCGGCCGCACCCCTCTGGAACTGGCCAGAGCCGGAGGCTTCACCGACGCCGCCGCCCTCCTGGAAGCCGCCCAGAAGCCCAAATAGCGCCACCCCAACTCATCCAAACCCACCCCAACCCACACCCGCCCATCCAAGAACCGCCCAACCCACCCAGATCCCGCCCCAGCCCAATCCCAACGCCGCCCTCCACCTATCGCCAACTCCACATTCCCAACCTCGCAAACTCCTCCCCCAGCATTCCCCTGGGCATTGCCCAGGGCCCATCCCAACCCAGCAAACTCCCCCAACTCAACTCCAACCGCCCCAACAACTTCCGCCTGCTCCACCTCCGCACCCCAAACCAAACCTCCCCCAGGATTCCCCTGGGCATCGCCCAGGGCCCATCCCACGCAGCACCCTCCCCCAGTTCAACCTCAACCGCCCCAACAACTTCCGCCTGCTCCACCTCCGCAGCCCAAACCAAACCTCCCCCAGAATTCCCCTGGGCATTGCCCAGGGCCCGCCGCAACGACTCAACCTCCTCCACCAAACCAACGAACCATCCAACTCAACCCACCCCTCACTTCACCACCGGAGCCTCAAACGTAATCGTCGACTCGCTCCCAAATTTCTTATAAGCCGAGTACCGGATCGTCAATTTGATCCGCAGCGGCCCCGTCTTGAACGGCAGCGTATCATCCGCATGCGTCAGCACAGGAAAGTAATGGACCCCGTCCAAAGCCCGTCGCAATGTCGTAAACCGAGGAAACAGATTCTCCTGCCCCTTCGAGTAAATCGGAGGCACCGCCTGCCCATACGTCCGCACCACCCCCAGCGACTTCTTATCCACCCACATCTCCCCTTCGAACAACCGCATCCCTCGCAGAATCTGCCGCGGCTGCAAACTCAATACCCAGCACTCCACCCCGTCCACCGTTTCTTCCCCACGAAACTTCACCTGATACCGGGGCAACAGCTCCGGCGTCAGCAGCAGCGGCTGGATATTCCGGATGTCCTGGAAGTCCTCGTCCGTCAGAATCAGCCGCTCCAGCCGCGACGTCGGCTTCTCCGCGAACTGCTCCGTCCGCTCCCCCGTCGGCGAAAAGATCACCTCGCGCAGCTCCCGGTAACTCCCGGCCATCCGGCCCCGCTCCGCATACTCCTCGATGTTCACCGACTGCCGGTACAGATACTGGCTGCGCACCGCCTCGGTCTCGGCTTCCCGTTGCGCCACCTGCCGTAATAAGTCCGGCGGTGGCTCCGTCTGTAAGGTTAGGATGGCTATGATGAGTGCGACCATGTGGCTACCCACTGGAATGGAGGATATCGCAGGCTCGCTTCCCTGGATAGCGGCCGCTGTTCTCCTGGAGGTAGCCGCCTATCTCAGCCTGGCGTCCGAAACCGCCCGCCACTGGTGGACCCGGGAACGCGTCACCCTCTTCGCGCCCATTCCGTATCTTCTCTACGCCCTCCCGCTCCACGTCCTCGACTGGGCCAGCGTCGTCGCCATCCTCACCGCAATCGGAGTCGTTTCCTACTGGTTCATGCTCCTGCCGCGAAACCGCTTCTCAGACACCGGCTTCGTCGTCCTCATGGCCGCCCCTCTGATCTTCAAGTCCTTCGCCTTCGTCTACGCCCGGCCCCACCCCGACATCCGGCTCGAGTTTCTCGGTCAGCTCCTCTGGATCCGCGCCGGTGTCCTGGCCGTCCTGAACGACCGTAAGCCCGAAGGCATCGGTTTCGGCTTCTGGCCCCGGCTCAACGAATGGAAGATCGGAGCCATCGTCTACCTCGCCCTCCTCCCCGTCGTCTTCGTCCTGGCCTCCGTCACCGGCTTCGCCACCTTCACCTGGCCGCCCTGGACCTGGCAGGAGACCACCCTCCGCGCCGTTGGCACCTTCGTCGGCATCTTCTGGGTGGTCGCCCTCAGCGAGGAATTCTTCTTCCGCGGACTCCTCCAGCAGTGGATCGGCATCGCCGCCGCCTCCATCCTCTTCGGCCTCGCACACCTCGGCTTCCGCCAGTTCCCCAACTGGCAGTTTGCCCTCGTGGCCGGAGTCGCCGGCGTCTTCTACGGCTTTGCCTTTCGCCGCGCGGGCGGCATCCGCGCGGCGATGGTCACTCACGCTCTCACGGTCACCACCTGGCGCGTGCTCTTCAGGTAAGCACGGTCGCCGCGATGTGATCCAGCGCCTGCTCGAAATCGCGCAGCAGGTCCCGCCAGTCTTCCAGGCCCACTGAGATCCGCACCAGTCCTTCGGTGATGCCCGCGATCCGCTGCTCCTCCTCGGAACACCCGGAATGCGTCGTGCTGCCGGGATGGCACACCAGGGTCTCCATCCCGCCCAGCGAGACCGCGTTGTGCGCCAGCTCCAGGCTGCGCAGGAACTCAAACGCGGCCGTCTTCCCGCCGTGCAGGTCCAGGGCGATCATCGCCCCCGGATAGTCGCATTGCGACAGCCGGATCTTGATCTGCTCCGTATCGTCGAACAGCGTCGGATAGTAAACCTTACGGATCTCCTTCCGGTGCGCCAGGCTCTCCGCGATCCGTTGAGCGTTCTTGCTCTGCCGGTTCATGCGCAGCGACACCGTCGGCAGCCGCCCATCCAGAATCCAGCACTCATCCGGCTGCAGGATGTTCCCGAACAATCCACGCTTCCCTCGGATCTTCTTCTGGATCTGCGGATCCGACCCCAGCACTACTCCAGCCAGCAGATCGCTGAACCCGCCCAGATACTTCGTCGCCGAATACACCACCAGGTCCGCACCCAGCGTAATCGGATGCTGGAACGCCGGACCCAGAAACGTGTTGTCCACCATCACCACCGGCTTCGGATCCAGGCCGCCCGCCAGGATGCACGCCCGCTTGATGTCCGTCATCACCATGGTCGGATTCGCCGGAGTCTCAATCAGGATCACCCGCACATTCGGCGTGTTCCGGATCGCTTCGTCCAGCGCCGAGCCATGGCCCGCCACCACCGGCCGGCACTCAATCCCGAACGGTTCCAACAGGTCGTGAATCAGGTTCTGTGTCCCGCCATACAACGGCACCGTGTACAGCAGGCAATCGCCCGGACGCAGCAGCGCCATCAGCGACGTCATGATCGCAGCCATGCCCGAGTTGAACACCACCGCCCACTCGGACCCCTCTTCCAGGGGAATGATCTGGTCCTCCAGAATCTCCGCGTTCGGGTGGTTGAATCTCGAATAAATCAGGTCCGGCACCTCGCCTGGCTCCACCGCCTGCCGGCCGGAGACCAGATCGAACGCGCGCTCCGCCGCCTCGGGCGTCGGAAAGACATAGGTAGAGCTCCGGAACACCGCCGGCCGGGCTGAACCAACCGAAAGGCGCGGGTCGAATCCGCGAGTCAATACCGCGGTCGACGGATGCGCGCCTGGATTGCCACGTTGTTTGGCCATAAAGAGTTCTCCGCGCCATCAGTGTACAACTGCGCGCGGTCGAACCACTCGCCCGTGGGTCCGGCTCTCCCGGAATGCGCGTCCGCCTCTTAACGCTGCGGCGGAGCTTCGTTCACCGTCTCCCCCGCCGGCACCAGGCGGCTGTCCGTCTGGAACTTGCGGTAGTCCTTCCAGGTCACTTCCACGTCGGCACGCAGCTTCTTGATCAGGCCCAGGCGCGCATCCACATGGGTCACCGCATGCACGGGCAGCCAGACCTCCGAGTTCACGCGCGCCTGCCGGAATGTCAGCTTGGCCCCCGGATCAAGCCGCGCCAGCACCCAGCCGAACGACACAGGCGCAATCGTCTCCGCTTCCACCCGCACCCATTGGTACTCCTGCTGGTCCACCCAGATCCGGCCCTTGAACTTCGTCAGCAACTCCCAGCGCTTCGCTTTGCCCTTGTAGCCCGGACGCGGCTGCGCATCGATGATCCACGCCGCATGACCGTCCACCGAATCGGTTCCCACCAGCTTCAGCAGGAACGCATCCGGAATCTCCGCCAGAAGGGCCCGCCCCTCTTCCCGCTTCTTCTCTTCCTCGGCCAGCCGCTTCCTGCGCTGCTCGGGATTCTCCTGCTGCCGCTTCCTCAGTTCTCTGTCGAACTCCTGCTGCGCCTTACCCGCCTCCTTGTCGGAGAGCGGCTTGTCATTGTGTGCAATCTTGCGGCTGTAGGGCCGTTCGCCGATCATGATGACATCGAACGTGTCCGATTCGATATTCTTGACCTTGCCCTTTGAGTCAAGATCTCGCCTTTCTGCGCGCTGTGTGTAGGTGTAGTCTTTTGCGCGGACGGTATTCAACCGGTCCCGCTCCAGGCTGCGGCGCAGAATGACGGTTGGGTCCGGATCGGCGGATTGCGCAGGCATCACCACCATGGGGACGAAGAATACACAAAAGAAACGAAGCTTCATACGGCTGACTGGGATAGACTAATCCGTTGGTATTAGCGATGCAATGAAGATCCACTGGCCCTTTCCCATACTCCAAGCCGGGCAGGCTCTGCGCCTTAGGGCCGAGTCGTTAGGGTACGTGTCGATTCCGGATGGCCTCCCGGTTGCTCCCGATGAGGCGGCCGAGGTCCTTCACGTGATCTGCCCGCGCAGTCCGCTCGACGGGGCTGTGGAGGAAGTACGCGCCGCTCGCCAGATGCTGCCGCCGGACGCGGTCCTGCTGGCGGCTGGCGAATGGCTCGAGCCCTCCGACATCGGTCGCGTTCTGGCTGCGGGTGCCGATGATTACGTTCACCTGCATTGCGAGACGCGTGAACTCGCGGTAAGGTTGCTCGCACTCCGCCTGCGCGTGGAAGACGACGGGCCCAAACCTCCGCCGCTCGACGAACGCCTCCGCCGCGCCCAACGCCTGGAGACCCTCGGCAGCCTCGCCGGAGCCCTCGCTCACAACTACAACAATCTCCTCGCCGCCATTCAGGGCAACGCCCAACTGGCCCTGATGGACCGCAACCTCCCCGACGGCCTGCGCTACACCCTCACCCAGATCGATAACGCCTCGCAGCGAGCCGGCGACCTCACGCGCCAGATGCTCGCCTATGCGCGCAATCAGGAGGGCGCCCAGAAGCAGTCACTCAACCTCAACCTGATTCTCCAGGAAGTGAGTGAACTGCTCCGAGTCTCGGTCCCCAAAGGTTGCGAAATCAAACTGTCCCTGGCCAGGAACACACCGCCCGTCTCCGGTTCCTCCGGCGAGCTGCGCCAGCTCATCCTGAACCTTGCCTGGACCGCCTGCGAACGTATTGGGGAACTCGGTGGCGAACTCCGGCTACGCACCCACTTCGAGGAAACGCCATCCGCCCCTCTCGTTGTTCTGGAGGTGGCGGCAGCCGGACCCCCGGACCAGGAACGGATCGCCTACGCTGCCTCCGAAACGGGCATCGACGAGGCGGCCTTGCGGCTCGAGGCGGCACGCCTGATTCTGCAGTCTCACAACGGAACTCTGGAAATCCGGCAGACGCCGGAAGGCCCGGTCCTCCGCGCCACCATCCCGCCCATCCCCGGCTGGCACATGACCACCACCGCTCAGCCGGAGCAGGTTCCAGCCGGCAAGCCCGCCACCGTCCTGCTGGTCGAGGACGAAGCGGTAGTGCGGGACATGGCCGAGAAGTTCCTCCGCCGCGCCGGCTACACCGTCTTCTCGGCGGATAACGCTGCCGAAGCCTGGGGGCTCTGCGAGCAGGTCGGCGTCGCCCTGAATGCCGTCATCCTGGACCTCCATGTCCCCGGCATGAAGACCAGGGAGATGATGCAGGGCATCCGCTCCATGTTTCCCGGCATGCAGATTATCATCTGGAGCGGAGTGGAGCAGGAGGCGGTCCAGGCCAAACTGGCCGGCGCCGAGCCTTACCACTTCCTGCCCAAACAGCCGAAAATGAGCGAGTTCGTCTCGGCCCTCGACGGCCTGCTGCGCACACCCAGGCAGGCCTGAACTCAGGCCACCGGCGCCGTGATGGTGAACATCGCCCCCACGGCATCTTTCCGGTTTTCCGCCTTGACCGTCCCGCCGCACTGCTGCGTGATCGTGTGCACGATATGCAGCCCCAGCCCGCCATGCTTGCTTCGCGTGGAAAACCGCGGCTTGAAGATCTTCCCGAGGATGGCGTCCGGAATGCCCGGCCCGTTGTCCGACACCCGCAACTCCACTGACCCGTCGGCAGCGTGCGCCACCACTTCGATCTCCCCGCCCCCGTTCTCCTTCATCGCCTGCGCCGCGTTCAGGAACAGGTTCATAAACACCCGCTCCCAGTCGCTCGGCTCGCCCTGCAACCGCAAGCCGGCCGGCACCTTGCGGATCACCTTCACCTTCGTGCCCGGCATATGCGTCAGGAAATCCTGCAGGAACGTCGCCGCGCGCTCCACCACAAGATCGATCTCAGGACCTGAGCGGCTCTGGTCCACATACAGCCCCACAATCCGCCGGCCCCTTTCCACACTGCGATGGATCGCCTGCGCCAGGGCGCGCGACTGCGGATCTCCAGAGACCAGCTCAGCCGCTTCTGAGATGGTCTCGAAGACATTGTTCAAATCATGGACCAGTCCGGCCAGGGTCAGGTCTGGAGTAGGATTCGCTTCATCCACCACGGAGGGCTCCACCGCGCGGCTCAAGAAATAATCCCTCGCAGTGTACTCCAGAATTCCGGGAAACTCACCGACGCAGCTTCCGATCCATTGATAGCCACCGGCCCGTCCGCGCGCAGCGACGCAACAGCGAACGCCATCGCAATCCGGTGATCGTGATAGCTCTCCACTTCCGCCGAGTGGAAGCTCTGCCCGCCCGGAATGTGGAACCCGTCCGGCGTCGTCTCGATCGTCACGCCCATCTTCCGCAGGTTGGTCGCCACTGTCTCGATCCGGTCCGACTCCTTAATCCGCAGCTCCGACGCATCCCGCACCGTCAAACCGTCGGCGCTCACCGCCCCCAGAATCGCCAGCACCGGAATCTCATCGATCAGCGCCGCCGCCCACTGTTTCTCAATCAACCCGCCCTTCAGCTTGGACCCCTGCACCAGCAGATCGCCGCGGGGCTCCCCATTGCTCATCCGCATGTCGAGAATCTTGACATCGACGCCCGCCGAGACCAGGAACTCGATCAGCGTTGCCCGCGTCGGATTCAACCCCACGTCCTGCAGCACCAGCTTCGACCCCGGCACAATCGCGCCGGCAACCAGGAAAAAGGCGGCTGAGGAGATATCGCCCGGCACCGTCAGTTCCCGGGCCTCCAGCCGCGCCGGACCCTTTACCCGGGCCCAGCCCCGTCCCGTCTCGATGTCGACCCCGAACTCCCGCAACGCCACTTCCGTGTGATCCCGTGTCGTGGCGGATTCGTGAACGCTGGTCTCCCCCTTCGCGGTGAGGCCCGCCAGCAGCACGCAGCTCTTCACCTGCGCGCTCGCCACCGGCAGCGTGTAGTCAATCGCCTTCAGCTCCGCGCCTCGAATCTCCAGCGGAGGATACTTTCCGTCCCGCGCCGTCAGAGTCGCCCCCATCTGCGTCAGCGGACCCATGATCCGCTGCATCGGCCGCTGCGAAAGACTCTCGTCCCCAATCAGCCGGCTCGTGAACGGCTGCCCGGCCAGCAGGCCCGAAATCATCCGGATTGTCGAGCCCGAATTGCCTGCGTCCAGATCCCCCGCGGGCGCCTGCCAGCCATGGATCCCCCGCCCGTGCACTTTCACCTGCCGGCCATCGATCTCGACTTCAATCCCAAGCGACCGGACGCAGCCCAGCGTGGAATGGCAGTCCGCGCCCGACGAGTAGTTGTGAATCGTCGAGATCCCCTCCGCAACCGCGGCCAGCATGCCGTAGCGATGCGAAATGGACTTGTCGCCGGGCAGGCGGACTGTGCCTTCCAGGGCGCCGCCCGGGGTGATGATTTCTCTCATAAGTGTGTCTTTCCGCCGTTCCTTATTCGATGGGGAACGGTCCGTCGTTCTTTAAGTCGATCCAGCGTTCCATGCGCGTACGGGTCTCAAACCGCAACGCAATGGCGCGCGCCGGGAAGGGGGTCTCCAGGCTGATCTCGGCCTCCCCGCCGGGCTCGATGTCGGTGGCATCGATGTCCGTCTTGCGGGTAGCGACAACTTTCTTTCCTGGCCCCACGAAGTAAATCGTCAAAACAACATTCCTGATGCTCTCTTCGCCATCATTTCGCAGCTTGGCGTCGAGCAGAATCGTATCCTCGCGCCGCACGGCCTTGCACTCAACGACGCTGAGCAGCGCCCCCTTCTGCTTGCGTTGGTCCTGCGCCGCGCACAAGAATAGGGAGGCTAGCGTGATGAACGCGAGCAACCACCATTTCATAAAGTTTCAGTGTAGCGAACGCGAGAGGGGGTCTTCCGATGCGGAGACGGGACTGGTTGTTGTCGAGCGCCGCCTTACCAATGGCAGCGCAGGCGATGCAGAGTGCGCCGAAGAACATTGTGATCTCGAGCGCAAACGGGATGTTGGCCTGTGAACGGGCCATGGCCGTCATCCAAAGGGGCGGCGACACGCTGGAAGCCGTGGTCCAGGGCGTCACTACCGTCGAAGACGACCCCAACGACACCAGCGTGGGCTTTGGCGGCCTCCCCAACGAAGAAGGTGTCGTCGAACTCGATGCCTGCGTCATGCACGGCCCCACCGGCCGCGCCGGCTCCGTCGCCAGCGTCCGCAACATCAAGAACGTGGCCCGCCTGGCCAAAATGGTCATGGAGAATACTGACCACGTGATGCTCGCTGGCGAAGGCGCCACCCGCTTCGCCAAGGCCTGGGGCATCCCCGAAATCAACCTCCTCACCGAGAAAGCCCGCCTCGCCTGGATGACCTGGAAACAGTCCCTCCGCGACGCCGACAACCACAACAACTGGACCGATGGCCTCGATGCCCCCGAAAAGAAGGGCACGGCCATGCTGCGCGAGATGTTCCCCAACGCCACCGAGGACGACTTCCTCTGGGCCCGCTGGATGGCCAAACATCCCACCACCGGCACCATCAACTGCCTCGCGCTCAACACCAAGGGCGAGATGTCCGGCACCACCACCACCAGCGGACTCGCCTGGAAGATCCCCGGCCGTGTGGGCGACTCCCCCATCGTCGGCGCCGGCTGTTTCGTCGACCAGGAAGTGGGCGCCGCCGGTTCCACCGGACGCGGCGAGGAGAACATCCGCATCGCCGGAGCCCACACCATCGTCGAGAACATGCGCCACGGCATGTCCCCCGCCGACGCCTGCCTCGACGCCCTCAAGCGCATCGCCCGCAACTACAAAAACGACCAGAAGAAGCTCGACCAGTTCGACATCAACTTCTACGCCCTGCGCAAGGACGGCGTCCATGCCGGAGCGTCCCTCTGGAACGGCCACATCCGCCGCGACGGCTACATGGCGTCCTTCGAATACGCCGTCAACGACGGCGGAGGCCAGTCCCGCAAAGAGAAGTGCGTCTACCTGCTCGAACGCAAAAAGGGCTGACGCTCAGCACAGTGCCTTCATCACCTTGCGCGGGTCATTCGGCTCGCGCAAGCGGATGAAGAACAATCCCAGCCGCATCAGTGGGCCGGGCTTCAGCATGAACCGGCCCAGACCCTCCACGAAGTTATCGATCTCGGCCACCCGCGCCGCCAGCCCGTCTTTGTCCAGCCTCACCAGTCCTGTCGCGTTCTGCCAGGCCACCGCACGTGCCCGCCAGATCGAGAACTCGATCAGACGGTCGTCCGTCCGGCCCCCCAGCTTGTCCAGGATCCAAATCCACGGCGACACGCTCCCAATGCAGTCCGTCACCTCCTGCACCATGGCAAACAGGATCGTGTTGATCTCGTCAAAGTCCTGACGCAGCGCTTCAATGTCGTCCAGCGTGCAGATCTCCGCCGCCGAGATCCCCAGATCCAGGTTGATGTGCGCATTCATCCCGGCCAGCAGGTGCTGCAGGATCGTCGGCTGCCAGCGCTCCCCGGCCTCGAATACCGCCCGCCACGACCCGGTCACCGGCCGCCCGCTGCGCCAGCACTCGTACGCATCCAGATACCGGTTGGCGAACGCCACATCCAGCCGCGCCATTCGCGGACCATCCTGAAACCGCCCCTGCTCGATCCCGATCTTCACCTGCGCCGTCACCTTCCGGTACAGCGTCGGGAAATATCCGAGATACGACTTCGCGGATTCCGGTGAGTCGATGATGGCGTCGAGGCACGCCAGAACTTCGTCGATTGTCGTGCAAGGCATGAGGGGCGGCAGCCGGACCAGGGACTAGTGGCTTGCCATCATATCGCGGATGCTCAGCAGCACCAAAGCGCTCGTCAGGCCAATCATCAGAATCACCGACAGCCAGCCCACCACGTTGAACATCGTACTGTTCTTCCACTTCTTCATCAGCCGCTCTTTGTTGATCAGCAGGATCATGAAGATCAGCACGAACGGCAGCAGCGCCCCGTTCAACACCTGGCTCATCAGGATCATCTTGATCAACGGGAAGTCCGGCAGCAGCACCACACCCGCCCCGATGACAATCAGCAGCGTGAACAGCCAGTAGAAGATCGGAGCCTCGCTGAAGCGCTTGTTCACGCCCGATTCGAAGCCCATCCCCTCGCACACCGTATACGCCGTCGACAGCGGCTGGATGCAGGCCGCGAAGATCGACGCGTTAAATAGCCCCGCGCAGAACAGCAGCACCGCATACGGCCCAAACGGCGCCAGGCCCTTCGCCGCATCCGTGGCGTCGCTGATGTCCCGCGGCTTCACAGCGTGAATCGCCCCCGCGCAGGCCACGATGATGAAGAACGCGATCACCGACATCGCAATACACCCGACAATCACTTCGATCCGGCTCTCCGCATACTCCTTCGCGGAAATCCCCTTCTCCACCACAGCCGCCTGCAGGTAGAATTGCATCCACGGCGCCACCGACGTGCCCACCATGCCGATCAGCATCGTCAGGTAGCCTTCATCCAGCATCAGCACCGGCTTCACGCTGTTGATCGCCGCTTCCTTCCAGTCCGGCTTCACCAGGATCCCCGAGAAGATGTAGCAGACGTAGAGCGCCGTGGCGAAAAGAAAGACCTTCTCCACCCGCTCATACGTCCCTTTCACAATCAGCAGCCAGACCCCGATCGCCGCAACGGGCACGGACACAAAACGGCTGATATGGAACATCTCCAGGGCACTGGCAATGCCCGCGAAATTCGCCATCACGTTCGTCAGATTGGCCAGCACCAGCACAGCCATCATCAGGAACGTTGTCCGCAGGCCGAACTCTTCCCGGATCAGGTCAGACAGCCCCTTGCCCGTCACCGCCCCCATCCGCGAGCCCATCTCCTGCGTCACAATCAGCAGCAGCGTAATCGGAGCCAGCGTCCACAACGGCAGATAGCCATACTTCGCGCCCGCCTGCGAATACGTGAAGATACCGCCGGCGTCGTTGTCGACCATGGCCGTGATGAAGCCCGGGCCGATCACCGAGAAGAAGATCAGGATGTGATACTTCAGCCGCTTGAGTAACTGCATCAACGCTGCCTCAGCGCCGAGATGATGTCATCGGCCGTCACTACGCCGGCCATGCGTCCTTCTTCATCCACCACGGGCAGAGTCAGCAGGTTGTACTTATCGAAGAGCTCGATAATCCGGTTGGCTTTTTCCTTGACCGGTACTTTGATCACGTCGTCCTGCACCAGTTCGCTCAGCTTGCGCGTCGGGCGCGCCAGGAAGACCCGCGCCACCGGCAGCGCCGCCTTCAGCCGTTCGTCCAGGTCCGTCAGGAAAATTGTATTGAGGGTGTCGGCCAGTTCCTGCTGGCGCCGCAGAGCCTCCAGCGCATCGGCCACCGTCCCATCCTCGTGCACGGCCACAAAGGCCGTATTCATCATGCCGCCCGCCGTGTCCTCGTCGTACTCCAGCAGTTCCTCGACCTCGGCTTTCGGCTCGCCTTCCATCTCTTCCAGAATCTCTTCCGACGTTTCTTTGCCCAGTTCCGCCAGCACGTCGGCCGCTTCGTCCGGATCCATCTCCTCGAGAATGTCGGCGGCCTTCTCCGTTTCCAGCGACTCGATGATCTGAGCCTGGATATCCGGCTCCATCTCCGACAGCGCTTCCGCCGCGGCCTCCGTGTCGATGGCCTCGAAAATCGCTTCGCGATCCTCTGGGCTCAACTCCTCGACAATGTCCGCCAGGTCCGCCGGGTGCATCTCTTCTAGCAGTGTCAGGTCGATATTCAAGCGCAGCCGTCGCTGCGGATCCGGCTCCAGGATGTTGCACAGCTCCCAGCGGATCGAGTTCACCGGGATATAGTGCTGCAGCTTTCGCACCACCCGCCGCGGCAGCGCCCCCTGCACCAGCCGCCGGAACACGCTCCGCACCCCGATGTCCACTTCCAGCACATGCAGGACGTCGCGCAGCGCCTCGCGCCGGATCTCGAACGTGATATCGGTGACCCGCACCACCTTGCGGCCCTGCGCGTCGATGATCTGCTGGTCCAGCAGGTCCCTCACCAGGCGCAGGACATACTCGTCCTCGTGATAAGGAATCAGGTGTTCGTCGCTCAGGTAGATGCCGTCGAGAGTGATCGATTCGATCTGGTCGTAGCGGACCGAAACCCACGTGTATCCGCCGCCGCCGCTCAGCAGGATCCGCTCAATGCGCACCGGATGCACCACGGGCACCAGCGCGGCATCGCGCACCCGTCCCAGCACTCGGCGCTTCAGATCATAGACCTTCAGCCCAAGCAGTTCTGTGAGATAGAGAATGTTTTCCGCCATCCGCCATCGCTGCCTCCAGGCTTCCTTCCACTATCCCGCAGGGGCCTTGGCTGTGGCAATGACAGGGTGCAAAAAGACAGCCGCCTGGCCCCGGGAATCCCCCGGAACCCGGCGGCTGTCGCAATCAGAACCCGTCCCGATGACGAACCGGTTACTTCGGCGGAGCCTGCTCCCCCGTAATCTTCGACAACGCCGTCGTGCCCATCATCCCGCCCAGGCCCATCGTCTCCACCGCCGAAGAAGGCACAATCACCATCGAGCCCTTCTCCTTGATGGCCTCATACAGCATGTTCATGGCGCGCAAATGCAGGGCAATCGGGTTGTCCCGGTAGAGCTCCGCGGCTTGTGCGAACTTCTCCGAAATCTCCGTCTCCGCCGTGCCCAGGATGATGCGCGCATGCCGCTCCCGCTGGGCCTGCGCCTCCCGCGACATGGCGTCCTGCAGCTCCTGCGGAATCTGCACATCGCGAATCTCAACGCTCTGCACCGTCACCCCCCACGGATTCGTCTTCTCGTCCAGAATGCGCTGCAGCTCCTTGCCGAGTACCTCCCGGTCCGTCAGCATCTCCGTCAGCATGTGGCGGCCAATCGATTCGCGCAACGCCGTCTGGGCGCTCAAGGTAATGGCGCTGAAGAAGTTCTCCACTTCCAGAATCGACTTCTCGGCGTTCCACACTACCCAGAACACGATCGCGTCCACAAAGACCGGCACCGCATCCCGCGTCAGCGAGGATTCCGCCTTCACGTCCGTGACGCGAATGCGCTGATCGATGAAATCGCTCAACTGGTCGATGATCGGCACGATGGTGAAAATCCCGGGCCCCTTCAGACCCTGATACTTGCCCAGCCGCAGAATGGCCACCCGCTCCCACTGCTGGGCCACCTTGATCGCAAAGAGGAAATAGACGCCCACCAGCACGAAGCCCAGCACGGCGAGAGGTGTCTTGAGAATGGCGCCGAGGGCGACGCCGACGAGTACGCAGAGGGCGAACACGGTGGCGCCGATGCTGCTCACGGGCTGGGCCCGGACGACGCTGGAACCGCTGGTGTTCATCGAGAAACCCTTGGGAAACATATACTTCTATCTCCTTGCAATCTGCCTGACCGACATTTCATACAAGTGCTCGCCGGCGAGTTCGAACAGAACACCGCGAGCCTGGAAGAGATCCATTACGCCAATCGCGATCACCATCCACGCCGCCAGCCAGACGGCGCATCTGCCAAGCATCTCCTTATCCTCCTGAGCCCCTTAGGATTCGGGCTCGTTCTCGGGCACCAGATCGGTGAGACGGCCGATCAGTTCTCGGACACTGAACCCTTCCGACCCCGCGCGGGTAGCGCATTCGGCCGCCAGCCGGCTCAACCGGGCATCTCGCTGCACCTGGTCCTGTTCCACGCGGTTCAACGACACAAACGTGCCCAGCCCCTGTTGCGTGGTCAATGTCCCACGGATTTCGAGTTCACGGTAAGCGCGCATAACGGTATTCGGATTGATGGCTAAGTCCACGGCAACCTGGCGGACGGTCGGGAGCTGATCGCCGCCCCGCATGGCGCCGGAGGCAATGGCGATCTGAACCTGGTCAATCAGTTGCCGATAGACTGGAACGCCCGTGGCGTTGTCCAATCGAAACCGGAATGATTCTGACTTGCTCATCTAGTTAGCTAGTGTACTAGTGTTCTAATACAAGTCAAGAGAAAAAACGCATCCCAAGCGCAACCTACCCAGGAATTTGAAAACGACAGAACCACCCCCGCAGCCCTTCCCCCACCCCTCCGCCCGCGCTGCGAACCGCGCACGTTAGTAAGCGGGCGCCCGTTTCCCCACCCTCTTCCCCGGAGCGCGCCCCGCCCGCAAGTATCCCCACCGCGCTTGTCCCGTAGGTGCGAACCGCGACTGGGAAGGAGCGGGCCACGGCGGTACGTTCCGAGGACATAGGTAACAAAACATTCCAAGGACATAGGTAACAGTCGGAAATGGAGCTCGGGAGCGTGAAGGGCAGTCCAGCATTGGGTATGCCCTGGAAAGAGGTCCGAGTGGAAGAACAACGACTGTCGATCGTTCA
>JAFKEE010000035.1 GCA_017307505.1 Acidobacteriota bacterium | reverse complement strand
AAACAACATTTGATTATCAAAGAACCACCGGGGAAGCCGTCCACTGCGACGACACCCGAAACAGCTTTAGAACGTTCACGGCGAAAGCCCAGGGCTCGCAAGAGAACAGATCCCGGCACCCTCGGAGATTAATTCACGAGGCAAAGAGCTGGGGCAGGGGAGCCCGGCGGAATGGGTTTGATCCCTCAAAAACTGATCAGCAGGGGGTGACGGGAGGGACGCGCTGTACGGAGCGGGTTGCCGGCTGAGATTGGGTTTGATCGCTCATGGGCGTTGGATTCCAGGTTGGAGGCCGGGGTGGAATGCGGCTCGGAGGCGGATTTGGGGTGTAGGCCGAAATGGGTTTGTTCCCTCACGCGCGCTGGATTGTGGGTGGCTGGCCGGGTGGAAGGCGGAGCCCAGGCGGGTCTTGGGGTGTTGGCCCGAGATGGGTTTGATCCCTCACGGGCGTTGGATTCCGGGGTGGAGTGCCGGGCGGGGCGGATTCGGGGCGTCAGCCCGAAATGGGTTTGATCCCTCAAAAGCGAGGGAAACAGGGGGCCGGCCTGGGGGCCGGGATTTCGCTGTCGTTGCCGGCGGTGCAGTGCAGCCTTCGTTATTGCGTAAGTCTTCATTGTTGGATCCTCGGCCAGCATTAGAACCCCTTGCTCCAAGCGTTTTTGTGAGACGCAGGCGGAAGCGATTGAAAATAGGGGATCAAATAAATGCGGAAGGGGGCGGACCGGCTTGAGGCTCCAGGCAAAATGGCCTTGACTCTTTTGGTCGGAATGTTTGGGTGGGCGTTGCTGTCCAATCCCGCCTCGTTGAGGGGTCCTCGGCTGCTTTGCGGACGCATTGCCCATGCTTCCGGCTGACGGTTCCTGGGTGGCTGTTGTTGGGCCTCTTCTTTATTGCGGAGTTTCCGTTCTTCGAGGCGCGGCTGCCGTCTATCGGAGGTGCGGGTCAGGCTGCACCGAGCCGGCGCGGAGGATTTGTCAAACCCGGGAAGTCGTCGCATGGTTGCGCGAGAGCCGCTGCTTTCAACGGACAGCCGGGCATCCCCCGGTTTGTGGACGCCGTGCTTAGTTCGCGTCAGGCCGTTTGCCACTTCCGCCCGTCAATGGCACCCTCAACGATCCCAGCCTGCCCGTCGCATGATCGCAGAAGGCAATCTTCAGCACATGCGCGTCGGCGTTGATGCGGAATTGCCGCTGATAGTGAAAACCCTCTTCGTGAGTCCGCTCGGCATCCGCCGCCGCCAAATTCAGATTCACCTCGTCGGTGAAGTCGTCAATGACCTTTGAATCTACCGCGGCCTGTACGCAACGGACATCGAAGCGTCCCCTGTGCCGGTCCCCGTCTTGTTTCAGCGTCACCGAATCGGCCTCGAGCGTCAGCTTCAGCAGAGTCTCAGAGGAACCGGGGACAGGCGAAAGCCGCGCCGTTACGCCGATCTCGACCGCCTCGAGCGGACTGGTGATGGCGTCGGCCAGCAGGCGGTCGCGCGCTTTCTCCGCCAACGGTTCACTGGGCCGAGCAAGGTAGCTGAGCCTGTGGCGGATGTCGAGGTCCTTCCGTCCAGGTACCTTCACCTTCAGCGCCACCGTGGCACGGTCCCACTTCTCCCTCGACGTCCGGAAGGCAAGCCGATAAACCACCTGGGAGTCAGTCAGCGACTCTTCCACTCCCTTTGCCAGGTCGTTCGAACTCATGAACCACCGTCCGCCGGTGGCCTCCGATAGGGAGGCCAGGATATGGGTGTCCTCCATCGGGCTGCGCAGGCCGCTCTTCAAACTGACGCCCCGGCTGGCCGGGATCTCTGCCCGAAACCCTCGCGGTGTCCGGACGCCCTCGGAGTCGATCGAGTAGACCGCAACATTGGCGTCGTTGAGCGTGTCGAGAGTGAGTTGCCAGAGGTGGGGCATGCTCGCAACGATCCGGCTTAGCGAAAGACCCGCTGTCAGCCAGATGAGGCTCTTCCGGCCCGGTAGTGCGCTCAAGTGGCGGCCTATTTCACGTAGCGAGGCGAGCGTCGTAATGATCCGCAACTCCTCTTCGGCGTTCCTGACTCCGTCGCTGGCCTTTCGCTCGAGATCGCTCATACTATAGGGCCGCCACTCGCCCGCCTCCGCGCCCAGGCCCTCGGCCGAATCGCCCGCTGACTTGAGCCTTCTCAACCGGTCGACGACGCTCTCTGTGTTCGTCGAATAGTCATGAAGGATGCGGATACCGTGCTTGCCCAGGAAGTAGACACTCCACAGAGCCCGTTTCTCCCGCGCTTCGATCACCTTTGCCGCAGCCTGTGCTGCGTAGTACTGGTCCTCGAACCGGGCGTTGTAGCCATCGATGAGCACGGCGATCACCGGCATCGCCTCGCCTGGCCCGTCGCGCCTGTTTCTGAAGACCACTGGTTCGGCCTCGGGCTCCACCGCCGACTCCTGTGAGGCCCGGACGCGGGCGGTGTTCCGGTAGACGCTGAAGAACTCGATCTTCCGCGGTTTGCCGTTCTCCAGAAGGACGAAATCCTCTGCCTTCAGGTCGTCAACTGCCTGGCCCGACCTTTTGTCCCTGACCACGACGGGCACTTCGACCAACCGCGTCTCAATCCGAAAACTGGGTGTTTGGGCAAAGGCGGCACAAACCAACGATAGAAGTACTGATCGACGAAGCAATGATTTCTTCACAGTTGAGCAACTTTAAACATCTCGTCTCTCATGTGTGACGACATCGCCATCAGACCAGAGTTTGCTAGTCGAGTTGGCGTGTGGTCTCAATACTAAAGTGAGTTTCATGTTGTGCAAAGTCAATGCGGATTCGAGAGAATCTGTATCCAAATTAACCGTGGCTGTCGGTCAGGGCGGATAATATGACGAGAGATTTGGCGCGACGGTAGTTCGCCAGGGAAGCAGGTTCAGGCGTGGCGTGCTGGTGGCCGGGTACGGACTGTGCTGTTTGTGCTTGAGGCGGAAGTTGTGGCGAGGTTGGCCGAGGTCCCCACGGTTGCGGAAGCGGGCCAGCGAGGTCCGGAAGAAATCTTGCCTGCCGTGGAGCTGCTTTGCCGCATGCTTCCGGCTGACCTCTCCGGGCGCCTCTTATTTCTCTCCCATTTTGTTGCGGGGTTTCCGTTCTTCAAGGCGAGGTCGATTCTCTGTGGGGCCGGCGGCCCGTCCCAACGGGGATTGGATCGCAGTGAATGCATCTCTGTTCGTCGAGATTGAATTGGAACGGGAGTCTGGGCGTCGGGCTTATGTTGTTGATGTTGTGTTGGTTTTGGAGAATTGCGATGCCGATCCGGGACTCGGCGGGGCCCGATCGCTGCTGCCGGTGAGCCTGGCGGTGAGAGCGAAGTCGTGCCATTGCCTTCATTTGTCGAAGGTGCGGGTCAGGCCGTCCCCGTGCCTTTCCTCGGTATGCGATGAAGGCGCGCGCAGCGCAATCGGTCCTCTACGACTACTACAATCCCGACGAGCGCGTTGTACTGGAACCGGCGAAGTCTGTGGTGAGCCAGTGAACGGGCGTTTGCGGACAATACCGCGTTGCAGATGCTCTTCGTCTTGACGGTCAGGGGCTAGCCACCTGGAATGAAGATGTGATTCGAATTGAATGCGGGCACGAAGGAACCGTTCACTTCTGCCAGGGCCGCCCAGTCCGCTGTGCCAGGGCCATTAAAATAGAGCGTCTCAATTCTCGATCCCGTGCTCTCCGGACTTGCCAAGGTGCCCTCAACATAACTGGCGGCCCTTTCATCAAACCAGCGCAACCAATGCTCAATCCATTGCATCGCATCACCGATGTCGAGTGAGTCCGCAGCGACAAGGCACTCCCGCAGCAATGGCACGAGCCTATCGACAGCTCTCGGGCGGGACTGGCCGATGGCCCACGCATCCCGAAGAGCACCTCCGTCCGCCCGAGCGAGGCTTCCAAAGGTCGGAACTTCAGGCGCCGCGACACGGAGCGATTCCCACACGCCGACCGGAAAGGCAACAGATCCGAATTCTTCAATCACAGTGGCCGGAAACAGTTGCCCTTCCCCAATGTCTGTTTCAGTCACCCCATTGGGCATGGTCCAGAGAACCGTCTCCCCAAGGGCTGAGACGTGTACGTACCCACCTGATGCACAGCCTGCCGTTCCGCAAAAGTCACATAACTCGACTTGAACAGGATTGCCGCTCCAATCGGCCCACTCAAGCGAGTTGCACAATACCGTCTTCCCATATCTCAGTCTTGTCCAGATGGGATCAGCCACCCCCGATGACGAGAAATTGGGGCGCCATCTGTCAATGATCGGCTGATTGCATAGGAGCATCTGCTGCGCGTCTCGGGACCATCCTACCGCTTTGTTTGTCTGGAAAGCAGGACGTCCACTGGAGCGTCACGCTCGAATTTGGGTAGATAGTTTTCATCCTCACGCGAACTGATGGATCAGAATTCCTCGCTCCGCTTGATTGCTTGCGCCCGGCTTCGCGGATCGCGTTGCGCAACGAAGTAGCGACCGCCAGGGGGTGTTCCACTCCCATCGCGACCGACTGACTTACCTGCGCTTGTTACGCGAACAGGCGGATGTCAGCAACCTCCCGATTCTGGCTTATTGCCTGATGTCCAATCAAATCCACCTGATTGCCGTGCCGCATGAGGTGCCTGTCCTGGCCGAAGTGATGCAACGTGTGCACGGCCGCTACGCTCAATACTTGAACGCTCGCCGGGGGCGTTGTGGGCACCTTTGGCAGAACCGGTTCAATTCCTGTCCGTTGGGCGCATCGCATCTGTGGGCGGTCTTGCGCTATGTGGAGATGAACCCGGTCCGGGCCGGACTGGTGGCAGAGCCGCGGTGCTATGAATGGTCCAGCGCGGAGGCTTATCTATCAGGGGAAGATCCCGCTCGGATTGCGGACCTGTCGTTCTGGCGCGCGACTGGTGGCGCTGCGGCTTGGGCGCGGCTGCTGAGTGAACCGGAATTGGAAGTCGAGTTAAGAGCGCTGCGCCGTGCGACACACTCTGGCCAGCCTTTTGGGGATCAAGAGTTTAGGGAGGAAATGCACGCGAGACGAGCTCTGCTTTGGGCGAAGGTGGCCGGCGAGCAGGCCCCGGCGAGGGGGGGTGAGGTACTGAGAGCCAGAAGGTGATTGGGCGGATTCACTGTGATCGGGAGTGGCCGCTGAGAGTAGAATACTGGAGAGTATTGTCTGGGAAAATATACGGGTAAAGCGGGAGTGACAGGCCATGACGTCCCCTTTGCCTTGATCCCACATGCCGCGCTGAAATATTCAGGAGAGGAATTGTGCCAAATAGCGACGATATCCGAATGGATCTTCACGCCGACTACGCATTGATGTGCACGAAGGAATTGCAGGCAGCCGGCTACACCCCGCCCACGGGACCCGCAGCCGAGATCATCCGCTCCTATGCAAATGTCCGGCATCGGCGCGTGGCGAGACGTCCGCGCAACGTCCATAAGGCAAGCTATTCTGTCCCCGCGCATCTAGTAGTTGGCGAACAGGCGTTCCTCGCGGCGGTTGCGGCGGGCGCGGACCTTCGCCCGTATCAGAGCACAAGGCTGGAAAGCGCGGTTTTCAACGACGGAATGCTGAATGATTTCGGCATCCAGCACTTCCATCTTGGCACTGGGCCGCATCCGACCAAGCGCGGCTTCATAGCACGCACAGAGCCTGTTCTATTCTCGCTCGTTAGGGACGATGACTTCTACAGCCTCGGTTGCTATGCCCACGGCGCTTGGTCGCAGACAAGCCTCTTGGACCTCGTACACACGACATGGCCGCGCCTGATCGCCTCCAGTTCGGTGGGTGGTTCGACCAACCCGCCGGGCATGAAGGTCATTGCGCTCCAGAACAACAATACCGATCTAGAGATCGAAACGCTGCGTAAGGCTGGCATCAACTCACTCACCCAACGACCGGATGGGACGATCCATGTTGGTCCGGGCGGCGGCGTCACAACCAGCGGCAAGAGCGGAAAAGTCGCCCTTGAGGTCACCAAAATTAAGAGGCTCTGCAGCCAGACGGAAGATGCCCTCAAAGTCAAGCTGGCACCGATGCTCGCATCCGGCGCGCTCACTCCACCGGTGACTCTCTGTCTTGTTCAGATGGGCACCGAAGCCTTCGCTGTCATCGACGGCGGTCGGATAAAGTTCAAACTTGGCGACGATCTCTTCGTGCCACCGCTCTGATCAGCACCCGGAACTCCCGAATCCGCAATCAACGATGTGCCAGATCCCGCGTTGCGATATGAATCCTGTGCGGATGGTCGGCGCTCCGGATTTTGGTCACGCAAGCAGAGTAGGCGAGGGCATGTGAGGACGCCCTCGTAAATACAAGCAGACCTCTCAACTCGAAGTGGGCATCAAGACAGACTGACCTTTAGTGAAGTCTTGCGCGGAAATCACCACCTTGTCCGAAGTCAGCAACTCTGCCAGGTGGAGGCTCTGATAGTCGCTCGCCACTACCCGAAGTTGCTAAGGACTCGCCGCCGACTCAGTTTTGGCAGAATACAGGCCAGTTTCCAGCCGGCCGCTCAGGTAAATCTCTACCAAAGGATCTTGGTTATCGCTGAATCGCAGCCCTGACCACACGTGTTCAAACGTGAATGTCACTTGCTCGCGCTATTCCGTCGTGCCTTCATCTCCTGGACTAGCCTCTATACTGTCCGGAATGAATTCTACCGGGCGCCGACCAGCACGAAACCGGCCCAGTAGTGAGGATGGCGGTAGGCGGGAATGGTCGACTTGATCATTTGCAGTTTTACCGACCGCAGGGCTTTCGAGGGCGTCTCCCCATCCCGCATGCCGCGATAGAAGCCGAGCATCAGATCCGGCGTGACCGTGTCGTTCACCGGCCACAGGCTCACCGCCAGGCGTCTGGCTCCGGCGAACAGGAACGCCCGGCTGAAACCGACCATCCCTTCTCCTCGCACCAGGGCCCCTAACCCGGTCTGACACGCCGAGAGCGTGACCAGATCGGCATCCAGGGTCAGGCCCATGATCTCGCTCAGTTGCAGCACTCCATCGTCTTTGCCGCTGTCCACCAGCGACAGCACGAGGCCACTGCGCGCCGGCGCCCGTTCGTCAATCAGGGCATGGGTCGCCAGATGCAGGCGGCGGAAGTCGCGCAGCGGCTCACTCTTCAGTAGTGTCTCGTTCGCCTGCCGGCCCAGCAGCAGCCGGGTGCTGCCTGGTGCGAACAGGCCGGTGATGGAGCGCGTTTCGGCCTCGGTTCCGGGGAGGGGCCGGAGGCTGAGTCCGGCAGCCCGGTATACGTCCCGCGTGACCGTGTCGCCCGCTCGGGCTGACCGGGCCGCCCGTGCGCCGAAGTCGGGATTCCCGAGGGCAAACAGCTCCTGGCGCGCCCTTCCGGATCCGCTGCGCTCGAGTTCCCCGAAGACGCTGGCGGAGGGTGCATAGCTGATCGCGGTCCGTTCGATGAGGAACCGGTTATCGGGCCCCAAAAGAACTTCGAAGGGCAGGTAGTGAAGAATGCCATCCGGCACGATCACCGTGGCCGCGCTTTTCCCGAGATGAGTCCGGATGGGACCGATCAGTACCCTGTCGAGTTGGCGGGCCGGCTCCCGATAGTCCTCGGCCGCGGAGCCAGCCGGATGTTTCGACAGGCTCGTTCGCAGTCGACGCACCATGGCCGACACTATCCGCTCCGGCGGTACGGAAGCCGAATGCAATCCGCCGGCGTCCGCCACCCAGACCCGGGAGGAGTTGCGGCCCAGATCATACACGACGATCGTCACGTTCCTCTCGGCGGCAAGTTTCTGAATGCCCGCGGCGTCGAGCGGCTCCGGGTACTTCAACTGGTGGAATTTCGGATTCTCGACTCGCAGCTCCGTGGACCACTGCTTCAAGTCCAGCTCGGCACGATCGACAGCAGCGTGGGTCGCTGCGCTGTCGACCTCGCGATCCCTGCTGATGGCCGTGGACAGCTTCTGCTCGAGTGCTCTCTGCCGCGCCGCCTGCTGCGGGGTGAGCCCGGCCTTGAATCCGGCTCTCGACTCCTCCAGCAGGTCGAGCAGGACGCGCGCCCGGCCTCGTTCACTGTAGGTCAGCGCGAGCTTCTCGTAGCCTGCCTCCGGATGCTGCTGGTGCAGGCTGCTTGCGGTCTGAATCAGCTCGGAGTAGACCGCCGAATTCCTTTGCATCAAGCCGGTCCGGAGTTCCGGGCCCGGCGCGGCCGAGCGCAGCGACTCTAATGCGTCGACCGACTTCTGCAGCCACTCCAACGCCAGTTCCGGTTGATTCCGCCGCTGAGCGATGGCGGCCAAGCCACTGCGTGCGGCCTGCATCTGCCGTTTGAGCCGGCCGCGCTCCGCGATGGTCAGACACGACTGGAATGCCCGCCCGGCGTCATCGAGGGCGCCGGTCCGCAGCAGATGCCGGCCCAGCGCATTCCAGATTTCTGCTTCCAGCCATGCATCTTTGAGGCTGGCCACGGACTGGAGAGCAGATTCCAGATGCTGCCGGGCCGATTCGTGGAGGCCCAACTGGCTCTCCGCTTCGCCGAGCAGGGTATACGTCCGGATCTGGAACTGAGGTTCCGTTGTCGCCCCGCTTGCATTCAGCGCGGGCAGGAGGTCCTTCCGGGCGAGGGCTGGCTGGCCCATTTCCAGGTGCGCTTCCGCCAACAGGTTGCTGTTGCGAGCGACCTCTCCCGGGTCTCTAAAGCGGTGGGCGCTTGCCAGAGACTCCTCAAAATAGCGCACCGCCGTTGGGAAGTCGCCCAGGGTCAGATAGGCCCAGCCGACATCGCTGAGTTCGGCGCCGGCCTGCCAATCCTGGCCAGTCTGGCGGAAGAGCCGTACCGCTTCTTCGGCCGTCCGGATGGCGTCCAGCGCATTGCCGGCCTGATTATGGGCGACGGTCAGGGAGGCGAGCACATGGGCACGAGGACCTGGTGTCAGAACGGCATTCCCGCTGATCAAAGCCTCTTCCAGTGACGAGATGGCGGATTCATAAGCACCCATGCGCATCTGAAGCCGCCCTCTGATTCTCAATATGCCGTCGAGATCCCGGCATTCGGACAGCGCGGCGCAGATGGCGACAGCACGGTCGAGGTGCTGCAGAGCTTCGTCCAGCCGGCCCCTCTGTGCGAGATTCTGCCCTAGCTCCCTCTCCAGTCCTGCCTCCCGGATTGGGTGATTCAGCGTTCGGGCGCGTTCGATCAGCGCCTCAAAGGCTCTCTCGCCGGAACCATCCAGCAAAATTCGCATGGAGGCGGGACGCTCGCAGAAAACCAGCTCCGCCTGGGGATCTGAGGATTGCAGGGCGTACCGGCAGGCTTCGGAGGCGTGATGCAGAGCCGCCTGCAAGTTCCTCGGCGCCTGGACGAAGTAGGCGTTCAGCATCGCATCCTCAATCCTGGCCAGCAACAGTGGGTCTCGGCGCTCCAGCGCAAGGTGGAGAGCTGCCTCGCCTGCTTCCAGAGCCTTGGCGGTGTCGCCCGAGGCGGTATGGAAAAGACACCGTGCGTATTGAGATTCAGCACGGTTCGAGTCCTGTAGTACAGGCCTCACAAAGCGTTCGACCGCATCCTTCACAGAGACTAACGCCCTGGGGTTGGAGGCAATCAGCTCATAGCACTCTGTGAGCGAGGGATCGTGGCGGACGCAGGCACTCGCCGCCACCAGGGCCCCCTCATTGATGGCTCGCGCGCTCAGCAGGAGGGCGAGTCCCATGTGGGCCAGCCCATCCGATGGTGTCGTAGCGATCCGGCTGCGGAAATAAATTTCGCCGGATGCGTCCAAATCGGCTTGATGATATGCCGCCACGAGGAGGTTGATCGTGATGGCGTTTCCGCGACCGCTCTCGAGGATCGATTGCAGAATGGGGATTGCTTCCCTGGAGCGTCCTTGTCCCTTTAGTTGCCACGCGCGCAAATAGGCGGCATCCACGGCCGGCTGGGCGGTGGCCACGCCGAGGAACCCAAGCAGGATGAGCCAACGCAGCACTTTTGGCTCCTACCGGACTATAAATGGGAATGTGCGCGGCAGGCCGGCCTGGCCGGTGCCTGGTTGGGGATGGACCACCAACCGGTATTGACCCGGCGCCCAGCCGTCCATGGCGACCACCACGCAGAAGTTTCCATTGCGGTCGTAGCTCGAAATCTCGCCGATCGACGCTGCCACGGCTCCGCTCCCATCGACGATCTCGGCCGTCAGCCGTGCTTGCGGTCCTACCGGCAGGAAGAATAAAAGCGCCGCTGTGTTTACACCGGGGCGCGCTTCCAAGGCCGCCGGCGATTGATCGCCGCGCACGGTGTTGAAATCCAGGACCCGGGCCGCAGCGCCCACGAAGGCACGGGCCTGAGGGACGGGCGCAGGTGCCGGCGGCTGAGGAGCCTTGCGGGTCCAGCCAAGCCATGCCGGGTACACCAAGGCGGCTGCGAGTGTATAGCCGAACACGGGTATCAGGGGCGATCGCTGCCACCATCTGACCGGGGCGAGATTCGGCTTTGCGGTTGCAGTGGACCGGCCGCGGCAGGCCTGCTCCAGGCGGGCTTCCATCGCCGTCCAGTCTGGTTCCGGCGAGAGGGAGGTGGCCTCGCGATCGAAGTCCCGCAGCCGCTCCACCAGCTCTTCACACAGCCCGCAGACGGCCAGGTGGCGCTGGAAACTTTCTTCGGCGCTCGCATCCAACCGCCGGGCGACGAACTGGTCCAGCACATGAATGTCCGGGCATTGGAACTTCTGCCGCATAGACTATTTGTTCTCCGATTGTGCCTGAGACCGTCGCATGCGCTTCATCCCATTCTGGATATGCGACCTGACAGCACCTGCATCCATTCCGGTGAACTCGGCAATCTCCTCGTAGGTGAGACCGTTAAAGCGAAATAGCTTAACGCACCGTCTCTGCGGTTCATTCAAAGGAGCGAAGAGTTCGTCGATGGAGGCGTGCCGGGCGAGATCCTCAAACACTGAGGACGAAACTTCAGGAAATTGCTCTTCCCCCAACAACTGGGGACCGCGATTCTTAGCCCTGATGTAACTAATGGACTGGTGTTTGGCGATGGTGGTGAGCCACGCCCGCAAGTTCCCACCCGAAAATCCGTGTATTCCCTCCAGAGCCTTCAGGAATGTTGATTGCGTCTGATCCGCCGCAGCATCCCGGTTGCGAAGAATGGCCAGGCAGGCGCGGAAAATCCACGCCCGGTGGCGCCTGAAGATCTCGCCGAAGAACGCTGGCTCGCCCGTCACCTTGAACTGCTGTACCAGTGCGTCGTCCGTCAGTCCGGTTAGCTGATCTGCTTCCATGTAATAAACGCGGTGGACACATTATAATCCACACTCCGAACATGTTTGAGTGGATTTCTCGCTGTTGCCGGGCAGCCGGACATGGATTGGGCGGCGCAGGCCGCTGCGCAGGATTGTTTCACCCAAATTGGTTTATTTGTTTGTCTACCGATCCGAACAGTTCCTGGAATGCAATTTGGTACATGGGAGAAAGCCGGGGGCTGTGAAGCAGACGGACGTTCCTGCCGCGAGAGGGAAATCAGGGTGCGGGCGGTTCCGTCGTGCGGGATGGAACGATTGATATTCGCTTCCGATCGTGGCGGAGCCGTATTGGGGGCGGTCCGGGTCCTCGCTAATCCCGCTTTCGTGAAATAGATCGCCTGCTGTTGGGGCTTTTTCAGATCGACTGTCGTGGTTGAGCCCAGTTGGCTGCGGAGATACCCAATTGGGGTCTGCCGCGGCTGATGCCTGATCTGGACAGGCGGGCGGCGTTTGCTGAAGCCATAGTGCGAATCCTACCGCTGGCAGGGGTGAGCCGCCAGGGCGGGTGCAATCCGGTGCAGGCTTAGGAGCCGCGGGGGGCTGGCCGGGCGAGGCGGGCGTTCGTTCTTTAGTTCGCTGGAGTGGCCGGCTTCTCCGGCACGATCCACAGGTAGAGGCGCTTGCTGAGATAGGCCTCCGTGTCCTCGTCGTTGCCTACGGTGATCTCTTTCACCGGTTTCCAGTCGCCCATGTCGAAGGTATTGGACACGACCCGGGTTCCTGGTTTGAGATCGGCGAGCAGTTTGGGCCGCAGTTTCAAGTTGACGCTCTGCAGGAGGAACAGAGTGACAACCGTCGCCTCGCGAACGTCGGCCTGGAAGAGATCCTGTTCCTCGAAGCGGACCTGGTCCTCGACTCCGGCCTTTTTGGCGTTTGCCTTGGCTTCGGCGATGCGGACGGGGTTGATGTCGAGGCCCACTCCGCGGGCTCCGGCTTTGGCTGCCGCGATGACGATGCGGCCGTCGCCGCAGCCGAGATCGTAGACGACGTCACCCTTCTTCACATCGCCGAGTTTCAACATCTCTGCCACTGCGGCGTCTGTGGTGGGAACAAAGGGCACATCGGGCGTTCGCTGGGGTTTCGCTTCCTGTCCCCAAACGGAGGTCATTACGGCTAAGAGCAACAGCGCTCTGCAACGATTCATGCGTCTGCCTCTGGAAGCCGAGCGTACCCCAATTCCCTGAGCCCGTCTATCTAAATGTTCACAGTTCTTACAATGGTTTCCTTTTCTGTGGGGAGCTGCTCTTTCTGTTCGCTTGTTGAGGTTAGAAGTGAGGGCGAAGGGTGGGCTTGGGGCGGGCGGGGGTGGTTTTCGTTCGGGTGGTGGGGCCGGCGTTGGGGTTGGGGCGGGCCTCCGGCAATGCCGGAGGGAATGCTGGAGGAGGCGGTTTCCGATGTTGGAGAAGGCTGTCGTTGGGATGGTGGGGTCGACGCTGGGATTGGGGCGGGCCCCCGGCTGGCGCCGGGGGTAATGCTGGGGGAGGCTATTCCGGTCATGTCGTTCGAGCAGAGTAATTCGAACTGAACAGGTCAAACCGAATCGATGCAAACGGACGGATCGAACCGAACGGATCGAATCGATGCAAACGGACGGATCGAACCGAACCATCCGACGCGATCCATCCGAAGCGAGCCAAGCGAAGCGAACCGAGCGAACCGAGCGAACCGAAGCGATCGGGTAGAACCGTTCGAATAGAGCCGGTTGCTTGGAGGAGGCCTTAGACCGCTACCGTCTCGGGATCCGCCAGTGCCTGGGTTCGGGCGGTGCGGCGTGCCGGGACGAGGCTTACCAGGTCGGGCCACCAGCGTTCGGCCATCAACCGGAAATCGTGCTCGTCCAGGAGACGGGACCCTCTGGGCGGTGATTGCAGCACCATGCTCCAGCCCTTGTACCAGGCGGAGCGACCCTGCTCGAGTTCGCCCGCGGCCCCATCGATCGCCGCCTGCGCGCGCCAATAGTCCGACAGTGTTTTGTCCTTGAAGCGCTCCAGCCAAACTCGTGCCGTGCCGGGATCGCCCTTGTAGACAGCCTCGTAGAAGGCGAAGTCGGGCGCGGCCTGGTTGACCACCGGTTGCGGCCACTGCGGAGCATGCTGAACCATCAGATCGTAATAGTGCCGTGCGCGCTCTTCTTCCTCCCGGATCTTGAAATGAGCATGGGCCAGCATGATCGAGCCCGGATCGCCCGCGGAGCCTTCGTCCACTCGAGCGCACTCCTCCACGAGGTGGGTGGGCCAGTCCGCTGGAGAGAGATCGGATGTGACGGAGAGGCCCGTATAGAACTGGAAGAGGATCCGCTGGCTCCAGGTGCCGTTCAAGGCCAGTTGCCAAAGCCGCGCTCCATCGGAGTAGCCGCCATTTGCCGTGCCGATGGGCAGCAGATTGGCGACGGAGTCGATGAGGCATAGCACGGTGAGCGTGCCGAGCAGGTCCCAGGCGGCCTGCCAGGGTGAGTTCCGCGCCGACAGGAACAGCACCAGGCAGATGACGCCGCTGACAAACGAGGCGGCCGGTCCGCAGGCGATCATGAACAATGTTCCGGAGCGGATTCCCTTTGTCTTTGTGGGGAACGCACCGGTGGCCCCGCCCGGTTGAGACGTCAATTCCATGCGCCATTTGCCCTCGAGTTTGGCCAGGGCGAGAGGACCAACGCGCAGCATCCTGACCTGGAAATCCGAGGCCCAGGCGCCCAGCGCGTGCCCGAGTTCGTGGAAGAGGACTGAGAGGAAGATGGCCAAGGGCAGCATGGTGAGCCCTGTGAGCCAGCCCTGGAATTGCGTCAGGCCCCGTGCCGCGGCCAACTGGTCGACCCAGCGGAAGCCGGCGAAGGCGAATCCCCAAGAGATAATCGAGAAGGCCGCCTGCGAATATTTCGAGGTACCATCGCCGGGTTTCGGTGTGTGCTCGGGCGGTTGCTCCACCTGGACTGCCTCTCTCTGCTTCCTGCGCAGAAACACGGCGAGACCGGCGATGGTCACGATGGGGCCGATGGGCAGAACGAGGAAGTGAAAGACAGAGGCGGCGACAGCCCAGCGGCCGGCGAACCGGCGACCTCGCTTCATCTGCCACCAGGCGATGCCAGCGATGAGGCCCGCGGTGAAGAAATAGAGCAAAAGCAGGATGGAGCCTGGAAATCGGCCGCGAATGCGCACCGAATGGGTGAGGATTGGCCAGAGGCTATAGCCGACCTGGAGGCTCCCAAGGATCAATAAAAAGGCCGAAAGGCCAAAATACCAGCGTAAAATCCGAGCCGGAATACTCATGAATCTTCTCTTTAAGCCATAGTCACCGAAAACCACTCAATGGTTCCATCAGCAACTCACCTTAGGAACGAACCCGGATGACGGCAGAAGGGGGTAAGCAATCGGGGTGGGGTAGCACGTCCGGGAAACTGTCTGGAATGGTTGGTGTTTCTACGGGCTGCCGCGGAAGAGTGCTCGGAAAACGCCGGAGGCCGGCTTCCGAGAAAGGCCTGGGTGGAGATGGTCCCGGTGCGGTGAAAGTGAAAGCCTGTTTTTGCCTGCAAGGCTGTAGTGTGCCGAGGCCGGTCCGTCGCTCTGCCGAGATTGCGCGGAACTCGCAGACTGGATCGCAGGGGCCGGGAGGCCGGCGCTACAGACCGCCTGGGATGAGTTTCACATTGAGCTCGGCCACTTCGCCGCGGCGGATGGAGACTCGAGTTCCCTGGATGAGCAGGGGCCGGACGAGGGCGGGATCGGAGAGTTCGTCGGTCTCCTGCCGTTCGGCGAAAGCGAAGGCAATGTACTCGCCCGGCCGCAGGCTACCGACCTCGAAGCGGCCGGCCGAATCCGCCTGCGCGTAGCGGATGAACTGGCTGTCCCAGAGTTCTTCCTCGGCAGGCAGCATGTAGACGTGGGCCGCGGCTCCTTTGTCCACCTGGCCGCGCGCTCGACCCGCCTTGGGCAGGTAGACGATGCGGATGGGCGGGTTTTCCGGACGCAGGTCGACTATTCCCTTGAGCACCTCGTGGCTTCCGACGTACACCGCATCCAGGTACCAGCCGGGAAGGAAGCCTACGGGCTGGATGCGGTAGCGGCCGGGATAGACGGCATCGAACCGGAACTGGCCGTTCTGCTGATGGAACTTCGGCCCAAGATCCTCTCCGCCATCCTGCGCGCTGAGATAGATTCCACTGACCAGCCGCTTGCCTTCCTTGTCTCTTGGCTCGTCCCGATCGACGAAGCCATCGAGAGCGAACGGGGGCGTTAATTCCAGGCGAAGGGCCGGAGAATCCATTTTGGAAACCGCGAATTGCAGGTTGCCTTTGAGGGCGTGAGTACCGCGCACGGCGGAGGCGCGCAGTGTCCAGTCACCCTCTCGCACGCCATCCAACTCAAAGCTGCCGTCCGGTCTAGCGACGGTCTCATACTCCGACCCGAACCACCGGTCGGAACTGAAGAGCTCCAGGGCTGCTCCGCCTGCTGGTTCTCCGCGATCGTCCACGACTACACCGTGAATTCGATGCGCGGGGACCTGGCGGAGCTGAAGATTGTAACCGTTGAGCGACACGCCTCCGGTGACGACGAGCGGCTGCGCTTCGGCGGGGCTGGGACCGTCGGGAAAGAATACGGGCGCCCAGGTGGTGGGCTTGTTGTCGAGAGCGGACGACTGGGCCGGCGTGTAGCCGGAGAGTTTCCGCAGGGCGGCGCTGCGCCCGCCGGCGCTGAGCAGGTAGCGGCCGGGTTCCAGCGCATTGAACGTATAGCTGCCGTCGGCAGCCGTGATTGCCGTCAGACGGGGCCGGCCACCGCGTTTGCGGATCTCGACTGGGACGCCTGGGGCCGGGCGTTCGGGTCCGAGGGTGACGCGGCCGGAGACCTGGGCATGAGGGATGAGGCGGGTGTCCACCTTCGTGGAACTGCTGACAACCTGGATGATCTGGCGCTGAGAAACGAAGCCGGTCTTTGTCGTGGTGAACTCGTAGCGGCCGGGTGTCAGCTCAGCAATGTGGTAGCGGCCCTGGTCGTCGGAGGTGGATTGGCGGTCGGAGCTCCTGTCAGCGCTGACGCGATGAAGGTGAATCTGGACGCCTGGGACTGGTTCTCCGGTGAAGGAATGGGTGGCGAGGCCGCTGAGGGATCCGGCGGTCTGGGCGGGTAGAAGGGTGCTGAAGGCGCAAAGAGAGAGGAGATTGGTCAGAAATGCAGGCGCACGATTGTGCATTGAATGGAGATTATCAGAAATTGAAATCGAGAAATAGCTCAGATCGACAATGTCTTGCCGCGATTCTTATGCGGGCACGCATTCGCGGCACCAGACGCCGAGGCCTTTGCGGCGCCATTCGGCGTCACCGTACTGGAACGGGATGTCCGCCGAGATGGGCAGGACGCGGTGGACATGCTCGGCTTCGGGCGCCGCGGAGTATGCGCCGCGCCTGGAGAGGGGTGCCGGCGCGATCCAGCGGTCCAGTCCTGGATTCAGGAAGAAGGGCAGAGAGATGCGATCCCGGGTGCGGTTCATCACCCGATGGGGCGTGGCTTTCAGCCGGGCTCCGGTGACGAACTGCAGGATCTCTCCAAGATTCACGATCAAGGTGCCAGGCATGGGCGGGATGTCCTGCCACCGGCCTTCGGGTGTGCAGGCGGAGAGGCCGCCGGCGTCGTCCTGGAGGAGGAGCGTGATCCAACTGAAGTCGACGTGCGAAGCGACTCCGGAGCGCGGCTGGCCATCCGGCGGAGGCAGGTAGTGGATGAGCTTCAGCAGAACGTACGGGGCTTCGTCCAGTGGTAAGAGTTGATTGACTGAGAGGGCCAAGCCGGCGGACATTGCGTTCAGGATGTCGCGGCCGGCGGTCTCGAAGTCCGCGATCAGGCGAAGGAGATCCGCGCGCCATCCGGGGCTGGCGGGCCAGAGATTTGGCCCCGATAAGGGGTGCGCTCCAGCAGGTTCTTCGCGCCCGAAGTGGATCTGCTCGCGCCAATCCCGGGCGTTCCGCATTTCACTGTAGCCGCGAAAGTGCGCAGACTTTTCGATGGCCAGTTCCTGCTTTTCGGCTGGAGGCAAAGTGAAGAACTCGCGTGCGAGTTCGATGGCCTGGTTGCACCGCTGCTCGTCGAACAAAGGATGACGCGCGTGGAAGAAGCCGATCTCTTCAGCGGCCTGGTACAGCCGGGCTGTTTCGCTGGCGTTCAGCGGACCGGAGAAGTCAAAGACAGGAATCGTCACAGTACGCCCAGTAGCCACTCGCGCGCCTCCGGCAACCGGGCGAAGACGAGAGGGCTGGCCTCCTCATAGAAGCCGGCGGACAGCTTCTTCTGCAGCTTGGCGATGTGCTCCGGGCGCTGCACTTCGCGGTCGAGAATCGTGCGGTCGAGCGGGAAACTCTTCTCGTGGATGATCTCGAAGAGGAGCCATTCGGCGGCCTGCGCGAGCTGGCGGTCCGGCGCGTCATCCAGGTTCGTGAAGAGGGCCCGCGCGAGGCGCAACCGCTCCGGAGCCAACTGCCAGAGAAGGGGGCCGGCGTGCCGCATGGGCTCGAGAGCGTAGGGGAGGATCACGGGTGTAGCTGGGCTTACATCCGGGCAGTCGAAGCCGAGCGCCAGGAGATCCTCGCGGATCTTGTAGCGGGCGTGATCGAGGTCGTGATAGAAGAACTCGTCCGGCGAGCGCAAGGCTCCATCGGCCCAGGCCGGTTCGTCCACGATGCCCAGGAGATGAACGGGCAAGGCGCGCAGCAGGATGAGGAAGCGCCGTGAGGCGGGGCCGCGGCAACGCAAGGCTCCGACATAGGGTTGGAGTGCCTGGAAGGGCGCCCACTCGGCGGCGGTCTTTTCCTGGAAGGTCACAGCGGCCTCCACCACCGGCCCTGGCGCCGGTAGCCGGCGGCGCGCACCAGACGGAGTTCCCACTCGAGAATGGTGCCGCGGAAGTCGCCATCCGAGATCAAGAGGAAAGGCTCATAGCGGCGCAGACCCTCCTCGATCCAGGAGCGATTCAGGGCTCGGGTCCAGCGGGAACCAGGCAGGACGAGCATATCGTGGGCGGTCCGTTCGCGCAGACGCCGCAGGTCAGAGAGACGGCCCAGTGTCTTGTGCGCCGATGGTGTCACGGTGGGGTTACGTTCCACTATACAACCCGGGCGATTGCTGGCCCTGGGCGGAGAGGAGGGCGGCTCCAATGTCCATTTTGGGAAGTGTAGGGAATCTTTCACTTTTGGTCTTGCTTATAGAGAAGACCAGGCGTAAGCTACCGGAGCCGGGTCAGCTTACCTCGGCGGTACTGGGGCCGCCGGACCACCTCCGGTAAGGGCCCAAATCGAAGTTCCTCGTGCCTCGGCCTGCGTCCGGCCTCCGCCCGGGAGCCCTCGCGGCCGTCGCGGATTTCCACGCAACCCCGGCGAGGCTCCACACCGGCGCCCCTCCCTTTCCGAAGTACGGAGTACGCAGTAACAATGAGTCAAGTCCACAGACCCTGCGCCGGCCTGGTAGCCGTCGCGTTCCTGACGCTCGTGTGCCTTCCCCTCGGCGCGCAGAGGCTTCCCACGAATTACACGGTGGTTACCTTCCGCAAGGTAGCGCCGGAGAAGGTGAATGCCTTCCTGTCATTCACGATGGAGCAGACCAAGAAGGTGATGCAGGCGCGGATTGATTCCGGCGGCATCAAGACATGGACCTTACTGAAGCTGACGGTGCCCTATTCCGCGGGCTCCGATTACAACTATGTGATGGTGGTCAGCACGGACAAATTTCCGGACCTGGACCCGGCCGCGGCGGAGATGGATGCGACCTACAAGAAGGTGGGCCTCAACCGCGCGGAGTACCTGAAGACGTCCCGGGAATTGAGCACCCTGGTCCATCAGGAGATCAACCGGGGCGTGTTGCGGGTTGGTCCGGGGGCAGAGGTGGGCAACTACGTACGCGTGGATTACCACGTGTCTTCCGCCGAGCGCCCAGGTGAACTGATGGAAATGGAGCGATCTGTTTACGCGCCGATGTTCAAGGAAGTGATCGAGGCCAACAAAGGCATTCGTGCGTGGGCCGTGTCGGTGCCGATGCTGCCGACGAGCGGCGAGAGTGGCTATACCCTCTACACCACCCAAACGTTCAAGGACTCGGCGAGCCTGGGGGCGGGTGCGGGGACGTCGCAGGAGGTGTTCCGAAAGGTCCATCCCGAGCGCAACTACATGAACACGATGGGGCAGGTGCGCGCGCTCGACAGGATCAGCAAAGTGCGCATCTATCATGTGCTGGAGGTGTTGGGGTCGCCGATCCTGGGCGCTCCGATGAAGTAGGTTCGCCACGGGCGGTTTGCTGTGGATGGATGGACAGGGCCTCCGGATGGGGGCCCTGGGTTTTGCTGTTACGTTGCGACGATCGAACGGAGTTCAGCTTTGCGCTGCGGCGCGCCGCTGTTGGCGAGGGGCTGACTGTTCGCAGGCGGTGATCCACTCAGCGGTTTCGCGCCCGATGGTCTCGGGGTGATCCTCCTGCAGGTAGTGCCGGCCGGGTCCGAGGTGGACGAAGCGGCAGTTCGTGAGTCCGCGGGCGAAGCGTTCGGCGAAGTCCGGCGGCACCAGCGCGCCGGGGCTGCCCGCAAACAGGAGTTTGGGATAGACGGATTGAGCCAGCGCCGAATGAGCCTTCTCCATTGCCGCCCAAACATCGGCGGGTTCGCCGGCGATGGGCAGTTCATTGGGGAAGTGCCAGGTGGGGAGCCGCGATTGCGGGGTAGGGAAGGGTGCGCGGTAGGCCTGCCGCTCTTCCTCGGTCAGGGTTCGGTGGACACCGTTGGGTAGGACCCCCTCCACGAAGAAGTTCTCTTCGAGGATCATCTTCTCGCCGACGCCGGGCGTGCGGAAGTTCTGGAAGATGGCCTGGATCTCAACGGACGGATTGAAGTCGTTCCAGGTGGGCATAGGCCGGATGAACTCCATGAAGGCGAGGCCTCTGACGCGTTGGGGGAAGCGGGCGGCGAAGTGGAACGCCAAGGCAGAGCCCCAATCCTGCGCCACCAAATAGAGGTCGTCGAGGGCGAGCGTTTCGAGGAAGCGGTCGAGATAGCGGACGTGATCCTCGAAGCGATAGCCGATCGTCGGTTTGTCCGATTGGCCGAAGCCGATGAGATCGGGTGCGATGCAGCGTGCCACGGGGGCCACGGCCGGGATCACATTGCGCCAGATGTAGGAGGAGGTTGGGTTCCCATGCAGGAATACAGCGACGGGCTGCTTGCCTTCACCGGCTTCCTGATAAGCCATGGCGGAACCAAGAATGGATACCTTTTTCATGCTTTCTCTCCTTGCGACTTAGTTGCGAAGACTGTGGCGAAGGCGATGCGCTTGAAGCGTTCGAGCGGCTCCGGATCGCGCTCCACTTTCATGCGCAGGATGGAGCCCAACCAGGAGGAGAGGAGGAACTCCGCGAGATCGTCCGGAGGGAACAAGGTGTCGATCTCGCCCTGCGCCTGAGCGGCGGCGATGCATTCCGCGAAGGGGGCGCGCCACTCCAGAAAGATCTCGCCGAGGCGGTGCCGAAGCATTTCGCTGTGTCCGGGCGCTTCCAGGCTGAGGTCGCCGATGAGGCAGCCGCGGCTCCAGTGGGCGTCTTCCAGGCGGGAGGTGATGGCGTCGAGGTAGCGGCGCAGGCGGTCGCGGGGGCTGAGCGTGGTGTCGCCCAGGGTTTCCTGAATGAGGGCCTTCAGGTTGTCGAAGTAGCGTTGGAGGACCTCGCTGGTGAACTGTTCCTTGGAGCGGAAGTGGTTGGTAAAAGACCCTTGAGGCACGCCGGCCGCGGCCACGATATCGCGGACGCTGGTACCGATGTAGCCGGACTGGAACATGACCTGGAGGCCGGTTTCGACGATGGTGTCGCGGGTGGATTTGCGTCCCATGGGAAAATAATACGTACGTCCGTATTGCGTTGTCAAGACGCAAAAAGCCAGGGCGCGGCAAGTGAGTGGGTGCCGGTATTGGAGAACGGTTCATTGACTCGGAGGCGTGTGCCCAGGTCTCGATCGGGACGAGGCTGCCGATTCCTGCGATTCTGAATCAACAGTGCCTGCAGCCGGCCGTGGGCCGCTTCACGTTGCGGGTTGAAAGGAGAAACGAGAATGATCCGACGCTGCGGCGACGCCGACTTCGAAACGATCTGGGCGATCATCAATGATGGCGCGGCTGTGTACCGGGGCGTGATTCCCGAGGATTGCTGGCATACGCCGTACATGGGGAGAGATGAGCTACGGGGCCAGTTGGCGGAGCGTGTCGAGTTTTGGGGCTATGAGACGGGCGGCGCGTTGGCCGGCGTGATGGGCATGCAGCCGGTGCAGGATGTCACTCTCATTCGCCACGCCTATGTCCGGAGCGGCCGGCAGCGGGGTGGAATCGGGGCTCAGTTGTTGGCGCACCTGACAGGGCTCGCCACGACACCGGTCCTGATCGGGACCTGGGCAGCGGCGTTCTGGGCGATCCGGTTCTATGAGAAGCACGGATTCACAATCGTGTCCGAGGATCAGAAGGATCTGCTATTGCGGCGGTATTGGGGCGTGCCGGAGCGGCAGATCGAGACCTCGGTGGTGCTGGCGGACCAGGCGTGGATGAGGGGGCAGTGAACGGCGCGCCAATTCCGTAATGGAGGTGCCGTTACGCTGATTCCACCTGCAAGTTGGGTCGCACTGTTCTAATTACGAGGCTCCTATCGCATTTCCTACGGCAGCGGGGCGAACAGCTCCAGCAGCAGGAACAGCAATTCCAGGCCGGCAATTATGTAAAAGGCAATTCGCACTTTGGGCCAAAGCCAAATGGGCAGTTGATCGGCCAGCTTATCGGCGAGCGTCTGGTCGAGCCGGGGAGGTGCGAAGTCCAACTGTTCCTCCGTCGCCCAACGAGCCGCAAGCCAGTTGCCGCGGATGTTGGCGAACAACAGGGCGAGGAAGAAGATGCGGACGACGCCGAAGCCGTTGCCGGCATATCGCTGCAGCACAAAACCGCTGAGCAGATAGCCCAGGAAGGCGGCGATTCCGGCAAACCGGTTGCGCTGCCGGACCCCAACTCCCGCCAGAAAATAGAAGACGCCTTCGAAGACTCCGGAGGCGGGGAAGCCGCTGACCGACGACATGACGACTGTGACCGCGGCGACCAGGTAGCAGAGCCACAAGCCCTCGCGCGTTACGTAATCGAGGTCCCCCTGATTGCGGATGGTGGGCCAGAACAGGGAGCGCCAGCGGCTTTCCGTGCGGGGCGTTGAATCCGACTGGCCGAGGGTCTGCATGGGTAAGATTTATTCTATCTCCGAATTCCGCATTAAGCAGGAAATGCGACTAATGTGAGTTGCCAAAAATGTACGGAATTCGGCGGATCGAGAGACGGAATGCCATGGAGACGAGTGAAGTCCTTATCTTTCGATGAGTGCGCCGCTCCTCCACGCCCCACGGACCGGGTATTGGATTCTCGACAGAGTTGTTGAAATTCACTTCCAGGGCGTTCACACTCATCGAGGGTGCGGCGTCCTTCCATCATGATGCGGATAGCGGAAAGCATCCTTCAGGACGTTCGCTTCGCCTTGCGGAGCTGGACGCACTCTCCGGGGTTTGCGACGGCGGCTGTCATTACGCTGGCGATGGGCATCGGCGCCAATACGGCCATGTTCAGTGTGGTGAGCGGAGTGCTCCTGCAGCCGCTGCCGTTCGGTGATTCTGCCGGACTTGTTCAGATCTATGAACGGGTGGCCCCTAACCGGTCCGGACGTGGATTTGACGGAGGGCCGGTGTTTGGCGACCTTCAGGCGTGGCGGTCTCACAGCCAGTTATTGAAGGGGGCGATCACTTACACGATCTCCGGGCGGAGTCTGCTGTCGGTCAACGGACCAGAACAGGTGGGCACTGTCGCGACGGAACGCGGCCTCTTCCAGTTGCTGGAGGTGAAGGCCTTGTTGGGCCGGACTCTTGCCGCGAGTGATTCGCCACGAGCCGCCGTGGTTTCCTACGAACTTTGGCGAAACCGCCTTGGATCGGATCCCGCGGCGGTTGGGCACACTCTCGTTCTCGACGGGGAGTCGTTCACGATCATTGGCGTGATGCCGAGAAATTTCCGCTTCCCTTATGTTTCCACCGCCAGCGATTCGCCGATTGGCGTCTGGATCCCTTGGGATCCGCCGCCTCACCTGCGTGCCAATCTGAATGCCCGGGTTGATGCCGCCGTGGCGCGCCTCCAACCCGGAGCCAGTGTCCAGGCGGTTCGGGAAGAGCTTGCCGCGATTGTGGCCTCGCATACGCCCCATCGTGAAGTCCGCGTAGAGCGGCTCAAAGATGTGATTAGCGGCCCGGTGCGGAACTCGCTCCTGGTACTGAGCGGAGCTGTAGGACTGGTGCTGCTGGTGGCTTGTGTCAATGTGGCGAACCTGTTGCTGGCCCCTACGGCTTCCCGTGAACGTGAGATCGCGATCAGGACGTCGCTAGGCGCGAGCCGCGTGCGGCTGTTGCGTCAACTTCTCACCGAGAGCCTGCTGCTGGCGGCCGCCGGAGGAGCATTGGGCCTCGTATTGAGCGTCTGGGGACGGCGGATCCTGGTGCAAGCCGCCGGTGCTCATCTGCCTCGTGCAGGCGAGATTGGATTGGACTGGAATGTGTTCGCTTTCCTTTTAGCGGTATGCCTGGCCGCGGCGATCTGCTTCGGATTGGCGCCCGCCTTGACCGCTTCGCGCGGAGGGACCGCCTCGTTACAGCGCCGCGGGGTGGGCTGGGCGCTGCGAGATGCCCTTGTCGTCGTGCAGGTCAGTCTCGCGTTCCTATTGCTGTCCGGAGCGGGGCTTCTGCTGAAGACCTTCCTGCATCTGCAGGAAACCGATGCCGGATTCCGCCCGCAGCACGTGCTGACGGCGCATGTCGTTGTGGCGGATGCCAGGCAGGCGATCGCGCTGGAGCAAAAGGCGGCCCAGATACCCGGTGTCCTGTCGGCAGGAATGATCTCCTTATTGCCGCTGCAGAACTCTGACTGGAGCGGTGGCATTGTGATCACGGGCCAACCGGGTGTCCTCGAGTGTGAACTGCGCTATGTGACGCCGGGGTATTTTTCCGCGATGGGCATCCCGTTGCGGTGCGGCCAGACCTTCCATCCGTCGGATGGTCCGAACGCGCAGCGAGTGATTGTGGTGAACGAGACGCTGGCTCGAACCTATTTCCCCAACGGAAACGCGATCGGACGGCAAACGGATCGCGGCACTATCCTCGGAATCGTTGGCGACGTGCGGCAAGTCGATCTGCGGACCGCTCCGAAACCGGAGGTGTACTACACACTGGCGCAGAACTTTGCCCAGATGCGGCGGCACGGCTCGACGCTGATTGTTCGCACCAGCGGGCCGGCGGAAGGACTGGTCACGGCCTTGCGCGAGGCGGTGAGGACCGTGAGTCCGGATCAGGCCGTTTTCCGCGTCGCGACGATGGAGGAGGTGGTGGATGAATCGCTGGCGAGTCCGAGGCTGTACGCCTGGCTGACCGGTTTGTTCGCCGCCATGGGTACGCTGCTGGCCATGGCCGGCCTGTATGGGGTCATCGCTTATCTGGTCGAGCTGCGAAGAAGGGAATTCGGGATTCGCATGGCGCTCGGCGCGGACAGGAGGCGGATCCTGCGCCAGGTATTGAGCCGGGGTTCCGGGCTGGTAGCGGCCGGAATTGTCTGCGGGATTGCCGGCTCACTAGCACTGACTCAGTTGATGAGCGCGATGCTGTACGGAGTGACAGCGACAGATCCGTGGACTTTCGGGTCCATGGGAATGCTGTTGATGAGCGTGGGGCTGGCCGCGTGCTTTGTCCCGGCACGCAGGGCAGCATCCGTGAATCCGGCCGTTGCCCTGCGAAGCGAGTGACCTTTGCCTTCCGCGCGTGGCTCCCTACATTGGCAGCGCCCGCTTCTTCGCCTGCTCCGGCGTGAGGATTGGAAAATCGGGTGAATCCGTACGAGCCGTGGCCATGATCTGCTTGATCTTCGCGACTATGCCTGGATTGGCGGCGGACAGGTCTTTGTGTTCTGCCAGGTCTGTCGACAGATCGTACAACTCGATGGGCTGTTCCGGTCCCTTTCGGATGCCTTTCCAGTTGCCCATGCGCACGGCCTGGTGGAAGCCCAGTTCGTGGAACTCCCAGTAGAAGTACTCGTGCGGTTTCTGCGTCTTGCCTGTCAGTGTCGGCACGATCGACGTTCCGTCCAGGCCTTTGGGCGCCTCGACGCCCGCCAGTTCCGCGAAGGTCGGCAGGATATCCCAGAAGGCCCAGGGGAACTCGCTCACCTGACCGCCTTTGATTGCGCCGGGCCAGCGGGCGACACAGGGTACGCGAATCCCGCCTTCGGTCAGATCGCGCTTGATGCCGCGCAGCGGGCCGGAACTCTCGAAGAAGGATGGGGCGTGGCCGCCTTCTTTGTGCGGGCCGTTATCCGAGGCGAAGAGGACCAGCGTGTTCTGATCCATGCCCTTGCGCTTCAGCGTTGCCATCAACTGGCCGACGTCGGAGTCCATGCGGGTGATCATGGCCGCGAAGTTCTTCTCCACCTGCGGCCAGTTGCGATCGCTGTAGGGCGCATCGGACGGCACCTGCATGCCGTTGCCGGTATCGCGGCCCATCTCGTTGTTGGCGTGCGGCTGGGTGTAGCAGACGTGCAGGAAAAAGGGCTGCGTGGCCGGCTGCCGTTCCAGGAAACTGACGGCGTGCTTTGTGAAGAGATCGGGCGCGTAGTCCTTATGCTGCGTGCCCATGTTGCCGCGCAGCAGGAAGCTGCCATCCTGATCGAGCAGATGCTCCGGATAGTAGTTGTGAGCGTGGAGTTGCGAAAAGAATCCGAACCACTCGTCCCAGCCCTTCCTTGTCGGATAGCCGGTGGTGCCCAACTGGCCGAGACTCCATTTGCCGAAGAGGCCGGTCCGGTAGCCTGCCTTCTTCAGGAGTTCTGTCACGGTCACATCGCCGGGCCGCAGCGGCAGGTCGTTGCCCTTGTTGCCGCGGGTGTGGGAATGCCCCGTGTGCAGGCCGGTCATCAGGCAGCAGCGCGAGGGCGCACACACGGTGGAACCGGCATAGGTGGAGCCGAAGCGAATGCCCTCGGCGGCCAGACGATCGATATTCGGGGTCTGAATGCGCGTCTGGCCATAGCAGCCCAGGTCGCCATAGCCGAGGTCGTCGGCCAGGACGAAGAGAATGTTCGGCCGCGGCGGAGTCGCGATGGGCGCCATTGCGGCGGCGGAGAGGGTTTGCAGAAAGTGTCGGCGTTGCATGATGATGTTCAGCGGCCCAGGGCGCGCAACTGGCGTTGCGTGAACTCCTCGGCTCGGCGATTCTCCTCTTCGGGCGAGCAGATACGGCGCAGTTCCGCTTCCAGCCGCTGCACGGTTTTCGGCTGGCTGGCAGCCAGGTTGTTCAACTCGTCGGGGTCTTTTTCCAGATCGAACAGCTGATGCGGCGCGGCGCAGTTGTAGATGAGCTTCCAACGGCCCTGGCGAATGAGAAAGGCGCTGGCCCGCGTGCCGCCGCCCTGGAATTCGCTGAAGACGGCGCGTCCTTCCTCGTTCTTCGGTATGGACTGGAGCGATTGACCGATCCAGCCCGCGGGTTGCTTCGCGCCCGTGGCTTCGAACATCGAGGCTCGCAGGTCGTGCAGATCGACCGGCGTGTGGACGCGCTGGCCGGCCTGGAATCCGGGGCCGACCGCGATCATTGGGATGCGGACCGAATCCTCGTACAGGCTGCGCTTCCACCAGAGTCCGAACTTGCCCAGCATCTCCCCGTGATCCGACGTGTACACGACCACCGTATTCGACGCCTGTCCGGACTTCTCCAGAGCATCCAACAGGCGGCCCAGTTGTTCGTCGACGAATGTAATGCAGCCATAGTAGCCGCGGCGCAGGTTGCGGATCGTCTCTTCGCTGTAATCGGAACCGAAGAACTTCCGCAGATCCTCGGCGTAGGGGTGCTTCGCGGCGGCGCTGTCCAAGCCGTACCTGGGCAGGTCAGCGTGGCTGGCGTACTGCGCCCACAGATCCGCCGTGACGTTATGGGGGAAGTGCGGCTTGAGCAGGTTTACAGAGAGCGTCCAGGGTTTATCCACCGTCGAGGCCTTTTGTGAAAGCCACTCCACGGCAAGATCCACTTTCCTGAGGTCGCCCGCGAATGGGTTGGCCTTCACTCCGAAGCCCGCTCCTCGACCTTCCCCGTCTTTTTGAATATCCAATGGCACTCGGGAGATGAGTGTGTCTCCCGGCCGCGCACGATCTCCGGGCGCGATCATTTCACTGAAGCCGAGAGTGGATGCCTGGTTGTAGACGTCCGTCTTTCCGATATGGACTGAATGCACACCCTGCTCGCTCAGCACCTTGCCGTAACTGGGCGTGTCCACCTGGAACACATTGCAGTTGCCGTAGGTCTGCAGATCGAACACCCGGCGGCCCGACAGGAACGACGAGCGCGAAGGCAGGCAGAGCGGGGAAGGGCAGTAGGCATTCTGGAAGACGGTGCCGCGCCGGGCCAGCTTCGCCATGTTAGGCGTCGAGACAAACGAGTGTCCGTAGGGCTGGCTGAAGAATGGATTGTGCTCGTCGCTCAACAACAGCAGGACGTTGTGCCGAGGCGGCGCAGCGGCTGCGAAGGCCGCGGCCGGCAAAGTCTGTAGGAAGTTTCGTCGCTGCATAATTCTAGCTTCGCGCCTCCCACCATCCGTGGGGCGGCTCCTTCTGGGCGCGTGGAGGAGTTCGCGCGTCTTTCATCCACTGGTCGAACTGCGCCGCGAGCCGGGTCTGCGCCGCAGCCAGATCCTTCGATTCCGCCGGATCCGAGGATAGATCATACAACTCCACGGCGCCATTCTGTTTCGGCCGGACCGCCTTCATATTGCCGCGGCGCATGGCCTGCATCGGGAGGCCCGGCGCGAACTCCTGGGTCTTCCAGCCGTACTCGGGATGTTCCCAGTACAGCATTTCATGCGGTTTCTGCGGCTGACCGAGCAGGGTAGGCAACACCGAGAGCCCATCGATGCCTTTGGGCAACTTGCGGACGCCCGCCAGTTCCGCCGCTGTCGGTAGAAAGTCCGGGAAGTACCACTGGAAGTCGGAGGTCTTGCCCGGCGCGATGCGGCCCGGCCAGCGGGCGATCATCGGAGCGCGCACACCACCTTCATACAGGTTGCCCTTGTGGCCGCGCAGGCCGAGGGCGCTGCTGAAGAAGAACTCGCCAATCTCCGGCAGCGTCGCTCCGTTGTCGGAGGTGAAGAAGACGATGGTGTCCTGGTCCAGGCCCTGCGTACGCAACTCCGCCAGGATGCGGCCGACGTAGGAATCGACGCGCGTCACCATGGCGGCATAGGCGGTGCGGACGTCCGGTTGGGCCTTCAGCCGGTTGTTGGGCTGGCTCCACGGTTTGCCCAGGGGGAATTTGCCGCGGTACTCGGCCATTGAATCCTCCGGCACCTGCGGCTCAAAGTGCGGCATGGTGGGCGAGTGGTAGAGGAAGAACGGCTTGTCCTTGCTGCGGCGAATGAACTCAACGGCACGAGCGGCGATGACGTCGTTGGCGTAGGTGACCCGCGCGCCGTTCACATTGCCCACCAGAGGGAACTCTCTAGCGTTGTCGTAGAGGAAGCGCGGGTACTGGAAGTGCGCATGCGCCTGGTGCAGCGTGCCGAAGAACTGGTCGAAGCCGTGCTTCCAGGGGACGCCGTCGGTGCCGATATCGCCCAGCCCCCATTTGCCGCAGAGCGCCGTGGTGTACCCGGCGGATTTCAGCAGATCGGCGACCGTGCCCTCGCTCGCCAGCAATGGAACACCGCCGGGATTGGAGCGGATGGGCGTATGGCCGTTGTGCTGGCCGGTCATGAGCGTCGATCGCGAGGGAGCGCACACCGTGCCACCCGCATAGGCGGTACGGAAGAGCATGCCCTCGGCGGCGAGCCTGTCGATGTTCGGAGTGCGGATGTACTTCTGTCCGTAGCAGCCGAGATCGCCTGGACCCATGTCGTCGGCCATGATCCAAACGATGTTCGGCTTGCGCAGCGGCTGCCCGGAAAGGATGGCCGGAGCCGCGGCGAGCGTTTGAGTGAAGGTGCGCCGGTTCATGGCTAGAATGCGTACTTGAGGGCGAACTGGATGCGGCGGGGATCCTCGGCGGCCGTGATCTTGCCCGCATTCGGAGTGCCTACCGCGGTATTCGGAGAGCCGAAGTTCGCGTGGTTGGCGAAGTTGAACGACTCGAAGCGGAACTGGATATAGTGTCCTTCCCAGGGCATGTTGAAGCTGCGCGACACCATGATATCCAGGTTGGTGCGGCCCGGCGCGTAGATCAGATTGCGGCCCGCATTCGAGACTACACCCGGAGCGGACGCCACGACGAAGCCGGTATCGAACCAGCGATCAATCGACCGTTCGGAGGAGGGCAGGTTCGGATTGCGCACCCAATCTCCTCGAACCGCGCCGCCCAGGTTCTGGTTGTTCACGTTGAAGCTATGCCCGATGGCCAGCCCCGACTGTTTCGAGAAGATGCCGCCCAACTGCCAGCCGCCCAGCACAGCGGCCCCCACCCCGGAAGTGAGGAAGCTGCGGCCCTTGCCGAACGGGAGTTCGTACACCGCGTTCAGGACGAAGGCCCGGCGGCGGTCGAGGTTGGAATTCGAACGTTCCCGCGACATGTCCCACGGCGTCACGCCGCCGCTGCCGCCGTCCAGCAGGTCTTCATTGCCCTGGTCGATGCTGTGCGACCAGGTGAACGAACTCAGCAGCGTCAGGCCCTTGGAGAAGCGCTTCTCCACCTTGGCTGTCATCGAGTTGTAGCTGGAGTTGAGGCTGTTTTCGTGCAGGCTGATCGCGCCGAACTGGGGCCGGAAGTAGCGCTGATTGGCCGCCACGGTCGCGCTCGGCGTCTGCGGCAGGTTGATGTTGCGGATGTTGTGGAGATGGGTGCCCTTCGTACCGATGTAACCCACCGTGAGCAAGGTGTCCCAGGGCAGATTGCGCTGCACATCCAGGAACCACTGACTGACGTAGAGCGTGGGCCGGAAGTCGGGGAAGACGTAAATGGCAGAGCCTCTCTGCACCACTGAGGTCGAAAAGGCCGGATAGCCATCCTTCACATAGTAGGATGTCGCCTCCGGCGTGGTCTGCAACGCGATGTCGGCGCTCTTCGGCGGGCCGGAGCGGAAATTCGCATTCTCGGTGCTGAGGCTATTGGCTTCGCCGTAGAAAGTGCCCGCGCCGGCGCGAATCACGGTCTTGGCGTTGGCGGAGTAAGCCAGGCCGATGCGCGGGGCCCAATTGTTCAGATCGTTGGTGCCGCCGCTGTCGGAGTCGCCGGACGGGTAGACAAAGCGCTCGTCCGCCTGGCTGGCGACGTTGATGCCCTCATACAAATACCGGCTGACACTTTGCGCCGCGGCGTTCGGGAAGAGTGCCTTCTTAAAGACCTCATAGCGGATGCCCACGTTAAGAGTCAGCTTCGAGGAGATCTTGAAGTCGTCCTGCGCGAAGAAGCCGTAATACCAGTTGTTGATGTCTTCTCCCTGGTTGTTCCCATAGTTGCCGCCCGAGACATAGCCCAGCAGCATGTCGGCCATTGAGTTGCCGGTATTGGCGCGGCTGGTGCCGTTGTTAGGTGACTCCGAGGTGAACTGCCCGTTGAAAGAGAACTGGCCGCGCCGGTACCGCGCCGCGTTACGGAACACATTCGAGCGCCGCAATTCGCCGCCAAACTTGAACGTGTGCCTGCCGCGCTGCCAGACCAGGGCGTCGCTGATCTGGTAGTTCGCCAGGTTGTTCACGTTGGGCCAGAAGGCGCGCGGACCCATTTCCACAAATCCGCTTGGGGAGAATAGCGACCAGCCCTGATCGTACCCGTCGCCGATTGAGTCACCCGGGGCGTTTTTGATCCCGTAGTCCTTGTTCATGTTCTTTGTAAACGGGATATCGAAGGCCGTATCGAATTGCGAGTATCCATAGCGGGCTTCGTTGAAGAGCGTGGACGTGAGTACGCTGCTGAGCGCTCCGGCGATGTTGTTGCCGTTCAACTTCACCGTCTGGCCCTGGCCGCCCATGGCCGGGTAAGGCAGGTAACCGTTCTGATTGCGGAACTGGTCGCGCCGGGAATAACGGGCGAAGAAGCGGTGCTTGTCGGTGAAGTTGTGATCGCCGCGGAAGTCATACTGATCCGCATCGTCGGAGTCGCTGGGCCCGAAGTAGTAGTTGTTCGTCAGATTGTCGTTCGTCCCGATATTGGCCGTGGGATAGAGAGTGAGGATGTTCTTGACGACGGGATCCCAGCGCGACTGAGGGATGATGTTGCCGGCGAAGGGGCTGCGCCTGGCCGTCGCACCGGTCCCGGTCTGGGTGAGGGGATCGAAGATGTTCTGGCGCACGGACGGCTGTCTGGAGAAATCGCCCCGTTCGATGATGTCGCGGCTGGGCAGCGTCGTGATGTAGCTCTGGCCCGTGCGGATGCGGGTTCCCTGGTAGCTTCCAAAAAAGAAGGTCCGGTTCTTGATGACCGGGCCGCCCAGGGTGGTACCGAACTGATTCTGGCGGTAGGAAGGTTTCTTTGCGCCGGATCGGTTGGCGAAGAAGTTTGTACCGTCGAGCTTCTCGTTGCGCAGGAATTCGTAAGCGGAGCCGTGGAACTGGTTCGAGCCCGACTTCGTCGTGACGAGCACTTTGGCGCCGGCGCGGTATCCATACTCGGCGCTCATATTATTCGTGACGACTTTGAACTCGGCCACCGCATCCACGGGCGGCTTCACCTGCTGAGCTTCGTAGCCCAGGGGGCCGCCGGAGGTCCGCGACGAGTTGTCGGTGCCGTCCAGCAGGACGTTGTTCTGAGCAATCTGCAGACCGACGGCCGAAAAGGCGCCCTCGTCCCGGGCCCGGCTCCCGGCGCCCAGTCCGCCGCCGGGCAAAACGCCTGCCGTGAACTGCGCGAGCTGGAGATAGTTGCGGCCGTTCAGCGGCATCTCCAGGATGCGCTTGGAGTCGACCACTTGGCCCACCTCGGAAGTCTCCGAGTTGATGAGCACGGCCGAGGCCGAGACTTCAATCGACTCGGCAATCGATCCGGTCTTCAATTCGAAGTCGAGGCGAGCGGTCTGGCCGGTCTCCAGGCGGAACTCCGCCAGTTTCTGCGGGGCGAAGCCGGCGGCTTCGCATTCCACCCGGTAACGGCCCGGCGGCAGCAACGGGAAAAGATAAAGACCTTGTTCGTTCGTCGTCGCCTGGGAGGCGACGGAGGTGTCCAGATTGACCACCCGAACCGAGGCGTTGGGGACAACTGCCTTCGTCGGGTCGATCACGGACCCCTGGATCCCGGAGTTCTGCGCGAAGAGGACAGATCCGAGGCAAAACATCAGAATGACAACGGCGAGGTTGCGCATGGTGACCATCCTTCCAATCGAACCGGATGGGGCTGCATCGTTGCGGCCCCCTGAAGCTCCGCCAGCAGTTATGCGCCACCCTGCCGGAGGTGTCCAGCAAAGCCGTGTGAAAAATAAAAAAACAGCATAAAATACACCTAACCTACTGATGCAGCAGGAAGTGTTTCACTTTGGTCCCTTCTCCGCCGACGTGCAGTTACGCACGTTAGCTCGGGACTCCGCACCCGTTGCGGTAACCCCCAAAGTCTTCGATGCCTTGCTGATCTTCCTCAAAAGCGGCAACCAGGTGGTGAGCCGCGAGGAACTCTGTGCCCAGCTCTGGCCTGGCCAGGTGGTGACAGACGCTAACGTCAACCAGCACATTTCCATGCTGCGCAAAGCGCTGGGCGACGGGGGCTCCGGCGAGCGCTACCTGGTGACCTTGCCCGGACGCGGCTACCAGTGGGTGGTTCCGGTCAGCGCGCCTCATTCCCAGGAAACCCTCAACGTGGCCTGGCGCCTGGGGGCCCTGGCCGCGGGTGTCGTCCTGATGCTGGGCGCGCTGGTCTTCTGGAGCCAGCGGCGGTCCGCGGCGCAGCTCGAACTCGGGCAACGCCACTCCCTGACGCGCCTGCCGGGCAGTGAGTACCAGCCCGCCCTCACCCGGGACGGCGCCAAGGTTGCCTTTATCTGGGATCAGGACGGGGCGAACAATCCGGCGGTCTACGTCCGGGGTCCGGAAGACGACGAGCCGCGCAAGGTGAGTGAAGGGCGCTACGAGCACAGCAGCCCCGCCTGGTCGCCCGACGGCCGGCACCTGGCCTACATCCGCTACGAAGCCTCCTCCCTGCGGGTCGTCGTTACGACGGAGCGCGGTGGCGTGGAACGGGAGATCGTTCAACTCTACCGCTCCCGCTATGGACTCAACTGCCGCCACCTGGACTGGTCCCCCGACGGCACGAAACTGGTAGTCGACGACAAGGAATCGTCCTCCCAGGCGTTCGGCCTGTTCCTGGTCGATATCGCTACGGGCAGCCGCACCCGGCTCACCCGTCCCGACGACGCCATCATCGGCGACGTGGATCCGCGCTTTTCCCCGGACGGTAAGCTGGTTTCCTTCGTACGCATGACAGACCGCTTCCGCCAGGAGCTCTGGATCACAGATCTTACCGGGGGGAATCTGAAGCAGGTCACCAGAGCCGACCGCACCATCAGCGGCCACGACTGGTCGCCTGACGGCCGCCGTCTCTTTTTCAGTTCCAACCGGAGGCGCGAGTTTGAAGTCTGGTCGGCCAATGTGGACACAGGCGCCGTGCAGGGCACAAACCTCTCCAGCGCCAACCCAATGCAGCTCTCGGTGGGCCGGTCCGGCGGGCGCATGGTCTACTCCGACCTGCAGCAGGATTTAAACATCTGGAAGCTGGATCTGGAGGCCGCGCGCCACGGGAATAGCGGTTGGAGCCGGGTCATCTCCTCCACCGGTGAGGAGATCCTGCCGTTCGTCAGCCCGGATGGAAAGCGGCTCTGCTACCGGTCCGACCGTTCCGGCGAAGGGCAGCTCTGGGTGAGCGGCGTAGATGGCGGCCGTGCCCAGCAGATCACGAGGGGCGCCATCCATCCGGTCGCCTGCCGCTGGTCTCCTGACAGCAGCAAGGTCGTCTTCAACGATGCGCTCACGCAGCGCCTCTACGTGGTGGACGCGGAGGGAGGAACTCCTCAGATTCTGGGCGGACCGGAGGTGACGGGTGGTCACCCGATGTTCGACGCCGAGGGCAAGGCACTGCTCTACAATGCACAAGGCTCCATTTGGCGGGTGCCGGTAGGAGGCTTGAAAGGCGCGCAGATCGTGGCGGCGGAGGGGATACACCAGAAGGTTCTCTCCTCCGACGGCCGCATCCTGTACTTCACACGCAACCGGACCGGCACGACCATCTGGCGGTACGACCTCGCCACCAAATTGAAGACCCAGGTCCTGGACGGACTGCTGGCCGGTTACTGGGGTGCCTGGACCCCAAGCCGCGACGGCATTTACTTTCTGGCCGAGAGCAGCCAGCCTGCCGGTGGCGCCGCGGTCCTTTTCCATCCCTGGAATGGAGGACCGAACAAGGAGATCTCCCGATTCCCCGGGCAACTTCCGCCTATTGGCACCTCCAGTTGGTCACTCTCTCCAGATGAGCGGTATCTTTACTGTGTCCGGGTCGACGTCTCGCACAGCGACCTCACCCAGGTGGAAGGCGTCCGCTGAACCTCAGTGCCAGTCCCAGTTCCGCCGGCATCCTTCCATCAATTCGTCCAGGCTGGTAAAGCCCTGGATCTTTGAGACGGCAGGCGCTGAGCCGCCGGGCCAGCGGCTCCAGGAGCTCTCCGGACTGCTGACGAGATCGATGAGCAGCTTCCGGGCCTCCGCAATCTTCAGCGTTTTCAGCCGCTTCAGTTGAAGATGGACGTGGAACGTCCCGGTGCCCATGTCCAGCACCCACGACTTGCGTCCGAACTCCTTCGCTTTCACGATGCGATACAGCTGGCCGGACCGGTCGAGGATCTGCAGCGCGGGGTAGTACCGCCCGGTGCTGCCCTGCGTGGAGGTGAGCTGTTCCTGTGTGTCCATCACATGAAGCGCGCCATCGCCGAAGAGCAGGACCGGGTACTGCAGGGGCAGGGAAGTCCCCGGCCGGGTGGGAGCCTTAGCGCCAAGACCAGGAATCAGCGAGACCAGGAAACCGAACATTTCCATCCATCATGCCGCAAGTACCGCAATTAAAAGAGGGTACCAGCCCCACTAGTGCGGCGACTAAGGCCTTATACCCTACAATCCTCAGGGTATTTGCCTCACCCTGTCCTATGGGGACCGCCGATAATCTAGATATGACACGGCCGGTCAGAAAGACTTTGCGCGCGCCGGCGGAGTTTCTTGGAACCCTGGAACTGCTGTCGGCCCATGAGCCCGGACTCGCTTACGGAATCCGGGTAACGGACGTTTCGTCCACAGGCATCGGCATCACCCTGCGGGGTGACGTCCCTGTCGGAACTCAGGTCCGGCTCGTCTTCGAGACGGGAACGGTGGAAGGCACGGTCGTTTACTCCCGTGCCGAGAAGGGTCATTTTGCGGCAGGTGTCCAGGTCGAGCGCAATGCGACCGCGCTTTCGCCCCTTCGCTGGGCAGCATCCTTGAAGCTGCACGACGCCTTCAGTTCCTGGCCCAAAACCCACGTACCCGTCTGATCAGGGATCACTCAGCCCGCAGAGCCTCCACCGGATTCACCGACGCTGCCCGCCGCGCGGGAATGAAACTGGCCAGCATCGAAGCCACGCCCAGCACCACAGCCACACCCGCGAGAGTCTGTACGTCCCACGTCTTCACGCCGAACAACAGCCCGCGAATCAGCGTTGCCGCGCCTGTGGAACAGACCAGCCCAATGACCACGCCAAAGGCGGTCAGCGAGCCCGCTTCCTTCAGGATGAGTTGGTAGACGGATCCCGGCTGAGCGCCTAACGCCATGCGCAGGCCGATCTCGCGCGTTCTTTGGCTGACTGAATAGGCCACGACGCCATACAGCCCCACCACCCCGAGCAGCAGGGCCAGCAGTGCAAAACCGCCGACCAACCAGGCCGACGAGCGGTGCATGTACGCCGAGGGCGAGTTGTTGATCCGCGTCGTCATCGTTGCCCCCTGAGCGGTCACAATGCCCGGGTCGAACTCACGGATCGCACTCGTCACAGCCGGCAGCAGTTGCTGTTCCGCCTGGGCGGTCCGGACGACCAGCCCGAAGAAGCGGCTGGCGCTTTGGTTGAAGGGGATATAGAGGGCCGGAACGGTCGCGACCTCCAACGGGCCCTCCTTAATATCGTCCACGATGCCCACGATCTCGATCGGCTTGGGCGGGTCGGAAAGGTAAGTGAGATGCTGCCCGAGGGGATCCTCGTTCGGGAAGTACTTTCTCGCCATCGCCTGGTTGATGATGGCGACACTCGGCTTCGACCCATCCTCGGCCTCGGTGAAGAATCGCCCGCGGATGAGTTTAGCGCCCAGGGCGGTGAAATAACCGGCACTGACATCGCGTTCCGGAACTTCATTGTGCTCCCCATGCCATGGCCGCCCGATCACGCGGAACCAGGTCGTATTGCCATTGCCGCTCACCGGCAGGCTGGTGGTCACGCCCACCGAGGTCACGCCTGGTATGGCTTCGATGCGCCGCACCAGTTCCCGTTGCAGGACGATCGCCTGCTCATCTTTTTCGTAAGCCGCCTTGGGCGCCGCCAATTGCAAGGTGACCAGTTGATCCGGCCGGAAGCCAATATCCACGCGCAGCAGGCTGTAGAGGCTCTTGCCCAGAAGGCCCGCCCCCACCAGCAGCACCACGGCTGTGGCCAACTCCAGCACCACGAGTTTCGAGCCCAGCCGCCGCCAGGAGGTCCCCGCCGAACCTCGGCTACCGTCGGCAAGACCTTCCCTTGTCTGCCCAAAGGACAGGTGGAACGCGGGCGTCACCGTGAAGAGGATCAAAGCCATTGCGGCGATCTCACCCGCAAAGGCCAGAACCCGCGGATTCAGACTGAGCCCGATCAGGAACGGCATTCTCAACAGGAGGTTCTCGGGTACCAGCCTGGTGAGAAGCTGCATCGTCCACCACGAAATGGCCAGACCCAACGCGCTTCCTGCCGCCACCAGCACCAGACCCTCCGTGACAAATTGCCTGACCAGCCTGCCCTTCGAAGCGCCCAGGGCGCTACGCACCGCCATTTCGCGGCGGCGGCTCTCGGCGCGCACCAGCAGCAGATTCGCCGCATTGACGCCCGCGATCAGAAGCAACAGACCCGAGCCGCCCAGCAGGACCAGCAGGATGGGCCGGATGTCGCCGGTGATCACCTCCGCGAGACTGGCCACCGTGGCACCCTGATCACGATTCGAGTCGGGATACTGGGTCTCCAGTTGCTTCGCGATCACCTTTACGTCGGCCAGCGCGGTCTGAATGCTCACGCCCTCTTTCAGGCGCGCCACACCGTAGAGGGAATGACAGCTCCGCCGGAGATCACAGCCGCCCCCGGGATGCAGAGCAGACCAGAATTCCGCCGGTTCCGCAGGCGCAAAGTGGAACTCGCGCGGCAGGACCCCGATGATCGTGCTGGGCTCGCCATCCAAGGTAACCACCTGGCCCACTACTTCCGGCTTGCCGCTGAACCGCTTCTGCCAGGCTCCGTAGCTCAGTAACACGGCCCGGTGCGCGCTGGGCAGATCCTCGCCCGAGAAAAAATCGCGACCCAGCACTGGCGAGACGCCCAGGGTACGGAAGAAGCCGTCGGTGACGCGAGCCGCCCGTACGGGTTCCGCTCCCGCCGCGGTAGTCAGGATGAAGCCGCGCTGATCGTACGCATCCAGGGACTGGAACACTTTGTTCATCTTTTTCCAGTCCAGGTAGTCCGGATAAGAGAGGTTGGAGCGCGGGAACAGAGGCACTGTTTCGAAGACGCCAACCAGTTGTGCCGGGTCCTTATACGGAAGCGGTTTGATCAAGGTTGCGTCGACGAAGGCAAAGATCGCCACGCTGGCGCCCATGCCCAGGGCGAGCAATAGAATCGCCGTGAGCGTGAAGCCCAGGTTCTTTCGCAGTTGCCTCAAGGCGAAGCGGATATCCTGCAGGCTGTTGTCGATCAGGTTCAAGCCTCGCATGTCGCGGCACTCCTCTTTCCGTTGTTCCAGTCCGCCCACCGAGCGCAACGCGGCCCAGCGCGCCTCATCCCGGCTCATTCCGGCGGCCAGGTTCTCGTCCATCTCGCGGTCGAAGTGGTAGCGGAGCTCTTCGTCCAACTCGTCTTCCACTTGTCTCCGTGAGGTCAGCGATCGTAGCCGGAGGCGCAGAATTTTGGGCCAGCGCATAGGAGATCTCCTTCGTCAGGCCGTCCGCACGATCAGGGAAATGGCGGCAGCCAGCCGCTCCCATTGCGCCGTTTCGTGCGCCAGAACCTCTCGGCCCGCTTCGGTCAGGGTGTAGTATTTCGCTCGCCGGCCGTTGTCGCTGACCGCCCACTCGGACGTGATCCAGGCGCTCTGCTCCAGCTTGTGGAGCGCCGGATACAGGGCGCCCTGGCCGACCTGCAAAACTTCACCCGACATCTGCCGGATGCGTTGCGCGATGGCCCAGCCGTGCATCGGCTCCAGCGCGATGACCTTCAGGATCAGCATGTCCAGGGTGCCCTGGACCAGGTCGGTAGGTTTGCTCAATGGCTCTCCCCTTAGTAACTGACAACAGGCTAAGCGGAGAGGCCCGGCAGCGTCAATGCATCCCGGAGAAAGTTACATTGACGCCGCGGTGAACAGACAGGAGAGAGACTCAGGCTGCGCGGCGAGCGGTGTGCTCGCCCGTGTCCTGCAAGGGCTTCAGTGCCGGTGGCCGGACGATCAAAGGGAGAATCGCGCTGGCAGCCAGAATGCCCGCCAGGACGTAAAGCGCCTGGTCGTAGTGACCGGTCGTCTGCCGGACACGAGCAATCAGCACCGGACCCAGCGCACTGCCGAAACCCCAGGCCGTGAGCATCAGCCCATAGATGGAACCCACGTCCTTGGCGCCGAAGTAATCCGCGCAGAACGCGGGCATGGTGCCGAAGCCGCCGCCGTAGCAAAGCAGGATCACCACGCAGAGCGTCGTGAACAGGCTGAACTCCGACACTTGCGGCAACACAAAGAACAAGGCGGCCTGCAGCACAAACATGGCGAGAAAGACCCAGCGCCGGCCCAGTGCATCGGAGAGCCACGCCCACAGGAACCGGCCTGCGCCGTTGGCGATGGAGATGATCCCCACCATCGTCGCCGCCACAGCCGCATCCACGCCGCTGATCTCCTGCGCCATCGGTGAGGCCTGCGAAATGATGGAAATTCCGGCCGAGACGTTTAGAAACAGCATGCCCCACAGTGCATACCATTGCCATGAACCCAAGGCCTGCCGCAGCGTGAAATCGCAGGTGCCACCGGCAGCGCCGGATCGCACGGGTTCCCAGCCTTCAGGCCGGTAACCGGCCGGAGGATCCCGCATCAGTAACGCCGAGCCCGCCACCATCAGGAACGAAACGACCCCGAGCACGGCGAAGGTCGACAACACGCCAATCGACGCGATCAATCTGGTCGCGACCGGCGCTGTCACCAGCGCACCAGCACCAAAGCCGGCCACGGCGACGCCGGTGATGAACCCCCGCCGGTCTGGGAACCACTTCACGAGAGTCGCCACGGGAACGATGTAGCCCAGGCCGATACCGGCCCCGCCCAGCAGCCCGTAGCTCAGGTAGAGCACCCACAGCCCATGATTGGACAGACAAGCCAGGGTGACGCCCAGGCCGTACAGCAGTCCGCCTGTGAGGCCGACAATCCGGGGACCCTTGGCGCGCATCCACAAACCGCCCACAAAGGCGGAGCAGCCCAGGGTAAAGATGGTGATGGTGAACGTGAGGCTCACCTCAATGATGCTCCAATGAAATGCTTTCACCAGCGGTGTGCGGAAGACGCTCCAGGCATACACCGCACCCAAAGCAATCTGCATCGCAACGCCCGCCGCGGCGATCAGCCAGCGATTGGGCAACTCAGACGGACCAGTCGTGTACTTCATGCGGATTCCTTCGGGGAAACTCAGATCTGAAACATATCGACGAACTTCTGTAGCCGGCCCGCGGTCCGGTTCAGGTCCGCGATCGCCGTGTCGGTCTGCGCGGCGCCGGCGCTGGTCTGCTGGACGGCATCGGCCAGCCGGCTCATCTCGGAGGCGATAGCGGCGGCCGCTTCCGCCGCCTCTGTGACGTGACGGCCCATCTGGTTTGTCGTGGCCGTCTGCTCCTCCACCGCGGAGGCGATGAGGTGCGAGATGTCGTTGATCTGGCTGGTAACGGACGCAATCTCGCCGATCGCCCGGACACTCTCCTTCGTGTCGCGTTGAATCGCTTCGACGCGGCCGCTCACTTCCTCAGTGGCTTTGGCCGTGCCCTTCGCCAGTTCCTTCACCTCGTTGGCAACCACCGCGAACCCCTTGCCCGCTTCCCCGGCTCGGGCGGCTTCGATGGTGGCATTTAGCGCCAGCAGGTTGGTCTGCTGGGCGATGCCGGTGATCACCTTGATCACCTTGCCGATCTGCTCGGAGCTCTGCCCCAGGTTGTTCATCTTCTGGCTGGTTGAATCCGTGACATCGACAGCGGTGCGGACCACGGTGGCCGCCTTGCTCGCGTTGCGCGCGATTTCCCGGATGGAAGACAGCATCTCGCGCGAGCCGCCCGCGGCCGTGGTGAGGTTGGACGATACCTTTTCGCTCGACGCCGCCGCGGTGTGCGCGCGCCGGTTTGCTTCTTCCGCCGTCCGGGCCATCTCGTGCGTGATCGCACCCAGTTCCTCGCTGGCCGCGGCCAGGACGTGCGTATGTTCGGCGATGTTGTTTACTTCCTGAGCCAGCGTGCTGCAAACCGTGTTCAGCGCTTTTGCGATACGGCCGTACTCCCCGTCATACTCGCCTTTCACCCGGGCCGTCAGGTCCATGCGCGACAGGGCGTTGAGCACCTGCTCAATCTCCGCCACCGGCTTCAGCCAGGCGTCGAACATGCCATTGAACCGTTCGAAGATCTTGCGATTGGCGCCGGTGAACTGCTCCAGATCGGTGCGCACGCGCAGATCGCCCCGCGAAGCCGCCTCGGTCAGGCGCGCGATCTGGGTATTGCGACGGTTGATCACATCGATGAACCCGTTGCAGACATCCTTGGAGTAGGCGAATCCTCCCGGAAAGCCATCGGAGAGGGGCGGAGGAATCTGCCCGATGCTCATCTGCTCTACGGACTGCATGGCTTTGGTGAATGTCCCCACCAGGACGTCCAGAGTCTCGTTGATCAGCTTGCACGCCGCGGCGGCCTCGCCTTCGTATTGGGAGGGCTGAAGCCGTGCTTGAATCTCTCCGGCTGCGACGGCTTCGCGAAGGTGGCGGCTGTCCTGCTCAAACCTGGTCCACAGGCTCTGCCTTTGCATCGACCCGAATCCCGTCTCGCTCTCAGTCATTCTTATCTCCTCCACCCAACCGGCGTCCTGCCGCTCGCATTCCGTCCGGGGCGCCGCCCGGCACGCCGGTGCCTCCACCGGTCGCGGCTCGAAATCGGCCCTAGGGGTACATCGCTTATTTGAGTGGAGGACTTTAGAGTTTGAGGTCTGAAAGACTGTATGGCGCCCGACATATGATTCTGCCGGGCGGAGGTCTTCGCTCTCTATTTGCGTGATTCCTGGCCGGTCAGCCGGTCTCGCGGCGGAAGCTAATCCCCGTTTTTTGAATGGGAAGGCGCCCTTCCTGCCCGCCTGATGGCGTCGCGGGCGTCCGCCCTTTGCTTGTGTGGGACGTCCAACACTTCCCCCGACGGCTGACTTGGAGATCGGGATGGGGTAGTCTGGTCGGAGTTGGCCTCAGAGGCGGACTACGCCGGGAATTTACATATCTGACAGCCATTCGCCTTGCTTCCCTGTTGCAGGGGCGAAGAAATGGCGATACAACAGAGTCACACCCCAAATATTTTCCGGATGCGGTGTCGATTTCCGTCATTCGCGTTCGACGACCATAAGGAGACCCTGGGATGAAGTACATGTTGCTGATTTATGCGGAGGAACACGTTTACACCGAACCGGAGCGTGTAGAGTGCTACGGCGAGTCATCCAACCTCGCCCACCAGCTCAGCACCAACGGAAAGTATGTGAGCGCCTCTCCACTGCAGCCGGTTTCCACCGCTGTAAGTGTCCGCGTTCGCGACGGAAAACGGCTGGTGACCGACGGCCCGTTTGCCGAAACGAGAGAACAACTGGGCGGCTACTTCATGGTGGAAGCCAAGGATCAGGACGAGGCCATCGACATCGCCAGCCGGATTCCCGGCGCCAAAAAGGGGACCGTCGAAGTCAGGCCCGTCGTGGAACTCCAGGGATTGCCGGAGCACGAATAACCGGCCGCGCTGCGCTTGCCTGGGGCTTGCCGGCGCGATTCCCCCGTTTGGGATCAAGTTCGAAAGGAGCTGAGGGATGAGCAGCGTACGGGTATTGGTTGGCACTCGCAAAGGTGCCTTTGTTCTGGAATCGGATGCGAAGCGCGAGAAATGGGATGTCAGCGGCCCGCACTTCGCGGGTTGGGAGATCTATCACGTCAAGGGATCGCCCGTCGATCCCAACCGGATCTATGCCTCGCAGTCCAGCGGCTGGTTCGGCCAGCTGATTCAACGCTCGGATGACGGCGGCAAGACCTGGGCCCCCATGGACAACAAGTTTGTCTATGAAGGCGTGCCTGGCACGCACCAGTGGTACGACGGCACTCCGCACCCCTGGGAGTTCAAGCGGGTCTGGCACCTGGAACCGTCGCTCACCGAGGCGGATACCGTTTTTGCCGGTGTGGAAGATGCTGCCTTGTTTAAATCGACCGATGGCGGCAAATCGTGGGCCGAGCTTTCCGGCCTGCGCGGCCACGGCACCGGACCCAAGTGGCAGCCCGGCGCGGGCGGCATGTGCCTGCACACCATCGTTCTCGACAAGAGCGATCCGGGCCGCATGTACATCGCCATCTCGGCCGCGGGCGCGTTCCGCACTGACGATGGCGGCGTCACCTGGAAGCCAATCAATCAGGGTCTCCGCTCGCAATACATCCCCGACCCCAAGGCCGAAGTGGGCCACTGTGTCCATCGCATCGCCATGCACCCATCGCGGCCCAACACGCTGTTCATGCAGAAGCATTGGGATGTGATGCGCAGCGACGACGCCGGAGACATGTGGCAGGAAGTCAGCGGAAACCTGCCCACGGACTTCGGCTTTGTCATCGACGTCCACGCCCACGAGCCGGAGACGATCTACGTCGTCCCCATCAAGAGCGACTCCGAGCACTTCCCCATTGATGGCAAGTTGCAGGTGTACCGCAGCCGCACGGGCGGCAACGAGTGGGAGGCGCTCACCAAGGGCCTGCCGCAAAGCGACTGCTATGTAAACGTACTGCGGGATGCAATGGCCGTTGACAAGCTCGACCAGTGCGGCGTCTATTTCGGCACCACCGGGGGCCAGGTCTACGCCTCCAGCAATGCCGGCGACAGTTGGGCGCCCATCGTCCGCGACCTTCCTGCGGTGCTTTCCGTGGAGGTCCAGACCCTGCCATGATTCGTGTCGAATTGCCCGCCCATCTCCGGAACCTGGCGGGCATTCAAGGCGAACTGCAACTCGATCTGGCCGGCCCGGTGACCATCCGGGCCGTGCTGGACGAACTGGAGCGCCGCTACCCCATGCTCGCCGGCACAATGCGGGATCACGTGACCTTGAAACGCCGCGACTTCCTGCGTTTCTTCGCCTGCGAAGAGGACTGGTCGCACGAGTCGCACGACAAACCACTGCCGGAAGCGATCGCCCAGGGCAGGGAAACGCTGATCATTCTGGGCGCCATCGCGGGCGGGTAGCCGCCCAGAAGCTTCGGGCTTGTCGTGCGGCATGCGAAATACGGGACCACCGGGCCGCGCATTCAAAACTCCACGGTGCATGGAACGGCTGTTAAACTTGTCGAATGCCCGACCACAATACGGACCAGGACTGGGAAGAATTCGCGAAAAGTGAACCCTACTGGTCCGTCCTCTCCGCCGAGGAGTTTCGCAGGAAGAACCTCCGGCCCGAAGCCGTCGAACGGTTCTTTCGCAGCGGCGAAGAGAGTATCTCCTCCATCGTTGACGGGCTTAGCCAGCGGTTTGGTACGCCGAAATCCTTCGACTTGAGCCTCGATTTCGGCTGCGGCCTTGGGCGGCTTCTGCTGCCGCTCGCCGCCAGAAGCAAGAAAAGCATCGGCCTGGACGTTTCCCCCACGATGCTCAAATTCTGTCGCGAGAATGCCGATCGACGAAATGTCAGGAATATAGAGCTGGTCCGGTCCACCGACGATCTCGCAGCGGTGGCGCGCTACGCCGGCAGTGTTGATCTCATCACAAGCTACATCGTCTTCCAGCACATCCCGCCCCGCCGGGGTGTTCAAATCCTCAATGGCCTTCTGCGTCTATTAAAGCGCGGCGGAGCCGGATATCTTCACTTTACCTTCGCCGCGGAAATTCAGAGCGTGAAGTATGAAGCCGACAATGTGAGCGGATCCTTATACCGTTTTTTTGAGCGCACACCGGATGGGATTCGAAAACTCGTCGAGCATCCGGCCGGCGACACCCAAATTCAGATGAATCATTACAACATGAATGAAATCCTGTGCTACCTTTACGAAAATGGGATCGCCGACGTGTCCATTAAATTTACGAATCACTCAGGCACACTCGGCGCGGAGTGTTTCGTCCGCAAATCCTGAATTTTCAAGGCGGCGCCGGACCAATGCATAGCCTCGTTGTCATTGGCGACGTAGGCGGTCCGGAACATTTCCATCTCGGGGATGAAGCAATGCTCGAGGCCAACCTGCTCACTCTGGCGCGGCTCATTCCCAATCTTGAATTCACGGTTGCCTCGGCTGATCCGGATTGGACCAGCCAGCGCTACCGGGTGAATTCCGTGAAATGCCCCTTTGAACAACCGGTCGACAGACTGATCGCCGGAGCCCGCGGACTGGTAGTTTCCGGGGGCGGGAACCTGTGCTCCACCTGGCCCGAAAAGGTGATGGACCGGATCCTCCTGCTGGAGCATGCTCAGTCGCTGAACCTCCCCACGGTGCTGCTGGGGCAGATGATCGGACCCCACCTGACCAGCAGCCTCAGCCGCCGCCTGGCGGGTTCGCTGCAGAAGTGCGACTGGCTGGGTGTTCGCGACGACTGCTCCGCTTCCATGGCTCTCAGCCTGGGCGTGGATCCGGCGCGCGTGCACAGGCAGTGGGATGATGCCTACTTCCTGGATCCTCTCCCTGTTGAAGACGAGCGCGCGGAACCGCTACACGCGCTGCCGCATCCGTGGATCCTGGTAACCCTGGATCCCTCCTTTGCCACTTCGCACCGCGCGAAGACGCTGGAGGTGCTCGCCAGCCAGCTCGACTGCCTCGCCGCCAGCCTGGACGCTTCGCTCATCTTCGTTCCTCATGTCGGCGGACCGCAAGGCAGCGGGGACGCCGAGGCCGGCCGCGCTCTGCGTGCGTTGATGCGGACCGGTCTGCTGCTGCTGAATCCGTGGGAGCCGCGCGAGGCGGCGTGGCTCACCAGTCAGGCGGAGCTCGTGGTCTCGGCACGTTATCACCCAATCGTGTTCGCCACCGCGTCTGGAGTTCCGTCCCTCGGCATCACCGTCGACTCCTACACCCGGACCAAGCTCCACGGCGCACAGGTGTCCGCCGGCGCCGACGGGTGGTGTCTTTCCGTAGCCGACGTGGAGCGGGGCGCCCTGCTGCCGCTGGCCATGGAGCTCTGGCATCAGCGGCACGGAGTTCGCAAACGGCTCGCTGCCGCGTCCCAGCGGGCCTGGAGCCACGAGCCGCAACGCTGGGCAGGGATCCTCGGCGCATTGCGCCTGACGCCTTCCTCCGTAGATTGGCCGGCCGCTCCGGCCATTCACGTCAAGCCGGAGGAAAGCGCGAGCCCCACCGGCCTCATCTCCAGCGAGCAGTGGAAGGAATACGACCGCAACGGTTATCTGCGCCTGGGCCGCCTTCTGGATGCTGATCAACTCGCTCGTCTGAGCGAGAGGCTCGACGACATCATGCTGGGCCGTGTGCGCTATCCGACTCTGCACATGCAGCTCGATACCGGAGGCGCATACGAGGACTTGCCGGACCCCGTGCCCGGCCACTCCGGCGCCACGCTCGCCTATCGCAAAATCCAGGGTCTGGAGGCCGATCCGCTGATCCTGGAACTGGTCCGGCGCGAGGTCTTCCGCGAGATCTGCGCCCGGCATTACGGCCCTCACGTACCCATCTCCGTGTTCCGGGTCATGATGATGAACAAGCCGGCCGGGCAGGGCACCTATCTCCCCTGGCATCAGGACGCCGGCGACGTCTGGAAGCTCGATCGGGACCCCCTGGTCACCTCCTGGATTGCGCTCGATCCAGCCACGCGTCTGAATGGCTGCGTTCAGGTGATTCCCGGCTCGCACCATCTGGGTCTGTTGAGCAGGAACGGCAGCACGCTCAGTCCGGAGCACGTGGAACAGTACTGTCCCGAAGACCGGATCGAGTATCTCGAATTGGAGCCGGGCGAAGGCCTGTTGCTGCACAACTGGCTCATCCATCGCAGCGACGTGAACCGCACCGGGACGCCGCGCCGCGCGCTGAGCGCCTGCTATATGGACGGACGCACGCTGGGTACCCTCACCGGTACGCGCTACCCCATCGTCTTCGGCACGCACGAAGACACGGAATCCGCCATGCCCTTCCTGCGTGCGGTGCTGGCGGAATCCTCTCAGTTGCGCGAGATGGCGGAAGAGGCCCAACGCTATGCCCGCAGCCTGCTGGAGGACAATCAGCGGCGCGAGGAAATGAGGCTGGAATCGGAACGTTATGCAAAGTCGCTGGAGGCTGAATTGAAGAAGGCACGTACGCCGAGAGGGATCCCCTTTTTCCGCTGATGGAACGCTCCATGGGTGGTACCGCTCTATTTACGGTCATCGCGAAGAACTACCTGGCCCACGCGCGCCAACTCATGCGCTCGGCGGCGGTCCATCATCCGGATTGGCGCCGTTTTGTGATCCTGGTCGACCGCGTCGACGGCTACTTCGATCCGGCTCAGGAAAACTTCGAACTCCTTTCCTCCACAGACCTGTCCATCCCCGAGTCGCGCTGGTTCCATTTCAAGTACAGCATTCTGGAGTTGAGCACCGCGGTAAAGCCCTACGCCTTTGAGCACCTCTTCCGGCTGTACGGCTTCGACCGCATCGTCTATCTCGATCCCGACATCCGCATCTATTCGCCGCTCAGCCGCGTCACGGAAGCCCTCCGGTCATCGTCCATTGTCCTGACGCCCCACCTCACTGCGGCCCTCGAGGATGCGAAGCGGCCCAGCGAGATCGATATTCTCCGGTCGGGCTCGTACAACCTCGGGTTCATTGCCATTGCCCGCTGCGCTTCGTCGTCGGCCTTTCTCTGCTGGTGGCAGCAGCGCCTGTTTGACCATTGCCTGGTGGATCTGCCGCGCGGCCTGTTTGTCGATCAACGCTGGGTGGACCTTGTGCCCGGTATGTTCGAGGGCGTCGCCATTCTTCGGGATCCCGGCTACAACGTGGCCTACTGGAATCTCTCCCACCGGCCCATCACGCGCTCCGCGGCCGGTTACAGCGTCGCGGGCGCGCCGCTCGCCTTCTTCCACTTCAGCGGCTACGATGTGGATCAACCGGGCAAGGTGTCCAAGCATCAGAACCGCCACGACCTGCAGGCCCTGCCCCAGGTGGTCCGCCAGATCTTCAGCGACTATGGCGAACAACTGCTGGCCGAAGGCCTCACCGCCTGCCGGAATTGGCCGCAGGCTTACTCCTACTTCGAGAACGGGACCGCCATCCCCGATATGTGCCGGCCCATCCATCACGAAGAACCAGAGCTCGCCCGGTCTGTCTCCGACCCTTTCTCCGCCGAGGGCTTCCGGCTGTTCGTGGAGGTTTGGAACCGGCCGATCCAGGAGCACGCCGGCCGCCCTGGAATCTCCCGCCTGGCTTACCGCATCTACCGCACCAGGACCGATGTCCAGGCCGCGATGCCCGATATCTTTGGCGGGCATTACCTGCGGTTTCTGGAGTGGCTGCTCAGCAGCGGCCGCGTCGAGCACGGCGTCGGGGACGCCTTCCTGACCACGATCACGGCCGCCGCCCGCACTTACCGCGAGCACCGCGAGAATGCGGCCGAGCCCGATCCGCAGGACGAGCGGGAAGATGTCGACGCAGCATCCGGCGGAGGCCCGGCCGACGGCTCGCGGCTCCGCCTCACGCGGCTGGCCGCGGCCATCTATAGCGCCCGCCCCGAGCTGCAGCGCATCTTCCCCGACCCGCGCGGTAGCGATCGTGCGCGCTTCCTCGTCTGGCTGCTCACCTATGGCCGCCAGGAGTATCAGCTTTCCGGTCACCACGTCGCCATCCTGAATCAGCAGTGGCGCGCCGTGCTCGACTCCTTGCCGGGTCCCTTCGACAGGCTTCGCTACCAGGCCATCCTGGCAGCCATGGGCGCGTCCCGGTCCGCGCGCGCTTTCCTCGACAGGCTGGTGTCCGGCGTTGGCAAATTGCGCAAGGGATCCCGGCAATCCCAGACCGTGGCAAACCTTCCCTACGCCGCACCGTCCGAACTGGCTGCGGCTGCTCCACCCGAGCCGGAATGCGGCGAATTTGGTGTCAACCTGGTGGGGTATTTCCGGTCTGAAACCGGAGTGGGGGAATCTGTGCGCGCTGCCTGCGGAGCCCTGCGGGCTGCATCGGTGCCGCTAAGCCTGCGCGGCGCCGAAGAGGCCGGCTTCTGCAAGACCCGCGATCGCTCGGTGGGGCCGATGTCCGCCGAGTTCCCGTACTCGGTCAATCTGCTGCATGTCAACGCGGACCAGGCCGCCAATGTGGCCGCCCAATTGGGCTCGCGCTTCTTCCGGAACCGCCACAATATCGGCTACTGGGCCTGGGAACTGGAGGAGTTCCCTGACCGCTGGCGTGATGCGTTCTCCTACTACCAGGAGGTTTGGACGCCCAGCGAGTTCTGCAGCGAAGCCATCCGGCGGAAGGCCCCCGTGTCCGTGCATACCATCCCGCACGCGGTCTGCCCCTCGGTTTCCGGCAATGCTGGCCGGCATCCCTTTGGGTTCAAGCCCGGACAGTTTGTGTTTCTCACCGCGTTCGACGTGCTGAGTGTGATTGAACGCAAGAACCCTCTGGCGTCGATTCGCGCCTTCCTGGCGGCCTTCGGCTCCAATCCGGACTGTCAGCTCGTCGTCAAGGTCAACAACGCGGCCACCGCGCCCAGAGAGCTGCGGAGATCGCTGGAAGACGTGACCTCCGCCTGCGTCTCGCCGAATATTCGGATCTTCGATGCCACGCTTTCCCGCAACGAAATGCATGCGCTCACGCAAGCTGCGGACTGCATCGTCTCGCTGCACAGATCAGAAGGCTTCGGCCTTCACATCGCCGAGGCCATGTACTTCGGCAAGCCCACCATCGTCACGAACTACTCCGGGAACGTCGACTTCACGCGCAGCGACAATTCCATGCTGGTGGATTTCCGCCTGATCCCTGTCGGGCAAGGTTGCCTGCCCTACGACGAGAACAGCCGCTGGGCGGATCCGGAAATTGAACAGGCCGCCAGCCATATGCGGACCCTCGTGGCGGACCCTGGTGTTCGCACCAGGCTGTCGGCGGCCGCCAGCGCCTTCGTTCGGACCAACCTGAGCCCCAGCTCAGTCGGTCAGTTGATGCGCGACCGGCTGGAGGCGCTTGCGTACGTTGATGCTCCGGCTGGAGTGAGCGCAGGCTCGAGCGCGGATCCTTCCGTCCCGCCCGCTGCCATGCAGGCCGGTTGCTAGCGTCCGCCTGTCAAATAGCCGCGCAGCAGCACGCGCGAAAGCCGCACCACGGACCCTTGAGCCTCGCCCGGCACTTCGGCACAGATCCGCGCCTCCGGACGCACCACGAAGCCGGTGGTCATATGCTCGCTGGTGCCCCCGTTGCCATAGCCGTCCAGGCGAACGGCCGACTCGAAGGTGCGCCGGGTCTTCGACGGATCCCCCAGGTTCTGCACCAGCAGCCGCAAAACCGCGAACTGGTTGGGCGGTCCCGTGACATAGCGCCAGTCGACATCGGTAATTACCAGCCCCGCTCCTTCAGTCACTCGAAAGGCCGAGGTCTCCGAACTTCCGTCGCCCCACGAGCGCACAAACTCCATCTTGTTCGACCCGCAGCCGTCCTTGAAGCCCGGTGTGTACTCCAGCAGGACGATGTCCTGCGGATTGGAGCCAGCAGGGCGTGCCTGCCCCGCCGCATCGAGGCAGAGCGCGGAAACAGAGATGAGCAGCGGAATGATTCTCATGAATAGGGCCAGCCTTTTCGTTCGTGATAACTGTCAACAAATGGCGCACCAGATTCCAGCGAATTGCGTGACGCCATGATTCAATCGATGCGCCCAAGCCGGAAAATGTTTCCGCAAGCTCCCGCGCCGGCGATCCATCGCATTGAGCGGATTGCCCTTCCTTCACTCTTTCCTCAAGGATGTGATAAACCTGATGGACATGCCACAGGTGATGAGGGGCGCACCGGTTCATGACGTTGTGGTCATCGGCTCTGGAGCCGGTGGCGGAACCGTCGCTCACGTACTGACGAAGCTCGGCGTGAAGGTTACGCTGCTGGAAGCCGGAGCCATGCTCAATCCCGCGCGTGACTACAAGGAGCACAAGACCCCCGCCGATTACCCGCACCGTGGAGCCGGCGACGACGCCTCCTCCTATTTCGGCCGCAAGGACTTCGGTTTCTTCAGTGCACCCACCGGCTATTGGGAGATCGACGAAGAGCCCTACACCGTCGCCGCAGGCAGCCAGTTCCGCTGGTTCCGCTCGCGCATCCTCGGCGGCCGCACCAATCACTATGGCCGCATCTCGCTGCGCTTCGCCGACTACGATTTCAAAGCCAGCCTGCTCAACGACGGCTTGGGCACAGACTGGCCTGTCACCTACGAAGAGATCGCGCCCTACTACGACAAGGCCGAAGACTTCATCGGCATCTGCGGCACCGCCGAAGGCCTGCGCTCCGCGCCCGACGGCCGGTTCCTGCCCGCCCCGGCTCTGCGCGTTCACGAATACCTCATCCAGAAGTCCTCGCGAAAACTGAATATTCCATGCGTGCCGGCGCGCATGGCGATTCTCACCAAACCGAAGAACGGCCGCCTCGCCTGTCACTACTGCGGCCAGTGCGGACGTGGCTGCGTCACCGCCTCCAACTACTCCTCGAGCCAGGTGCAGATCTTCCCGGCAATGAAGACCGGCCTGCTCACCGTCATCCCCAACGCCATGGTCCGTGAGATCATCACCGGCGCCGATGGCAAGGCCAAGGCAGTCAGCTATATCGACAAGACCACGCGCACCGAAAAGCAGATCAACTGCCGCGTCGTCGTGCTGGCGGCGAGCGCCTGTGAAAGTGCGCGGCTCCTGTTGAATTCGAAATCCTCGCGGCATCCCGACGGCCTGGCCAACTCCTCCGGCAGCGTCGGGCGCAATCTCACCGACACCGTCGGCTACAGCCTGGGCGGCTACGTGCCTGCGCTGGAAGGCATGATGAAGCACGACAGTGACGGCTATGCGGGCGGCCACGTCTACATGCCCTGGTGGGGCCTGGAGCAGAAGAACAAGGACTTCCCGCGTGGTTATCACATCGAGGTAGGCGGCGGCTACAACATGCCAATGCTCGGCAGCTTCAACGGCGTCTGCCGCTCGCACGAAGGCTACGGAGCCGGGCTCAAGAAGGCGATCCTCGACAGCTACGGCTGCTCCGTCGGCTTCGCCGGCCGTGGAGAGATGATCCCCAATGCGAAGAGCTACTGCGATATCGACCCGCATGTGGTCGACCGCTGGGGCATTCCCGTCCTCCGCTTCCATTTCGAGTGGAGCGACTACGAGCTCAAGATGGTCAAGCATATGCACGAGACCTTCGCCGCCATCATCGAAGGCATGGGTGGACGCGTGAACGGGCCCAAGACGGTGGCCGATACGAAACGTGCCATCTCAACGCCCGGCGAGATCATCCACGAGTTGGGCACGGTCCGCATGGGTTCCGATCCGAAGACCAGCGCGCTCAACAAGTATTCCCAGTCCCACGACGTCAAAAACGTATTCGTTGCCGACGCCGCGCCTTTTGTCACGAATCCCGACAAGAATCCCACCCTGACCATCTGCGCCATGGCCTGGCGCGCGTCCGAGTTCATCGCCGAAGGACTGAAGAAGGGAGAGCTGTAATGGAATCGACTCGACGCGCGATCCTCCGCAACGCCGCCGCCGCGGCCCTGCTCGGGCAGTTGTCGGCCGAGGCCATGCAGCACGTCCACCAGCACGCGGCCGAGGAGAAGAAGGCGGCCAGCGGCGTCTACAAACCGAAGGCCCTGAATCCGCACGAATACCAGACGGTGACGAGGTTGGCGGATCTCATCATCCCGCCAGAAGGATCCGAGGTCGGCGGCGCGGGCGCCGGCGCGCCTGAGTTCATCGACCTGATGTGCTCCGGTTCCGACCGCATGGCGCAGATCTGGCTCGGCGGACTCGCCTGGCTCGACGACCAGTGCCCGAAGCGCTATGAAGCCACCTTCGTCGCCGCCAAACCGGCGCAGCAGGCGGAACTTCTCGACCTCATCGCCTACCGCCGCAACGACACGCCGGAGACCGGCCCGGGCATTCGCTTCTTCGAATGGGCGCGCCGCATGGTGGTCGACGCCTACTTCACCTCACCCGCCGGAGTGAGGGCGTTGGGCTACAAAGGCAACGTCGGCATGCAGGTCTTCCAGGTACCCCAGGAAGCCATCACCTACGCGATCAACCGTTCGCCCTTCAAAGAGGGCTGATCCCCGTCGCTGCCGATCCAAACTGGGCCACCAACCCTCCGACCTCCACCCGTCCGTCACCGCGACCCGCGCGTAGTAAGGCGGACGCCCTCGTCCGCAGCGGATCCCCTGATCCGCTCAGCCCGGCCGAAAGCCCATCTCCATAGATCATAATGTTTGCGGAATGCCTCCGTCTTTCTGGGATTTCTCTTGTACGGGAAGCCCGCTCTCTGTAATATCAAGAATAATCTGGTTGTGGGTTTTTCGGATGTCCGAACAGTAGATGTCTGAAATATGACGTGACTTACATGTCTTCTGGGATCGCACTTTGGCTCTTAACCTCGGGTGATGGCTAAGGAGGATGCCTTGGAAACCGTACTTCGCCGAACTATCTGCCGCCAGGGCCTGGGGCAGTCTGCCGGGCTGTACCAATGGACTTGCATGTCCCGCTCGCGGGTGCGATACCACTTCCACCGTTAGCACCTCCACTTCCTTATCGATCTCTGATGACGATGGCACAGGGTGGGGCAACTCGGATCACTATGTGCTGGCGTATGGTTCGTGGAACGCAACTACATCTTCCGCGGCTCAGCGTGCGATCGCCTGTCGGTATCCGAGCGGCGAAAGCAGTTCAGCATATAACAATTCGGCAACTCATCCCTATGTCGCGGGCTTTCTTGCGGATCTTGCGGACGGCACCGGATTGGATGGACGAATGGTGCAAGAAATGATCACGATGACCCTGGCGGATTCCTGCAAGGCTATATTCCCGACTTCTCCGTTTCCTGAATTGTTTCTATCTGGAAGTGAAATCTGGACCGTCGGGAACATCTACCTGTTTACTGACCCTGAAGGCGCCTACATCGGCGCTCGGAGTAATGGGTACGGTCTGGATGCCATTGGATTCAAGGACTGCGCAGCAGCGGTGCGATGGTATTCGGCACAACTGGCGAATGGGCCCGGAGGTTATTGCGGAATCCAAACTAACCAGAGCATGTACATGCAGTGCCGAAACAGTGGGGGAGGGCAATACTACACTCCGTGGCCGAATCAGCTGAACTACCAAATACACCCAGGCGAGGTGAGGTTGTCGCGAGCTAGTGCTAGCGCTTTTCGGCCGGTGCCCTAACTGCTATGAACTCAATGGAGAGGAAAGACAATCATGGAAGCAGGAATTCTCCGAAAGTGGCGGGTGGCACGAAATGTAGTGTTCGCTTTTGCGTACTGTGCAGCGTTTTTTGCCGCACACGCGCAAACAGCGAGCGCACCTCTTGGCTCTCTCCGATACGAGGGGGGACGGCCCCTACTGTCCGCACTGGAAGAGTTGCAGGCGCGGAAGGGTTGGGTCTTCAACTACGAAGAGCCGGTGTGGAAATATGCCGGCGACATGATTCCCGATCCCTCGCTGGTGGCGAGGGGACCGGCGAGAGCCACAACCAATTTGGCCACTGTTACCCGATCGCTTCGGTACACGGTCTTGGATGTGGGAGCCATGCGCAATCAGATCGAAGCGGCCGGTTCCGGCACCCGGGCGCGGGAGGCGGTCGTGCGCGGAATAATCGCCGCCTACTCGGGATCGCGACCCGTCGCCCAGTATGAACTCCGCGTGATAGGTGACGCTTGGGTGATTGTCCCCAAGTTAACCTCCGACGTTTCGGGCCGGCAAGTTGCAGTAAACACCCTGCTGGATGTCTCCATTACCGTCCCCGAGCAGGAGCGCTCGCCATTCGATACCTTGGTTGCCATCGCTCAAGAGATCACCAGAGCGTCGGGTATCCGAGTCGAAGCAGCGACTGGGCTTTTGGGAGATGGCTTCCATCGACTCTTTTCCGGCGTGTCCCGCCATAGTCTGCCCGAGGGCAGGGCTGGGCTGATCAAATGGGGCGCGAGCTTTCAACCGGCGCGGGTTGCCCTGCAGGACTTCATGTCGAAGTCAAAGACCACATTCCCATGGCGCTTGTTGTGCCAACCCGCTTTGGCCGACGCCGACGCCTTTTGCGTGCTCGGGCTAAACCCAGTCATCAAGGAATCACAGAGTGTCGAGGGCAAAGTGGAGCGGCAGGTGGTTTCCTTCGATCGCGGTGCGCCCATCAATGCTCCGCCACCGCCCGCGCGTTAGCTCACCTCTAGACCTGCCATGAGCCACACAGTTGCTGGGAGCCGGATGGCCGTGCCGCGGTTGCTGCTCGCGGTATCGCCGTTTTCGCTCGTTAGCCTTAGCCTGTCGCTGCTTGCACTCTCCGCGCTACTTCCGCGGGTGCGAGCGAATTTTCGACTGGCAGCGTCCATCTGGTGTATGGAGCCTGCTATTTCTCGTGATGCTCTCAAGCAATCTGATCGGGGTAGGGCACACTGGCAAGTCAGCGGCATTTTGGAAGACCGCCTGCTCTGAGGGCAGGCGCAAGGCATGTGAGTCCTATTTGTATGTCTTGGGGCGCAACTGTCAAGGCAACTCCGCACGCGCCTGCTTCGAGTTGGGACAGGTACTAACGGTCGAACTGGCCGTACCTCGGGACACGGTGGCTGCGGGGAAGTCGCTTTGGCGGGCGTGCGAGCTGGGACTGAGCGAGAGTTGCCGTTCGATGACATTGCTGGTTCACGAAAAGGGCGAGGCTGCGTGGCTGCAAGCCTGTGAACGCGGAGATGGAGGTTCGTGCTTTATCCTTGCGGCGTTGTTGCGGGCTGGTAACGGTGTGGCGCCGGATCACTCCCGTGCGGTGGAATTCCTCCAACGGGCGCGTGAAAACTCATGGTGGCGAGGGTGTGACGCCTTAGGCCATAGCTATCTGCGAGGCGATGGTGCGCCGGCTGATGTAGCTCACGCCATTGCGAGTTTCGATCGGGCGTGCGCCGGTAACTATGCTCCGAGTTGCGCGGCGGCCGGACTGTTGTATACCCGCGAGTCAGGGGGCCTGAGTGACCGCGCTCAGCAGCGCTTCCAGCGTGCCTGTGCATATGGAGTAGCGGAGGCATGCGATCCCAAAGAGATCCTGGGACGCTTTGCACATTTCCAGTCGTCGGGTTTTCCGCCTGCTCCCTACCTCCAGTGATTCCGGTCCAGCGACCACCGCTGCATCCGTCCGCCAAATGCTTTCCCTGGATCTACGATCCTGCGCCAATTGGTGACGTCCGCGGATCCCCTGATCCGCTCAACCCGGTACCCGCCCACCTCACTCCCCGCTCTGCGTCAACAGCTTGGCCACCAGCGCGGTCCAGCCCGTCTGGTGGTTCGCGCCCAGCCCGGCCCCATTGTCGCCATGGAAGTACTCATGGAAAAACAAATAGTCCCGGAAATGTTCATCCTTCTGGAACAGCTCCGTTTCCCCGTAGCAGGGCCGCCGCCCGTTCTCATCCCGCAGGAAGATCCGCGACAGCCGCTTCGAAATCTCCGTCGCAATCTCGCCCAGGTTCCTAACGTTGCCCGACCCGGTGGGGAACTCCACCTCCAGCCGGTCGCCGAAGTAGTGATGGAACTTCTGCAGCGACTCGATCAGCAGGTAGTTCAGCGGGAACCAGATCGGCCCGCGCCAGTTCGAATTCCCGCCGAACATGCGCGACGACGACTCCGCCGGGCAGTAATCCACCCGGTACTCGTCCCCGTTCACATGCATCACGAAGGGATTCCGCCGGTGCACCTGCGACATCGACCGGATGCCATACGGCGACAGGAACTCCTCCTCGTCCAGCATCAGCTCCAGTGCCCTAATCAGCCGGATGGGCTGGATCAGGGCAATGATCCCCAGCGGATTGTTGTCGCTGGCCGGATGCCACAGCAGATGTTCCGTCAGGTCGCGCCGGTGCTCCAGAAACCACCTGGTACGCCGCTGGAAGCCCTCCAGATTCGCCGCCGTCTCGGAATCGAAAGTCTCCACCGCAAAGAGCGGGATCAGGCCCACAATGGACCGCACCCGCAGCGGATAGCACTTGCCCGACGGCAGCCGCAGCCGGTCATAGTAGAACCCGTCCTGGTCGTCCCACAGCCCCGCGCCGCCCAGCGTATTCATCGCCGACGAGATGTACAGGAAGTGCTCCAGGAACTTGCTGGCGATGTCCTCGTACGTCGGATTCACCTTCGCCAGCTCCAGGGCGATCCGCAGCATGTTCAGCGAGTACATCGCCATCCAGCTGGTGCCGTCCGACTGCTCGGTATAGCCGCCGGTGGGCAGCGGCCGCGAGCGGTCGAACACCCCGATATTGTCCAGCCCCAGGAAGCCGCCTTCGAAAATGTTGTCGCCGGTCGAGTCCTTGCGGTTGACCCACCACGTGAAGTTCATCAGCAGCTTATGGAAGCACCGTTCCAGGAACCCGTGATCCGGCTCACCGTTTTCCTTCCAGTCGATCTTGAACACGCGGTAGCAGGCCCAGGCATGCACCGGCGGATTCACGTCGGAAAACGCCCACTCATACGCCGGGATCTGCCCGTTGGGATGCAGGTACCACTCCCGTAGCAACAACTGCAACTGCGTCTTGGCGAACTCCGCGTCGATCTGGGCGAAAGGGATCATGTGGAAGGCCAGGTCCCAAGCGGCAAACCACGGATACTCCCACTTGTCCGGCATCGAAAGAATGTCGTCCGTGAAGAAGTGCTTCCACTCCGAGTTCCGGCCGTTCAGCCGCTCGTTCGGAGGGGGAGGCGTCGCCGGATCCCCCTTCAGCCAGTCCTCCACGACGTAGTGATAGTACTGCTTCGACCACAGCAGGCCCGCAAAGGCCTGCCGCTGGACCATGCGCGCGTCGTCCGACAGCGTGCACGACCGCAAATCGCAGTAGAAATCGTCCGCCTCCTTCAGGCGCCGCGCGAAGATCTCGTCGAAGTCCGAGAACCCCTCCGCGGCGGGAGCCTCGGCCCTCAGCCGCAGGCGCACCGAGACACTGCCGCCGGCCGGAACATTCCACTCGTACCAGCCGCACATCTTCGAGCCGGTCTGGCCCGGATTCACCGCCTCCAGTTCGCCATTCACGATCCGCCGGTGGAACGCGTCCTTCGTATACACCGTGCCCACCGTGTTGCCATAGAGCACGTGCTCGTTCGAATTGTTCTCGGTGAACAGCATCCGGGGCGCGCCTTCCAGAGCGAAGCTCCAGCGGCCCATCGTCGCCTCCACCGCCTCCACTAGGCCAGGTCCCGTCTGCTCGATCCTGGGACGTGACCGGTTCTTCCGGCCCCACGTCCACCGGTTGCGAAACCAGAGCGTCGGCAGCAGATGCAGCGGAGCCGCGCGCGGACCCCGGTTGTGCACCGTCAGCCGGATCAGGATATCGTCCTCATCCGCCTTTGCGTACTCTGCGAATACGTCAAAGTAGCGGTTCTCGTCGAAACAGCCCGACTCCCAGACCTCCGGTTCGTGCTCGTGCAGGCCCAGTTCGGCCGCCCGCCGCCGCAGCCAGTCGTAGGGATACTGGCGCTGCGGATACTTGTACAGCGCCTTCATGTAAGAGTGCGTCGGTGTGGAATCCAGGTAGAAGTAGACTTCCTTGACGTCTTCCCCGTGGTTGCCCTGGCCATTGCTCAGGCCATACAGGCGTTCCTTGAGGATCGGATCCCTGCCGTTCCAAAGAGCCACCGCGAAACACAGCCGCTGGTGGTTGTCGCTGATCCCCAGCAGCCCATCCTCACCCCAGCGATAGGCTCTCTGATGGGAGTGTTCGAAGGGGAACGAGTGCCAGGCATCGCCAGACGGCGAGTAATCTTCACGGACGGTGCCCCATTGCCGCTCCGACAGGTAGGGTCCCCAGCGTTTCCAGTGTTTGACACGGTCTCGGGCCTCCAGCAAACGCTGGCGCTCAGCAGACATATTATTCAGTGTAGTTAGATTGCCGAGGCCGCTGCAGCAACTGGCAGCAACCCACCCAGGGCGCCGGCTCTCAGGAAGTCGGAATGTCGACGTGGAGCACCCTCGCCGTTGGTGGCGGAGGTGCCTGTCCCTGGGCCTGCAAGGCCTCCAGGTGCCACTGCAGGGCAACCGCGAGATGAGGCTTCAGTTCGTCCGGATCCGCGCCCGTGGCGACACACCCGGGCAGATCAGGAAAGTTGGCGCAGAGGTTGCCTTCGGCCTGTTCCACCACGGCCAGGTGTTGCCGGGTAATCTTGCGATTCCTTCCCGGATGGGACGGCCTCAACCGGTCGATTGCCGGGTCCGCCTCTTCCTCACAGCCGCCACGATCAGCGCCACCGCGAAGGCGGAGAGACCGCCGCTCCAGATCAACATCGACATCCTCGGCCGCTGGTGCTCATCAAACCGCTTGGCATAGCCTTGCGGATCGCTCAGGAACAGAGGAGCCTCTTCCTTGCTCACGGCATAGCGCACACCGTTCAGCAGATAGGCAATGCCTGAGGATCCGACGGTACCGTAACAGACCACGCACACTTCGTCAGGCCGCGCCGGCATCGGACCCGAAAGATCCGGCGCCGAAGACCATACCGCCAAGGCCAGCACGATCGCCGGCAGACACACCTGGAATACTCGAGCAGTCATAACCAGATATGCCCAGCCGCAGCGCCGCTATTCCTTACGCCGAGACTGGGGTCTCCTCCACCTCGCGCTTGTACTTGCACTCCTTGTTGGGGCACTGCGCGAAGTGGCCGGATTTCAGAACCTTGTCCACCAGGTAGGGCGATCCGCACTCGGGGCACTTCTCCGGAATCGGCCGCGCCCAGGCGACAAAGTCGCAGTCCGGATACCGCGTACACCCGTAGAACGTCTTGCCGCGCTTGCTGCGCCGCTCGCTGATCTCGCCCGTGCCGCACTGCGGGCACATTACACCGATGGTCTTCTGCTTGACATACTTGCACTTCGGATAGTTCGAACAGGCTGTGAACTCGCCGAAGCGGCCGCTCTTCGTCACCAGGTTGTGATCGCACAGAGGGCATTTCTCGTCCAGGATCACGTCCGGCTGCTTCTGGGCCTGGCCCAGTTGCTTGGTCGTCTTGCAGTCCGGATAACCGGTGCAGGCCAGGAACGTTCCGAAGCGGCCCTTCTTCAGGACCATTTCACGCCCGCAGTTCGGACAGTACTCCGTCGCGTCCTGCTCGGAGATCTCTACTTTCTCCTCGCCGTTCTCCGGGCTGTCCAACTCGTGGATGCCCTTGTTCAGCTGCCGCGTGTTGGTGCACTCGGGGTAGCCCGTACATGCCAGGAAGCTGCCGTGCTTGCCCCACTTGATCACCATCGGCTTGCCGCACTTCTCGCAGATCTGGTCCGTCGGCAGTTCCATGCGCTTGATGTCGCGCATCGACCGCTCGGCCTCTTCCAGGTCTTTCAGAAAGCGGTTGTAGAAATCCGCCATCGCGACGTGCCAGTCGAGCTTGCCTTCTTCGATCTCGTCGAGGTCGTCCTCCATCCGAGCCGTGTAGTTCACGTCGAAGATGTCAGCGAAGCTCTCCACCAGCAGTTCCGTCACCACCACCCCTAACTCGGTGGGGATGAACTTGCCGCCCTCGCGCTTCACATACTCGCGTTCCTGGATCGTTGACAGGATCGAAGCGTAGGTGGACGGCCGGCCCACGCCGTCCGATTCCAGCTCCTTCACCAGCGTCGCTTCCGTGAATCGGGGCGGCGGCTCTGTGAAATGCTGCTCCGGATGGATGGCCTTGAAGCGCAGTGTCTCGCCGTCGCTCACTTGCGGCAGCCGGGCACTCTCCTCGTCGTCTTCCTCGTCCTTCTGGTCCTTGCCTTCCTTATAGACAGCCTGGAAGCCGTCGAACTTCGGCACGCTGCCCGTGGCCCGCATCAGGTACTCGGAGTTGTCCGTGCCCTGCGCCACCACTTCGATCGTCGTCTGGTCGAACACGGCCGGCGTCATCTGCGACGCCACAAAGCGCATCCATACCAGCCGGTAAACTTTCAGCTCGTCTTCCGACAGATAAGGCGCCACCTGGTCCGGATGCCTCATCGCCGAGGTCGGACGAATGGCTTCGTGCGCGTCCTGCGCCGCCTTCTTCGTCTTGTAAACGTTGGGCGACTCCGGCAGGTACTGCGCGCCGAAGCGCTGCCCGATCATCTCCCGCACCTCTTTCAACGCGTCGTCGCTGACGCGCGTCGAATCGGTACGCATATAGGTGATCAGACCGACCGAGCCCTCTTCCCCAAGCTCGACGCCTTCATACAGCCGCTGGGCCAGCATCATCGTGCGCTTCACGCTGAAGCGCAGCTTGCGGGCCGACTCCTGCTGCAAAGTGGACGTGATGAAAGGCGGCACCGCATGACGCCGCTTCTCGCGTGTCGTCACCGTGCGGACCACATACTGCGCGCCTTCCAGCGCCGTCACAATTGCATCCGCCGAAGTCTGGTCCGGAATCTCGATGTTCGCCCCATCGCGCTTGGCCAGATTAGCCTTCAGCACAGGCGCCTTCTTGGCGTTCAGGTGAACTTCAACCGACCAGTACTCCTGCTTGACGAACGAGCGAATCTCACGCTCCCGGTCCACAATCATGCGCAGGGCGACCGTCTGGACGCGGCCCGCCGACAGCCCGCGCCGCACCTTGTCCCACAGGAGCGGGGAAATCTTGTAGCCTACCAGCCGGTCCAGCACACGCCGCGCCTGCTGGGCATCCACCAGGTTTGTATCCACCGCGCGCGGCGTCTCAAACGCCTTCCGCACCGCGTTCGCCGTGATTTCATTGAAGGTGACGCGGTAGACGCTGGGCCCCTCACCCTTCTTGGGCTGCAGTTCCTCCTGCAGGTGGTAGCAGATCGCTTCGCCTTCGCGGTCAGGGTCAGCTGCGAGGTACACGGCGTCGGAGTCTTTCGCCGCCTTGCGCAGTTCGTCGATGAGCTTTTTCTTGCCCTCGATCACCACATAAGAAGGACGGAAGTCGTGGTCGACGTCCACCGCGATGTCATTCTTGGGCAGGTCTTTCACGTGGCCCAGACTGGCCTTGACCGTGAAGCCCTTACCCAGATACTTGCCGATCGTCTTCGCCTTCGCGGGCGATTCGACGATCACGAGAGATTTGGCCATAACAGGTAACTAAAAGATGAATTCCGATTCGACACGGCTCCGGGGGCGGCAGGGCCGTCTCCCAGGCAGTTCACTCGTACCACACCTTAACATAACTGCGGCCGGGGAGTTGGCGGACCTGCCCTCGCAATTCCAGTTCGAACAGCGTGGCGATCACCTCGGATGGCGAACAATCCAACAGATGCTCCAGCAGGCTGTCCAGATGCAGCGGCGTATCAACCTTAAGCAAAGAAAGGACTTGTGACGCAATGCCAGCCATCGGCCCCGGATCCTGCCCGGCCGGCTCCTCCAGCGGGAGCTCCGCCTGCCTGGCCAGTTTTGACCTGGTTTCCCAACTCAATCCGTCCAGAATGTCGGCCGCCGACTGCACCAGCTGCGCCCCCTGTTTTAATAAAAGGTTGGGTCCGAAGCTCAGTTTCGAGGTGATGTTGCCCGGTACCGCGAAGACCTCCTTGTTCTGGTCCAGCGCCAGCCGGGCTGTAATCAGACTGCCGCTATACTGTACTCCCTCCACCACCACGACCCCGTCCGACAGCCCGCTGACGATCCGGTTCCGGATGGGGAAATTCTGCGGATGCGCCGGCGTGCCCAAGGGGAATTCGCTCAACAGCAGGCCTTCCGCCGCAATTCGCGCCGCCAGCTTCCGGTTCTCCGCCGGGTAGATGATGTCCAGACCACATCCGAAAACCGCGCAGGTGCCCCCTCCGGCATTCAGTGCCCCCAAATGGGCGGCTGTGTCGATGCCCTTGGCCATGCCGCTCGATACCGTCACTCCCGCTTTGGCCAGATCGATGGCCAGGTGCTCCGCCGCCACAACGCCATAGGTGCTGGGCCGCCGGCTGCCCACCATCGCCACCATGACCGTCTCCAGCAACTCCACGCGCCCCTGGGCGAAGAGCAGGGGCGGCGGATCGTAGATCTGGCGCAACTGCGGCGGGTAGTTCGCATCCGTAAAGGTGACCACCTGGGTCCCCGTCGCCTTCAGCCTCTCCTGCTGCTCGGCCGCGTCTTCAAAGGCGCAGCCGCTGGCCAGGCTCCGCGCGGCCGAACCGGGCAGGCCCGCAGCCTCCAGTTCCGTCGGCGAGGCTCGAAATATTGCTTCCGGAGAGCCAAATCGCTCCAGAAGAAGGGTAGTCTTTCGAGCACCAAGGCCCGGAGTCAGCCGCAGGGCAAGCCAGTGCAGCAGATGTTCAGCGGTATGGACACACGTCGGAGGCGGCATATTCCAGTAAGTGAGTGCCGGGAATGGGGCAGGGCTCTCTGTCTGCGTTACGCTGGAAGAGCACTATGCGCCGGGATGACGCTTTTTTCGGGGACCAGGAACTCGTCCTCATTTATATAGGGAAACGGCTGAGCGAGTCGAAGGCTGTGGAAAAGTTGCTGGACGAGGCGGACCTCGACTATCTGGTCGAGCCGGACCGCTACCGCGGAGGCGTGCTGTTCATCCGCGAGCTCATCGGCGCGTTCTTCTATGTGACGGAAGATAAGGCGGATACGGCCCGGGACTTGCTCCGCGCAGCCAAGCATGCCGTCTATGTGCCCGGCGGGCAGCCCGCTACATAAAAATGGCCGGGCAAGGCCCGCAGGCCCGCCCGGCATAGGTCCGGCATTGCAGCGTTTCCGCCGCTAAGGTCTAACTTTTACGACTGGAATCGTGAAGATATTCGAGACCTCGAAACTTTGCGCGATCGTCACCTGCGTCTGCGCATCCGTCACAAGATCCGGATTGAGTTCCAGTTGAACTTCGTAGATGCCCACTGAGCCGCGCCGCAGGCCCGCGAAGAGGACATTCGCCGTCTTGCCGCCCGCGAGCGAGGAGACCGACTCCGACGCGTCGTTCAGCGCCGGTCCGAAGTAGGGCATACCCGTTGTCATCGCGTCGCGCGCTTCCTGGGGGTTCACGATCCCTAGGCCGCTGGCGAGCACCACAATCGTCTCTCCAGGCACCGCCGGATTGTCCGCCGTCACCGGAGCGCCTTCTTCATTCGCGCAGCACAGCGTCGAATTGAAGGCGGTCACAATCACCGAAGAACCCGTCGAAGCCGTCGCGGAGAAGGGAATTCCATTGCCTTCCGGACCCGGGATGCGGGCGCGCAGCCTCAGGCGCGAGTAGAAGCCGGAGGGGAACGCCTCCACCTCGGGGTCGCTGGCATTGATCAGCGCCACTAGAGCGTCGCGCACCATCACCAGAGTGTCATTGGACTGAACCGTGTAGGTCGTTTCGCGATCGTGAATCTTGATCGTGATTACGTCGCCACCCTGCGCCGTGCCGTCCACCGAGATGGTCCCGGTGGCCGAACTCGAGTAGTGGTAGGCCAGACCCGGCTTCGGATCCAGGCTCTGGTCGCTGAAGACCGAAGGATTCTGGCTGATGATCGGGATCGCCACTGCTGTCGAAACCGTCACCGAGCCATCGTTCCGCTTCACGCGCAGGATGCCCGCCGCGCTTGTCGAATCATTGGTTTCCAGGGGAATCTGGGCCAGGATCCGGTTCGGCGCCACGGCCAGTAGGGGAGCCTGCAGGCCATCCACAAAGAACTGCACGCCACCCAGTTCCTTGGGCAGCGGCTGAGTCAAATCGGCCACAGATGTGGTCTGATCGGAGAGATTGTCGCCCAGCACGGTCACCAGAGAGAACGGCGCGATCAGCGACGGATCCTGGCCGCCCGTGAGGGTCGCTCCACTGCTGGTCACAGTCAACTTCGCCGTGCCCGGCGTCACCGTCGTCGCGAGCGTGACGTTATTGCCTTCCACGCCGGAGGCCCGGGCCGTCAGAACCACAACCTGCGCGTCCTTGTTCGGAGCCGCCATCACATACGGATCGCTGCTGTTGATGATGAACACCAACTGGTCGATCACTGTGTCGAAGGTGTCGTCCTTGACGGTCTTGTACTTATACTCTGTCGGGTCGACTACGGTCCCGTCCGAATTCTTGACGGTATTGTTGCCGATCTTCACTGAGATCTCGTAGTCCGCTTCCATCGTCCCGCCCAGCGTGATGCGGCCCGTGGAGTGGTTATCGGGGCTCGGTGCGTTGCGCACGGCCGTCAGCGGCAGGGAGAAGTCGCCCGGCGTATAGGCCACCACGCGGCGGTTAAACGTGTCAGCGACGTACAGATTCTGCCCGTCCCAGGCCATCGAAATGGGGGTCCGGAACGAGTCAGTGGAGGAAATACGCCGCGGTTCGGCCGAATCGGAGGCCAAGTTCAACGACGGACCCTGCTGGCCGATGATCATGTCGGCAATCTGCGCGTTGGAGGTCGGGAACGAATTCCAGATCATCACACGGTCGTTGCCGGCATCGGCGACATACAGGCGCACCCCGTCCGAAATGACGGCGCGGGGCATTTCCATCGTCCGGCCGCAACGGTCCGGATAGGTGGGTTCGTCATTCGCGTCCACACCTTGCTGGGGACACAGGGCGGCCGAGTTGTTATGCGTATTCGAAACGAAGTCCGGCTGGCCCAGCACCATGTTCGCGGGCTGCTCTGTCTGCGTGGGAATCGTGTTCCAGATCAGCACTCGGTTGGCGCCCAGGTCGGCCACAAAGAGCCTGGACCCGTTGATCGAAACGGACGTCGGCGACAGTAGCGAACGATCGGTCGTCTTGTAGTCCGGGAACGCGGCAAGCTGCTGATTCGTATTGAGATCTTTCTGGCCCAGGGCAATCTTGGCGCTCTGCCCATTCTGCGTGATCTCTCCGTAGTAGAGCACCCGGCTGTTCCCGGTGTCGGCCACCCACAGCCCGTTGTTGTCATCCAGCCAGAGGCCTTCCGGACCGCGCAGCGTGGAGGCGGTGGTACCCGGCTTGGAGGTCGTAAAGCTCGACTGCCCCACAACCAGGTCCGCCGGCTGCTTGTTCACATTTGGCAGGCTCTTCCAGATCAGGACGCGGTTGTTGTCGGTGTCCGCGACGGCGAGAATTCGCCCGTTGTATGCCACGCCCAGCGGCCGGCGCAGCGTGTCGGCTGCCGTGGCGGGAATGTCCTTCTGATCGATCGTGCCGTCGCCATTGCTGTCGATGATCGGGCCGCTGGTGAAGTCAGGCTGTCCTAAGACAACCGTGGCTTGGCCCACGCAGGCGTTGCAGCGGTCGCTGATCTGTGGAAAGGGCGCCAGACGGTCCGGAACAAAGGAACTGACGTTCTTATAAATGACCACCCGGTTGTTGATCGGTGAGCCGCCAACGCCATTGGAATCAGCAACTACCAACGTATCGGCAGCAAAGGATACACCGCCGATCGAACCCAGCCGCTTGTCGCTGGATCCTGGATCCTGGGCCGTGAAGGGCAACTGGCCAATCACGAGTCGGGCCGCTTGGCCGGTGGAGTACTGCTGCGCCTGGCACAACGCCGAGGCAGCGAGTAAGAAGACGGTCCACTTCATTGTTGGTCTCAAGGTACGCAAACTCTCAGTATATCAGGGCTTACCCAGGTACTGACGCACGATTCGCCAATCCCGGTTTCACCATAAAAAGTCTTTTGCCACTTTCCTTCTTTCATGACTGTCCAGAACGTGAACTATACGTAGTTTCTTCAGCTTAGTGGGGGAGAGCTGCCCAATGGGAATGTAGATGATCTGCCGGTTCAGATGCGCTGCAATCGACCGGAAGATCGAGCGCGGCGGCTTCGCCGCGACGTAGACAACATGCCGCTCCACGGAGTAGTCCAGCGCCGCCATCAGCAGCCGCTCCGGCTTCGTTTCGGCAAAATCGTAGTCCGGATCGCTCCAGACGTCGAACATCCGGCGCGGCGGCAGCACCATCAGGAATCCGCCATACTCCGCCCGTCCGATCCCCGGCCCTACCAGGTGTTCGAATGGCTGCGTGGCATAGTACGCCATGTCACTTTCGTTCTGGTGCTCGCCCAGCCACGTGGTCATGTAGGTGTAGCGGTCCAGCGGATCCTCGTCGAAGATCACCACCACCGCCCCGACATCCCCCGAGAGCCGCTCGAACTTCCGGACGTAGATCTTTCCCTCGTGCCAGTTGCGGATGGTCTCACGGATGTCGATGCCGTCGTGCACGGAGGTGGTGAACGGCTCCACCCGCACCCGCTCTTCCCTCAGGATGCTCTTGGCGCGCTCCCTGAGGAATTTGCCGTAGTCTTCGATCACGAGGTCTTCCGGCGGGTAGCTGCAGATGGAGTTCCCATCGAGCTGCTCAGCCCACTCGCCGGGATACTTCTCCTTGGGCCGTTCCTTGAGACCTCGCGGCATCAGTTTCTGCTTCTTGCGCGGCAGCCGCCGCCGCAGGCGCATGCGCCGGCTGTGCAGATAGACCTCTTCCGCCGAGAGGTTCAGGGTCTCCAGTTGCGTGTGCTCGTCCTGCCAGGCGTAGGAGTTCGCGGCATGCCAGACTTCCCACGCATAGTTGTCGTCCACTACCGCCCGCGCCGCCACCGTGAGGTCGAACAGTCCGGCCACGAGCTGGTTCTCGAGCATGGCCAGGTTCCGGGTGTAGCGCGCCATCATGCGACGCTGCCAGTGGGCAATCGAGTCACCGGTCTGGGCGAGGTAGTTGCGCTCCGCTTCCTTGAGCAGTTCGTACTGAACGCGCCGCCGGTCGGTCAGGGCATCGTCGCCCATCAGGGTCCGGTATTGTTCGTACCTCTCCTGTAGGAACGGGTACTCCTGGCTGATCTCCGCCAGGCAGTCGGGATGCGGATTCACGAGATCCGCGGTCAGGTCTTTCCGCTCCTGCGGCGGATCCTGCGGCACTTCCATGGCGTCCAGCACCGCGTCCAGCAGGTTCAGGCTCAAAACGACAGTTGTTGGTTTGGTTGGATCGGTGCCCTGCAGCCGCCAGGCCATGCCCGCGGCATGATCCTGGATCTCATCGTTCCGCGGCTGCGGGAAGATCCGGTACGCCTCAATGTATTCGTCCAGCCGGATGCTGCGCAAAGAATGGGAATCCGGATAGGAATCAGGCAGATGCGGACGGTCGATGGCATTCGGTTCCAGGAACAGAATCTCTGCATCGATCTCCCGTGCCGTACGCAGTGCCTCCACGAACGGGTCGGCCGGCTCGACCACGACATAAACACCGCGCTCGCTTTCTCCCCCTTCTGGATAGACTATGACCGAAAACTGCGGCAGCCGGTCCAGCGCTTCCACATAAAAAGGTTGCAGCCACGACGGCAATTCCACGGCAATCACCTCGGGCCGGGTGGCCAACAGGGTGCGCCGCACCGCCGTGGCAAACTCCATGCGGCCAGGGACCACCGGGAAGTAGCGCAGATGCCCACGCTGCAGGCTGGAGACTTCTCCAGCCGGGCTCTCAGGGACGCCGGGCATACCGCAGAGCTTCCTCGCCGAGCACTTTGTCGATGGAGAAACGCACCGCGTGCGTGAAGTCGGCGCGCCCGTCCAAGGTAGTCATCAGTTTGATTGCGTACCGGCCGATATTGATTCCGTCGCGGACAGTGAAGCGCTCGTCGTTGTTGTGCGCCTGTTGCAGGAAGTCGGTGACGTACTCCAGCATCCGATCGTCGGCGAACGGCAGGTTTTCGCGCAGGATGGACAGCTCTTCATCCCGCTCAGGGAAGTCGATCAGGATCTGCGGCTGCAGCCGCGAATGGATGTACTCGGGCAGGTCGAACGTCGAACTGTCGTCGTTCATGGTGGCGACCAGCCGGAACAGGGGATGCGCCTGGATCTTGATGCCGGCGACAATGCTTTCGACATAGCGGCGGGTATCGAGCAGCGGAGCCAGGCTCGCCCAGCTCTTCTCCGACATCCGGTTGCCTTCGTCAAGAATGACGATGCCGCCCCGCAGCATGGCAGTCACCAGAGGCGAAGCGACGTACCGCAGCTGGCCCGGCCCTTCGATCACGGGCTGGACGATCAGGTCCTCCGGCCGCGTATCGACTGTGGCCTGCATGATGTAGATCTCGCGCGACAGCCGCGATGCGGCGGCATAGGCGAGGGTCGTTTTGCCCACGCCCGGCTTGCCCACCAGCCGTGGATTCATCGGGATGTCCCGTTCGTCCACCACCAGCCAGGCGGCCAGCAGTTGCCGCAGGACCTCCTCCTGTCCAACCCACTTTACGGAAAGTGCGTCGGGGTGAGCCAGATGCAGGGGTACGCCGTCGATCTCAACAATCATCCCCTCTATTGTGCTAAAACCAGCGTCGGATGCCTAGGAATCATTGTTCTGTTTGTGGAGCTGTCTCAGACCAGCCGGAGGCGCCCTCGGTTTCACCCCAACTGGCCCCCGACCTCGATACCCGGCCTGGTGAGCCCCTGCGCTCGACGCTTTCCACCTGGATGCAATCCTGCCCGTCCTGCGGCTACGCCGCGCCCGACCTCAGCTACGCCGCCGAGGGCATCGCCGATTGGGTTCGAACGTCCGAATACCAGGCGCTGCCAATTGGGTTCGAACGTCACGCTTGGCTTCTTGAGCAATTGGGCCACCTCGCCGACGCCGGCTGGATCAACCTGCAAGCCGCCTGGAGTCATGACGATTGCAATCAACCGGAGCACGCCCTCCGGTGCCGCCTGAAAGCAATCCGTCTGTTTCAGGCAAGTAAGGCGGCAGGACACGACTTTCTCGACACGCCCGCTGAGGAACTCGCGCTGGCGGTCGACATCCTGCGCCGCATCGGCGAATTCGAGGCGGCCGCCGAGACCATCCGGGTCGCTTTGCAGGAAGAGGAGTTGCCCGAGATGATGGATGCCGTGCTCCGTTTCCAGACCGGCCTGGTCCAGCGCCGCGATACCGGCCGGCACACGCTGGACGAAGTGCCGCGCGGTCCGGTGGGGGGCACGCCGGTCCGGCTGACCTGAGCCCGCGGGAACTGGGATCCTGGAATCATGTGGACCATCCGACTCGCCGGCACCGCAGACGCCGACGCCATCTGGGCCATTCTGGAACCGGTCATCCGGGCCGGGGCGACTTACACGCTCCCGCGCGACCTTAGCCGGGAAGATGCGCTGACCTACTGGTTCTCAGCCGGTCATGAAGTCTTCGTCGCCGAGGAAGGCGGGCAAGTGGCCGGAACCTACTTTCTGCACCCCAACCAGAAAGGTGGCGGAGCGCATGTGGCGAACTGCGGCTACATGACGGCGGCGCAGGCAACCAGCCGGGGCGTAGCCCGGGCGATGTGTCTGCATTCCCTGGAACATGCCAGGAGCCGCGGCTACCGCGCGATGCAGTTCAACTTCGTCGTGAGCACGAAGGAGCGGGCCGTGCGCCTGTGGCAGCATCTCGGTTTCGCAATCGTAGGCCGGCTACCCGAGGCCTTCGAGCACCCGTCGCTAGGGTTTGTGGACGCCTTCGTCATGTACCGGATGCTGTGAGGCAAACTTTCGAATACTCCGGCCTGAATCAAAATTGGGGCTTACTTTCAGTTCTAATTTGAGATGTAATAGACCTCAACTTGGAAATGCGCCTTGTACACGGCCACCGGAGAATTTGGCTTGCGCATCCTCATCTCGGTTCTTCTTTTGTGGGCCTGTTCCGCCGCGGGTCAGGATCTTCTTGATAGCTATACGCCCGAAGCCTTGGAGAAACTGGGAGACGCCCGTTACAAACGCGGGCAGCCCGATCAGGCACTCCTCTATTACTCAAAGTCCATCGAGAAAGAGCCAAATCGGATTTCGAGTATTCTCGCCGCCGCGAGAATACTCGAAAGTGGTTTCCGGGATGAGGCAGCACGCACCTTGTTTGAACGCGTGCTCAGCCAGAATCCGGTAAATCCCGATGCCCTGGACGGACTTTCGCGATTGGCGACAACCCCCGCGGAACGGCTGGCGGCGGCCCGGAAACTCCTCTCTGTTTCCAGGGGCGAACGTGCCAGCAGGACTCGAACCCGGATCCGGATTATGGAGGCGCTGGGAGACCGGCCGGCCTTCGAGCCGTCGGACACCGGCAAGTCCTATGCTTACAAGCTGCAGCTGGCTGGCCCCAATTGCCCGGAGTGCAATCCGGGCTCCGAGGACTTTCTCGTCCTGCCCTTCGTGGCGCCGAATGGAGAGGCGCTCCGGCTCCTGATTGGCACAGCGAACGACGGAGTCTGGCTCACCCAGCGAGCGGCCAAGGCTCTGGGCGCGAAGCCCTTATTCAAGACGCAGTATCCCTGGCTGGAGTGGCTCCAGGAGGGACAACTTTCGCTCGTCGAAACGCTGGAGATCGGCGACCTGACCTTCCGGAATTGCCCAGTCTTTGTGCGTGGCGGAGGTACACGATTCGAATACGCCGCCGATGGCGTAATCGGCAGCCAGGTGTTCAAAGACTTTCTGATCGAGATCGACCATGAGCGCCGCGAACTCCGGCTCTCCCCGTCGACACCCGAAAATCCACTCATCTCTTCGCGCGACTTCGTGCCCATCCACCGGTTCGGTCCCTTCCTAATGGTCCCGGTTCAATGGGATACGGAACTCACCTCCTACTTCGCCGTGAACACGATTGCGTCGGATGTGACTTTTCAGAGTGGCGAGCGCCCCAAAAAGGCCAATGTTCTCAGTACCGGGCTGACCCATATCCTGACAGGCTGGACCTGCTCGAGTTGTCCGGGGCATGACATCTTTGAAGTGGTTCTCCAGGTAGCCGCGGCACGATGGGCTGGCAGGGCGTCGTCCTGCAATATGGACGATCTCAATCAGGCTGCCGGATTCAAGGTGAAAGGCGTTCTGGGCTTTCAGTTCCTGCGTGGGTTCAATCTGGCCATCGACTATCAGCTCGGAGTGATGGGATTCATTCCACAAGCCGTGGCGATTCCGTCTTCCCGATAAGGCGAGATCGCTGAGCCTCAGACGATCCGGAGACCCATCCGTTGGGCGAGGATCATCGCCTGGGCGGGTTCGACAATGGCTCCGCGCAGGTCTTTCGTATCCACCTGCATCCCCTCCAGTTGCGAGGTGCGGAAGTCCGTGTCCAGGAGCTTGGCGTCGCGCAGGTCGGCCCGGTCCAGGTCACAGCGCCGGATCACCGTGCCGCTGAGGTCGGCGGAGCGCAGGTCGGCTTCCTGCCACTTCGAACCTTCGAGCTCACAGTTGCGGAGCCATGCCCCATGGAGGCTCGCATAGCGTACGTCTGAGTTCTGAATGAGCAAGTCCCGGGCATCAAGCGACTCCGCCGAGAAGCCCATCAGCCGGCAGTCGACGATCTCGACCCGCTCCAGGACCATGCGTTGCACCTTCAGGTGCGCCAGGTCGCAATTCAGGAGCCGGACATCCTTCAGGACAATGGATTCAAACTCGGCTCCGGCGAAATTGGTAAGTTCCACGACCGAGCCGGACGCGGTGAAGTTGAGCGCCTTCACTCCACGCGCATTCCCATTCCGGAGGTGCAGCGCGTCAAGGGTGACATTGGCTTCGTTTGTGAAGAAACTGCCCGGGTCGGCCGGAGAGGCGAGTTCCTCAGGCAGTCGCGGTTCGACGCGCGGCGCCGACGAATCCTCCCGTTGGACCCGGATGGGATCCAGGCGGGCTCGCGGGGGCGGGGCTGGTTTGCTCAACGACCGGATCTGGTCCGCATGACGCCGGGCATGACCGTCCATCAAGTGGACCAGTTCGGCGCCATTCACCGGACCAAAGAACGGGTGCTTTACCCCTACGGCGTAAAGTGTTTCCCCTCGCTCGTCCACCAGCCGGATAGACCGGTCGCGGGCTTCCAGGAAGGCCTCACAGGCATCGGCCAGTCTCGTAAAACGGTTTTTCGGCCGCAGGGCCTCCGGCGCCTCCCGCTTTTCGAGGTAGTTCCGCATGATGGTGAACAGGCGGAGTTCGCGGTCGTGGTCCCGTTGAGGCTCGATGGACCGGCCCTTATCGAGCCAGCGCAGGTGGCGTTCCTCGACAATGATCACGTGCTCGATGCATTCGAGGACGGACCACTGGTTCTGATCCGGCTTGGCGGCGGACTGCTCTTCCGTAAGGTCAGTAAGGGCGTCCAGGAAGTCCGACTGGCCAGCTTCGAGCAGCGCCGCAAGCCGCATAGGCTGAATTAATTCGAACGAACTGCCGTATAGATCGCCTTTTGGGTTACGGTGCCGTCCTTAAACAGCATGACAGGGAGGGCGTCGTTGTCTTCGATATTGGGAACCACGACATTCAGCCGCTTGGCGCCGGAGCCGTCGCCGGCTTCGCCTGCATAGCTGACATCGGCGGCCATGTGTCCGAAGTAGATCCGGATCCGGCTGAGCGTGTCGTTGATCTGCTCGTCCGTGTCGCCCAAACCGTTGGCATACATCGTGATGGTTTCGCCAGCGCGCGCCGGGCGCGAAGGCGTGCCGGCCAGCGCGTCGGAGGGCAGAACCAGGGTCTGGTTGTCGTCCAGAACGGCGTTGACATACTGCTTGCCGCCCAGATTCAGCGAGGTGGGCGCGGAAAGGCCCAGATCCGCGACAGGGGTCAGCAGCGCAACTCGGTGATTCTGGTTATCGGTGACGTAGATCTTGCCGCCGGTGCCGATGGTCACCGAGGAAGGGAAGCGCAAAGCGGCATCGATCGCCGGGCCGCCATCCCCGTAGAGTCCATAGGTTCCGTTGCCGGCGATCGTGTGAATGATGCCGTCAGTGGTCACCATGCGGATGCGCATGTTGAACGAATCAGCGATGAAGAGATTGCCGGTGGAATCGACAGCCACCCATTTGGGGTAGAACAGGGACGCCTGCGTGGCTGGAACCTCGTCGCCGGTGTAGCCGTAGACGCCGTTGCCCGCCACGGTCTGAATCTTGCCGTCCGTAGTCACTTTGCGGATGACATGGTTGTTCGTGTCCGCAATAAAGAGGTTGCCGGCCGCGTCGAAGTTGATGCCCTGGGGATCGAACAGCGAAGCCGCATTAGCCAGTCCGCCGTCGCCGAAACGGCGCTGCGCACCGTCGCCTACGACGGTATTAATCGTCGAGTTGCTGGCCAGGACCTTGCGGATGCGGCTGTTATAGGTGTCTGCAATGTACAGATTCCCACTGGAATCGCGAGCGAGGGCCGTGGGGCGGTTGAGTTCCGCGCTGGTCGCCTTTGGATCTGGGTCGGTGACGGTGGCGGTGCTTGTGTCGATGCCGTCTCCGTCGCCCGAGAAACCGGCTGTGTTGTTGCCGGCGAAGGTGGAGATCTTGCCCGTGGAGATTGTGATTTTGCGGATGACGTGATTCAGCGTATCGGCGATGTAGATGTCGCCCGTGCTATCCACAAGAAGTCCGCAGGGCGAATTCAGGGTGCCGCTGGTCGCCACAGCGTCGTCGCCTGTCCAGGAGGCGGTGCCGGTTCCGGCGATGGTGGTGATGATGCCCGCGGTGGAAACCTTGCGGATGCGGTGATGCACCTGGTCAGCAATGTAGACGTTGCCGGCGGAATCGAGCGCGATACTGTACGGGTTATTCAGCTGGGCAGACGTTGCAGGGCCGTCATCGCCGGCGAACTCCGTCGCGTCGTTGGCGCCTGTTCCGGCGAAGGTCGAAATCACATAGGAAGGGACAGACTGGGCGGAACTAACGAGTGGCAGCCCCAGCAGCAGGCCGCCGCCCACGAGGGCGCCGGCAAACTTCCGCTTCAAACCGCCAAACCGAGCAATCGACATTCGCAAAAGTCCTTCCTTCTCCCCAAATTCGCACCTGTGGCAGCATTGCCCGGGTCAGTGCGAAACAACCTAGACGGCCACCCGGTCCGGCAGGTTTCCTGAACCTGTCCGGGCCTGTGATCGGGCTCAGCCCAAAGGGCTTCCCAATACATCGGAGTATACCACCCGGGGCTCCGCGGATCCGCCCTTCCGCTGGCGCTGCCTTGGCTTGCCGTGATATGACTCTTTCGATGCTTACCCGCCGATCGCTGCTCGCAGCCGCCGCCGCGGCTCCCTTATGCGCCGCCCATCGCGCCAGAATCAAGATCGGGGTGATGGACGGGGTAGTGGGCAAGCGTTCGGATCCGGCCTCGATCGAGATCGCGAGCCGCGCCGGAGCGGAGGGACTGCAGGTCACCCTCGGACGGCAGGCTTCGGACGGCCATCTGGTGATGGCCAATGCAGCGCTCCAGGGGCAGTTTCTCGCTAACTCCAAGCAATATAAGCTCCCGCTGGTCGCCACCTACATCGACATCCTGCATGCCAGCTGCCTGAAGAGCGACCCGCAGGCGGTGAAGTGGGGCGCGGAGGGCATCGACATCACGCGGCGCCTGGACGCCAAGATCCTGATGCTGGTCTTCTTCGGGAATTGCGCCCTCACTTCCAAAGCCGAGATGGACGCGGTCGTGGGTCCGCTGAAGGAATTGTGCCGCGAAGCGGAAAAGGCCCGCATCACGCTGGGCTTTGAGAATACGATCCCGGCCGGGGACGATCTGCGGATCCTGGATCAGGTGGGCTCGGCGGCCTTGAAGATCTGGTACGACATCGGCAATGCGACCAATCAATATAAGGTGGATCCGGCGCAGGAGATCCGTCAGTTGGGCCGTGAACGCATTTGCCAGCTCCACTTCAAGGACAAGGGTTACCTGGGCGAGGGCGATGTGAATGTGAAGGCCGCCCTGGAGGCGCTGAACGACATCCGCTATGAGGGGTACGTCACGCTGGAGACGAATAGCCCGTCTAAAGATGTAGAAGAGGATTTGCGGCGTAACATCAAGTATTTACGGCGTTTGCTGTGATGGCTGGATCTCCGACTCGCCAATCCGGAAACAGAGCACTAAACGTGGTGTTTAGTGTAAGTACAGCTGTATTAAAGAGGTGAAATAGTGAGGTTTGAGAGGCGGAGGGGAGCGAAGTCGACGTTTCGCTCCCTTTCGAAGGATCAGGCGCCGAGGCGCTCCAGGTAGCGGATGACGGCGTCGATGCCGTTGTAGAAGTTGGGCACGTGGAACTTCTCATTGGGCGAGTGCAGGTTGTCGTCGGGTAGTCCGAAGCCCATCAAAACACTGGGGATGCCCAGGTGGGTGTCGAACAGGCCGACGATGGGGATGGAGCCGCCGCTGCGGATGTAGACGGTCTTTTTGCCGAAGACCTCTTCCATCGCCAGGGCCGACTCGTGGATGAACTGGTTGTCCGGATTCACGAGCGAGGGGCCGGCGCCGTGGAGGAACTTGTATTCCGCCTTGACTCCCTTGGGGGTGACGGCGGCAATGGCGGCCTTCAATTGGCTGATGGCTTCATCCGGGCGCTGATCGGCGACCAGGCGCATGGAGATCTTGGCTACGGCGCGGGCGGGGATTACCGTTTTGGCGCCTTCGCCGACGAAACCACCGCGGATGCCGTGGACTTCGAAGGTGGGCCGGGCCCAGGTTTTGTCGAAGACGGAGAAGCCGGGCTCGCCGGTGATCGCGGTGGCGCCGATCTCCTTTTCCAGGTACTCCTTCTCGTCGAAGGGCAGGCTGGCCCAGGCTTCGGCCTCGGCCGGAGCGGGTTTCACGACACGGTCATAGAACCCGGGAATCAGGATGTGGCCGTCCTTGTCCTTCAGCGCGGTGAGCATCTCGGCGATGGCCATGATCGGGTTGGGGGCGGCGCCGCCATAGACGCCGGAGTGCAGATCCTGGCGCGCGGCTTCCACGTGGAGTTCGCCGTAGACGATACCGCGCAGGCCAATGCAAATGGAGGGCAGGCCGGGTGCGAACATTTCGCTGTCGCAGATGATGGCGGCATCGGCTGCCAGTTGGGCGGGCTTTTCGGCGACATAGGCTTCGATGGCCTCGCCGCCGCACTCTTCCTCGCCCTCGATCAGGAACTTGATGTTGATAGGCAGTTTCCCATCGCGCTTCATCAGCCACTCGACGGCCTTGACGAGGATCCAGGTCTGGCCTTTGTCGTCGGTGGCTCCGCGGGCGTAGATGTTGTTGTCGCGGATCTCGGGCTCAAAGGGGGGCGACTTCCACTCGTCCAGCGGGTCGGCCGGTTGCACGTCGTAGTGACCGTAGAGCAGCAGCGTCGGCTTGCCGGGGGCGCCCAGCCATTCTCCAAAGACCAGCGGGTGATTGGCGCGATGGATCTGTTCCGTGCGCGTCATGCCGGCGCGGAGCAGGGCGGCTTCGACGGTGTCGGCGGCCCGGCGCATGTCCGGCTCGTGCTCCGGCAAAGTGCTGATACTTGGGATCTTGAGCAGTTCGATGAGCTCGTCAAGGGCTTGTTTCTTGAAGCTTTCGATATCAGGCATGAATCCAACCTCTCGTCCGTTAGAATAGTCCTTTCCCGCACCTTCTGGTCTTTCCCCATGCACACAAATCGTCTGATTCACGAGAAGAGCCCCTATCTGCTCCAACACGCCCACAATCCGGTGGACTGGTATCCCTGGGGCCCGGCGGCTTTTCAGAAGGCGCGCGACGAAGATAAGCCCATCTTCCTGTCAGCTGGCTACTCCACCTGCCACTGGTGCCACGTGATGGAGCGCGAGTCCTTCGAAAACGAAGCCATTGCGGCGCAGGTCAACCGCGACTTCGTCGCTGTGAAGCTCGATCGCGAAGAGCGCCCCGACATCGACCGCATCTACATGCTGTTTGTTCAGGCGACAACGGGCAGCGGCGGCTGGCCCATGTCGGTCTGGATGACTCCGGAGCTGAAGCCCTTCTACGGCGGCACCTACTTTCCTCCAGACAACCGTTATGGGCGGCCCGGCTTCGGCTATGTTCTACAGCAGCTGGCGCAGGCGTGGAAGGAGCAGCGGGACAAGCTGATCTCCTCGAGCATCTCGATTCTGGGCGAACTGGAGAGCCATTCGCAGGTGCAATCGGCCGGGACGGAGATCGATCGTGGAGCGTTCGACTCGAGCTATCACTACTTCCGGCGGACCTTCGATACGCATCATGGCGGCTTCGGGCAGGCTCCGAAGTTTCCGCGGCCCAGCGTGCTGGACTTCCTGTTCCGTTACTCGGTGACGGCGAAGGAGGAAGAGGCCCGGGAAATGGCGTTGACGACGTTGCGCGAGATGGCCAAGGGCGGCATGCACGACCATCTGGGCGGCGGCTTCCATCGCTACTCGGTGGACGAGCGCTGGTTCGTTCCGCATTTCGAGAAGATGCTGTACGACCAGGCGCAACTGGCGAGTTCCTACCTGGAGGCGTATCAGATTACGCGGGACGAAGCCTTTGCCGAGGTGGCACGCGGGATCTTCGAGTATGTCCTGCGGGACATGACTCATCCCGAGGGCGGGTTCTTTTCCGCGGAGGATGCCGACAGCGTGATTGACCCGGCGAATCCGCATGAGAAGGGTGAGGGCGCGTTTTACGTGTGGTCGATGGAGGAGCTCAAGCAGATACTGGGCGCGGACCGGGCGCTGGCCTTCGCACAGAAGTATGGCTGCCGCGAGAACGGGAATGTGGACAACGATCCGCATGCCGAGTTTACGGGCAAGAACATCCTGTACCTGAAGGATTCATTTCCGGCTCCCGAATTCGAGAAGGAACGGCAGATCCTGCTGGAGGCCCGATCGAAGCGGATCCGGCCGCACCTCGACGACAAAGTTCTGACGTCCTGGAACGGGCTGATGATTTCGGCGTTCGCCAAGGGTTCGCAGGTGCTGAACGAAAAGCGGTATCTGGACGCGGCGTTGAGGGCCCTGGCATTTATCCAGGGGCAGTTGATGGTTGACGGGAAGCTGATGCGGCGCTGGCGCGAAGGCGAAGCGGCGATTGGGGGCTTTCTGGATGATTACGCGGCGCTGGCCCAGGCGTGTGTCGATGTCTATGAAGCAACGTTCGATCCGGCGCACCTGGCGTTTGGGAAGGCACTCGCTTTGTCGATGCTGGAACTGTTCGAAGACAAACAGAATGGCGGGTTCTATTCGACGTCGGACGACAGCGACGAACTGGTGCTGCGTTTGAAGGAAGACTATGACGGGGCGGAGCCGGCGGGCAACTCCGTGGCGGCTGGAGCGCTGCTGCGGCTGGCGGAGTATTGCGGATTGGAACCGTTGAAGGAAGCAGCCGGGGATACGCTGGCTGCGTTTGGCTCCCGCATCAACCAGCAGGGTGTGACGATTCCGAAGATGTTGTGTGCGGTGCTGGAGAGCCAGGCTCCGAAGTCGGAGGTGAAGTTCACGGGGGACGCCGAGCCGCTGATCCACGAGTTCCGCAAGCACTTCCGGCCTTTCATGACGGTGCATTGGGACAAGGCGGGGGAGGCCACGGCGATGGTGTGCGAGGACTTTGTGTGCCAGCCGCCCGTGGCGAGCGCCGCTGAGTTGGTGAAAGTTCTGGGCTGAGAGGCTCCCTTCGCTGCCGGGGGTGCGGCGCCGGATCGCGGCGCTGGCACCCCGCGGCAGCGGGTGTCTAGTTCGCCTTCTGGAAAACAACCGAGTACGTACGGACGGAGCCGCTCTCCGCAGTGACTGCGACTTCCAGCTTCGTCACCCCTCCGGATAAGTCGATGGCCAACGGTGAGCCGGATTTTACCGGTTTGCCGTTGATCGTGATGCCCTTGTGGTTCGGCCAATAGGCGGTGGGGGGCACCTCCACTTTGGCGGTTTTCGTAGCAAGAGAGGCGCTGTACTCCGTCTGCATGGACGAAAAGACAGGGCGGGGCATCACCTTCTTTCCGTCCCCCGTTTGAATCTTCAGGAACTCGAGCGCCGCCGGGTCTGTGACCAGATTCCGGGGGTTGTACCAGAGGCCGGCGAGTCCGACGTTCGCCTGGCGGAACTCAGTGAAGCGTCCACCGCGGCCTGTGCGCGCGGGTTTGCCTTCGAGTTCCCCCTTCAGTACTTTCTCGGCCGCGATCCGCATGTCGGTGATCAGTTGTTTACCGGCGGGGCCTTGGAGAGGAGTGCGCTCCTGGTAGTGATGGCCGACGAGCAGCGTAATTCCGTTGAGATTTGCCAGGCGTTCTTCCAGCTTCCTGAGTCCGGCGAGATACTCATCCAGCGCGGCGCAGGTGGGTGCAAACATGTAGACCATTGAGCCGGAACTGACTGCGTCGCCGGGGATCGCCAGCTTGTTCTTGAAATCGACATACAGGACGCTGCCGAGGGAATGGCCGGGCACGGGAATGACTTCGAACTTCCTGCCCGCTCCGATGTCGATGATGTCGCCCCCTTTGATCCACTTGTACCGGGGTGTGACCAGTTCTGGAGGGAGCCGTGTGACATCCAGTTCGCTCAGGTAGACGGTGGAGTTGGGAAACTGGTCCACCTGCAGGAAGTGATCCCGGTTGCCGTGGGAGATAGCAACGTCGACGGGTAGTTTGGTGAGCTTGTGAACATAGGCGGCCAGATCGCCGCGGCCCATGCCGGTATCGAAGAGGATGGCGCGGTCTTTGCCTTCGATGAGGTACATGTCCTCGTTGCCGATCATGCCGCCGAAATCCTGGATGCGCCACATGCCTTTGCCGATCGGCTCGGACCAGTACTCCTTCGAGAGGTCTTTGCGCGTCACCACAACCTGGTAGGTGGTGGCCGCACCGCCTGTGGGCATCACGTCGACGGCGATCCGGTTCTCTCCGAGAGCGAGCGGCACCTTGCATGGTTCCCCGGGTTTCGCCTCCGAGCCATTGATCTTCAGGGCGGCGCCCTGATTGGAGGAGAGCCTCACCGTGACGTAGAGGAACTCGCTGTAGCTCGCTTCCACCGTCGCCGTGTACTGCAGGGTGGAGGGTGAGAACTTCTCGTTCAACCGGAGGGGGAGGCGCTCGATATCGGTCTTGTCGACGCCCAACTCCAGGCCCACCACGGCAGCTGGGGTTTGTGCCTGTGACGCGCAAATTGACACGCATAGACACGCACCGAGAAGGACTAACGAGTTTCGCATGCCTTCATCTTATACATCGCAACAGCAGTGCTCACGATAGCCCTTTCGAGCAGGTGGCCGCGGTCAACGTTGGCTTTTCGCCGGCGGCGGCCCGGCCTGCCGGGCAGGTGCGAATTTTGTGGGCTGCTCTCCCGTGACAAGCGCTTCAGATTTGGTCAAACTGGTAGTCGTAGACTTGGAGGATTCATGCCCCGTACAACTAGTTTTAAGGGAATGCCGCTGGAACTGGCCGGACCTGAGTTGAAGGTTGGCGATCCAGCGCCGGACTTCGAAGCCGTAGATAAGTCGCTGCAGCCCATTTCGCTGGAATCCACCTCCGGCGTGCGCGTATTCAGCGTAGTGCCTTCGCTGGACACTCCTGTTTGCGACATGCAGACCAAGAAGTTCAACGACGAGGCGGGTAAGCTGCCGAACATCGGGTTCTACACGATCAGCGTGGACCTGCCGTTCGCCCAGAACCGCTGGTGCAACAGCTTCGGCGTCGACAACGTGAAGATGATCAGCGATCACAAGTTCGCCAGCTTCGGCGAGAACTATGGGACGTTGATCAAGGATTGGCGTGTCGAGTCGCGGGCGATCTTCGTGATCGATAAGGACAACAAGATCCAGCACGTCGAGTATGTGCCCGAAGTGGCCGAGCATCCGGATTACGACACGGCGCTGGCCAAGGCCAAGGAACTGGCTGGCTAGTTTTGACTTACGAGCGCGGGGCGTTTTCGGCCGCCGGGGGCGGCGGCGCCCCGCGTTTTCGCGTCTGCTATCGAAAGAGACCCATTTCCGCTACTTCGTTTCCACGTAATTTCCGGCGTAGTAGAGCAGCGGTTTCCCCTCGCGCAGGTCTGCTTTGCGAACTTCTCCGAGGAAGATCGTGTGGTCTCCGGCGGCGATTTTGCGCTTCGTCTCACATTGAATCACGGCCAGACTGTCGGTGAGGACGGGTGCGCCGACTTCGCCAAGGGTCCAGTCGAGGCCCTCAAACCGGTTGGGATGGGACGACGCGAAGCGGATGGATAGGTCCTTTTGATCCGATCCTAAAATATTGATTACAAAAGATGACGCACTGGCAAACGGGCCATGGGTGGCGGCTTTGTGCGCGACGCAAATGAGCACCAGTGGCGGATCGAGCGAAACTGAGGAGAAGGAATTGGCCGTCAGCCCGTGGGGCTTGCCGTCGCGTCCGAGAACGGTGGCCACAGTGATGCCGGTAGCGAACGCACCGCAGGCGCGCCGGAACAGGATTGGGTCCAGTTTGACGGCTTCTGGTGAAGAAGTGTGTAAGCGTTGGCTTGACAAGGCTAAAACCCTAATCTTATCATAGGCTTTGCGGTGCGGAAGGGGCCGTGGTTGGCAAAGCTCCCCGCTCACCTGTTTAGGAGGCGCCCTTGATTAAGCTGGACATCGTCAACGAGGTTGTCAACCGGACCGGAATCACCAAAACGAAAGCCGAAATGGCTGTCGAAACCGTGTTCGAGTCGATGAAGCGAGCCCTGGCCCAGGGCGAGCGCATTGAACTCCGCGGCTTTGGAATCTTCAACGTCCGGCCGCGCAAGACCGGTATCGGCCGTAACCCGCGCACCGGCGCCGAGGTAGCCATTCCGCCCGGAAAGGCTGTGCGTTTCAAGCCGGGCAAGGAGTTGCAGTCGCTGGAATAGGGCGGCTCAGCTCAGGTGGATTCCCAGTCTTTCGAATCGGGTTCCGGCGGAGATGCGCGCTACTGGCTGGCTCGCCCCGTGGAACCCGCTCCACCCGTGTGGCGCCGTCGATTGTGGCTCCACATCCTGCTCTTCGTCCTGACCGCATTCACCACCACTACGCTTGGCGCCCGCCTGGCCTTCAACTTCGCCCACGATTTACCGCCCTTCGACCTGGAACATGACCTGATGGTTTTTGTTCAGGTTTTCCGCAATCCCGCCATCCTGCGGGACGGCCTGCCTTACGCGGTGACCCTGCTGCTGATTCTCACGGCCCATGAGTTCGGCCACTGGTTCGCCTGCGTGTATCACGGCATTGAGGCGAGCCTGCCCTTCTTTCTGCCGGCGCCCACCTTCATCGGCACCTTCGGGGCCTTCATCCGTTTCCGTTCGGCCGTAAAAGGCCGGCAGGAGTTGTTTGATGTCGGCGTTGCGGGGCCCCTGGCCGGATTCGCGTTTGCCATTCCGGCGATGGGCATCGGGCTTGCGCTGTCGAAGGTCGTGCCGGGCATCGGGACGCAGGGCGAGATGCAGCTGGGGACGCCGATGCTGATGCGCCTGATTGAGATGTGGCTCTTCCCGGGGGCGGCCGCGTCGGACGTTTATCTGCATCCGGTGGCGCGCGCGGCCTGGGTGGGCCTGCTGGCCACCGCGCTGAACCTGCTGCCGGTGGGCCAGTTGGATGGGGGCCATATTGTCTACGCCTGTTTCGGCGAAAAGCATTCCAAGGTATCGCTGGCCGTCATCTGCATGCTGGTGCCGCTGGGGTTCATCTACTGGCCGTGGTGGTTCTGGGCGGTGATTCTGTTCTTCTGGGGCCGAAGGCACTTTACGGTGTTTGAATCTGGGCCGCTGGGCCGCGGACGCTGGCAACTGCTGGCCGTGACCCTGGTTATCTTCGTACTCTCTTTCATCCCCGCGCCTGTTCTGTACAATAGCGATCAGACGTTCTTGCCTTAAATCGCGTGCGATGAAGATCTCGGCGACTATCATCACCTACAACGAGGAGCGGAACCTGCCGCGGGCGATTGAGAGCCTGCGGTGCTGCGACGAGATTCTCATTGTGGATTCCGGCTCGACGGACCGTACGGTGGAGATTGCCGAGAAGTTCGGGGCGCGTGTGATCGAGGCCAACTGGCGCGGGTATGCGGGCCAGAAGAACTATGCGTCGGAACAGGCCACCTACGATTGGATTCTCTCCATCGACGCGGACGAGGCGCTGAGCGAAGACCTGGAGGGCGAGATCTGGCAGCTGAAGAAGAATGGCGTGGAGTACGACGCCTACACCTTCCCGCGGCTGGCGCAGTATCTGGGGAAGTGGATCCTTTACTCGGGCTGGTATCCGGACCGTAAGATCAGATTGTTCGACCGCCGCAAGTCCGAGTGGGTGGGCGAGTATGTGCACGAATCGGTGGTCAGCACCGGGCGCGTTGGTTCGCTGCAGGGCAACCTGCTGCATTACACCTGCGGGTCGTTGAGCGAACACCTCAAGACGATGGACCGCTACACCACGCTGGCGGCCGAGGAACTGGTGTTCCGCAAGAAGGCCGTGCGTTACCGCCACCTGCTGATGGATCCTGTGTGGACCTTTTTCAAAACCTACGTGCTGCAGCGTGGGTTCCTGGATGGCGTCGAGGGACTGGCGATCGCCTACATGGCTTCGCTGTATACGTTCCTGAAGTATGCCAAGGCCCGCTTCATGGGCTGGGGACGCTGAGCGGATGGCTGCTCCGCGTGTGCTGCACCTGGACACCGGGTTGACGATGCGGGGCGGGCAGTACCAGGTTCTGCAACTGTTGCGCGGGCTGAAAGAAGGGGCGCGGCTGCTTGCTGCCGAAGGGAGTCCGCTGCTGGAGGCGGCGCGGCAGCTGGGTGTCCCGGCGGAGCCGATTCACTGGCGCGCGGTGCGGGCCGGGTCGCGAGAAGTAGACCTGATCCACTGCCACGATGCGCGGTCGCACACCTGGGCGGCGTTGCGTTCGAGGTGTCCCTTCGTCGTGAGCCGGCGGGTGGCGTTCCCCGTGAAGAAGGGTCTGCCCTCGTGGTGGAAGTACAAGCGGGCAGCGCATTTCCTGGCCATCAGTGAGGCAGTGCGGGGTACGCTGCTGCAGGCCGGAGTGGGGCCGGAGCGGATCAGCGTCGTTTACGATTGCACGCCGATCCCGGAGCGAGTCAGCGACCGGACGGGCGGTGTGGTGAGTATTGCCTCCGACGATCCGGGCAAGGGGGGCACCTTGCTGCGGCAGACGGGGCTCGAGATCCGGTTCAGTCCGGACCTGGCCGTCGATTTTGCCACGGCCCGCGTCTTTGTCTATGTGACCGACATGGAGGGGCTTGGCTCGGCGGCGCTGTTGGCGATGGCGCATGGCGTCCCGGTGGTGGCGAGCCGGGTGGGCGGATTGCCGGAGATCGTACGGCACGAAGAGACGGGCCTGCTGGTGGAGAACTCGGCCGAAGCGATTGCCGGCGCGGTGCGGAGGATCCTGACCGATGAGGTCCTGGCGAGCCGGCTGGCCGCGGCGGGCCGCGCGCTGGTGGAGTCGCGGTTTACGATGGAGCGCATGGCTGCCGATGCGCTGGCGGTCTACCGGAAGGTGCTGAGTTGAGCGAAGCATTCCTCTATACAACCCTGGCGGGTCTGTTCGGCCTGCTGATCGGCAGTTTTCTGAATGTCTGCATCAGCCGGCTGCCGGACGACTATTCGATCGACGAGCCGCGGTCGCAATGTCCGCGGTGTGGAAAGATGATCGAGTGGTACGACAACATCCCGGTGCTGAGTTTTGTGGTGCTGGGCGGGAAAGGGCGTTGCTGCCGCGAGCCGATCTCGTTCCGGTATCCGATGGTGGAACTGATTACGGGCCTCCTGTTTGCGGCGGCGGTCTACCGGCTGGGCGCCAACTGGGCGGCGGTGAAATGGTGCCTGTTCATTGCGATTCTCATCGAACTGATCTTCTCGGATCTGGAGAGCCGGATTCTGCCGGACGAGTTCACCAAGTGGGGGGTCGCCCTGGGTGTGATGATGTCTCCGGTGGTCGCCCTGCCCGACGGGATTATCCCGGCAATGCTCTCGGCCTACTACCCGGCGGGCAGCGCTGCCCTGGCTTCGTTTCTGAACTCTTCGGTATCGGCGCTGGCCTTGTCGGGCGGGTTGTGGTTTCTGGGCTGGGGCTATGAGAAGATCCGGGGCCGGGAGGGCCTGGGCTTCGGCGATGTGAAGATGGTGGCGATGATGGGTGCGTTTCTGGGGCTGGAGACAGCGCTGGTGGGGCTGATGGCCGGATCGCTGCTGGGGACGGTGCTGGGACTGGCTTGGATCCGGATTAAGGGCGAAAAATCAGACAGTTACGAACTGCCGTTCGGATCATTCCTCGGCGTTGGCGCGCTGGTTGCCGCCGTTCTGAGCCTGTAAGTCCGGGTGACCCAGGCTGCGGTGCAGGCGTTGCAGGGCCCGGCCCGTGAGTCGCAGGTTGCCCAGCGTGAGATCGGCGCGGTTGAAGGCGGGTTTGGTCAGGCCGTCGCGTTCGTGAGTCGAACTGACGGTGAGCACGTGGAGCATCTCGTGGACCAGCACGCGGCCCAGGGCTCGTCCGAACTCATTGGGTGGGTAATAGGGCGTGACCCGGGGTGATCCGCTGCCCATGACGCGAAGAACCGTGTCGCAACTGATCTCGACGAACGGCAGGACCGTTCCATCCGAGATGTGGGTGAACCCCAGGACACGAGAGTTCTTTACGGGTTCGGGCCGGAGGGGTACGCAGCGCCCGAGCAGGCGCAGGCTGATGACGCGATCATAGGTCTCTTGAGCCGCTTCCTCCTGGCTGAAGCTCCAGATGAGTTGCAGGCCGGTGTCCTTCAGATTGTCTTCTGTTTCGGATTGCAGCGCCTCGACGACAGGGGCGGGCGTGGTGGGCGGAACATTGACGAGGATGCCCACTCGCGCGGAATGTGCCGCATGGGCCGTCAGGACGGCGCCCATCAGGCACAGTACGCGATAAAAGGACATTATTGTCTCCTGTTTAAATCCTGTGACAGTACGCTGTCAAATTCAATACAGAAGTGCGGGAATGATAGAAGATTCATGTAGTTGGCTCAGGTTCCGACCCTACTCGGGATGGCCCGGGTCCTTCAGCTCCGGGGTTGGGCTCTTATACGAGCCGGATGCGATAAGATGTGAAGGAATCCTTATTCATGCAGGCGCTACTGCAGACGCTAAAGCCGGGCTCGCCCGAATGGGTATTGGCGCGGTCGCTGGATCCGGCGCGTCTTCCCGCACATATCGGAGTGATCATGGACGGCAATGGCCGGTGGGCCAACAGCCGCAGCCTGCCGCGCGCCGCCGGACACAAAGCCGGTGTCGAACCAGTGCGTATGACGGTGGAGACGTGTGCGCAGTTAAATGTCCACAGCCTGACGCTTTACGCGTTTTCTGTGGAGAACTGGAAGCGCCCGCGCACGGAAGTGGAGACGTTGTGGCGGCTGCTGCGCTACTACCTGAGGAAGTAAGTCGCGCACCTGATGCAGAACAACATCCGGCTGCGTGCGATTGGGCGGCTGGACGAGTTGTCGAGCGAGATCCGGAAAGAGCTGGATAGCGCCATCGCGGCCACGGCCGGCAACACAGGTCTGATCCTCAATCTGGCGATCAACTACGGCGGCAGGACCGAGATTGTGGACGCGGTGAACCGCGTCATCGACGAAGCGAGGCGGACGGGCCGCCTGGAAGACCTGAAGGTGGACGAGGACTCCCTTGGCAACCATCTGTATACGGCCGGGCAGCCCGAACCCGACCTGTTGATCCGCACCTCCGGCGAAATGCGGATCTCCAACTTCCTGCTTTGGCAGATCGCCTACGCCGAGCTCTATGTTACGGAGACGTACTGGCCGGATTTCAATCGGATCGCGCTGCTGGAGGCCCTGAAGGCCTATCAGAAACGCGACCGCCGCTTCGGGGGCATTCGCCAGGCGCCGGCCCAACCGGCTGCCGACGAACCTGTGTTGGAAGCCGTCAGCTTACCCACTCGATGAAGCGGCTTCTCACTGGTCTGATCATTACCCCGTTCTTTTTCTACGCTGTCGTATTTGCTCCTGACTGGTTCTTCCTGGGGATCCTGGCTGTCGTCGGGTGTCTCTGTTACTACGAATATCAGGGCATCGCCGGCGCTCATTTTCCGGACAGCGGACCGGATCCGCGGCACAGTCCCATCGGTTATCTGGCCGGGGTGTTGCTGCTGGTGCTACCGAACAACGAGTCGCTCTATCTGACGCTGTTTGCGCTGCTGGCGTGGGTCCTGGCCATGCGGCGGCGGGCACTTCCGCAGGTGCTGCCGATGGCGTCGATGTCGGTGCTGGGTGTGCTGTACATCTTCGGGGCCTGGCGATGCGCCGTATTCCTGCACGGCCGCAGTCCATGGTGGATGCTGTTTGGCGTGGCGATCAACTGGGTGGGCGACACCTTTGCCTTTTATTTTGGGAAGAACTTCGGGCGGCACAAGCTGGCGCCGTCGATCAGCCCCGGCAAGTCGTGGGAAGGGACCATCGCTTCGACGGTTTCCTCCATGGCGCTGGGTGCCTGGTTCCTGCACTGGAAGTTCCCTGAGGTGGCGCTGGGGCCGGCGCTGGTTTTGTGTCTGGCGGCGAACGTGGCCGGCCAGGTGGGGGACCTGTGTGAGTCGGCTATCAAGCGGGGGGCGGGCGTGAAGGATAGCGGCAACCTGCTGCCTGGCCATGGCGGCTGGCTGGACCGGGTGGATTCCAGTCTGTTTTCGGTTCCTGTGGTCTACTGGTTATTACAACAGCGATGGATTCTCCCCTGATCTTCTTCGCCATCCAGTTTGCGGCAGCGGCGCATTCCGGACAGTATCGAAAAGGTACCAACGTGCCTTATCTGATTCACCCGATGCGCGCGGCGGCTACGCTGCTGGATGCCGGCTGTCCGGAGAAGCTCGCCGTGGCGGCGATGCTGCACGATACGGTGGAAGATTGCTTCGTTACGTACGAGCAGATCGAGGTGCTGTTTGGCGGGGATGTGGCGGCGCTGGTCCGTGGGGCGAGTGAGCCGGACAAGTCTGCCTCCTGGGAGCACCGGAAGCAGCACACGATCGATCTGTTGAGCACCGCCGAGGAAGATCTGCTGTTGGTCGCCATTGCTGACAAAATAGACAATATTCGATCAATCCGTGAGGATATTGAAATGCGAGGCGACCATGCGTGGACCCGGTTTCGCCGCGGACGTGAGCAGCAGCGGTGGTATTACCAGTCGCTGGCGGGTGTGTTTGGGTCGCGGCTGACCGGCAATCCGGGTGCAAAGCTGGCGTCGGTCTTCTCTGCAGAGGTGAGTGCAGTCTTCGAATAGGGACTATCGCTAGATAGTCTCCGCTGCCTGCGCCTTCGCCTATTAATTTCCATTGCCTGTCACCGTTCGCGACCTCTTCAACGTCATTAGAAGAGCATGCTCGTTTCTCTCCTTACCCGGGGTGTATCCAGGCTTTCGGGCCTGGCCTGCACGCCGATGCTGGCGCTCTGCGCATTGTCGGGATCTCTCTACGCTCAAGTAAACGTTCTGACTGCAAATTACGATTCTTTCCGGACGAATTCCACGAATTCGGAGACGGTTTTGCAGCACTCGAACGTCAACCCCAACCAGTTCGGAAAACTCTACTCGCTGCAGGTGGATGGACAGGTCTACGCCCAACCTCTGTACGTCTCCGGCGTGGATGTGCCGGGTTACGGCCAGCGGAATGTCCTGATCGTGGCCACCATGCACAACTCGGTGTACGCCTTCGATGCAGCGGCCCCGCCCAGCACGCCACCGCTGTGGAAAGTAAATCTCGGGCCGGCCGTGCCCTCGGCCAACTACAGCATCGACTACTATTACACCGACATCAGCCCGGAGATCGGCATTCTGTCGACTCCGGTGATCGATGCCACAAGCAACACGATTTATGTGGTGGCGGCCACATACAGTGATCGTGCTTACTCCTTTAAGTTGCACGGCCTGGATCTGGCGACCGGCGTCCAGGTTGCCGGCGGACCGGCCACAATCTCCGGTGAGGTGCCGGGGGTCGGCAGTGACAACAAGGATGGTGTTGTTTCGTTCACGCCGTTTGCGCACATCCAGCGGCCGGCGCTGCTGCTCCAGAAAGGAGTCGTGTATGCCGGCTTCGGGTCCCACGGTGACTCGGGCATCTACCATGGCTGGCTCTTTGGCTATAGCGCGGCCAACCTCAGCCAGCAGGTCTCGATTCTGAACGCCTCGCCGGATGGCGAGGGCTCCTCACTCTGGATGACGGGGCACGGTCCGTCTGTGGATGAAGACGGGAATATCTACGTAGCCACAGCGAACGGCGCCTTCGACGGACAGCGCAACCTGGGGCAAAGCTTCCTCAAACTGGACAGCAACCTTGGCGTGCTGGACACGTTCACGCCGGACAACTGGGAGTATCTGAACGACGTCGATAACGACCTGGGTTCGACCACGCCCATCCCCCTGCCCGGTACGGATCTGCTGATCGGCGGCGGCAAGGAAGGCGTCCTGTATGTGATCAAGCGCGGCAACATGGGCCAGATGAGCGAAGGCAATCCGAAGGCGGTGCAGAGCTTCCGCATTGCAGAGGCGGGGCTCTACAACATGGCTTACTGGAACCGGCCGGGCGCCCCGCTGCTGTTTGTTCAGGGCTTCGGCGCGCCGGTGCGGGCCTATCAGTTGAAGGACGGAAAGTTCGACACGACGCCGGTGAACGAATCAGTGAACTCGGGCGGCATTCCGTTTCTGGGGATGACGGTGTCGTCGAACCAGAACGATCCATCGACGGCGATTCTGTGGACCACGACCACAGACGGCGGCAATGTGGGACGGCCCTGGCCCGGTGTTTTCCATGCTTTCGACGCCACAGACCTGACTCAGGAGCTCTGGAACAGCGACATGGTGGAAGGCGATGTGCTGCCGAGTTTCGCAAAGTTCGCGAACCCCACGGTCGCCAACGGCCGTGTTTATATGCCGACGTTCTCGAATCAGATCGCGGTCTACGGGCTGCGGTCGGGGGGGAGCAACGGGCTCTCGGAGATCACCGTCGCCAATGCATTCAGCATGCAGGGCGGGGCCGTTTCGCCGGGAGAACTGGTGGCGGTGACCGGGAACGGCATTGGTCCGGCGACGGCTGTGGAGTACAAGCCGGACGACTCCAGCACGGGCACGCTGCCGCAGATTCTGGGCGGGGTGAAGGTGATGTTCGACGACCAGCCGGCATCCATTGTCTATGCGTCTTCCACGAAGGCCCTGGCGGTGGTTCCATACTCCGTGATCGGCAAGAGCTCAGTGACTGTGACTCTGCAGCATGACGGCCTGACGACGGAGCCGCAAACCCTGGAAGTGGTAGACGCGCATCCGGGGATCGCCACGGTGGATGGTTCGGGGGTTGGGGCCGGCGCCTTTGATAATGAGGACGCAACGCCCAACTCCGTGGAGAATCCGGCTTATCCGTCCACCACTATTTCCGGGTTGATTACCGGCGTGGGCATCACGGACCCGCAGAACGACAGCATCGACGAGACGTTCATCCCGTTTAACTTTCCCTTGCCGAAGCTCACGGTGACGGCGAGTATCGGCGGGGTGGATGCGGATGTGTTGTATGCGGGCGGGAAGCCGGGCCTGCTGGGCCCGGTGCTCTACGTGAGGATTCACGTGCCGGACCAGATCCAGCCGGGCAGCGCGGTCCCGCTGGTCGTCCGGGTGGGCGACTTCACCAGCCGGGCAGTCACGGTGTCGATTGCGGGCGATGGAACGGCCGGGCTGACGACAAACCAGCGGGTGGTGCCGAACCGTCAGTTTTCAAAACAGTGAGAAGGGCGGGGCAGCCGGAGTTCTCCGGTTGCCCCGTTGCCGGCTAGAATTTCCAGCGCAGATTCAACTGGCCCTGGCGCGGTGAACCGGCCGGCAGGAAGACGTGGGTGCTGGTGATGACGCCGCCGTTGACGTTGTTGACGGTCATGTTGGGCTGGCCGTAGTTGACGTGGTTCAGCAGGTTCTGGAACGAAGCTCCGATCTGTACTTCGCCCGCCTTTTCAAACCGCACCTTTTTCATGACTCCGGCGTTGAAGACCACATAGCCGGGCCCCTCGACGGAATTGCGGGCGGCGTTGCCGAAGCGGCCGCCCGTGGGTACGGCGAAGGTGGTGCGGTCGAACCAGGCGCCGAGCGTCCCGGGATAGGTGACCGGGCTGATGGCGTCGGGACGGCCGCCGACCGTGTTGGTGTTCGACGGGTCGCTGCCTGAGAACTGCGGATTCAGCCAGTTGCCGGTGCTGAAGTTGATGAGCGCATTGATCTGCCAGCCGCCCAGAAGCTTGCCTTTGCCCAGCGGGAGTTCCCAGAGGGCCTGATTCATCCACTGGTGCCGCGGGATGGAGTAGACATCGGCGCGGTCGCGGCGTCGATCGTAGGCATCTTCAATCTGCGTATTGATCTCGGCGTTGTTGGTGTCGTCCACTTCGCTGAGTTCCTTGGCCCAGACCCAGGTGGAGTTGAACTGCAGGCCGCGGGACATGCGCCTGGTGATGCCGGTCTGGAGGCCCTGGTAGCTGTTGTTGGCTCCGTTTTCGGCGAAGACCACATTGTTGTAGATGGGATAGGGGCGGCGTGCCTGGGCGAAGGCTGTGGACGATGCGCGGGGCTGGTTGATGTTGCGCATATAGGGCAACTGGGTGCCCTTGGAGCCGATGTAGCTGAGGCGCAGGCCGAAGTCGCGGGAGAGTTCGCGCTCGAGCGTGAAGGAATACTGGAGCGAGTAGGTGTTCTTGAGATCCGACGCCAGGCCGTTCAGGTTCAGCGTGCCGGCGCTGCCCGGTGCGGCGAAGGGCTGGGCCAGGGTGAAGAGGGGGGCTCCGTTGGCGAAGGCGTTGTTGCTGGTGGTGGAGACGGCGAACGGGCCGGCCACCTGGCTGCCGAGCGCGCCGACGGAGTAGTGGCCATAGTAGATGCCGGCTCCGCCGCGGATGACGGTCTTGCCCGAGTTGTCGACGCGGTAGGAGAAGCCGGCGCGCGGGGCCCAGTTGTTGTTGTCGGAGGTGCGCAGCGAGCGGCCCAGGCCGATGCTGTCGGCCGTGATGATGGGCAGAGTCGAGGGGTAATAGGGGCTGATGAGGCTGCGGGCGGCGGCTGTGGGCAGGACGGCGGCGCCGGTAGGCACGTCGAAGTTGTAGAAGTTATCGCCGCGGGCGGAAGCGGGCTGGTTGTACTCGTAGCGGATGCCGTAGTTGAGGCTGAGGCGCGCGTTGACCTTGAAGTCGTCCTGGACGTAGAAGGAAGCGTCGGTCCAGCGGAAGTACTGGGCGGCGTAGGGGTCGAGGCGGGTGACGGTGGTGGGCAGGCCCAGGAGGAAGTCGCCGTAGGGCTGGCCGGTGTAGCGGTTCTGGAACGAGAAGTTGCCGAACAGGGCGGCGTTGGAGGTGACGTGCTTGTTCACCATCCAGTGGACCACTTCGGCACCCGCTTTGAAGGTGTGGCGGCCGGCGATCTTGGTGATGTTGTCAGCGAGCTGCCAGTGATTGTCGACGACGGGATTGAGCAGGCTCTGGGTGTAGGTGCTGAGTCCGGTGACGGAGAAGTTCGGCACGCCGGGGGCGCCGGAGCGGACGGGCAGACCAGTGATGCCGATCTGGTCGAGCAGGCTCTGGCCCTTCACGTTGGCGGACGATTTCGATTCGAGGGCGACGAGGCCCGCGCGGAATTCATTGAACAGCGTGGGGCTGACGGTCCAGATGTCGCCGAAGCTGACAAAGTTCATCTGACGCAGGTTCTTGGACGTGCCTTCGGTGACGGGTGGCAACTGGCCGCGGGCGCCGGGGATGTCGTAGTCGTCGTACTTCCACTGATAGCGCAGGAAAGCGGAGTGGGCGCTGGTGAAGTTGTGGTCGATGCGGGTCTCAAAGAGGTGGTGGACTTCGGGTCCGTTGAAGGCGGCGCGGTAGTTACCGGCGGTGAGGGAGGCGTCGCCGAAGTTGGGCAACGGGTAGAGGAGGTTCTGGGCCTTGAGGGCCTCGGGCGTCAGGCGGCTGACCGGGATCCTGTTATCGGTGAAGGGCGCGTTGTTGGCGTAAGGGTCGCGGACCGCGGCGCTGAACTGGCCGCCGCGCTGGGCGACGGTGGGGACGCTGGAGGTGAAGGGGTAGCTGCGGACGCCGCGAATCTCCTCAAACGTGAGGAAAGCGAAAGTCTTGTCCTTGCGGAGGGGGCCGCCGGCGCTGAAGCCGAAGTCGTGGATGTTCTGGAAGGGCCGGGCGGTGAGGAAGGGATTGCGGGCGTCGAGAGCGGCATTCTTGCCGTACCAGAAGAGGTCGCCGTGATATTGATTCGTGCCGGACTTGGTGACGGTGGTGACGGTGCCGAGTCCGCCGAACTCGGCGCGGTTGGTGGTGAGGTTGGCGGTGAACTCCTCGACGGCTTCCATGGAAGGCTGGGAGACGGGGTCCGGGCTGCCGAAGTTGCCGAAGTTGGTTTCGATGCCGTCGACCTTCAGTTTGAGGCCGTTGGGGCCGCCGCCGGGGACCATCCAGTAAGCTCCGCTGCCCATCTGCACAACGCCGGGGACGGTGAGGGGCATGAGGTTGGCGATGAGGCCGGAGTCGCCGGAGTTGTTGTAGACGCTGCGCAGGTTGGAGGGCAGTTCGAGGATCTGGGTCTTGGATAGTCCGAAGGAGACGCTCGGCGATTCCGTCTGAATGACCGGCGAGGCGGATTCGGCGACGGTCACCTCAGCCGAGGAGGATTCGAGGGCGAAGTGCAGGTCCTGGCGGAGGGTGCGGAAGGCGGCCAGGGAAAGTCCGGCGGCTTCGAGTTTGCGGAAGCCTTTGGCTTCAGCGGCCAGTTTGTAATCGCCGGGGGCGAGATTCGGGAAGAGATAATTGCCGGTGCTGTTGGTGACGGTCTCGATGCGGACGCCAGTGGCCTCGTTGGTTAAGGCCACGGTGGCGTTGGGGATAGGAGCGCCGCTAGGGTCGACGGCCAGACCTGTAACGGTGCCCAATGGCGACTGGGCCAGTAGACATACACTGAGGGCGCACAGGAAAAGAAGAAGACGCATAAGTCTTCATTTTGACATCATTGGACGCGCTCATGCACATAACCGGCCGCGCTCAGGGCTGTCATCAGTTCCTGAATGTGGCTGGTGCCGCGTGTCTCCATGGTGACGTCGATGACGGTGTCGCCGAGATTGACGCCGTAGTAGGCGCGGTCATGCTTGGTTTCGACGATGTTGGCTTTCTGCTCCTCGATGACTTCGCAGAGGCGGCGGAGGGCTCCGGGGTGGTCCGTGAGGTGGATGCGCAGGCGGACGAGGCGGCCGTCCTTGACCAGACCGCGTTCGATGATGCGGGAGAGCAAGGTGACGTCGATGTTGCCGCCGCAGACCAGCAGGCCGATGCGTTTGCCCTGATAGGCGGTTTTGTGCTGAAGGACGGCGGCGAGGGCGGCGGCTCCGGCGCCTTCCGCCAGGGTCTTTTCGCGCTCCAGCAGGAGCAGGATGGCGTTGGCGATTTCCTCCTCTTCCACGACGACCATGGAGTCGACGTACTTGCGGACGAGCGGGAGTGTCAGTTCGCCCACGCGGCGCACGGCGATGCCGTCGGCGATGGTGGTGGCGGCGTCGACCGTGACGGGTCCGGTGGAATGCATGGCGGCGGCCATGGAGGGTACGCGGGCTGCTTCCACGCCGACGATCTCGATGCGGGGATTGATCTCCTTGACGGCGCAGGCCAGGCCGCCCAGCAGTCCGCCGCCGCCGGCCGGGGCGATGATGACGTCGAGCGCCGGGTTCTGGGCCAGCATTTCCAGGCCGAGCGTGCCTTGCCCGGCGATGACGGCTTCGTCGTCAAAGGGGTGGAGGAAGGTGAGTCCGTCGGCCTCGCACTGGCGTACGGCTTCCTGGTAGGCCTCGTCGTAGTTGCGGCCGTGCAGCACGACCTCGGCGCCGTAGCCGCGGGTCGCTGAAACCTTCACGAGGGGCGTGGCGAGCGGCATGCAGATGCGGGAGCGGATGCCGCGGGCGGTGGCGTGGTAGGCGACGGCCTGGGCGTGATTGCCGGCCGAGGCGGCGATGACCCCGCGGGACTTCTCCTGATCTGTCAGGGTGAGGATCTTGTTGAGGGCTCCGCGTTCCTTGAACGAGCCGGTGCGCTGCAGGTTCTCCAGCTTGAGGTAGAGCTCATTGCCGGAGAGCGCGGAAAGGGACTCGGAATGGACGAGCGGGGAGAGGCGGATGGACTCGCGGATGCGGGCCATGGCCTTCTGGATATCGACGAGTCCGATCATTGGGGAAGCACCAGAGTCATGGTATTCAGACTAGCGCGGATGGGTGGTCGGGCTGGGGCACGCGCACTAGAAATCAGCTGGATCAGTGGCTGCTTCCGCCAATGAATGAACTCCCCAGCATCAGGAGGCTGGCGGCGATCATGGTGATGGCGCATGTCCAGCCAAGAGAGCGGAGGAGCGGTCCGTTGCGGTGTTCCCCCATAATGTCCGCGCGGCTGGTGAGCAAGATGACCAAGATCAACAGCGGCGGAGCGAGGATGCCATTCACAACAGCGGACCAGAATAGCATCCGGACGGCATCGAGCCCGGCGTAGTTCAGGGCGAGTCCTACGGACATGGCGACCGTGATCACGCCATAGAAGCCGTGGGCCAGCGGCGGATGCACCTCCAGAGAGCCCACCCAGTTAGCGGCTTCCGCGATGGCGTAGGCGCAGGAGCCGGCCAATACGGGTACTCCGAGCATGCCCGCGCCGATCAGGCCCAGGCTAAAGAGCCAGTAGGCACCGGCTCCGGCGAAGGGCCGCAGGGCCTCGGCCGCGTCCTTGGCTGTTGCGATGGAAGTAGTGCCATGCGCGTGCAGGGTGGCGGCCGACGTCAGGATGATGAAGTACATCACCAGATTGGAGAAGAACATTCCGGTGAGGACGTCATTGCGAGAGCGTAGGAGTTCCTTCCTCGAGGCGCCTTCGCGCTGCTTCACCGTCACTCGTCCCTCGGCTTTCTCCTCTTCGACCTCCTGGGCGGCCTGCCAGAAGAAGAGGTAAGGCGAGATGGTGGTACCGAGGATCCCCACCAGCGTGGCCCAGAAGGAGGCCGACCACTGGACGCTGGGGATCAGGGTTGCGCGGAGGACGGCGGCCCAATCGGGATGCGCGAGGATCGCGGCGGCAATGTAGGCGAAAAGGGCCAGTGTGAGCCATTTGAAGATGCGCACGATGGTGCGGTAGCTGGTCCAGAAGAGCATGCCGGCGATAAACAGGGCGTAAGCGGGGGTCCAGTAGATGGCTCTGACTCCGGTGAGGAGCTGCGTGACGTCGGCCATGCCGCCAAGGTCGGCCGCGATGTTGACGACGTTGGCGATGAGCAGCAGGAGGCAGGCGATCCATAGTACCCAGCGCGGGTAGTGCCGGCGGATGATACTGGCGAGTCCCCGGCCGGTGACCATCCCCAGACGGGCGCACATGACCTGTACGGCCGCCATGAGGGGGAAGGTGAAGAGCGCCGTCCACAGCGGTTGGTAGCCGAAGGCGGCACCCGTCACGGAGTAGGTGGAGATGCCGGAGGGATCGTCATCGGCGGCACCGGTGATGAGGCCCGGCCCAAGTTCAGAGAAGAAGCGGCGAAAGTGGCCGCGGAGAACGAGGGCACCTTTTTCCGCCCTTGCCCGTAGAGAGTTTCTGCTCAAGTCCCCTCCCGTTACGATGTCCGGCTCGAGCGAGGTGCGGGTTTGCTGCTTGCCCGCGGGATGCCCAACGTATCCTGATGCCTCGCATGATACGGGATTGGGGCGGGGCGGCGCTCTTTCCCGTCTATGCGTTGGAAGCGGGTGCGGTGGCCCAGGTTTCGAAAACTAGCGAAAAATGGGCATTTTCGCTAAAATGGTAATTCCTTGATTTCCGTCAACAACCTCACCATGCGCTTCGGCGCCAAGATTCTGTTCGAAGACGTCACGACTACGTTTCTGCCCGGACGGCGCTATGCGATTTCCGGGCCGAATGGGGCGGGGAAGTCGACGCTGATGAAGATCCTCACCGGCGAACTGGATGCCTTCAAGGGGACGGTGACCCGGCCCAAACGCCTGGGTGTGTTGCGGCAGGATCAGTTCGCCTTCGATGAGCATCGTGTTCTCGATGTAGTGATCATGGGCAATGCCCCGCTCTGGCAGGCCATGCAGGAGCGGGAAGCGTTGTATGAGAAGGATCCCGCGCTGCTGACGGATGACGACGGGATGCGTCTGGGTGAACTGGAAGGCGTGGTTGGCGAAGAGGGCGGTTACAGCGCCGAGAGCGACGCGGCCATTCTCCTGTCGGGCCTGGGTGTCGAAGACGAATTGCACGAGCGCCGCATGGGCGAACTGCAGGGCGGCCAGAAGGTGCGCGTGCTGCTGGCGCAGGCGTTGTTCGGGAGTCCGGAAGTGTTGCTGCTGGACGAACCGACCAACCACCTCGATCTGGATTCGGTGCACTGGCTGCAGGATTACCTGTGCAAGTACGAGGGGCTGCTCATCGTCATTTCGCACGACCGACATTTCCTCAACAGCGTGTGCACGCACACGGCCGATATCGACTATGAGACGGTGATCACCTACACCGGCGGCTACGACGACATGGTGCTGGCCAAGACGCAGATCCGGTCTCGCATCGAGGCGCAGAACGAGCAGCGCGAGAAGAAGATTGCGCAATTGAACGAGTTCATCGCGCGGTTTTCGGCCGGTACGCGATCGAGCCAGGTGACGTCGCGCAAGAAGGAAGTGGAACGGCTGCAGAACGCCGAACTGGCGCGGTCGAACATCCAGCGGCCGTTCATCCGGTTCCAGATTGAGCGCCCGTCGGGCCGCCATCCGCTGGAAGTCCAGGGGCTGGCGAAGTCCTACGATGAGCTGCAGGTGATTTCGAAGTTCTCGGCCAAGGTTTCGCGCGGCGAGAAGATCGCGCTGATGGGCCGCAACGGCTGCGGTAAGACGACCATGCTGCGCAGCCTGCTGCGCAATGCGCCGGGCGGCATTGACGATTCGGACCGGGCGTTCGCGATCGATGCCGGCACGGTGACGTGGGGCCACGAGGTCTCCGTGGGCTACTTCGCGCAGGACCACCGCGAGTCGATCCAGCACGGTATGACGGTGATCGAATGGCTCTACCAGTTCGATCCGCGGGCATCGCAGGAAGAGCTGCGCGGGTTGCTGGGACAGATGCTGTTCAGCGGCGACGACGCCTTGAAGCCCACGCAGGCTTTGTCGGGCGGCGAGGCGGCGCGCATCATCTTCTGCCGGTTGATGCTGCAGAAGCCGAACCTGCTGGTGCTGGACGAACCCACCAACCACCTGGACCTGGAATCGATCAATGCGCTGAACATCGCGCTGCAGAAGTATGAAGGCACGGTGCTGCTGGTGACGCACGATCACGATGTCATCGATGAAGTGGCCACGCGCATCTGGCACTTCGACCACGGCAAGATCGAAGACTTCCCGGGAACCTACGAAGAGTATCAGGCGGCGCAGACCCAGGAGAAAAAGTAAGGGCCGGCAGATCGCCAGCCCTTCCCTGTTCCGTTTGGTTGACGGGGTCTAGTCCCGGCTGGGCGTCACCGGTTCCGGCATCTGTTCCTTGGAGAACCGCGGCAGCATCTCGTCTCGATTCGCCAGGTGCCACACGGCTCCGGCAATGACGACGGATGCGTTCATGGCATCTTCCGGCACGATGCGCTCATACGTATCCAGATTGGTGTGCCAGGTGGTGCCGAAGTATTCGATGGGGTCCTGACCGAGTCCGATACCTGCCAGGCCGGCGGCATTGAACGAAGTGCTGTCGGTACCACCAGTGCGGCGGCTTTTGCTGGCAGAGGCACCGGCGACTCCGAGGTCGGCGAAGGGATCCAGCGCGGACTTCAGGACGTCGGCCGCTTCCTGCGGACCGAATACGTTGGCCATGCGCACCCGGCCGGTGCCGCTGTCGATATTGAAATAGGCGACCAGCTTGCCGAACTCGGCCTTCGGCTCTTCAAACGTGCCGAAGTGTTCCTTCACATAAGCCTGCGAACCGAGGAGACCCTGCTCTTCCGCGCTCCAGAGAGCGATGCGGATGGTGCGGCGCGGCCTGATTCCCAAGGTCTGGATCAGCCGTGCGGCCTCCATCATCATGGAGGAGCCGATGCCGTTGTCTGTCGCGCCGGTGGCCGAATGCCAGGAATCGAGGTGGCCGCCCAGCATCACCACTTCCTCCGCCTTGTCGGTGCCCGGAATCTCGGCGACGACGTTGTAAGTTGTCTTCCCTTCCGGATAGACCTGATTGGTGATGTCAAACTCCAGTTCGACCTTTTCGCCGTCGTCCAGCAGGCGCGCGATGCGGCCGTAGTCCTCGTTGCGGAGGACCACCGTTGGCACCACTTTCGTCAGGTCGTAGGAGCGGTTATTGAAGGCGCGGACCATGCCGTGGGCCATGGCGGCGTCATTGACGCGGACCAGGGCTCCATTGGCGGCCAGCCATTCATCCAGTTGTGAATTCACCTGAGCCGCAGTGAGCTTGCCGGGTTCGGGCTTGGCGGGCGGTGTGCGGTTGGGACCGCCGGGTCCGCCCTGGCCGGACAGGCGGCGCTGCAGGGCTTCGTCGTCCATCCTCTTCGCCACGGCGGTGAAGTTGACGGGGATCACCGCGGGCTTGCCCACCATGACGATGCGTCCACTCACCTTATCCTTGTTGGCGGCCAGCCAGCCGGCGAGTTCTTCCTGGGTGGGCGTCTTGGGCGGCTCCAGGAGAATGGCCAGCGATTTCGCCGCGCCCTTGGTGGAAGGGGTCCAGGAGAGCACTTCGAACACGAGGTTGTCTTTCACCGGGGCGGTGACGAAGCCGGTGGCCCGTTCGTTGAGCCAGCCCGGATGTCCGAAGTCCCACGGTTCCAAGTGGGCGTTCTTGAGACCCCACTCTGTCATCCTGTCGCGCGCCCACCTGGCTGCCGCCTCGTGATTGGGCGAACCCGTAAGCCGAGGGCCGTAACGGTCAGTGAGCATGTGCAAGGTCTTCATGACCTGCGAACTGGCAGCCTCTTCCTTACGGAGCTTCTGGTTGATGTCCGAATTGATGCGCTCTTCGGCGGTAATGAGGAGAGCGCTGGCGAGTAGGAGCAGAGCGAGACGCATATGGAGTCAGGATAACCGACGCGTTACCATATTCGTTGCCATGGAGCTGAAACCAGTCCGTCTGAGCATTCCCGAAGATGGCAACATCATTGTCGGCCAGAGCCACTTCATCAAGACCGTCGAGGATATCTACGAAGCGATTGTGAACACGGTGCCTCAGTTGAAGTTTGGCATCGCGTTCTGCGAGGCCTCCGGCGCCTGTCTGATTCGCGCCGACGGCAACGATGAGGCCCTGAAGGAGATGGCGATTCAGAACGCGCAGGCAGTGGCCGCGGGGCACACTTTCGTCATCTGTATGCGAGAAGGGTATCCCATCAACCTGCTTTCCCGCATCAAGGACGTGCCGGAGGTGGTGGGTTTATTCTGTGCGACGGCCAACCCCGTGGAAGTGATCGTGGCGGAAACCGCGCAGGGACGGGGCGTGCTGGGTGTCATTGACGGCGAGAAGCCGAAGGGCGTCGAGGGGCCGGCGGATGTCGAGTGGCGCCACAGCCTGCTGCGCAAGATCGGGTACAAACGCTGAAGCAGGGCGAGCTGCGGCGCGTGGAATGAGAGCAAGGCGGGTATGCGCCTTGGCCGCGTCGAGATACACCTGTTGTCGAGGAGCGGCGGACGGGTCCGCTGGCGAGATCTCTCCGGAGTGAGTTCGAGGGATTGCCACACCCCGGGCAGGTACTATTTCCTGCCCGGAGTGCGTTGGTCCACCCAGCCGGGCGTGGCTAGCCGATCAGCTTCCGCCCATGGATGGCGCTGTGGCGAATGGCCAGCACCGAGGATCTGCGCCACTCCTCGGTCTCCTCCGTTTCGCTGGCCTGGCGGGGGCTCGTCACGTCCATGACTGGCCCGGTGAGGTCGTATTTCAACCACAGCCATACAAACAAGGCCCAGTAGACCGGTCCGGCAACGAACAGGCCCGAGAACAGAAACAGGCTCGTACTCGGATGCCTCATCACGTGCCAGGCCTCAATGCCGGCCAGGACACCAATCACCAACAGAAAAATGAACAGCGCTCGTTTGATCACCAGGTTCCGCATCTTCGTCCCTTCCGATCGACCGTTGCACTACTGCCTCTCTTGGATGCGTCCAGTATGCGGCGGGCGAGTGACGGAACCCATCCCGTCTGGAGAGTATCTTTGGCCCCGTTGACCAAGGGGGGGGCGCCCCGAACGGACGATAGGGCGAGCGGCTCTGCGCGGCGTCCGCTGCCATGGCATCATAAGGACAATGTCTAAACTGAAGGACCTGCAACGCGAACTGGGCTTTAACACGCGAGCCCTTCACGCCGGTTACGACCCTGACCCGGCCACGAAGGCCCGCGCCGTACCGATCTACCAGACCACGTCGTTTGCGTTCGACGACTCGGCCGACGCCGCCCAGTTGTTCGCACTGCAAAAGTTTGGCAACATCTATACCCGCATCATGAACCCGACGACCGATGTGCTGGAAAAGCGCGTGGCGTCGCTGGAGAATGGCGCGGCCGCACTGGCGGTGGCCTCGGGACAATCCGCTCAATTTCTGGCGCTGAATTCCCTGCTGCAGGCAGGTGATCACTTCGTCTCTTCCAGCACCCTCTACGGCGGCACCTTTACGCAGTTCGACGTGACGTTCCGGCGCATGGGCCTCGACGTGACCTTTGTCGAACCGGACGATCCGGAGAACTTCCGCAAGGCGATTACGCCCAAGACGCGGGCCATTTACGCAGAGACCTTGTCGAATCCGCGCGGGAACGTGCTGGACATCGAGGCCGTGGCGAAGATTGCGGCCGATGCGGGCCTGCCCTTCCTTATCGACAACACGTTTGCCTCTCCCTATCTCTGCCGTCCCATCGACTGGGGCGCCAACATCGTCCTGCACTCGCTCACGAAGTTCATTGGCGGTCATGGCACGTCCATCGGGGGCATCATTGTCGATGGTGCGAAGTTCGACTGGTCCAAGGGACCGTTCCCGATGATCAACCAGCCTTCACCGGCCTACCATGGAATGAACTTCGCCGAGATCTTCGGCCCCATCGCGTTCATCCTGAAGACCCGAGTGGAAGGTTTGCGCGATCTGGGCCCCGCCCTCAGCCCGTTCAACTCGTTCCTGTTTCTGCAGGGGATCGAAACACTGGGCATGCGCATGGATCACCACGTCCACAACGCACAGGTGGTGGCGGAGTGGCTGGAAGCGCACTCCTCCGTGGCCTGGGTGAAATATGCCGGCCTGAAGTCCAGTCCATATCACGCGCTGGCCCGGAAGTACATGCCCAAGGGCGCCGGCGCAGTGTTCAGCTTCGGTATCAAAGGTGGATACGACGCTGGTGTGAAATTTGTCAACAGCCTGAAAATGTTCTCGCACCTTGCGAATGTCGGCGATGCGCGGTCTCTGGTGATTCATCCGTCCTCGACCACGCACCAGCAGCTCTCCCCTGAACAGCAGGCCGCTGCGGGTGTGACGGGCGATCTCATTCGCCTGTCGATCGGCCTGGAAGACCTGGAGGATATCCTGTGGGATCTCGGCCAGGCCCTGGAAGCCTCGCAGAAGTAGTATTCGACGACGTTTGGCTTGACCGCCTTACTCCTGCCTCAGCGCCGGCATGGGATCCACCCGTGCCGCGCGCCAGGCGGGCAGGAGGCAGGCAGCCAGGGCAACGCAGAGGAAGAGCGCGCTCACGCTGAACAACGTGAGCGCGTCCATGACAGACGTCGCGAACAGCATGGATTGCAGGAATCGCGCCACGCCCAGCGCTCCCAGGAAGCCGGCCACGAGGCCCGTGAGAACCGGTACGGATCCTCCTCCCACGACCAGTTTCATCAGATCTCCGCGGGTCGCGCCCATTGCCGTCCGGATTCCCATTTCCTGAGTGCGCCGCGCGGTAACGAAGGAGAGGACTCCGTAGATCAATTAGCAGGCCTGGTGGCACCCGATCCCGCCCGCCGTTGGTTTTGTGTGGCTATGCCCCGGCGTGCGCCGCTTCCAGCGCGGCAATGTCAATCTTTTTCATCTTGAACATGGCCTGCATCACGCGGCCCGCCCTCTTCGAGTCCGGGTCGCCCATCAGGCGGCCGAGGCACTCCGGAATCACCTGCCACGACAGACCGAACCTGTCCTTCAACCAGCCGCACTGTCTCTCTTCTCCGCCTTCGGTGAGCGCATCCCAGAACTTGTCCACCTCGGCCTGCGTTTTGCAGTTGATGACGAACGAGACCGCTTCGGTGAACACATAGTTCGGTCCTCCGTTGAGACCGATGAACGGCCGTCCGTCCAATTCGAAATTGACGGTCATGGCGCTGCCCGCCGGCCCCGGGCCGGCATCTCCATACCGCGAGACATGCAGGATCCGGGAGTTCTCGAACAGGGAAACATAGAGGTTCGCGGCCTCTTCCGCCTGCCCGTTAAACCAGAGGAATGGGGTGATTTTGTTCATATGTGGGGTTCTCCTTGTTTCGTATTCAGTTGAGATCGGGCTCGGCCTGTTAAGCATGGCTCGGGTTTGTGGTCGAGTGCGCTCTTCCGCGCGACAGCCGATGGAAAAGCCAGGCGCCCGCCCAGGAACAGGGCAGTGAGCTGAGTGCAAGCAATACGGGGTACCAGTGGGGGCCAAACTGCGGCCCTTGGTTCCAGGTTGCGATTGCACCCAAGGTGGAGACCAGCAGGCCGGCGCCACCCATCAAGGTTGCCTGCGGCATCACCCAGTCCGGCGCCAGCCAGGACGTCAGGTAAGTGCCCACGATGGCGAACACGCAGCGATAGAGAAGAGCGAAGGCGAACAACGGGTTCGACATCGGCTGGCCCATCGGAGGGAACACCCCCGTGGCGTGAAACAGCATGTCTGCGGCGGTGGAGGTGGCCACGACGAACACGAAGCCGGCAAGAATCGCGCCTGCTCGGCGGGTTTTCGAAACACTCGAGTTCATGGGAGTTGCTCCTTGCGGTGTCGAACCGATCAGTTTCCCAGCGAATCCTGCCGGCTCCGTGGATTCTACAGCACAGTCGAAGCTCGCCGATCGAATTCGACATCTGTTCCGGAAATCGAAAGATAAATTTCTCCGCGCATTGTTTTCGGCTCAGATTCCGCAGCTTCCGTGATATTGGTTGTATATGCAACTAACGACCTGCCGCAGTATCCTACTTCTGCTCATGGCGGCCTTTGGGCTCCAGGCCCAGCCGCCGGCCGCGCCGAAGATTACTCACATTCTCGCGACGCTTTCCGTGAATTCCGGCGTCACTCGGGAACAGATCGCCACAGTCATGCACGACGAGGTGCGCGACACCGTCCAGCTTTACCTGGACGGGAAGATCGAGCAGTGGTATGCCAAGGGTGACGGCAAAGGCGTTGTGTTTCTGATGGACTGCAAATCTGTTGAAGAAGCGAAAGCGATTCTGGAGACGCTGCCCCTGATGAAAGCGCACTATGTGACATTCGATTACATGCCTCTGGGCCCGTTGACGCCATTGCGCGCGTTGATTGCCCCAGCCGCGCACTGAGCAGGCTAGGAAATGAGCAGGAAGTCTCCGTCGGAAACGGGCCCACTGCCAGACCTGCAGTGTCTGTGTGCCAACCTGCGGCGTGCCGCACGTCTGGTCACCCAACTCTACAGTCAGGAGATGGGCCCGTGGCTGGAGCCGGCGCAATACTCGTTGTTGACCGCGCTCAACATGATCAATACCTCGGGCCAGGCGGCTCTAGGGCGCATCCTGGGGCTGGACAAGACCACGCTGTCGAGGAATCTCAAGGTGCTCCAGCGCAACCGGTGGATCGAACTGGCGGAGTCCAAGGACCGCCGCGAGCGCGGTTACCGGTTGACGGCCGAGGGGAAGGCCATCCTGGCCCGCACAAATCCAGGGTGGCAGCGGGCGCAGGAGCGGCTGCGCGCCGCCTTGCCGCCCGGCGAATGGGAAACCCTGATGAGTACGTTTCGCCGAGTCGCTGAAGCTGCGCTAGCCGCGGACGTTGCATCGGGAGGGCCCTCCGTAGGGAGAGAGAAGGCCTGACGAGTTGGGCCGCGGCGCTCGCTTCCCTCTAATGGCGCGAGGCGGACCGGCTGCTGCATGGCTTGCGCGGTTCTCATAATAGAGATATTGTCTCTACATGGAGATACTATCCGCCGTCGAAGCCTGCACGGATCCCATCGAACAGCGCATCGCAAAACGCCTCTCCAGCCTGCGCGCGGAACACGGCTGGTCGTTGGAAGCCCTTTCGGAGAAAACCGGAATCAGCCGTGCCAGCCTCTCGCGGTTGGAGCGCTCCGAACTCAGCCCCACAGCGGCCATGCTAGGACGCCTGTGCTCGGCCTTTGGCTGGACCCTGTCCCGTCTCATGGCCGATGCCGAAGCGAAACCGGCGAATCTGGTCCTCGCCGCCAGCCAGACTGACTGGACGGATCCAGAGAGCGGATACCGGCGCCGGGCTGTCTCACCCCCTACGCCCGGGCTGCGCGGTGAACTTGTGGAGGTGCGTATTCCCGCAGGAGCCACGGTCCGCTTCGAGACCGCGCCCGTCCATGGGTTGGAGCATCACCTGTGGATGCTCGACGGCCGGTTGAGGCTGGAGGTGGACGGGCACGAGTTTGATCTGCGAGCGGGCGACTGTCTGCGCTATCTCCTCACCGGACCGACGCGCTTCCAGAGCGTAGGCCGCCGTGAAGCCCGCTATGTCGTTGCGATGGTGCAGCCATGACGCAGACATCCTTTCAAATCCTGGAATGGCGGCCGCAACTGCTGGAGGAAGCCGCGATCGAGAACGACATCACGATGCTGGCCGGAATTCTGCAGGCCGTGGTGTATGGCGGAGCCGGGGTCAGTTTCTTTATCCCTTTTTCGGTTGACGACGCGCGTGCCTTCTGGACCGGCAATGTGCTGGCGGCTGTGCGGGCGGGCACGCGCCGGGTGCTTGTCGCGCGCCAGTCCGGGCGGATCGTCGGAACGGTACAAATGAACCTGGCGGTTCCGCCGAATCAGCAGCACCGGGCGGACGTGGCGAAGCTTTTGGTCCATCCCGATGTTCGCCGACAGGGCATCGCGCGAGCCTTGATGCTCGCCATCGAGCAGGTAGCTCGCGAAGAGGGCAGGAGCCTGCTTACCCTCGATACCGTCTCACGCAGCAGTGCGGAAAGTCTGTATCTCCAGCTAGGCTACGTCGCCGCAGGCGTCATCCCGCGCTATGCGCGTGGGTCGCTCACACCGGACCTCGAGGATACGACCGTAATGTACAAGGAGCTTGCGCCTTAGTAACGGAGCCTGCGGCACGGGCTCTTTATCTGGGCGATCCGACTGAGGCGATCGGGCGCGGCCGCGGCTTTAATGTGACGTACGCGCCTCTTGACAAGCTATCGCACTTCGCTAATACTACGACTGCTACCCTAGCGGTCGTAGTATGAAGACGCCCAATACCGCACAAACAGCCATCGATCTGCTGGTCCTGACCATCCTCAGCCGTCGTGGACCCCTCCACGGCTACGGCATCGCCAATGCCATTCAGTCGCTGTCCGCGGAGGCCCTTAAGGTCGAGGAAGGTTCCCTCTATCCCGCCCTCCATCGCATGGAGGAATTGGGCTGGATCTCGGCGGAGTGGCAGGTCACCGAAAACAAACGCCGCGCTCGCCTCTACACCATCTCGCGAAGCGGGCTCCGGCAGCTCGAGTCTGAGCGCGAACGTTGGAACGACTTCCGCACCGGCGTTACGCGCGTGCTCCGGCTCGCCTGACGGACCGTCGAAGAGGAACAGCAGACATGTCGTGGATCTCGAAACTCCGGAACGCCCTGCTCGCGAGGCATCTTGACGACGACCTCGCCGCCGAATACGAGGATCACCTCGCGCGCCGCGCCGCCGAATGGGAGGCCAAGGGCCTTGCCCCCGCCGAGGCGCGCGCCCGCGCTCTGGCTTCCTTCGGACCCGAACTCGCCTTTCGCGAGCAGAGCCGCGATCTCCGCGTCAATGTCTTCCTCGAGTCTTTTCTACAGGACATCCTACAGACCGCGCGTACCCTTGTTCGCCAGCCGGTCTTTGCTCTGACGATCGTCCTGTCTCTGGGATTCGCCATCGGCGCGATTACTGCCGTCTATTCGATCATGAACGCGGCGATGTTCCGCCCGCTGCCGGTGGCCCGCCCTGAGACCCTGGTCACTCTTGAGAGTCCCGCCCCGGACGTCGCCTTGCCTGGCTCCATTCAGGGGGCTGCTTTCAGCTATCCCCTCTTCACCGAACTCCGGCAAGCCGCCGGACCCCGTGCCCGTTTGATGCTCTTCGACACGCCCACGCGTACCGCCGTCCAGTTCGGGGATAGCAATGCGCCGCGTGAATTCGCCGCCGTCCAGAATGTCACTGAGAACATGTTTGAAACGCTGGGGATCGGCGCTGCGCGCGGCGAGATGCTCTCCAGCGGGATGGAGAATCTTGCATCGCCGCAATTCAGCTGTGTGCTGAGCTACGATCTCTGGCAGCGTCGATTCGGCGCCGACCCAGGGGTCGTCGGGCGGCGGATCCTCATCGACGAGCGCCCCTTTACAGTGCTCGGCGTAGCTGCCCGAGGATTCACTGGAGTGGAAACCGGCCGCTTCATCGATATCTGGCTGCCTGTGACCACTGCCTCACGCGGCATGCTCACCAATCATGGAGCCCGCGTGTTCCGTGTGCTGGCCCGACTCGGGGCAGGCGTCGATCCGGCCAGCCTCCAGGACAGCCTCCAGGCGACGTTTCTGCGCGAACAGGCTGAGCGCCTGGCGGCGGGCTCTTCATTGCCGCCAGGCCTCGCGGAACGGCTTCGCAAGATCGGTCTCACTGTAAACCCAGCCCCCGGCGGTTTCACTTCCTTCCGCCGGCAGTATGCCCGGCCCCTGGCCATACTGCTGGCTGTCTCCCTGTGTGTCCTGCTCATTGCTTGTATCAATGTCGCCGGCCTGCTTTCGGCCCGCTTCGCTGCCCGCTCCGGGGAAATGGCCCTGCGGCTCTCGCTGGGAGCCTCACGCACCCGCCTCACGCGCCGGTTGCTCACAGAGACGTTCCTTCCGGTCGTATGCGCCATCTTCATCGGCATCGTCATCGCGCGCCTCGCGGCACCCTTCCTGCTGAATCTCGCCTCCTCGTATGGCCGCCCTCTGCAATTGGACCTGTCGACCGACATGATGGTGCCGGCCGTGTGCGCGACCGTCGCAGGTCTGGTGGCACTGCTCTGCGCTCTGATCCCCGCTTTGCACTCTACCCGCAGCGGGCCCATGTTTGCCCTGCGCCGCGCCGGCGGTCAGACCGGTACCCGCCTGGGGCGCGTCTTTCTTGGCGCCCAGGTGGCCTTCGCTTTCGCCGTCCTGGTTTGCGGTACAGGATTCGTTGCCAGCTTCCGCAACCTCACCTCCGTCGATCTCGGGTTCGATCCGCGGGGCGTTGCTGTCATCGGCATGGTCAACAACGGCGCGACTGGAACCCCCACGCGCGATGTCCAGATGGCCATGGCGAATCAGATCCGCGACCGGGTCGCCGCTTCCGCCGGTGTCTCGAACGCCGCCCTTGCCTGGTGGGCCGCTTTCTCCGACGCCCGGCGTGCCCAGCGTGTGGCCCTGCCCGGCCGGCACTTCAGTGAAGCCGAGGAGACGTTCTACCGCGTTTCAGGGGGCTACTTCGAGACGCTGCGGACGCCGCTGCTGGAGGGGCGCTCCCTCTCGAACCGCGACAACGATGATGAGCCCGTCCCGTCTGTCGTCAACCGCGCCTTTGCGCGCAAGTACTTCGGCGATACCAGCGTCGTCGGCCGCGAGTTCCTGCGCGACGACGGCGTCCGCCACCTGATCGTCGGCCTGGCCGCCGATGCGCATTACAGCGACACCCACGGCGGACCGGAGCCCATCGTCTACATGCCGATGAAACCCCCTCGTACGTTCACCCTTTACGTCCGCTCGGACCTCGGCGCCGTCTCCACCGGGCAACTCGCCGCCCGCGAAGCCGCCGCGCTGGGCAACGGGCTTCATGTGACCGATGTTGTCCCGCTCGAGTTGCTCGTCGACCGGACCATGGTCCGCGAAAAGCTGCTGGCTGTGGTCGGCGCGGCATTCGCCGCCATGGGCCTCATCGTCACCATGGTCGGTATTTTCGGCCTCTTGACGTACTCGGTCTCGCAGCGCAGGAAGGAGATCGGCCTTCGTGCTGCCCTCGGCGCCACGCCGCGCCATCTCTGCTGGTTTGTGTCGCGAGAGATATCGACCCCGGTCGCCGCCGGACTTGTCGCTGGGCTCGCCGGTGCTGTAGCCGTCCTCCGGTACGCCCGCTCGCTGCTGGTAGGGGTCGACAGCCAGGATCCCGCGATGATCGCCGCTGGCCTGATTGCTTTTCTCGCCGGAGCGACGATTGCCGGCCTGCTGCCTATGTGGCGCGCCGCCACGGTTGACCCTGCCCTCACCCTGCGCCAGGATTGAGCGCCGGGTTCGACGGCGGGGCGAGGCGGCGTTGTCGGGCCCTTTGCGGGGTTGCCGGACGCCGGTTCCGGCTGTTGCTGCTGAAGTAGGCTCAAACAATTCTCGAGAATGCGTCGCAACATGCCGAAGAGCTGTATGGACGGCATGCCGCCAATGATTCGAAACAACCTTTCGCTGCGCACCCAGCTGACCTTGCTTTCCCTCGGCGCCGTCGTCGCTACGGCCACCGCGTGCCTGCTCATCCAGAGGGCGAACCTCCAGCGGCAGGGGAGGCAACTCACGCTGGAGGCCATGCGCGGTGTGCTGCTGAGTGCGGAGAATGTCCGCCAGTCCATCTCGGCGATGCGTGACTCGGGCGCCTTCAATGCAGGTCTCGCCGAAGAGGTCAGGAACAATGGCGACTACCGTTTCACGAAGATCTACCAGACGGTGCCCGTCGTGTCTGCATGGAATGCCGTGCAGAGCGTAGCGGGGCGGCAGGGCTATCGGTTTCGAATCGCTGCCCTGTCGCCGCGCAATCCTGCCAATCAGCCTCGGCAGGAGGAATTGGCCATTCTTTCCCGCCTGGAGAACCAGCATGAGGAGGATTATTTCGAGGTTGACCAGGCGCGTGACGACATCATCTATGCCCGGCCCATCCGTCTGACCGCGGATTGCCTGTCCTGCCACGGTGACCCCTCCAACAGCCCCACCGCGAATGGCAAGGATGCCGTCGGATTCCGCATGGAAGGTTGGAAGGACGGACAGATCCACGGTGCATTCATCCTGCATTCCAGCACAGCGCCGCTGAATGCGCAGGTGCGCGCCGGCATGTTCATGGCGCTGGCATGGGTGATTCCCGTGGCTGCGCTGGTCGGCTTCCTCATTTATTACCTGCTGCGCGGCCTCAGTGAAAGGCTCAGCCAGGTCAGCGTTGCGCTTTCCAGCAGATCGACGGCGCTGGAAGACGCAGCCGCACGGATCTCGGACACTTCCTGCCAGTTGGCTGACGGCACAACGAATCAGACGGCCTCTCTGCAGGAGACTGCGGCCGTTAGCGCGGAGATCAGCTCGCTCACCCGGATCTGCGGCGTCAACTCCGGGCAAATCACTGAGCTGGTGGCGCAGTCGCAGAGCAAATACCACGCTGCCCATGAGGCGCTGGATGGCATGGTCGGGGCGATGAGCGAGATCCAGTCTCAGAGCGGCCGAATCTCCAAAATCATCAAGGTGATCGATGAGATCGCTTTCCAGACGAATATTCTCGCGCTGAACGCGGCAGTCGAAGCCGCACGCGCTGGCGACGCCGGCATGGGTTTCGCCGTTGTCGCCGATGAGGTCCGTAGTCTGGCCCAGCGCTGCGCCCAGGCGGCCAGCGAAACTGCGGCTCTCATCGAGGATTCCATCGGCAAGTCCGCCGGCGGCAAAGTGAAGTTAGACAATATGGTAGCGGTCATCCGCTCCATCACCGAGGAGTCGGCCCGCATCAAAGAACTCGTCAGCGAGTTGAGCATTAGCGGCGAGCGGCAGCAGCGAGGTGTCAGCCGGATCGTTGCCGAGGTCTCCCGCATGGAAAAACAGACCCGGCGGATCGCCTCGCGCGGCGAGGACGGCTCCGAGTCCGCCACCGGGCTCTATGAGCAGGCGCGCGACTTGGAGAACCTCGCAGCGCTCGTGCGCTCCATTAACGACGGAGCGTCGCAGACCCAGGATCGCTCCTGAGCTGTTGGAGATTCGAAGGTGAAGGCGTCGCTTTTGACCCATGCGGCCCATGGGTGTTCTTCCGTTGAACTTGGGTAGCATTCCGGAAGACCCATGGGATCCGATGGCCGTCGGATTTGCTTCGAGGTGCCGCGGAGATCCTTCTCAGAGGTCACTCCCGGGCAATCGCTACTGCCGCTACCACTTGACGAGCTCTACCCGCCGGTTCTTCGCCCGCTCTTCTTCAGAGGCATTCGAGGCAGCCGGCGCGTAGGGTCCGCACCCGAAGGAATCCATTCGGTTGGCGGCCACACCGTATTTCGACGTCAGTTCGCGAGCCACGGCAGCCGCGCGCCGCCGGCTCAAATCCAGGTTGTAGTCGGGTTTCCCCTGGTTGTCAGTGTGCCCTACGACATGGATGCTAAGCCGGGGATTCTCAGCCATCAGCTTTCCGATCTCCTTCAACGTCGGTTCGGAATCGGGCCGGAGTGAATCCTTGTCGAGATCAAAATTGATGCCGTACAGTACGACCTTTCCAGCGTCATCGATCGATTTCGACATTTCCGCCGCGTTCAGCAGCGTCATGTTTGTCTCCATGGCCTGGGGGGCGATAACGATCAGCTCCGCCAGCGCGATGTCCTTCTGGACCGTGCTCTGCAGCCGCTCAGGGATCACGCCGTCCTTGTAGCTGGTAACGAAGAGGTAATAGTAAGTAGGCTTGGCGTCCTTCGACTTCGCCACGATCAGCCGCTCCTGCGCTTCGTTGTACTCCAGAATCTGGCCAACCTGGTCGTCGTCTGAGATCTGGCTCAGGGTGGGGCCGAACCAGCCACGCTCGCCGGTGCCCTTCTGGTAGAGCGTCGTCAGGCCCAGTCTTTGGAATTCGAGCTGGTAGTTGCGGAACAGCTCCGCGGGCGATCGGCCGGCAGGTGCGGCATAAGTATACCGGCTGATCAGGCCGTCTACCTTCTGGCTCTTCGCATACTTCGGAGGGCTGATTTCCGTGGGTGGGCCCAGGGGTAGCAGGAACTCATCGAATTTCGCGGCGCGAAAACCAATGATCTCGCTGCCGGTATAGCGCTTCACGCCCGCCGGATCCTTCGAGCCTGGTACATCGGCCGCCAGGGCAGGGAGGGCGAGCGTCAGTGCGAACAAACTGAGTGCGGAGCCAGTATGGGCAGTCATTGCATCCTCTCGACGCATTGTAGCCCAGCTGTTCCAGCCCGGCTGTCCGCTGTTTCGGCAAGCCCAGATGATCGGTTTATGCGCGTCCGGCGAAGGTGCGGGTCTCCGTCGACACCCGCACCTTCTCGCCCTCTTTGATGAAAAGCGGCACGCGGATCTCCAGGCCTGTTTCCAGCGTGGCGGGTTTGGTCACCGTGCCGCTGGACGAGTCGCCCTTGACTCCAGGTTCCGTTGAGGTCACTTCCAGTTCGACGAATGTGGGCAGTTCCAGGCCAATGGGATTGCCGTTGTACTTCAGCATCTCCACAATGGTCCCGGCCAGGAGGAAATCCTTCGCCCCGCCCAGCATGTCGTCCGAAAGGGAGTGCGTCTCAAAGCTCTCCTGGTCGAGGAACTCCGCGCCGTCGCCGGTGCTGTAGAGGAAGGACGCCGCGACTCGCGACAGATCGGGTTCTTTGAACTTGTCGCTCGCCTTGAAAGTCTTCTCGAACACGGCATTGGTGAGCAGGTTGCGAATCTTCAGGCGGACCAGCGTCTGTCCGCCCCGCGCGGTGGGCGTGTTGACCTCCGCCTCCAGGCACAAGTACGGAACATTCTCATGCTCGAACAGGGTTCTGCGCTTCACACTGATCGCATCAATCAAGACGGCCATAGACTCCTCAGGGGCGAATGTGCAGGAAGGTGGACTGCAAGCCCAATCCTGATTTTCGCGCACTCCAGGCGTATGGCGCGACCCCGCCTGTTGGCGGCGATCTCTGGGGCTAATTCCAGGCGGCCCAGGCGAGGTTCCTCAGGTTCCCGCGAAACTGTTTTCCCGCATTTGTGCCGGACCTCAGAGTGGCCGCTAGCGGGTTGGTGATACGTGGCGCCAAAGCCAGATGAGGGCCACAGTGGCCACCAGGATCAGCGATGTGCGCGTGGAAGGCTCCGGGACGGGCAGCGCCCCGTTGGAGACGCCGATCCCAAGGGATCCTTCGGCCTCCGCACCGTCCGCCCGGTCGGGCTTGCGGCCCAGTTCCCGCAAACCGTTGCCAAGGCTCGCTCCGGCTTGGCTGCCGGTGACCTGCAGGGAGAAATACACGCCTGGTCCCAGAATGGGCATTGCAGGCTCGATGCCGCTCCACTCCACTTCATGTTCTTCGAGTTCGTCCGCCGGATCTGCGCAGGATCCGCTACCTGCTGCCGGGCACACCGCTTCCATTTGCGTCTCTGGCTTGGTGGTGCCCCAGCTTTCGACAGATAGCGAATCCGGCGCGGTGACCGTCATTTTTGTGGGTATTCCATGGTTGGGAATGCCCGGGGCGAGGCCGTCCGTGAGCGTGATGGCGGCGGCCGCGGCACACAGGCACCCCGTGATATACACCGCGACTACTTGTAAGATGCGGCGCATGGCTTATCTGGCTGCGGAGTATAGACCTGTCAGCCCGCCGATTCAAGACTAAAGTGGGTGAATCCGATCGAAAGTGTAGTGATGATTACACTGCGGGTCAGGTTCCGCCAGCTCCGGCGGTGCTCGGCTACGCTAGGTTCATGCCACTCCTGCGCGGCAAACTGGTGAGCGGACTGGGCAACTTCGGCTACTGGATTGACAGACTGGGCGATCACTACGAGCGGAAGACCGGCATGCGTCTCTACCCCGGAACTCTCAACATTGAGCTGGCGGATCCATACTCTCTGCCGCCGAATCCCCTCCGCCTGGAAGCGCATGAATACGGTGGGCGCGTCTCCGTCAATATTGTGCCGTGCCGCATCTTTGGCCGCCGGGCGTTCTTGCTGCGGACCGACCAGAACGAGAGCGGAACCGGCCACCATCCGCGGAACCTTATTGAGATCGCCACGGACATTCGCTTGCGCGACATTTACTCCCTGCGGGACGGCGATGCCGTTGAGGTGGATCTTCCGTAGGGGCGTGCTCCAGGGCAGCGGGAAGCGACACTGGCTTGGCAGATTTGAGGACTGCCGGAGCCGCGCCAACCATCTGGCCGCCAGATGCCGTACACCGCTCTGCGTTATTGGACGGCGGTGTCCCGGAATCGCACAGGATGCCTATTTCGTGACTGAATAGAATCAGCCGGTTAGGACGGGAAATAGACGTGCAGGTCTGAATCGGTGACATGAGGCACTTCTGGGACCAATTCGGCTCTGCAATCCGCCTGCTGCGCAACCGGCCCGCGTTCTCGGCGATCGTTGTGGCCACGCTGGCCCTGGGCATCGCTGCCAATACCACCGTATTCGCCTGGGTTGACTCGATTCTCCTGCGGCCGATTCCCGGCGTCGTCAATCCTGGCGAACTGCTTGCCGCAGAAGCCGCGTCACCCACCAACCCGCGCATCGGTCAGTTCCAGCATCCGGACTTTCGTGACCTCCAGCGCCAGATGACCACCGCGGCCGGCGTGATTGCCTCCCACATTGCGTTCTTCACCGTGGGCCCTGCCGATCATCCGCGGCGTGTCCTGGGGCAGGTCGTCTCCGCCAACTATTTCGATGTTCTCGGCGTCAAGCCGGTGCTTGGCCGCATGCTGCTTACCGCGGAAGATCGGGACGATCAGGGAGCCTACGCCGTGGCTGTGATCAGCCACCGTTTCTGGATGAGTTACTTCCGCGGCGATCCCATCGTGGTGGGGCGAGCCGTACGCATCAATGGCCACCAGTATGTAATCGCGGGTGTTGCCCCGGCCAACTTCACCGGCACCTACGGGGGAGCTGCGTTCGACGTCTGGATTCCCTTGAGCCGCATTGTCGAAGCTGGCGCCTTGAACACCTGGGCTGCGGCCGACCGGAATGCCCGGTTCCTGGATGTGATCATCCGGCGCAAATCGGACGCCTCTCTGGCCCAGGTCCAGGCGGAAGTCCAGGCGGTGGCCGCCCGTATTGCGGCCGCCTACCCCGACACGCATCGCGGCATAGGCGCCACCGCCGTGCCGATAGCCGACGCCACCTTCGGCCTGCAGGCCAGTCTCGGCAGTCCGCTGCGCCTGCTGATGGGGGTGTGCGCGCTGGTCCTGCTCATCGCCTGTGCCAACGTGGCCAATCTGCTCATGGCTCGCTCAGTAAGCCGGCAGCGGGAGTTCGGCATCCGGATCGCCCTGGGTGCCGGCCGGACCGCCCTTCTGCGGCAGATCTTTCTGGAAGTGCTTGTTCTGGCGGGCGCCGGCGCATTGGCCGGAGTCCTGCTGGCGCAGTGGCTCGGCGAATCACTATTCCAGGTCATGCCGATCTTTGAGCCGACACTTCGCGAGGCGATTCAACCGCTATTGCGGCCGGAACCGCGGCCCGTGGTGCTGGGCTTTTCTGCGCTGGTTGCCCTGTTGGCCGCGGTCTGTTCGACCATCCTGCCGGCTCTTTACGCCGCCCGTGTGGACGTCAACGAATCCCTCAAGGAGGGCTCACGAAGTGGCACCACCGGAGTCCGCACCCATCGCGCGCGCGGCGTACTGGTAGTAGCCGAAGTCGCCCTCGCCTCCATGGCACTGGTGGGCGCCGGCCTGGCCGTCAATGCCTTCGAGAAGCTCTCCCGCACCCGCGTCGGTTTTGAGCCCCGCAACGTGCTGACGGCCCAGTTTCACCTCTCCACCAATGGCTATTCCCTCAAGCAGGAGCGGGCGTTCTCCCAACAGCTGAGGGCCCGTCTGCGGTCAGCCCCGGGCATCGAACAGGTGGCTTATGCCAATGGGATGCCGCTGTCCATCTTTGGAGCCCCCAGCGATCGAGTCCGCGTTCCGGGTACGGAAACTTCACAAGGTGTGGTCTCGGTCTACGCAACGGCTGTTTCCCCCGGCTACTTCGACCTCATGAAGATTCCTCTGCTGGGAGGCCGCGATTTCACGGAGCAGGACGACGTTACCCACCCCGGGGTCGTTATCGTCAATCAGGCCCTGGCGCAACGCTGCTTCCCCGGGTTGAATCCCATCGGCCGCAAACTGAGCGTCAATAACGACGAGTGCACTGTCGTCGGCATCGCCCAGGACAGCAAGATCCGCAGTCCTCGAGAGGGTCCGACGCCGGCGCTCTACGCGTCCTTTGGCCAGCGATTCTTCTCCGGTCATAACAACTTCCTGTTCCTCCGTACACGTGATTTCGAGGCAGCTCGCCAGACGCTGCGCCGGGAAGTCCAGGCGATGGACAGCAACCGTGCCTTGTACGAGCCCTCGACGCTGGCCGAGCAGACGCAGGCGGGTCTATTTGGCGAGCGTGTCGCCGCTGCCATGCTCTCCGCGCTGGCCCTGCTGGCGCTGCTGCTGGCCGCGGTTGGGCTATACAGCGTGATGGCTTACGCGGTAAACGAACGGACGCGGGAGATTGGCGTGCGCATGGCGCTGGGCGCCCAGCGGCGACAGGTCTTTGCGATGGTATTGAACAATGCCCTCGCGTTGACGGTGATGGGGCTGGTCGCTGGCGTCGCGGCAGCCATTGCGGCGGCCCGGGTGGTTTCCAGCACAATCGAATCGGGCATCGACTTTGCCGGCCCCGAGGTTTATGGCACAGCAGGGCTGCTGGTTTTGTTGGTGACGCTGCTGGCTACATGCTTGCCGGCGCGCCGGGCCACGCGCATTGACCCGATGTCGGCACTGCGAGCTGAGTAGACGGTCTGTCCGTTCCGGCGACCGCGCTCCACGGCTGGATTCAAACCGTGTTCAGAAGTGGCCGAAATCCTGGACAATCCCGCCGCGTTAGTCATAAAATGAGCACCAAATGACGCGCCTCCTGCTGGCTGGGTTCCTGGCGGTCCGTGCGCTCGCCGCCCAATCCAGCGCCAACCCCGGCTCCGTCGACGGCCTGGTACTCAACTCGCTCACCGGCGCTCCCGTCCGGAAGGCGATCGTCGATTTGGATCAAGTCGGTGGCCCCATTCATCTCACCGCCGAGACCGATGCCGCAGGCCAGTTCCAATTCACCGGACTCTCTGCCGGAGCCTACCGGTTGTCGTCCAGCCGTGCCGGATACCTCCCGCGTCCCACAAAGATCACCCTCACGCTTGGCTCGACTGGACGAGCCACGGCCCCCACCATCCGGCTGCGACCTCAAGGAGTGATCACCGGTCGAGTGCTGGAGGATGACGGTGAACCGGCGCCGGGTGCCGGAGTCATTGTCTACAGGCAGGTCTTCCGCCATGGCAAGAAGCGCTGGGAGCGCATCAATCCAGCTGCGATGGCCAATGAGGCCGGGGAGTATCGCATCAGCAATCTAAGTCCCGGGACCTACCTGTTGCAGGCGCACAACCGGCGGCAGCAGGCGAATAGTCATTACGGAGAACCTGCAGAAACCAACCCCCGACCGGCCTACTTCATTCCGGCCTACCATCCCAACTCGCCCACGCAGCAATCGGCGACCCCTGTGCAAGTGGGCGTCGGAGCCGAGTTGGGCAGCATCGATATCCACCTCCTCAAAGTCGCTCGCCCACCGTCCGTGCATGTCAAAGGAAAGGTCACTGGAGTGCCAGGAGGGCCGCAGACCGTAGTCTCCGTAGGGCTCAATCCCCGGGAGGAAGGCGGCCTGGGTGGAAGGTCCGTATCGGCGAACGGGCCCGACTATGCCTTCGACCTTTTGGTCCCGCCTGGTGAATACACGATTCACGCCAATGTCTATTCGGGCGGGGTGGAGGCTTTTGGCAGCGGCACGCTGAGCGTGGCAGGTGACACAGAGGGGGTGGTCGTGCCGATGAGCCCTGCGCCTGCTGTGACCGGTCGCATCCTCCTGGCGGAACCGGGGGTAAAGGTGAAGTTGGATGGCATTCAGATACTGATTCTGGAAGGGGACAGCTCCGATGGCCTCGCCTACCGAACTGACGAATCAGGCCGCTTTGTCCTTCCCCCGCGATTGCATCCCGGCCGCTACGGTGTGGTGGTTCTGGGGCCGTTGCCCCCTGGGTACTACGCTCGAACTGTGAAGTTGGGCGGAGAAGTGATTGAGCCCGAAGGTTTCGAGATCACGGCTTCCGCGCAACTCGAAATTCTCCTCAGCCGCACGGCGGGATCGATCACTGCCTCGGTCACTGACGATCAGGGTACGCCGGTTCCTGTGGGTGTAGTGACCCTGATGCCCGAGGACCCCAGAGCGCAACTGGAGAAAAAGGATGTAGACGATAAAGGCCAGGTCCACTTCACCAACCTGCGTCCCGGCAAGTACAGGCTCCATGCATGGCAGGAGATGGAGGATGACCTCTGGCACGACCCTGAGTTCCGAAAGCAGTACGACGCGCGAGCCGCCCAAATTACTGTAGGCCCCAGCGAAACGCAGAGCGTCCAATTGAAAGTAATCCCGGAGTCGGCGATCCAATGAGTAGTGCGCAGGGCGTCCAGCAATCCCCCGAATGGTAGGATCGTCTCAGATGGAATTGGCGATTCGGGTTCAAATTGAGGAATTGCCCGAGGGGTTATTCCTTGCTACCTCGGATGAACTGCCGGGCCTTGTCGCCCAGGGCAGAACTGTCGCCGAAGTACTGGAGATTGCCCGGGACGTCGCGCGGAAGCTGATCGAAGCCCGGCACACCGCGGGAGGGCACTGCACGAGGAACTGGAAACACTCAATGCAAGAACCTGGCGGGCCGATTCCGCAGCTCTAAGCCACTGGCACAGAGATGGCTCCAAATATGGTGCGCCCCTCGAGACTGGAGCGCGATTCGCGTTCGCTCTCATGCTGCAGTTAACGGCCAAAGCCGTCGAACACCGATTGCCGATGCGGATGGATTGGTAGCAGTTGTGAAACCGGAATGCGAAAACGCCCGTTCCCACCGGACAGCTGATAGCTGAAAGCTGACCGCTGACGGCTATCCGCACCCGCCCGCTCCCTCCCCGGCTGCTACCATATCCAATACACGTCCTGTCCGAGACCTCCGTCGGTCTCCAAACTCCAAAGTCTCTATCGGTAAAGCGGCGCCGGACGGCGGTCCTTCCGTCACGGTCCCTGGGAGGTTCCTTGAAACACACACAGCGAAAGCTCATTCTTGCGGGACTGACGGCATCCACACTCGGTCTCCTGTTCCACATCACCGCCTGGAACAGCCCGGCTCAGTCAAACGACGCGGCTCTCATCGCGAAAGCGAAAAAGATCCACGACCACGTCATCAAGCTCGACACCCACAACGACATTGACGCGTCGAACTTCACGCCCGATTGCAACTACACCATGCGCCTGACGACGCAGGTGAACCTGCCCAAAATGATCGAGGGCGACATGGACGTCTCGTTCATGATCGTCTACGTCGGGCAGGGCCCCCTCACTAAAGAGGGCTACGATAGCGCCTACGCACAGGCGGTCGAGAAGTTCGATGCCGTCCACCGGCTCACCGAAAAGATCGCGCCCGACAAGATCGGGCTGGCGCTGACCCCGGCCGATGTCATCGCTCTTCACAAGCAGAACAAACGCATTGCCGTCATCGCGGTCGAAAACGGCTACCCCATCGGCACCGACATCAAACGCGTCCAGGAGTTCTACGAGCGCGGAGCGCGCTACATGTCCCTCGCCCACAACGGCAACAGCCAGCTTGCTGACTCAAATACCGGCGAAGTGCAGGGCTACCTCTACAACAACGGACTCTCGCCGCTCGGCCGCGAAGTGATCGCCGAGATGAATCGCGTCGGGATGATGGTCGACCTGTCGCACCCCGCCAAGGGCGCGAACCTGGAAGCGATCCGTCTCTCCAAGGCGCCCGTCATCGCGTCCCACTCGGGCGTCCGCGCACTGGCCGACGTCAGCCGCAACATGGACGATGAGCAGTTGCTGGCCCTGAAGAAAAACGGCGGCGTCATCCAGATCGTCGGCTTCGCCTCTTACGTCAAGGCGGAGTCGAAGGAACGCTCGGAAGCGCTCACTAAACTCCGCGAAGAGATGTTCGGCTCCATGATGGGTGGCCGCGGCGGCCGTCGCGCGGCGGGTGGGGAAGGTGGTGCGGCTCCGTCGCGAGCCTGCCCCCTGGAGACCGAAACTACGTCGGCGGCTCCCGCTCGTCGCGGCGCTGGAGGACGCGCATTCCTTGCCATGCTGCCGGCCGAGAAACGGGCAGAGTACGAAAAGCGCATGGCCGAGATCGACGCGAAGTTCCCGCCGGCGCCTCGCGCCAACGTTCAGGACATGGTGAATCACATCGATTACGCCGTCAAGCTCATCGGCATCGACCATGTCGGCATCTCCTCCGACTTCGACGGCGGCGGCGGAATCGATGGCTGGAACAGTGCTGCGGAAGCATTCAACGTAACCTTGGAGCTGGTCAAACGCGGCTACACCGAAGAACAGATCGGCAAGCTCTGGAGCGGCAACCTGCTCCGCGTCTGGGGTGAGGTGGACAAGGTCGCCAAAAAACTCCGCAAGAGCTGAATCCCGGAGGGGCTGAGGCAGCTGCTCGCGGCCCCTCAGCCCGCCCGATGCAGTGGGTCAACAGGAAATCCCGCACCCCAGCTCCTACGATTCTGTAGCCCCCATTCCCTCCTGAAACCATCATCGTTCCGTCTGGATTAAATAGTCCGGATAGATGAGTTATCATTGGCCGCAAATACCTGAAAAATTCAAATCGAAATTGTGGATTGTCACGGTCCGGCTCGATAGACTATCCGCAATATGTCTCCCCGGTGGATTGGCATTCGCGCCAGCGCGGTGATTACGATACTCGGCAGCCTGGTTACCCTCCTGCTTGCCGCGTTGATGCTGTTCTTCGCAATCGTCCGTCCTGCCGCGCCGGACGGGCCTGCGCCGCCTGTGCCCGTCAAGTGGATCACCATCGCGATGGCGAATGTGAATCTCCTTCTAACCGCCTGGGGACTGGCCACCGCCACGGCAATCTTCCGGCGCCGGCCATGGTCGCGCATCTCCATCCTGGTGTTCGCGGTGATCCTGGCATTTTTCGGAACGTTCTGGTCCCTGATTCTCTTCTCCATGCCTGTGCCGGACACACCCGGACTAGACGCGGATAAGGTGTCCATGTTCCTGCGTCTGGCCGGATCGGTTTACCTGGCCTTGGGCGCCCTTGGTATCTGGTGGCTTGTTCTTTTCAACCGGCAAACGACGAAAAGCTACTTTGTCCGGCCCGTTGATTTCCGGGAAGATCCGCGGCCCTTGAGTATTCGCGTCATCGCCTGGTATCTGCTTGTTGGAGTAGCCATTCTGCTGCCGATGTCGATTTTGCGCCTTCCCACTTTCATGTTTGGTTATGCTTTGTCTGGTTGGAGTGTTCTCGCGGTATATCTGCCGTTCATAGGGATACAGGCTTACGTTGGCCTGGGTTTGCTCCGCTTGCGTGAGTCCGCCCGGGTCGCCGGAATCTGTTATTTCGGGGTGGTCGCGGTCAACGGGCTAATGAGCCTTAGTTCCCAGCGGCAGCAGGAGTTTATGGAACTCATGCGTCGCACTTACGCATGGATGGATCAGCCCGGTTATCAACCACAGTTCAGCTGGCCGTTCCTCCTGATCATGCTCCTTCTCGCCGCGCTGCCTGCTTACTTCCTGATCCGCCACCGGTCTGCTTTTCGGCCCGCGACGGCCCAATCGCTTCCCCCTGAGTCCGGAAGCGGAATCGATGTCCCCGCCCTGCCTGTGACGGAACCCGACGCCCCAGGTGGGGAAGGTAAGGCACCCGGCGAGACCGAGTGATCCCGGTACCCGCAATACCCCCTCCGGTGCGGCAGTCGCTCACCACCACTCCGAGGGGGTATGCCACAAGCGGGGAATGCCCTCGTTTGTGGACCCTGCCCCCCCGATGCGGGATGAAGTTGAGGCCAATCCCCTCATTCACCCTAAGGTTTTTCCCGCATCTGCCGATCTCTGGTCCAGCGGTAGTCTGATTGGACAGGCTGCCAGCGAGTTTTCATCCTGTGTACAGGGGGAGCCAAAGCTGTTATGAACCCCGCGCCCGTCGAAAGATATCTCTGTTCCAGCCTCGTGTCCATCCAACTGCCGGCAAGCGGCAGTGGCGAACGAAAGTTGGAGGCGAACCTGGAAGAAATCAGTCCCTCAGGAGCTTATCTGAATGTAGAGGAGCCCCTGCAACCACCTCTCAAACTGCGCATCCTTTGTTCAGACAGCAAGGGGGAGCACCGTCTCGATGGAGTGGTGACCGGCTCCTTCGAAGATCCGGCGGCCGGCTACTACATCGAAGTGAAATTCAAATCCGGCACAAAATGGTCCCCGGAGGTCTTCCAGCCGAACCATCTGGTTCGAGCCAGTGCCGTGCTCGGCATGGATCCAGGGGAGACTCCCGTTCCGTCTGTCGGGTGTGACCGGGGTGTCTGTCCCAAGGAAGTCCTTTCTAATCTTTTCGATCCCCAGTCTCCTCTCACCGGGCGCGTACGCGCAGTTGCCAGGCAGGTCGCCTCGCTCTGCGGTGCTATGACGGACAAGGAAGCGGCCAGCTGCTTTGCAACCCTCTTCGGAGCCGGGCCCGAGTGCCGCCTCTTCTCCGAGTTCAAGGACTCCTATACGCAAGGGCGAAAACCCGAGTCCCGTCCGCACCACCGCAGCCTGCGGACCCGCTTCAACGGACTGATGCAGCTGGCCAACGCCATTCCCCGGGAAGTGGTCGGTTCCCAATGCTGTACGCGGACCCAAGCCAAGCTGGTGCCCATTCGGCTCCCGGAAAAGTAGGGCGGGGTTCGCCGGGTCAAACCTGGCCCGTTGCCGCCGTCGGCCCCACCGTCCAGTCTCCGTGCTGCGGCGCGTGAGAGCCGCGCGCTCTCCAGGCCAGCCAAAACAGGCAGGCCGCCTGGTAACCGAAATACGACCCAATCCACAGAATCTCTGAGTGTGTCTCCGGCACCGGCTTCATCCACAGGAAGGCGGCCGCGAAGGAAATCGCGCCAGCACAGGCCAGTCGATTGACCCAGCGGCTCGCCCGGCCCCGGCTTTGCTCTCCGGTGGTGGTCAGCATCCGCACGCCCATGCTGATTGCCATCACCACCAGCAACCCGGCAATTGCCCGGAAGGAAACCCTGCCGCCGGCTACACCCAGGAACAGCAGGCCCAGGGCAATCAGCGCGAGCCCATTGCCCATCAGGGGCCAGCCTGCGCGCCGTTCCCTTCGCCATACCGCCGCCACTACCGTGCCTGCGCCGGACGCGAGCGCCAACTGCCCCAGCAGTTCCGCCGTTCCTCGCACAGCCGCATGCCGCCAGACGAAGGACCCGTCCGGCGCCTGCATAAATGAGCAGGCCGCCCACAGTGCCGCATTCAGCACACCGCAAACCGCCAGCAGCCACCAGTGATTTCTCTGCTCCTGCATGGGATGAGCCTCCAGGAAAGCTTTTGTCTTGCCTGTCCGCCAGACTACGTCTAGCTCAGGGTAGCCCCAAATCAGGACCGGAGATGTCAATTTCCTTCATGTCTTTTGGCTTTCCTGTCTGGCGGGTATACCCACCGAAATCTCAGTCAAGGAAAATGAGATCTACAATCGGAGATACCGGCGAACGCCGGAAGTTGGAGGGAAGGGAAGGGTGATGACTAATCGAACGAAGGCCGCTTGCCAGATCGGGATGTACGGGCTGGGGCCGATGGGACGCAGCCTGGTGTTGAACCTCGCCGATCACGGCTACGCTACGGCGGCTTACAACATTACGGCCGATCTTACCTGGCAATTGATGAAGGTGCCTGAACTCCCGGGCCTCGTGACTCCATTCTTCAATGAGCACGACTTCATCGCCGGCTTGAAGCAGCCTCGGACGGTGATGATCATGGTGAAGTCCGGATCGCCGGTCGATCAGGTGATCGCCCGCCTGCTGCCCTTGATGGATCCCGGCGACATCATCATCGAGGGCGGCAACTCCGACTTCCGCGATACCGCCCGCCGCTTGAGGGCCGTCAACGAGAAGGGCGTGATGTATATCGGCACCGGCGTTTCCGGCGGGGAGGAGGGCGCGCGGCGCGGCCCGTCACTGATGCCGGGCGGCAACCGCGAGGCATGGCCTCTGGTCAAGGAACTGCTGCAGTCCATCGCCGCTCGCAATCCGCAGGGCCAGCCCTGCTGCGAATGGATTGGTCCGGATGGCGCCGGCCACTTCGTGAAGACCCATCACAACGGCATCGAGTACGGCGTCATGCAGGTGATCGGTGAGGTCTGCTGGGTACTGCGGGCCCTGGGGCTCTCCAATGCTGAGATGGCCGATACGATGGACGGCTGGAACCGCCGCATGAAGGCGTTCCTGCTCGAGATCACGGCCCAGGTGCTGCGGGCCCGTGATGAGGACGGCTCGCCGTTGCTCGATCATGTACTCGACGTGGCCGGGGCGAAAGGCACCGGTGCGGGGACCGTGGTCAGCGCCCTGGACCTGGGGCAGGCCGTGAACATTCTTGCAGCGGGCGTAGCCGCCCGGCTGATGTCGACCAATCGCCCGCGGCGACTGGCGATCCGCGATGCCTACAAGGTGCCGGAGCCGGTGCTCAGCGGCGCGCCGGAAGAGTGGAAAGAGAAACTTGGGCTGGCGCTGGAGGCCGCGTTCGCTTTGGCGTATGCGCAGGGTTTCACCACGCTGGAAGAGGCGTCGATCCAATACGGCTGGGGTCTCAACCTTCCGCAGATCGCGTCCATTTGGGGCGGCGGCTGCATCATCCGTGCGCAGATCCTGAATGAGATCGCCGCGGCATTTACCGCTGACCCCAAGCTGGATACCCTGCTGCTGGCGCCGGCGTTCGTCGAATGTATTGGCCGGGGTGTGCCGGCGTTGCGCGAAGTCGTCGCCTCCTGTGTCATGGCGGGCCTGCCGGTGCCGGCGATGAACAGCGCGCTCTCGAACTTCGACAGCATGCGCAGCCCGGGCCTCATTTCGGCCAGTGTCATCGCCTTGCTGCGTGATCTCTTTGGCGCCCACACCTTCCAGCGCGTCGACCGCCCGGGGGTCTTCCATCGCGACTGGCAGAGGGACGCGGGCCGCTAACCGCGCGAAGTTCTCCGGGTTTGGGGCGAATCTTTCGGTAATTCGCCCCTTGGCCCCACCCCGGCCTGCTCAAGCACCGGGGCATCGCCGCGGTTTCACTGGCGTTGCGGGCAGTTCTGCACGAACGCTTATCGCCCCGGCGGTTTGACGGCAGGTTTCAGTTGCAGATCTTTAGGGCCGCGAGCGTCAGCCGTCCCTGGCTGGTGCAGGAAGTAGGTGAAGTAGTCCGGCCAGTCTTCGTTGATGGCATTCGGACTCCTTTTCTCCGTCTCGAAGAATTCGATCAGCGGCTCTGACGTGATGGCATATCCAGGCGTGAGGATCGGCTGGTATCCGGGCGACCCAATCACCGTCTTCGTTAGAAACGCGATCATATACTTGGTTACCAGCCGGAACGCCTCACTGGGTTGGATCACTCTGGCGTCGCACGTTGCAGCGAGCGCATAGCTTCGGGCTTCTGTCGCCCACGGGTCCAGTCCATGCGCTGCCCAGATCGCATTCGATGCGCAAGTGTTCGAGAAGGACTGGTGCTCCGCTCCGGTCACGTCAATTCGATAGGACGGGTGCCCCGACATCGCCGCATGCTGTCGCGCCTGCCAGGTTTCCATTCCAGGCATACCGGTGGCCAGTTTCGTCCACTCCTCGCCCAGGCCCAGGGCTGGCATGTGAATGCGGGCAAGCTCGGTGAACTTCAGGCATTGATTCGATCCGTCCAGGGTGACTATGGCTTTGACGCGCCCGTCCGGCAATGAGGGAACCAGTGTTTCCGGTGGCGTCGGCCAGCCCCGGAAATCGGCGCATACATCGCCGGCACTATCGTCTCCGCCGGCGAGTGTGAGGGCGGCATATCCGCCCAGCGACCAACCCGACGCTACGATTTTTTCCGGCTGAACCAGGCCGAAGAGCGGATCGGATGGCGCGCTGTTCCGGGCAAGCACCCGGTCAATCGCGGACGAGACGTCCCTCGGCCGGTGGAACAGGGCCCAGGCGATGTGCTCGAATGGCTCGCCTGGGACAATACCCGAACCATAGTGAAACAAGGCTGCTACGACAAAGCCATGACTCGCCAGGCGCGTTCCCAGGAACACATGGTCGTATGCGCCCGTGCCCCATCCTGGAGAAAACACGATGAGAGGGAAGGGCTTTGAGACGGAAGGACTCGGCGCCTGATACGCCTTGTCGAGGCCGTGCGCCTCGAATTCAAGCGAGTTGATCACGGGCAATCCACCAAAATAGGGATCCAGTGGATAGAGGGCCCTCGACGTTTGGGCATTGATTGCCGTCGGGTCGACCGGGTACCAGACGTACACCGGAATCGGCCGGCCCTGCGGAAATGCGGCTGTGGCGCGGCTCGGATCCAAGGCAGTGAATGTAGTGAATCCAACTTCAAATGGACCTTTCGCGTCCGGGTTCGGAACGGTTTTTGAAAAGAGACTAACTGGTGCCGCAAGGAGACTGAGCAGCGCCAAAGCCCGAAGATTCAACGCTTTCCTCATAATGTTGTTCTCGAGATTCTTCTGCCCCGGCATGCGGTGGGCGATGTGTGTGACGGGGGTGCCGCAGAGCCACACTCATTGGCTGTAAAAGAATGGCGGCGGGCACCCGGCACTCGCCTCGGGCCTCACTCTGAGGCAGTTGGGGCAAAGACGGCTCCTAGAAAGGCCGGCTAAGCGGAAGGAGCGAAAGGTGACTATACAATCAAGCAATTTTTTGCGGATGAACGTATCAGTCTTGCCTGATTCGGCGACAATACTAAGCCAATACTATTTCTGTGTCAACGGTAATGATAATGCAATTGGAGGTTCGATCTATGCGGTTCTATTTGTGATCTTCGAAGAGAATGTGCGGACTCCTCATTTAGCCGCCAGGGAATCCATCAAAATGGGGGTATGAGGCGGCGCCGCGGAACCGGCACCGGCGGGATGCCGTCAGGCCTTGTCTACCGGATCGTTCTCGTGCGTCCCACATTCCATTAGCCCCTCCGGCCGCAAGCAGCACCCGTTCCATCCGGCCTCGCCTCTCGACGGTATGCTTCGCTGCAGCCACGTGGGGGCGAATGGCGCACACGGCCGTCAACCGTGGGTGATGGCCCTGGTGCCGGTATCAGCGAAGCGGCTTTCTGGGTTGCGATCGGCCGATCTCAAAACGCTTCCGTCCGAAAAGCCGCGCGTCGATCGACCAGGCACCCGGGCCCAGCAATGCGAGGCTGACGGCTAGGATCCCCAGGAGGATGCGAAACGAAATATCCTCGTGCGCCGGCGAAGGGTTCAGGAATATACTGAACGCCTCGACAACGGCAACCAGCGCCCCCATTACCGGGGTCCACAAGCCAACAAGGAGAAAGGTGCCTGCGGCGGCGGCGATCCAGTCTTGTGGGGCCGGGTTCGCATCAGGTGAATCGGCGTGACCGGCGATGCTGAGCCGGATTACTGCGAGGGACAGACCCAACCGCAGCAGGAGAAGACCAAGGCCGGGCCAGCTATTGGGAAAAGTTGAGAATAGGCGTTGCAGAGTACTTCCCAACTCAAGCTTAGGAAGTTCCCGGCTCGCCTCGACACCCTCGAACGGGGTCATTCGTTTCCCCCTTTCGAGGGATGCGGTTCGTTCACAGATCGATGATCCCGCGTTTGACTCCAATCGCCACGGCATGAGTCCGGTCATTCGCTCCTAACTTGGCTAGAATATTCCGCACGTGGCTTTTCACGGTCTCTTCCGTGAGAAAGAGTTGACCCGCAATTTCCTTGTTGGCATTTCCGCCTGCAACCAGGCGCAACACTTCCACCTCTCTTGGACTTAAGGTCTCATCGGTCGCGTGCTCTGCCAGTGCAACGGCGAGTTCCGAGGACACACGCTTGTGGCCGGCATGCACCGCGCGGATCGTTTCCAAAAGTTCTTTCCGCAGCGACCCCTTCAGCAGGTACCCCTTTGCGCCAGCCTTCAGGGCACGGGAAACCTGGACGTCACCGGCGTATGTTGTCAGGACAATAATGCGTGCGTCCGGGAACTCGGCCCGAATGGAGTTCATCGCATCAATGCCGCTCGTTTCCGGCATTTGGAGGTCCATCAGGGTGATGTCGGGGAGATGGGTTCGAAATACTTCCAAAGCCTCGTGCCCGTCCGACGCCTCGCCGACGAGTTGCATATCCGTCTGGCTGTTGATGAGCGCGGCAAGGCCTTCGCGCAGCAGAGGGTGGTCATCCACTGAAATCACTCGAATCACTTGTCTACCTGCTTTCTTCTGGGAAAGAGAAAAAATGACCGGCCGGTCGTTGAACGATACGCAATCGAGCCGGCCAGGCTTAACTCAATTTCGGTGCCGGCCCCGGTTGCACTCCAGATCTCCAGCTTGGCGCCTATTTTTCCGGCGCGTTCCCTCATGCCGAAAAGCCCATAATGCCCGGAACGGCCCGCTTCCAGTATTTCCAGCGGAATGCCGCGCCCGTCGTCTCTGATGCGCAACCGGAGCATCCGCTTCCCATAAACGATCTCCGTCTCGATACGCCGCGCCGAGGCATGCCTGAACGCATTGCGCAGCGCCTCCCGAGTGATGCCGAAGAACTCGTCTCGAATGATCGGGTGCAACTCCCGCGCTGTGCCCTCCACCAGGATGTGGAAATCCGGGGAATCCTGTGTGGCCAGTTCGTCACCCAACGCCTTCACTGCCTGGGCCAGGTCATTCGGAACGCTGGAGGATGAGCGCAGTTCGTGTACGGCATTGCGCCCCTCCAGTATCGCCTGATCCGCGCGCTCCAGTCCTATTTCGAGCTGCTCTTTGGCCTTTCCAGGTGGCAGCAGATTGTCGACCACCTGCAGGCGCAGCATTAAGCCTTGGAAGCTTTGCAGCAACGTATCGTGCAATTCGCGTGCTATCCGGTTGCGTTCCGCCAGGCGTTCCTCGAACCGCAGGTTCATGGCGGCGTGGGCGCGATTCAGGCGATAACGGATGGCTGAGAGGACTAAACCGGCCGCAAGGCACAAAGCGGCCGTCTGGAACCACCAGGTCTCCCTCAGTTGCGGTTCCACCTCCAGCGGCACACTTGCGGGCGTTCCGTTCCACAGCCCCTCGCTATTGCTGGCCAGCACCCGGAAGGTATAGCGGGCGGGCTTGAGACTGGTGTAGGCTGCCTCACGAATCTCGCTGGGCTGACTCCAATCGCTATCGTAGCCATCCAGGCGATAGCGATACCGGACGCGTCCCGGGATAGCAAGGCTGAGGCCGATGAAGTTGAAGACCACACGCCGGCTGCTGGAACGGTAACGGGCGACTGGGCCCGCATCCAATGGGCGCCCATCAACCATGACGGATTCCACATTGACCAGGGCCGGAGCCAGCGCCGAGGGCAACGATGGATTCACTACGCATACTCCGCCCTCCAGTGAGAACCAGATCCTGCCCGAAGAGTCCTTTGTGACGGAATGATCGCGCCGGATGCCCCGCGTTGAAGGCAATCCATCCGCGATCCCGAACTGGCGCACCGCCACAGGTTCCTTCGAGTCTCTGAGCAGAGACGCCACGGGGATGCTTACCACGTTGTGGTCCATCGTGGCCCACAGGCTTCCCGCATGGTCCGCCACCAGGCCATAGATCTCGCCCTGGAGTGATTCGGCGGCGTTTCGAATGCTGACCATGCGCGACCCTGACCAGCAAAACAGCCCTGACGCGGAGCCGATCCACAGTCTTCCCTCCCTGTCGGGAGCGAGACTATTCACGCGTCCCGGCGGCAAGCCATCCTCGCCACCGTACCTGCGCCACTTTCCACCGCGATATGCCTCCAGCCCTCCGGTGGTTCCAACCCAGATTGTTCCGTCGGACGTCTCCTGGATCGTCGTTACACTATCGGAACTCAACCCATCGGCGGAGGTGAAGGTCGTCACGCGGCCATCCCCGATGCGGCTCACGGCACCACTCAGCATCCCGGCCCAGACACTCCCGTCGCGGCCCCGATGCACGGCGTAAACTACACCCGGCGCCAGGCCGTCCCGCGCCGTGTATGTTCGAGTTTGAAGAGCGCCTGCGGCCTCCTGGATTCGCGTCACTCCACCCGCCTTGCGACCGATCCAGAGCTCGTCCGGACCGCCATCGACGGAATAGACCACATCGCCGGCCATGCCAGGTATGGCAATCTGGCCATGCGCCCCGCCTCGAATCCAGAGCAGGCCACCGGAGGACGGCGCAATCCAGGTGCGCCCTGTGGGGCTGCTGTACAACGACCCTCCTTCACTGGCCAGGTCCTTATAGCTCAGGAAGGGAGCGTCCCGAAGTTGCACCAGGCCCTCGGTGCCCCCGAACCAGAGGTTGCCCTCGCGATCTTCAAAAATAGCGTGCGCTGCACCGGGCAGCTTTGCTCCTGTGCCCTCAACGGTGAAGCGGTTCGGATCCATTCGGGCGACTCCGGATGGCGTCGAGATCCAGAGGTTGGAGTCACGATCGCGCGCCAAGGCTAGAATCCGGCTGCGTGAGAACGCCTCGGGGATCCGGTCACGGGATATCGTGCGTCCATTCCAATGCAGCAGGCCGGAATCTGTTCCTACCCATAGTTCCGGTCCAATGCCCGGCAGGAGCACGTTCACCTTCTGGTCAGGCAAACCGATGTGCGACGCGCGGCCGTCTCTGACACAAAACAGCCCGGTATCCCTCATCCCCACCCACACCGCCCCATCCGCCGTTTCCGCGATCGACATTGGGTTGCCATTGGCCACGCCGGCAGAGACTATTGGTCGGAACGCTCCATTCCCATTGCGCAAGGCTCCGCCAGGCGTGGCAATCAAAGCGTCCCCACGAATGCCCCGGGCCAGGGCGGCCGCACCCTCCTCGCGGGCAAAGGTGAACTCCGGCGGGACAGTCTCCGGATACATCTGTTCGAACTTTCCACCCCGATACCGCATCAGGAACGGGCTTTGCATGCGCACCCAGAGCCACCCTTGCGGATCTACCATCAGGCCCAGCACCGGGCTGGGCGGCAACGAGGGCGTGCTTTTGTGGTCGATGAGGCGGAAATTCACACCGTCGAATCGCACCAGGCCGTTCTCGGCGCCGATCCACAGGAATCCGTCCGGTGTCTGCGCGATGGCATTGATCGCGCCGCCCGGGAATGTATCGCTGCCCCATCGGGTGATGATGTGCTGTCCGACGGTGCGGTTGGGGTCCAGCGCGAAGAGTCGGTGCGGGTCTGTCATGGCGAAGGCACACAGCACCAGCGCCAGGCGGATCTCACGGATAGTACGTGAACCGCTCAATCACAACCTCCATCGGATGCTGCAGTTTGACAACGGCTGCACGGTAGACATAGAAAGCGACACGGACAGACTCAATTCCAGGCGGCGGCACACCGGCCGTGAAGGTGTGCTCCGAAACAAGGTTGGACCCGCGCAGGGTGCGAAAGTGGATGCGGCCCTGCTCCCAGCGGAAAGAGAAGGTGAGTGTGCCCGGGGGAACATTGAAGCGGTACACATTGGTGGCAACGTCAAAGGGCTGCAAGGCATACTGGGCGTTCTTGTTGACGGGATCCCCCCAGCGGCCGATCTCGATGTCCATCTCACGATTCCGCAGCGAGCCGCTGGCATAGTCGTAAGTGAACATGCTGAAGACCGCCGCCGGTTCAAGCGTCTCCAACCCTCGGACGACGAACTCATACGTGCCGTACCCGAGGTTCCGAGTCAGGCTGGTCTCCGCGCAACTCCAGTCCTTTTCTGTCTTGGAAATGCGCAGGTGCATGGCGCCCTTTTCGTCGACTGAGATGTTGGACGAGGAGTACTCATTCCTGCCGCCCCGGGAACTCGGTGCGTCGCGCAGTCGCCACTGGTAGCCGCTGAAATCGAGGACAGGAGATGGGGGCCGTGCGGCGCCCGGCGCCACTGCGGTCGCCAGAATGTCGCCGCCCGTCTGCGGCAGTGCATCCAGTACTTTTTCCGGCCGGTAGCCGTCTTTCACCAGCAATGCCGCATATTCAGTCCCGAGGTGAGTCGCGTTGGTCCATTTGGAGTTCGGGCGGACGACGGTCAGGGGTTGATCGACGAGCGGCTGGACCCACCATTTCCCGCTCTTCGCATAGAGCACGATCTTCTGTCCTGGCGATCCGCCCGCGACGAGGCCCTCGATAATATCGTTACGCGCGGAACCCGCCGGATCCGCCTGCGGGATGCGGGTGAATGTGATCTTGGGTGCGTTGCTGCTTTGCTCTCGCCGGCATGCCAGGCACAGCACCGCCGGGATGAGGCCCAATATCCGCCGCCGGTTCAGCATCCTGCCGGCGCAACTGACACATCTTGTGTAAGCCATTACCTTTTCTCCGATCCGTCTGTCCAGCTATCGGAAAAACATCCCGGATTCCCGGTCTATCAGGCCGCGGCCAGAGCGCGAATAAGCCACGGACCGCGCGCCCCGATGCTGATCGTGTCCGGACCTTCGATTGCCACGAGATCTGCTCCGGGTTCCCGAATAGAGCTCTTGCTGGGAACCTCGCTCCGCTCAGTCACGATTTGGAGTTGGCGGGCGTTGACGGGCCCGCTCTAATCGGCCTAAAACCTCACGGCCTCCGACAATACCGATTGCACCTCTTGCCCATCCGTTTCTCCGGTTGCGCCAGGAACGCCATTACCGTTTAAGGTCTGTCGGCTCTGCGTGTCTGCAACCCAATTACATGCAACGTTATCACACCCGATCAGTAATTCAGATCGAAGCGGAAAGAGCGTTGTGCCAGCTCTCTCTATATTGCATCTGATGACGGAGATGGTGCTGGAGTGGACCACTGCTGTGCGGCAGAAGGCGGGCCGGCGCCATCGTCCGCAGTCCCATCGCGCAGAGCCGCGTCTCTAACCGGTTGAGTTCTGCGAGCCTCCTGGCTAGCGTGCATACTCCAGTTGCATCGCGACGGCTTCCGCGGTGTCACGCCCATAACGCGCCTCGATGTCCCGTAAGGCATCCTCCAGCGCCGCGGCGGGCAGCCGGTCATTGAGCGCGGGGAGAATGCGCTCCTGCGGCATGCCGGGATCCACGCGATCCGGGATGATGCGCAAACCGTTCCTGGTTTCCACCGCGCCCGGCTTACTCGCAAACGTCACGGCATGCGACCGGTAAGTCCGCGACCAGGCATCCGCCACAAGCCCCAGCGCAACTTCGTCAATACCGGGCGTGAGGTGGATGCCAAGTTGCTCCTTCCGCCAGAAACCCAATACATTGCCCATCACCGTCAGGGTGAATCGCCTGGTCTGTTGAAACGCACTGCTGGCGTGGCGGGCACTCCATTGCCCCACGCCCAGGCTGCGGCCCGTGGATTCGGCCCGCTCGCGCCCGGCAATGGCCTCGACCAACGTAAGCATCATCGGTATCGAAGCGGTGATCCCCGTCGTGGTTGCAATCCGCCCGTCCACCACAAATCGCCGGTCTGCCACATACGACGCAGTTTTCGCCGTTTTCGTCATCTTTCCGATGTAATACCAATGTGTCGTAGCTCGCTTGTGATCCAGCAGGCCCGCGGAGGCGAGGATCTTAGCCCCCGCGCAGACGCCTATGATCGTGGCATCGAGTTCTGCTTGTCTTCGAATCCAGCGTAGAACAGCGGCATCCTCATCCTGGCTCATCGCCGGGACAATCACGTAATCCGCTCCTCCCGGGTGTTGCGCATCGAACTGTGCGGTAGTTGCCTGCGATTCCACTTTGAGAGCCGGATAGAGATTCACCGGGCCCGGTTCCGTCGCCAGCAGCACCACATCGGCAGCGCCTGAGCGCTTCAGGATCCCGTACGGGATCAGGTAATCGTTTGTCTCGGTGGCTGAGTTCCTGCCGGCGATCGCGATCAGTGGACGAACCCGTTTTCTGGGCTTCAGTGCGGCGAGCGCCGCCTCGCTCTCTTCTCTGGAGATTTCCGGAGCCGGAACGACAGAACTGCGAGCAGGAAGCGAGAGGAGCCAGCCCCCAAAGCCCGCCACCGCAATCGCGGCAAAAGAACAACAAATCCACAGCAGAGGCGTAAGGCGCATGGCTGGGCACCAGTCAGGAACTCGAACTTCCACTCTAGGCTCCCGATGAGTGGAATCGCAATGACGAAAGTTGCGCGAAGCCGGAACCGGACTTCCTCCGATTCCGCATTAACCCTCCGGCCAGGTCTTTGGTGCCCCGCGTGCACACAACTTCGAGGGAGATGCCCGCCTTCGGTACGCCGCAGGCTGCGGCGGCGGGGATCGCAGGAACAAAGAAAGAGGAGGACCAGGACTATGGCATCGACAGTCTGGAAGGGCTACATCAGTTTTGGCTTGGTTTCGTTTCCTGTTAGGCTTACCTCCGCCGCACGGGCCGAAAGGGTGCGATTTCACATGCTCCACCGGAAAGATCTCTCGCGAGTGAAAGAAGTCTGGTTCTGCGCCGAAGAGGACAGGCGGATCGATCGTTCAGACGTTGTCAAAGGCTATGAGATGGACGACGGTCGCTACGTCGTCGTGGAGGATGAGGAGCTTAAGAAGATAGCGCCGGCGACGGCCACAACGATGGACATCCTGCAGTTTGTGGACAACGACGAGGTGGACCCGATCTTCTTTGAAAGCTCCTACTACATCGCGAGCGAAGATAAGGCGGCGAAGCCGTATGCACTCTTCACGGCAGCTTTGGAAGCGACCAAGCAGGATGCGATCGCCAAGATCGCCATGCACAATCGAGAGCACGTCGTGCTGATCCGGCCCTCCGGCGGGGGGCTCCTCCTACACACGCTGTTTTACCCGAATGAACTGCACGAGACCAACCGGAGCCAGGCGCCCAGATCGAAATTTACCGGCAAGGAGCTGGAATTGGCCAAGGGTCTCATCCAGCAGATGAAGGCTCCGTTCGACGCGCAGGAGTTTACCGACGAATATCGGGAGAATGTGGAACGCCTGATGGCGGAAAAGCAGAAAGGCCGTAAGGTCACCAGCATCCGGCATCCGCGCAAGGCGCCTGTCATCGATCTGATGGAGGCTCTCCGGCGCAGCATCCGGTCGGGCTCCGGCAAAGCGGCAGCAAAAGGCCACGCGCGAAGTGCAGCCCGCAAACCGGCTGTGCGGCGCAAGGCCGGATAGCGAGGGGAGCCGGCATGGCGGCGCGGTCAGGCGCATCGGGACGCCATGGGTTCTACGCCGGCGATCACTTGGGCAGCAACTGCGGCTTGACCGTCAGCGGCACGGAAGGCCTCTTGCCTTTTACCCGCTTCAACACACCCTGCAGCGTGAACTGGCTGGCGGATTCCAGGCGCTTCAGCTCTTTCCAGTCAAGCGGCAGCGCAACGGGAACGCCCGGTCTGGCTCGGACCGCATAGTCCGCAATGGCGGTTGCCGTGTAGTCGTTACGGAAGTGGTCTATGAAAATCTTGCCCTTTCGTTTTGCCTTGCTCATGGTGGCGACATAAGCTTCCGGCGCTGCCTCGACCATCTGCTGTGCCACACCTGCCGCAAAGGACTTCACGGCGGGCCACGTCTCGGTGCCGGCGAGGGGCACGGTAACATGCAGCCCTTTGCCACCGGTGCACTTGAGGGTGGATTCCAGCCCCACCTGCTGAAGCCGCTGCCGCAAATCCTGTGCCGCGAGCTTCACCGCCTCGAAAGGTAATTCCGGATCCGGGTCCAGGTCGAAGATCATGCGATCAGGATGGTCGATTGCATCCACCCGCGCTCCCCAGGGATGCAGCTCAAGGGCGCCCATCTGGACCACTTCCAGCAGGCCAGTCAGATCCTCAATATAGAGGTACTCGTAGCTCTTGCCCTTGTGCTTGAAGGCGAACGGCTTCACGTCCGGGCCGAGCCCCTTGCCGGGATTGCGTTGAAAGAAACACTCTGCGCCAATCCCCGAGGGACACCGCAGGAGCGTCAGCGGCCTGTCAGTCAGTTGGGGCAGTATCAGCGGAGCGACGGCTTCATAATAGGCTGCGACCTCGCCCTTGGTGACATGCCCTTCCGCCGAGATGACCCGATCGGGATGAGTGATCGTCACGCGGCTGAGCACTAGCCGTTCGGACTTGGTTGTTTCCTTGGCTGGTGCCGCGACCGCGGCGCTTTTCGCTGGCAGTTCCTGTTTCACCTCGCGGGCCTCCTTGTCCTCCCTCAACCCCAGGAACGAGGGATGCCGGATACGGCCATCCTGGGTCCACTCTGTGAAGGCGACTTCGCACAACAGCGACGGCGTAACCCAGTGCACCTTCTTCCATTCCCCTGCCGGCAGCCCGGCTGTCTCCGCTCGCGAAAGCGTGGGCTTGCTGACGCTCAGTGCTGTCAGACGTTCTCTCAGCGTGCGCGCGGACAACATGGAAAACCCTGTGCCAACCTTGCCGGCATAACGCAGGCGGCCCTGCTTCCGGTATCCGAGATAGAGAGCGCCCAGCGCGCGGCTCCCCGTGCGGGCTTCGCTGAAACCAAGAATGAGGAACTCCTGCTGGAGTGTGCATTTGATCTTCAGCCAGCTCCTCTGGCGGCCCGGTACATAGATAGAGTTGGTCCGCTTGGAAATGATCCCCTCCAGCCCCTTCTCACAGATACCGGCGAACACCTCCGGCCCCTCACCGTCAATATGCGCGCTGTAAAGCAGGCTCTTCTGTGGCGATCTATTCAGCAGCGTTTCCAGCCGCTTCTTGCGCTCCGCCAGGGGTGCAGCCGTCAGATCCTTGCCATTCAGATGCAGCAGATCAAAAACGTACGCGACAATCTCCTCCGGTTGACCGCCGTCGCCGAGGGCTTCCTGCAGGGCCTGGAAACTGCTCTTGCCTTGCTCATCCACAACCACGGCCTCCATATCGAGGACCGCGTCCTTCACCTTCAGCCCCTCCAGTGCCGGCGTGAGGGCAGGGAACCGGCCAGTCCAGTCATTGCCATTTCTGGTCCGCAGCGCCGCTGCGCCGCCGGAGGCAAAGCCGAGCAAACGGTAGCCGTCGAATTTGATTTCATGGAGCCACTCGTCTCCGGCGGGCGGGTCCTCCACCAGCGTGGCCAATTGCACTCCAGGGTAACGCTGCATGAGCGCCTTCAGTGCTCCGCCGGTTCCAGGAGAACGCCCGGCCTTCTTCTTCGTCGTGCCGGGCTTGGCTTTGGAAGCCGGGCCTTTCTGACCCGCGATCTGCTCCATCGATCGGCCGGTCTTGACGCTGGAAGCGAGCTCGCCCAGAAACTCCTCATTTGACGCGTCCTGGCGGGCCTCGTCGTCCTTCTCCTTTACCAGCAGCCAGTTCTCGCGCTTACCATCTCCTCGCATGCGGATCAGGCCCCAGCCGCCTTTCAGGCGCCGTCCGTGGAGCAGGAAAGAAAGATGGCCCTTCTTCAGCCCCGCCTGTGGGTCGCCCTTGGGCTCCCAGGAGCCTTCATCCCACAACATCACCGTACCACCGCCATATTGCCCCTTCGGAATGGTGCCCTCAAAGCTGCCGTAGGAGAGTGGATGGTCCTCAGTGCGGACAGCCAGTCGCTTGTCGGCAGGATTGAGGCTCGGACCCTTCGTCACCGCCCAGCTCAACAGCACACCGTCCAGTTCCAGCCTGAAGTCGTAATGCAGGCGCGTCGCGTCGTGCTTCTGAATCAGGTAGGAAAGCTTCCTGCCACTCGCCTGCACCCGCCCGGGCCGCGGTTCCGGCGTCTTTTTGAAGTTGCGTTTACTTCGGTACTGTTGCAGAGGCATTTCATCCACCGTGATTGGCATGTACGACTGCATCTGTCAGCGTCGCTCCGCCCGGTCTTTCCCGGTCGCACCCCGTGATCACGGGGCCGCCCCTCGCAAGCCCAACGAAGGCGGCACGGGAAAGTATGGAACCGTCACCGGTAATAAGCGCCACATTGTGCTTCAATTCCTGGTCCAGCAGGTAAAAAGGTGAGTAGCCCGGTGGCAGCGCTCCGGATTCAACATCCACGCCTTTCGCATCCGCCGGCAGGACCCTCAATAGCCCACCGCCGGATCGTTTTTCTCCAGCTTTCGCCCACGGCTGCTCGCAGTTTCGCGGTCGTACCGGCGTGTTAAAGGGACTCACGGACTGGACTCCTGGGACCGGCTCCGCCACAATTGCTGATCTCCCATCGATTCCTTCGCGTGGACGTGGCAAACGTTGGGGACCTCTCTCCCTAATCTCATCACTCGCAATCGCAAGACCGTTCGCAGGACCCGCAGCGAAATTCCTGTGTCCATCGCAACCTCATCCAAGGCGCGAACGGCCGGGGCCGTGGAAGTTGGGCGAAGCTACGGCAACGCGGCATTAGGCAGCCTGGGGGGCTTTCCGGTGCTGCCTGCGATACCGCTTCTCGCGAATCGCAGGACTTGACCGGTGCTAATTTCCGTCGGCAACAACTTCCGATCCTCTCTTCGATCCTTGATCCGGAAGCATAGTAAGCTCCTAAGGATGGATCCGGTCACTCGCCGCTCTCTGCTGCTCAGCGCTATCAGCGCCGCCACACTGTCAGACATTGCCCAGGCGCAGCAGCACGCCCACTCCGCCCTGACGTCCAACGCACCCTTCCGCTATCTCAGTGCCACCGACGCGCCCGAAATTGAGGCTCTCGCGGCGCAGATCATCCCTTCCGATGGGACGCCCGGAGCCCGCGAGGCCGGATGCATTCATTTCATCGATCGCGCCTTGGAGACCTTCGACCGTGACCGGCGCGACCTCTACCGCAATGGACTCGCGGCCACGCAGAAGAAACGCGCGGAACTCTTCCCGCAGGCCCGCACCATCGCCTCACTGGACAACGCGTCAGCCATCGCCCTGCTCAAGGCCATCGAACCCTCCGAGTTCTTCAAACTCCTTCGCACCCACACCATCATGGGGTTCCTGGCTGCGCCGGCCTGGGGCGGCAATCAAGGGCTCGTGGGCTGGACCCACATTGGCCTCGAGCACAAGATGTCCTTCCAGCCGCCCTTCGGCTTCTATGACGGAGAATCCAAGTGATCACCTTTCAACCCTCGGAACTCGTCGACTTCGTGGTCATCGGCTCCGGAGCCGCCGGCGGCGTGGTCGCCAAGGAACTCTCCACAGCCGGATTCTCCGTGGTCGTGCTGGAACAGGGCGCCTACGTGAAGGAGAAGGACTTCACCCACGACGAGTTGGCCGTCAACTACCAGCACACCATCGCCAACAACTCGAAGCTCCAGCCCAATACCTTCCGCACGAATGATTCGGAGACCGCCAAAGTCGAACAACGCTACACCTACGGGCGCCTGGTCGGCGGAGGCAGCGTCCACTTCACCGCAAACTACTGGCGTTTCCACCCCGACGATTTCCGCGAACGGAGCGTCTTCGGCGATGTACCCGGTAGCAGCTTTGCCGACTGGCCCGTGACCTACGACGAACTCGAGCCCTACTACACCAGGGCCGAATGGGAACTCGGCATCTCCGGACTCGCTGGAGCGAACCCCTTTGAGGGGCCACGCTCGAAGCCTTATCCTCTGCCGCCTCTGCCGGTCAAGTCCTCCGGAGTGCTCTTTGAACGGGCCACAAAAAAGCTCGGACTGCACCCGTTCCCCGCGCCCATGGCTGTTCTCTCGCAACCCTATCGCGGCCGTGGCGCCTGCGCCCACTGCGGCTGGTGCGAAACCTTCGGCTGCGAGATGCGGGCCAAATCCAGTACCCTCGCTTCGGTCATACCCATGGCCGAGAAAACCGGCCGCTGCGAGATTCGCTCCAATTGCTACGTGCGCCGCATCCAGAGCAACGACGCGGGCCGAGTAACTGGAGCCATCTATTTCGATGCCCAGCGCCGTGAAGTCTTCCAGCGCGCCCGCGCCGTCGTCCTTTCCGCCAATGGCGTCGAGTCCGCCAAGCTGCTACTGATGTCTCCCTCGAAGCGCTTTCCCCACGGTCTCGCCAATTCCAGCGGCATGGTGGGCAAGAACTTCATGTGGGACCTCGGAGCCTTTGTCAGCGGGCTGTTTGAACACCCGCTGAACGAGTACAAGAGCGTGCAGGTCTCTCGTGTGATTCACGACTACTACGCGGCCGATCCCAAGCGCGGCTTCTATGGCGGCGCCGGCATCGATGCGCGGTTCAATTGGTTCCCCATCAGTTTCGGCCTGGACGGCCTCCCGCCAGATGGTCCCCAGTGGGGCTCCGAGTACAAGAGGATGCTCGGCCACTACTTCAATCACACCTGCTCCACGCTGTCCCATACCACTTCACTGCCAGTGGAAAAGAACCAGGTGGATCTGGATCCGTCAGTGAAAGACGCCTGGGGCCTGCCCGTGCCCCGGATCACCTTCCAACTGCACCCCGACGACAGGAAGAACCTGGAATGGACCCGCCAGCGCCAGGTCGAAATTCTGCAGGCCGCGGGCGCGACGCAAATCTGGAGTTATCCCCTGGACGACATCGGCGTCAGTGCTCACTTGATGGGCACCATGCGCATGGGCAACGATCCGGCCCGCTCCGTGGTCAACCGCTTCAACCGGGCGCACGACGTCCCCAACCTCTTTATAGTGGACGGCAGCAGCTTGGTCACCAGCGGCCGCCAGCAGCCCACCGCCACCATCCAGGCCCTGGCCTATCGCGCCGCCGAAGCCGCCGTCACCGCCGCCAAGAAAGGCGAACTCTGACAGCCGGAAACCGCCAGCGCCACTGCACCGCATAAACTGCGGCTAGTAGACGTTCCGTGCCTGCCCTTTCCGATTGGGCCACTGGGGCGCCCCACCACGCCCATCGCGTCTCTCTCAGAACGAAGACTTCGATGGCCAGGGGCTGGCGTTCCACCGGATCCTCCACGTCGCCGCGGATCCCGTTCCGAAAACCCCTCTACAGCAGATGTAGCTTGGCCAGCACCGCCTTGGCCCTCGGATGCTCGCGAATCGGGTCGAAAATCGGATTCACTTTCGCCGTGATGAGCCAGACGGCATGGGCGTTCGCCATCCGGTCCAGCCAGTCTAGGGCCTCCTTCTGATGGGCCTGCCGGATGTGCCCGAACAGAACGGCATACGGCGGGACGCGGCCCGCGAGAGCGTCCGCTTCCAGTTGTTGCAGGGCGGCCTGGGCAGCCGATGGCGTGCGTCGTGGCAACCACGCGGTCCACATCAGGCGGCAGTCACCTGTATCGGCCGCGCAGTCCGGCAACGTCATCGCCGTACGGAACGCCTCTTCCTCCCGGCCCAGGATCATGTACGTGAAGGCCATGCGCTCCCGGGCCAGCGGGAACGACGGCTCACGCTGGCTCACCTTCTCCAACAACGCCAGGTTGCGCGCGTAATCCCTCTCGAAGAAATACAACTGCGCCTCGTCCGCCTGCACGATGGGAGAGATCGGATCAATCTCCCGGGCACGCGCAAACTCGCTGCTGGATTCTTCAAATCGCCCCAGAATCGACAGAAACTCGGCGTACCAGTGATGCGCGGTCGAGTAGTTCGTAGCCAGTCGGATGGACTCTCGATACTGTCCCTCCGCCTCCTTCCAGTCCCAGTCGAGGTTTTCGTGAATCAACCCGAGCGTGGCATGAGCCTCCGCCAAACGCGGATCCAACTCCAGGGCCCGCAGTGCCATCTGCTTGGCTTTCGGCAGCATCTCCATGGGCGGGTAGTATCCGTAGGCGCCCAGCAGCAGGTAGCAGTCGGCCAGCCCGGAATACGCCTGCGCATAAGAGGGGTCGGAATTGACGGCCTGGCGGAAGAACGCGGCGCCTCTTTCCAGACCATCCCGGGTCCGCTTGCCCCACTCATACCGGCCGTCCACGTAGAGCAGGTGCGCCTCGGGATTCAGCTCCCGGCCAGTCGCGCTGCCTGGCAGCGAGGGGACCTGCAGCCGCACGGCGAGCTTCGCTGCCGCCTGCTCCGCAATGGAGTCCTCCAACGCGAAGAGCCTGTTGGCCCTCGATTCTATACTCTCCGCCCAAAGCGCCTTGCCGTCGGTGGCGCGGATCAGCCGGATGCCCGCACGGACAGAACCTTCGCTGAATTGGACCGTCCCCTCCAGGATGGCGTCGGCATCCAACTGCTTCGCCACCTGCAATGGATTGCTGAGGTCCTGTTCATAGCGGCGCACGGACGACAGCGGCCGCACGATTAGCCCGTCCAGGTTGCTGAGCCGCGTGATCAGGGCATCTGCCAGCCCCACACTCAACGCCCCGTCGTGCGCCGGCCCACCAACCACCTGAAACGGCATCACCGCCAGCCGGTGGATCTGCTTGCCCGGCCGCGCGGCACCCCATGCCAGCAGGATTGCCACCAGAACTGTCCCAAGGACCGCAGCCAGGGCCCACCGCCGGGACCTTCGGGGCGCGTTTGCTCCCGCCGGCTCCTCCCCCTGCACCGCACGCACCTCACCTGCAAAGCGGTAGCCGAACTTCGGCACGGTTTCAATCCACTCCTGCCGCTCAGTCTGGCCGAGCGCCTTCCGCAGATCGGAGATGGCCCTGGCGAGCACCGCCTCCTCCACATGGATGTCGCCCCATACGGCGCGCAGCAACGCACCCTTTTCCACCAGGCTGTTGCCACTGCTCAGCAGCACACACAAAACATCGAAGGACTTGGGGGTTACTTTGACCGGCACTCCTTTCCGCAGGAGTGTCCGTTCTCTGACGTTGACCTGAAACTCTCCAAACTCGAAAGAACCTGCCATATCAAGCACATCCGTGCAGGCGAGAACTTCCTCACAAATATTTCAAGTGGATTTCAGCAGCCCTCTCTGATCTTCGCCCAGTATACTCCGGTCCTCCGCTGGCCGCGCTCTCAGCCGCAGGCGTCGCGTTGGCGGCCAAAATCGTTCACCGGATCGCCGCGGCACGTCGGAAACCAGACCGCCTTGCGCCTCACAAGCGGAGCTGGCGCCGCCGGCGATTCCATCGCAGAGGCAGGAGGAGTATATGAAACGCTTCTTACAGATGCTACTGGCGTTGTCCATCACGCCAACCCTATTCGCTCAAACCCAGTTCTCCACGGACGTGCTGTCGATGAACCCGCTGGGCTACTGGCCGTTGCATGGCAACGCCAACGACGCGTCGGGCCACAACGCCGCCGGCTCCACCGGCCCCAGCCTGACATTCACCTCAGCCGTGGGCCCTCTGGGGATTAGTGCTGCTCCGGCGGCCGTGTTTGACAGCGCGGGCCAATCCGTCGTGTCGATCCCGGCGCCCGCCAGCTCCGCGTTGAATCTGGACGCCCTCCACCCCATGACGGTGCTCGCCTGGATCCGCACCACCCGGCAGGTGCCCGGCGACATGGTCATCGCCGCCAGGTTCGACCCCGCCGCAGCCACCGGTTGGGGCCTCCTCGTCGACAATGGCGGCCTGGGCGCACCACCGTCTGCCGGCCGCTTGGTTTTGGTCTTCGTCTCAGGTGACAAATTCGGACTCAGCGTGGAAAGCACCATCTCCCTCAACGACGGCGGCTGGCACCTGGTGTCTGCCACCTACGACGGCAGCGGCAAGGCGAGTGGAGTCCGGCTTTACTCCGATGGCGTGCCCCTGGCGGTAACGACGGTCGTCGACAACATCGCCGTCGGTCCAATCCAGAACTCAGCCCCCTTCACCATCGGTGGCGCCATCGACGGCAACGACGCTTTTGAAGGCAGTGTCAACGAAGTGGCTGTCTTCGGGACCGCGCTCACGCCGGAGCAGAACCTGCAACTCGCACTTGACGCCCCGGCCCTCAGGCGGATCCTCGGCCAGTTCGCCTTTGGCGGCGGCTGGACTTCGGCCATCTACTTCTCCAATACCAGCACTTCGCCCCTGTCGATTCCCGTGAGCTTCACTGGGGACGATGGAAAGCCCATGATCGTACCGTCCCTCGCTGCCAGTTCGACTGTCCTCTCCCTGGCCCCGGGCGCTTCTGCGGTCATTGAGGCGCCGAATGTGGGTGGACTCGTACAAGGTTATGCGTCCGCTGTCCTGCCGGTAGGCATCACCGGCTACGGCGTCTTTCGCCAGAGCACCCCCGGTGCCGCCGACCAGGAGGCCGTGGTGCCGCTGGTCAACGGCAACGGCCAGTATCAGCTGATGGTCTACGACGACACCAGCAACCTCATTACTGCCGTGGCCATCGTGAACCCCAGCACCGTCGCCACCACGGTCGGCATCACCGTCTCCGACGAAAGCGGTAAGGTCATCGGCACCTCGTCAGTCGACCTGCCGCCCTCCGGGAAAACCGCCGCTGCCCTGCGATCGCTGCCCGGACTCGCGCAAATCGCCGGCAACCGGGGCACCGTGCAGTTTGCTGTAACCAGGCCAACGAACTTCACGGGCAGCGTCAGCGTCCTCGGACTCCGCTTCAATGGCTCGGCCATCACTTCGATCCCGGCCACCGGCAAAGCCCGCGGCGACTTCTGAGCAGGTCCCTGCGGGCAGGTTGCTCAATAGGCGGAGACCCCGCCGTGCCGGCAAGTCAGTCTGACGCGCCCGGCGCGGATGCCACGCCGCAAATCCGAGTGAACGGCCGGCGTCTCATTCGGGGTCTCTGCCCAAAGACATTCGCCGGCGGGACCGCCACCCCCTGGTCCTACCAGCACCTCCTCAGTTCTTCAATTCGGCACGCCTCAAGCCTCTCCTCAGAGGGAAGCCCAGCAACTTCAGCTCATAAAATACTTGATATCTTTATCCAGATATCATAGTATCGAAAAGCCCATGCTCTCCCAGACCGTGGAATACGCCCTCCGCGCCATCGTCGTCCTCGCCGCGGACCAGAGCGCCCCCTGGACCACCCAAGCCATCGCCGCCCGTACTCTGGTCCCCCAGGACTACCTGAACAAGGTCCTGCAGCCGCTCACCCGAGCCGGACTCGTCACCGCCCAGCGCGGCCGCCACGGCGGTTTCACCCTCGCTCGCTCTCCGGAAACAATCACCGTTCTGGATGTGATCTCCATCGTCGATCCCCTGCGGCGCATCAATCACTGCCCGCTCGGCCTCAAGTCGCATTCCTCGCTCTGCCCGCTCCACCGCAAACTGGATGAGGCGGTCGGTGTCGTGGAAGAGGCCTTCCGTTCCACCACCATCGCCGCCATCCTGGCCAACCCCAGCCCCATCCGTCCTCTCTGCGAAAACACGGAATCTCTCTGTCATGTCCAAACGGCAAATTAGCTGCGTACTCTGCATCGGTTTGGCCCTTGCTGCCGTCGCCATCGCGGGCCTGGAAGGCTCTTATGTGGTGCCGCTCGATCATGCCGCGATCCAGTACGCCACCCTGCCTGTCGATGACGCGGTCGCGCGTCTCCAGAAACGCATCGACTCCGGGAATGTGAAACTGAGATTCCGCGAGGGCCACGGGTACCTGGAATCCATCCTCGAAGCCTTGACCGTGCGCCCGGCATCCCAGGTTCTTGTCTTCTCGAAAACCAGTTTTCAGGCCACCCGCATCGCACCCAAGCTTCCGCGCGCCATTTACTTCAATGACAATGTCGCGGTCGGCTGGGTGCGCGGGGGCGACGTCCTCGAGTTCGCCGCAGTCGATCCCAGGCAGGGCGTGATCTTTTACACCCTCGACCAGGAGGCCACAGGCAAGCCGCACTTCGACCGACAGGACACCTGCCTCCAATGTCATCAGAATGGCTCCACCGTGGGGGTGCCTGGCCTGCTGGTCCGCTCTGTCTATCCGTCCCAATCCGGAATGCCCGTCTTTCAGGCCGGTTCCTATGTCACCGACCATCGCAGCCCCCTCAAGGAAAGGTGGGGCGGATGGTACGTCACCGGTAAGCATGGCGCCCAGACGCATATGGGCAATGCGATCGTGCAGACGCGCGAGGGGCCCGTCACGCTGGAGCCCAATGGCCAGAATGTGACCGATCTGCGGTTTCGCTTCGATACCGGAGCCTACCTGACGCCCCACAGCGACATCGTTGCGCTGATGGTCCTCGAGCATCAGACCCGCATGACGAACCTGATCACTCGCGTCGGCTTCGAAGCGCGCCTCGCCCTCCACGACAACGCCGTGATGAGCAAGTTCCTGCAGCAACCGGCAGAGAAACTCAGCGAATCCACCGTCCGCCGCATCAACTCCGCGGCCGAGGAACTGGTGAAATACATGCTCTTCGCTGAGGAAACGCGCCTCACTGAGCCCGTCACCGGAGTCTCGGGCTTCGCGGAATCGTTTGCCCGGCAGGGCCCCAGGGATGGCGCCGGCCGCTCCCTCCGGGAATTCGACCTGAAGACCCGCCTCTTCCGCTACCCCTGCAGCTACCTCATCTACTCCGAAGCCTTCGACCAGATGCCGCAGCCCATGAAAGACCGTGTCTACCAACGGCTCTGGCAGATCCTCTCCGGCCAGGACGAAACCCCCACGTTCGCGTCGCTTTCGAGCGCCGACCGCCGCTCCATCCTCGAGATCCTGCGCGCCACCAGAAACGGCCTGCCGGACTACTGGACGCGCCCCTGAAAAACCACCCGGGACTTCAGTGGACTTCTTAAATCGCAGACCCCTCCTGCCCGATCGCAGGCAGCACGCTACCAGTTGCTGCACCTGCGGCTCGCCACGCCCATCACACCCGCCTCCAGCCCCTGCGGCCGCTCAGCCTGCGGCCGGTTCGAACAGCTCAATAGGATTTCCGTCAGGATCTTCAATTTGAATCTGTCTGCCGCCCGGCCCTGCCTCCATTTCGTTTCGGAAGCCGACCCCCGCCTGTTTCAGGGCAGCGATGCAGGCAGGCAGGTCCCGCACCTGAAGCAGGACGCGGTTCCAGCCGCCCGGTTCTTGCGTGCGCCCATCGGGCATCGGCAGGGAGCCCGATGCACCTGGACCGCTCAGGATGAGCGGAAGGCCCGCAATCGAAACCTGGCCGAACGCGGGCAGTGCCTTGCCGTCGAGCCGGAATCCCAGTGTCCCGGTGTAGAACTCGATCGCTCTCTGCACGTCCTTCACCTGGTATCGCACGCCCCGAAATCCCACCACGTGCGGCATCGTCGCTTCAGACATCCCCTGTCCCTGCGGCCCGCCTTCTGGTATGGATCGCTTCATGGCTGATCTCCAATCGACACTGGCTCTCCCACTTCACATGGATCGGTTCTGGGTCACTCGGACGGACGCTGAGCCCGGTTCCGCCCCAGATGCCGCAGCTTGTCCGGATTACGCACGATGTACAACGCGGTAATCACGCCGCCGTCGATTTCGAACGCCGTGGTTTGTACGGGCCCGTCTGGTGCGTCCACGATGATGGCCGGCAGCCCGTTCACGGTCCCGAAGCGAGGTCTGAAATCATCCCGCCACCACGCATCGGGTCGTTTCCGAGTGACCTCCACCAGGAACTGTGCCACCCGTTCAGCGCCTTCAATCGGCTTCAACGCCGATCGCACCTTCCCGCCGCCGTCCGTAATCACACGCGCGTCGCTTGCCAGCAACTGGATCAGCCCGCCCAGATCCCCGGCCTGGGTCGCGGCGGCGAAGGCCGACATGAGTTGGACATGTTTCGCATCGGCCTCACTCGGACGAGCCGTCGGCGCAACACCGCGAGGCCGCCCCTCCCGAATGCGCGTCCGCGCGCGGGTTGCCAGTTGACGGCAGGCCGCCTCGCTGCGCTCCAGCGCCTGTGCGATCTCACGGAACGAGAAATCAAATACCTCGTGGAGCACAAAAGCGGCCCGTTCCAGCGGCGACAATTGCTCGAGGAGGAGCAGCAGGGCAATGGAAAGGTCCTCCGCCATCTCCGTGCGGCTATCCGGGGCCAGCATTTCGGTATCGGCAACGGGTTCCGGCAACCAGGGGCCGATATACTCCTCCCGCCGGGCGCGGGCCGAGGTCAGCATGTCGAGACAGATTCGAGTAGTCGTCGTCATGAGAAACGCCTTCGGTTCCAACACCCTGCCTCGGTCGGACGCGTGCCACCGCAGATAGGTCTCCTGAACCGCGTCCTCGGCGTCGGCCATCGACCCAAGCATGCGGTATGCCAGGCCGAGCAGGCGGCGGCGGTAAGGCTCAAAGCTCGCGGCAGGATCGGCCATCGTCCCCGGGGAACTCACGCCGCTCGCCCCGGTTGCAATACGGTCCTGCGAGTCCGCACCAGGGCCCGCCCGCCCAGGGCCACCGCGATCAGTCCCAGAACAAAAGCCGCGGCGCCGCCCACCACGCCATTGCCCGTACCGGGACCGCCTGTGGCGACTGCCACATTCAGGCCCCCGTTCACCCCGGCAATCAAACCCGCGGCCAGCGCCGCAACCGCTCCAAAGCGTCCGGACTCGATGCCCAATCGGCTCGAGGGCCGCGCCAGAGCAAGCCCGCCGAGGACGATACCGGCCAGCGCCAACCCGGCCGAGGCAGTGGCCCAAAGCCGCCGGGAGGTTAACCCGCTAACCGTCTTGCCGGCCGGTTCGGCAACGTGCGCGACAGCCAGTACTGCATAAACAAGCGCTGCGAAGATGGCCCCAGTCACCAGGGCCGCCGCGAGAATACCGAGTGTTCGTTTCAATGGGTTCTCCTTCTGTCTCCACCAGCGAGACGGGATAGGGCCTTCGAATGTGACATCCTCGGAGGACCGGACGCATCCTTTCTAATCTAAGGCTGGCTGGCCGCTGCTTTCACCTTGAACGAGTTCGCGGTCCCTTCTCCCGTCTCGGCACTCAATCGCCGTTCCTCTCGTAGGATTCGCCGGCGCATCATATATAGGATGGGCTGCTATCTTTCGAAACGCCGCACTCCGTCTTGATGACGCCTACGAGAGCAGTTGTAAACTCGCGCGAGCGGATGCCGCTTCTGCCCTCCGACTCGCAACAAGGGTCTCGGGAGTAAACTTCTCGTTTCCCTCCAACAGGAAGACGGTGCCGGCCAGAATACGCAGCAGCACGATGGCCGGCTGAGCATGGTCGCGGCAGGCAGCCATCCGCGGCCTGCCGGAACCCCGCCCGGTTCGCTCTTGATTTGACACGGCGTCAGAACTCTCTCTATACTGCCAACACTCGATATCGAATGTCGAAAGCGAAACTTGAGCACGACCGGTTCGATGCGGATCGCGACCTGTACTCCGGGCTGATCAGACTGCACGTGCTCCACCACGCCGTCGAGGAGCCCATCTTCGGCCTCGGCATGATCGAGGAACTGGCCCGTCACGGCTACAGAATAAGCCCGGGCAGTCTCTATCCACTTCTTCACGGGCTCGAAAAGAAGGGTTACCTGCGGTCGAAAGAGATACGAAACGGCAAGTCGCTGCGAAAGGTCTACCGCGCCACGCCCGCTGGCCGGAAGGCGCTCGAAGTGGCAAAGAACAAAGTTCGGGAACTGTTCCGGGAACTCATGGAAAGCGAATAGACGATTGCGGAAAACGCGAACCTCTCTCCCTCAGGCATTCATTCTCGTGATGATCGCGGCAGCGGCTTCGTTCTCTGCTCGGGCTCAGGAAAGCCAAGCCTCCGGCACGCTCAGCCTGGAACAAGCCGTCTCGGCCGCTCTGAAGTACTATCCTTCCGTCCACGTTTCGCAGGAGCAGATCAATGCGGCCTCGGCGGGCATTCAACTCGCCCGCACCGCATACCTGCCCCGCGTCGACGGCATCGCCCAGGTGAATCGGGCCACCAGAAACAACGTGTTCGGCCTCCTGATGCCGCAATCCGTCATCCCGTCCATCTCCGGCCCGGTCATCGGAACAAACAACCTCGGCTCTGTTTGGGGCAGCGCGGTTGGCGCCCTCGTCAGTTGGGAGCCCTTCGACTTTGGCCTGCGCGGCGCAGGCGTAGCGGCTGCCACCGCCGCCCGGGCGCAATCGGAAGCGGCGCTGAAGCGGACTCAATTCGAAATCGGAGTGGCCGCGGCCGATGCCTACCTCACGCTGCTCGCGGCCCAGGAAACCATTCGCGCCTCCCAGGCCGGCGTGGATCGCGCCGGCACTCTCCTGAAGATCATCGCCGCCCAGGTGGACGCACAACTGCGCCCCGGAGCGGACAAGTCGCGGGCTGAGGCGGAGCTGGCTGCCGCCCGAACTCAGCTGATTCAGGCGCAACAGGCCGCTGGTGTCGCGCGTGCGAACCTGGCGCAGTTTGTCGGCATGCAGCCCGCTGACATCGCAATTGCTGCCGGCGGACTCCTCCAGCCCCCGCCGGAGGCTACCCCTTCCTCGCCCAATCTGACCGGCAATCCCTTCGTCGCTGAGCAGAACGCCACCCTCGAGCAGGCGCGCGCCCAGTTGCGGGTCCTGGAGCGTTCCTATTTCCCTAAGTTCAGCCTCCAGGCGTCAGCGTATGCGCGCGGCAGCGGCGCGGAAGTGACCGGCGCTCGCCTGGGTGGGGCGAACGGCCTGGCGCCCAGCATCCAGAACTACGCCGTTGGATTCACCGTCACGTTTCCTTTAATGGATCTGCCGTCGGTTCGCGCCCGGGAGGCCGCTCAAACGGCTACCATTCGCGCCCAGGTCGCCAAGTCGGAACAGCTGATGGTCGAGCTGCGCGCCCAGTGGAACCGGGCCGTTGCGACATTGACTGGCGCCCGCAACATTGCCGCCAATACTCCTGTCCAGGTTTCGGCAGCCCGGGCCGCCGCGCAGCAGGCGGCCGCACGCTATCAGTCCGGTCTGGGCAATATCGCCGAGGTCGCCGACGCACAGCGTCTGCAGACCCAGGCTGAAATCGACGATTCGTTGGCCCGCCTCAGCGTCTGGCGCGGCCTCCTGGGCATCGCCACCGTGGCGGGCGACGTTCAGCCATTCATCGTGGAAGCCGGCCGTTGAGAGATCAGGAAGAAAAGCAATGCGTCTTGTTTTAGCATCCTTATCCAGACCGGTCACCGTGGTGATTGCGCTCGTCGCCATCGCCTTGTGTGCACTCCTGGCGGTTCAGCGGATGCCTGTCGATATCTTTCCGCAGGTAGGGGATCCGGCCATCTACGTGGCACAGCCCTATGGCGGTATGGATCCCGCGCAGATGGAAGGCTACCTCACTTATTACTACGAGTATCACTTCCTCTACATCACGGGCATCGACCACGTGGAGAGCAAAAGCATCCAGGGCGCGGCTTTGATGAAACTCGTGTTTCACGAAGGCACGAACATGAGCCAGGCCATGGCAGAGACCGTCGGCTACGTCAATCGCGCGCGGGCATTCATGCCCCCGGGCGCTGTCCCGCCCTTCATCACCCGCTTCGATGCCGGCAGCGTCGCCGTGGGACAGCTCGTGTTCAGCAGCGCCACCCACACTCAGGGGGAACTGCAGGACTTCGCCCTGAATCGGGTTCGGCCACTCTTCGCAACGTTGCCCGGCGTGTCGGCGCCCCCGCCGTTTGGCGGAAATCAGCGCACCATCGTCATCACTCTCAACCCCGACAAGCTGCAGCAGTATCAGATCTCGCCCGACGACGCCATCGCGGCCGTCAGCAAATCGTCGCTCGTCATGCCTTCCGGCAATATGTGGACCGGCAGTGTGGAGCGCATCGCCAGGACAAATTCGGCCCTCGGCGGGAATTTGGCCGAACTGCTCAGCACCCCCATCCGGCCGGCCACCGGAACCACCGTCTATCTTCGCGACATCGGGACCATCGAGAACGGGACGGATATCATCACTGCCTACGCCCATGTCAACGGCAAACGGACCGTCTACATCCCGGTCACGAAACGCGCCGACGCCTCTACTCTGGACGTCATCAGCGCGGTCAAAAAGGCCATTCCCGACTTCCGGAAAGTCCTCCCCGACGGCGTCGACGTGCGCCTCGAGTTCGATCAGTCGCCGTACGTTACGAATTCAATCAAAGGCTTGATCACGGAAGGCCTTCTCGGAGCCGCGTTGACCGGCCTGATGGTGCTGCTCTTCCTGCGCGACTGGCGCAGCGCGCTGATCGTCGTCACGAACATACCGTTCGCATTGTTGTCGGCCGTGGTGTTCCTCTGGGCGGCCGGGCAGACCATCAACATCATGACCCTCGGAGGACTGGCTCTCGCGGTGGGCGTGCTGGTGGACGAGGCGACCGTCGAGATTGAGAACATCCACACGCAGATGCTGCCGGGTATCTCCCGGGCCCGCGCCGTCGTGGAAGCCTGCAGCCGCACCGCCATGGCCCGCCTGCTCTCCATGTTCTGTGTTCTCGCCGTGTTCGTGCCGTCGCTCTTTATGGTCGGTGCCGGCAGGCAGCTCTTCATCCCGCTCTCTCTGGCCGTCGCGTTCTCGATGATCGCGTCCTATGTCCTGTCCAGCAGCCTCGTGCCTGTGTTCTCTGCCTGGCTGATGAAAGAGGGCCACCGGGGCGAAGAGCACGAGGGCTTGTTCGGACGCCTCCACACACTTTACGAGCGCTACCTGCGGGCCACCCTTCGCTTCCGGTGGCCTCTGGTCATCGTGTACCTCGGCGCGGCATTCCTGTTCGTCTTCCTCTTCCTGCCGCGGATTGGAACGGAAATCTTCCCGGATGCCAACGCCCCGCTCATGAGAATCCGGTTGCGCGCGCCCACCGGCACGCGCATCGAGGAAACAGAGCGGATTGTGCTCCGGGCGCTGGATGTAATCCGGCAGAACGCCGGGCCTGACAACGTCAGCTTGACCAGCGACTTCGTCGGCATCGTCCCCTCCAGCTACCCGGTCAATCTCATCCACCTGTTCACCAGCGGTCCCCAGGAAGCCGTCATCCAGGTCGCTTTGAAGCCGGAGGCCGAACGAGGCGAAGCCCTGCGGGAGAAACTGAGAGAACGCCTCAGGGCAGCCCTGCCCGGCTGCGCAATCTCTTTCGAGGCTGCCGACATCGTCAGCCAGGTGATGAGCTTCGGCTCGCCCACCCCCGTGGAGGTTGCCGTTCAGGGCATCAGCCTCAACGATGACTATGCGTTCGCACAGAAGGTTCAGGCGCAGCTCGGCAAACTGCCCTTCCTGCGCGATCTTCAACTCGCGCAGGCGCCCGATTTTCCGACACTCGACATTAACATCGATCGCGAACGGGCCGGGCAGTTCGGCCTGACGATGGCCGACGTGGTTCGCTCGGTCGTGCCCGCCACCTCGTCGTCGCGCTTCACCCAACCGAACTATTGGCGCGATCCGAACTCCGGCAACGCCTTCCAGATTCAGGTGCAGTTGCCCCAGAACCGCATTCAGAGCGTGGAGGCGGTCGGCGACGTGCCCGTCATGCAGAACGGAAGGTCTCAGCCGCGCCTGACCGATCTGGCCAAATTCAAACTCGGCACCATGCCGGCGATGATCGAGCGATACAACGGGCAACACGTGGTCAGCCTCACCGCCAACATTCACGGGTTGACCATCGGCGAAGCGGCTACCCAGTTGAACGACGCCCTGCGGAGTGCCGGCGCCCCGCCCAAAGGCGTGACCGTCAAACTCCGAGGCCAGATCCCACCCCTCGAACAGACCCTCTCGGGCCTCCGGGTCGGGCTTCTCCTCGCCGTTCTGGTCATCTTCCTCCTGCTCAGCGCAAACTTCCAGTCCCTGCGCCTGGCATCGGCGATCGTACTCACCATCCCGGCCGTACTCGCCGGCGTCATCCTGATGCTGCTCGTCACTGGGACCACCCTCAACGTTCAATCCTTCATGGGCGCGATTATGGCGATCGGGATCGCGGTGGCAAATTCGATCCTGCTCATCACCTTCGCGGAACACGCGCGGCGCGAAGGCCGCCACTGTCTCGAAGCCGCGCAACTGGGGGCGGCCGGCCGCCTGCGCGCCGTTCTCATGACGGCGGCGGCGATGATCTTCGGCATGGTTCCAATGGCCATCGGTTTCGGGGAAGGCGGAGCGCAATCCGCGCCGCTCGCCCGGGCCGTCATCGGCGGCCTGATCGTCTCCACCTTTACGACCTTGACCATCCTGCCCTCGCTCTATGCCATCGTTCAGCGAAGAGCCGCTACGAATTCTCCATCCCTGAACCCGATGGACCCGGAGAGCCGATACTATGAAGCGCATTAACCTCCTGCTGCTTGTCTGCGTCGTGTCATTCCGCATGGCCTCCGCTCAGACGGCGGAGATGGCGCCCGTCGTCGCCAGATCCATCTCGAAGACCATTGAGCTGCCCGGCGAATTCCAGCCGTTTCTCAACGTTTCCTTACACGCGAAAGTGCGCGGCTATGTCGAGCGCGTAGTGGTCGATCGTGGCAGCGTTGTCCGCCGCGGGCAGTTGCTCGCCGAACTCTCCGCGCCCGAAATCAAGGCACAGATCGCTGAAGCGGAATCCAAGGGACAGGCCGCTGACGCGGACCGCCTGCAGGCCGAAGCGCAATTGGCTGCCGCCCAGAGCACGGCGGAGCGGCTCAGGAAAGCGGCCGAGACACCCGGAGCCGTCGCCGGCAACGAACTGATCCAGGCGGAAAAACTGGTGGACGCGGCAAAGGCGCTGGTCGCTTCCAGGCAACAGGCCGCCCGCGCCGCGCAGTCGGCGGTTCAGGCGCAGAAGGAGCTCGAGTCCTACCTCCAGATCACCGCGCCCTTCGATGGCATCGTCACAGATCGGCTCGTGCATCCCGGAGCCCTCGTCGGACCAGGCACCGATCCCGTGTTGCTCGTGCTTCAGCAGGTTGCTCGCCTTCGCCTGGTCGTTGCGGTGCCGGAAGAAAACATCGGCGGGATTGCGCAGGGGGCTCGGGTGGAGTTTCGCGTGCCGGCATTCCCCGACCGGACCTATGCGGGCACCATCGCTCGTGTGGCCCATGCACTGGATCCCAGGACTCGAACCATGGCCGTAGAACTGGATGTCGCAAACCCGGATGCTTCCCTATCACCGGGTATGTACCCATCGGTCAAATGGCCCGTCCGGCGTTCGAAACCCGCGCTGATGGTGCCCAGGACCAGCGTGGTCACGACCACTGAACGGACGTTTGTCATCCGCAACCGGGATGGCCGCGCGGAATGGGTCAACGTCGCGAAGGGCGGCGCGGACGGAGATCTGGTCGAGGTGAACGGGCATCTCCAGCCGGGCGACCAGGTCGTGCGGCGCGCCACGGACGAGATCCGCGAAGGCGCTCCGCTCCAGGCTTCCTCGAAGAAGCCCTGAGCCCCACGGTTGGCGCGGGAGTGCCCGGCGGGCGGAGCCCAGCGTGGCGTAGGAAGCCCGCGTCGCAGCCCTCGCCGTCGGGATCGCCACCAAAGTGGGAACTCGCACGCGCCGATGCAAGCTTCCGCAATCTGCTCGCCCGGCTGAGCCGGATGGATGTACTGGTGATCGACGGTGGGCCATGGCGCCACTTTCCGAACCAGAGCGTCGTGACTTCTGGGAGATTTGCGAGGACCGTTACCAGGTCCGCTCGCTGATTCTCATTTCGCCGTTGCCGGTGGCCCTTTGACGCCAACAGCTCGGCGATCCGACCGCTGCCGCTGGCATACGTGACCGGCTGGTCCACAACGCGCATAGGATCGAGAGGCAGGGCGATTCGATGCGCAAAGACCGGGGAAAGCCGAATGCAATCGCACGCGATCCGGCGGGCGCCTACTGGTCGTTCGTGCTGCTGAAGCGAGGCTTTATACTCAATCAGTGGCTGCACGACACGAGAAGCTCTTTCCGATCTTCGCTTTAGATAGCAAACAGCGCTCTCGACTGGGTTACATGGACCTCTCAGGCAGGACCATCATCGCGCCCCGCTTTGCGTCCGGTTTGGAATTCTTAGAAGGACGTGCGCCTGTCCAGAACGGCAGGAAATGGCGTTTCATCAATGACACCGGAGAGTGGGCCTTCGACGGTGCGTTTGGGCACGCGGAAAGGTTCTCAGAGGGTTTGGCCTGCGTGATCGCAGCACCGCGCAAATACGGATTCATCGACGTCAACGGAAGCATAATAGTCGAACCGAAATACCGATGGGTGGCTCGCTTTTCTGAGGGGCGGGCGCTTGTGTATTCGGGGAAGTATGCTGGCTTCGTTGACAAACAAGGGCTCGAGGTCATCCCGCCGAGGTACGAAGCTGCCCGTGGGTTCAGCGAGGGGTTGGCGCCAGTTCAGAAGGGCGGTCGGTGGGGGTACATCGACCGCGACGGTCAACTCGTCATCCCGTTCCAGTTTGATCAGCCCTACATGCATCCGTTTCAATGCGGCCGGACCGGGATAATGAGCGCCGGGCTGAACGGCTTCATCGATACTTCAGGAAATGCAGTGATTAAACCTCGATTCGACTTCGCGTATGGTTTCACTGAGGGCTTGGCATCGGTGCAGGTCGGGGAGCGCTGGGGCTACATCGATACGGCGGGTGATTTCACGATCACGCCAACTTTCAACCGTGCCTACCCGTTCTCAGAAGGGATCGCGGCCGTGGAAGTAAAAAGCGAATCGGAGGAATCACAGATCGGCTTCATTGACAGGTCGGGCGAATTCTTGATAACACCCCGCTTCGCTTTGGGCTTTCGGTTCCACGACGGTATCTGTTGGGTCGAGACAGAACAAACATGCGGATACATCGACCGCCGTGGCGATTATGTTTGGCAGTGTCCCCGGCTGCAAACCAACATGACCTTAAGGTTGTGAACATCTCAATCAGTTAGTTCAGACTTGCCGAACCCAGGGCTTCCTTGGCGGCCATTCATCTGCGGAGCACTCCCGCGCTCCGGGACACTTCGTGCTAAAGCGGGGACCAGGCTGCCGCACCTCTCGCCGCACCCCTTTCCCTGCTTGCGCCATCTTTCCTTCGCTGCGCTCGGACCGGTTTCCTTTGACGAAGCCGAATACTTTCCCGCACAATCGAGGAGCCAGCGACGCAACGCTCCGATGGTGTTCGGGATCACCCCGTAATACCGTTCGCTTTCCCTCAGGAGGGAGCGTTCAGCTTCACCGGAATCTCCACCCATTACGAGTGTCAGGCTGCCGGTGGCGCGGTCTCTGCGGGAGCAAACGGCGAGGAGAAACAGGGGAAGCGGGCGCCGGTGAGGCCGGCCACAGGGACAGGCGGGAAGCGAAACCGCCGGCGCCCGGTCCTGCCCGGGCGCCGGCTTGGTTGAGCCCCAAATTCTTCACTCGAAGAGATGGGCGACTCTCTCCCCCGCGATCTCAATCTTCGTCACACGGACGGTGTCCCCATCCGCATGCGTGTGCATGCTGCCCGCCGCCACCTTGGAGGGCAGCGGCTCCTTCTTGCATTTCACTTCGCCCTGATCCACGGCAGACCCTCCGCCGCGTGGCCCGGATCCACCGGTACGGGTGAATCGCATGAAATGTTCCTCCCCCTGCTTGCGGCATTGGACCGTGTATTGACCTGGCATCAGGGTCAGGTCGCCGACCTTCGTTTCACTCCGGAAAGTCACCTGCCCCCTTTTGCCGATCTTGGCGACTTGATCGTCCTGAGCCATGGCAGTGAGTCCACTGGAAACAAGCAGCATGCAAATCGCAGCCGCGCTGAATGATGCAAAACGTGAAATGTTCATGTTTCTACTCCTTGTTACTCATCCAAAGCCAGCGGCTCGCCCCGATTGTGGCCGCCGGCAGCGCCCTGGAATCAGAGGGCGCCGGTCGAGGTCACGGGACGAAGCTTCCGGCAGTATTCATTCAGCAGTGCCCTTCACGGCCTGCTCGGCACGCAGCCAGTCCTCTTCGGGCGACCCCTCAGGACAGCCGCGGGCGTGCCAGTACTCATGCGCGAGTTGTTTGACCTTCTCGTATTCAGCCGCCCCTTCGGGAGATTCGTTCACCTGGGCCGCGTTCGCCGTCGCGCCTTCCAGATCCCCGTCAGTGTTAGGAGGCGGAGTTGTTTTCTTGTCCATGTTCAACATCCTCATCGACAACCAGGCACGGCCTGCCGTGGAGTCTCGGCAGGGCGCACATTGCCACCCCGTGCATCGCTCGCACCCTTCGCAGCCAGGTGGACTCCAGGTGGGGTACAAGACTGCTTCGTCTCTAGCCCAAATGTAGGGCGAACATCGGTCCCTCGGCAAATAGATAATTTGAAAGGCAAACCTCGGAAAAGCCGAGGTATGATCCAAGGCATGGAATGGCTGAATTACCACCACCTGCTCTACTTCTGGACGGTCGCACGCGAAGGAAGCATTGCGAAGGCGAGCAAACAGTTGCTCCTCGCCCAGCCCACGATTACCGGCCAGATCCGCGCCCTGGAGAATGCCCTGGGCGAGAAGCTGTTCATGCGGTCAGGACGCACTCTTGTTCCAACGGAGGTCGGACGCCTGGCCTTTCGGTACGCCAATGAGATCTTCGCGCTGGGCCGGGAGTTCACGGACGTTGTCAAAGGCCGCCCGGCCGGGCGCCCGATGCGCCTGGTGGTAGGAATCTCGGACGCGCTTCCCAAACTCATTGCGTACCGGCTCCTGGAGCCTGCGCTTACGCTGCCGGAACCCGTACAGATCGTGTGCCACGAGAATCATCCGGATCGGCTCCTGACCGAGCTCGCCACTTTCGGGCTGGATCTGGTTCTGACGGACGCGCCAGTCGGTTCATCCGTTCGTGTGCGCGCATTCAACCACCTGCTCGGTAGCTGCGGGGTCTCCTTCTTCGCCAAACCGGCGATCGCCGCGAAATACCGGAAGACGTTTCCCGCCTCGCTCGACGGCGCCCCCCTCCTGCTGCCCTTGGAAAATGCGGCCTTGCGCCGCTCCCTGGACCAGTGGTTTGAGTCCCAGGGAATTCACCCTCGGGTGGTGGGCGAGTTTCAGGATAGTGCCCTGTTGAAGGTCTTCGGGGAAGCGGGCGTCGGCATCTTCACCGCCCCGACAGCGGTTGAGGATGACGTTCGAAAGCATCACGGCGTCTCCGTGTTGGGGCGAACCGAGGCGGTGATGGAACGCTTCTACGCAATCTCGGTCGAGCGAAGGCTCAAACACCCGGCGGTTGTCGCCATCTCCCAGACAGCCCGGCAGACCCTCTTTGGGCACAGCACCTGATCCGGGCCGGTACCCCTTGCCGCGGTTTCTCGCCGGTTTCGACAAACCCAGGAGCTGGGGAGCCGGGACGTCCTGTCCCCGTTCCCCACCTCCGCCGTTCCTGTTCAGCAGGCGCACGGCGCAGATTGATGGGCGGAGCGTGATTCGAAGATAATGAAGGGAGGCTTTCGATTGAGATGCCGAATAAGCCGAGCGACATCCCCAGCATCCGCAAATTGCTTGACGAACTTGAACAACTCTCTACAGTGAAAGCTGCCTTTTCCGCGCTAAAGCCCATGCTTTCAATGGTGGGAGTGGACAGCACGGCCCTGCGCGACAGCTTTCAGTCGCTTGAGGCCGTTCAGAAACAGGCAATTGATTTGGCCAAAACACTCGACCGCTTCAACGAGTTGTTCGCGTCGCGGGGCTGGATTGCGTATGATTGGCTCAACACTGATCTTGCTAAAGCGGCAGTCGCCGCAGCCGAAGATGGTAACATGGCTCACGCGGAAAATCTTCTGGTTGAGCACTACGATGCCGGTCAGGTTGCCATTCAATTGAAAACACTCTGGGGCATCAAGGCGTTCCGCCCCCGATTGCGTCTTGCCGAACTCGCCTTGACAGATTATCGGGAAGGCCGATACCACGCCTGCGTCCCAGTGGTGCTCGCCTTGCTGGATGGAATGGTGAATGAACTGGGGAATCTGGGGTTCTTCAGTCAAAATGTCGATCTCATCGCATGGGATTCCATTGCGTCTCACGATCGCGGTTTGACCGAACTCAAACGGCTGCTCTTCAAGCAACGTACCAAGACCATAACGGATGCCATTGACCTTCCCTATCGCAACGGAATTCTTCACGGGATGGACCTTGCCTATGATACCCGGATGGTCGCAGCCAAGTGCTGGGCCGCTCTTTTCGCTACGGCGGATTGGGCACGCCGAATTGAAAAAGGGAAGAGAGATGCGCCACCGCCTGAACCCAAGCCGAACTGGTCAGACGTCCTCGCCGAGATGCAGCAAGTCGCGAAGGAGAAGGCGCGAATCGAGGCATGGAAACCCCGAGATGCCGTAGACCTCGCCAACCCTGTGGAGGGCTCGCCAGAGGCCGCTTTGATCAGTTTCTTGAGTGCGTGGAAAGTCCGAAACTACGGGGTAATGGCAAGATGGCTGGGGGCCTTCGACAATAGGCCACTGAATACTCGTGCGGGACAAGTTCGCGGTTACTACGAGCATCTGGCGCTTCGGGAGTTCATGATCGAAGCCGTTAATGATAAGGCGGCAGCAATTGCAGAAATCCAGGTCCGTGGGTGCGGCATTCAATACGGGCGCAGCTTCGACGGCATTGGGACGGTCTGCCTGGTCCAAATGGACGAAATCGGCCACCCCGTCGTCCACGGCTATTCAGGCGGAGTCTGGTTCGTGATGAACTGGAACCCTTGGCAAGGCTTGTGTCGTCCGCTTGATCCTCAAGAACTTGCCTGACTGACAGCGGAAAAGGGGACCGAAAAGCCGGTGGAGAAGGGGACGTCCTGGACGTCCACCTTTACTTGCGCCAGGCCTAAACCGGGGATGACAATTCAATTGCCTAGAGCGTTAATAGTTGATGCGTCGAAGCGGATCTACGCAAAAATGGCTGCAAGAAGTGAGCGGGACGCGGTGGTCCGGGTAACCGAGCCAACTCAGGATGTCGCCGTCGACCGGGCTCTTCGGTTGATTATGCTTTTGCCGCTGTCGTGGCGGGTGTGGCACGCATCAGTCTCTCGATTTCTTCGGCGGTGGCTTTGTCGATTTCGATCTTCGAGCCGTTCGGCAGTGTGACGACTGCTTTCTCAATCCGGCGTTTTCGCAAGGTGTCGATCAGCTGCATGATCATTGGCGCAGCAACCGCGGCGAGTTTTACCCACATTATCAGTTCTACCGGTCCAAGGCCCTTCGGCTCGTAGACACCCGCGCCTCTGACATCGGCCAGCAGTTTGAGTTCGGTCTGCAATGCGTCCACTTCCGCCGCCGGTGTTTCTTTCGGCAGTTCGATAGTCAAATTCGCTGACATGATTTCCTCCTCATTCTTCGTCTTGTGGTAATCCGACGAGATACCAGTTGGCCCAAAGTTGTTCCGGCGCTCCATCTGCTGCCGCTGAAAGAGCGCCTCTGAGCGCATCCGCCACGACTACTCCGTTTGAGATCGCCGAATGCAAGAAGACCATGATGCTGTGCGCGGTGGAAGCGTCGGCCTCCCAGAGGCTCACGAGGAGTTGCCTCGCGCCGGCGTAGAACAGTGGCAGGTACATTCCAACCCATTCATCACTACTGTCGACACCGATCGCGCTGGCCTGTTTGCCGAGATTGCACGCACTCAGAACGACTACGGATTCGGACAGCGCAACGGCGAACAGTTCGCTAGCTCGAACGGCATCGCTGCCAAGCATGAGTGCGCAATCGAACGGACGATCAACAGGAAAATCGCCATGGCACGAAAAATGGAGCAGGCAATAATCGCTCCACTTTGAGAGCGGGAAGCCAGCCTGTTCGGGAGAACCCTGCGGAGGGAGGATGCAGTCATCGACTGACTCGGGCAACCGTTCGCGCCAAACGCTACCAAGTTCGCTGATTTCCTTCTCTACACCTCGCAGTGGCGACTTGTTGAAGGGTGTCTCCGGACAACCCATCAGCAGAATTCTTTCCGCCTTGCCGGCTTGCCTCGGAAGCATGGCCAGGGTCAGAGTAGGTACATATTGAACGGCTTGGCGCTTGATGAGGTAGTCCTCGTCTCCAAGATCCAAAGCGTGAATCGGCAAGCCACGGATGTGCGCGTGAGGACTGATCAGGAGCGCTTGATTGGGCGGTAGTTTGTCGAGGACTTCGTCAGGAAGCAGTTTTGCGCGCAGGTCCTTGAGACGCCATGGATGGGCCGGACCGTAATTGCTCATGAACTCGCTGCGGCAGAGGGCGAGCGCGGCGACATCCTCTTTCGACCATGGAACGACTGTGCATCGCGGCTCGCGATCCGGACCTGCGGAAAAGACGTAGAGGTCGCCGCCCGAATCGGAATCCCGCCAGAAGTATGAGACCGGCGACCAGGACGCCGGCAGGGTCCGTAAGATTTGAGATATATCAGCCTGGACTGGCTTATGCACCGACGCCCAGCGTGGATTGTCCCTCATGACCTGAAACAGAAGTTGCTGGCGCGCTTGGGCGACTAAGCGCTGTTGCTCGTGGTCATCCCGCTTCGAGATCTGGTCGAGTTGCGTCTCCAAGTCACGAAGGCGTTCCATCAAGGCGGGATCGACACCTTCAAACAGCGGGATGTCGGCGTTGGCGATGAGATGGCAAAGATAGAAACTCTTGGCGCGTTCGGCAATCGTCCATGCCCGCTTCCATCCAACTGGGCCGCCGGCGGCAAAGCCGATCGCGAAAACTTCATCGTAGTAGCGCAGCTTGTCGATCACAAACTGCTGCTGTTCGCCGATCACTCGGAAGTTGCGGATGAGCGACTCGATGGCGTCGAGGGCGTCGAGCGCGAATTTCCAGGCGTCTTCGTGTTCGGCGCAGCGAGATCGCAATCGGGCCATGGTCAGGTTCGCAAGGGATAGGTCGTCGAACGATCCAAAGCCCGTAAAGAACTCGAGCGCGGCACTCAGATCCATCTTGGCGAGGTCGAACTGCTCCATCTCCATTCGCGCTTCGCCCATGCGGCGGCGCATGATGGCGGCGGGCCGCTTCCAGCCTTCGGCCTCGAACATCCCTAAGGCGACGGTGGAAGCCCGAAGGCATCGTTCCCAGTTCTTGGCCTTCAAAGCCAAGTCCGACTCCAACTCCTCCGGAAGCCAGCGGATGGAGCACACTGTGCGCAGGGTTGCGAGCGCCGCGTCGGCGGCTGCGGGGTCGTGCAGTTCTGTGCGGGGATTCGAGAACAACTTCACCTTGGCATGGTAGATGACGTTGAGCGTCAGTTTTTGCTGCACGATTGGAGCACATGGCACGAGTTCTTCGGCGATTCTCAGATCGGCAAGCGCCTCCAACCAGCGATTGGCGAACATATAGACGCTGCTACGGTCGAGACGGCATTCGATTTGTTCGACCGGCGTGAGCGGACGGTTGAGTTCGAGCAACGCGTCTAGCGCGGCGAGCGCTTCCGTCACGCGCCCCTGCTCGCAATCGATCATCGCTCGTTGGCGAACTTGTCGGAGAGTGATGCTATCCAGCGCGCCGTGCACTCGCCGCCTCCGTGAGGAAGTCCAGCTCGTCGGCGAGATTATTGCGCTTCTGCGCTACGCGCGCAAGGTCTTCGTAGCTGCGCGCGGCCAGTTCGTTGGCCTGCAACTGTTCGGCGCGCGCAAGGCATTCGTTGAAAATCGTCATCGCCTCTGCCGTCTGCCCGTTTCCGAGCGCCGTTAAGCCCTGCAACTCGCGATGACTCCATTCCTGAAACAGGACGAAGAATCGGGTTTTGCGGTCGAGGTCGTCAAAGGGAACCGGGAGCGGGAACTGGATGTGCCACTTTTCTTCATAGGTCCCCGAACCCTCACGGTAGAAGTCTTCGGGATTGAGTGGCGGGCTGGTCTCGAGCTTGTTGGCTTGAACAGATCGGAGTAGCTCAAGAATGCCCTCGAGGACTTCTGTGGCATTGGTGCCGCCACATACAATTGCAATCTGTTCACGGGTGATAACCCCGGCTTCAACCAAAGCGTCCAGTGCTTGTTGGATGTCCTGCGGTATGGTGACCATTTATCCTCTCTTCCTTATCGAAATTCAGATTGAAAGTCGAAGGCACCGGAGCGCAAAGATGAAGGTGGCAAGTCGATCCTCCATGAAAACTATCGATTTGCGTTCATTCGGCCCCGGCTGCCATCACTCATCCCCAAAACGACGTGGGCAACGGCGGCGGTGTGAATTGTCCTCCGATGAGCGCCGGACCTCCCGGAACGATAACGTCGCCATGCTCAATGTAGACACCCCCATGCCAGCTGCCCGGATCGAGAGAAGGCGCCGGTCTCGGCTGGAATCCGGGCGCTGGCTGCGGTGTGGCCATCTGTAGCGGATTAGCGATGATCTGTTCGGCCAACATCCGGGCTGTTTCGAGGGGAAGCATAGCTAGAGTCTGAAACGTCAGTGAAATCGCCTGGACCGCGAGTTGGAGTTGAGGTAGTACAGGCTCTGAGACCACCCTCCCGAGTAGCTCGATGCATTTCTCTTGCATTGCCGCATCGCTAACACGCGAAGGAGTTAAATTAAGGCACTCCCGGAGGGTAACGCGCAATAACACGCAATCGTCAATGTACCCGTAACCTCCGGGAGCATCGTCAGGAATGAGATCGCGTGGTTGCACGAGGTACGCCAAGGCTCCGACGACCGCGCAGCGCACCCGTGGGTCCGTGCGGCTCATCTGACACTCCCTTACCATGGTAGCCGCGATCTCGGAAATACTTTTCACGTGGCATAAACATATGCATGCGTACTTCATGCCGACGAAAGTAACCAAATCGACTCCTGGAACGACCAACTTATTTCTCTCAATTTTCGCCTGCCTCTGGAGTTCCCCTAGGAAGTCAGGGCGTGCCATGCAGATCTGCTCGAACATGGCCTGTCCGTCTTCCTTCTCATCCAGAGCGGATATTGCCGTACAAATCTGCTCTACCAATCTGAACAGCATGAGACACCTCTTCAGTAGAGTTTCAGGCCTTCTGATCCGAAAAGATTGAAGCACAATTCATTAGAGATTGAAAGGGGTGTCTTCGAGATTCCTTCCGTGTATTCGAGCCCCGTTCTGAGGCATTGTAAGCGCTGTGGTCTTAACACTGTAAGGCTTGCCATGCGGCCGAGTTCAAGATGGGGCCAGAAAGGCGACGCGACCAAAAAGGCACCGGAAAAACGAACGCCTGGCCTGTTGCACCGTGTAAGTAATGGAACGCCAATAGCTTAAAAGAGATTCCGCGGACTTCGCCAAGGTTTTGGCATCCCATGCCGGGATCCGTCTGGTCGTCTCGCCAGACGCACAAGTGACACAGCGTCAATGGTATGCCGCTTGCCCTGCGCTCTCAATGAGCCAGTGATTCCACCCAGGCCGTCCTTTTCAGCCGTAACAATTTCCATTGGGACGCATCAAGTCGAACGCAACGCCAGCCACAGCAAGTCCTTTGAGTTGATCTTTTCCGAGAAGCCCCTCAGCCTGAGAGCCTGTCGGCGATTGACTCCAGCCCGCCGCCGATTCACTGAAGCCCTATTGGTCTTGGCTACCTCCAAGCTAGACCCCCAATGAAGAGATTTCGGCCCTCGAAAGGGGGGACAGCCTGACGTGCACCTTCCGCAAGCTTCACAATTAACGACTTCCTGCCCATGGCTCTCGCCCATTCGATGCCGGACCTCAGGACGTCAAGCAACCTCCCCTCACTCCAAACCGCCTGGAGTGCAAGCACATAGTGCCCGGAACCAGATCTGCCTTCCGCACGCGGGCTACGTCAAGGTACGTGTTCGGTCTAGCGTAATCGCCATGGGGACGGGGCGTCCGGGGCGCGAAGAGCCGGCCGAACTAGAGCCGGCCACTCGGGGGTCCGCTCGCTACAGGCAGCGCTGCCAGCCCGGCCGCGCAATCTCCACCCCGGACTGCTAGATCCGAGATTGAGTAAAGTGCGCCGGTGCATCGATCACGTTCAGCATGTTAGGTCCTTTGAACACGCAGTGAAATTTACTCGGACACTTACCGCTTTCACTGAGCAGCCGGATACCAGCATTCGCTTTGTTTGCGGAATCATAGGTATTTTGCCATTTCCACTCATACAAAAATAGCGCTTGGGCCGGCTCGTCCGAGTTTTGCCGGCCTTCCCGTACCAACACCAGCCACGTATAAAAGTGATCCACCCCCTCGATCGTTTCCACGGTGACCGACGTCTGCGTGCTGAAGGCGATGCTCGGTTGATCCTTCAGTCCCACTTCGCAGAGTTGGAAAGCCTCATTGCGCGTCTTCTCGAACGATTTTGGATCGTACCAAACCCGGTCGTAGTCCTTCGGACCATCCCGATGCGGCACGACCTCCCACTTGTACTCGGCTCGGTGTCCTTTCTCCGCAACCCGGGCCTTCCGCAGCACTGAGACTGTCTGAATCAGGCCCAACTCCCAACCGTCGGCATTGCCCTGAATCGCTATTTTGGCGGTGATCTCCATCCAGTTCGGCTTCGCGCTGTGATCTCTTCTCGTGGCCGTCGGCCCCGCCGCGGGGAAATCCTTGTTGAGCTCGATTGCCATGCCAATCTTGGCTTCAAAGGCAGTGCTGATTACCTGTACCTCGATGGCGCCGTCCCGCGACCTCCATTCGGGCCTGAACTGCCGGCGCGGGTTCACCATCTCGGTCAGCGCTTTGATGTGTACATCCGCGGCCCCCAGTGCAACGCCCAGGATAACGTTAGCTTGGCCCGCTTGATAATAGGGTGCAAAAAACCCCCGCAGCTGGTTTTCCGCGAGATTTGCTTCATGAGCAAGAATGTGGAGATACGCATCCCAATGTGCCTTGTAATCCTTCTTGTATCTCTCGACTACGATATCCCGGGATAGTCTCTTACCGCGAAAATCAACAATAGGCATCGGTCCCCTCCTCGTGTGTGGGATTATAGCAGCGCCGGGTTTCCCCGTTGCTGCGAAATGCCGCCGTTGCCCAGGCTTGGCAGTTCACATCAGCTTGTCGGGAAACCGGATCGCTCGAAGGCCTGCGCCGCTCTCGGAGCCGCGCCTTCAATCCCCTGAAATCGCCACTCGGCCTGGTTGAACCTGGCCTCAACAGAAGGCCGCCGGAGCAGGGAAGTCGAAAACCCAGCCGATCACCCTTCGACAGCCTGAGGCCAACCCGTCCACCCACTCTGTCGCACAAGCACCACACCGTCTCCCTCGCAGTCCCCAGCACCCCAATCAACCCCACGCATCCTCCCTCCGAACGCCGCGGCCCCAACCCCGAAACTACCCGTTTCTCCACATGAAGCTTTTTTGATGACACGAGAGGCTCTTGCAAAACTCCGCGTTGAAACTAAAGGAATTGAGGAAATTACGTTAGGGGGAATGGGGTCGGCCGCAGTAAACTGTTGTCGCCAAACAAACCGGATACCACGAGCCAACCCCATATGGAGCTTACCTCTCGTCAGTTTCTT
>JAFKEE010000034.1 GCA_017307505.1 Acidobacteriota bacterium | reverse complement strand
GTTCGCTCCTTGGCTTACTTCTCCTCCATCATCGACGAGATCCTCCAGCAGCCATTACCGGCCGGTTATCGCGACTATCTTCGTACCAAAGCCGCCCAGGTGCTCCGGCCGTGTGTTCAAAAATCTACGTTTTTGGACGATCGCTAACAAGGAGAGGCCCGACAGCCAGAGTTCCGGCCGGAGCGCCATCGGAATGCCCTATCGATCGGCAAGAATGGGCCGTGACTCACGAGACAATTTCGGGACGCGGCTCAGCCCCACGTCCCGTTTCGAACCTGGCGGATCCGCCCAATTCACTTCGACCACGGTGGAGTGACGCCGTTGGAGCGTGCATACGCAATCGATTGTCCTAAGTGCTCATGCTGATCTCCGAATAGGAACCGGATTGCGCTCTCCTTCGTCATGTCCATCCCGAAGAGCTTCACCGGCGCTTTCAGATCGGCGTCCGACAACCCTTCAATCGTCTTCTGAAGATTTGCGTAGGACGCCTTGAGCGCCTCCTGCATCTTCTCTGGATCTGTAACCGGCGCGGGCCTCGTGCCGCCCCGTCCCGCGCCCGTCAAGGTTCCAACGAGCATGCCGTTCTCCATTACGATCAGGTTGAAAACGTCGCCTACCGAGCGGACCCCCTGGCCGGGCTTCCAATCGTATTTTCCCGCCATCACACGGGCCAGCCCGCCGAATTTATCGGACAAGGTCCCGGCCTCCTTGACCAGAGCCGCTTGTGGCGTGGCGGCCGCCTGCGCCTGCAGTGGCGGCGCTATCCAGGCCATGGCTATCGCGCATATGCCCATCCCGGATCGAATTGATCTCATTCTCTGAATCCTTCTTCCTGCCTGCTTGAGGCTTACTGTTCTGCTCGTCTCTTCGGCCGGTACCGTAGGACCGGCCGGGTACACTCCGGTGCCAGGCTCACTCCGCCGGCTTCAGGAACAGACCCGCACCCACCTTGGCTGCCTCCGAGCCGGTTACCGGGTGCAGAAAGTTGCGCTTCGTTTCCTCCATCTCCACGACAACTGCCTGATCCGAAATCTTCGTGCCGGACATCTCGAGGAATGAGGGATCGATATCTGCGAATTCCACTCGGGCGCCTGTGCCGGTTCCGGCGAGCTTTTGGTTGTGCGCGAACAGGCTGTCAGTCACCTTGTAGTGCGTGCGTGGCTGGGGCGAACTGCCAGACAACTGCGCCCGGCCGCCGGCGGCATCCGCCTGGGCAGCCGCGCCGGCCTGATAGATCCATACGTACCTGGCGCTGTCCACCACGTTGTTTCGGTAGTCCAGGTCGCCTGCGATTCCGGCCGTCCAGATGGTGCTGCCATACATCCCATGGAAAAAGCAATTCCTCATCGCATGGCCGGTACTGCCGGGTGTCCAGTAAACAACGGCATCCTTCATGAATCCGCGGAACAGACAATTGCGGACGACGACGCTGTTCCCATGCGCAATAATCCCGACATGATTCGGCGCGACGATTTCGTCACTGGCGAACAGGCATTGCGCCACCTCCAGGTCTTCCAGTTGACGGTTGAACCGGGCGATGGAGTAGAGCCGGCGCTTCATACCGGGCTTAGGGGTTTCGACAACCGGCAGGCCAAGAATCTTCAGGCCTTGCACGGTGACGTGACTGGTCTCCACCAGCATCCCATTAGCGGCGCCGCCGAGCGGATCCGGGCGGCCATTCCAAGTGGCAGACAGGGGCATGGTGTGAATCAGAGCCGGCATGCGGGCCATGCTCCACTCCGGGTCGTCGGGAAGTACCTCGGCGCGGATCGTCAGCCGGTCTGTCCGGGAGAACGCGCGACGCTCCGGTTTGAGCAAAGTGGTCTCCCCCACTGCATAGACACCCTCAGAGAGCACGATAGTCATCGGCCCGGATCCGCTGCTCTGGTTCACACGGCGAGCTGCCTCCGCCAGTGTTTTGAGAGGACTGTCTTTAGCGCCAGAGTTGGTATCCAGCCCGGTTGCCGGATTCAGATGGAGCCGATTGCCCTCCCGAACTGCTGCGCTGGCCCCCGTTTGCTGCGCCGGCACCGTCGGCGGGCATAGCGCCGCCGCGGCTGTTGCCGCCTTGAGGGCAGACTTCATCATTTGTCGTCGGTTCATCATTCCCGTTGTTTTTCCCTTCCGTCCTTTAGACGATCGCCGCGGATGCACTGTGAATCGGGACAATGGGGAACTGGAGCCGGGATCTCAGGAGGAGAGCAGTTTGCCGTGAAAGGCAGGGCCGGCGCAATCGGTGGCCACCGTGGGGCATGCCCCATCCGAATCCCGCGCCGTCGGAGCTTGTGGCCAGTCGCAACTCGGCCGGATGCTTGCTGTGATCCCTGGACAGGGAATCAGACGCCATCCAATGTATCAATCAACCGCCGGGCGAAATCGATGGAGGATGCCCGTGGATGGCTGGTTTGGTGCACAGCCAGCGCCCAGCGTGCTTCATCCACCTGGCGGACCGTTGCTCTCATCTCCTGAAACGACGAGGGCGTCGCGGCAAAGTTGCAGATGTCCACCTGGACCTTGCCGGCACGCAGGGCGGCGGGCGCCTGCCGGTTGCACTTGCAGGTCGCGGTGTCAGAGGCCAGCCCGCAATACTGCCGGGTGAAGGTGAGGATCGCAGCCCGTGCGTGCTGCAGACGTTTCCGGAAGAGGTCAGGCAGGATGTTGAGAGCCTCAGCGGCCTCCGGCCCAGGCAGTTCCATGATCTCCCCAAGCACGTAGGCCAATCGGTGGGGCCGATCAAGGCATTGCAGCATAGCCAGAGTGCATCCTACTTTGATTTCCTCGATCAGCAGGGAGTGCTCGGTTTCTGAAGGCGCTTCCAGGTCGAGACCGCCGGTGAGATCTTCGGCAAACCGCTCGAAACTTAGATGCAGGCGCTCAACGGCACTCTTTTTGACGTCCAGGATGTAGTTCACCGCCACCCGGTAAGCCCAGGTCTTCAGCTTGCTGCGGCGATCGAACTGAGACAGGCGGGTAACGACGCGAACCAGAATCTCCTGGGTCGCATCCTCCGCATCTTCCCGGTTACACAGCATGCGCAGCGCAATTCCGAAGATGTCCGCTTGGATGGCTCGGACGAGCCGTTCGAGGGCGTCACGATTTCCGGCGATCGCCCGGCTTGCTTCGTCCTCGAGCGAAACCAACTGCGGTTCCTCGTCGTGTTCCTTCATGTGGGCGGCCGCTCCAACCGGGAATCCACAAACAGGATAGCGCGCTGTTCCGGGTCCCCAGTCGACCGGCATGGCGATGGGGGATCGCCTGTCGCAGAATTGCTAGTCCAAGCATCTCGTGTGTGCCGCTCTCCCAGGAGAAATCCAAATGGCCTTGGGGTTGCGCCTTCGCTGAGCAGGCCAAAGTGCGGGGAAAGACGTTGAGGGGGCGCCAGTGAGACGCAATGGACGAGATCCTCCACCTCGTATAATCTGGCCACACGAGTCGACTGCTTTCGGCCAGGTTCCGCAAGGCGATCACCGCCAATTCGGATTTATTTCTCCTTTTCCTGCCTACACTTGTCATCCGCGCCCACCGTCCACCGCCCACCACCCGTGCATCATAGGGCCGACGGAGCAGGCGATCGACGCATGCTCCTCTTGATCTTTGACTCGTAAAACGCCGCCCGCCCGCGGTCGTCCCATCTACAGCAAAGAAATTGCGCTCGGATGGGCTTGTTCCTGTGCGCTCTGTCTGGGGCGGTTGGCGAGGGCCTTATCACGCTGCGTTGACCTAAACTGCGATAGAAATGGCCACGTTCGACTCCGCAAGGTCTGCGGAACGTGATCGATAGGCCGGAGCAAGCGCACAAAACGTGAATCCGTTGGCAACTGAACTTCGAAACGGCGCGTGCCAGCAGCAACTGGCCCATTGAGTTCACTTCGCCGGAACGGCGACAAACCGTCAGAGTGATTCGCGAACGCTGGCGGCTTGCCGGGGCTGATCGTGGTCTGCCTCGGTTGGTATCGGCCCGTGGCCTCAACTTCCCAAATGGTGCGGCACTGGAAGAGCCATTTCAATGGACGAACTCACTTGCTGGTACCCGGGCACCACCGGCAAAGTCAGACTCCTCCACTTCAAGAAGCTTGCGCCATTCCGGCACTACCGCGGCCTTCAAAACCACGTTTCATGTATTCACCAGGGTTGGCCCCGACAACTCGCTTGAACGCCTTACTGAACGAAGCGTCGGACTCGTATCCGACCGACCGAGCGATGTCTACGAGCTTTTTATCGCGCTGTTGCAGTAACTGCATCGCCTTCTGCATCCGCCACTCGGTTACATATTCCAGGGGTGTTTGTCCGAGTAGCTCTTTAAAACGTGCTGCGAATGCGGAACGAGACATGCCAGCCGCTTCGGCCAGGGATTCGACCGTCCAGGGTGTATTCACGCTGGCGTGAATGGCACTCAAGGCAGTGCCTACTTGAGGATCGAAAATGGCACGCAGCCATCCTTTGTTGTGTTCCCGTCCCGACGCGATATGCGCCCGGAGTACCTGGATAAATAGGACCTCAGCAAGCCGGGTCGCGACTACATCGGATCCCGGCCCCCGCTCTGCCATTTCTGACGCCAGCGCTTGCATTGTGATGTGAAGAGCAAGTGTGCGTGCCTCATCCGCCTTAATCAGAGTGAAGCTTGGCAACAACTCAGTGATCGGCTTCAGGCTGGCTCGATCGAAACTGAGGGAGCCGCAGACGACTGTCGTTGGAGCGCCACCGCCTCCATAATGAACTACATTGTTGTTCGCCCTTGCCCCGATCTCGCGGAAACTCCACCTCGGACGTGTTAGCGGACTGTCGCGCAAAACAATCGAAGTCCCCCGTGCCAGCACAAAGCAGTCACCACCGGTGAGCGGAATCGGCTCCTGAACCCCTTCCACACTCAGTGAGCAGTTGCCGCGCGAAAGCATGGCGAAGTGCGCCAAATCTGTGGGTGCCGTTCTTTTGTCGGAAGGCGTGACCTCTTCTTCGGTCAGCTTGTCCTGTTCTAGGCCCCACGGCGCAGTGGCTTCAAGCCTGTGCAGACCGAAGGCAGTTACGTGCATCGTTCGGAAGATATCTGTTATCGGGTCCAGTTTAGCCTCCATCTTTTGGACGAATAGACAAAGATTGTGGATCTCCGAGCAGTTCTCGTCCACCGCCAAAGAACTCTACTCTAGTGTACCGAGTTGTTTGAGATCCAACAAAGGGAGTAATTATGGGCAAGCTTGAAGGAAAAGTTGCAGTCATCACTGGTGGCGCTACCGGGATCGGCCGCGCCGCAGCAAAGCGCTTCATCGAGGAGGGCGGCCTCGTCTTCCTCTTCGGCCGCCGGCAGAACGAACTAGATGCCGCTATCGCCGACCTCGGGCCGAATGCCCGCGCGGTGAAGGGCTCCGTCTCCAATCTGGCCGATCTCGACCGACTCTACGCGGCGGTGAAAGCCGAGCGCGGAACCCTCGACATCGTCCTCGCCAATGCCGGGGCAGGAAGCCTGCTTCCACTCGGCAAGATCACTGCCGAGCACATTGACGAAACCTTCGACACTAATGTGAAGGGTACGATCTTCACGGTCCAGAAGGCGCTACCGCTGATGGGCCAGGGCGGTTCTATCATCCTGACCGGATCGAGCGCCGGCACCACAGGAGCCCCGGGAATGAGCGCCTACAGCGCGAGCAAGGCGGCAGTGCGCAACCTCGCGCGGACCTGGGCGGAGGACCTGAAGGGCACCGGTATCCGGGTAAACGTCCTGTCGCCCGGGGCGACTGCGACCGAACTCGCGAAGGCGGCACTCGGTGAGGAGGGCCAGAAGGTCTACGCCTCAATGACTCCGCTCCAGCGCATGGCCGATCCGGCAGAGGTAGGTGCCGTCGCTGCCTTTCTCGCGTCGGAGGACAGCAGCTTCATGACCGGCAGCGAAATCGCCGTCGACGGCGGCCTGGCGCAAATCTGACGCACTGGCCCTACGCCGCTCCATTCGAGTATTTAACATTGAGTTCGGTAAACCTAAGGAGAATATATGAGCTATCGAGTTGAAAATAATGGCTATGGACAAAAATTGGCGGGAAGAATTGCGGTCATCACAGGCGGAAGCAGCGGGATTGGCCTGGCCACCGCCAAGCGCTTCGTGGAAGAAGGCGCGCACGTCGTGATCACTGGGCGACGAGAGAAGGAGCTGAAGGCAGCCGCAGCCTTCATCGAGAGAAACGTCATGACAGTCGTGGGCGACGTGTCGCGCTTGGAAGATCTGGACCGGCTCTATGCCGTCGTGAAAGAGAAACATGGTCACATCGACGTACTCTTCGCGAACGCGGGTGCGGGTACCATTGCACCGCTCGCGATGGCGACTGAGGCCCATTTTGACCAGACCTTCGACGTGAATGTGAAGGGGATGTTCTTTACAGTGCAGAAGGCCCTTCCCTTCTTCAAAGACGGCGGTTCAATTATCCTGAACTCTTCGGTCTCGAACATGTTGGGGTTGCCAGGGTTTAGCGCCTACGCCGCGAGTAAGGCGGCTGTGCGCAACTTCGCGCGTGCCTGGACTCTGGAGCTGAAGGATCGCAAGATCCGAGTGAATTCAATGAGCCCCGGGCCAATCGAGACCCCCGCCTTGGAGACAACGACGGGGCTTACCGCTGAACAAGCCGAGCAAGCTGCCGCCCAATTTGCCTCTCAGATCCCAATGGGCCGAAGGGGCAAGCCGGAGGAAGTCGCGGCCGCCGTCACGTTCCTCGCCTCTGATGAAAGCTCTTTTATCACCGGCGTGGATCTCGCGGTGGACGGAGGCATGGCGCAGGTCTGACCCGGCGCGGTCGCGTCTCTAACTTCAAATCCAGCACGAGATCGGAGAAACACTATGAGCTACGCAATTGTAGGATTCGGTAAGATCGGCCAGGCCCTCGCCCACGCCTTCGCCCGCAAAAACATCGACGTCACTGTCGCGAGCCGCCGGCTACCTGAAGCGTTAGCGACGGAGGCTCGGACTATAGGACCGACGGTTGTCGCCAAGTCGCTGCAGGAGGCGCTCGAGGCCGACATAATCATCTTGGCGGTCCCGTTTGGGGAACATCGCGCGGTTGCGAAGGCCCGTCCGAGCTGGGAAGGCAAGACGGTCATCGACGCGACGAACGCGTACGGAGTTCTCCCTGAAGAACTGGGCGGTCTCCCGTCCTCGGCCTTCGCTGCGAAGTCGTTCACCGGCGCTAAGTTCGTGAAAGGTTTTAATCACCTGGTTGCGGCCACTCTGGCGACCGATCCGGTCGTCGAGGGAGGCCATCGGGTCATCTTTCTGTCGGGCGACGACGAGGACTCGATCCCTCCAGTGGCGGATCTGGCCAAGCAACTCGGATTCGCACCCGTCAAGTTGGGAAAGTTCAACGAGGGTGGCGCGCTGGTGCACGCCCGCGGGCGCACTTGGGGTCAGCTCATCTTCCAGGATTTGTTCAAGAAGGGGCAGTAACCGATGCACGACCGTGCGATTTGGCCCGAGTACAAGGATTTCAAAGCGTCCGATTCGATCGGACGCAATCCGGTGCATGGGAAACGGAGAGATTTCGATGAGTACAAAACAGAATATCCAGATTGTGAAGGAGTTTTTTGCCGCAATAAACAGCTACAACGAGCGCGATCTGTGGGCATTGGCGGCCGAAAATATGGAGTGGATCATTCCAGGCGAGGGCTGGCCGCTGGCCGGCACCTACCGCGGTCACGCGGAGTTGGCGGCTCTGCTGAAGAAGGCCTTCCAAGAGGTCGAAACGAAATACCCCAAGCCCCCCGAATTCGTTGCGCAAGGAGACCGGGTTCTGGTCATCGGCATCGCTACCGGGAAAATCAAAGCCACCAATAAGAAGTTTGAGGACCACTGGGTCTTCGACATTACCGTTCGAGATGGTAGAGTGGCGCACATCACGGAGTACATCGACACGCAAGCAATGGCGCGGGCCTCCGAGATGCCTGCGAGGCCCAGGGACCACACGATACGATTCGTAAATCCTACGGATACGTTGAACAGCGACAACGTCTTCTGAACCACAAACAGCGTGCCGCGCGAGACGACGTTGGCGGAACGCGCCCTGCTCGTCGCCGTGCCCCCCAACTTCCGAATGAATCGTCGGCGATCCGGAAGTTGGGCTGGGGTTGGTCCCGCCAAGTCGGCCTCTATTCATTAACAGCAGGCACTCGACCGTTGAACCGGCGGGCCGTTCCTCGGAAACCCCAACCGCAGTCTGGAAATCTGCCCGGACTGGCACCTCAACCTTACGCACATCCCCAAGCTCCCAATGCCAGCCTGACCTCAGTTCCACCGGAGACCTCCCGCCATTCGAGGGCCTCACCAGTCATCGTCACCGCCAATTCGGATTTATTTCTCCTTTTCCTGCCTACACTTGTCATCCGCACCCCCGGTTCACCGCCCACCACCCGTGCATCATAGGGCCGACAGAGCAGGCGATCGACGCGTGCTCCTCTTGATCTTTGACTCGAAAACCGCCGCCCGCCGCGGTCGTCCATCCAAGGCGACCGCCACAACCGGGAGAACTGCGCCTCCATGCCATGTAATAAGGAGGACGAGCCAGTAGCAATCCCGCGCCCTTGAGCGATCAAACCCATCTCTTCGCCCGAAGGCGAAAGTCCCCATTCCGCTGTTCTTGAGGGATCAAACCCATTCCTTCGCGCGAAGACCGCAACAGCCGCAATCCTTCCCCCGGCATTGCCCGCGGCGGAGCCGGGGCCCATCCCAACCACAACGGCGCCCCAGCCAACCAGCGCCCTACGCCCACCAATTCCACCCACAGCGAGCAATCAAACCCACTTCTTCGCCCCAAGGCGAAAGTCCAGCTTCCTCTCTCCTTGAGGGATCAAACCCATCTCTTCGCCCCGGGGCGAAAGCCCGTCCCCACCCCGTCCACCTCCCCCCTTGACTCCGGCCGCCCTCCGGCGTAACCCATAACCAGCCATCTATCTAGCAAAGAAAGGCTGCGTCATGGTATCCGCCAAGCTGATCCATCAGATCGAAGACCATTGGGAAGCCATCAGCGGCCGCTTCCTGCGGCTCCTCCGCTCCAGCCAGGGACTCTCCCACATCAGCCAACTCCCAGAATCCGAAATCACCGAAACCTGCCAGCGCCTCCTTCATAACCTCGGCAACTACCTCGTCTCCGCCCACCACGAGGACGAGCTCGCCCTCCACTATGAGAAGGTTGGCCGCGAACGCTACCACGCAGGGGTCCCCCTCAGCCAGGCCCTCCGCACGGTACAATTAATGAAGGACGCCACCCTCGATTTCACCCGAGACGAGATGGTCGTCCAATCGGGCGTGGACCTCTACGCCGAAGAGGAGCTCGAACACCGGCTCGGCCGGTTCTTCGATCTGCTCATCTACCATCTCGCGCGCGGCTACGAAGAAGCGTGCGGCCGGAAGTAGTCACCGAATCTGTGCTACTCTGAAATGGTACAGAAAACGAACGTAAGATGAGGAGTGTGTTTTAAATAATGGCACTGGCGGCTGAAGCCAAAACAAATACGATTACCAAGTATCGCGTCCACAAGACGGATACGGGGTCGCCGGAAGTGCAGATCGCTCTTCTGAGCCAGAACATTCTGCTGCTCACTGAGCACTTTAAGACCCACAAGAAGGACCACCACAGCCGCCGCGGCCTGCTCATCATGGTTGCCCGCCGCCGCCGGTTGCTGGACTACCTGAAGAGCCGGAACCCCGAGCGCTACAAGTCCCTGATTCTCAGCCTCGGCATCCGCCGCTAACTTCAGGCTCCTTCTGCGGTCTACCCCGCCTTCCCGGTGGGGCTCCGCACTGCGGACCTTCCCGACATGGCACGAGCCTTTCGGTTGGACGTCTCCTCACAGGAGACGTTCGTCCGAAAGGCTCTGTGCATTCGCCCCGTCTGCCCCGCGATGATGCCCCGCCTCTTCTCAAGTTCCTACCAAATCACAAATCGAATGGCTCGCCGGCCTGAGATGCCGGCAGCCCTGGGAGAATTGTATGACTCATTCCGTTGAAATCGACCTGGGTGGTCGACTCCTGACCCTGGAAACAGGGAAACTCGCCAAGCAAGCTCACGGCGCTGTTGTCGTGAAGTCCGGTGATACCGTGGTGCTCTGCACCGCGTGTTCCAATTCTGAACCGAAGCCGAATGCGGCTTTCTTCCCCCTCACGGTCGACTACCGCGAGTACACCTATGCGGCCGGCCGGATCCCCGGCGGCTACCTCAAACGCGAGGGCCGTCCCAGTGACCGGGAAATCCTCACCTCTCGCCTCATCGATCGTCCCATCCGTCCGCTGTTCCCCGAAGGCTACACCTGCGAAACCCAGGTCATCGGCATGGTCCTCTCGGCCGCGCCCGATACTGACCCGGCCACCATGGCCATCACCGGCGCCGCCGCCGCTCTCGCCATCTCCAACATCCCCTTCGAACACGTCCTGGCCGGCCTCCGCGTCGCCAACGTCAACGGCGAATTCATTCCGTACCCCTCCTACGAACAGCAGAAGGGCGCCAAGCTCAACATCGTCGTCGCCGGCACCGAATCCGGCATCGTCATGGTCGAAGCCGGCGCCACCGAAGCCTCGGAAGAGGAAGTCCTCGCCGCCATCGAATACGGCCACGAGTGCTGCCGCAAGATCATCGCCGGCATCCGGGAACTGGTCGCCAAGTGCGGCCAGACCAAGCGCGTCTTCACCCCTCCCACCCGCAACGCCGAGATCTACTCCAAGATCGAAGCCCTCGTGAAGGATCGCCTCGCCGACGCCCTCGACACCAAGAAGTACGGCAAGACCGAGAGCTACTCCAAGATCCACGACCTCGCCGCCGAAGCCGTCGCCCTCTTCACTGAGGACGCCGACAAGACGGAAGCCAAGATCTGCTTCGAAACCCTGCGCGAGAAGATCTTCCGCTACGAGATGCTCGAACTCCGCCAGCGGCCCGACCGCCGCGCCATGGACGAGATCCGCAACATCTCCATCGAAGTCGGCGTCCTGCCCCGCGTTCACGGCTCCGCCCTCTTCACCCGCGGTGAAACCCAGGCCCTGGTCAATACCACCCTCGGCACCAAGGAAGACGAACAGCGCATGGAGAGCCTGAACCTCCAGGAAACCTCCAAGAAGCTGATGCTCCACTACAACTTCCCCCCGTTCAGCGTGGGCGAAGTCGGCTTCATGCGTGGCCCCGGCCGCCGCGAAGTCGGTCACGGCGCACTGGCCGAACGCTCCATCATCCCCGTCATCCCGCCCGAAGCCGACTTCCCCTACACCCTCCGCATCGTCAGCGACATCCTGGAATCCAACGGCTCCAGCTCGATGGCCACCGTCTGCGGCGCGTCCCTCTCCCTGATGGACGCCGGCGTGAAGCTCAAGGCCCCCGTGGCCGGCATCGCCATGGGTCTCGTCAAGGAAGGCGATAAGTACGCCATCCTCACCGACATCGCCGGTGCGGAAGACCACTACGGCGACATGGACTTCAAGGTCGCCGGCACGCGCGCCGGCATCACCGGCCTCCAGATGGATATCAAGGTGCCCAACGTCAGCACCGCCATCATGAAGGAAGCGCTCGCCCAGGCTCGCGAAGCCCGCCTGTTCATCCTCGGCAAGATGGAAGAGGCTCTGCCGGAGCCCCGCTCCGAGATGAGCATCTACGCGCCCCGCATCTACACCGTCACCGTCCCCACCGACAAGATCCGCGAGATCATCGGACCCGGCGGCAAGGTCATCCGCGGCATCATCGACCAGACCGGCGTCAAGATCGACGTCCACGACGATGGCACCGTGAACATCTTCGCCTCCGACGGGGAGTCCGCCAAGAAGGCCATCCAGATGGTCACCGATATCGCCGCCGTGGCTGAAATCGGCAAGACCTACCTGGGCAAAGTGGTCCGCATCGCCGAGTTCGGCGCCTTCGTCGAAATCTTCCCCGGCACCGACGGCCTGCTCCACATCAGCGAAATCAGCGAGAATCGCGTCGCCAACGTCCGCGACGAGCTCAACGAGGGCGACCAGATCCTCGTCAAGGTGCTCGCGCAGGAAGGCAACAAGATCAAGCTCAGCCGCAAGGCCGTTCTCCGCGAGCAGCGTGAGAAACTCAAGGGCACTGCCGAAGGTGGCGCACCCGCCGCTGAAGGCGCACCGGCCGCTTCCGCTCCGTCCGGCGACCGTCCGCCCCGCGAGCGCAGCGACCGTGGTGATCGTGGCGATCGCGGCCCCCGCCGCGACCGTGGCGACCGCCGCCGCTAACTCGCTAAACTACAACTGACTTGAGGAATAAGGCCCGGCCCCCAAGCCGGGCCTTATCTTATCTATGCCAACTTCACCCAAGCTCTCCAGGCGCCACTGCCTCGCCGGCCTTCTGGCCGCTCCCGCCCTCGCCGCCGCGCCCGATCCACTCGCCAAAACTACCGTCTTCCAGGCGGGTGATGATGGCTACAAGTCATTCCGCATCCCTGCCCTGCTCGCCACCCGCAAGGGTACTCTGCTCGCCTTCGCCGAAGGCCGCAAAGGCAGCACGGCCGATAGCGGCGACATCGACATCGTCCTCAAACGCAGCACCGACCAGGGCCGCACCTGGTCCGGCATCGAGATCATCGCCGACCGCGGCCCCGACACCATCGGCAATCCCTGCCCCGTTCAGGACGCCAAAACCGGCCGCATCTTCCTGCCCCTCACCGTCAATCCCGGCAACGTCACGGAACGCCAGATCATCGACCGCACCGTCCCCGATCGCCGCAGCGTCTTCATGACCACCAGCGACGACGACGGCGTCTCCTGGGCCATCCTCAACGAGATCACCAGCTTCACCCGCAAGGACAACTGGACCTGGTACGCCACCGGCCCCGGAGTCGGCATCCAGACCCATACCGGCCGCCTCATCATCCCCTGCGACCACGCCGTCGAAGGCACCCGCGCCACCCTCTCCCACGTCATCTATAGCGACGACCACGGCCGCACCTGGCAGATCGGCGGCTCCTCCGAACCCGGCACCAACGAATGCCAGGTTGTCGAACTCCGCAATGGCAACCTCATGCTCAACATGCGGAACTACCACCGCCAGAACCGCCGCGCCGTCGCCATCAGCCGCGATGCCGGCGCCACCTGGGAGCCCATCACCCACGACCCCGCGCTCATCGAATCCGTCTGCCAGGCCAGCCTCATCGCCCGCGACGGCATCCTCTACTTCTCCAACCCCGCCTCCACCCGCCGCGAAAAGCTCACCGTCCGTGCCTCCCGCGATAACGGCAGGACCTGGTCCGCCGGCGTGGTCCTCCACAACGGCTACTCCGCTTACTCCTGCCTCGCCCCGCTCAAGCGCGACCGCATCGGCTGCCTCTACGAATGCGGCGAAGCGTCGCCCTACGACCGCATCGCCTTCGCCAGCGTGCCGGAATCTGTACTAGTTCAGTCATAAGGGCTAGCACTGACGAAAACCTGACGAACTGACCTTAGAAGCATCCGTTTTCTGACGCCTGGGGCCTCGAAACACCCATTTGAGCCCCCTTCAGGGAATGGCATCAAATGTGCTTCCGATGTCATACACGTTATGTTTACGACGTTGCTCATCAGCTCGAACCCGGCCCGATGCGAGTCGCTGAACAAGCTCGCCGTCCAGTGCGGCAAGCTCTCAATATCCCGCCAAACCACCGGCTACCCTGCCATCCAATGGCTCGGCAGCGCCTGCCGCCAGTTCGAGCCTGATCTGGTCCTGCTGGACCTGGAGGACTCGGTCTCCGCGCTGGCCTGCCTGCGCGAGATCCAGGCCCGCTGCCCGCTGACGCCCGTCATCGGCTGCGGCGGTACCCCGGTCCAACTCGAGTTGTTCCGTGCCAACGGCATCCAGTTCTTCCTGGCCTATCCGCCGCAGCGCGAGGCCCTGGAAACAGCCATCGTCAGCGCCATTCGCGCCCGCGATCACCACGCCATCGCCAATCTCTTCTGCTTCGTGCCGGCCAAGGCCGGTTCGGGCGCCAGCACGCTTGCCCTGGGCACCGCCACCGTACTCGCCGCCGCTCCCTCCCAGCGGGTCTTATGCCTGGAAGCCGATCTCCGCTCCGGCATGCTTGGTGAGATGGCTGGTGTCGCGGCTCGCGGCAGCACGCAAAGCGCCCTCGCCTTCGCCTCGGAACTCGATCCCCTGCGCTGGCACAACTATATCTCGCGCCGCCACGGCGTCGATTTCCTGCTGGCCTCCGCCGAGATCCATCCCAGGCTGCCGCAATGGACGAACTACTACCTGCTGCTGCGCTTCCTGCAAACCCGCTACGACAGCATCGTCGTCGACCTGCCGGAACTGGTGAACGACGCCACCGAAGAGGTGCTGCGCCGCGCCCAGGCCGTCTTCGTCGTCACCACCCAGGAGCCTTGTGCTCTCCAGCTCGCCAAACGCCGCGGCCTCGAAATGGCCCGCCGCGGAGTCGATCCCGAAAAGATCAAGACCATCGTCAACTCGTGGAACCGCAACGACCTCAGCCTCGAGGACATCAAACAGTATCTCGGCACCGGGATCGTCGCCAACATCCCCGAGGATGAACGCGCCATCCGCGCCGCCATGGTCAACTACAAGTTCCCCTTCCCTGCCTCAATGGCGGCAGGACGTGCCATACGGCACTTTGCCGAACGCTTAGCGTCGGGCAATCCGGACCACGCGGCCGAAATGGAAGCGCCACGTTGGGCCGGACTGCGCCGCCTGCTGGCGCACGGCGCATAAAAAAGAGGCTTGGCGTTTCCGCGCCAAGCCTCTCCTTCTCAAACGAACTCCTGTTTCAGCTACTTCTGCGCGGCCTGGAGCTCCGCGACTCGAGCCTGGAAGTTGCGCGTCAGGTGCGGCACAATCCCGATCATCCGCTGCATCAGCATCAGCTGGCCGCGATGGTGCATCTCGTGCTCCTTCGTGCTCAGCAGCATTTCGAAGCGGGTTTTGAACGCCGGCTCCATGCCGGGCGGGTACGTGATCGTCTCCGCCAGCGCTTCATCCGTCACGCCATCCAGCAGTTTCGCAAAACGCTCGCCGTTCACCGTCAACATCTCAATGATCTCGGCCTTCGTCCGTGGAACCTTCTCCTCGGCGTACATTCCGCCCATCACGCCAAAGAAATCGAACCCCACGAACGTATCGATCTTGTTGGTGAAGTGGATCCGCTCACCAAAGGTGGGGATCACCGCCATGTGAATCAGGGTCTCGGCAACGCTTCGCGTGTCAGGAGTGGCCCGGAATCCATACTTCTCTTCCGGAATCTCCTGAGCCGTAATAATCGTATTCTTGCGAACAGTACGAAAGCTTCTCGCCAGCTCGCTGGCTCCGTAAATGGACATGGTAAAACCTCCTCTGTTGGTGCCTTCCAGTGTAGCGGTCCACGCGCCGCAACGCCCGGATTCCCCAGCAAAAGTGATGTTTGTCGCGATTGCCCCGGACGCGCCTACTTTTGTGACGTTATCTTTCGGATGAAGTCCGTCTCGTCCTTCTTGTAAGGGGTGCCGTCGGTCTTGAAAACCTCGTGGAACCAGATCGCCGGCTCGCGGTCCACATACGGCTTCTGCCACGAATCCCATGGCAGGAAGGTCTGCGATTTGCCGGCCACCAGGCCCCAGTTGATCGCCGCCACCTTATACTTCTTCGCCACCGGCAGCGTGCCCTGGAACGTACTGCCATTGCCGCGCGCCATGTACTCGGTGCACAGGATCGGCCGGTTCAGCGGCTTCAGCCACTGGATGCGCTTCTCGAACTCCGCCGGCCCGTCATAGTTGTGGAACGAGATCACGTCGGACAGATCCAACTGCGCCTTGGCCATCGGCGAAAGCTTGGCGGGACTCGACCAGTCGCCCTGCCACACACCGGCCGTCAGCGGCTGCTTCGGATTCGCTGACCGCGCCCACGCAAACGACTGCTTCATCAGCGGCAGCACCAGGTTCACTTTATTCGCCGGCTCCAGCTTGCCGTAACTCGACCCGTTCGTGTTGTCCGGCTCGTTCCAGATGTCCCAGGCCAGCACGCGGTCGTCGTTCGCAAACGCGCCCACCACGCCCTTCACGTAAGCCTCCAGGCGTGCCTGCTGCTTGGGATCCTGCAGCGCCGCCGCGCCCGGACTCTGCACCCAGCCCGAATTGTGGACGCCCGGCTTCGGAGCACGCTGCTTGCCCAGCTTCGGCGCCGGATCCCAGCAGGAATCGAACAGCACAAACATCGGGCGAATATTATGTTTGGAGGCGATCGTCAGGAACTGTCCGATCCGCTGCTTGTAGCCCGCCGGATCCTGCTGCCACGGCAGATCGTGCAGGAACACGCGCATCGTATTCATCCCGATGCTCTGCGCCCAACCCAGCTCCAGGTCGATGCGCGCCGGATCGAAGGTCTCCTTCTGCCACATCTCCAGCTCGTTGATGGCATTCGCCGGATTGTAATTCGCGCCCACCAGCCACGGCTGCTTCGCGTACCAGTCGTTGGCCTGCTTCTCGCTCCAGCGCTGCTGGGCGAAGGCGGCGGCGGCCATCATCGAGACAAGGAAAAGTCGTTTCATGTTGCTCCCGGAAGCGACCATCCTATCCGACCCGCGCCCACCGCCGCCAGTTACGCCACAATGTTCCAAAGGGGGATGCGATGAGCAATCTGCTGCCAACGGAGTCGACAGCCCAGGAGTGCGCCGCGGCGGACTCAGCCCGTGTGCTCGAAACCTACCCGGCGCACGAGACCGACCTCGGCCATTTGCGCATCCGCCGCATTCTCCCCGTGCGCCAGCGGCGCATGATCGGCCCGTGGTGCTTCCTCGACCGCTACGGCCCTCTCAGCTTCACGAACGAGAAGCCCATGGATGTCGCTCCTCACCCGCACATCGGCCTGCAGACGGTCTCGTGGCTGCTCTCCGGCGAGATCATTCACCACGACAGCCTCGGCACCGAAGCCCTGCTGCGACCCGGCCAGCTCGGCGTCATGACCGCCGGACGTGGCATCACCCACACTGAGGAAACGCCTGTCGAGAACACGGGCCATCTCAACGGGGTCCAGCTCTGGGTCGCGCTGCCCGAGGCCCATCGTCATACACAGCCCGCCTTCGGCCACCACACGGAGCTGCCCGTGCTGGAAGAGCCCGGTGCGCTGATTCGTGTCATCCTCGGTGACTGGCACGGCCACCGCTCGGAGGGCGCGGCCTACTCGCCCATGGTCGGAGCGGAAATGACCCTGCATGCCGGCACGAGCACAGCGCTCCCGCTGCGGCCCGAGTTCGAACACGCGCTCATCCTTCTCTCCGGCGACGCGGCCTTCGAAGGCCAACCGCTGCTGCCTGACACGCTGTATTACCTCGGAGCCCATCGCAGCGACATGCAGCTCAGCACCCGCGCCGGAGCCCAGGTTCTGCTGATCGGCGGAGCCCCCTTTGGCGAGACCATCCTTATGTGGTGGAACTTCGTCGCCCGCACCCAGCAGGAGATCGCCGCCGCCCGCGCCGACTGGGAAGGGCACCTCCGCTTCGACGACGTGCGCGCCTATCACGGAGCCCGCTTGCGAGCCCCGCAACTGATCGGCCGGCCCATCACGCGTTGAACCTTTGGGCCGCGACATCCATCTAACAGAGGTGACCACAGCTCAAATCCCCATCGCGGCCGCGACGACCGTCGGCGCTGTGTCTCTGACCGTCGCCTCGCTGAGCCAGGCAGTGGATTTCTATACCAACCGGCTGGGCCTGCAAGTGTTGAAACAGCAGGGCGAGACTGTGCACCTTGGCGTGGGGCCTATAGAACTCCTAGTACTCCACGCCAACCTGGGCGCCCGCCGTGTCCCGCGCACCGCGGGCCTCTACCATTTCGCCTTGTTAGTCCCCACACGCCGGGCCCTGGGCGCTGCCCTGAAGCACCTCATCGACACAGGCGTCCCCTTGCAGGGTGCGGCCGACCACCTGGTGAGCGAGGCCATCTACCTGGCCGATCCCGAGGGCAACGGCATTGAGATCTACCGCGATCGGGACCGCGCGGAGTGGATCGTGCGCGACGGAGAGGTCAGGATGGCCACCGATCCCCTGGACGCCCAGGGTGTGCTGGCCGCCGCGATTGGCGCACCCACAGACCACGGTCTGCCGGAAGGGACCCGCATGGGCCATGTCCATCTGCATGTCGGAGACATCGCCGCCGCCGAGGCTTTCTACCATGGCCTGCTGGGCTTCGACATCACGTTGCGCTACGGCCGCTCCGCCACATTTCTGTCAGCTGGCGGCTACCATCACCATCTCGCCGTGAACACGTGGGCCGGCGTCGGCGCAAAGCCGAATCCCGAAGGCGCCCTGGGGCTGAAGGAGTTCACCGTGGTGGTGCCGGACGCGGCCGAGCTACGCAGAATCGCCGCCATCGCCTCACCGGTTGAGGACAATGGCGGCGACATCCTGCTGCGCGACCCGTCGGGCAACGCGGTTCGGATCAAGGCTGGCTTGTAAGAAACCTTACAGACCGCGCCACGGCTTGCTGTAGTGCGTATTCCAGTCCACGAGGTCGATGTTCAGCAGGCGGTGACTCTGCTTCGCCGTATCGGCCTCGACGATCAGGTAGGCATTCGGATCGTAGCGGGTGGCCGCGATCACCTGGTGCAGCGGTCCGTAGGAACGCCCGAACTCAAACCAGCGGTGCCAGTGGCCTGATACCACCAGCTGCACCGTATCCTTGTGCTTCTTCAGCAGGGGATGCAGCCCAAAATCGGCCTTCTCCTTGGGCGCCACAATCGACAGGGGGAAATGGATGAAGACGAAGGTGGGCTTGTGCGCCTGCAGCTTCGCTTCCAGCCAGTTCAACTGTTCCTCGCCCAGGCTGCCCACCTTCTTGTCGAACCTGGCATGCCCGGGCTGCCAGGTATCGCCCAGGAAGTTGTTGAGGTGGAGGAACTGGAAGCCCTTGTGCTCCACCGAATAGTAAGGCTGCAGGCCGAGCTTGCGCCGGAACAACTCGTGGGAGACCGCGTGGGATACCTTCGGGACCCCGTAATCGTGATTGCCGTAGCCCACGTGCACTGGCATCGTGAAGCCATCGGTAATCGACTTCGCAATGTCGATGCGGGTCTTGTTCTGGAAATAGAAATCGACGTCCGGCGAAGGGTAGTTGTGGAAGTAGTCGCCCACCAGGAACGTGAGATCCATCTTCGGCTGCAGCTTGTTCAGATAATCGCGCGTCTGCGTGAGGCGCTCGGTTGTCTTGAAGATGGACTCGGTGTCCTCGGGACTCCCTTCGGGGCCCTTGTAGAAGTCGTCAATGATGTGGGAGTCGGCGATGACGGCAAAATAGAACTTGCCGGACCCCGGATCGGCGTCAAGCAGGCGAGGTGAGGCGAGGGACAGGAGTCCCCCGCCAGCCACCTGCAGGAATTGCTTCCTGTGGATGATCATGTGTGTGGTCTCTAGAACAAAACCTTCAGGCCGAACTGCAGCTGACGGGCCGGATAGGTGCTGGTGATCGTGCCGAAGTTGGTGTTCGAGATGTTCGCGTTCGGGGCTGAGAAGTTCGTCTTGTTGAAGAGGTTGAACGCCTCGGCACGGAACGACACCTTGAACCGTTCGGTCACGGGGAAGTCCTTGTGCAGGCCCAGGTCGAGCTGATAAAGGGACGGCGCGCGGGCGATGTTGCGGCCCGCGTTGCCGAAGGGCTGGGTGCGGTCCGTCGGCGCGCTGACAGTGGCCGGATTCAGCCAGTGCAGGCGATCGCGCTGCGCTTCCGGCATCATGGGATCGCCGGTGACGTTGGGCCGGTAGGTGGGCGAGCCGCTCACCTGGAAGTCCGACGCCGGGCTGTAGCTGAGGTTGACGGGATTGCCGCTGGACATGGTGTTGATGCCGGTGAGGCGCCAGCCGCCCAGGACGTAGTCGGTGGCCTTGTTCCAGCTCGAGCCGAACTTCTGCTTGGCGCCGAACGGCAGGTCATAGACCACCGTGGTCGTGTTGTTGAACGGCTGGTCATAGCCGGAGACGCCGCGCTCGTGGCGCAGGTCGCGGAAGTTCACGCGGGAGTTGTCGCCGTTGCTGGCTTCCAGGTGGCCGCTGGCGTTGTCAATCGCCTTCGAAAAGGTGAATGAGTTCAGCAGGTAGAAGCCGCCGCTGAAGCGCTTCTCCAGCTTGGCCTGGAAGGCGTGGTAGCTCAGGAAGCCGCCGCCAAAGGCGATCTGGATGAGCCCGAACGCCTGATTGGGCCGGCGCGCCTGCAGGCTGGTGCCATCGCTGTTCACACGCGCCTGATTGTAGTCGCCCAGGATCATGAGGCCGACGCCGCGCGTACCGACATAACCGAGGTCGAGCACAAAGTCCTTCGCCAGCTCCTGCTGGATGGTGAAGTGCCAGTTCTGGACATAGCTGGTGCGGTAGTCCGCCGGGATGTAGTTGGCGCGGACGTTGATCTGCTTCACGTTCGAGAGCTGCAGGAAGTTGTCCGGATAGCCCATTTCCGTCGTGCGGAAGCATGTGCCGGGAGTCTGCGAGTTACTGGTGCACAGCGCCAGGGGGGCTGAGGTGGCCGTGCTGGGCGCCTGGTCGATGGACGGGTTCAGGATGTTCGGCAGGTTGTACGACAGCAGATTCTCACCGCCCATGCGGTTGAAGTGGATGAAGCTGACGCCATAGGCCGAGCGGATGACCGTCTTCGGCCGCAGCGTATAGGCGATGCCCAGGCGCGGAGCGAAGTTGTTGCGATCCGGGTGGACGAGCGAACGGCTATAGATATCGCCGTCCTGCGCCTGGATCAGCTTGTTCGAGATGGGATCGAAGTTGGACAGAATGTTCTGGTCGGCCCACTGCGGCGTGCCGTATTCATAGCGCAGGCCGGCATTCACCACCAGCTTCGGGCTCACCTTCCAGTCGTCCTGGACATAGAAGAAGTGCATCCGTTGCTGCAGGTTCACGATGGTCGCGCTGTTGAGCTGATAGTTGCTGCGCGCGCCAAAGAGGAAGTCGGCCAGATACTGCTCGTTGTTGTTGGCCGTACCGGCGACCTTGCTGAAGCGGCCCGCATAGGTGTCGGTGCCGGACTTCGGGTTGAAGTCGTCGATCTCAGTGCTGACACTCTGGTACTCGTAGCCGGCCTTCAGCGTATGACGGCCCATGATGCGCGAGTAGTTCACCTTGGGGTTGATCAGGAAGGGGTTCTGGAACTGAGGGTTGCTGCCCTGCACGCCCAGTTGCGCGTAGCCGCTGATCGACTGCGGATACAGACCACCGGTGAAGCGCTTGTCGGTGGGATAGTTCGGTAGCCCAAGCTGCGAGGCCACGCTGGGCTGTCCCACGAACCAGGGCGTCTTGCCGCCCTCGGTCTTGCCGACGCCGATGCGGAACTCGATCACCGAGGTAGGGCTCATCGTGTAGGTCAGGCCGCCCGCGGTCTGGTAGTTCAGCACGCGCACATCGCCGTTGCTGTTGCCGCCCGACAGGCCCGGAATCGCGGCCGGCACCTGCTGCTGCGAGAGACGGTGGCTGTAGCGGACGAACGCCGTCAGCTTCGAACCGAAATACTGGTCGTAGCGGCCGTCCCCCTTGTCGACATTCGTGGGCTGGGTGGGCAGCGACTGATAGTTGTTCGAGAGGCCGGGCAGGTTCGGGGCCGGCAGCGCGCCGAACACGGTGCTGGCGAACTTGCTGATCTGCGAGGACGGCAGTTGGCCTGGGCTGTACACCGCTCCGGTGAAGGGATTCTGCACCGTGGTGGAGAAGATGCCGTTCTTCTGGTCCACCGTCGGGATGGTGGCGAACATGATCGTTTTTTCAACGCGGCGGTAGCCTTCAAAATCGGCGAAGAAGAATGACTTGTCCTTCTTGATTGCGCCGCCGAACGCACCACCGTACTGATTCTGGATCAGCACCGGCTTGGTGTTCTGCACCGGCTTGATGAAGCCCGTCGCATTCAGCGACGTGTTGCGCAGGAACTCATAGACGGAGCCGTGATAGTCGTTGGAGCCGCTCTTGATGCTCACATTCACAATCGCGCCGCCGGCGCGGCCGAACTCGGCGCTGTAGTTGCTGGTCTCGACGCGGAACTCCTGCACGGCGTCGGGCGACGGCTGCACCACCTGGTTCGAGAAGCCCTGGTTGGAAGTGCCGTACGCGTTGTTGTCCACGCCGTCGACGACGAAGTTGTTCTGCGAGCTGCGCATGCCGTTCACGTTGAACGAGGCGTCGCGCGGTGTACTGCCGTTGGCGAGATCGGACTTGCGGACGCCGGGCACCAGCAGCGCCAGGTCGGCGTAGGCGCGCCCGTTCAGCGGCAGGTTGACGATCTGCTGGTTGCCGACGACCGTGCCGCGCGAGCTGGTATCGGCCTCGAGCTGCGCCGCGGCGGCTGTGACGTCCACCGTCTCGGTGACCGTGCCGACAGGCAGTTCCAGATCGACGCGCTGGCGGGCGCTCACGTTCACCGTGAATTGGGCGGCGGTGACGCGCTTGAAGCCCTTGGCTTCGGCGGAAACCGTATAGGTTCCGGCTTTGAGATTGAAGAACTGATAGTCACCGGACTCATTCGTCTCCGCCGTTTGGGAGACACCGGTTTGCGTGTTCGTCACCGTCACCGTGCTGCCGTGCACCGGCAGGCGGGACGAGTCGCGGATGGTGCCAAGGACAGTGGCGGTGTCGAACTGAGCCAGAAGAGTAGCTGACAGGAGAATCGCCGCGAGCGCGGCAGTCAGCGCTGTTTTGAGAGAGACCTTGAGTGTGTTCATTTTCAACAGAGAAGCACCGGACAGCATGGTCATCGGAAGTGAACGCGCGAAGCACACTTCGCACCCCTGACGACCTGAAGCCGCAACCAGGAATAGCAGTTCACAATGAACATTCAATGAATCCCCAGTCACATTCAGATCGCGATTAAGGAATCGTACCTCAGTTCCTGCGCGCGGACCTAGCGGAAAGTTGCTATCTGACAGGGAAGACAGAAGATTCTACTGTCGTAAAATTCACTCTTGTGTACGTGAGGCCGCTAGAGGAGCCGCCCGGATTTCGGTCCGGATGCCTTCTTCGACAGCCGGGCGGCGCGCTTCTGCAGCGCTTCACTATCCTCGATGAGCTGCGCGGCCAGCGTCATCTCGAAGGCCATGGCGAGGTTCTTCTCGCGGCGCTCGTAGTGGATGGCCAGCCGCTCTAAAGCCCTGGCCTGCCAGGGATTGCGGATGGTGGACAGCTCCGTCCACACCTCCACGGCGGCATCGTGACGTTCGAGTTTGCGCTCCATATCGGCCACATGCCACAGCGTCTCGAAGAGCAGCGGCTCCTGCAATTGCCGTTTGAGCGCCTGCCGCATGAGCATGAGCGCGTCCTCCGCCCGGCCTTCGTTCCGGAACCAGCGGGCCAGGGCGACCATCTCGGCGCCGGAGGTGAGCCGCTGCGGTTCGCGGAAGGCGACCGGCACGATGGCCGTCAGGCAGGCCAGCGAGAGGATGTCCACCGCGTTGTGCGAGATCACCGGCCGCAGCGGGGCAAAGTTACCGGTTCTCAGGTACTCGAAGTAGAGATTCGGGATGAACTGGCCGTCGACGTCGCCGTGGCGTTCGACGCCCAGAATGCGCTGTTCCAGCTCCTGCAGCCGGCAGCTCTCCAGCGCCAGACGCCACAGCCGGCGGGCGGAGTAGAGCAGGTCGACGTGCTTGAGACGAAGGAACGGCTCGCGGATTCGCAGCAGACGGTAGCGGGTCTCGAGCAGCGGCTGGTCGAAGGAGCGGCCGTTGTAGGTGACCAGCAGGTCGAACTGGTCCAGGTAAGCCGAGAGCGCCTTCAGCATTGACGGCTCCTCGCCGTGGTCCCGCATAAAGAACTGCTTCAGGACAAAGCCGCTGGCAGTGATGCCGCCGACGCCCACCAGGAAGGCGAACGCGCCGGAGCCGCCGGAAAGCCCGCTGGTTTCCGTATCGAGAAAAGCCCAGCGCTCGGGCGGCACAGTGACACCCTCCTCGTTGACCAGCGCGGCGAGCAGATCCTGCGGCAGTTCACTCAGGGCGCCGACGTCGGCGGTTCCGTGGCGGTAGTGGGCCGGCCAGTGGCGATCGATCTCCCAGTGCGTGCCATCCTCTGACCGCACTTCCTGCCCGTCGGGCAGGGCACGGGTTTCCGGCAGCGGCTCCGTCTGGTACCGCTCGTCGATCTTCTGGAGCCGTGCGCGCAGGGCCTCGAGTTGGGCCTTCAGGGGATCCATGCGGACCTTACTTCGCGTCCCTCCAGTTGGCGCCATGACCGGTCTCGACCAGCAGCGGAACTTTGAGCTTCACCACGGACTCCATGGTGGACTTCACCAGCTTCGTCGCCTCTTCCAGCTCGTCCGGCGGGCACTCCAGCACCAGTTCGTCGTGGACCTGCAGCAACATGCGGGTCTGCAGTTTGCGCCTGGTGAGCTCGGTATCGACGCGGATCATGGCCAGCTTGATGAGGTCTGCGGCCGTGCCCTGCAGCGGCGTATTGACCGCTGTGCGCTCCGCAAACGAGCGGGCATTCGGGTTCTTGGCGGCGATGTCCGGAATCGGCCGGCGGCGGCCATCGAGCGTGAGAGTGTAGCCTCTTTGACGCACTTCGGCGATGGTCGCCTCGATCCACTTCTTTACCCCGGCGTACATTTCGAAGTAGTTGCGGATGTAGCGGTCGGCCTCATCCCGGGCGATGCCCAACTGCGATGCCAGGCCAAACGCGGTTTGCCCGTAGACGATGCCGAAGTTGACCGCCTTGGCGTTGCGGCGCATCTCCGGCGTCACCATCAGTTGCGGGACACCGAAGACTTCGGAAGCGGTGCGCGTGTGAACGTCCTCGTTCCGGCGGAACGAGTCCATCAGGAGGGTGTCGCCCGAGTAGTGGGCCAGCAGGCGGAGCTCGATCTGGGAGTAGTCGGCGACCAGCATGGTCCAGCCGGGATCGGGCACGAAGGCGGCGCGGATCTCGCGGCCTAACTCCGTGCGAACAGGGATGTTCTGCAGATTCGGATTGGAGGACGACAGCCGTCCGGTGGCGGCGCCGGCGGGATTGAAAGTGGTGTGCAGCCGCTGGTCGGCCGGCGACAGCAGCATGGGCAGCGCGTCGACATAGGTCCCCTTCAGCTTCGCCAACTGCCGGTACTCCAGGATCTTCTGGGCGATGGGGTATTCCAGCGCCAGAGTTTCCAGGACGTCGGCGGCGGTGGAGTAGGCCTTGGTCTTGCCGGTCTTGCCCTGCGTGGGCAGCTTCATATCCTCGAACAGGATCTCGCCTAACTGCTTGGGGGAGTTGAGGTTGAATGGCTTTCCGGCGAGCGCGAAGATCTCCTCGGTCAGATGGCCGATCTCGCCTTCCATGCGGCTGGACAGGGAGGCAAGCTGTTCGGTCGCAATGCGGATCCCGGTGCGCTCCATGCGCGCCAGGACGGGCGCCAGCGGCAGGTCCAGCTCGTCGTAGAGCTTCTTCAACTCCGGAGTGACCAGGGGCCGCAGCCTGGCGGCCAACAACTGGAGGGTCTCCGCCTGGGTGGCGCCGGGCCGCTCCAGGTAGCGCATGACCAGGGGCTCCAACTGGCAGGCGGACGGATCGGCCAGCACAAGGAAGGAGTAAAGAAGGAGGTCTTCGACCGGCGGGTCGAGTGGCGGATTGCCGGCGGACAGGTGGGCTTTGTAATCGAAAACGATCCTGGAATCAATGACTTCGGCAGGTTCCTCCGCGACTGCCGGGGGCGCGTCCACGTTCAGCTCTTTCAGGAAGCTGTAGAACTCATACTCACGGTAGAACTCGGCCAGGGAAGGCACGTCCGGCCCCTGGATGGCGAGGTCGTCCAGGTGGAACTCGAAGGGAGCGGCCGTCTCGATGGTGGCTAGTTTGCGGCTGAAGAGGATCTGGTCGCGGTTGTTGAGAAGGCTCTCGCGATAGGCTTTGCGGGTGACCTCCGGGGCCCGGTCGAGCAGGGCTGGCAGAGACCCGAACTGCTCCAGCAACTGGACCGCGCCTTTGTCCCCGATGCCCGGCGCTCCAGGGATGTTGTCGACGGTGTCGCCCACCAGAGCCAGCAGGTCAGGAATCTGCTCCGGCGTTACTCCCTTATATTCCTTGACCTTAGCCGGATCGTAGAGCGTGTCGTTCTTCATCGCGTCGAGCATCCGGACATGGTCATTCACCAGTTGGAGCATGTCCTTGTCGGAGGAGATGACCCAGACCTCCAGGTCCGGCGAGGCGGTTTTCCAGGCCACGGTGCCGATGATGTCGTCGGCTTCATACCCCTTCAACTTCAGGACAGGGATCCGCATGGCGCCCAGCATGCGTTCGATGGCGGGCAACTGCTCGATGAGTTCCGGCGGAGTCTCGGTGCGGGTGGCTTTGTAGTCAGCGAACGCCTCGTCGCGGAAGGTGGGTCCCTCGGACTCGTAGACGGCGGCCAGGTAATCCGGCTGGTACTGCTTCACCAGGCGCCGCAGCATGTTGTGAAAGATATAGATGGCTTCCGTGGAGGAGCCGCGGGAGGTGCGCATGGGGGGAGCATTCATGCGCTGGCGGGCATGGAAGGCCCGGAAGATGAAGTTGAAAGAGTCGACGAGGAACAGCCGGGGCATGAGTTTCATGATACTCCGAGGGGTGGGAAACCTAACCCAATCGTGGCATCCAGGCTACAGCCGAAGGCTTGTTTGTGGCCATATTACCACATTCCAAAATTTGTAAATCTAAAGAGACAAAGTACTTACCGGCCGGTTTTAAGTCTGTTAGGATGAGAACGGAGTCGCGATTGAAATTTGAGACCACTATCCAGCGCCCGGTAGCAGCTTCGGGCGTAGGGTTGCACAGCGGAGTGCCCGTGAACATCCGCATCGTCCCGGCGGCGCCCGGCACGGGCATCGTTTTTCGCCGGACGGACCTCGACAACTTCGAGATTCCCGCCAGTTGGAAGTATGTCCAGCGCGTGAGCTACGCCACGAGCCTGATGCGCCAGGGCGTGCTGATATCCACCACGGAACACCTGCTGAGCACGCTGTACAGCATGGGCATCGACAATGCCTATGTGGAGATCGACAACCTGGAAGTGCCCATCCTGGATGGCAGCGGCCTGCCGTTTGTCGAGTTGCTGCGGGAGGCGGGCATCAAGCATTCCCGGCGGCGGCGGCGCTTTCTCAGCGTGCTGCGTCCGGTCAGCCTGGAAGGCCAGGGCAAGCGCATCTCAATCCTGCCGGCCGACACGTTCCAGCTCACCTGCCACGTCTACTTCAAGCACCCCCTGGTGAGCGGCCAGTCTCTGGAAATGGAAGTCACGCCGGAGAACTACGCGCGGGAGCTGGCTCCGGCGCGCACGTTCGGGTTTGCCCCTGAGCTGGACCAGATGCGGAACATGGGCCTGATCCGCGGCGCCACGCTCGATTCCGCCGTCTGCTTTACGGAAGACAGCGTGATGAATCCCGGCGGGCTCCGCTTCCCCGATGAGCCGTGCCGCCACAAGGCCCTGGACCTGATTGGGGACCTCGCCCTGATCGGCCGGTCCCTGCGCGGCCACGTGATCGCGGAACGTGCCGGCCACGCCATGCACGTGGCGCTGGTGGCAAAGATCATGTCCGACCCGTCGTTGTACGAGATCGTCACGGGCGATGAGAGTTCAGTGGATCTGGTGCACGCGGCGTCGTTCTAATGCGATACCTGCCGAACACCATCACAATCCTTCGAATCCTGTTCACTCCTTTAATTGGGGTCTTCCTGGCCCGGCATGACGCGCGCGGCGCCTTTCCCCTCATGTTCGTGGCCGGTTTTTCGGACATGCTGGATGGCTACCTGGCTCGGCGTTTCCACTGGCAGTCAAAACTGGGCGGCATGCTGGATCCTATCGCCGACAAGGTGCTGGCGATCACGGTCTATCTGGGGCTGGCCTTCGGCGGCTCGATGCCCTGGTGGCTGGTGGGGCTGGTGCTGGGCCGCGATGCGATGATTCTCTCTTTTTCCGTCATTGCCCTGGTTTTTACAAAAATCCGCTCGCTGCCGCCCAGCGTCTGGGGCAAAATCAGCACTTTCTTTCAGTTAGGGCTAGCCGGCTGGATCATCATGGATCTCGCCTGGCCGGGCTATCCACCCCATTGGGTGATTACGTCGTTTCTTTGGCTTGCAGCGGCGGGCACGGTGGTGAGCGGATTGCACTATATCTATACCGGGCTGAGGCTTCTGCGTGAAGCTTGAATTGACGGCTCCTTCGCTGGGGTTTACGCTGGAGGGGTGGGGCAAGGCATGATTCGTTTTACCCCGGCGCGTACTTACCTGACCGCGGCGGCAGTAGCCCTCGGGCTGGCTGCATTCTCCGGTTGGTGCGCCCTTTCCTGGCTGCCGGCTGCCATCCCGGCGGGACTGCTTCTGGCCAGCGCGGCCTTCGTGCTGTGGCTCGGGCTGCACCCAACGGTTGAGGTCACCGACACACATCTCAAATCGGGCAAAAAGCTCATCCCCTGGGCTTCCGTTCGGCGTATCGATCAAACCGGTTGGGTGGCGCCCATGGTGGTGGACCTGACGCTGGCCGATTCGGCCAAAATCCGGCTCATCTACCCCGGCGAGACCGACAATGCGAACCGCCTGCTGCGCATCATCCAGCAGCGCTCCACGCAGTCGCTCATCAACGGAGTGCCGCACAGCCAGATCTTCGGAGAGATCGCCAAACCGGAGGCGCAGACGCGGGAAGCAATGCCGTCTCCGCGCTATCCGATTCTGACGCCCGAAGACGAGGCGGAAGTGGAACGCCTCTACCATAAGCTCCGGACGGCGGGCCGGCTCGATCCTGAAAAGTAAGCGGGCATGCCATACCCGCATCGCCGCTCGCGCGGATTCGCTTATCTCCCGCTGCTGGGGTTTCTCGCGGTGTGTGCCCTGCTCTGGTGGCAGCGCGGGGCGATCTTCGGTTCCTTCGGCACCTTCCTGGATGTAGGCGAACCTCCGCAAAAAGCCCAGGCAGCCGTCGTGCTGGCCGGCGGCTGGCGCGGGGAACGCGTGCTGAAGGCCGGGCATCTGGCGCAGGCCGGCTTCGTCCCCCTGGTGCTGATCAGCGGACCCATGTCGTCCTACGGCGCCACCGAATGCGGACCCGCTACGGCGTTCGCCGTGCGGCAGGGGTTCGATGCCTCCTGGTTCCAGTGCATCCCCAGCAACGCCAATTCCACGAAGGAAGAGGCGGAGGCCGTGGTGGCGAATCTGAAACAGCGCGGCTTGAAGAAGGTCCTCATTGTGAGTGTCGCCAGCCATCTGCGGCGGGCCCGGCGGTTGTACCGGGAGACGGCTCCAGAGGGTTTGGAGATGCACTTTGTGGCAGCCGATCCGGCGGGCTACAAGCTGCGGGACTGGTATCAGTCGCGGGAAGGACGAAAGGACATTTTCCTGGAGTGGACGAAGGTGGTCACGTCCCCTTTCGGTATCTAAGAGGATGAACAGCGCGTTCCAGTCGGCCTGGCCTTACCTGAGAAAGTATAAGCGCGGCGTGTTGCTGGGCCTGGGCGCCCTCATCCTGAAGGACGTCGCCGGCGCGGGCATCCCGCTGCTGGTGCGCTCCGGAATCGATGCCGTGACCAACCGGCAGCCGCTGAGCACCCTCTACTGGTTCTGCCTGGCGCTGGTCGTCGTCTCTCTGTTGAAGGGGCTCTTTCAGTATTGGATGCGCGTGATCCTGGTGAGCATCTCGCGCGACGTCGAATACGACATGCGGAACGACATCTTCCGCAACCTGGTCCGGCTGAACCACGATTTCTACTCGCGCTACCGCACGGGCGACGTGATGGCGCGCGCCACCAACGACCTGAATGCGGTGCGCATGATGCTGGGCCCGGCGGTGATGTACTGGGCCGAGACCTCGCTCACCTTTGTGCTGGCGCTGGGCATCATGTTCACCGTGGACTGGCAGTTGACGCTGTGGGCGCTGACCCCGGCTCCGGTGGTCTCCATCGTCGTCATGGTCTTCGGCAAGCGGATCCACGACCGCTTCGAAGCCATCCAAGAGCTCTTCTCCGACATCAGCAGCCGCGTGCAGGAGAACCTGGCCGGTGTGCGTGTCATCCGCGCCTATGTCCAGGAAGACTCCGAGATCGCGCGGTTTGAGGAATTGAACAAGCGCTTCATCGCGCAGAACCTGAAGCTGGCCACCTTGTCGGGCCTGTTCATGCCGCTGCTGCAGGCCCTGATCGGCCTGACCTTCATGCTGGTGCTGGGGGTCGGCGGCCTGCGGTTGATGCAGGGCAAGATCTCGCTGGGCAGCTTCGTCATGTTCAATACCTTCATGGGCATGCTGGTGTGGCCCATGATCGCCTTCGGCTGGGTGGTGAACCTGATGCAGCGCGGCAAGGCCTCGATGAGCCGCATTCAGGAGTATCTCCACCAGGAGCCGTCGATCACCGCGCCGCCCAACGCCAAGGCCATGCCGGAGATCACGGATATCGAATTCCGCGAGGCCGGCCTCAGTTTCGACGGACGTCCGGTGCTGGATGGCCTGTCCCTGCGGATTCCTGCCGGGCAGACCATCGCCATCGTCGGCCGGACGGGCAGCGGCAAGAGTTCACTCGTTCACCTGATTCCGCGCCTGTATGACGTAACGTCGGGTGCCGTGCTCGTCGGCGGAGTGGACGTGCGCGAATTGGATCCGGCGGACCTGCGGCGGCAGATCGGCTTCGTCCCGCAGGAGACGTTCCTGTTCAGCTCGACCATTGCGGAGAACATCGCATTCGGTGTGGAGTCCGCAACCGATGAGGAAGTGCGGGCCGCGGCCGCTGTTGCCGGGCTGGCGCATGACATCGAAGAGTTTCCGGAAGGGTTCCAGACCAAGGTGGGCGAGCGAGGCATCACGCTCTCGGGCGGCCAGAAGCAGCGCACCGCGATTGCGCGCGCGTTGCTGCGGAAGCCGAAGATCCTGATTCTCGACGATGCACTGTCTGCTGTCGACACGATTACAGAAGAGCGGATCCTGCACGGCCTGCGCAGCCAGAGCGGCAGCCGCACGACGATCCTTATCTCGCACCGCGTCTCGACCGTACGCGACGCCGACTGCATCTACGTGCTGGACGAAGGGCGCATCGTCGAACGCGGCACCCACGCCGAGCTCATCGTGGCCGGCGGTTACTATGCCGAACTGCACCAGAAGCAGTTGCTGGAAGAAGAACTCGAGCAGATCTGACACGGCGCGGCGCGTGTCGGCTCAACGCGGGCTCCAGGACGTGAAACAATCGGAAAGCAGAGCCCTGGTTCATTCGCGAGATTCGCGCGGGACGGACTAATTAAGTGCGAACAGCGTTTACTCGACAACCCCAACCGGACAAACCCCAACCGCCGGGCAAGAACTACATCACGCCCGGCGGCCTGAAGCGGCTCAATGAGGAGTACCACTTTCTCTTTGCCAGGGAACGCCCGGCCGTCACCGAGATGGTGGCGTGGGCGGCCGCCAACGGCGATCGCAGCGAAAACGCCGACTACAAGTACGGGAAGCGGCGCCTGCGTCAGATCGATGGCCGGCTTCGCTTTCTCCGCCAGCGCATTGAAGCCGCGGAAGTAGTCGACCCGGGCGCTCCGAGATCGGAGCAGGCCTCGGCCAGGGTCTTCTTTGGAGCCACGGTGCACTATGCCGATGCTGCGGGTGCCGAACGTGTGGTGAGTATCGTGGGTTCCGACGAGGTCGATCTCAACCGCAACCACATCAGCTGGCTCTCGCCTCTGGGACGCGCACTACTGAAGTCGGCGGAAGGCGACCGAGTAGAACTCAAGGCGCCGGGCGGCACAACCCACCTGACCGTGCTTGAAGTGCGCTATGAGTGCATCGAGGTCGAACCATTCGTTGAACCGCCATTTGCCGAATCCTCGGCCAAGGGGCTTTCTCCCAACTCCGATCGAGCGGGCGGAAGCTCGTAACTCGACACATCTGCCTTACGGGGCGGCCTTGAGGACGAATGGCGTGTTGACTTCTCCGGGCAGATCATCGGCAACCCGCAGCTTGGCGGCTACTGGCCGCTCTCCGGGATAATGGCCCTGAGGGAGATGGTGATGCGCAACAATCAGTGTCCGAAATGCAATGGCGAAATGGAACAAGGGTTCATTCTCGACCACAAAGATCACGCATCCAGTGTTGCGGCGCAATGGCAGCCCGGCGAACCGCAGAAGTCTTTCTGGCGCGGGGTACAGTCCAAGGACGGTCCGCACTACGAGATCACGGCTTATCGCTGCACGAGATGCGGCTATCTGGAGTCGTACGCGAAATAGGGAAAAGGCCGCAATTACCGCAAACCTGGGTCTAGCTGCCCCACTGCATGGTCGTGGATGGGAAGCCGGGCCGGTTTGTGGAATACCCTTGCTACTAACCATACCGGACCTTCGCACCTGATATATCATCGGAGCATGTTCTCCGAATCCAGCCGTCGATCTTTTCTTCAGGGAGTTCCTGCCGCCATGGCCGCGGCTTCCGCAGTCCCCGTCCTGAATGCCGCCGTTGACCCCGTCCCCGGCGATGTCCGACTAGGTGTGGCCAGCTACTCCTTCCGTGAATTCAGCCGTTCCATGTGCATCAAGGGCACGAAGGCGTTGAACACGCCCTACCTCTGCATCAAGGAGTTTCACGCCCTCTACCGCTCCACACCTGAGGAACTCGACAAGGCCAAGGCCGACTTCCAGAAGGCCGGCCTGACGCTCACCGGTGGGGGCACGGTCTACATGCTGAAGGACGACATGGCCGACATCAAGACGTACTTCGAGTACGCCAAGCGGCTGGGCATGCCCATGATGAACATCGGCGCGACGGCCAAGTCGCTGCCCATGATCGAGAAGACCCTGAAGGATTACGACATCCAGATCGCGGTCCACAACCACGGTCCGGAGGACAAGCACTTCCCCGCCCCGTCCGACGCGCTGAAGCTGATGAAGGACATGGATCCGCGCATGGGCGTCTGCATCGATGTCGGCCACACGACCCGCACCGGCAAGAACGTCATCGAGGAGATCCAGGCGGCCGGACCGCGCCTGCTCGACATGCATATCAAGGATCTGCGCGATCTGATGAACCGCGATAGCCAGTGCGACGTGGGCGACGGACAGATGCCCATCGTCGGCATTTTCAAACAACTGAAGAAGATGAACTACAAAGGCATCGTGCACCTCGAGTACGAGATCAATGCCGACAACCCGCTGCCCGGCATGCAGAAGAGCTTCGCGTATATGCGTGGAGTCAACGCGGCCCTGCGGGCCTAGTCTGAGCGTTTGCCAACGAGACCGGAGCCATCGCCGTGGCTCCGGTCTTTTGCTGTCAGGACCTGTCCCTACTTCTTCTTCGGCCGGCTCGACGGTGCGAACCAGCCGGTCGAGGGCGTGCCGCTCCAGGCTGCCGCCATCTCTACTCGCGCGATGATCTGGATCTCCGGGTCGGGCACCTTCTCCAGCAGCGGCTCGGCTGCTAACCCCAACGAGCGCGCAGCCCGGTGGAAGAGCAGCTTAAAGAGCTGTGTCGACGTCCACACCGCCTTCGTAAACGGATTCGGGTCGTCCGGATTCGCCTCCTGCTTGTAGACCACGCGCGCGTCGGCAAGGCCCTTCTCCAGCGCCTTCAACGCCAGGTCCGTATCCTGGATCTTCGCGGCCGACACCGCCACCGCGCCCCAGCCATTCGCCCGCCAGTCCGGCGCCTTGATCGCCTCCAGCGTCTCCACGCACTTGCCCAACAAGGTACGTGCTTCCGCCGGATCCTTCGACCCCGCCATCATCGCCACCATCTCGATCACGCGCGCCTGCAACTGAGGCGAGGGCAACTGCGCGGCGACCTCCAAGGTCTTCCCTGGATCTTTATTGATGAAGCGCATGGCCTCGGTCATTTTCTGCGTCTCGAAGGCGAGCACCTGCGCGCGCTGCTCGATCTCCGCCTGCGACTGGCCGGGTCGGATGGTGCCCCGGGTTGTGACCGTCTCGCCCTGGCCGACATCGATCGAGGCCTTGCCGCGCGGATAACGCTCCAACACCGCCTGCAGGCCAGGCCGTTTCGCAATCTCCCTGGCCCAGGCCGGGTCGACATCGGCGATGAGATCGAGCGCATTGAAGATCTCGACGTCCTTCGGATCGGTGAGCGTCACCGTGCCGCTGGGGGCGACCATGGTCTGGCTGTGCGGCTCTGGCAATCCTTTGCCATCCAACACGGTCTTGCCCAGCAGCCGCACCGCCTGCTGAAAGGTCTGCTCCGGCATCTCCTTGCGGAACGTCCGGATGAAGCGCTCAAACGGCTCAGTCTGCGGACGCTGTTGAAAGCCGACCAGCGCCTGCGAGAACAGCAATTGGCGATGCTCGTCGCCCGGCGGCTGGGCCTTGATCACGAGGGTGATGGCGTCGAAGGGGTAGGCTCCGCCGACCACCATCTGGTCGAGGAACTCGGCCGCGCGGTCGAAGCGCTTCTTCGCGAGCAACTGGCGCGTGATCTCGTTGAGCGCGCCGGAGCGCGGGTCCGCATCGCCCGCGGGCGGTGGAGTCATGGCGACGATGAGTTCGATGGCGCGCTCCGGGTTCACCTTGGCCACATGCCCGGCCAGCATGGCTTGGAACTCCTCGCGAAGACGATAGCCGGACTGGGTGGGCAGCACCGCGCTGGCGGCAAAGGCCTGTTCATAGAACTCCAGTGCCTTTTTCGGATCATGTGCCGCGGTCACGACACCCAGTTGCATCAGCGCTCCGGCCTGGAAGTCCGGCGGGGCGGCGGCAATCATGCCGGACGCGGTTTCGAGATATAGCTTGGCTTTGGCGGCGAGTTCGGACGGTTCGGGCGGGCCGGCCCAGGCGAGCGTCGAGGCGGCGGCGAGACAGAGGCATAACTTCATGGCGGCTCCAATCGCGGGCGAAGGGAGCCTGGGCGATCGGGCCGGGGGACACCGCGGCGCACCAGCCGTCTCCGGCTGCGCCAGCGGGACGGACCGGCGCGCGAACTGGCGCCTGCTCCTCCGCTTAGCTAACTAAGACGGAGTTTCAGACCGAATTGTTCCTGTTAGAGAGAGAAACGGAAGCCGGCTAGCTCAATGCACTGAAGGGTCCGGATTTGGCCCGGGGGGTCTTCTTCGAGAGCGACCGGGGATCCAGCAGGTGCAGGGGCTTGAAGCTGTTCCTGGACCATTTACAGCCGGCTTCAAATTGAATGCCGACGAAGTAGCCGATCTCGCGGAACTGGCAGTAGCGCACCAGACCCGCGAACTCGCCTTTGGGGTAAGAGATGCGAACCACTGTGCCAAGGGGGATCTGCATGTCCAACTGGATGCATGCTCCCGACAGGGAGATGTCTTCCAGATTGGCCACCGCTCTCCTGCCGCGGTTGGTTCTGTCCCTCCAACGGACATCCACCAGGTCCGCACACAGCATTCTCGGTTCTGCGCGCCGCTCGATCATACAATCAATTGATCGGCATCCCCCCACAATTGATGCATGAGGAATGCCTGGACAATTTCGCCCTAATTGGGTCTAGGTAAAGGAGCTAAGGTAGCGCCCACGCCACCTCAGCCAGCCCTATGGTAACGCGAAGGTACGGGTTTTGGTACTAAAAAATGAGGAAGTCCCCTACACCTGGTACTGCCTGGCCCATTCGTCCCGTGTAGCCAGTGGGTGCGGGCCCTCGGCACGGTCGACGGCCAGGATTCCGTCCAGGTGATCCATCTCATGCTGGATCAGCTCTGAGAGCGCGCCTTCGGCCTCCAACTCCGTCCAGGAGGCGCCGGAGTCCTGATAACGGATCCGCACCTTTTCATGCCGCCGGAGGTGGACCATCAGGTCAGGGAACGAGAAGCAGTCGTCCCACAACTCGAATGTTTCCGCACTTTGCCAAGTGTATTCAGGGTTGATGAGCTCATACCGGACTCCATCCACCTTCAGGAAGATGAGCCGTACGGCCTCGCCAATCTGGATCGCGCTGATGCCGCGGCCAAAGCCGTGCGTACGGCGGAACTCAGCCAGGGTGTCCTCCAGATCCTGCATCACGGTGGCTGCGCTGGCCGGCTCCGCGGTAGCCGATATAGTACGCAGGGTAGGGTCACCCAGTTGGAGAATTCGGCGCACTGGCATATTACCTATGGTAGTGCTGCCGGAGCAGGCGATCCGTTAAGCTAGACCTGATGCAAGTATTCGCAAAATCACCCTGCCGTGTGGACCTGGCCGGTGGCACGCTCGACATTTGGCCCCTGTACCTCTATCATCCGAATGCCGTTACCCTGAACTTCGCGGTAAGCGTATACACCAGCTGCCGGATTATGCCGCACGACGGCAAGGCGATCACCTTGCGTTCGCAGGATCAGAACATGGAGGAGACCTTCGATTCGCTCTCCACGCTGACCTCCGCGGCCAAGGTGCGCAATGTTCTCGCCGCTCAGGTAGTGAAGCACTTCAACCCGTCCGGCGGCATGGTGGTGGAGACGAACTCGGAATCGCCCCAGGGCGCCGGCATCTCGGGTTCGTCGGCGCTGCTCATCTCGACGGTGAGCGCGTTCAACAAGTTCTGCGGCACGCGGCATAACATCGAGCGCGTCCGCGAGATCGCCCAGAACATCGAGGCCCAGGTGGTGAACGTGCCCACCGGGTGCCAGGATTACTACCCCGCCATGTATGGCGGCGTCAGCGCGATCGATCTGACCGTGGCCGGCATCCAGCGCAATTCGATGCCCGTCGACCTGGCCGAGTTGAACAGCCGGTTCGTCCTGGCCTACACCGGCAAGCCGCGCAACTCGGGCATCAACAACTGGGAAGTGATGAAGCTTCACATCGACGGCGACCGCAAGGTGCTGAAGAACTTCGAGCGCATCGCCGAGATCGCCCATGGCATGCGCGGCGCGCTGCATAAAAAGGATTGGAACGAGACGGCCCGCCTGCTGCGGGAAGAGTGGTCGCACCGCAAGAAGAATGCCCCCTCGATCTCGACGCCCCTCATCGACCACCTGGTGGCTTCCACCAAAAAGGCCGGCGCGCGGGCAGCCAAGGTCTGCGGCGCGGGCGGCGGCGGCTGCGTCGTGTTTTTGTGCGAACCGGACGCCCGGGACCGCGTTGCCAAGGCCATCGAAACCGAGGGCGCCGGCCAGGGCGTAAAGGTCCTGCCGGTGGAGGTGGCTCCGAAGGGCGTGGTCGTCAAGACTCTGTCGTAAGCGGGCAAAGGCGCGGATGCCGGACGCAACTCCTGATTCCAAGCCGGGACTTTTCGGGCTGCTGCTGCGCGGCGGCCTGTTCCTGCTGTTCATCCGCTATGCCGGCGGTCTGATCGGCTGGCTGCTGAGCGGATCCAGTATCCTGGTGGCCGCGGCCATGAGCCTGTTCATCGCCGCCACGCTCGCCAGCCTGTTCGTGGTCCGCACCTTTGAGCGCGGCCGCCTGGAGGACATCGGCATGGCCTGGACGGCCTCCAGCCTGCGCCACCTCTGGCTGGGCGTGGGCGGAGGGATCCTCGCGGCCCTGGTGACGCTGATTGTTCCGGTCGGGATCCGGATGGCCGCCATCGAACCGTCGACGGATCCGGCCAACGCCTTCACTCCGGGGAAACTTCTTCTCGTCTCGGTCGTCTTACTCTTCGGAGCCGTCGGAGAAGAGATGATGTTCCGCGGGTACGCCTTCCAGATCCTGTTGCGTGCCTACGGCCCGTGGTGGGTGATTCCGCCGTTCGGCGTCCTGTTCGCGCTGGCGCACCTGGACAATATGGGCACCAACCCGTTGGGCATCCTGAACACGGGCCTCTGGGGCATTGTGTTCGGCTATGCGTTCTATCGCAGCGGGGATCTGTGGCTGCCCATCGGACTGCACTTCGGCTGGAACTGGACCCTGCCGCTCTTCGGCGTGAACCTGAGCGGGTTTACCATGGGATTAACGGGCTACACTCTGCGTTGGAAGGCAGGACCGTTGTGGAGCGGTGGTTCCTACGGCACCGAGGGCAGCATCCTGGCGACCCTCAGCGTGCTGCTGCTGGGCGCCTGGTTGTGGCGGGCGCCGCTGGAACGGCAGGCCGCTCCGCTGGTGGATGCCGCGCCGCCGGAGCCGAAAGTCGAGCCCGGAAAGGAGTTGTGAGGAAATGAAACGCTTCCCGCTCCTGCTGATCGTGCTGGGGCTCACCAGCAGCCTCGCGCCTGCGCAGACCGGCAAGGCCGACCCCATCCGCAAGCTTACCGACGAAGAAAAGGTAGAGCTGATCCGCGGCCTGACGGCCGAATACGCCACCGTCAAAGCCTTTCTGCCCCGGTCCAAAAAGGCCGTCCCGTTCCCCAGCGACGGCAAGTACGACAAGAAGGAGTGGCTGGCCATCGGCGACGATTACGGCCCCGTGGCGCGCGTCGGCGAACTGGTCCAGGTCACGAAGATCGACTTCGACGACAACAAGCTGATTCTGCAGATCAACAACGGCCTGAACGTGAAGGGCAAATGGTATGAGCGCATTGAGGGCGGCGTCGGCGGAGGTTCTTCCACGGTGCCCATGACCCGCAATCAGTCGCGCAGCGCCGGCACGACCATCGCCGTGGTCTTTCCCGGCCGCATGCCGGCCATGAAACCGGCCGAGATCAAGACGATCCTGGCGCCCGTGTTGGATTTTGAAAAGCGCAGCGCCACGGAGAGCTACTTCGAGACCCTGCCGCCCGAGATCCAGGAGGCCATCAAAGCCAAGCGAGCCGAGATCGGCATGAACCGCGATCAGGTGAAGATGGCGATGGGCCAGCCGCGCGATCGCGTCCGGGAAACCAAGGACGGGTTGGAGTCGGAGGATTGGATCTACGGCTTCCCGCCCGGCAAGATCACGTTCGTCACCTTCGCCAACGGCAAAGTGACGAAGGTGAAGGACAATTACGCGGGCCTCGGCGGAGCCACCGCACCGCAGCCGAAGCCGCAGCAGTGAAGGGCCCACTGGATGGGCGTCCCCAGTGTATACAGGAGAACCCGCTGGGACGGCGGACGCCCTCGTCCGCAGGCGGCCCCCTGGCCGTCTCCGGGGATGCCCCTAATTCTTGAGCGCAACGAACTCGAAGTTCAGCGGGTCCAGCCCGCGTGACTTCAACTGCCGGGCGCACTCGGAGACATTGCGTCCCGCCGCCTCAATCCGCCGCAGCGGCAGTGTTTCCGGAGTGTAGAGTTCCAGGGCGATCCAGAGCCCGGCGAAATTGCGGCGCTCGGCCAGCGACAAGCGGTCAGGGGAACGGCCAATCAACCCAGTGATATCCATCTGCTAGAAGCTTAGCGCAATGAGCGAAGCTGCTGGACCACCGCTTCCAGCCCCTTGCGGCGGTACAACTCGGCCAGACGGCGCTCTTCGCCCGAAGCCGGCAGTGCTGCCGCCAGGCGCGGGTCTTTCAAGGCGGCGTAGGAGGGCACCCACAGGTCGCCGTCCGAAAACTCCACCGCGCTGGGGAAAGCCGTCAGGCTGTTCACGGGTTTCGCAAAGCGCAGCGTGTTTTCCTTGCGGATGGTCGAGTGCTGCCCAGGCGGTAGGCTCAGGTCGGCCGGCAGGGTCCCGGCCATGAATTCCCTGCCCTGTTCGTCCTTAGCCAGCCAGCCGAGCTCGACAAAACGGATGGCCCGCTTCGCCTTGCTCTGCAGCTCGATGCGCGGCGCGCGCGCCTCGGTGCCGGTCATGCGGACGTCGCCGGAGAGCAGCTCCACCGGGGCATCGGGAAATTGCAGGAACGCAAACTCGACGCTGCGGCCGGCTTCCACATTGGTGGAGGGCATGGCCCGGGCGACCTGCATCCCCATGACGAGGTTGTCGGCCGGCCTGGCGAGCACGGCAAGCAACTGCTTGCGCAGGATTTCGGGTCCGCCCTGGTTCAGCGCGGCCAGCATCGCTTTGCGGTCGCGCCGGGCGCTGATCTCCCAGGCGAGCATGTCGCGCCGGGCGTTCAGCCGGTTCGGCCCGTAAAACGTGAGGTCTTCAAAGAGGACACCATCGAGGCCCACCTGGACGAGGGCGCCGGCGCCCGTATTGAGCGGCCGCATCAGGCGCAGGTCCACCCGGATGGGGAAGCTTTCACCCGGCTGGACGTCGAGGCTGGGGACGGTGACGGACGCTTTGCCGCCAGGGGTGACCTCCTGGGCCAGCACCAGCAGTGAGACGCCGCGGATGGGCCGGGGCGAGGCGTTCTTGAATACCAGGGTGGAATGGAGGTCCACCAGCATCGCGCCGCCGCGAGCCGTCGCCCGGGTGCGGCCCCAGTCGGCGGACACCAGCGACAACGGGCCGTCGCCCGGCAGGTTCACCTGGAAGGAGTTGCTGGGGTCCACGGGCACTTCCGGCCCTTGCGCGTACAGCGCGGCTGCCATGCCGAGGACGAGCAGAATACTATTGCGCGGAGACATGGTGGATGGTCACCTGACCGGTTTCTGAGTCGACAAAGCTGGCCCGCGCGCCGCCATCCCAACTGACGGTGGTGACCGCGGGCTGTTCCGAATGATTGAGCAGTGTCAGAGCGGCGCCGCTATTCTGCAGGGCCAGCCCGTCCGGACGTGCTTCGGAGAGCACCGAGGCGGCGGGGTCGGCGGCGGGCCGCAGATTCGCGGGATTCCTCAGCCACCAGCCGGCCACGGCAACAAACGAGAGGGAAGCCAGGACAACGGCAAGACGCCAGCCGGCGGGTTCCGGCAGCGGCAAGGCCTCCTTCACCGCCGGACGGTCGACAATCGCGCCGGCCGAGAGGCCCAGGCGAATGTTGGCACCCATTTCGGCTTCCAGGGCGCTCCAGTCCAGATCTTCCGGCAGTTCCACAGCCCGGTGGCGCAGTTCCTGCCGGAGCGACCGCAGCGCCGCCACTTCCGCGGAGCAGTGCGCGCAGGCATAGAGATGCACACGCACCCGCAGCGCCGTCCAGGCGGGCAGGTCGTTGCCGGCAAAAAGCGCGAGTTGCTCCGGCCCAGGATGACTCGTCATGGGCGTTTCAACTCCTGTCGATTCCGCTCCAGATACTTCCGGAGCTTGGTTCGGGCATTGGCAATATGCGACCGCACGGTCGCCTTGCCGCAATTCAACCGCCGCGCCACTTCCTCGGCGGGCAAGTCCTCAACGTCCCGGAGGATCAGCGCGGCCCGCTCCCGGGCGGTGAGGCGGCTCAACCCTTCGGCAAGATAATCCTGGTGTTCGGTGCGCAGCACCAGCGATTCCGGGCTGCGCTCCGGCGCAGTGGCCAGCGGATCCGCGATTTCGTCGATTTCCGTGAGATTGGCGCGGCCCTGGCGGCGCAGAAAGTCGATGGCCGTGTTGGAAGCGATGCGCGAGAGCCAGTGGGCGGCCTTCTCCAGGTCTTTCAGCTGGTCCTGCCGCTGCAGGGCTTTGATAAATGCTTCCTGCGTAAGGTCTTGGGCGTCAGCCACATTGCCCACGATGCGGTAGATGATCAGAAAAACCCGGCGCATGTTGGCCTGAACGAACTGATCCTGTTTTTCCCGCCATTCCGGGGAAACCGCCGGGCACAGGGGCAGCTCATGTGGCTCGTTCATTGCCAGGCCAAGACTGAGGACCGGTATCTGCATGGGCTCCGCTGAAATGTCTGACGCAGGAAGCCCGCCGGCCGTGCAAGTCTTTCTATCGGCGCTATTCTGTGATTGTATGAGACCGGCCACGCCGAGGGAAGCGCCCAGTTTGACGCCCCCCGATTCGCCGGACCCCCTTCTATCTATCTTTATTCGCTTCTCCGGCCCCTGTCCGGCCGGACAAGAAAGGCGCCTTCATGAAGTTAGCATCCAGCATGACGCGGATCGGAGTCGAGACCGCGTTCGAAGTACTCGTGCGGGCCCGGGGCCTCGAAGCCCAGGGCCGGCACATCATCCACCTGGAGATTGGTGAGCCTGATTTCGCAACCCCCCGCCATATTGTCGACGCGGCCAAGCAGGCGCTCGACGAGGGTTGGACCCACTACGGCCCCACGCAGGGCCAGCCCGAATTGCGGGCCGCTATCTCCAGCTATGTCTCCCGCACCCGCGGAATCGACGTCGGCCCGGAACGCGTTTGCGTTGTGCCCGGCGGAAAGCCCATTATTTTCTTCCCCATGATGGCGTTAATCGACCCGGGCGACGAGGTGATCTACCCCAATCCGTCATTCCCCATCTACGAGTCGATGATCAACTACCTCGGCGGCGTGCCCGTCCCGATGCCCCTGGTGGAAGACCGCGGTTTCAGTTTCAACCTGGACCTTTTCCGGGAAAAACTGTCCGACCGCACAAAAATGGTGATCCTCAATTCTCCGGCCAACCCCACCGGCGGAGTCATTCCCCGGGAGGACATCGCGGCGATCGCCGAAATGCTGCGCGACCGCGACGTCGTCGTCCTCTCCGACGAAATATACAGCAGGATGAGCTACGGCCGGGAAGTTGTCTCCATCTCGACCTTCCCGGGCATGCTCGACAAGACCATCATCCTGGACGGGTTCTCCAAGACCTACGCCATGACCGGTTGGCGCATGGGGTATGGGGTGATGCCCCCGCTTCTGGTCGACGCCGTGAACAAGCTCATGGTGAACTCCAATTCCTGTACCGCCAGCTTCACCCAGCGCGCCGGCATCGCCGCCCTGAATGGTCCGCAGGAACCGGCCGAGGAGATGATCGCCGAGTTCCGCCGCCGCCGCGACGTGTTCGTCGCCGAGCTGAATACCATCCCCGGTTTCCGCTGCCCCATGCCGGAGGGTGCCTTCTATGCCTTCCCGAATATCGAGGGGACCGGGTGGAAATCCAAGCCTCTGGCGGACGCCTTGCTCGAGCGCGCCGGGGTGGCCTGCCTGAGTGGAACCGCCTTTGGTGCCTTCGGCGAGGGTTACATCCGCTTCAGCTACGCCAACTCCATGGATAACCTTCGGGAGGCCGCAGCTAAAATTCGCCTTTTCTTTGCCTCTGTCTAGACGAAGAAATGCGAATTCACATGTTAACGATGTCCCAAACAGAGACATTTCTGCGCTAATACAAGCGTGGAACTTCTCGGTTTGGTTCTTCTTGGCCTTGACGGTCACATAGCAGCTATGAACTCGCTGGCGCGGGAACTCCTCTCCACGCCGGACGGGATTTATATCGAGAGGAAGATTCTCAGCTTGCCTGATACGGAGGACACGGCGGGCCGTTTGGTACAGATCGAACGGTCCGCTGGCCAGGCGCCGTTACTTGCATGGGTCACCCCGTTGGTCAATGGAGTGCCAACCCCCAAGTACCGGGCAGTCGCCCTGGTCGATCCCGCCCGCCGGCAGCAGATGGCCCTTGCCGCGCTGGAAGCCACCTTCCACTTCACCAAGGCGGAAATGCGCCTGGCGGAGCAGATGATGAATGGCAAATCTCCGGCGGAAGCGGCCAAGGCTTTGGGGATCACGATTCATACGGTCCGGACTTACCTCAAACGCCTGTATCACAAGGCTGGGGTCCGCACCCAGGCGACCCTGGTGCGGAAACTGCTGCAGGCCGCGCAGGCCCTGCCGTCTTAAAACGGTTCCGGCACGGCTCGCATTGCCCGGCCGCGGCAATGTTAGAGGAATTCTCTGTGCAGCGATTCCAGGGCCGTTGGCGTGACCAGGTGGAAGCGGATGTTGAGCCGCGTAAACCTCTGCAGGGACAGCTGCATCTCGTCGCTGGGCATGCGCGGCGAGGCAACATCCAGCACCCCGTCCTGAATGCGGAAGGGGAGCACGTGCCAGTCCTGCATCACCTGCTGGGGTAGCGATCTCGCCACGCGCGCCGTCAGGTCGGAAGTCCCGATTTCAGCCATGGGCAGGCACTGCTGGATGCCCAGCACCTGATAGAGCCTCTCCTCCGACAACAGCCCGAGCTCCACCAGGTGATTGCCCAACAGGACCCCCGTGGGCCGCGTCAATAGCGCCCGGTTGATGTCCTCCTGCGAGCAGTCGCCCATGCTGACCAGCAGCTCGCCCAGACGGCGCTTGTGCGGCATCAGCGCCTCCCGGCTGGGGTAGCAGTGTTCCGTCTTCAGCCAGCGCAGCGGCTCCCGCTTCCAGCAGTGCCGCGCCCACAGCCGCAGCGCCGCCACAGTGGCAGCGGTATTGATCCAATTCCCCCACAGCATGCGCAACGGAACGCCGAGGGCAAAGACGACGCCGTAGAGGCGCGCCACGGCCGTGATCCTGACGGCCAGCCGGAGGGCCAGCAGCGACGCGTTGACTGTCAGCAGCCCCAGCATGCCCGGTGTCGAGTGGACCAGCGTGCGCAGCGGCCACTCGCGGTGGGCCGCGGTGTTGGCGCCCCACGAGGCGACCCCATAGGCCAGCAGCAGGTTGCACAGCAGGCTCAACGGGTTACCCCACACGCCCTTGCGGTCGCGCCACAGAAACCAGCGCTGGATCCAGGGCTTCGGCAGACCCTGCCCCCAACCATGGCGTTCCCACGCTTGCAGCGCGTTGCCGGTCACCCAGCGGCAACGCTGCCGGATCGCCTGAGCCTGCCGGCGGGGGAAGTATTCCCGGGTCGCCACCAGGCTGCCTCCGGCCGGTTCCAGAGGCAGCATGGCCTGCCTGCACCCGAGCCCGAACATGCGCAGGCCGTTGTCGTAATCCTCGGTCAGCGACGCCGGGTTGAAGATGCAGTTCTGGTTGGCTTCCGCCAGTCTGTCCAGCGCGGCCCGCCGGAACGCCGTACCCACCCCGCAGCCCGGCAGAAAACCGCCCAGCCGCACGCGGGTCTCCAGGTCTTTGCCCTGGCTCTCGGCGAAATCGTCGCAGTACACGCCGTGCGTCCACTCCAGCGGCGAAGTGGGCAGGGCCAGTACCGGCACCTGGATCATGTCGTAGGCTTCCGCGTACCGCGCGATCCGGCGAAACGACTGGGGATGAATGAGATCCTCGGCATCGTGCATGACCACCAGCTCGAAACGGAGGTCGTGCCTCTCTTCGTACAGCAGCATGCTCTGCCGGATCCAGTTGAGGCAATCCGCCTTGGACGTGGGGCCGTCGTGGGGCACTTCGGCCAGGTGGACCCGGGCATGCCGGAGCGTCAGGTCGAGCACCGCCGCGCGGGTGGCCGCGTCGTTCCGGTACACACCGACGAAAACCTCATAGTTGCTATAGTCGACAGCCGCCAGGTTGTGGTCCAGCATGGGGCCGATGACTTCGGCTTCGTGCCACAAGGGGATGTAGAGGGCGAGGGCGGGGTCGGACTGGCCGGAGGGGGCGGGCAACTGCGGACGGAATAGCTTTCCCCATATCCAGCAGACGTCGATCGCGAGATCATCCAGTCCGCTGGTTAACAGGTACAGGCCGAGGGGCAGTAAAGTGGCGGCCGCGAAACGAGCCAGACTCAGGTCAACAGAACCAAGCCATGCGATCAGATTCTCAAGCACTTCATACTGATAGTGCCGGGAGCGGCAAAGTTCTCTTGCCTATTTCGCAGGCCGCCACTCACAACAGGACTACTTGGCGGCGGGAGCGCCTTCCAGCGTCTTCTTTTCGTGATAGTACTTGCCTACGTCGGTCAGAGCCGGAGCGTCCTTCGTGGGCTTCGCACCTTTCTCGTGACAGGTCGTGCAGGGCTTCTTTTCCTTTTTCTGGTAAGCCGGGGTAGCGGAAGAGACGCCCATGGTGGCAAAAATGGCGGCCACTAGCGTGGCAGCCGGCAGAATCAGACGGAGTGCTTTCATCTTAATCTCCAAGTGCTTGGCCGCTGCATGCGGTCCAGGGGGATTTTAACATGTTGCCCAAAGCCGATCCAGCCGGCCTGGTTCATGTGACGGGGGACCGTTACTTCTTCGGTGCACCCTCGAGGGTCTTCTTTTCCTTGTAGAATTTTCCAACTTCGTTCAGAAGTGGTGCTTCCTTCGTGGCTTTGCCCTTTTCATGGCAGGTGGTGCAGGGCTTCTTTTCCTTGCTGCCCATCTCCTTCGTCGCAAACGAAATCCCGCTGGTGGCGAGAAACGCCGCCACGAGAGTGGCGACAGGCAAAATCAACCGAATAGCCTTCATGGACCTGAATCTCCTTTTTAATGCCGCTGGTAGCAGCACCCCCAATATATCACCGCTATAGTGGACGCGAAGAGGGCGTGGCGCGTTCCTAACTTCGATTCGGGAGCTGTGGAATCCCGTATTTCAGGGGTGAGTGTTTTCTCTACACCCGCCCCCTAGAGCCGCGGCGGCGTGGTGACCACAATCGCCGTCGCCGGCGTGCCACCCACGGCGCGATAGCCATGCGGCTGCGAGCCGTCAAAGTAAGCGCTGTCTCCCTGCTTCATTTGAATCTCGTCTTCTGCGTATGTGATGGCCAGCGTCCCGCTCAGGACATACAGGAACTCCGCCCCATCATGGACATGATCGTGCACCACCTCACGCTCGCGGGGCTCAAAGGTCGCCAGGTAGGCCTGCATGCTCTTCTCCTGCGCCGAGAAGGCAAGACACTCGAAGAACCACGCCGGCGAGGGCGCATCCGCCCGCTCCGGAAACCGGATGCGCTCAGCGGCGCGAATCACGGAACACAGAGACCGCTGCTTCCGGTTCGTAAAGAAATGGTCCAGCCCGACGTCAAAGACCATGGCAATGCGCGCCAGCGTCGGCAGCGTCGGCACCAGCTTGCCGTTCTCGAGCTGCGACAACATCGAGGCCGAGAGCCCGGTGTGCTTGCCGAGATCCACCAGCCCGATCTTCTTCCTCAACCGGAGGTGCCGCAGCTTACGGCCCAAGTCGTAGGAGGAGAGAATCCGCTGCACCGTTTCCGGGCTCGTCTCCACCTCGGCTGAATCTCGTTTCATCACCGCTGAATCTGCCATCTGTGTATTCATCTCTACTGAAGTCTATTTTAACGACACATACAAATTGAACGCAACTGCTGGTAGCTTGGAGTTGGTGGCCCGGCGCAACCCTCTGGCGGGTCCACCAGACACGAGGACCCCAGCTTGGATCGAATCTACAATCCCGTCTTTGCCGGCGTTCCTGACAGCGACCTGGTAGCTCGCGCACAGCGCGGCGACAACCAGGCCTTTGCTGAATTGATTGAACGGCATACCGCCACGGCCAAGCGCATGGCCTACTCCGTCCTGCGCGACGAGGCCAATGCCGAGGATGAGGTGCAGAACGCATTCTGGAAAGCCTACGAACATATCGGGCAGTTTCAGCAGGATGCGAAGTTTTCCACGTGGCTGTCCCGGATCGTGGTGAACGAATGCCTGATGCGCCTGCGCAAGGAGCGCCGCGTCCGCCTCACCTACCTGGATGACTGCCAGGACCGCGAGGAGACAGCGCCCCTCGACCTGCCGGACCAGAGCCTGACTCCGGAATCCGCCCTGGCCAGGACGGAACTCGGGGCCGTCCTTTGTGAGGAAATCGGCCGCATCCCCATGCTGCTGCGGGAAGTCTTCATCCTCCGCGATGTGCAGGAATTGTCCATGCAGGAGGTTGCCGAAAAGCTGGGCATCACGGTGGCCGCTGCCAAGAGCCGGCTGCTGCGCGCCAGGCAGGAACTGCGGCTGCGTCTCGACCGCCACTGCGGCCGTCAGGGTGCCGCCACCCTGATGACCTGATCGCCCGGAAGTACTTGAAAGCGCACCCCACCCCCTTTACCTTGAGCCCCGGCTGTCATCCATTCGATAACTGGATAGTGCTATATTGGGGCAGAATGCCAGTCCGGGCCTTGCGCGGAAGCTTCCGCATCCTTCGATGAAAGCCCGCGTACCCCTCATCCGCGGCCTCGAGTCCTTCTTCGGAACACGAGACGAGAATATCCGTCTGCTGGAGTCGGGCCTCTCCGTCACGACACGCCTCACGCACGATGCCTTCGAGATCGACGGCGACGACGCGGCGGTTGCCCGTGCCGAGCAGATCCTCAAGGAATACATCGACCTCATGGAGGGCGGTGCCAAACTGTCGGGCGAAGACGTGAACAGTTTCCTCAAGATTCTCGTCTCCGACCCGAGCACCAGCCTCAGGACGCTCTCCGAGAGCGGCAAGTCCCGCAACTTCGGCAAGAAGCGCATCAATCCGAAGACGCCCAACCAGCGCGCCTATCTGGACATGATTGAGCGCAATGACCTGGTGTTCGGCATCGGGCCGGCCGGCACCGGCAAGACCTACCTCGCCGTGGCCATGGCGGTCTCCGCGCTGCTCAATAAGCAGGTAACGCGCATCATCCTTACCCGGCCCGCGGTGGAAGCGGGCGAACGCTTGGGCTTTCTGCCCGGTACGCTGCAGGAGAAGATAGACCCCTATCTTCGCCCGCTGTATGATGCTCTCTTCGACATGCTGGATACGGAACGCGTCGAGAAGTCGCTGGAGCGCAACGTCATCGAAGTCGCTCCGCTGGCCTTCATGCGCGGCCGTACCCTGAACGACAGTTTCATCATCCTCGACGAAGCCCAGAATTGCACCGCGGAACAAATGAAGATGTTTCTCACGCGGCAGGGTTTCAATTCCAAGATGGTTGTGACCGGCGATTTGACACAGATCGACCTGCCCCCGGGCCGCCGCTGCGGCCTGAGCGAGGCGCTGGAAGTCCTGCGCGGTCTGGACGGAGCCGGTTTTCTCTATTTCGACGAGCGCGACGTGGTGCGGAACCCCTTGGTGCAGCGCATCGTAAAAGCATACGAGAAGTTCGGTGAGCAGAATGGCACCGGCCGGCAGTTGTCCCTGAAGCTGGCTGACGGTCAGGTGCCACCCGAAGAGCCGAAGCCCGGCGCATGAGCCCTGAGCCTTTATTGATCTTCGAAACGCGGGCGCGCGGCCTGCAACGCCGTGAACTCCAGAAGTACGCATGGGAACTGCTGGAGACCCTGGCGCCGGGACGCTCCTATTGCGCCCTGGTTACCGGCGACGAAGAGCTGCGCCGCCTGAATCAGGAATTCCGCGGGCAGGATTACGCCACCGACGTCCTTTCGTTTCCATCAGACAGCCCGGCCGGCCCCCTGGGCGACATCGCCATCTCAGCCGAACGAGCCGCCGCCCAGGCCGCCGAACACGGCCACGACACCCCCACCGAGATCCGTATCCTGCTGCTGCACGGCCTGCTCCACCTGATGGGCCACGACCATGAGACCGACAACGGCCAGATGCGCCGCCTGGAAGCGAAGTGGCGGCAGAAGCTCGGCCTGCCCACGGGCCTGATTGAACGCGCCGGCAAGAGGGCAAAGCAGTGATCTTCCTGCTGGCCTTCATCCTCTCCTGCGTACTCTGCCTGGTGAGTTTCATCCAGGTGCTCTACCTGGAATCGCTCCGCCTGCGAACCCGAGAATTCGAGGCGCTGGGCTACTTCAAAGAGACGCTGCAGTCCAAGCTGGGCTACGAGACCGAGCAGGGCGCCTTTGTCTACTCGCTGATCAAACACAGCCTGCTGGTCTTTTCCGGCTCCGCCTTCGTGGCCGCCGCCGCCACGCGCGGCGAGGACTGGAAGGGTCTGCTGGAAGGCTTCGTCGTCGGCTGGCTGGTGATGATGGTCGCCAGCTACATCATTCCGCAGGCGCTCTACCGGCGGTCTTCCGGCCACTGGGCCCTGCCGCTGGTGCCGCTGCTGCTGTTCCTGGCGCTGCTCTTCAAGCCGCTGACGGCGTTCCTCGGTTTCCTGCAGTCCGTTTTCGAGTTGAGCGAACCCGATTCGAACGAGGACAAGCAGGACCCGGCGGAAGAGATCGAAGCGCTCATCACGGCCGGTGAGGAAGAGGGCATCATCGAGAAGGAAGACTCGCGGCTCATCCAGAACGTGGTCGCCTTCGGCGACAAGAAGGTGCTGGAAGTGATGACGCCCCGCCGCGAGATCGTGGCCATTGAGGCGTCCGAGACGCTGCACGCCCTGCGCAAGCTCGTCAAGGAGCAGCAGTTCTCCCGCATTCCGATCTTCGAAGGCGACATCGATCACATCATTGGCTTCGTCCATGTCCGCGATCTGTACGAACTGGACGACGAGCAGCGCAAGACCAAAACCCTGCGCGACCTCGCCCGGCCCATCCAGCCGGTCCCGGAGATGAAGCCGGTGCCCAAACTGCTGCGCGAAATGCAGGAGCGCGGCATCCACATCGTCTATGTCGTCGATGAATACGGCAGTGTCGCCGGCCTGGCCACCATGGAAGACCTGGTGGAAGAGGTCTTCGGCGAAATCCGCGACGAGCACGAACCGCAGCACGACCTGGAGCGCGGCGACGACGGCTCCATCACGGTGTCCGGCTCGTTCGACGTCGATCACCTGCAGGAGTTCTTCGGCTTCCGCCCCGGCGAGGACGTCCAGTCCACCACCGTCGGCGGCCTGGCCAGCGAATGGTACGGAGCCGTACCCGCGGTGGGCACTATAGTGGAACAGGATGGGCTGAAGATCGAAATCCTGGCCGCGGACGATTTCCGGGTCGACAAAGTCAGGATCAGGGCTTCGGACCCGGTGTCGGATCCTGAAGTGGAAACCGCCTGAAACAGCCTCCCGCGCGCGAGGCAGAGATTGCATGAGTAAGAACAGAAGTAAGAGCAAACAGAAACACCGTTCGGGCTTTGTTTCGATCCTGGGCCGGCCGAATGCCGGCAAGTCGACACTGCTCAATGCCCTGCTGGGCACAAAACTCTCGATTGTCGCCGACAAGCCGCAGACCACTCGCACCACGGTGCAGGGCGTGCTGACGCTGCCCGGGGCGCAGATCGTCTTCGTCGACACGCCCGGCATTCACGATGCGGACACGGTCTTCAATCGCCGCATGATGGAATCGATCAAAGAGGCGCTGGAAGAACGCGACCTGCTGCTGTACCTCATCGACGGTACGCGGCGTCCCGGCCCCGAGGACGAGAAGTCGCTGGAGCTGATCAAGGACACCACCACCAAGGTCTTCGCTCTCTTCAACAAAATCGACCTGATCGAGAAGAAGAACGAACTGCTGCCGGTGATCGAGGCCTACAGCAAACTGCGCGAGTTCACGGAATACTTCCCCATCTCCGCCGAAACCGGCGAAGGACTGGAAGCGCTGCAGGCTGCCATCCTCGAGCAGATGCCTGCCGGCCCGGCCTACTATCCGGAAGACTACATCACCGATCAGCCGGAGCGCTTCATGGCGGCCGAGATCATTCGCGAGAAGATCCTGCTCACGACGCGCCAGGAGGTGCCCCACTCCGTCGCCGTCCTCGTGGACGAGTGGAAGGAAGAGGGCCGGCTGACGCGCATCACCGCCACCATTCACGTGGAGCGGCCCGGGCAGAAAGCGATTATCCTGGGCGCCCGCGGCGCTCTCATGAAGGAGATCGGCACCGCGGCGCGGCTCGAGATCGAAAAGCTGCTGGAGAAGAAAGTCTTCCTCACGCTGTTCGTGAAGGTGAATCCGAAGTGGCGCGAGAACGAAGCGTTCCTGAAAGAACTCGACTGGCGCGCAATGATCGGAGGAGAGGCCGCCACCGGCTCTGATTCAGAGGATAATGAGGGGGAGTAGCAACATGCGAATCCTATCTCTGTTCCTCGTCTTTTTCTTCCTTTTCCAGACGGTCGCGGTTTTTGCCGACGACAAGGTCAGCGACGACATGATCTATGATCAGGTGCGCCGCAAGCTGGCCAACGATCCCGACGTCAAGGGCGGCAACTTTGAAGTGGAAGTGAAGGACGGAGTGGTCACCATCAAGGGCGCGGTGGAGAAAGACAAGCTGAAGGCCAAGGCCGAGCACCTCACCAAGAAGGTGAAGGGCGTCAAAGGCGTTGTGAATCAGCTGGTCGTCAAGCCGCGCGGAGCTTAGCGTGAGTGATGAGTTTGTCATCCGCCCCGTTGGCTATGTCCGGTCCGGAGTCCTGGACAGGAAAGCCATGCCCACCTGGGGCGCCACCGCCGCTGTTGAGATCCTGCCGGAGTTCGCCGATGCCCTGCTGAAGATCGAGAAGCACTCGCATCTCTGGATCTTCGGCTGGCTGGGCCAGGGGCGGGACGAGCGAGATGTACTGCAGGTCATTCCTCGCGGATACGTCGATCGCAGCCCCAACGGCCTGCACGGCGTCTTTGCCGTGCGCTCCCCCGCGCGGCCCAATCCCATCGGCCTGACCGCCGCCCGCGTGATCGCCATCGACGGGCTCTGGATCCGCCTCGACCGGCTCGACTTCCTGGAAGGCACCCCCGTGCTGGACATCAAGCCGTACCTCGCCACGCGCGATCTCATCTTCTCGGCCAACTATGGCCAGTTGGGCCAGGCCCGCACCCGCGAAGACCTGCGCGATTCGCTGATGACGCAGGCCGTCCAATTTCACGGGCAGCGCAAGGGAGATCTGGCGCTGGCGGCGCGGATCATCGAGCACTATCGCGCGACGCGCTTCGAGTTGAGTGATCCGGGCCAATACCCGGTCACTGCGCCCATCGACCGGCCGGTCCTGCTGGACGGGCTGATGGGCATCACGCGCTCGACCCCCGGCCGGGGCTCGTTGCAGTTCGGGCCATCCGGCTCGGTCCAGGTGGGCGGCGTCACCTACCGGCTCATCGCCGGGGCGGAGGCCGATGCGGATACGGTTCTGCAGGCCCCCGAGGAAACGTTGTTCGACGCTTCCTGACGCAATTTTCCGGTTACTATTCAATGGATGCGCTACGAGGAGCACCAGCCAAGCCTCGCTCTGGCCGCCGCCGTGGACTGCTACTGGAGCCTGGAAGGCTCCGGCGACGGGTCCGTGCAGCCCATCCTGCCCGACGGCCACGGCGAAGCGGTGTTCCACCTCGCCGATCCGCCGCAGCGGCTGCTGACCGATGGATCGGCCGCCAGCCAACCCCGCGGACTCTGGATCGGCCAGATGGAATCGACGGTTCTCATTCAACCGGCCCGGCGGCTCAGCGTCTTCGGCATCCGCTTCCGGCCGGCTGGCGCCTGGATGCTCACCGGCTGGCATCAGGCCGAAACGACAGGCCGGATCCTGCCGCTGGCCGATGTCTGGGGCGCCCGGTTCGGCGAGGAACTCGGCAATGCGGTGGGCATAGTGGAGCGGATTGCGGTGGCGGACCGCTTCCTGAGAGGGCTCCTTCGCAAACCGGCCGCTCTGGTGGTGGAAGCGGCGCTCCGGCAGCCCCGCCTGCCGGTGGAGGAGAGGGCCCGGCAGGCCGGCTGCAGCCGCCGTCACTTGGAGCGGCTGTTCCAGGCTCAGGTTGGTTTGGGGCCAAAGAGCTGGACCCGGATCCGCCGGATGCAGCACAGCCTGCACTTGCGGCGGCTGCATCCGGTGTGGAACTGGGCGCGCATCGCGGCCGAAGCGGGTTACTTCGACCAGGCCCACATGAACAGCGATTACCTGTCCCTGGCGGGCGCGCCTCCTGCCCGGCTGGTGGAGAGTCTCCCGGGTATGGGAGAACATCTGGCCCGGCCGGACCGCTAAACTTGTCGCATTTTTCCAATGCGGCCCGCATGCGGACCGCTAGACTACTGCTTATGCGAAAACTGTTGCTGCTGCTGTTGCCCGCCGCCCTCTTCGGAGCCGACGCGAATCAACTCGACTGGATGGCCGGCTGCTGGACCTCGCAGAGCGGCCCGGTCCGGGTCGACGAGCAATGGAGCACGCCCGTGGGCGGAATGTTGTTGGGGTTATCGCGCACCGTGAAGCAGGACAAGACCGTGTTTCACGAATTCATGCGGATCGAAACCAGACAGGGTGTGATCACTTACACGCCGCGCATCGGCTCCACGCAGGCGCCGGTCGCGTTTACTCTCATCAAGCAGTCCGGGGATGAAGTGGTGTTTGAGAACCTGGCCCACGATTTCCCCCAGCGGATTCTGTACCGCCGTACTTCCGATGGCCTGTTTGCACGGATCGAAGGCTCCCGGAACGGTAAAGAACAGGCCGTCGACTTCCCGATGCAGCGCGCCCGCTGCGAAGCCCGTTAGCCCAGCCCCAGAACCTTGGAGATGACCCAGCCACTCAGCAATCCGCCGATGGCCGAGACAATCACGAGGTCCCGAATCATCTCTTTCATGGTGCTCATTCCCTTACTCCCTCTTGACGCTCACTTAGATATGCGCGTTCCAATTCAGAAAGAGATCAGGGCCCATGAAAAAATCTTTACAGGCGCCTACGCACCTGCATTTCCAGTGGGATAGTGGGCCGGCTGTTACACCAGCATCTTCTTTACCACCTCGCCCTCGACGTCGGTGAGCCGGAAGTCGCGGCCCATGTGGCGGAAGGTGAGTTTGGTGTGGTCGAAGCCCAGGCGGTTCAGGATCGTCGCCTGCAGGTCGTGGACATGGACTTTGTCCTCCACGATGTTGAAGCCGATGTCGTCGGTCTTGCCGATCACCTGCCCGCCCTTGATGCCGCCGCCTGCGAGGAACATGGAGTAGGCCAGCGGATGATGGTCGCGGCCGGCGTTCTCCGGGTCCTGGGTGTTGCGGATCTCCACCATCGGCGTGCGCCCGAATTCCCCGCCCCACACGATGAGCGTAGAGTCCAGCAGCCCGCGCTGCTTCAGGTCCTTGATCAGGGCGGCCGTGGGCTTGTCGGAGATGTCGCAGTTCTTCTTGAGGTCCCGGTTCAGGTAGGTGTGCTGATCCCACGAAGCGTGCATCATCAGCACGAAGCGGACGCCGCGCTCGACTAAGCGCCGGGCCATCAGGCAGTTGGTGCCGAACTGTTTGGTCTTGGGATCGTCGATGCCGTACATCTCCCGGATATGGGCCGGCTCCTTGGAGAGATCGGCCATTTCCGGCGCGGCGCTCTGCATGCGGTAACCCAACTCGTAGCTGGCGATGCGCGAAGCGATTTCCGGATCGCCGGTCTCTTCCATATGCTCCTGGTTCAGGTCGCGGATGGCGTCCAGCGTGGCGCGCTGGGTCTGAGTCGCCACCCCTTCCGGGTTCGACAGATACAGCACCGGATCGCCGGAGTTCCGCAGCAGGGTGCCCTGAAAATGGGATGGCAGGAAGCCGCTGGAGAAATTGGAGGCCCCGCCGCTGGTGCCCACGCCCGAGGTCAGCACGACGAACCCCGGCAGGTTCTTCGACTCACTCCCCAGCCCGTACAGCGACCACGCGCCGATGGTCGGCCGGCCGATCTGGATGGAACCCGTGAACAGCAGCAACTGGCCCGGATGGTGGTTGAACGCGTCGGTGTACATCGACCGCACCAGGCAGATGTCGTCGGCGCAGGAGGCGATGTTCGGGATGTAGTCGGAGTATTCGATGCCCGACTGCCCGTACGGTTTGAACGTGCGGGGACTGGCCAGCACCTTGGCGTCCTTCTTGATGAACGCCAGGCGGAGCTGCGAGGTGAGCGACTCCGGCAGGGTCTGTCCGCTGATCTTCTGCAGGCCCGGCTTGGGATCGAAGAGATCCATCTGGCTGGGCGCGCCTTCCATGAACATGAAGATCACGTTCTTGGCTTTGGCGGGCAGCGGGGGCAGTTTGGGCAGCAGCGGGTTGTCGGCCGGACCAGAGGCCGCGCGGCCTTCCATGCCCAGCAAGTGGGCCAGGCCCATCGTGCCAATACCGCAGCCGACTTCACGCAGGAAGCGCCGGCGGTCGCGCAGGGCTCGAAAATCGTTTTCGTCGCGAATCATGGTGGCTACTCCCTGGTTATGAACTCTTCGAGATTCAGCACGGCCCGGGCGGCTGTGGTCCAGGCGGCATTCTGCGGTTTTAATGGCAGCAGGGCGGCGGCCTGCGGCTTGTCCTGGGCCAGCGACGTGGCCTGCTGGTCGACCAGCTTCTGGACGCGCTCGCGTTCGCGGGCGGAGGGGTCGCGGCCCAGCGCGAGTTCGAACAGATAGTCGATGCGCTTCTCGGGCTGCGCCTCCTGGTTCACGCGCAGGGCCAGCGCCTGGGCGGCTTCGTAGAACACAGGATCGTTCATCAGGTTCAGCGCCTGCAGCGGCGAGTTCGACTGGCGGCGGCGCGAGCACGCGACGTTCGAGTCCGGCCGGTCGAAGTTCATCAGCATCGGGTAGGGGGTTGTGCGCTGGAAGTGGATGTAGAGGCCGCGACGGTAGCGCTTCGCGTCCTCGTCATTCACCCATTTCACGCTGCCGGCATAGCCGAGTTCGGCCACGCCCTTGGGCTGCGGCGGATGCACGCTGGGCCCGCCGATGTCGGGGTTCAGCAGACCGCTGGCCGCCAGGGCGGAGTCGCGAATGCTTTCCGCTTCCAGCCGGACCCGCGACTGCCTGGCCAGCAGAACGTTCTCGGGATCCTTCTCTTTCAGCTCGGGCCGGACGCGCGAGCTCTGGCGGTAAACGGCGGAGGTGACGATGGTGCGCAGCGTGTGCTTCACACTCCAGCCGTTGTCACGGAAGTCGCTGGCCAGCCAGTCGAGCAGTTCCGGATGGGAGGGTTTGTCGCCCTGCGTGCCGAAGTCCTCTGAAGTCTTGACGAGACCGCGGCCAAACATCTCCTGCCACAGGCGATTCACCGTAACGCGCGCGGTGAGCGGATTCTCTTTGGACACCAGCCAGCGGGCGAGGGTCAGGCGGTTCTTCGGGGCATCGGCCGGCAGGGGTGGCAGGGCGGCGAGGGTGCCGGGCTGAACTTCGACGCCGGGCGAACGGTAGTCGCCCTTGATGGCAACGTGCGTGGCCTGCGGCGCGGACAGCTCGGCCATGATGTTCGCCTCGGTCAGCTTGGGCTGCCGTTCATCCAGACGGGCGATGCGGCGGCGCAGATCGCGGATGCCCATCAGGCGGTCGCGGTCGCGGTCCTTCAGCGGTCCCGTATTGGCGATGAACCAGTGGAACAGGGCATCGGCATCGCGCTCGCTGCGCTGGTCAGGCGGCGTCTTGAGGATCTCCTGGAAGCGGTCAAACATGGTGATGACGGCGGAAAGCGCGAAGTCCCACTCCAGATCTTTGCCGGGGTTGTCCATGGCGGCCCGCATGTGGTTTTCCCACTCGGTCTGCAGCTCGTCGACGTCGTAGAGCTTCTTCAGCGACGCGACCTCTTCCAGATAGGCGGGCCGGGAGCGCATCCAGGGACCCATCTCACCCGGCATGGGCGCATCGATGTCGACTTCGTCCGAGCGGTTGAAGAACGCGAACATCGAGTAATATTCTTTCTGGCTGATCGCGTCGTACTTGTGGTCGTGACACTGAGCGCAGCCCATGGTCAGGCCCAGCCAGACAGTGCTGGCCGTATTGGTCCGGTTGATGAGCTGGTCGAAGCGGTTTTCCTTGCGATCGACGCCGCCCTCGCGATTGGTGAGCGAGTTGCGCTGGAAGCCGGTGGCCACCAGTTGCTCGGTCTGCGCGCGGGGCAGCAGGTCGCCGGCCAGTTGCTCGATGGTGAACTGGTCGAACGGCGTGTCGCGGTTGTAGGAGTCGATCACGTAGTTGCGCCAGCGCCAGGCGTAAGGCCGGACCACATCTTTTTCATAGCCGTCGCTGTCGGCATAGCGGGCGAGGTCGAGCCAGTGCTTCGCGCGTTCCTCTCCATAGTGAGAGGAGGCGAGCAGGCGGTCCACCTGGCGCTCGTAGGCGTCGGGACGGTTGTCGGCCAGGAACGCTTTCACTTCGTCGGGCGTCGGCGGCAGGCCGGTGAGGTCGAGCGAAACGCGGCGCAGCAGCCTGGTCTTGGAAGCTTCGGGGGAGGGAGCCAGGTTCTCGGCCTCCAGCCGCGCCAGAATAAAGCTATCGATCGGATTGCGGGCCCAGCTCTTGTTGCGGACGTCCGGAGCTTCGGGATGCCGGATCGGCTGGTAGGCCCAGTGGGTGGGCTTCGCTGCTTTCGCGCTCTTGGTCGCGCGCGGCCAGGTGGCGCCGGCGTCGATCCAGGCTTTCACCGAGGCGATTTCCGCTTCGGTGAGCGGAGCGCCGACGGGCGGCATCATGAAGCCCTTCTTGGTGCTGGTGATGCGCTGGAAGAGCTTGGATTCACTGCTCTTTCCGGCCACGATAATGGGACCCGAGTAGCCCCCGGCCATGGCCGCGTCGCCGTCGTCCAGCCTAACGCCGTTCTGCGCCGTCTTGCCGTTGTGGCACATCAGGCACTTGCGGGCGAAGATAGGCTGAATATCCGCCGGGAAATCGGGCTTCGTCTGTGCAGACGTAGCACCGGCCGCCACAATGGCGGCCCATACAATACGGGCGCCCCTCATATGCTCTGTATTCTATACCCAGACAGGTTGAAGGTCAGGCCCTGCTCAAGGCTATGATGACTTCATGTGTCTCTTCCGACTTGCGGCTCTGATAGTCTTCACCTGCCTGCTGGCGGTGGGACAGAAGCCGGGCATCGAAGGCAGTTGGGAAGGGCCCGTCGACACCGGACGCGGGACGGTCCGTCTGCGGGTGCATGTCACGAAGTCGGCTGACGGCTCGCTGGGCGCGAAGATGGATGTGCCCGAGCAGGGCGCGTTCGGCCTGCCTCTGAGCTCCGTGACCTTCAACGACGGCGCCTTTCACTGGGAGATGCCGGCGATCAAAGCCAGCTTTGAAGGCAAGATGCAAGCATCCGGCGACGAGATTATGGGCGTCTTCAAACAGGGCAAGGATCAGGTAATTACGCTGAAGCGCATGACCGCGGCAGCCACCGGCCGCCCGCAGGATCCCAAGCCGCCGTTGCCCTATCAGAGTGAAGACGTCACCTTCCCCAGCAAGGCGGAGGGCGTGACGATGGCCGGAACGCTCACCCGGCCGGAGGGCAAGGGTCCGTTTCCGGCGGTGGTGCTCATCACGGGTTCCGGTCCGCAGGATCGCGACGAAGCGCTGATGGGCCACAGGCCCTTCCTGGTGCTGTCGGATTACCTGACGAGGCATGGCCTGGCGGTCCTGCGCTATGACGACCGCGGCACCGGCAAGTCCACCGGGAAGTTTTCCGGTTCGACGACAACCGATTTTTCGAAGGATGCGGAAGGCGCTTTCGACTACCTGCGCAAGCGGCCAGAGATCGACGCCGCCAAAATCGGCCTGGCCGGCCACAGCGAAGGCGGCGTGATCGCTCCGATGGTGGCGGCCCGCCGGCCCGAGGTGTCCTTTGTCGTGATGATGGCGGGCACCGGCGTGCCGGGCATGGAGGTCATGTTCCTGCAGGCGGCGCGCATGAACGAGGCTGCCGGCGCCCCGAAGGAAGTCATCGAGCAGAACACGGAGATGCAGAAGAAGATCTTCGCCATCCTGCGCGAGGAGAAGGACGAGCAGGCGATCCAGACACGGCTAAAGGAGTTGCTGGCCGGTGTGCCCGGAGCGGAGGCGCAGGCCCGCAGCATCGGCTCGCCCTGGATGCGCGAGTTCGTCTTCTACGATCCCGTGCCGGCGCTGGAGAAGCTGCACTGCCCCGTGCTGGTGCTGAATGGGGAGAAGGACCTGCAGGTGATCGCCGACCAGAACCTGCCGCCCATTGAGGCCGCCCTCAAGAAAGGCGGCAACAAGGACTTCCGCATCGTCCGCCTGCCCGGTCTCAACCACCTGTTCCAGACCGCGAAGTCGGGCCTGGTGCAGGAGTACGGACAGATCGACGAGACGCTGGCGCCCGTCTTTCTGGAGACGATGACCACCTGGATTCGCCGGCATACCGGACTGGAGAAGTAGTCATGAGATTCGTTCTCGCCCTGCTCGCCTGTGTGGCCTGTGCTCACGGCGCGATGAGCAGGCAAGTGGCCAGTTACGACATCAAGGCCACGCTCGACACGAAGACGCACATCATCACCGGACACGAGGTGCTCACCTGGGTGAACGATTCGCCGGACACGGTGCCGGCACTACGCCTCCACCTCTACATGAACGCGTTCAGCAATTCGAAGAGCACGTTCTTCCGGGAGTCCGGCGGCCAGTTGAGGGGCGACCAGTTTAAAGGCGACGAGTGGGGCTGGATCGACATCAGGAAGATGGAACTGGATGACGCGGACCTCACCGGCGCCATCCGCTTCGTCCATCCGGATGACAATAACGCGGACGACCGGACGGTGATCGAGGTGCCGCTGCCCAGGCCGGTGAAGCCGGGCGAGACGATCCAGGTCTCGATCGTGTTCGAGACGAAGATGCCCATGGTGTTCGCGAGGACCGGCTTCCACAAGGATTTCTACCTGGGCGGGCAGTGGTTCCCGAAGATCGGCGTCTGGGAGACGGCGGGCTTCCGCTACTCCACCGCGGGCGCCTGGAACTGCCACCAGTTTCACGCCAACAGCGAGTTCTTCGCGAACTTTGGAAAGTATCACATCGAGCTGACCGTGCCTTCGCCCATGGTGGTGGGCGCGACCGGCGAGTTGAAGAGCAGGACCGAGAGCCGCGGCCGGACCACCTACACCTTCGAGCAGGAGGATGTCACCGATTTCGCCTGGACCGCGCAGCCGACCTACCTGCGGGAGGAGCGCATGTTCCTCGCCGACAAAGAGACCACGCCGCAGGAGGTAGCCGCGGCGGCAAAGCTGCATGGCATCCCGGAGAGTGAAGTGCGGCTGAGCGACGTGAAGATGATCGCGCTGGTCCAACCGGAGCACCGCGAGCAGATGGAGCGGCACTTCGCGTCGCTGCGGGCGGCGCTGAAGTGGTTTGGCCTGTGGTACGGCCGGTATCCCTACAAGACCATCACAGTGGTGGATCCCCCGGCCAACGCGGCCGGCGCTGGCGGCATGGAGTATCCCACCTTCATCACGGCGGGCACGTTCTGGAAGCTGCCGCCTGAGTCCCGCCTGCTGGAAGAGGTGACCGTACACGAGTTCGGGCATCAGTTCTGGATGCAGCTGGTGGCGACGAACGAGTTTGAAGAGTCGCCCCTGGACGAGGGCTTCAACACCTACTCGACCTCGAAGGTGATGGACCAGGTGTTCAACGGCATGGGCGAGCTGCCGCTGCGTTTTATGGGCGTGAACCTGTGGAAGCTGCTCGGATTCCCGGGCCTGCGTAGCAACTCCATGAACCGGGCCCAATACCTGTTGTTTCCCTCGGGCGACAATCTGCTGCGCCCGGCCTGGCAGTATTACAACTCGACCAGTTACGGCATCAACTCCTACTACAAGACGGGCGTGGCGCTGGACACGCTGGAGGCGCACCTGGGGCACGACACCATGGCGCGCGTGATGCGGACTTACCATCAGCGCTGGCGCTTCCGCCACCCCACGGCCCGCGACTTCCAGAAGGTGGCGAACGAGGTGTCGGGACAGAACCTGGACTGGTTCTTTGATCAGTTCTTCTTCGGCAACCGGCAGCTGGACTACAGCGTCGGCGATGTGATCAACCGGCAGCAGCGGACGCCGCTGGGCGCGGTTGACCGCAACGGCAAGCGTGTGGTGGTGACCAGGAAAGAGGCCGAGGCGCAGGACGATAAGAACGACGACAACAAGAACTTCAAGAAGCAGTATGAGTGCACGGTGAAGGTGCGGCGACTGGGCGACGCCGCGGTGCCCGTGGAGGTATGGATCCATTTCAAGGACGGCGGCACGGAGAAGCGCACCTGGGATGGGCAGTACCGCTGGGTGAAGTACACGTTCCTGCGCGGTTCGGAGATCGACTGGGTGGAAGTGGATCCGGGCCGCAAGTACGCGCTGGACATCAGCTACGCCAACAATAGCTGGGAGTCGGATTACAACATCCGATTGAGCACGAGTTGGACGATGCAACTGCTGTTCTGGATCCAGAACATCTCGCTGTGGATGACCTCGCTCGCGTAAGGAGACCCGCCATGACAGTACTTCAGGCAATTCGTGGCGCGGCCGGGCGCGTCGCCCTGCGCAAACGGATGATGGTGGCGTATTGGTTCTTCCACACGCTGATGGCTGCGTTCGTGGCGGTGCCCCTGGCGGGCGTCGCGGTCTCGAACCTGGGCCACAGCCGCTATGGAGCGGAACTGGCCAGGGGATTCGACCTGAGCTGGCTGGTGGAAGTCTACTTCTACCTGCAGGGCGGACCGCTGGCTGCCATCCTCCCGATGGTCCTGCTGGCAGTGTTCCTGCTGTTCCTGGGCAGCATCTTCCTGTCCGGAGGCGCGGTGAAGATGCTGGTCTATGACGGTCCGGACTACTCGCCGCGCATGTTCTATGAGGGCTGCGGACGATACTTCTGGCGGTTCCTGCGATTGACGCTCTACTCGATGATCTTCTACGGCACCGCGCTGATCCTGCAGCGCATTCTGCGCAAGCTGGCGGATCAGGCGTGGGGCGAGGGCATGGAGGACCACCAGTTGACGATCGCGGGCTGGGTGGTAAGCGGCATTACGATTGTTCTGTTTGCCCTGGTGAGCACGGCGATGGATTATGCCAAGGTGCGACTGGTAACGGACGACAGCCGCAAGAGCCTGCGCGCGGCGTTTGGGTCGATGCGCCTGGTGTTGACGCACCTGGGCAAGACGATGGGTGTGTGGCTGGTGCTGATGGTGTTTCTGGCCGTCTTCGCGGGGCTGTACCTGCCGCTATCCAACTGGCTGCACGGCGGAGGAGCCGGGAAGATCCTAACTCTCATTCTGGTGCAGCAACTCTATGTCTTTGGCCGGGTGTGGCTGCGCATGATGGCCTGGGGCGCGGCGGTGGAACTGGATCCGTTTGTGCGGCCCAAGCCGCTGCCTCCGCTGGAACCGGTGTTTGTGCCGGTGGCGCCTGGACCGGAGCCGCCGGAGTTCCTGGCCGGCGCCACAGCCGAACCGGAAGTCTAGAATAGAAGCTCCATGAGACGACGCTCTTTTCTCGGGGCGCTGCCGGTTGCCGCGGCGGCCGCCCCCGCTTCCCTGCCCCTGTTGCGGCCCAAGGTGTTGAGGCCGGGTGACACGGTGGGGCTGATCACGCCATCGACGTATGTCTCCGATCCGGACCGCCTGCTGCTGGCGCGGCGGACGATTGAGTACTTCGGGCTGAAGGCGAAGTTCGGCCGGGCGGTGGGCAAGCGCGAGGGGTATCTGGGCGGACCGATCCAGGACCGGGTGGACGACATCCACCGCATGTTCGAGGATCCGGAGGTAAAAGCGATCTTCTGCATCCGCGGCGGCTATGGCGCGGCGATGCTGCTGGACCGGCTGAACTACGACCTGATCCGCCGGAATCCGAAGATCTTCCTCGGGTATAGCGACATCACGGCGCTGCACCTGGGGATCCATAAGAAGTGCGGGCTGGTGACGTTTCACGGTCCGGTGACGCTGTCGAAGTTCACTGACTATACGCAGGCGAACTTTAAGAAGGCGCTTTTCGAAACGAAGCCGATGGGCAAGCTGACGAATCCGCCGGAGAGCAATACGCTGCGGCCGCGGCATTTCACGCGGACGATGCAGGGCGGCAAGGCGAGCGGTCCGCTGGTGGGCGGCAACCTGTCGCTGATCTGCTCGACCATGGGGACGCCCTTTGAGATCGAGACCGAAGGGAAGATCCTGTTCATTGAAGACGTGGACGAGCAGCCCTACAGCATGGACCGCATGCTGACGCACCTGCGGCTGGCGGGCAAGTTCAGCAGGATCAAAGGTCTGGTAATCGGCGAGTGCGCCGACTGCTCGCCGCGCGACTACAAGCCATCGTTCGATTCCACTTTCTCGCTGGGCGAAGTTTTGGATAACATTCTGGGGGATCTGAAGGTCCCGGTGGTGACCGGCCTGACCATCGGCCACACCGAGGATCAACTGACCCTGCCGCTGGGCATCCAGGCCACGCTCGATGCCGACGAAGCGAGCCTGACGATCGACGAACCGGCTTTGACTGAATAGGACATTATGCGATCTGCACTATTGCTCTCCTTTGTATGCTGCGCCGCCTTCGCGCAGGGACCCAAGACGGAACTGCTGTATCCCAATGGAGCGCCGGGCGCCGTGGGAACCGAGGCGTTGGACCAGCCTTCGCTGACGGCGTATCTGGCTCCAAATCCCAATGGCGCCGCCGTGATGGTGTGCCCGGGCGGCGGGTATGGCGGGCTTTCGATGGAGAAGGAAGGGTCGGCTATCGCCGAATGGTTTAATTCCTTCGGGGTTTCGGCGTTTGTTTTGAAGTACCGCCTGGGGCCGCGCTATCACCACCCGGCGATGCTCGATGACGCGCGCAGAGGCATCACGATGATCCGCACGCGGGCGAAGGAGTTCGGCGTGGATCCGAACAAGATCGGCGTAATGGGCTTCTCGGCCGGCGGCCACCTGGCTTCGACTCTGTCCACGCATTTTCAGGAGGGCGAGCGGCCGGACTTTGCGGTGCTGGTGTATCCGGTGATTTCGTTCACGACGCGCTATACGCATAGCGGGTCGATGTTCAACCTGCTGGGCAATCCGCCCGATCCGGCGCAGGTCTGGGATCTTTCCAGCGAACTCAAGGTGACGGCGCAGACGCCGCCGACGTTCCTGTTCCATACCAGCGGAGACACGACGGTTCCGCCAGAGAACAGCATTCTTTATTACATGGCGCTGCGATCGGCCGGGGTGCAGGCGGAGTTGCACATCTACCAGAACGGTCCGCATGGCGTAGGTCTGGCGAAGCAGGACCCTGTTCTCTCTTCGTGGCCGGCGCGTCTTAAGGATTGGATGATGGTTCGGGGGTTGATCCCGGCACCCGCCAGATAGAAGATAATGGCGTAACGCGGCTTTCACTCGAGCCGTCACTGGAGGTGGGATGTCGCGCGCCTGGATTCTCTGTATTTGGCTGGCGCTGGCGGCCGGCGCCCAAGAGCAACAGCAGCCGGATCCCCAGACCACCCAGCGGCCTGTCAGACCCGAGGTCAAGGAAGACGACCCCGGGCGGCCCGTCTTGCGGCGCGGGGGTGCGGCGAAGAAGCACGAGGAAGTGGCTCCGCCGGCGTCGACCTCCACCAACACCCCGGCTCCTTCGACAGCACCGGCGAATCCCGCGCCGGCCGCCACCCGTCCCCCTGTGCGGGAGGTGGTGGTGGGCGAAGACGGGACGACGGAAAAAGTGGTGACCGACCGCACCCGGCGCGGCACGGTGGATGAACTGGTGGAGCGGGCCCGCGATGAGGCTTTCGACTTCGACAAGAACCTGCCCAACTTCCTGTGCGACCAGTTGACGAACCGCTACCGCAGCAGGACATTGAAGCCGGACTGGAAGTATCAGGACCGCGTGCAGGTGGAACTGGTCTACGCCAACAACCGCGAGGATTACCGCAACGTGCGGGTGAACGGCAAGGCGATCAAGAAGGGCAGTCCGGAGGATTCGGGCACGTGGTCTTCGGGCGAGTTCGGCACGATTCTCATTGATGTGTTCCACCCCAATACGAAGGCCATTTTCAAAGCGCGGGGCAGTTCGATGGCGGCCGGTGTCGACGCGAAGGTCTATGACTACTCGGTGACGCAGGAGAACTCCCACTGGCAGGTGCGTTTCGGCCGTACGGTGAAACCGGCCTATCGTGGCGCGGTGTGGATCGACCCGAAGACGGCGCGCGTGCTGCGGATTGAGATGAACTCGCGGCAGCTGCCTTCGGACTATGAGATCGACACGGTGGAGACGGTGGTCGACTACGGCTGGGTGAACATCAGCGGCCAGCGCTTCCTGCTGCCGGTAAAGAGCGAGAACCTGGCCTGCTTCCGCGGCACGTTCGACTGCACACGCAACGAGATCGAGTTCCGGAACTACCGCAAGTTCGCCGTCGAGTCGCAGATCATCACCACGGACAGCGATATCTCGTTCCCCGAGGCAGAGGATCCGAAGAAGGAGAAGTCCGGCACGACTCCGCCGTCGATCACGACGGAACCGGCGAAGCCGAAATCCGATCCCAAGAAGCAGCTCATCAGCGCCACGCCGGGGCTGCCGAAGACGAAATGACAGCGGCCATCCTGCTTCTGGCGGCCTTGGGCGCGGCCGATCCCGGCATCGAGAAGACGCGCGCCTATGCCTTTGAGTGGCTGAAACAGTTACCCGATTTCCTGTGCGAGCAGTCGGCCCAGCGCATGAAGGGCACGGGCCGGCGCGACGACTGGCACCTGGTGGACATCCTGGATACGGAAGTGAGCTACTCCGGGGGCAAGGAGCGCTACCGGCTGCTGCGCCACAACGGGACGCCGGTGAGCGGCGACCGGATGGTGGGTACGCGCAACATGGGTTCGTCCGGCGAATTCGCGACGGCGCTACGCTACCTGTTCTCGCCGGATGTGGCCGCGGAGTTCAAGTTCAAGGGCACGGACAAGGTTCGGAAACAGAAGCTGCTGCGCTTCCAGTACGAGGTGAAGCGGGAGAACTCGCACTGGTCGATCGGCATCCAGTCGATGTATTCGCCGGGATACACGGGTAGCGTGTGGGTGGAAGAGGAGACGGGCCGGATCCATCGTCTGACCATGGAGACCAGGGACTTCCCGGAGGAGTTCCCGGTGCGTTCGTCGTACTTCCAACTCGACTACGCGGAGGCAGTCATCGGCGAACAGCCGTTCCTGATGCCGAGCGTGAGTATCGTGGAAGCGTGCGACCGGCGCGGATTGTGCGACCGGAAAGAGATCCGGTTTACGAACTATCGCAAGTTCACCGCCGAATCTCAGTTGGTGCCCTAGCCGGAATGTCCGGTTCCGGGGTCAGGCTGAGGACGGCGGGGGCATTCCGGCCGCAGCAGCGCTTGTACTTCTCACCGGAACCGCAGGGGCAGGGTGCATTGCGCGGGGTGGAAGCCTCGGAATTGGGTTCGTCCGTTCGAATGGGGCGGGGCTCGGCGGCCTGGACCGGTGGTTTGCGGAGCGGCTGGGCCCGGTGCTTGCGCAGCTCTGCGCAGGCGCGGTCGTACTGGCGCTCGAATTTGGCTTCGTACGTCAAAAAACGGTTGAAGGCGGCTTCGGCGTAGAGCTCTTCGAAGGCGAGCGCCTGGAGGAGTTGAGGTGAGGCATCCGGCCGCGTTTCGGACAGCCTGGTGATGCGCTCAGTGAGCAGGAGTTCCTGGTGCAGGCGGACGCGGCGCAGGCGCCATTCGGCATCGGCCATCTCGCGCACGCAGCGGGCGGACGAGAGGTCGTCGACGGCGAAGTGCAGGCCGAGTTCTCCCAGCAGGAGTTCGTATTCTTCCGGGTCGTCGCCGGGCAGGAGTACGGATTGGGAGCGGAATCCGTAGCGGAGGTTGTTGCGGGCGGAACGGGCCTTGCCTTCCTCGGAGCGGGGTCCGGTGGAGCGCAGCGCGTTGACGCGGTTGGCGGTGATCTGGGCGTCGGTAGCCATATCAGTGTCCTTGTACAGTCGAATCGAAGTCTGGGGCGGCATCAGCCTCCCTCCCTTCCATTTTTTCGTACGGACCCTTGGCGTTTTACCGTAAGCGATTGATTCAAAGAGAGTAAATTGATGAACTGAAATCAGCCACAGGAGCCATGGCACTCGCAGCCCTTGCCCTGGAGGGCCTGGATGCCCTCGCGGGCAATGATGGGGACCATGACCAGTCCGGCGACGGGGTCGGCCCACCACCAGCCCAGCAGGGCGTTGAGCAGGAGGCCGCCCAGGAGGATGGCGGAGAGGTAGCTGCAGAGCTGGGTCTGGCGGGAGTCGGCTACCATGGCGGCGCTGTTCAGGTTCAGACCGACGCGGCGTTTCCTACGGGCCATGACGGGCATGATGATGAGCGAGGCGAGGGCGAGGAGGATGCCGGGCACGGAGCGTTGCGGCGCTTCGCGGGCCCAGAGGCTTTCCGCCGATTCGTAGGCAACATAGGCGGCCAGCAGCAGGAAGGAGATGCCGATCCAGCGGAGGGAGCGTTTCTCGATGAAGTCGCGCAGCGGGTGGCCGTCGTGGCGCAGGCGCCAGAGCATGACCAGGCTGGAGAAGGTCTCGATGGCGCTATCCACGCCGAAGCCGATGAGGGCAATGCTGGAGGCGGCTCCGCCGGAGGCCAGCGCGATGATCGCCTCCAGGAAGTTATAGACGACATTGCAGTATTCCAGCAGGAGTCCCTTGCGTACTTCGGCGCCACGCAGCGTGACTGCTTCCATGGACTCCATTCTCTCTAATTGCTGGAAGATTGGGATCAGGCCGAGGGCATGTAGACCTTGAGCTTGCGGCTGAGGGTGCGGGAGGAGATGCCAAGGATGGAGGCGGCCTTTTCCTGGTGCCAGTTCGTTTCCGTCAGGGTCTTGAGGATGAGGCTGCGCTCCATGGTCTCGAGGAGACCGCCGCCCTGGTCGGCATCCGGGTCCGGGTTGGAGACCGCTGTGGAGAGATTGCGGAGAGAGTTGTCCAGCATCATCGTGCTGCCGGCCGAGCGGATTTCGTCGGGGAGGTCCTCAAACCGGACTACGTCATCCATCGTCATGGCGCCGGCCGAGATGATGGCGTTGCGCAGTTCCCGGACATTGCCGGGCCAATCCCAGTGCTGAATGGCATGAAGGGCGGCCGGCGAGAAGGTGGCATCGGGGCAATACCGCTGGCGGAAGAAATCCACCAGGGCGTTGACGTCCTCGGGCCGGCTGCGCAGGGGCGGAACGGTGAGCCGCAACTGAGCCAGCCGGTGGTAGAGATCCTTGCGGAAGCGGCCCTCGGCCACCATTTTGGGCAGGTCCTGATTGGTGGCGGTGAGGATGCGGACGTTCACCTTGACCTTCTTGGTGCCGCCGAGCCGGTAGAATTCCCCGGAATCGAGAACGCGCAGGAGTTTCACCTGCAGCCGCAGGTCGAGTTCGCCGATCTCGTCGAGAAAGAGCGTGCCGCCATCCGCGATCTCAAAGAGACCTTCCTTGGACTGATCGGCTCCGGAGAAGGCGCCCTTGTGGAAGCCGAAGAGTTCGCTCTCCATGAGGGTATCGGGCAGGGCTCCGCAGCTGACGTCGACCCAGACCAGATTGGAGCGTTTGGAGTAGTGGCAGAGGGCGCGGGCGACAATCTCCTTGCCGGTGCCGCTTTCTCCGCAGATGAGGACGCTGGCATCGGTGAGGGCGAAGCGGCGCACACGGTCCATGAGGGCAAGCATTTCCTGGCTGGCGAAGACAACGTCCATACCAAGAAATGATTCGCGCTTGACCGAGGGCGCAATACACATGCTTACACAGAGTACTGTCAATCGGCCGCCGCTACAATTTAGTGGGAGTCCTAGCTGTCTTGCGGAATCTACCGAGAACAGAATGAGACAGTTACCCCTATTGCGAAATAAGTGAATCTACGTACCGATAAAATTAAAACTTCTTCTGATTGCATCGATAAGGCAGGGATCGAGAGGGATTTGGGAGAAGCCCGCGAGGCCGTGGGCGCCTGACCGTCCTTGCAGACGGCTGGAAACAAAGAAGCCGGCAACTCCCGAGGGGAAGCTGCCGGCTGCACAAGGAGAATGAACCGTACCGGCCGCGAGGCGGCGGCGGGCGATGGGGAATATTACTTGTCTCCGGACACTGAGGTGGACTCGGAGAAGGGATTAGCGGTACCCCAGACAACTCCGGTGCCCCAGACCACGCCGGTACCAGTCACCGTACCAGTGCCCCAGACCACGCCCGTGCCCCAGACTACGCCGGTGCTGCTGACGGCAGTGCCCCAGACGACTCCGGTGCCCCAAACGACTCCAGAGCCCCAGACCACGCCGAGCCCGGAGGTATCGGAGGTGTCGTAGGTGAATTTGACGGTGCCATTTGTGATGACAGCCTTGGGGGACTTGGCCGTCTGGGTGGTCGAGATCTTTTCCGTGCTGTTGAGGGCGGCCCAGATGTCGAGGTAGCCAGCGCCGACGGTGAAGGCGTCGGGACGCATGGAGTAGAGGATTCCGCTGGAGGAGTCCATCCAGGTGCTGACCGTGGGGAAGGACTTGGAGGCGGTCTTCATGAGGCGCGCCTTGACCTGGTCAGGCGTCAGGGTCGGGTCCTTGTCAAGAAGCAGCGCCGCGGCGCCGCTGACGACGGGGGCGGCCATGCTGGTCCCGCTGAGGAAGAAGTAGGACTCGTAGGGTACGCCGTTGGCCCAGTCGCCGGCGATGGTGTTGCCGGGGTAATGGACCTGGAAGTAGCCGGAATTCGGTTTGACGGAGATGACTCGGTTGCCGGGGGCCACGAGGTCGGGTTTGACAACCTGGTCGAGCAGGGTCGGGCCCTTGGAACTGAACGAGGTCATCTGGTCGTCCGACTTGGAAGCTGTCTGCACATCGTTCATCGCGCCGACGGTGATCACGAAGGGATCGTTGCCGGGCGAGGTGATGGTGGAGTAGCCGCCGGTCTGCATGGAGTTGTCGCGGCCGTTGTTGCCGGCGGCGACGACGACGACGATGCCTGCCTTCCAGGCGCGTTCCACGGCCTGGCACAGGGGATCCTTCTTATAGGTGTCGACAACTACGCGGCCCAGCGAGAGGTTGATGACGCGGATGTTGTAGGTGCTCTTGATGGAGATGGCGTGATTGATGGCGGCGATGACGGAACTGTCGGTTCCGATGCCTTTGCTGTCGAGGGCGCGGAGGGCGATGATGTTGACGGCCGGCGCCACGCCGGGCTTGCCCTTATAAGAGGGCGACTGAATTTTGGCGGCGCAGATGCCATTGCCGCCGACGATGCCCGCCACGTGCGTGCCGTGGCCGAAGGGGTCCCAGGAGCTCGGTTCCCAGGTGACGAAGTCCTTGTTATAAACGATGCGGCTGGCGGTGCAGGTGGCATTGAAGAGGTCCAGCTGCTCCACGCCAACGCCGCTGTCGATGATGGCAACGCCAATGCCGCTGCCGTCGAAGCCGTAGGACTGGGCGGTGGTCGCGCCGACGGTCGCCATGGAGTAGTCGAGTTTGCCGGTGGCGCGCACTTCGCGGTCGGGTGTGATGTAGAGGACGTTGGGATCTTCCGCGAGTTGCAGGGCCTGACGGCGGCTCATCCGCAGGTGGGCCATGCCGCCGAAGCGCATGACCTGGCGGACTTCCGCGCCGGCCGACGAGGCATTGGCCATGTCCTGTTCCCCAACGCCGGCCGCGTACTGAACGATCATGTCCTGGGCTTCGCCGTCGGGATCGGCTACGAAGGAACCGGGCCGCTGATTCAGCCTGGGGGCACCATTCCTGACATCGTCGGAGAGTTTCGAGTGGGCAGGGGTCGCGGAGTGGTTGCCGCGGACATCGCTATCCTGTGGGGCGGCCACGACGACCGGCATGGACCAGACCGCGAGGGCGGCCATCACCACAATGGTGCGAACTGCAAACCTGGCATTGAGCATCATTGCAACACTTTCTTTGAACGGGAAATGACACCGCTCTTAAGGCAACTGGGATGCCATCGCGCGGTGAACCCTAAGTTATTGAAAATGGGTTCTCGAAGGAGAGGAGACAACGGGAGCCAGACATTTTGTCGGGCGCCGTGGCGCGGCTCCGGACGATGTGTCCGGATGGGCCCCGACAAGTTGTCGGCAGGCAACGACGCGTCATGGAGGTGCTGCCGGGGCTGAGCAGGAGCGGCGGTCCGGTTGTGGTTGAGAGGGAAGGAATTGCGCTTCGGCAGGCGGGCGGAGGCCCTGGTAACGGCCGGCAGAGGGAGAAAACGGCCAGTCAAGTGCTGGATTTCTCATCAGCGGGCCTCGGAACCGCACCAGAGAATGTTAGCTAGCCTACAGATTCTTAGGGGTTTCCCCTATATAGGGTCTCGTGCCAAGGGTCGAACTGTAAGACTGATACCTGGATTGCCGAGATGATCGGCGTGCCTGGCAAGAAGAAGGATTCTGAATGACGTCGCAAGCCAAAGCTTACATCGGGGCGGTGATTGCCACCGGCTTCGTTGTGATCGGGCAGGCGCTGGTCACCTGGCATCCGGGCAATCTGGTGCGGCTGGCTGTGTATGTAGCGATCACGCTGGTGGCGTCGTGCATGAAACTGCCGCTGCCGGGCGTGACGGGGACGATCTCGCTGCATTTCCTGTTCCTGCTGATCGGCATCGTGAACCGGTCTCTGCCGGAGGTGCTGCTGGCCGGCACGGGGGCCACACTGGTGCAGTGCCTGTGGAACGCCAAGCGGCGGCCCACGGCGGTGCAGCTGATTTTCAATGTCTGTGCGACGGCGGTGGCGGTGGGCGCGACGGACTTCGTCTACCACCTGCACGGACTGCAGGACAGCAGCCTGTGGGCGGTGCGGCTGGGCGCGACGTCTGTGGTCTTCTTCTTTGCGAACACGGCTCCGGTGGCGCTGGTGATCGGGTTGACGGAGCAGCGGTCTCCGGCCTCGATCTGGCGGGAGTGTTATTTCTGGTGCTTTCCTTATTATCTTGTCGGCGCGACGCTGGCGGCCTCGTTTGAATTCCTGAGCCGGTCGATGGGTGAATCGGCGGCGCTGCTGGGCCTGCCCGTGGTGTATGTGGTGTTCCGCGCCTATGGCCTGTACCTGGAGAAGCTGGAGGCCGAGAAGGATCACGCGAAGCAGATGGCTTCGCTGCACCTGCGGACGATTGAGGCGCTGGCGCTGGCGATCGACGCCAAGGATCATTCGACGCACGGGCATCTGCACCGGGTCCAGATCTATGCCATGGAGCTGGGCCGGGAGATGGGCCTGACGGAATCGGAACTGGAAGGCCTGCATGCGGCGGCGCTGCTGCATGACATCGGGAAGCTGGCGGTGCCGGAGCACATCATTTCCAAGCCGGGGAAGCTGACCTTCGAGGAGTTCGAGAAGATGAAGGTCCACCCGGAGGTGGGCGCCGAAATCCTGGAACGGGTGAAGTTCCCCTATCCGGTAGTGCCGATTGTACGGGCGCACCATGAGAAGTGGGATGGCACGGGGTATCCGTTTGGACTGAAGGAGGGGGAGATCCCGCTGGCCGCGCGCATCCTGGCCACGGTGGATTGCCTGGATGCGCTGGCCAGCGAGCGGCAGTACCGGAGGGCGCTGCCGCTGCGCGAGGCACTGGGCGTGGTGATTGCGGAGTCGGGCAAGAGTTACGACCCGGCCGTGGTGGCGCTGCTGGTGAGACGGATCGACGAACTGGAAGCCAAGGTCCAGAGCGCGGCGCGCAGGGAGGAGACGGAGGGGACGCCGCTGGAACTCAGCGCCGAGCAGGGGGAGGAAGCGGCACCCGGGCAGGAGCCGGCGAGTCCGGTGGTGGTGCCGGGCGGACGGCAGCAGGACTTCCTGGCCTCGATCGCGGCGGCGCGGCAGGAGGCGCAATCGCTCTACGAGCTGGCGCAGAATCTGGGCAATTCACTGAGCCTGAAGGAGACGATGTCGGTGATGGCGGGCCGCCTGAAGCGCATGGTTCCTTACGACGGCATGGCGGTGTATGTGCGGCGGGGCGATGTGCTGAAGCCGGAGTATGTGAGCGGAGAGGATTCGAAAGTGTTCGGCTCGCTGGAGATTCCGATGGGCCAGGGGCTGTCGGGCTGGGTGGCGGAGAACCGCAAGCCGATTCTCAACGGGAATCCGTCGGTGGAGCCCGGCTACCTGAACGACCCCAAGGTGTTCAGCATTCTCAACTCGGCGCTGGCCGTGCCGCTGGAGACGGCGGAGGGGGTGATGGGGGTGTTGACGCTGTACAAATCGGCGCGAGACTCCTTCTCCAAAGATCACCTGCGGGTGTTGATGGCGGTGAGTTCGAAGATCTCGATCGCGGTGGAGAACGCGATTAAGTATAAGGAAGCCGAGTCGTCGGCGACGACGGACTACCTCACCTCGCTGCCGAACGCGCGCTCGCTGTTCGTGCATCTGGACCAGGAGCTGACCCGGGTGGCAGATACGGACACGGGGCTGGCGGTGCTGGTCTGTGACATTGACGGATTCAAGCAGGTGAACGACCTGTACGGACACCTGGCGGGCAACCAGGTGTTGAGCCAGGTGGCGGCGCGCTTCCGCGCCATGTGCCGGGATACGGACTATGTGGCGCGCATGGGCGGCGATGAGTTCGTGGTGGTGGCGCCGGGCTTGACGGCGGAGCGGGCGATCAAGAAGATCATGGCCCTGGACCAGGCTACGGCGGCGGCGGGGGCCGAGGCCTGCGGCGGCAAGTTTATCGGCCTGAGCGTGGGCGCGGCGTTTTTCCCCATGGACGGGCAGAACGCGGAGGAGCTGCTGGCGGAGGCGGACCGCCGGATGTACCGCGCGAAGCAGACCCGCAAGAAGCACCGCTCGGAGGGTGCGAGCCCGGAGACGATTGTCCCGAGCATGGCGCGCCAGGCGGTTCATTAGAAGCCTGTAATTCGAAATTTCTCCTGTTCTCTAATTTCCTAATACCAGTGCGGCACCCTGAGGGGGACGCGGCGTGTAGCATGGATAGAGATGCCCATTAATTTCGCCCAGGCCCTGCTGGATGTTCTGATCTTCTGGCTGCTCACGACACCCCATGAATTTGCGCACGCGTGGGTAGCCGACCGGCTTGGCGACGACACGCCGCGGTTGGAGGGGCGAGTTACCCTGAATCCGCTGGCCCATGTCGACTGGATTGGAACCGTGCTGGTGCCATTGATCTCTTCGATCTTCGGAGGGGTATTTTTCGGCTGGGGCCGAGCCGTGAATACGAATCCGAATAAACTGAAGGGCGGCTACAACGGTTTGTTGATGGTGGCCCTGGCCGGTCCAGGCAGCAATGTGATTTTCGCGCTGGTGCTGGCGCTGATCGGTTCGTTCTGGCACGCGGGCACGGAGATCCTGTTCCGGGCTGCCTATTTGAGCCTGTTCCTGGCCTTATTCAACATGATCCCGATTCCGCCGCTGGACGGATCGAAGTTTTTGCTGGCGGCCCGGATTCCCACGTTTTGGTATATCGAGCTGAGCCGTTTCGGGTTTATTTTATTGCTCGTGCTGATGTCGTCGACCGGGTTAGGCCGGTGGATGTCGGAGACGAGCATGATGAGTGCGTTGCGGATGTTTTCGTTATTCAGAGCTTAGAGGAGCCATGAGACTGAGAAGTATCCTTCTGATTGCGGCGATGCCGCTCGTGTTGATGGGCCAGGCGCGGCGGAATGCACCGCCCGCGGAGGCGCCGGCCGCGGCGGCGAGCACGCCGGAACAGCGGGAAGCGTACATTCGCGAGCACTACACGAAGGCGGAGTACCTGATCCCGATGCGGGACGGCGTGAAGCTGTTCACGTCGGTGTACACGCCGAAGGATCACAGCCAGAAGTATCCGATCCTGCTGATGCGGACTCCGTACACGGTGGGGCCCTACGGGTCGGACAACTATGCCCGGCGGCTGGGTCCGGCCAGCGAGAAGTTCATGCGCGAAGGCTTCATCTTTGTGGGGCAGGATGTGCGCGGCAAGGGGCGCAGCGAGGGGAAGTACATGGACATCCGTCCGGTGAATCCCAACAAGCGCGGTCCGAAGGACGTGGATGAGCCGAGCGATACGTACGACACGATCGACTGGCTGGTGAAGAACATCCCGAACAACAACGAGCGTGTGGGGATGTACGGGATTTCGTATCCGGGCTTCTATGCCGCGATGGGCGCGGTGGAGTCGCATCCGGCGTTGAAGGCGACATCGCCGCAGGCGCCGGTGATCAACTGGTTTATCGGGGACGACTTCCATCACAATGGGGTGCTGTTCCTGGCGCACGCGTTCAACTTCTTCTCGAGTTTCGGGCGCACGCATCCTCCGGACGGTCCGGACGTGGGGCGGGTGGACATGAAGACGCCGGACGCCTACGATTTCCACCTGCGCACGGGTGCGCTGGCCAACTATGACGAGAAGTATTTCCACGGCCAGACGGAGTTCTGGAAAGAGCTGACGCAGAACGACACGTATACGGATTTCTGGAAGTCGCGTGATCCGCGGCAGTATGTGAAGAACCTGAAGCCGGCCATGATGACGGTGGGCGGGTGGTTCGATGCGGAGGATGTGTTTGGTCCGCTGAACCTGTACAAGACGGCGGAGGCGCAGAATCCGGGCGCGAAGAACATGCTGGTAGAGGGGCCGTGGTCGCATGGCGGCTGGGCGCGCGCGGATGGGACGAAGCTGGGCAACATCAGTTTCGCGTCGAACACGTCGAAGTACTTCCAGGATGAGATCGAGTATCCGTTCTTCCTGTTCCACCTGAAGGGGAAGGGCGACGGAGACAAGCTGCCCGAGGCGTTTGTCTTCGAAACGGGGCGCAACGAGTGGCACAAGTTCGATGCCTGGCCGCCCAAGGAGGCCAAGTGGAAGACGATGTACTTCCAGGCAGGCGGGAAGCTGAGCACGGTGCAACCGGTAGACAAGGCCGAGGCGTTCGATGAGTATGTCAGCGATCCGGCGAAGCCCGTGCCGTTTACGCCGTATATCACCAGCGGCATGTCGTATCCGTACATGACCGACGACCAGCGGTTCGCGGCGGCGCGCCCGGATGTGCTGGTGTACCAGACGGAACCGCTGGAGGGGGATGTGCGGGTGGCCGGTCCGCTGAAGGCGTCGCTCTTCGTGTCGACGACGGGCACGGACTCGGACTGGGTGGTGAAGCTGATTGATGTGTTCCCGAACGACACGGCGGATCCGCAGCCGAATCCGGAGAACGTGCGCATGGGCGGATATCAGATGCTGGTGCGCGGGGAGCCCTTCCGGGGCAAGTTCCGCAAGGGGTTCGACAAGCCGGAGGCGTTCACTCCGGGCAAGATGGACAAGGTCGAGTTTGAGCTGCCGGATGTGTTTCACACGTTCCGCACGGGGCACCGGATCATGGTGCAGGTGCAGAGTTCGTGGTATCCGCTGGGCGATCGGAATCCGCAGAAGTTCATGAAGATCCAGGATGCGAAGGGCGAGGATTTCGTGAAGGCGACACAGCGGGTGTACCGGACGAATTCGGCGCCCTCGGCGATCCAGCTTTCGACGATCGAGTAGCATGGGCCACGGCCCCACTCCGCCCTAAGGGGCGCCCCGCCGGCCACGGCGAGACGGTATATTGGTGTGTCGGCGCTTTGGAGGGTCACGGGCGCCGCAAATCAACATCACTGTGTGGGGTCTTGTGCGGTCCAACAATCGATCTGTATCTGTTCTCAGAGTCCTCGGACGGACGGCTGCCTGGAGTGTGCTTTTCATTGGCGGGAGCGTTTTGCCGCTGGCGGCGCAGAACGGACCGTTATCCTGTACGGCGAGTACGACGACCACACGGCCGGTGCGGGCCACCGAAATTGCCGCGCTGGTGAGCGAGATCGAGATTGCCTGCACGGGCGGCACACCGACGGCGGCGGGGCAGCCGGTGCCGACGGTAGACGTGCAGGTCTACTTCAACACAGACTACACGGGCCGCATCCTAGGGACGTTCACGGAGACGCTGCTGCTGATTGACCGGCCGGCTCCGGCGAGCCAGGTGCCGTGCACGACGAACCCGAATCAGTGCGGCTGGACAGGCGGAACGAAGGGGCCCAACGTGTTTCCGTCGCAGTCGCCGGCCTTGAATGCGGTGGCGTTCAACGGGATCCCGCTGGACCCGCCGGGCAATGCCGGGACGCGCCGTTTTACGATCCGCAACGTGCGGCTGGACGTGTCGGCGATTGCAGTGCCGACACCGGCCAATGGCGTGCCGATTACGGCCGCGGTGAGCATGTCGACGGTCTCGGTGCAGAACCCGAACCTGGTGGTGGGGACAGCGATGCCGGCGGTGACGGTGCAGGTGATGGATCGAACGAGTTCGGCCGCGGTGGACGGGATGACTGGCGCGGGGCTGCCTACCTGCGCGGCGGGCACGCAGCAGCGCATCGCGAACCTGCGGGTGACGCCGCTGGGGATCCCGCTGCTGGCGCGGACGATTGCGCCCTTTACGGCGACGGACGTTTCTTCGACGCCGGCCGCACAGAATCTGGTGAATACCGTGTACACGTCGGAGTCGGATTTCTACAATCCGAGCTTCCCGACGACGGGCAATATGAACCTGGCGGGGCTGGGCGAGTACGGAACGAGAGTGCAGGCGACCTTCAGCCAGCTCCCGGCGGGGGTGACGCTATATGTCGGGACTGTTCCGGTGACTTATTCGGGGGGCAACCCGGTGGCGAACGGGGTCGGCCAAGTGCGGGCGCGGCTCATCACGACCGACCGGTGGGCCTTCGCGCCGGAGGCGGCGACCACCCTCATCGACGGCATTCCCGTGACCGCGCTGACGATCAATAACAGCAGCGCACGGGCGGTGTGGGAGATTCAGTTCGCGGGCAACACGCCGGCGAGCGTGGACTTCCCGGTGTGGATCTCCTACCTGGCGAATGTGGCGTCGCCGAATCCGGCGCAGGTGCGGATCCAACTCGCTCCGGTGTCCGCCGACAGGACGTCGAGCGACGACGCGCCGATTCCGCGGTTTGTGGACGAGGCGACGACGCAGCCGTTGTTCAGCCTGCAACCGACGTGCTCCGGCGGTTCGATCAAGGTGGGGCCCTCCGTGACGGGCAGCGGCGTGCGATTCAGTGTGGACGGGTTTGTGTATTCGACCCAGCAGTCGTTCAACTGGACGCCGGGCAGTTCGCACGTGCTGAGCTTCAGTTCGCCGGCACCGGGCGCGAATACGAGGCTCATCGCGCAGGGCTGGAGCGACGGGGGTGCGTTGACGCACAACATCAGCGCGCCAGGGACGCCGACGACGTTCACGGCCATTTTCAAATCGCAGTATCTGTTGACGGCCGGGGTCTCGCCGGCGCTGACGGGCACGGTGGCGGCGAGTCCGTCGTCCGTGGACGGGTTCTATGATGCCAACACGTATATCCAACTGACGGCCTCGCCGGCCGCGGGTTACCGGTTCACGGGCTATAAGGGCGGAGTGACGGGGCCCACGAACCCGCAGACATTCCAGTTGACGGCTCCGACGACGGTGACGGCGGAGTTCGCGCCCAATGCGGTGACTTCGACGGTGAGTCTGACTCCAGCCAGTGGCACGGGCGCGAATCCGACCTTCCAGGCGGTGTTCCAGGGCGCGCGCGGGAATAGTTCGATCCTTTGGGCGCAGGTGCTGGTGGCCACGGCGGCGGATGGGGGAGGGCAGCCGTTCTGCCTGATGCACTATGACGCGCGGGGGCAGAAGTTCTGGCTGTACTCCGATACGTATGGGTTCTTCGCGGGTCCGATCACGCCGGGAGTGGCTTCGAACGACCTGCAGGGGACGGCATGCGCGCTGAGCACCTCACTGTCGACGGTGTCGGCGGGCGGATCGACGCTGCAGCTCAACCTGAACACGCAGTTCAAGGTGGCGGGCGCGCGAAACGTGTATCTGCGCGTGATGGACGATACGTTGACGGATACGGGTTGGGTGAAGCAGGGGACCTGGACGCAGCAGGCGGCTCAGGCTTCGCAGTTTACCATCGCGCTGGCGACTGCGGGCGGAGCATCGCAGTTCTTTTCGCTGATGTACTCCGATCCGGTGGGCTTCGTGGGGATCCCCAAAGGTTGGGACCAGTTCCTGATCGCGGACGATAGCACCGGCGGCGGGCAGCCGTTCTGCTTCTTGCACTATGACCGCGCCGGGAACGGCTTCTGGATGTATTCGTCAGACGTCGGATTCTTCCTGGGCCCTGTGGCACCTGGAGTTTCGTCGAATGTCCTGAACAGTTCCGCTTGTTCAGTCGATCCAGCGACAGCAACCGCCGCGACGATTACCAATCTGGGCGTAGAGGCACTTACGATACCGGTGGTAATGAAACCGGCGATGAGCGGCAGTAAGAAGGTGTTCATGCGGTCGTTGGATGTGCTCAACCGAGACTCCGGCTGGGTGCAGGTTTCGACGTACCAGGTTCCGTAACGGAACGTGGGGCGTGCCTTGGGAGGAGAGGGTCAGAGTTGTCCTTGCGTGCTGTGAGATTCGTGCGGAGCGCCTGGCCATTCGGCAGCCTGCTGCTGGTTGTCCTGGCGATCCAGTTCACTACGGGCGCGTACTCCAAGGTGCTGGCCGGCAACTACGACGAAGCATCGCATTATCTGTCGTCTCTCATGGTGCGGGACTACCTGGCTTCGGGCCTGCCGGGCAATCCGGTGCACTACGCCGAGAACTACTATCTGCACTACCCGAAGGTCGCGATCGGGCACTGGCCGCCGTTTCTCTACGTGCTGAACGGCTTGTGGCTGTTGCTGCTGCCGCCGGTCACGGCGTCGGCGTTCCTGTTCCTGGCGGTGGCGGCGGCGGGCCTGGCGACGAGGATCTACTTCCGGATGCGGGGGGAGGCTCCGGCCTGGGCCGCGTGGCTGGTGGCGGTGTGCTTCCTGACCCTGCCTCCGGTTGTGTCGTCGTTCGTGGAAGTGATGTCTGAGATCCTGCTGGCGTGGCTGGTGTTCGAGGCGTGCATGGCGTTTGCGCGCTGGTTGGACGGGCCGGACGCGAGGAGCGGGTGTCTGTTCGCGCTGTGGTCCTCGCTGGCGCTGTTGACGAAGGCGGTGGGGGGCGGGTTGGCCTTCCTGCCGGCGAGCGCCATTCTGATCGCTCGGCGGCGGGCGCTGCTGCTGGAACCTTCGCTGATCCTGGCCGGAGTGCTGCTTGCGGGCACCACGCTGCCCTGGTATCTGCTGGCACCGGGCGCGCGCCACGAGGCGACGGGGAACAAGTTTGTAGGCCTGATCGGGGTGAATGCCGGGACCAAGCTTCTGCCAGCCACCCAGGAGGCGCATACAGCGTCGGCGGGTCTGACGGAGGTGGCTTACCGGGCTCGGCGCTCCCTGCTGGCGGTGCCGATTCTGGCGGGGTGGCTGGGTCCGCTGCTGCTGGTGGCGCTGGTGGGCGTGGCGCGGGCGGTGAAGACCGGGGACAGGACGGGGCAGGCGGTCGCCGGTTTGCTGGCCGGGTTTCTCGTGTTCCGGTTTGTGCTGGTGTCTGCGGCGTGGGTACCGCGGATGGCAATCCCGATGGTGGCTCCGCTGTTGTGTTTCGTGTGGACCGGGCGGGGGGCGTTCCGGTTTCGTTATGCGTCGCAGTGCCTGGCCGCGCTGCTGGTGGGTGTGTGCGCGTACAACCTGTACGCGGGTCCGCATCAGGCGGGGCCGGCGGCCGGACCGGCGTTCCACTGGCTGACCAGCGATCTGCCGGAGCGGTACCGCATGATTCTCGTCTCGGGGGACGGGCTGGCGGAAGGCTCGGTTGCCGTGGGCATCGCGGAGAAGGACCAGAGACGGCCGAGCCGGTATGTGGTGAGGGCCTCGAAGGTTCTGGCCGTGACCTCCATGCGGATGGAATCCTACACGTCGAAGGCAAGAGTCGAGGATGACGTGCTGCGCCTGCTGGACGAGATTCCCGTGGACCTGGTGGTGGTGCAGCCGCCCAGGAAGGGCGCGGGCCTCCACGAAGTGTTGCTGAACCGGACGATCCAGGAGCATCCGGAGCGGTTCCGGCGAGTGGCGGTGGCGGACAGGACACTGGAGATCTACGAGTATTCGGGCCACCAGCCGTTACCGGCCCGGCGCGAGCCGCACCTGGACCTCTATCTGTTCGGGCTGGGGCACAGCCTGTCGACACAATAGGAAGGAATCTGCACCAACCGGCTTGGTATCCTGGAGGTGACCCCATGCCGGAACGACCGTCTGTGTTTTCTCCCGTGTCCGAAGCAGTAACCAGCGGAATCCGCGTGGAAGTGATTGCCCGGCACACGCCGGAGCATTCGCAGCCCCAGCAGGGCAAATGGGTCTTTCAGTACACGGTGCGCATTACGAATGAGAGCGCCGAGACGGTCCAACTCGTCAGCCGGCACTGGATCATCACCGACGCGCTGGAGAACACCGAGACTGTGATCGGGCCGGGGGTCGTGGGGAAACAGCCCGTGCTGGCGCCTGGCGAATCGTTCAAGTACTCGTCGTGGTGCCCGCTGAAGACGCCCACCGGGATGATGCACGGAACGTACCAGATCACGCGCTCCAATGGGGAGCAGTTCGATATCGTGATCGCCCCGTTCGCGCTGCGGGCTCCTTATACCGTCCATTAAGCGCGGCGGGCAACTCTTGTAACTAGTTCGGGAAAACACGGCTAAGGCTTGCCCTGGCGGCCAGGCATCGGTATGATACCCCTATAATATCTATGCCTAAGAAAGAAATGCCTGCCGGTTCGTTGGTGCTGCTGATCCTGCGCGTGCTGCAATCGGGGCCGCTGCACGGGTATGCGATTGCGCAGAAGATCTACGTGCTCTCGGCGGAGGTGTTGCATGTGGAGGAGGGGTCGCTGTATCCCGCACTGCAGAAGATCCTGTTGAAGGGGTGGGCGACGTCGGAGTGGGGCCTTTCCGAGACGAACCGGAAGGTGCGTTTTTACAGCCTGACGCCGGCGGGCCGGGCGCAGTTGGAAGCCGAACTCGCGGACTACAGCCGTGTGGCGGAGGCCATCCAGTCCGTCCTGAAGACCGCTTGAGAGAGGAAGCCATGAGCGAGATTTTCCGCCGTATCCAATATTTGCTGAACCGACGCCGTATGGACGAGGAACTTGCCGGCGACATGGAGTTCCACCGGGAGATGGCGCAGCGCGGGGGCCGGAGCAACTTCGGCGACACGCTGCGGCTACGGGAGGATGCGCGCGAGGCGTGGGGCTGGATGTGGATCGACCGGCTGGGGCAGGATCTGCGGTACGCCCTGCGGGTGTTGCGCAATGCGCCGGGCTTCACTCTGGCGGCGGTGCTGATGCTGGCGCTGGGGATTGGCGTGAATGTCGCGGCGTTCGGGTTCTTCAACCTGATTGTGCTGAAGCCGCTGCCGGTGCGGGATCCGGATACGCTGCTGCGCTTCAAGAGAAGCGCTCCGGAGCGGTATGCGTATTCCCTGCCCTACCAGGAGATGGCGTTTGTGCGCAGCCATGCGAAGACGTTGTCCGCGGTGCTGGCCCTGAATACAACGCGATTGACGATGGAGGGCAAGGAAGGCCCGGCGTTGGTGCACTTCGTCACGACGAACTTCTTCAGTGAGCTGGGGGCGGCGCCGAAGTTCGGGCGGCTGTTGGATGCGAGCCGCGACGAGGCTCCGGACGCGCCGCTGGTGGTGGTGTTGAGTCACGGGTTCTGGCGCAGCCAGTTCGGCTCGGACCCCTCTATTGTGGGGCGGACGATCCGGCTGAATGGGCGGGTTCTGGCGGTGCTTGGCATTACGGCGGAGGAATTCAGCGGCCTGAGCATGGACAAACCGGATCTATGGGTTCCGCTGGTGCAGCAGCCGCAGATTGTCACGGGCAGCCATCTGCTGACGGAGTTGAATGAGGGCGTCGGGGTGCGGACCTGGGGGCGCATGCAGCCGGGCGTCACGCCGCAGGGCGTGGAGCAGGAACTGCGGTACATCGTCGCCGAGTTCCGGCAGCAGCATCCGGCGGAGATCTGGGAGAAGGAATCGCTGGTGAGCCAGCCGGGCGGCTATGCGAAGAGCCTCATGATTGGCGACCGCAGCGGCACGGGCACGGAACAACCGGACAAGCTGTATCCGCTGGCGATGCTGATTGGATCGCTGGTGTTTCTGATTCTGGCCGCGGCGTGCAGCAACCTGGGCGGGCTGCTGCTGGCGAGAGGCGTTTCGAGGGAGAGGGAGATTTCGATTCGAACGGCCATCGGCGCCGGGACGGGCCGGTTGATCCGGCAGTTGTTCACGGAGAGCGTGGTGCTGGGGCTGCTGGGCTCGGCGGCAGGGCTGGCGTTGGGCTACCTGGTGTTGAAGCTGATGATGGCCTGGACAGGGGCTCCGGAATGGCTGGACGCGAGTCCGGATTGGCCGGTGGCGGCCTTCGCAACCGGGACCGGCTTTGTGTCCGCGATCCTGTTTGGACTGGCACCCGCGATCCAGGTGGCGCGGCAGCGGCACCGGTCGACGTTCTCGAAGCAGCTGCTGATTGGGGCGCAGGTGGCGGCGAGTTGCGTACTGCTCATCGTGGCGGGGCTGCTGATCCGCGCATTGGACCATGCCTTGTCCGCGAGTCCGGGCTTTGAATACGAGGGGGCGGTTGCGGTGATGCCGGGCCTGGGCTCGCATGGCTACACGCCGGAACAATCGCGGGCTTATGTCGATGCGTTGAAGGACCGCCTGCGAGAGTTGCCCGGTGTAGCTTCGGTGTCCGCCACGGCGACACCGCCGCTGGCCGGCAGCAATGTGATGGTGGTGGGCGTCACCATCGATGATGGCCGGCACCTGGATGTGCACTGGAACCGCGTGGATCCGGGGTTCCTGGAGACGATGAAGATCCCGATTCGCGCAGGCCGGACGCTGACGTCTTCCGATATGGCGGGGATTCTCATCAGCGAGAGCCTGGCCCGCAAGTCGTGGCCCAATGAGAATCCGCTGGGAAAGCACTTTCTCTCCGGGGAGGACGCAACGGGCGCGCAAGTGCCCTACACGGTGATCGGGATTACGCGGGATGCGCGGATGGACGCGCTGGAGGATCCGGACTCGGTGGATGCGTACATGCTGGCGGGCAAGGACGACCTGCCGAAGATGGCGGTGGTGGTGCGCATGTCGGGCTCGCTGGAGTCGATTGTACCGGCGGTGTCGTCGATCGCACGGTCGATTGATCCGCGGGTTCATCCTCGAGTCCAGACGCTGAAGGGCGCCTTCCGCCAGAAGATGGAGGGGATTGAACGAGGGACGGCGGCGGCGGCGGTGCTGGGCGCCAGTGCGTTGTTGCTGGCGTGTCTGGGCATCGTGGGCCTGGTGGCATATGCGGTGTCGCGGAAGATGAAGGAGATCGGGATCCGGATGGCGCTGGGCGCACGGCCAGGCCATATTCTGTCGCTGGTGCTGGCGCAGTTCTCCCGGCCGGTGGCGGCGGGGCTTGTGGTGGGCATCGGGGGTGCGGCGGCCTTGTCGGATCTGCTGCGCCGGCAGTTGTTCGGGATCAGCCCGCTGGATCCCATCGCCTACGTGGCGGCCACTGCGTTGTTCGTGGGGACGGTGCTGGTGGCCGCGTTGATCCCGGCGCGGCGGGCCCTGCGGGTGAATCCGACGAACGCGCTGCGCTGCGACTGAAGCGCGTGTTCGCAGAAAAATGCCCCGGGGTTGCGATCCCCGGGGCATTTCGTTTGTGGAGGGAAAGGTTACTTCGCGGCCGGAGCGACCTGGAGACCGTCCACGGCCACGGCTCCGTTGGTGCCCTGATTGGTGATGGTCACAGTGAACTCGGCCGGCAGGTCGTAGGTGCCGATCCAGTCGGCGGGTTGCCGCTGGTTCACGGTGGCCTGGTAGGTCTTGCCGCCGCCGGAGATCTCGACCGGGACGTTGGTTGCCTGTTTGGCGAAGGGCGGGAAGAGCAGCTTGACGCGGTAGCGCCCGGCTTTCTCCATTTTCACGGTGAACTGCGCCCGGGCCTTGCCGTCGCGCGCATCCAGGTCGTCGAAGTAGGAAGGACCGAGCCGCGGCGAGTGCGCGCGGCTGCCCTTCCAGGCGGGCGTGAGTTCCGCAAACTGGCTGTCGATCACCGTACCTTCGAGCTGCCGGGGGTCGATGTCGCCCTTGCTGAGGGCGGCCGGAGCCTCAAGCACCTGTTTGTCGGCGAGCAGGCGTTCGCGCAGCTTCGGGTAAGGCACATCCTGCACCGCCTGGTTGGCGTCGATGGCCATTGCGGCGGCGGTGGCGGCTGACTGGCCGAGGACCATGAAGACGGGTTCCATACGGATGGAGCCGTAGGCGATGTGGGTCGCCGACAGGGCCACGGGCACGAGCAGGTTCGAAGCCTGGTCCTTCTTTGGCGTGAGGGCGCGGTAGCCGATGGGATAAGGCGGGAAGCCGCCCACCTGGACGTTGCCCTCGTTGCGGACAAAGCCCGCTTTGGTGATGTAGCGCTGGACGTTGTGGGAGTCCATGCCGTAGGCGCCCATGCCGACGGAGTCTTCCACGATTTCGCGGGCCATGACGTGGTGCTCCGTCATGACGAGCGCGCCGATCATGCGCCGCGCTTCGCGGATGTAGAGCTGGGTGGGCCAGCCGCCGTTTTCCGTGAATTCGTCCTTGGGCAGGCCCCACTGCTTGTAATATTCGCGGAGCTTGGCCGGCACGCGCGGGTTGTTCTGGAGGGTCCACATGTAGCCCTTCTGATAGACCTCGTGCCGCTTGTTGATCTTTTCGCGTTCGGCATAGCCGGCCTCAGGATAGTTCCAGTTCGCGCCCATGTAGTCGGTGGAGACCGCGCCGTGATTGTTGGTGTCGGTCTTCATGTTGGGGATGGGGTCGTACTTGCTGGACGGATCGTGATATTTGCCCGTCTCCGCGAAGCGGAGGAGGAGTTCGTGATCCTTCTCGTCGTAGCCTTCGGGCTTCTCGATGGGCAGGCGGTTTTTGGGATCGTTAGTCAGGCACATGCGGTAGCAGTAGGCCTGAATGCGCTTGTCGCCCTTGCCCTCTTCCCCGGGTCCGGTGGGATCGATGATGGGCAGGAGGCCGCTCTCGGGTTTGCCCTTGACGACATAGGGATCGACGTTCGCGCCGTCGGGGAACTGATGGTAGTGGAAGTGATTGGGCTGCGAGCCGTTCCAGGTCTCCTTGTAGTCGGAGTTGTTCTCGCGGCCGATGGCGTAGGAGACGCCGGCCTTGGCCATGAGGTCGCCTTCGTAGGTGGCGTCGATGAACATCTTCGCCTCATAGCGTTGGCCGCCTTCCAGCACGATCGCTTTGATGCGCCCGTTCTCTTTGACCACGCCCTTGCCGGGACTGAGGTCGAGGCGCGCCTTTGTGATGACCTTTATGCCGGCCTCGGCCAGCATCTCGGAGTAGAGGGCGCTGGCCACCTTGGGCTCGAACGTCCACATGGCGTCTTCGTTTTTGGCGTTCTGGCCCTTGCGGCGGTCGAAGTACTCGTCGCGGGTCTCCGAGGTCCAGATCTTCGGATCTTCGTACTTCTTCTTGATGCGCTGGTAGAACTCGCGGGCGATGCCGCCGACGACGATCTTGTTGCCGATGTCGGTCCAGCTGAGGCCGCCGGTGGTGAGGCCGCCGATGTGCGTGCCGGGGTCGAGGACGACCACTGTCTTGCCCATACGGCGAGCCTGGATGGCGGCGGCCAGACCGCCGGAGGTGGCGCCGTAGATGAGGATGTCCGTTTCAGGTCCCGTGCCGCTGCACGAGACGACGGTGAGAGCGAGCACAGGCGCGAGCAGCGCCGCGAAGCCGCGCCGGAGTAGTGATTTCTTCATAGGTTCTTCCTTGAGGTACTACTTCGAGGCCGGCCGGCCCCACGGCACGGGTCCTTTTCTGGGCGCGGGGGCATAGCGTTTGCGGATCGCGGCGAGGCCCTGATTCTGGAACTCGATGCCCGCTTCGAACACGGCGCCCTCGTCCTTGAGCTTCTTCTGGAGTTCGGGGATGCTGATTTCCTGGAGGGTGGATCCGCTCCGGATCGAGAGCGCCGCGGCGATGCCGGCGGCATGGCCGAGGATCATGTACTGCGGCTCCATGCGCATGCTGGAGTATGAGATGTGGCTGGCCGAGAAGCAGACCGGCACCAATAGGTTGGTGACTTCGCTCTTCTTCGGCACCAGTACACGGTAGGGGATCTGATAGGGCTGGACAGGCACCTGGACATCGCCTTCGTTCTCGACAAATCCCTTGGCATTCACAAACCGCTGGAGATTGTGGGAGTCGGAGTTGTAGCTGCCCATGCCGATGACGTCCGGTTTGGTGCGTTCCGTCTGGAGGTCCTTCTGGGTGGAGACGAACTCGCCGACCATGCGGCGCGCTTCGCGGACGTAGAGCTGGTTCGGCCAGTGGCCGTTGTCGGTGAACTCGTCCTTCGTCAGTCCGTAGCTGCGGACTTCGTCCTGGAGTTCCTTGGGGACTCGAGGATCGTTGGCGAGGAAGTAATAGAAGCCCTTCTGGTAATCCTCGTGCTCCTTCCAGATCTTCGCGCGCTCGGCGTAGGTGCCTTCGGGGTAGCCGTAGTTCTTGCCGATGTAGTCGGTGGAGAAGCCGCCGCGGTTGTTGAGGTCGAGTTTGCCGTTGGGGATGATGCGGAAGAGGCCGACTTCGTTGAAGTTGAGGGGGCGGCCCATGTACTTCGTCATGGCCGTCAGGTAGCGGGCCAGAAGCTCATAGCGCTTCGGGTCATAGCCGTCGGGTTTGGGCCAGGGGAGCCGGTTTTCCGGGACATTGGTGGCGATGACGCGGAAGTTGTAAGCCTGGATGCGCTTGTCGGCGGTGCCTGGTTCGCCGCGGGGTTCGGCGGAGATTTCGGGCAGCAGTTTGCCCTGCTCGTCGCGAGCGGGGATGTCGACGGCGAACTGATGGCTTTCGGTGACGGCGCGCACGCCGGCGAGCGATTCGCCGTACTGGCTGATGCCTTCGCGGCCGTAGGTGTAGGTGACCTTGGATTGCGCCATGAGGTCGCCCTCATAGGTGGCGTCGGCGAAGACCTTGGCCCGGAAGCTGGCTCCGTTCTCCATGACGATTTCGGTCACACGGGTCCCTTCGCGCTTCACGCCGTCTTTCTCGCGCAGGCGGTGGTGTTCCAGCAGGGTGACGCCGGCTTCCTTGAGCATGTCGCGCATCAGCTTTTCGGCGACACCGGGCTCGGGCATCCAGGCGATCTCCTGGAGGTGGCGATCCAGCTGGTAGTAGCGGCCGGCGCGATAGTAGAACTCGAGCGACAGTCCGCCGATGACTTCGCGGCGGCCGACGTCGGTGCCGGACAATCCGCCGCTGATCATGCCGCCGATGTGGTTTCTGGGTTCCAGGAGGGCCGTCTTAAGGCCCTGGCGGGCGCCGGAGACGGCGGTGGCAAATCCGGCGGCGGTGCCGCCGTAGACGACCAGGTCGTATTGCTGCTGGGCAGCGGCCGAAGCCGCTGCCAGCAGGAGAACAAGGAACATTCTCATGAAGGGATCCTCGCTCAGGGTATTAGAACGTCAGGCGCATGCCAAGCTGCATGCGGCGCGCTTCCAGCGAGCTGAAGATGCGGCCGAAATTGGCATTCGTGTTGACGCCCGCGGCGTTGGGCGAGAAGTTCGTGTCCGGGCCGTTGAGGTTGACGGCATTCAGGGCGTTGAACATTTCCCAGCGGGTTTCCAGACGGTAGCGCTCCAGGAACTGGTAGGTCTTGAAGATGGAGAAGCTCACGTCGAGCAGGCCCGGCGTGCGGGTATGCGGCAGGGTGCGGGGGGCATTGCCGATGACGAAGTTGGCGGGGTTGCGGAAGGCGTCGGTATTGAACCACTTGTTGGCCGACTGCGTGCCGCCGGGCAGCGAGGGATCGGCTACCAGGTCGGGGTAGTTGATGCCCGTAAAGTTGTTGCTGCCGCGGACCGTGAGGGGCGTGCCGGTCTGCATGGTGGCGATGCCGTTGAACTGCCAGCCGCCGAGAGCGGCATCGACAACGCGATTGATGTTGCCGCCGAACTTCTTACCGCGGCCGAAGGGGAGTTCCACGACGCCGCTGGTGACAAGGCGTTGGGAGACGTCATCCTGATCGATGGCGCGATCGAGACGGCGGTTGTAGGCGCCGATGCGGAAGTCGGCCGCGGAGGTACCGTTGCCGCCGCCGCCGATGCTGATCGTGTCGGACATCAGCTTGCTCTTCGTGTAGCTGGCGAGGGCCGAGATGCCGGACGAGAAGCGCTTCTCGACGAGCACCTGCAGGGAGTGATAGGTGGAGCTGGCGTTGTTGGCGGCGAACGTGGTGACCGACTGGTAGTCGGGGAAGGCGCGCAGAAGAACCTGCTTCTGCACGGTGGCGCCGGAGAGCGCGCCGGAGGTGATCTGGCCGAAGAACGGGTTGGGCACCGTCGTTTGCAGGTCGAGGCCCATCGCGAAGTACTTCGGATCGAGCTGGTTCAGGTTGTAGTTGCCGCCGAAGAGCTTGACGCCGCGGCTGCCGGCATAGACGGCGCTGGCGGTCCAGCCCGCAAACAGCGAACGCTGGACAGTGAAATTCCAGGACTGGACATACGGCGTGAGGCCATGACGGTCCTGATACTGGCCATTGAAGCCGCGGAAGGCCGAGGGGCCGCCCTTGGCGCCGGCGGGCTGCAGGATGGTGGAGGGGCCCTGGCTGAACTGGAAGGCCTTCACGGGGACGCTGCCGGAAGCGGTGAACGGTGTATCGATAGAGAAGCCGAGAGCGTTGGAGTTGTCGCCCTGGGTGTGACCGATTTCGGAGATGGTGTAGATGATGCCGTAGCCGCCGCGAATGGCGGTCTTGCCATCACCCTTGGGATCCCAGGCGAAACCGATGCGGGGTCCGAGGTTGTTCTTGTCGAGGTCCACATAGCTGGACGGGACACCGTTGACGCCGCTGTAGGTCATGATGCCCGGCATCTTGGTTTCGGGGTTCATGACGAACGGATCGAAGCTGGAGTGGCGGTCGTGCAGTTCGGTGGGTCCGCCGCTGATGTCGTAGCGCAGGCCGAGGTTGAGCGTGAGGCGGCGGGTGATCTTCCAGTCGTCCTGGAAGTAGATGCCCAGAGGCAGCGAGCGGTACTGGAAGAAGGGACGGAAGCCGATCTGGCCGCCGCCGACTTCGCCCAGCAGGTAAGAGGCGAGGCCGAAGCCGGTGTTGGCCGGGACCAGCGGATTGCCGGTGAGCGCGGCGCTGAAGTCGAAACGGCCCGAGGGGTTGGAGCGGTTGATGAAGCTCAGGCGCGACCAGCGGAGATCAAAGCCGGTCTTGAAGTTGTGCTTGCCGCGGACATAGGTGACGCTGTCGACGATCTGCACGTACTGCTGGGCGCGCAGGCCGGCGGAGAAGCTCGGCTGGCCGATGGTCATCAGGCCGGAGATCTGGACGGGCGGGAATTGGTCCTGAGGGATCTGGGAGGGGTAGCCGAGTTTGGCGGGCCAACCCTGGTCAAAGCTGGGGTGCTTGAAGGGCAGCCACTGGCGGGAGCCGGCGAGGCGGAAGTCGTTCACGATGGAGGGCGACACGACGCGGGTGTAGCTGAAGATGGCGTTGTGGTTGTCGCGCTGGTCGTCGCGGGCCACGGAATCGGCCTCTTCCAGGCCATAGCCGCGGTTGCGAAGGGTGTTGCGGGTGGCTGAGTAGCGGAAGAACAGCATGTCCTTGTCGGTGAGGCGGTGGTCCACACGAGCGGTGGTCACACCCTGGTCCGAACTGGACGGGATGAGGGCGATGAAGTTGTTGGCGGCAGTGTAGGGATCTGTGGCCGTGGCGTTCGCGGCAGGCATGTAGGCCAGGACCCGCTTGGAGAGCGGATCGATGCGGTTGGCCGGCACGATGTTGCCGGGCAGCGGATCGCGGATATAGCCGGAGCCGTTGGGATTGGCGCGGGTGGTGGCGGGATCGAACAGGGCGATGAGCGCGCCGGAGCCGTTGCGGAGGTTCGAGAAGTCGCCGTCGCGCCATTCGGGCTTGGCGACGGTGCCGAGCCTGGGCGCGCCGGTGGAGCGCCATTTCCACTGCTCATAGCCGGCGAAGAAGAAGGTGCGGTTGCGGCCGTCGTACACCTTGGGGATCCAGACCGGGCCGCCTACCGTGCCGCCGTACTGGTTGTAGCGCAGCACCTGTTTGATGCGGCCGGTGCGGGGATCGGGCTGGGTGGAGAAGGCGTTGCGCGCGTCGAAGGCGTCGTTGCGCAGGAACTCGTAGGCGGAGCCGTGGAACTCGTTGCCGCCCATCTTGGTGACGACATTGATGACGCCGCCGGAGGTCTGGCCGTACTCCGCCTTGAGGGCGTTGGTTTCGACGCGGAACTCTTCGACAGAGTCCGACATGGGGACGACGGCGATTTCGTTATGGACCGGCGCCGAGTTGACGCTGCCGTCCAGTAAGAACTGGTTGCCGTAGGCCGGGCCGCCGTTGATACGGATCTGGGAGAAGGTCTGGTTGTTGACTTCGGCGAAACCGTCGGTAGAACTGCTGCGGGGCTGCACGCCGGCGACGATTTTCACCAGGTTGAAGACGTGGCGGCCGTTGAGCGGCAGCTCTTCAATGCGCTTGCGCTCGACGGTGGCGCCGAGGCTCGAGTCTTCCGTCTGGACGCGGGGGATCTCGGCGGTGATGTTGACGCTTTCGGTCAGCGCGCCTACTTCCAGGGCGATGTCCACGCGCAGACGCTGCGAGACTTCGATGGTGATGTTGGTCTGGTTGAAGGTCTTGAAACCGGCGGCAGTGGCGGTCAGCTCAAACCGGCCTACAGGCAGTTGGGAAATAGAATAAGTGCCATCGGACGAACTGGTGCCGGTGTACTTAAGGTTCGTGGCTAGGGCTGTCGCCGTGACCGTCACGTTGGGGACTCCCGAGCCTTGCGGATCGGAGATGGTGCCGGTGATGGTGCCCAGAGCGGTCTGGGCAGATAGCGACGCGGATAGTAAGATGGTAGCCAGAACCAGGTGGGTGGATCGAAACATAGATTCAGCTCCTCGGGGCCAAGTCTACGTGGACCGCTCGTTCCACTTAGGCTAATTTCAGGTCAATTAACGGTTATGGGCCAATGATGTCAGGTACTTCCGAAGCCCCTGCATGGCACTCGGTAGCCCTCGCAGAACTCGACCGGATTCTCCAGAGCCGGTTTCTGCGGGAATCGAAGCAGTTGTGCGCCCTGCTGACCCATGCCGTTCACGAGACGCTGGCAGGACGCGAAGACGGGCTTAAAGAGTACATTCTAGGGCTCCAGGTGTTCAACCGGCCGCCCGATTACGACCCGCGGAACGACGCCATTGTGCGGGTGCAGGCCAGCCTGCTGCGCAAGCGCCTGGCAGAGTATTACGAGCATGAGGGCCGGAATTCCGCACTCCGCATCGAGTTACCGCGCGGCGGCTATGCGGTGCGATTCGTTGAGGCGAAGAACGCGGCCCTGGATGTACCGCCGGCGGCGTTACCGCAGACGGAAGACGAGCCCGTTCAACAGCTTGGACGAGGACGTTACTGGCCGGCGCTGCTGACCGGAGTGGCCTTGGGCGCGTTACTGGCGACGACGGTGGCGCTGTGGTTGAACCGCGACCGCTGGCCGCGCAAGCCTGCCTCCCGTGCCCTATGGGGCTCGATCATCGACTCAAAGGCGGAGACGGTTGTGAGTTTCGGCGTGCCTCTCTTCTTCGCCGGCGGCAACGGCTTTTTCGTCCGCGACACTTCCGTGAACACCATCTTCGAGAACACAGGCCGCATCAAACACCTCTTTGACGCGTTCGGCTACACCTTCCGGCCGCAGGAAGATGTGTACACCGGGATCGGCGACGCCATCGGGACGCATTACGTCGCGAACTGGCTGCAGGACCATGGCGTCAGGACCACTGTTGCCAACTCCAACTACCTGGGGCTTTCGGATATCGAAGACAAAAACCTGGTGGTGGTCTCTTCCGCCCGCTTCCAAACTCTGCTGCAGCAGCTGAAGCGGCCGAACCTTTTCCCGTTTGATCCCGGCAACGATGGGCCGGGCAGCGGGTTCTCTGTGCTGAGTCCCTTGCCCGGCGAGTTGCCGGTGTACCGGCCCACCGGGACTGTCGGCGTCAGCACCAGCTATGCCGTGCTGAGCCTCTGGCCTGGCCGGCAGCCGAACACCCGCATGCTTTATCTGTCAGGACTTGAAACCTGGTCGACGCAAGGCGCGGCCAACTATGCCATCGACCAGGATCGATTAACGGACCTTCAGCGGCGCATCGACCAGGACCCGCCCGACGGACCGAGAGGCAAGAAGAGTCCCTACTTCCAGGTGCTGATTCGAGTGGAAGGCAAGAACAACCGGGCCCGAGCCTCAATCTACGTCACGCATCGTTACCTGCCAACGAACTGAGGTCAGATTGCGGGCCGCAAAGCCGCGTAGACCATGCGGGCAAATCCGGCCAGATCCAGCGGACCGGCAGGCTCACTGCCCGCGGAGTAACCGGCGGTCTTGAGCCAGCCCGCGAGTACTTCCGCCGTTAAGGGCAGATCCGCGCCATCGGCGGGCCCCGCCGACTTTTTCCCTTCGTGGTGCAGGATCCTGGACAGACGCGCCGCGCCCTCAGCGCGCGTGAGCTTCTGTGTTTTCTCCGCACGGTAGCCCGGGTTCAGGCCTCGGGCTCCCAGCCACTGGAAGGGCGCGAAGTCGGGGTCGGTGAAAGGCAGGTCCTCATAGAAAGTGAGAACGCCCCGGCGTTCCGCCAGGATCGACTGCAACTGATTTGTCGGGATGCGCCGCAGTGGGACCTTGTGCTGAATCGCCAGGTGGGCGGCCACGCCGCAGGCCTCACCCAGGACGATGAAGACCGGCTCCATGCGCAGGGCATTGTAGGCCACGTGGCTGCAGGAGCAGGCCACGGGTACGAGCAGGCCGTCGATCTTGCGGGGCACCACGACCCCGTAAGGCACCTGGAAGGGCTCGTGGTCCACGTAGAAGTAGCCCTCGCGTACGCCGGGATGCGCCGGGTCGTAGCGGTGATGGCCATGGGGGTCGAAGGCCCACTCGAGCACTCCGATGGAAGTGGGTTGGATGCGAGTGCGTTTCAGCTCCGGATCCAGGTTCGCGTCGTTCTCGGTGAGGACGTAATCGCCGAGGATCCGGCGGCCCTGGCGCACATACACCTGACGCGGCCTGTTGCCATTGTTCACCCATTCGTCGCGATGCCAGCCGTACTGGCTCGCATCCTTGCGGAGAGCCTCGGGCACCTCGGGGTCGTTCTGGAGCAGCCAGATCATACCGACGTTGTGGTCCAGATAGCGCTGGTAGATCTTCTGCCGCTGCGCGGGCGTGGCGGTGGGCCAGGGCCAGCACTCCTCGGCGAGATCGAGCGACTCGCGCGGGATGCCGGTGTCGGGATGGACGTGATCGCTATTGAGTTCGAACCGGCCATTCGGCATGGCGTAGACCTGGATCACCTCGCGGAATCTGGTGATGCGGCCGGCCCGGATGTCTTCGAGGGTTAGCGCGTATTCGTCCCGGTTATAGGTGGCCGGCTTCTCGATGGGGATCCGCTTCTCCGGCACGTTGGTGACGTGCATCCGGAAGCAGTACGCCTGGGTCGCCTGATCGGCTTCGCCTGTGGAGCCGGGCAGCGGAGTGTTCTCACGGAACTTCATGTAGATCCGCCCGGCGTGCGGTTCGTTATATTCGGCGCGGCTCTCGCGTCCGATCCTGAACGGAGCGCCCGCCATGGCGGCGAGGTCGCCCTCGTAGGTGGCATCGATGAAAGCCGCGGCGGTGAGTTCGACGAGCGGACCCGGCTTCGCGCGGTCCTCCAGGTAAATGGAGGTGAGACGGTTGCCGCGGACGCTGGTCCGCTTCAATTCGTGGCTGAGGAGAAGCCGGATGCGCCCGCCTTCGGCGCCGATCATGTCATGAAAGATCTTCTCGGCCAGGCTGGCCTCATACCAGTAGCCGTCCTTACACAACTTGACGTTCTGGAGTGAAGGGTTCGCCTTGTCCTGGGCCGTGTAGGTTTCCAGCACACGGCGCGTGAATTCATAGAAGAGTCCACCCACCGCCTGGCGCTTGCCGATATCGGCGTTGGTCAGGCCGTTGGAGACGATGCCGCCGATGTGGTCAACGTATTCGCTGAGGATCACGGTGCGTCCCAACCGGGCAGCCGCGACGGCGGCGCCGATGCCGGCGGGGGTGGCTCCGTAGATCACGACGTCGGCGCTCCGGCGGGACTGGGCCTGGAGAAAGGCGGTGGCGGCGGTGAGCGGGAAGACCGCCCTGCGAGTAATCTTCAGTGACATGGGGAGGAGAATGGGTATCCTATCAGACCGTTCGATAGGTGCACCAATCGAGGAGGCCAGGGGGTGGCCCAAGGAAGAATGCAAAAGACTGGCGGTTTGACTGAATTGGCGGCTGGAAGGGCCCGAAGGCTGGCGCCGGGGTGCGCTAAGGCCGGCGCTAAGATCATTCCAAGTTGCGTAAAGTCATAAGTTTAGGGTACGGTAGAACATTCTCTCAGGATGGGAGATAGTAGCCTCGGAAACTGGCGTTGAGCAGACGCAACTTGACCGGCTGGTTCCGGAGTTCGCGTGGTAGTGGATTTTGACAGCGACGCCGCAGCAAATTGCGCAGGGAGCCCCCCGGCGCGACGCGCAGCTTCCCTCCTGATTTGTTTTTTGCTGTTTTGCGGAGGAGAGCGTGGACCAGTTGGACGAGATCCCAGTGAAACTGGCACATTCGAAATGTGCCCGCGTCTGCATTCTGACTCCCGTCAAAGATGCCGTTCCGCACCTGGGCCGTTATTTTGAACTTCTCTACAGCCTCGATTATCCGCGCGAGAGTATTTCCCTTGGTTTTCTGGAAAGCGATAGCACCGATAACACTTACCAGGAACTGCAGGCCCGGCTGCCTCAATTAGCAAAAGACTTTCGAGCGGCCGGCGTCTGGAAGCGCGATTACGGATTTCACCTGCCTGCTGGAGTACCGCGCTGGGCGGCCAGCCAGCAGCACCCGCGCCGGGCGACGCTGGCGCGCAGCCGGAACTACCTGGCGAGTGTCGCGCTGGCTGACGCGGATTGGGCGCTGTGGATCGACGTGGATCTGGTGGACTACCCGCCGGACATCCTGCAGCGACTGCTGGCGACGGGCAAGGAGATCGTGCATCCGAACTGTGTGAAGGAGTACGGCGGGCGCAGCTTCGACTGGAATGCGTGGAAAGACCAGCAGCGGTTCCTGATGCATGACCTGCGGAGCCAGGGGGAACTGGTCGAGTTGGATTCGGTAGGCGGGACGATGCTGCTGGTGAAGGCGGATCTGCACCGGGAGGGCCTGGTGTTTCCGCCGTTCTACTACGGCCGGCTGCACGACCGGGCTCGAAGGCGCGGGGGCAGGGCTTCCCACTGGCTGGCGCGGCTCGCCCGGCAACTGGTGCCGGGGGAGATCGAGACCGAAGGCTTTGCCATGATGGCCCACGACATGGGGGTCCCGTGCTGGGGCATGCCCCGGTTGGAGGTGCGCCATAAGGATGCCTGACGCTTCGCAGCCGCGGGTGGCGGTCATCATTCCCGTGTACAACGGCGAGAAGCACCTGGCGGACTGCCTGCGGCACGCCGTGGCGGCCGCGGAAGGACTGGGCGAGATTGTCGTCGTCGATGACGGCTCGACCGACAACACGCGTGCGATTGCCCAGCAGTTCGCGGTGAAACTGGTGGCGCTGCCGGCACGCGGCGGACCTTCGCGGGCACGGAACATCGGAGTGGAGGCCACCACGGCGGAGATCCTGTTCTTCCTGGATGCCGATGTGACCATCCCGCCGGACTTCATCCGCAGGGCGATCGGTTATCTGGACGACAATCCGGACTGGGCCGCGTTGTTCGCTTCGTATCAGCGCGACAGCCTGCCCAAGAACTTCTGCTCGCGGTATAAGAACCTGGTGCACCACCACACCCACCAGCAGGCGCTGCCGGAGGCGATTACGTTCTGCGGCGGATATGGCTTCGTGCGGCGGCCGGTGTTTGCGGAATGCGGCGGCTTCGACGAGTCGCTATTCGCGCTGGAAGATATCGACCTGGGTTACCGGATGCACAAGTCCGGCCATCGGATCCGCCTGTGCAAGGACCTGCAGGCGAGCCACGCGAAGTACTATACGCTGCGCGGACTGCTGATCTCCGATCTGCATCACCGGGCAATTCCGTGGACTGAGCTGATGATCCGGCATCGCATTTTCCGGGCGGATCTGAATACGGGCTACCGGAACGTCCTCAGCGTCCCCCTCAGCTACCTGCTGCTGGCGAGCCTGTTCACTCCGACGCTGTTCGCCGTGCTGGCGCTGGTCTTTCTGCTGTTGAATGCGGATCTGCTGCGCCTGGCCGTGAGTACGCACGGAATGTGGTTCGCCGCGAGAGCCGCGTTGATGCACTGGCTGATCTATTGCCTGTCCGGCGTCGGCCTGATGCTGGGGCTGAGCCGGGCCGCCTCGCAGGAACTCCGTTCGCGTGAGGTGCGGCCGGCGTGAAGAAGGTTCTGGCTGTGACCTACGGCCTGCCTTTTCCGCTCTTCGAGGGCAGCAAGATCCGCGATCACTGCCTGCTGCGGGCCATGGCGGGCGAAGTCGAAGTCCACTTGCTGTGTTTCTGCAAAGACGACCCCGATCCGAAGGACCTGGGTCCGCTGCCGTCCTTCTGCAGCTCGGTGGAAACTTATGCCGTTCCGCAGAGCAAGGCGCCAACGGGGATGCTGCCGCATCTGATGTCGGGCCGGCCGCTGGCGACGTTCCCGTTCTACTTTCCGGAATTCGCGGCTCGGGTGACCGCCCTGGCGCGCCAGCACCAGGTGGATGTCGTTCAGGTGGAGCACTCGTTTCTGGCGCCCTACGTCTCGGCGATTCCGCGGGGCTGCGTGCGGGTGCAGTCGCTCCACAACATTGGCGAGCGCCAGTATGCCAGCATGGCGCGGATGGAGCGGACGAGTCCGGCCGCCTGGCTGAAGGCGATGGCGATGCGCGGGTGGGAAGCCGAGTGGGCGGGCCGCTTCGACGGGGTGGTCACCGTCTCTGAGGAGGAGAAGGAGTGGCTGCTGCGCCGGTCGCCCCGGACGCCGGTGGCCGTCATTCCCAACGGGGTGGACTGCGGCGCACTGCAGCCCCTACCGGAACCGGAGGCGGGCAACGACCTGCTGTTCATCGGCACGCTGGGTTATCCGCCCAATGCCGACGCCGTGCGGTGGCTGGTGGAAGCGATTCTGCCGCGGATCCGGGCCGCTATTCCGGATGCACGGCTGGTGGTGGTGGGCCGCGGACCGGGCGCCGGCTTGCGATCGCTGGCGGCAACCGGGGCGTTTGAACTGCACGCGGATGTGCCCGAGATCCTGCCGTACTACCGCCGCTGCCGCCTCAGCCTGGTGCCGCTGCGGGCCGGGGGCGGGACGCGCCTGAAGATCCTGGAGGCGATGGCCCTGGAGCGGCCGGTAGTCTCTACGAGCGTGGGCTGTGAGGGGTTGGGTGTGTCGCACGGGCAGCAGTTGCTGATTGGGGATTCGCCCGAGACGCTCGCGGGTCACATGGTTGCGGTGTTGACGGACGACTCGTTGCGGAGGGGTCTGGTGCGCAGCGCGCGGAAGTTTGTGGAGCAGAACCACGACTGGCCCGCACTTGGCCGGCGCCAGATCGCCTTCTACAATCAACTGATGGCTGCCCGGCAGCAAATGACGTCATGAAGAAGCGCCTGCTGTTGCTTAGCGAGGAGATGGGGCCAGGGGGAGGAGGCAAGGGCGTAGCCGCGCACGTGCTGCAGACCCTGTCGCAGCACTACGATGTGACGCTGTTGTGCTACTCGCCGCCGGATTGCGAGGCGACGGACCAATGGTGCGATACACGGCTGGCGGATTGCCGCTGGCAGTATCTCGGGCCCACCACCGCTGAGCGGCTGCTGATCCGGGCCATTCCCGATCCAACCCGCTTTCAACGGGTGAACGTTCTGCAGAAGCGGGCTCGCCGGATTGCCGGGCAGTTCGATGCGGCCTTCGCGTGCTGCTCGCTGGAGTGCGACCTGGGCCGACCGGCCATTCAATACCTGCACTACCCCTACCTGGGCCATTCGGATTGGCGGAATCAGGTACCCGGAGATTCTTCGTGGCCGAAGCTGACGGCGTCCCTGTTGCAGCGCCGGACGCCCCCCTGGATGGCCATTTCCCGCTTCTCGTTTGACCGGATGCGGCGGAACCTCACGCTGACCAATTCACACTGGACCGCGGGCAGGATCCGGGAGTTGTACGACATGCCGAGTGTCGTGGTCTACCCGCCGGCCGCCGGCTGCGCGCGTTCCCTCCCATGGTCCGGGCGGCGCAACGGCTTCGTGGCCATCGGGCGCATGGAGGCCGGCAAGCGCTTCGACTGGATGATTGAAACCATGACGCGGGTGCGCAGCAAAGTACCCGATGTGGAGCTCCATATCTGCACGCATCGCGACGATGTCTGGGCGGAGCCGGCCACGGAGCAACGAGTGGCGGAACTCGCCCAGGCGGCGGGCGACTGGGTCCACGTGCACTACAACCTCTCGCGGGACCGCCTATCGAATCTGCTGGCGGAGAACCGGTTCGGCCTGCACGCCAAGATTGACGAACACTTCGGGATGGCGCCGGCCGAGATGGCGAGAGCGGGCTGCCTGCCGTTTGTGCACGACAGTGGCGGACAAGTGGAGATCGTGGATGAGGAGCCGCGACTGCGGTACGGTTCGGCTGAAGAGGCCGTGGAGAAGATAGTCAGCGTGCTGCAAAGTCCCACGGCTCAGGAGGAGTTGCGCGAAATCGTCGGCCGCCGGGCTGAGCTCTTTTCGCCTGAGGCGTTTGCCGGCGGGCTACTCGAGAACGTCGACCGGTTTCTCGCTCACAGAGCGGCGGCACCGGCCAAGGAGGGATCGGCATGAGCCTGCTGGGCGCACTGGGAGCGATCAGCGCCTATTTCCGTTTCGATCTCGCCTACCGTTTCCTGCGGCGCATGCCGGCCTATAACCGCCGGGAGCTGATCTGGCGCATCATGGCAGATGAGCACGTAGACTCGGCCTGCTTCCGGACCAACGGCTTCACGTGGCACGTTCCGATGAAGCTGGGCCTCCCGCTGGAATTGTTCCGGTCAGGAGACTTTCAGGGGCAGGAAGTGGATGCGCTTTGCGAGTGGATCGGTCACCACGGTCTGCTGCAGGCAGGACGGGACACGATTATCGATGTCGGTGCGAACCTGGGCACCACCAGCGTGCCCATTGCGCGCCGGTTGGGCTGCCGCATCCTGGCGGTGGAGCCTGCGCCCCTGAATCTCCGCTTCCTGGAGGAGAATCTCCGGGCGAACGGCTGCGCCGCCCAGGTCACCGTTGCGCCGCGCGCAGTGCTGCGGGAACCGGGGGTCATCCAGCTTCTGTTGCCCACGGACGACCCCGGCGGCTACTGCGTCGACCGCGGAACTGTTCGAGCCGGTCTGTCGGAGCAGGCCTTGAACAGCCTGGTGGAGGCGCGGGCGGACCGCCTTGACGCCATCGCGCTGGAAAGCGGTGTCAGCGTGGATCAAGTCGCATTGGTCTGGTCGGACACGCAGGGTTGTGAGGCGGAGGTCATGGAGACGGGCGTGGAGTTCTGGTCTCGCGGAGCTCCGTTCTATACCGAGATCGAGCCTCTTTCCCTGAGGCGCCAGGGCGCTTTGGACACCTTCGCCGGCCTGGCCGGGCGTTACTTCGACCGCTACATTGAAGCCAAAGACATTGTGGCTCGCCGTGGTGCGGCGCCTACCCACCCCATTGCTGAGTTCGCCGCATTGCTGAATGGACTGCCGGCCGATGCGACGGTGGACGTGCTCTTCCTGCCGGGCAATTGCAGGCTGAAAGGCTGAGCGGGACGGATCCGATGCTGCTGAGTATCCTCATTCCGACCCTGGAAGCCCGCGCGGAGCTATACCGGCGGCTCAGTGCGGAGTTGCAGCGCCAGGTCGAGGCCGCGGGTCTCGAAAGTGAAGTGGAGATCCTGGGGCTGTGCGACGACGGCGCGGTTCCGGTCGGCGCCAAGCGCAATACACTACTGCGGCGGGCGCAGGGGCAGTATGTGGTTTTCACGGACGACGACGATGAGGTAAGCCGTGATTATGTGTCGCTGATTGCCCAGGCGCTGAAGGCGAATCCGGGCATCGACTGCCTGGGGATCCGGGTCCTCATTTACTTTCGGGGCGCCCATCCGTCGGAGGCGACGCACTCGATCCGGTATACCGACCTGTCCTCCAAGGGCGGCCGCTACTACCGTCCGCCGTATATTCTCAACCCGATCCGGCGGGACATTGCGTTGCGCTATCCGTTTGCGGAGGTCCGCTACTCAGAGGATTTCGACTGGGCGATGCGCATGGTGCGGGACCGCGCCCTGCAGCGGGAAGTGATGATCGAACCGGTGCTGTATCACTACTACTCGCGCCGGCGCTGGCTGTACCAGTGGCTGCTCGATGTGTCGGAGCCGATCCGCCACGCCCTGGGCTTGCGGATGGACAACCGGCTGACGTTGTGGCGCAGGATCAAAGGTTCGAGTTGACCGGACCGCGCTAATTCAATCCGTGACGCCAGAGCCGGGCGAGCAGGAGAAGCACACCCACGGCGACGAGGATCTCGGCCGCCACCAACGTCCAGCCGTCCAACGGCCACGCCCGGGCCGCAACCAGACACAACAGGCCCAGCATCAAGGCTCCACCGCCGAAATAGGTCAGCCGATCACGCATGGTGCTCCCCCGGATGCCCCTCATTATAGAGCGGGTGGAGCGGCAGGACGCTTAGGATTTCGGCGTAGCCCACAAAACAAGTAATGTGGCCACGGCAATGGTGACAGCCCGCGGCATGCCCATGGAGGCCTCGCTGCCGGCCTCGAGCTCCTGGGTTTCCTCGTAGGGGGCCTTGCCCCGGAAGAGCGCCGTGATCATGCGGCCCATGTTCCTGAGGGTTTTGGCGCCTCGCTTCCGCAGCAGGACCGCGATGAGAGCCACTGCGCCGCCAAGAATGGCGTCCATGATGAAAACGATGAAGAGGTTCCCGGCGCCGGCCAGGGCCCCAATGGCGGCCATCAGTTTGACATCGCCACCGCCGAGCCAGCGAAGTACAAACAGCGGCAGGAACATCAGCGCCGCCAGGCCGAGTCCGGCGGCGGAGAACTTGAGGCCCGCCCACCCTGCGAGGTAGGGGTGAAGCGCGAGGCCGGCGACGACACCGCCCAGAGTCAGCCAATTGGGAATGTTCCGGCTTCGGATGTCGCAGGCGGCGGCGATAAGAACAAGAGCGGCCAGGACGTATTGGACCGGAATTGCCAGAAGAGTCATGGGAATGGGGTGACCGTGCCTCGGTCCACCATTCTCGCAGAGCGGGCCGGATCGCTGCTCGCTTTGCCTAGGACTGGTCGCGCGTCTGGCGGTCCAACCGGTTGACGAAGCGCAGCAGCAGCGCGCAGCCCGCAAAGAGTAAGCCGGACAACACAGCGCCCGGCACGGCGGCCTCGTGGTGGCCGGCCAGGTAAGTTTCGACGGAGGCCATCAGCATCCAGATCTGCACGACCAGGAGCACGACGATGAGAGCCAGCGCGCCGTTGATCCCTTTGAGACTCCTGCGCCGCAGGGGCGATTCGCCGTCGGTCATGGCTACGACTCCTCTCCGGTGGCCATTCCGATCGCCACCAGTTCGCTGCCGCGCCGTTCCAGTTCCACCCTGGGCAGAGGCCTGGGCGGCGGGCCCTGCAGCACGCGCCCGTCCTCGATGGAGAAGTATCCTTCGTGGCACGGGCATTCCAGCCTGTTGTGCTTCGCCGAGTAGAGTACCGCGCACGACAGGTGGGTGCACTTCTGGCTGTAGGCCACGAACTTCCGCTCGTCGACACGCACCAGCAGGCAGTTGTCCTGCGGAGTCGGATACTGGAAGACTTTGGCGCTGCCCACGGCCAGTCCATCGGCGTCCTTCACGACGACCTCCGGAAAGGCGGACTTGCGCCGGGTGAAGAGATTCTTCGCCACCAGCCACAGCTGGCCGGCGAACATGGCGAAGCTCGTCAGGGTAAGGAACTTCGTGAACTGCCGCCGCTCGACAAAACTCGACTCGCCCGAACGTACCGAGAACTCTTCGCTCCACAGGCGCTGCTTGGGGCACTCCTTCTGCTGGCTCATTCCTCTCCCTCCCAGATGGCATCCGCCACATCCACACTCATCACCGGCTCCGACGCCGGCAGCATGTAATGAACCTTCGTGCGCACCACCTGTCCGCCGAAGTGGAACTCGTTGGAGGCGCGCTCGCGCCGCTTCTGCGCGGCCTGCTCCGCGGGCACGTACATCAGAGCCTGGCTGGGGCAGACGGTGGCGCACATGGGCCGCTTGCCGATGCTGGTGCGGTCGTAGCACATGTCGCACTTCATCATCAGCTCCATCTCAGTGATCACATTCGGCACGCCGAACGGGCAGGCCAGCACGCAGTTGGAACAGCCGATGCAGCGCGGCTTCAACGCCGTGCGCACGACGCCGTCCTCGCCTTTCTTGATCGCATCCGCCGGGCACACCTGGGCGCAGGTGGGATCCTCGCAGTGCATGCAGACCATCGGCGCCGTGGCGATCGTGTTGGGCCTGTCGATGAAGTCCAGGTGGATCATCGAAACACCGCGGTGGGTGCCGCATTCCGCGCAGGCGTTGACGCAGGACTGGCAGCCGATGCAGCGCGACGGGTCGACGTAGAACTCGTAGCCGAACATGCTCACTGGCCTCCCTGCGGACCGGCGGCCTTTTCGATGCGGCAGGCCGAGACCTTGAACTCGGGGATCTTGCTGCGCGGGTCCAGCGTGCGGTGGGTCAGCCGGTTGGCGCTCTTGCGCCCGGGCCAGTGGTAGGGGATGAAGACCGTATCAGGCCGGATGGTGCGAACGACCATTGCCTGCACGGTGATGGAGGTGCGGCGAGTGGTCACCGTCACCCAGTCGTCGGTCTTGATGCCGTACCGTTCCGCGAGCTTGGGGTGGATCTCCACCTTGGGGTTCGGGTATTGGTCGACCAGGGCTCCGATGCGGCGCGTCTGCGCTCCGGAGAGGTACTGGCTGACGACGCGGCCGGATGTCAGATGAATCGGGAAGTCCTCCGCCACCGGGTCGCCGCTGGGGCGGACTTCCGCCACCACGAACCGGGCGCGTCCGTCAGGATGAGCGAACTTGCCACCCTCGAAGAAGCGCGGCGTCCCTGGATGGTCGAGCGTGGGGCAGGGCCAGAAGATGCCCATCTCCTTCTCGATGCGCTCGTAGGTGATGCCGTAGTAGTCGGCGTGGCCGCCGCGCGAGGCCTCGCGCAGCTCATCGAAGATCTCCCGGGTCGACTCAAAGGGGAAGTACTGCCCCTTACCCAGGCGGCGGGCCAGATCCACGACAATCGCGCTGTCGCCGCGCGCCTGTCCGGGCGGGTCTACCGCTTTGTTGATCTTGATGACGCGGCCTTCGCCGCTGCCCACGACGCCCTCTTCCTCCTCCTGCAGGCTCCCCGCCAGCACGACATCGGCGTGATGGGCGGTCTCGGAGAGGAAGAAATCGACCACGCAGAAGAACTCGAGTTTCTCCAGCGCCGCCCGTGTGTACTCGCTGTCCGGCAACGACACCAGCGGGTTGAAGCACATGGAAAACAGGGCCTTGATCTCGCCGCGATGGATCGCTTCCATGATCTCCACCGCGCTGTAGCCGGCCTGTGGGATCTCGTCGGGCGTGATGCCCCAGACCTTCGCGACGTGCTCGCGCGCGACCGGATCGGCAATGTGCCGCTGGCCCGGCAACTGGTCGCACTTCTGGCCGTGCTCGCGGCCGCCCTGGCCATTGCCCTGCCCCGTGATCATGTTCGGACCGGCGCCCTCCCGGCCAATGTTGCCGGTGGCCAGACAGAGGTTGACCAGCGCCAGGCAGTTCTCCACGCCGTGCGAGTGATGCTCGATACCGCGGGCGTGCAGGGCCATGGCGCGCTCCGCCGTACCGAACCACTGGGCCGCCTTCTCGATATCTTCCGGACGGACTCCGGTGACATCGGCGGCGCGGCGCGGGTCCCAGGCCTTCACATACTCGGCCACCTGGTCGAACCCGTTGGTGTGGTTCCCAATGAACTCCAGATCCGCCAGGCCATCGCGCACGATCACATGGAGCATGGCTGAGAACAGCGCGACGTCGGTGCCGGGCCGTACGGGCAGATAGAGGTCGGCGTTGCGCGTGATGGGCGTCATGCGCGGGTCGGCGACGATCAGGCGGCCGCCGTTGTCGCGCATGCGCCACAGGTAGTCGGTGGTGATGGGGAAGCATTCGCCGACATTCGCGCCGGCGACCAGCACGACCTGGGCCTTCGGAATGTCTTCCCAGGGATTCGGATTGCGGTCGACGCCCAGCGCCAGCTTGTAGGCAGTGCCGGCGGACACCATGCACAGGCGGCCGTTGTAATCGATATGCCGCGTGCCCAGGGCAACGCGCGCGAATTTCCCCAGCAGGTAGGACTTCTCGGTAATGAGCGAGGCTCCACCGTAGACGGCTACCGAGTCTTTGCCGTACTTCGCCTGAATCTCCTGCAGCCGCCGCGCCGTCAGGCTCATCGCCTCTTCCCAGCCGGCCTGACGGAATCCGCTGTCGGTGCGGATCAGTGGCGCCAGCAGCCTGTCCGGGTGCTCGCTCTGCATGTAGCGCCGTACGCCTTTGGGACACAGCATGCCGCGGTTGAACGGGAACTCTTCCCAGGGCTCAAACCCGGTCACCTGGTTGTCGCGCACTTTCAACTGAATGCCGCACTGCTGCCCGCAGAAACAGCAATGCGTCTTGACCAGCTTCTCGGGCCCCTTCAGCGATTCTCCCTGCCAACCACCGGGCGGAACGTACTTCAGGTGCGGTCCGTACTGCTCGGTCAGCGCCTCAACGGATTGCGGAGGCTTGGCCATGCGCGTTCTCCTTCACTCTCATCTGCACGGTCGCCAGGGTCTTGCGTTTGCACGGCGGGCAGAGCGCCTGCCAGTGCGAAGTGCCGTCGTTCGACGTATAGTCGAACCCCAGTTGCGGCAGCACAATTTTCAGGTCTTCGATATGCATTTTGGACGCGAACCGCTGGCCGCAGCGGGGGCAGTGCGAGCCCTCATCCTCGCCGCCGGCCTGCTGGTAGACCTTCACGCCCAACTGTGCCGGCCGCTGGAAGATGTGGAAGAACTTCCCAAACGGCAGGAACAGCAGCGCGCCGATCACGGTGATGGCGTGGATCACGGCCAGGAATCCATAGAAAGCTCCGCGGAACCAGAGCGTGGACACTGTCAGCGCCAGGCCGGTCACGGAGATTGCGAAGAGCAGCGCCAGGGGCAGGAAGTCCGCCGCCAGCGTTTCCAGTGCCAGCGCGCCTTCGTCCTTCATTCGGCGGCCCAGGGATAGAGCGATTCCGCCCAGTACCAGCACGGCCGAGAAGTCGAGCCCGTGAAAGAGGACCCAGGCAATCACGGACCGCGCCTGCATGGTCCCCACCGGGAAGCCGAACAGCCAGGTGATGTAGGTCATCTGATCGTCGGGATGGGACGTGAAATTGACCCAGCCGAAGACCAGCGGAAACGTGATGGCGGCCGCGGACAGGCAGCCCCAGAACAGCAACTGGTGCATCCACCAGCGGGTCCGGCTGCGTTTGGCGATGAACTTCTGCGCGATCAGGTGGGTGCCCGCGGTCTGCGTGACGAGAGCGATGGTCTTCAGCCAACCGCGCGACCGAGCCAACTCCAGGCTCCGCTGCCAGTAGCGTTTCGTCGGCGGTTTCTGCAGCCAGACCGCGTAATGGAAGGTCACGCCGAACGTGGCGAAGATGACCGCGAACGTATAGACCACCAGCGCCGCATCGAAGTTCTGCAGGTTCCTGGAGCCGATCACGATGGAGGCGACGAGCAGCGCGGTCACCGCGACGGCCCAGGCTCCGGCACGCAGTTGATCGGCCCGGCGCACGAAGTCCGGCTGGAGATTCAGTTCCAACGCCTGCTGGCGGGGGATGAAGACCCGCAGGTTCAGGAACCACAGCGCCAGGGATGTCGCGGCCAGCAGGACGAAGCCCGGCCAGACGACGCCGAGCGAGTCGCGAAACCGGCCCAGCAGTAGCGGAGGAAAGAAGCCGCCCAGACCGCCCATGGCGCCCACCAGGCCGGTAACCGTGGCCGTATTGCCGGGGAAGTATTGCGGCACCAGCTTGAAGACCGCTCCGTTGCCCAACCCGAGCAGCGCCGCACAACCCAGCGCGCCCACAGTGAACGGCACCATCGAGGGCCACGCCAGCAGCAAGGCGAACGGCGCGATGCCCAGGAAGACGCCCCACAGCACGCGCGCGCCGCCCAACCGGTCGGCCAGGGCTCCGCCTACGGGCCGCAGCAGCGTCGCCAAGACCACGAAGCCCGCAGCCCGGAAGCCGGCGTCCGCCGGAGCCAGGCCGAAGTCATCCTTCAGCAGCGATGGCAGATAGATGGAGAACGCCACAAAGCCGCCGAAGGTGAGGAAGTAGAACAGCGACAGGACCCAGGCCAGCGGCTCCTTCGTAAGGATCTGGATCATCGGCCCCAGTCCCTTTTTGTTCGGCACGAAAGCGGGTGCATTCCGCGCCAGGGTCCAAAAGACGACCGACCAAACCACCAACAGGGCTGAGATGCCGTAGATGAAGTTCGAGCGGCCGATCATGGCAGCCAGGACGGGGCCCAGAAAGACCACCGCCGACTGGCCCATGTTGCCCATCCCATAGAGCCCCAGCGCCGTGCCCTGCCGTTCCGCCGCAAACCACTTGGAGACGAAGCCGACGCCCACCGAGAAGGACGATCCGGCCACGCCGACGAAGAAGCCCGCGGCCAGCAGTCCGTTGTAGGTGGTTACGTTGGCCAGCACCGCCCCCGCTCCGGCCGAAGCGAGGAACAGGAGCGTGAACACCAGCCGGCCGCCAAACCGGTCTGTCAGCATCCCCAGGGGGATGCGGCCCAGCGAGCCCAACAGCACCGGTATCGCGACGATCAGCGACGTCTGTGTGGCCGTCAGGTGAAACTGCTGCCGGTAAGCCGGGGCGAACGAACTGACGATGCCCCACACGGCGAAGCACAGGAAGAACGATATCGTGCCCAGCCACAACTGGAGCCTCTGCAAACTGCTCTCAGATTCGCTCACACACTCCCCCTCTCACGCTGCATCATGGCACGCGCCATCGGGCCAGGTCGGTGACAAAAGTCACCCCGCGTTTAAACCTATACCAATTTGTACAAAAAAGGGAAGCGGAGCGCCGGCTACCGGCGCTCCAGTGCAATGGCACGCGGAAACAGGATGTTGTTTTCGAGGTGAATGTGCACGTGGAGGTCTGCTTCCAGCGCCTGCAGTCCGTCGAACAGCATGCGTACCGTAGTGCACGCGTAAGGGGGCAATTCGTAGTTGTTGGTCAGCGTGCGGAGCTCCACCAGCGCGTCACCGGCGCCTTCGTGCTCGCGCTCCATCATGGCGATGGGATTGGCGATGGATCCGAAGGGAACCGGAGGCATGGGCTGGCCCTGGGCTTCCGCCTGGGCGTACTTCGCGATGAACGGGAAAAGGATCTGCTCTTCCTTGGCGATGTGCGCTTCCAGTTCGCTGCGCAGGCCGTCGTAGACCGTCGCCATGCGGGTCAGCGTCTGCGGATCGCGGCCGCCATGAACGCGCAATACCTTCGCCATGCGGGCGCCCACGGCCGGCAATTCCTGCCGCAAATACTCGTGGTGCGTGGCGATGATGTGTCGAGCCAGTTCACCCAGGGGCGCATTCTGCCAGTCCCTGTCGCCGCCGCCTGTGTTCAGCGACTGCTCGATCTCCTGCATCACGGCGCTGGCATCCAGGCCCTTCGCCGAGCAGGCGTCCCCAATCGCCTGTTTGCCGCCACAGCAGTAGTCCAGGCCGTAGCGTTCCAGAGTCCTCACCGCCACCAGGGAAGTCGCGGCAATGTCAGCTAAAGTCGTCGTGGTAGTCATCGAATTCCTCAGAATTCCTTTCTGAGGCAATCATGACTAGAAAATCCAGGTAAGTCGGTGACGCAAGTCACACGCGTCGAATTCGGAGCAGAATTCTACCGGGATCCCACGCGAAGCAGGCGGCCCGCTTACGCCTTCCACTTGTAGTAGAAGAAGGTCATCGGCACCTTCCCCGTGTTCACAATGCCGTGAACCTTGTTGCCCGCGCAGTACATCATCGAGCCCGCGGCCACCTTCGTCACCTTGCCGCCGACCGTGATTTCGCCGGTCCCTTCCGTCACCAGGACAAACTCCTCTTCCGGGTGCTGATGCGGAGGATGCGGCTGCATGCCCGCTTTCAGTTGCAGGCTACCCGAGGTCATCGACTTCAACTGATCCGTTGGACCGTCGAAGTAAATCCGGTGGTCGCCAAACGGCTCCTTCACCAGCTTCGCCTGGGCGGGATTCAGGGCGGCGTCCGGGAGCTTCCCGGCGCCTTGTGCGGCGGCAAACGGGGCGAGAAAGGCAGCGGCTTTGAAGAGATCGCGGCGTTTGGGCATGGGGATCAGGGCTCCAGTCTTTTCAGGGTTTCCAGCACGACGCTTCCCACCGTTTGCAGGCTGGAGGCGCTCAATTTATCCATCGTGTCCTGGTTGGTATGCCACCAGGAATTGTCCGGACCGTAGTCGAAATCGATGAGGTCGAGGGCGCGCACGCCTCTGCGGAGGAATGGCATGTGATCGTCCTCGATCGCGCCTTCCATGCCGTCGAAGTGCTTGGCCTGGCCCAACTGCGAGGCTACCTGCCAGACGATGCTGCGCAACACTTCCGAGGAGTACTGTTCGCGCACCAGGTGCAGATCGCGGTCGCCAATCATGTCGACGTTGATCAGCGCGTTCATCCGGCCCAGGGTGCCGTCAGCAGCCCACTTGTCGGCCAGGTGGCGTGAGCCATAGACGGAGTCCGTGGCGGTCCAGTCTTTCACCGCTTCCTCGCCGTCGAAGAACACGAGGTAGACCTCGTTCTTCAGCGGGATGCTCTTGAGCGCCACGGCCATCTCGAGCAGCAGGCCAGCCGAGGAGCCGCCGTCGTTGGCGCCCACGAAGGGGAAGGAGAAGCGCTTGGTGTCGTAGTGACCGCTCACCGCCACGATCTTGCCGCTCTGCCCGGCCCGCTTGGCGATGATGTTCTTCATCACAACGGGCCCTGCGGGCGTCTTCGCCGTGAAGACGTCTTCGACCACTGTCCAGCCGGCAGCCTTCAATTGGGCGGAGATGTAATCCTGTGCCTTTTTGATCGCCGGAGTCCCCGAGGGCCGCGGGCCCAGGGCCACGAGCGCCTTGGTCTGGTCGTACGCGCGTTGGCCGGAGAATTCCGCCGCCATCAGCGGCAAGGCAAAAATCAGGCAAGCCAGCAGTCGGTGGGATCGTTGCATCCAGATATCTAGTGTAGCGGGGGGAGGCGGACAGGCGAAACCGGGCCGGTGCGCGCGGAATAGAATGGGATCAGCCGATAGTCGTCCGGTGCCAATCCCATGAGTTCTCACCAACGTCTCGGCAATGCCCGCCTGCTCTACATCGAGGCCTTCGGTGCGAGACCCGATGAGTTCGGTGCCGCCGAGTATCTGGCGCAAGCGCCCACACCCGCACCGCTCCTGTTCGAACAGGCTTACGACGGCGATCGCGAGGACGACGCCACGTGGAGATTCATCCACGAACTCCGCCTGCGCCCCACGGCGGAGGTCTTCAACATGGCCGTTGGGTACTGCGACTCGCGCGATCCGCGGTGGCGGGAGATCGGCCTCGATGTGCTCGCCCAGTTTGGATCCGGACGTCCGGTCGACAAACGGCCCTACCTGCCGTTGTGCCGCGACCTGGCGCTGCGGGGCCTGGAAGATCCCAACATCCATGTGGCGCGCTCCGCGGCCATGGCTCTGGCGCATCTCAACGCAGACTGCCCGTGCCCGGAAGCGCTACTCGCGCTGGCGATGCACGCGGATCCGGAGGTCAGGCTGGCCTCGGCCCTCGGACTGTTATATACGAACTCTGAGCCTGCGCAGCAGGCGCTGCTACGGTTGATGGAGGACGAGGATCAGAACGTGCGGGACTGGGCAACCATGGCCGTCGGCCAGGGGGCCGAGTCTTCCCCCGAAGTGATCGAAGCACTCCGAAAGCGATGGCGGGAAGAGACCTTTGAGGATGCCCGGGACGAGGCGATTTGGGGTCTAGTGCGCTTGCATGATCGCGAGGCGATCGAAGAATTGCTGAAACGATTTCAGCGTGACGCGTGGGTCCGTGGCGACATGATGGCTATCCGTGACTTGCACGGCTATACGGGCGAAGACCCTCCGGATGAGGAGATCATCGAGGCGACGCGCTACTACCTGCACACCCATCCCTAGCCGTGAGGCAGGGGCTTCACCGCCACACACCGGTAGCCCAGCGTGAAGTTCTTCTCTTTGTCCAAACCTTCGAGCAACGGCAGCACCAACGCCAGCGGCAGGAAGAACAAAGCCGGAATCAATTTGAGCGGACCCGGGAAGAACTGCAGGCCGTTCAGTAGCCGGCGCGCCACCAGCCGGAAGTATCCGCCCGCGGGTTCCAGCGTCTGCACTTCCAGCCCGGCCTCCGCGAACAGAAACGCCAGCCCGTGTTTCGTATACCGGAAGAAGTCGTGCGGCGACTGGTGCACTTCCCACTCGTGCGGAGCCACGATCAACAGCAGCCCGCCGGGCTTCAACACCCGCGCGATCTCACGCAGGGCCAGTTTCGGCTCCTTCAGGTGTTCCAGCGTAACGATGTTGAGCGAGCCGTCAAACGTGTCGTCGCGAAAGGGCAACTGGTTCAGGTCCGCGATCGCGTCCAGTTCTCCGTAATCCCAGGCGGTGTCGCCTACTCCGAGGTCGACGCCGGTATAGCGATGCTGGCGGAAATAGCTGGAGTACTGCCCTTCCCCGGCGCCCGCGTCCAGCACGCGCGATCCGGCCGGCAGTCGCGCGGCCAGCCCGTTGACCGCATCCTCAATCATCGCTTCGAAGGAGTAGATGTACCGCCGCAGCCGGTCTGGCAACACACGCCGGGCCGTCTCGTACCTCATGCCTTGCGCTTTGCCTCGATCATGATGCTGGCGCCGCAGCGGCAGGCCGCCTCGAGCATGGTGAGCGGTATCGAGGCCAGCACCAGCGCGAAGTAGGCCATGTCCTTCAGCAGCTTGATCCGTGGCGCATCCTGCACTCCGCGGATCCGCCTCGACATCGGGTCGAGCCCCAGCGCCAGCGTGGTCGCGAGGCCCGCCGGGTTATCCCGCAGCGAGAAGTGCTTGCGCCGCACGACTTCGAAGCCGCAATACTCCAGCAGGTTGATGAGGTCCTGCTCCTTGAAATCGATCAGGTGGCGCGGGATGTCGAGCCCGTTCCAGTTTTCGCCGAACAGCAGGAACTGCCAGCTGGCGGCGTTCGGCACCTGCACCACCAGGCGGCCGTCGGGCTGCAGCAGGCGGTGCGCCGCGTTGAGATAGGCCGAGGGATCGTACAGGTGCTCCAGCACGTGGAACATCGTGATGGTGCGGAACGAACCCGGCCGGAATGGGGCGCGCGGCAGCGCTCCACAGGCAACCGGGACGCCATTGCTCGACCACGCGACCGAGGCCGCGTTCACCGAGAAGTCCAGCCCGACAATCTGGTTCTGGGGCAGGTTCAGCTCGCGCAGGAACAACCCGCCGCCGCAGCCCACATCCAACACCGGAGCGGTGCCTTCGCACGACTCCAGAGCCTTGCGCACAAAGCGGACGTGATCCCGCAGAACAAAACGCCGCCAGAACTCGGCCAGACGGTCCGCTGTATCGCCGCCCGGGTCATACCAGTAGTTCTCCGGGTAGTATTGGCGGATCTCATCGGCCTCAGGCCAGGGATACAGGCGGATCAGCTTGCATTCGCGGCACTCCACCACGAGGAACACTTTGTCGGTGGTGTTGTACAGTTTGTCAGTGCCGTGACACAGGGTCCGCATCTGGGCCGACCCGCAGGCGGGGCAGGAGTCGAACTCCGTGGTGGCCGACAGGTCGCCTACAGCTGGTTCGGCCCCGCCACCTTCTGGCTCAGATCTTTCAGCGAAATGCGATGGCTTAGGATCAGCTGGTGCACCTGGCTCGGGCTCAGCCGGTGCAACGGTTTCAGGGCGCGGCGCTTCCTCAGCGTCGCCGGCAGCATCCGTAGTGCTTGCCAGTCGCCCTTCAAGAGCGCCAAAAAGGCTTTCAGTTTGCTCGACGGGCTCTGGAACCGGCTGATTTCCCCTCGTTTCCGAAGGGCTGCCCACAGTCCGGCGAGAAGCCTTGCGAGATAGTACACGCCGTTTCGCCACAGAAGACTTCCAGGAAATAGTTTAACGGCTAATAGCAGCCGGTTGCGTTCGATCAGTGTAATTCGCAGCGGGTTGAGCTGGCCCAGAGTCGCCCCGCGATGGTGCCGCACTCTTGCGTGCGGGGTGTAAATCGAGCGATAGCCACAGATACGGGCCCGCAGGCCGAGTTCCGCATCATCCCCGTACGCGAAGAGATCTTCGTCGAACGAGCCGATGGTTTTGAGCATCGACATGCGATACATGCAGGCGCAGCCGTCCGGCCACAGCACTTCTTCCACCTGGTCGTACTGCCCCTGGTCCAATTCGCCCGTGCCTCGGCCCCGGTTCTGGCCGTCGGGATAGATCAGATGACCCACCTTGTCGATGATGCGCGGATCCTCGTGCACCAGAATCTTGGAAGCGGCCATGCCGACTTCGGGATCCGCGAAGACGGCGCGCAATGCGGCCAGCCATCCGGCTTCCGCCACCGCGTCGTTGTTCAGCAGGGCGACAAATTCCCCGCGGGCGGCCGCGATGCCCTGGTTGTTGGCGCCGCAGAAGCCGCGATTCTCCCGGTTCTCGATGAGGGTCAAGGGGTACGGCGCGCGGGCCGCAAAGTCCTTCACCCACCCGGCGGAGCCATCCGTCGAGCCATTGTCCACCACGATAACTTCAAAAAGTACTGCCTGGTCGCGGGTGAGGCTGTCGAGGCATTCCGCCAGCAGCGCGCGGCGATTCCAGTTGACGATAACGACGGAGACAAACCCTGCGGGAAGTTGCTCCAGACCTTGGAATGACAACGTGTTGTATCATACCATTCAGGCATACGATTCCATGCCGAGCTTGGGCCAAAAGCTCCGCCAGGAGCGCGAAAAACGCGGTTTGACCATTGAGCAGTTGTCCGCTCAAACGCGCATCAATGTGCAGTATTTCCAATACATTGAGGCCGACGACATCGCGTCCCTGCCCGGTGGATTCTTCTACCGCAGCTTCGTTCGCCAGTATGCCCGGCTGATGGACCTGCCGGAGTCGGATTACCAGGCCGAACTCGATCGCAGCCTGGCCGACGAGTCGGCCCAATCGGCGGTGCGCACCACGGCCCTGCCGGAGAAGACGATTGAGGTCCCGCCAATTCCCACCGGCCGCTTCGATGCCGCGCTCGAGCTGCGCCGCTGGGCCTGGCGCCTGGGCGTCCTGGTACTTGTCATCGCGCTCTGTTCGGGGGTCTTCACCTTCTGGCAGCGCTGGCGGCTCCAGAGAGAAGAGGACCGGATTGCCGCGGCCAAGATGGAACAGGCGGCTCCGAAGCCTGTGGAAAAACCGCCCGCCCCGGTCCAGCCTGCGCCGACTACCCCGCCCGCGACCGAGACTCAGCAGACGCCGGCAGAGCCGACGCCAGCGCCCATCCAGGCGTCCATCATCCCAACAGCCCCCGAAGTGCCCACCAGCGGCGCGGTGCGGCTGATCATCCGTGCCACGGAAATGACCTGGGTTGCGGTCTGGCAGGGCGACAAACAGCTCTTTGCGGATGTCATTCGCGCGGGCGAGACGCGCGGCTTCGGTGCCCCCAGCCAGTTGCGGGTCCGACTCGGCAATGCGGGTGGCGTCCAGATGGAATGGAATGGCCAGGCCGTCGAACAGGTGGGACCGAAGGGTCAGGTGCGCACCGTGGAGTTCCGGACGGACGGGTACACGGTGATTCAACCTCCTCCGCCTGCCGCGCCGAAACCTGAAGGCCAAGTCTAGACCGGGTGGGCCGCCCGGATTCGCATAGAATCAGTTCATGAGGCTCCCCCCGGCTCCAGGTGCTGACCCGGCCGCGCCCGTCAGCCCCGGTCCACCGGAATCAGCCAGTCCACTGCAATCAGCGGTGGAGCGGATCCTTGCGAGCCAGTCCTTTGAGCGTACGCATCGTCTCTCCGCGCTGCTGCGCTACCTGGCGGATCACACTACCAGCGGCGACACCGCCAGCTTGAAGGAACCCATCATCGGCCAGCGCGTGTTCGGCCGGCCCGCCGACTATATCGCCTCCGACGACAACATCGTCCGCTCGAATGTGCGCCAGCTCCGCCTCAAGCTGGAGGAGTATTACTCGTCGGAGGGCGAGAAGGACCCGTGGCGCATCAGCGTCCCGAAAGGGTCCTATCTGCTCAAACTGGAACCTGCGGTCCAGACGAGTCCACCGGCGCTGCTCGTCCGGCCATGGCGGCTGCCGGATCTTATCGCCGTGCCCGCTGTCCTGCTGGCAGTCGTGGCGCTGGTCTGGTGGCTTCGTTCCCTGGGCCCGCAACCGAAAGACTGCCTGTTGAGCCTTCTCCGGCCGGGGCCCGGCCAGCGCCTGCTTGTGGTCGGCTCCGATGCGAACGTCCAACTCTATGTCCGACTCGCCAAGCGGCGGGTGACGCTGCAGGAGTATATCGACGGACGCTATCAGAATTCGGGCCACCTTCCGCCCGGCATGGATCAGGCGATGTTCTCTTCCCTGCTGGCCAGCCGGTCAGTAACCGAGACCATCTTCCTCAACATTCTGCCCGAGTTCGCCCGCGCGCTGCCCAGCACCTCACTGTCTGTCCTCGCCGCCGATTCCATCACCACGCGCGACTTCGATCACGACAATGCCGTGCTCATCTCCGGCCCGTTCGGCAATCCCTGGGTGCAGATGTTCGACCGCGACCTGAACTTCCAAATCGAAGCCAATGAGGAGATGGAGTCCACCTGGGTGCATAATCGAAAACCCATCGCCGGCGAGCAGGAGTATTACCGGAACTACACGGACGCGAGCAAGACCACCGTCTGCTATGCCCGCCTGGCCTATCTGCCCGGCCCCCGTCCCGGTTCCCACATCATGCTCACCGGCGGACCGCATCACGCCTCCACCCAGGCGGCCGGCCAGTTCCTTACCCGGGCCGATTCCCTGGAGTCCATCCGGCGCCACCTGCACATTCACCGCTCAGAGCCCGTTCCATGGTTCGAGGCGGTCGTGGAGAGCAGGACCCTGAGTCTGGACCCCATCTCGATGCGGATTGTGGCCATCCGGGGGGTGGATTCGCCCAACTCGGCGGATCCGGCACGTTAACGGTCTCGTTTTGCCAGGGAAATCACTGGCAAAACACTGAATTTTCAATCTCTTAGCGTGCATAGTGAGGACGGGCCGGCGCGGCGCTGCCGCGCTGCCACTATGAATGCTCGTCCGGAGTCACGATGCAACACCTGTCGTCCGCCCCACGGCTCAGTCCCGCCGTCATCCTGTTCCGATGGCCAGCCGCTCTTTACTTTGCCATTTGTTTGCTCCTGATTCCCCTGCCGCCGTTGGCCGGCCAGACCTCGACCGGTGAGATTTCGGTCAACATTTCGGACGCCTCCGGGGCCCTGGTGCCCGGCGCCACGGTGACGGTCACCGGCTCTGAAACAGGCAACCTGCTGCGCACCCTCACGACCAATGAGCGCGGCACCGCGACCGTCCCGCTGCTTCCGCCCGGCAGTTACGACATCGCCGTAAACATGCAGGGGTTTAAATCGGCCGTGCGAAAAGCCGTCACGGTTAGCGCCGGCTCCATCCTGAGTCTCCCCATCCAGCTCGAAACCGGCAGTTCGTCGGAGTCGATCACCGTCAGCGGCGAGGCGCCGCTGCTGGAGGAGAAGTCGGCGACCCTGGGCCAGGTTGTGAACGAGCAGCAGATCCAGTCGCTGCCTCTCAACGGCCGCAACTATCTGAGCCTGGCAAACCTGACGCCGGGTGCGATTCCCGCTTCCGGCAGCCGCGATCAGACGTTCTCCGCTTACGGCAACACCGGTCTGCAGAACGCGTTTCTGCTGGACGGCGCCCGCAACGAGAACTACCTGCGCGGCCTCGACAACCGCGCCCGCGACATGATCCGGCCCCCGCTCGACGCCCTGGCTGAGTTCACGGTCCAGACCAGCAACACCTCGGCCGAGTTCGGCGCCGCCGCCGGCGGTGTGGTCAGCGCGGTCACGAAGACCGGCACCAACACCCTGCACGGCTCCGCGTCTGAGTTCCTGCGCAACGATAACCTCGATGCCGTCAACTATTTTGCTCTCGCAGGTTCGAAACCGCTGCTGGTTCGCAACCAGTACGGCGGTTCCGTGGGCGGCCCCATCATCAAAGACAAGCTCTGGGCGTTTGGAGCCTACGAAGGCGTCCACAACCGCAGCGAGGGCGCCGCGACGTCCACCATTCCCACGCCGGCCCAACGCGCCGGCAGCTATGGTTCCACCGCGATCTACGACCCGGCGACCACCCGCGCCAATCCAGCCGGTTCCGGCTACATCCGGGACGTGTTTCCCAACAACTCAATCCCCACCAATCGCCTGAATGCGCTGGGCCAGCGGATGATGAGCCTCTATCCGGTTTCGAACGTGGACGGCTCGCCGAACCTGTTCAAGTCGCTGGCGCCGCAGCGGCAGGATTCGAAGAATGGCGTGGTGCGTGGCGATTACCAAGCTTCGAGCCGTGACTCGATCTTTGCCCGTTATTCGATTGCGCGCAGTTCCCTGCTGGCCGCCTCGCCCCTGGCGCAACCGGCCCAGTCGGCAGCCGATCGCAACATCGACTCGACCAGCGCCGGCGTAGGGTATACACGCACGATCAGTCCAACCCTGGTGAACGAGTTCCGGTTCACCTGGACCACCATCAACATGCACCAGGATTCGACGCTGCCGCGCGACGAGATCATACCCGGATCGCTCGATCCCCGCGTCACTTCCGGCATTCCTGTTTTCAACGTCTCGGGCTATGCCAGCCTGGGCAGCCAGCCCGGCTGCTGCGGCAACAGCCCCCTGGTGAAGACTTCCGGCGTGTGGGACTGGTCGGACAACATCTCCAAATCCTTCGGCGCGCACGTGTTCAAGTTCGGCACCGAGTTCATGCTCATCCGGCCGTCGACCTTCGCCACCAGCAACGGCCGCAGCAGCTTCGGCTTCAGCGGAGTCTTCACCCAGAACCCGCAGGCGCGGTCCGGCACCGGCAGTCCAGTGGCCGACCTGCTGCTGGGGAGCGCCAATTCGCTGACAACAGGAACCATCGCCGAAGCGATTGAGCGCGGCTGGTTCGGCTCCGGCTACTTCCAGGATCAATGGACCGTCAGCCGCCAGCTCACCTTAAACTTCGGCATCCGTTATGAGTATTCGTCCCCCTACATCGAGACCCAGAACCGCATGGCGAACTTCATTCTGGATGTGGGCGACCCGCTCTACGGCCAGTTGATCCAATCGGGAAATGCGGCGCGTCCGCGGGCGCTCATCGACCGGGACCTCAACAACTGGGCACCGCGCGTCGGCTTCGCCTGGCGCAGCAACCGAGTGAAGGACCTGGTGGTTCGCGGCTCCTACGGCATCTTCTACGGCCAGGACCAGGGCACCGGCGTCACCAACCGCATGACCAGCAATCCGCCGTCGTTCGGCTTCGGCGCGCAGACCATCAGCAGCGATCAGCTATTTCCTTCCAGCGGCTTTGTCCTGGTGGACGGCGCCACCATCACCCGGCCCACACCGATCAAGCCCGCCGACTTCGTCCTGAATCCCACGGCGACCGCAACCCTGGTGAGCTGGCCGGAACGGCCCAAGACGCCCTATGTGCAGCAGTGGAGCCTCAGCCTGCAGAAGCAGCTACCGATGAATCTGCTGGCGGAGGTCAACTATGTGGGCAACCACGGTGTGCAGGCAATTGGCATCGGGGAGGGCAATCAGCCGCTCACGCTCAGTTCGACCACGGTGGTCTCGCGCCGTCCGCTGGCGCAGTATACGCGCGCCTCGGTGAAGGCCCTGGGCAACTGGAACATGAGCAGTTACAACGGCCTGTCGGCCAAGCTGGAACGGCGGTTCGGCGCCGGGCTCAGCCTGCTGACCACGTTCACCTATGGTCATGCGCGGGACTACCAGAACCCGGCGCTGGACCTGTGTGACGGCTGCGGCAGCGGCACCACCATCCAGGACAACTACAACAGGAAAGCGAACTACGCATCGTCCGACAACGACGTGAGGCTGCGTTATGTGATCGCGGGCAGCTTCGAGGCTCCATTCGGCCGCGGGAAGCGCTTCCTGTCGCAAAACAAGGCGGCGGACGCCGCACTGGGCGGCTGGCGGCTGGCTGTCATTTTCCAGACACAGACCGGTCTGGCACTGACGCCTGGACTGTCATTCGACAGCGCCAATGCGGGCACTACTTCGCGGCCCAACCGCACCTGTGACGGCAAGCTGAGCGGCGGCAACGCCCAGCGCTGGTTCGACACCTCCTGCTTCAGCGTGCCCACGTCTTATGTCTTTGGAAATTCAGGCCGCAACGTGTTGCGGGCCCCAGGCGTCCAGACGGTCGACCTGAGCCTGCAGCGAGACTTCCGCATCCGGCCCGACCATCCGCAGATCCTGCAGTTCCGTGCGGAGGGCTTCAATGCCCTGAATCATCCGCAACTCGGCGCGCCGGGCCTGACGGTGGGCAACGCCACCTACGGCGTCATCACCGGCACCGCTTCGGACAATCGCCAACTCCAACTTGGATTGAGGTTTACATTCTAATCATGCGGGACCATCTTTCACGCAGGACGCTGCTGGGCAGCGCCGTCACCGCCCTGGAGTTGCAGGCCCAGCGGCCGGCACCCACGGGCAGACCGAACGTCATCGTCATGATGTTTGACGATCTTGGCGTCCGCGACTTGGGTTACCTGGGCGCAAAGGACCTGCAGACGCCCAATATCGACAAGCTGGCGGCGGGGGGCACCACATTCTCCAACTGGTACTCCTGCGCACCGGTCTGCGCTCCGGCCAGGGGTGCCCTGATGACTGGCCGGTACCCGTTGCGGAATGGCGTCTCCGGCAATGGGCGGCCGCTGCCACCCAGCGAGAAGACCATTGCCACTGTGCTGAAGGGCGCCGGCTACAATACGGGCCTGTGCGGAAAGTGGCACCTGGGCAGCACGCCCGAGACGGTGCCGAATGCGCATGGGTTCGATTCGTTCTACGGCTTCCTGGAAGGCTGCGTCGATTACTATTCCCATCGTTTCTACTGGGGCGAGCCGAAGCGGGCGAACTTCCATGACCTTTGGCGCAACCGCCAGGAGATCTTTGAAGACGGCCGCTATCTCACGGAACGCATTGGAGAAGAGGCGGTGAGTTTCATCCGGCAGCGGCGGCAGCAGCCCTTCTTCCTCTACACCGCGTTCAATGCGGTTCACTATCCAATGCACGCTCCGCAGAAGTACCTCGACCGCTTCACCAACCTGCCGCCCGAACGGCGGATGTACGCGGCCATGCTCTCGGCCGCCGATGATCAGATTGGGGCCATGGTGTCCGCCCTGGAGAGTACAGGCCAGCGCGAGAGGACCCTGCTCTTCCTGGTCGGCGATAACGGCGCCACGACGGAGCGGCGGGCGGGTTTGGGCCAGAATATCGCCTCGGCCGGCCGCAACCTGCCCTTCCGGGGGTACAAATTCAGCACGTTCGACGGCGGCATGCACGTGCCGGCGCTGCTGAACTGGCCAGGGCATATCCCCGCGGGGCAACAACGCAATCAGCTGGCGCTGACGGCGGATATCCTGCCCACCATCTGCCACGCGGCAGGGGTAGATCCGCCCTCGGATCGCAAGCTGGACGGCCGGAATCTCTGGCCGGTGCTGACGTCAGGAGCGGCTTCGCAGCACGAGTTCGTGGCCTGGGCCGAGGGCCCGCAACTGGCCATCCGGAAAGGCAAATGGAAGCTGGTGCTGAATGGGGTGACTCACGACGGTACACCCGCGGGCCAGAAGCCGCTGGAGGGCGAGGACGCGGTGTTCCTCTCGGACCTGGAAGTGGATCCGGGGGAGACCCGCAATCTGCGGCGGAGCAATCCCGTCGTGGTGGACGAACTCCAGACGGTCCTGATGCAGTGGCGGAAGGAAGTGGAGACGCAGTAAGCGGCTCCGGGCGTTCAGCGGCTGCGTTCGCGAGAGACCGCAGCCGCCTTCATGGCTACCTTCTGCCGCTCCTTCTCCAACCGCAGCAACTCCGACCGGCGGCGTTCCTTGATGCTTTCGTCGATCAGGCGCCAGAACTTGCGGGCATAGTCAGCAGCGGAAGCGAGGGCGAAGATCATGGTCCCCCACATACAAATGTTGGCCGGCCCCAACAGCCAGCCGTGATCCTCGGCCGCCAGCGTGAGTGAAATGGCGACCACCTGGGACACCATCTTTGTCTTGCCAAGGTCGCTGGCCTGGATGGTGTATCCCTCACTGGCGGCGATGCTGCGCAGCCCGGAAACGGCAAACTCGCGTCCGATGATGAGCACCGCCATCCAGCCCGGCACGCGGTGCACCTGGACCAGGGAGATCAAAGCCGCGGAGATCAATAATTTGTCGGCGATGGGATCCAGCAGCATGCCGACCGTGGTGATCTGGTTCCAGCGGCGCGCCAGGTAGCCATCCAGAAGGTCAGTAAACGCGGCGGAGAGAAAGATGAGCAGGGCGACGATGTCGTTGGTCAGGTTGAAGCCGAAGATCTGGTAAACCGAATCATCCTGAACCAGCACAGCCACCAGCATGGGCACGAAGAAGATCCGCAGCAGCGTGAGTGCGTTAGGGATGTTCATCGGCCTTCACCCAAGATAAACCAATCGGAGACAGACACCAACTGATTGGATGGCTTTCTCCCGGTTCGGGCTCCAGGATGAGGAGAGCCGGAAAGCGGACCCCCGGGGAGAGAATAAGCAGGAGATCTTACTGTCCCCAAACGAATGCAGAATCCACAGCCGGCTGTGGAAATCAACAGACCAGTAAGTCCATATTTTTGTGTTACTTCACAGATGTTCCAAGCGAAATCCACAACGTTTTCCACAGCCTCTGGAAAACGGCGGAAATCAGACGAAGGGTGCTGTGTCTCGTACAGTTTGGGCCACCCTGTATTGAACAACTCGCCGCAGGACGGACGCGGAAACCTCGGCTTCCACCTCGCAGTAGTCGGCCAGATAGCGCTCCGAAGTGACGCGGGCGAACTCGTGGAGCAGGTGAACAACACCCAAATCCGTCACAGGGATGTGGAAGGTGGCGAACTCGACAGGATCTTCGGGCAGCATCCGGTCGATCAGGTCGAGCAGGTCGTCGATGCCGTCTCCATTGTGGGCGGAAACGGAGACGCAGGGCGCGCCGCCGGCCTCGCCGGACAGACGCCGCAGCAACGTGGCCGGGCTCTCGCCGATGCCGCCCAGCAGGTCGGCCTTGTTCAAGACGAGGATCTGCGGAGTGTTCTCCGCTCCTATCTCATTCAAAACACGGCGCACATGGGAAGAATGCCCGGCGGCGGCCGCCGAGGAGGCATCCACCACATGCAACAGCAGGGCGGCCTCGGTCACTTCTTCCAAAGTGGCCCGGAAGGCCTGCACCAGCGTGGTGGGCAACTGGCGAATAAAACCGACAGTGTCGCTGAGCAGGATCCGGCGGCGGCTGGGCAACTGGACCTGGCGGACGGTGGGATCGAGCGTCGCGAACATGCGCGCGTCGGCCAGTACGCCTGCTCCGGTCAAGCGATTAAAAAGCGTGGACTTGCCGGCATTCGTATAGCCCACCAGGGCCAGCGTCTGCAGCGGCACGGCCTGACGCAGGCGGCGTTGAATGCCGCGCGAGCCGCGGACTGACTCCAGATCGTGCTGAATCCTCTTGATGCGGTGGTGGATGCGGCGGCGGTCCGTCTCAAGCTTCGTTTCGCCCGGGCCGCGCGTTCCGATACCAGCGCCGAGCCGGGACATGGCGATGCCCTTTCCCGTAAGGCGCGGCAGCAGGTAGTTGAGCTGGGCGAGCTCCACCTGCAACTGGCCTTCGCGGGTCCGGGCACGATGAGCAAAGATGTCCAGAATCAATTGGGTGCGGTCGACCACCTTGCAGTCCAGAGAACGTTCCAGATTGCGCTGCTGGGTGCCGCCCAATTCGTGGTCGACGATGACCACGTCCACATCCATCGCCTTCACCACCGAGCGGAGTTCTTCGAGTTTGCCGGAACCGACCAGGGTGGCCTGATCGAACGCAGCACGGCTCTGCAGGATCTTTTCGATGATCTGCGCTCCGGCGCTTTCGGCCAGGGTCGCCAGTTCCTGAAGAGACTCTTCCGGTTCTGGAGCATCCGGCTCTTTCCTTCGTCCGGTCAACTCCACGGCCACCAGAATGGCCCGCTCTCGGCTTTGCTCAGGCAATGAGTGTGTCAGACCTCCGAGCCGTCATTGACGGGGGCCGCGGGGACTCCGGGCGCACCGGTGGATTGCGAGGAATGGCCGGACATCCCGTGGGCCGGCTTCGAAATCACGACGGTGGAAATGGCGTGCTTGAAGATCAGCTGTTCCTGATTGTTGGTTTCCAGGATGACCGAATACTTATCGAAGCTTTTAATACGGCCCGAGAGCTTGACGCCGCTCATGAGGTAGATGGTCAGGAAGGTCTTTTCCTTCCTGGCGTTGTTCAGGAATGCTTCCTGTATGTTTTGAGCCTGCTTCTCTGCGCCGGGCCGTTTGGGGCCCAATGGGGCCTTTCTCATTTCGTCCATATTGTTTTGCCCCTCCCTTCTCTGCCTGCAAATTGCGTGACCATTCCGAGGATCAACGCTGGGCATGGAAACTGCACCCATCCGGGCACAAATCACCCATACCACCTAGCTTATCGAATCGGGCGGATCGAGGTTCTTCCGTTCGATTGGGCTGCCCATGAGTGTAATCCCGATTGTAAGGGCCGGGCAAGTGCCTCATGCCGAAAGGAGTTCGGGGTCGAGTGTCGATCAGTCCTGGAACGCATGGCACCAGCCTGCTCCTCGGTTGCGGTACATTCTCTTTGGTGGCGCAAGCGGAAGATCTCGGCAAGAAGGTATCGATTCTCAGCATGGCTGTCAGCGGCGGCCTCGCGGTTGCCAAACTGCTGGCCGGCTGGCTGGGCGGCTCGAACTCGGTCCTCGCCGACGGTGTGGAAAGCGCTGGAGACGTTCTTGCGTCGGGGTTTATCCTGCTGGGCCTGAGTGTGGCCGCCCGCCCGCCGGACGAGAATCATCCCTATGGACATGGGCGGTTTGAAACGCTCACCGGACTGGGTGTCGGCCTGGCGCTGGCCGCGGTGGGTGCGCTAATCACCTGGCACTCTCTGCAAAACGTCGACGCCGTGCACGCTCCGCCGCATTTTTATGCGGTCTGGCCGCTGATCGCCAGCGTCGTTCTGAAGGCGACCCTCTCCACATACAAATTCAAGGTGGGGCGCAAGATCGGCAGTTCGGCGATTGTCGCGGACGCCTGGAACGACACGGTCGATATCCTGTCCGGCACGGTCGCCCTGATCGCCCTCTCACTGACCCTCTACGATCCGGTGCGATTCCTGGCGGCCGACCACTACGGCGGGGCGGCGGTAGGTTTGATTGTCATCGTGCTGGGACTGCAGGTGGTTCGCGAGACTTCCCTGACCCTGATGGACACCATGCCTGACGATGACCGGATGAATGACATCCGCAAGTCGGCGATTTCGGTAAAGGGCGCTTTGGACGTGGAGAAGTGCTATGCCCGCAAGACCGGATTGCGCTATCACGTCGACCTCCACCTGGAGGTGGACCCGGAACTGAGCGTCCGGCGCGGCCACTCAATTGCCGAGGAGGTTCGTAACAAAGTGAAGGCCGATCTGCCCTGGGTGGCGGACGTCCTGGTTCATGTGGAGCCCTACGGGGAAAGGGAATGGCATGGAGAATCTTGAAATTGCACGGATGCTGGCCGAAACCGGCGACCTGATGGAGATCGGTGGCGAAGACGGGTTCCGCATTCGAAGCTATCGGAACGCGGCCAGTGTGATCGAGGGCTACCCGGAAAGAATTGCAGACATCGTGATGGATCCGGCCCGCAAGGTGACGGACATCCAGGGCATCGGCAAGGGCATCGCGGAGGCGCTGAAAGAGATTGTGACGCGCGGTTCGTTTGCCCGGCGCGACGAGATGCTGGAGAAGTATCCGCCGACCGCGCTGGAGATGCTCCGCATCCAGGGGCTTGGCCCGAAGACGGTGCGTACGCTTTGGGAGCACTTCCGCGTCAGCACGCTGGAAGACCTGGAGCGGCTGTGCCGCGACCACAAACTGCGGGACCTGCCGCGCATGGGCGCCAAGCTGGAAGACAAGATCCTGAAAGGGATCAGCCAGTACCGGCAGAGCGCCGGACGCTTCCTCATGAACTTTGCCGATGCCGCGGCGACGGAACTGGGCGGCTACCTGGGCGCGACGCCGGCCGGCAGTTTCCGGCGCGGCCGCGAAACCGTAGGCGACCTGGATCTGCTGGTGACCGGTGACAATGCGGAAGAGGCACTGGCGAAGTTCGTCAAGCATCCGAGGGTGCACGACGTGCTGGGCCAGGGGACGACCAAGGCATCGGCGCTGTTCGGTCTTGAGGGGCTGCAGGTGGACGTCAGGGCAGTTCCTGCGGAAAGCTACGGCGCGGCCCTGCAGTATTTCACCGGCAATAAGGAGCACAACGTCGCTCTGCGGCAGCGCGCCCTGAAGATGGGGCTGACATTGAACGAGTATGGCCTGTTCAAGCTCAGCGACGAGACGCGGGTAGCCGGGGCAACCGAAGAAGAGATCTACGAAGCGCTGGGGCTGGCCTGGATTCCGCCGGAGATGCGCGAGAACCAGGGCGAGATCGAAGCCGCCGAGAAGCGCCAGTTGCCCCAACTGATCGAACTGGAGGACCTGCGCGGCGACCTCCACATGCATACGCGGGAGAGTGACGGCCGCGCCACGCTGGAGGAGATGGCCGAAGCGGCCAAGGCGATGGGGTACGAGTACGTCGCCATCACGGACCACTCCAAAGCGCTGGCCATGGCCAACGGGCTGGACGAGGCGCGTGCGGTGCAGTTCGCGGCGCAAGTGCGCGAGTTCAATAAAGAGGATCGCGGCATCCGCATCTTCTCCGGGCTGGAGTGCGACATTCTGCGCGACGGCCGGATGGACCTGAGCGAAGACGCGCTGGCCGAACTGGACTGGGTGGTGGCCAGTGTCCACGGCTACATGAACCTGGAGACCACCGAGATGACCGACCGGCTGCTGCGCTGCCTGGAGAGTCCGTCAGTGAAGGTACTGGGGCACCCGACCGGACGAGTGCTGCTGCATCGCGAGGCGTACACCTACGACTTCGACAAGGTGGCCGGCGAGGCGGGCCGGCGAGGGGTATGGATGGAGGTCAACGCAAGTCCGGAACGGCTCGATCTTTCGGCCAATCTGCTGCGCCGGGCGAAGGCATTGGGGGTGAAGTTCACCATTTCGACCGACGCCCATCATCCGAAGCACCTGGCGAATATGAAGTATGGCGTCAAGATGGCGCGGCGCGGCTGGCTGACGAAGGACGACGTCATGAATACGCGCGGCGTTGCGGAGTTCGCCGCCGCAGTGCGGAAATAGAACCTATGCCCATGAAACTGATTTCGTCGGAGAAGCTGCTGGACACTCCGATCTTTCGCGTCACGATGGACCACGCGGTGGATCCGGATGGGTTCGAGATCAAACGGGCCATCGTGCAGCACGACGGCTCGGCCGTCATTATGCCGGTGGACGAGAAAGGGCGGGTGCTGCTGGTGCGGCAATACCGGCTGCCGGCGAGGAAGTCGATGTGGGAGTTGTCGGCGGGCCGGGTGGATCCGGGCGAGACGCCGCTGCAGGCCGCCAAGCGCGAGTTGATCGAAGAGACCGGCTACCGCGCGAAGAAGTGGACGAAGCTTACGAAGTTTTACCCCAGCCCGGGCTTCGTGGCCGAGGCGATGACGATCTACATTGCCCAGGAGCTAAAAGCCGGCAAGGCCACGCCCATGGATGACGAGCGCATTGAAACCGGCTGGTTCACCTGGAAACAGATGGGCGAGATGATCGAAAAAGGAGAGATCTGCGACGCGAAGACTCTCATCGGCTGGAGTCTTTGGAAGCTGCGCGGAAAGAAGTAGAAGTGGAGAACGAGGGCTGCGGACGCAAAGCCGCAGCCCGTCCGGAAGCTACAGCTTCGAAATAAAAGCCAGCATGGCCTTCAGGGCCTGGCCGCGATGACTCACCGACATCTTCTTTTCCTCGCTCGCTTCTCCGAACGTGGAATTGAAGGGCGGGTAGAAAAAGTGGGGATCGTAGCCGAAGCCGTTCGGGCCCGAAGCCTCGTCCAGGATGATGCCTTCCACGTCGCCTTTGAACATGCCCACCAGTTCGCCCTTGCGAGCCAGAGCGATGACGCACACGAAACGGGCGATGCGGTCGTCCTGATCGCGCAGGTTCTCGATCAGCAGGCGATTGTTGGCCTCGTCCGTCCCTTCCGGGCTGTAGCGGGCGGAGAGCACGCCGGGCGCGCCATCGAGGGCGTCCACTTCCAGGCCTGAGTCGTCGGCAAAGACGAGGTCGCCGGTGTGCTTCGAGTAGTGCAGCGCCTTCTTGATGGCGTTCTCGTCAAACGATTCGCCGTCCTCGACGGCCGGCGAAATCGACTTCATGTCTTCGAGCAGTTGGATGTCGATCTCCGGGTAGCCGAAGTGGGCGGCGGCCATGTGAAACTCACGAACCTTCCCGGAGTTGGTAGTTGCGCAACGAATGATCATTTTCCTTGTATGGCGGCCTGCTGCATTTCGAAGATCTCGGCCAGCCCCTTGCGGGCCAGGGCGATCATTTCGAGCAGGCGTTCGTCCTTAAAACTCAGTTTTTCCGCGGTGGCCTGCAGTTCGACAAACTCACCGGCGCCGGTCATGACGACGTTCATATCGACCTCGGCCGCTGAATCTTCTTCGTAACAGAGGTCGAGCAGGCTGGCGCCCTTGACCACGCCGACGCTGGTGGCGGCGATGAGGTCGCGCAGCGGATTGCGTTTGAGAACCCCGAATTCCAGCAGTTTTTTCACGGCCAGGGCCAGAGCGACATACCCTCCGGTGATGGCCGCCGTCCGCGTGCCCCCATCGGCCTGGATCACGTCGCAGTCGACGACAATGGTACGTTCACCCAGGGCCTCCATATCGACCACGGCACGCAGCGAGCGGCCGATGAGGCGCTGGATTTCGTGCGTCCGGCCGGACTGTTTGCCTTTGGTGATCTCGCGCGGCGTGCGTTCCGCCGTGGCGCGCGGCAGCATGGCATATTCCGCCGTGACCCAACCGCGGCCGGAGTTGCGCAGGAACGAGGGCAGAGAGTCCTCGATGCTGGCGGCGCACAGGACGCGGGTATGGCCAACCTCGATCATCGCCGAGCCTTCGGCGGTCATCAGATAGTTCGTCTGGATCTTGACGGGCCGGAGCTGGTCCGGCTGCCGCTTGTCACTGCGCATAGTTTGGGTCCTTCCGCTAAGAACGTGCTAGGGAAAAGTACATCACGAGGCAAACGAGTACAAGAATCGACCCTATGAGGATGAGGCAGCCCACGGCGCCCGGGTTCTTCGGTCCGGCGGAGGTTTTCTTCCCGCCCGCCGGCTTAATCTTCGCCATACGGACTCTATGGTACCTGAGGGGGTGTCTCCGGGCCTACTTCAGCGCGACGGCGGCGGCCCGGAAGAACTCGCCCAGGGCTTTGAGCGACGCCGGTTCCAGATCTTTCAGCGTGATGGCGACTACCAGCCGCGCGCGCTGCTCCAGGGCCATCTGGGTGGCCAGGAACTGGGCCCGGTGGTAGTCAGCCGTATATCCGGCCTCCGGCAGCCTCTCGGCTTTCTCGCTGAGAAGGACGGTGGACAGGCAGCGGCCGTGGCCGATGATCATCTCATGGAAGGAGTGATTCATGGCCGGCCCTTCGTAGACATCCACGGGCATCTTCAGGCGGGCCCGGAACAGGTCGGCGGCGGCTTTATCGAGGACTTTGCGCAGGGCGATGCCAGGCGCGGAGTAGCGGGTATCGCCGAAGAAGGTGAGTTCGCCGTATTCAATGCTGCGGGCGGCTGAAAGCTGGCGCAGCAGCGCCGCGTAAGCCGAGGGCGCATCGCGATCTGTAAGTTCGACACCGCACGGCAGCCGGTCGTAGTGAAGGGTGATGCCACCGCGCCATTTGACCTGCCGGGGCGATTCCCTGAGTTGCTTCCACTCAGGCGTCTTCTCGATGCCGCCCTGGAAGATGGCGTTCTGGTAGAGCGGATTGGTGATGGATTTGTAAAGCTCGACGCTGGGCTGCGTCACAAAGTTCATCTTGCGCAACCAGGCGAGGCCGAAGACCACGTAGTGGATGGTCTGCATGTAGAACGAGAGCGGCTTTTCCTTGGGCAGGGTCAGGACGGCCAGCGGGTAGCCGGCACGCTTCAACAGGGCCATCTTCTGGCGGTCGAAGGCGGGCTCGCCCTTGCGTTCCACGACGACGAAGGCCCGATCCTGCTGCGGATGCTTCGGCGGCTGATAGTCGGCCATGCGGGTGGGTTCGCCGATAACGATCTTGATGCCGAGCTCTTCGCTTTTGCCGAGGCTTTCTTCGAAATTCTGCTTCGTCCACAACGCGGCGGCCGCCAGCGATTTGGAGAGAATGAGCGTGACCTTGTCGCGGCCCGCCTCGCCCTGCTTCTGGAGGAAGGAGGAGAGCGACCAGGCGGTATGGATTTCCTGCTCGTCGAGCTGGGTCCCGGCGATCCACTGCTTCAGATCGATGCCGGCGAGACCCAGCGGGTAGAGGCTGCCGCGAGTGAGAGGAGCACTGTGGCGGCCCGCCGTGCTGTTGCCGTTATCGAGCTGCAGTTCCACCCTGCGATAGCCGCGTGGACCGGCAAACTGGTCCAGCAGCGAGCCGGGTAGAGTCATATAGACAAAGTTGGGACGGGAGTCGAGCTTGTGCTTTTCGTAGAGCTTCGCCAGCTTTTCGAGATTCACGACGGGCTCGTAGGAAGTCATCCCCATGGCCATGCCGACGACCAGGGAGGACTGCAGGGCGTCTTTGAGGGAACCCTTGGAGCGCTTGGTGATATCGGCCAGGATCGCCTTCAGCTTGGCGGGATCGGTCGAGTCGAGCACATAGCATTTGGGCCCCTTGGCCAGGAGTCCGGCCGCGTTGTACATCGACTTGTCTTCAGCCGAGCCGCCCATACCGGCCCAGATGAGGAACTTCAGCGGCTTGCGGTGCGTCTGTTTGATGGCGGCGCGAATCGCCTCGAGTTCGGCCTGGACCGTGTCCGGCCACTCGGGGTGCTGGGCGGCCAGCCAGGCCAGATGCAGAACCCCCAGGCTGTTCTTCGTGACCTTGCCATCCGGCGTGGTCTCCATGCCGATGCGGACGAATGGGCTGCGTGTGGCATCCAGGACGTCGAAGCCCTTGCGGCGTGCCTTGGCGTCGATGGCCTGCAACTTGGAGAGAATCCGGTCTTCGGCGAAGCGTGCTGCGTGAAGGGCGGAGGGAGGAAGATCGTGGAACAGCGCAAGATTCACGTTCTGGTTGTAGCACAGTCGCACGCGGACAGAAGCGGAATGATATGGTTTGGACATGAGAGTAATGGCGGGGCTGTGGCTGTGCGCGGCGGCGCTGGTCCTGGGCGCCTGTACGAGTCTTCCGCACAAACCGCTGATTCCCGTACCTCCGCTTCAACTGGGCGCGGACTGGAAACGGACCGGGGTGGAAACACCGGATCTCGCCGGGGCTCCGTCGAGTGTCCAGGCGCTCAAGCCGGTGCAATGGGTGAGGACCAGCTACCGGCAATTGGACCGCATGGTGCAGGTGCAGGTGTTCGGCATGCCGACGGAGGCTTCGGCGTTCGAGGCTCGACAGAAGTGGCAGGGCGGAGAGCGGTCCACGTCATTCCACAAGAGCAACCTGTTTGTCGTCTGTTCCTCTGAGACAGAGGCGATGTCGAATCTGCTGGAGTTCACCAAACTGGTGGAGAACGAATGGCTGCGAGGCGGGCGGTAGAGTTCGAGGAGAGCGCGATCCGGCGCTTTTTCGAGGCTTCCCTGCTGGGGATGCTGGTGAGCGGATACTGCGCCCTGTTGCTGGGCCAGGGTCTTACCGGCGGCGCTGTCGACGCGCCCAGTGCGGCGCTGGCCGGCATGGCGCTGGTTCTGCGGATCTTCCTGGTGGCGGGCTGGTGGAAGGTGAACGTGGCCTCGCGTTGGGTGACCGCGGCCACCCTGCTCTATACCGGCTTCTACCCGCTGGACTACCTCTACATCTCCCGAGACTTCCTGCGGGCCACGGTCCACATGGTGTTCTTCGTGGCGATTGTCAAGGTTCTGACGGCGAGCCGGCCGCGCGATTTCTTCTTCCTGAAGATCATCGCGTTCCTGGAACTGCTGGCCGCCTCTATCCTTTCCACGAATCTCACATTCTTCGTCTTTCTGACGCTGTTTCTGCTGTGTACGGTGGCTACCTTCGCCAGCACCGAGATCCTGAGGGCGCGCGAGGGCCGCAAGCTGGTCACCCTGGGCATCGGTTCGTTCGGGCGGCGCCTGGGCTGGATCACCGGCCTGACGACAACGGGCATCCTCTTTGTCACTATGGCGCTGTTCTTCGTGCTGCCGCGCACCGCCCGTGCGGCGCTGGAACGGCTGCTGCCGGGCCGGCAAAGCGTCTCGGGCTTCGCCAGCGAAGTGACGCTGGGCCAGGTGGGGGAGATCCGCCGGCAGAGCACGGTGGTGATGCATGTCCGGTTTGAGGACGGCTACAACCCGCCCAGCCTGAAATGGCGCGGCAGCGCCCTGTCGGAGTTCAACAACTGGAAGTGGTACAACTCCCGTTCGCCCGGGCGCGAACTGCGGCCCGAGATGGGGCTGTTGAAACTGGCCGACGACGAGCACCTGCAGCAGAGCTACAAGCGGGTGACGTATGAAGTGGTGCTGAATTCGACCGGCGGCGATTCCATCTTTGTGGCGGGTACGCCGGAGTACCTGCGCGTCCCGTCAAAGCTCGTGCTGGAGATGCCGAACGGCAGCTTCCGGGTCCCGTTCATCGACCCGGACGGCTTCCGCTATGTCGTTCACGCCTCCTTTGGCTGGCAGCCTCTGCAAGGGCGGCCGGGCGCCGGGCCCCGCCTGTCGGCGGCCGCCCACGCAGCGCTGGAACGCCTGCCCGAGAACGAGCGCAATTTCCATCTGCGCCTGCCGCCGCTGGATAAGCGAGTGACGGCGCTGGCGCAGGAGATCACGGCCGGGGCCAGGAATGATGCGGAGCGGGCGAGGGCCATTGAACAGTACCTCAAGAACAACTTCCGCTACTCGCTCACTCCGTTGGAGCACGAAGTAGAGGATCCGCTGGCGACCTTCCTGTTCGAGCGCCGCCAGGGGCATTGCGAGTATTTCGCCTCGGCTATGGCCGTGATGCTGCGCGCGGTGTGGGTGCCCTCGCGCGTGGCGACAGGCTTCCAGAGCGGCAGCTATAACCCGCTCAGCGGCTGGAGTGTGATCCGGGCCTCCGACGCGCACAGCTGGGTGGAGGCTTTCATTCCCGGACAGGGCTGGATGACCTACGACCCCACGCCGTCGGATCCGAACCTGACCGCGGGCGGCCCGCTGAACCAGCTGGCGCTGTGGTCGGACGCCGTGGAGATGTTCTGGCAGGAGTGGGTGCTGGGCTACGATTTGGACCGGCAGTTGACGCTGGCCCTGCGCATGGAGCAGTCGCGGCACCGGTTGAGTCTCGACTGGTTCTCGCCGCTCTGGCGCAGGCTCTCCAGGGCTGGGCAAGGCGCTACGGCTGTCAATCCGCGCGTCTATGCCGGAGGGTTCATCGCCATTGCATGCCTGGTAATGCTGGCCATCTGCTGGCCGCGACTGAAGGAGTGGCGGATTCGCTGGGTGGGCCGCAAGAGGCTGCTGCGCGGCGAGGCCGATTCGCACGATGCCGCCCTGATTTACCGTGAGATGCTGAAACAATTGAAACGGCGGGGCGTGGAGAAACCGCCGGCGTGGACTCCGTCTGAGTTCGCGCGCAGCGTCCGCAGCGAAGGGCTGGCGGAGATCGTCAGGGAATTCACCGTTGTGTATAACGCGCTTCGCTTCGGCGGGCGCAAGGACGACGCGGCCCGCCTGGCCACACTGCTGGAGCGAATCGAACATCTGCCATAATTCGTTCGATGACCCGCTGCTTCCTGCTTTTCGCCATCACCATGCTGTCACTTTCCGCACAGGACTCGAATTTCGACGGCCGTTGGAATATCCGAGTCAAGACGCCGCGCGGCCGTATGTGGTGGCTGGAGGTCCAGGGCGCCGGCACGGGAAAGCCGCATGGCTCGTTCGTCGGCGCGCCCGGCGGACAGGTGGACGTGGTGAAGGACATGAAGATCGAGAAGGGGGAGCTGAGCTTCACCTTCGAGAACCATGCCTCCAGCCGCGATTCCAAAAGCCCCATCGTGAAGCAGGTCTACCGCGCGAAGCTCGTGGGCGGGCAACTGCAGGGGACTCGCGAAGAGCAGGTCGGCGGGAAAGCGTCTCCGGTTCTGACCTGGACCGGCGTGCGAGCGCCGGTGATCAATGAACACGACGACGGCCGGTGGAAGGCAGGCCGGACGGTTTCCCTGTTCGACGGGAAGAGCCTGGCGGGCTGGCGGCAACTGCTGCCGGCGGAGCCGGGCTGGTATGTCGAGAACGGCGTTTTGAAGAACAGGGAGAAAGCGTCGGATCTGTTAAGCGAAGCCCGGTTCTTGAACTTCGAGGTCAAGCTCGAGTACCGCTACGCGAAGGGCTCGAACAGCGGCATGGCGCTGCGCGGCCGCTATGAGATCCAGATCTTCGACAACTTCGGACAGGCGCCGGACTGGCACGGCAACGGAGCACTCTACAGCCGGATCGCGCCCAGCACGAACGCGAGCAAGGCTCCCGGGGAGTGGCAGACGCTCACCGCGCGCATTGTCGGCCGCGACCTGACTGTCGTTCTGAACGGGGTGAAGATCATTGACCGGAAAGACGTAGTTGGACCTACGGCCATGTGCATGGACCCTGACGAGGACAAACCGGGGCCCCTAATGTTACAGGGCGATCACGGTCCGGTGGAGTTCCGGAAAGTTGAAGTGACTGAGCTGCAACTACGTTGAACACAGGCCTGACGGGATAGTTGCGGCCCTCTCCATCCAAACGAGAGGCAAACAGGAGACGAAATAGCCGGACGGCCAACCGGGGTACGCCCAAGGGGTTGCTATAATGGGCTAAGTCTCTTTTATGCAGAACAACGGAAGCGCTGGGAAGAAGGTTATCCTTCTGCGTCCACGGGGATTTTGCGCCGGTGTCGTTCGAGCGATCGATGTCGTGAAAATCGCCCTGGACGTGTATGGAGCGCCGATCTACGTACGCAAGGAGATCGTGCATAACCGCCACGTGGTGGAAGAGCTGAAGGGTCTGGGCGCGATTTTCGTGGACGACCTCCACGAGGTGCCGGCCGGTAACCGGCTGATCTTCAGCGCGCACGGCGTGTCGCCGGCGGTTCGCACCGAGGCGAAGGAACGTCAACTGGAAGTGATCGACGCCACCTGTCCGCTGGTGACCAAGGTCCATCTGGAAGCCGTGAAGTTTGCGCGCCAGGGCTACAGCATTCTGCTCATCGGCCACAAGGAGCACGAGGAGATCGAAGGCACCTACGGCGAAGCACCGAAGAATACCTTCATCATCCAGACCGAGGCTGACGCCGAGGCGGTAGAGGTCCCGAATCCCGAACGGGTTTGCTTCCTCACCCAGACCACGCTCAGCCTGGACGAGACCCGCGGGATCATCGAGATTCTGCGGCGCCGGTTCCCCAAGGTGGAGGGACCGAAGTCCCAGGACATCTGCTACGCCACCGAGAATCGCCAGATGGCGGTGAAGGCCGTGGCTCCGCTGTGCCAGCTGCTGCTGGTGGTGGGTTCGCAGAACAGTTCGAACTCCAAACGCCTGGTGGAAGTCTGCGGCAAGTCCGGTGTTCCGGCCTACCTGATCGACGATAAGTCGTTCCTCAAGGAGGAATGGCTGCAGGGTGTCGACACGGTTTCGGTGACAGCGGGCGCGTCCGCGCCGGAGAACCTGGTGCAGGACCTGATCCAGTACCTGATGGATCGCGGTTTCGCCACGCTGGAGGAGATGGACATCGTCGATGAGGATGTCCGCTTCCAGTTGCCGCACGAGCTGCAGGGCGGCATGGTCAGATTGACCACAATCTCCACTTCCACGGCGGCGCCGGCCTCCATATGAGCCCAGGATTGCAGGTGGAGGACGCACTACTCACCGCCACGGCGAAAGCCGCGCGGAGCGCCTCTGACTACCTGCTTTCCCGACAGAATCCGGCCGGCTACTGGTGGGGCGACCTGACGGCCGACTCCACACTGGAGTCGGACTGGCTGCTGCTGCTGCTCTGGTTGCATCCGCCGCGGGACGGGCAATGGGTACCGCCGGATCGTGCCAAGGTGGACCGGGCCGTGGCTTCGATTCTGGCGCGCCAGAATGCCGACGGCGGTTTCGCCATCTATCCCCAGGGCCCCTCGGATTGCAGCGCCAGTGTGAAGGCCTACTTCGCCTTGAAGCTGTCCGGGCTGGCGGTGGACGACGACCGGATGGTGCGGCTGCGGGAGCGGATCCTCGCCTTGGGCGGCATCCAGGCGGCCAACAGTTACGTCAAGATCAACATGGCGTTGTTCGGATTGTTCCCGCGCCAGCATGTGCCCAGCGTTCCGCCGGAGATCATGCTGCTGCCGGCCAATCTGCTGTACGAAATGTCCTCCTGGACCAGGGCGATTGTGGTGCCCCTGTCCATCGTCCAGGCGCACACGCTCGGCAACCCTCGTCCCGTGCCGCAGGGCTTCGATCTTCAGGAACTCTTCAAGCCCGGAGCGGATATCTCCTTCCACCAGGCGGATTCGTTCTTCTCCTGGAAGAACGGGTTCCTGATGGCGGACAAACTGATTAAGGTGTGGGAGCGCAGTGGACCGCGCGGCGTGCGGGCCAAGGCCATCCAGCGGGCAAAAGAGTGGATTCTGGAACGTTTCCGTCACTCCGAGGGGCTTGCCGCCATCTATCCGAGCATGCAGTACGCCATCATGGCGCTGGACTCGCTGGGGTATGGTGCGGATTCGCCGGAACGGGTGGAGGCGCAGAAGCAGTTTGACGCCCTGCTCGTGGACGATGGCGAACGTTTCTTCTTCCAACCCTGTTTCTCGCCAGTCTGGGATACGGCGATTGCCTCATACGCGCTGGGGGAAGCCGGCTTCGCGCCGGAAGACCGGATGAAGCTGTGCGGCGATTGGCTGCTGACGAAGGAAGTTCGCCAGAAAGGCGACTGGAGCGTCAAGAGGCCGAACACCCAGCCATCCGGCTGGTATTTCGAATTCGCCAACGAGTTTTACCCCGATATTGATGATACGGCGATGGTTTTGCTGGGCCTGTGGCATACCCGGTCCAATCGGCAACCGGAGTTCGATGCCGCTGTGCATCGCGCCATCGACTGGCTGCTGGCCATGCAGAGCAAGGATGGCGGCTGGGCGGCGTTCGATGTCGATAACGACACGCACAGCCTGAGCGAAGTGCCCTTCGCGGACCACAACGCGATGCTCGACCCCACTTGCCCGGATATCACTGGCCGGGTCCTGGAAGCGCTTTGTTTGTGGGGCGTTAGCAAGGATTCCCCGGCGGTGCGCCGGGGTGTGGAGTATCTGCGCAAGTCGCAGGAGCCCGACGGCAGCTGGTATGGCCGTTGGGGCGTGGATTACATTTACGGCACGTTTCTGGCTCTGCGCGGGCTGCGCGCCGCCGGCTTCGACGAGCGCGAGGCAGAGGTGCTGCGCGCCGGTGAATGGCTTCGTTCCGTCCAGAATGCGGACGGCGGCTGGGGTGAGAGCTGTGAAAGCTACGCCCGCAACACGTTCGTCGGGGCGGAGAGCACGGCCTCGCAAACGGCCTGGGCTGTGCTCGGCCTGCTGGCGGGCGGAGATACGACCAGCGAGAGTGTTCATCTGGGCGTCGATTTCCTGATCCGGAATCAGCGCCAGGATGGCGGGTGGGATGAGAATCTGGCGACGGGGACTGGTTTCCCGAGGGTCTTCTACCTCACCTATCATCTCTACCGGCATTCTTTCCCGGCGCTTGCGCTCGCGGAATATATGAAACTAAAGGGCGGACGAGGCGCCGTGCACCCATGAGGGTGACGGGGTTGCGAACGTTCGGCGGCTCCAGGAAGGCGTCGCGGTAGCAAATGGGGTCTGATCTTAGCGAGGCGAAAGTTTGAAGCCGGCGTTAGTGACTGGCGCTTCGGGGTTTCTCGGCTGGCACGTGGCAAACGGGCTAGTAGAGAGAGGTATTCCCGTCCGCGCCATGGCACGTAAACCGGAGAATCTGCGCGGTTTGGACGTCGAGATTGTGCCCGGCGACCTGCGCGACGCTGATTCCCTGCGCAGGGCTGTCGCCGGCTGCAGCCTGGTGTTCCACGTCGCCGCCGACTACCGGCTGTGGGTGAAGAATCCGCAGGAAATGTACGACTCCAACGTCGCCGGGACGAGGAACCTGCTGGGCGCGGCCCGCAAGGCGGGCGTCGAACGGGTGGTCTATACAAGCACGGTCGGGTGTATCGGCTTTGTTCCGGGCGGTCTGGGGAATGAGACGACGCCTGTGAGCCTGGAAGACATGACCGGACACTATAAACGGTCGAAATTCCTGGCGGAGCAGGAGGCGCTGCGGTTTGCCCAGGAAGGGTTCCCGGTGGTGATTGTGAACCCTACGGCACCCGTAGGCGACCACGACGTGAAACCAACCCCTACCGGGCAGACCATCGTGGATTTCCTGGCCGGCCGGATTCCGGCTTTCGTCGATACCGGTTTGAATATTGTGGACGCCCGGGAGACGGCGGAAGGACACTGGCTGGCGTGCGAACGGGGAAAGTCCGGCGAACGGTATATACTCGGCAGCGAGAACCTGACGCTGGAGCAGATTCTGGGCAAGCTGGCCGCCATCAGCGGCAAGACGGCACCCAAGACAAGAATCCCGTGGCTGGTGGCCCTGGTAGCTGGCGCGTTTTCAACGGCCTGGGCGAATATCAGCGGGGTAGCCCCGCGGGTGCCTCTGGACGCGGTCCGGATGGCCCGGAAGAGAATGTGGGTAAGTTGCGCCAAGGCGGAGCGGGAGTTGGGCTTCCGTCCCTCTGGCGCTGATCTTGCATTGCGCAAGGCTGTGACCTGGTTTGAGGCAAATGGCTACTGTTGACGGAAACCCGATAGTGGCGATTGCCGCGGAGGCCCGCGAGTTTGAGGGGCTGTTGCGGCACGCGTCCTCCGTGTCGGAACTCGACTGGCCGGTGCAGTTTGCCCGCCGGGCCGAGATCGGCGGGGCGTCGTGGATCCTTTCGGCCAATGGCCCGGGTCCCAGGCTGGCCGGCGAAGCAGCCGACGTGGCCGCCCGGCAATGCGAGCCTCGCGCCTTCATAAGTACCGGATTCTGCGGAGCTTTGGACCCCGCCCTGGATGCCTGCCAGGTGTTTGTGGCGTCGACGGTCGAGGCGAGGGACCAGGGCCGCGAATTCGAATCCAATCCAACAAATGTTGATGTTCCACACGCCCAGGGCCGCCTGCTTTCGGTGGACCGGGTGGCGGTGACAGCCGCCGAGAAAGCCGCACTATGGGCGGAAGGATCGTCCGTGGTGGAGATGGAAGCCGCCGCCGTCGCTGATCGGGCGGAAAGATCGGAAACTCCGTTTTATTGCATCCGCGTCGTAAGTGACACAGCGCGCGATGAGATGCCACTCGATTTCAACCTGTACCGCGACCGGGATGGTCGTTTTTCGCGCGGACGCATTGTGGCCGCCGCACTAATGCGGCCAGCCAGTTTTGCCGGGCTTGTGCGCCTGGACGCCCACTGCCGCCGCGCTTCCACGAATCTGGGGGATTTCCTTGCCGACTGCCGATTCTAAACCGAACGGTTCTCCCAACGGCACAATGATGGCCGCCGTCTACACGGGTCAGGGCCAGATCAGCGTGGAGCCCGTGCCCGTGCCTCAGATCGGACCGGGCGAGATTCTGGTTCGTGTGGAGGCGTGCGGCATCTGCCACACCGATCTGAAAAAGGTGGAGCACGATCTGCTGCCGCCGCCGCGCATCTATGGGCACGAGTCCGCAGGTGTAGTTGTACAGGTGGGCGCGGGTGTTACGAAGTACCGGGCCGGTGACCGGGTCATTGCCTTTCACCACATTCCTTGTAAGAAATGTTTTTATTGCTCGAAGAAACTGTACGCACAGTGCGAAACTTACAAGAGGGTTGGTATTACAGCCGGGTTCGAGCCCGCCGGGGGCGGATTCGCCCAGTACATCCGGGTGATGGACTGGATTGTCCGTGACGGCGTGGAGTTGATCCCGGAGGGTGTATCGTTCGAAGTTGCCAGTTTTGTTGAACCAGTGAATACGTGCCTGAAGGCGGTCGTGGAGATGAACCCGCAGCCCGGGGATGTGGTGCTGGTTCAGGGCCAGGGCCCGATTGGGTTGTTGTTTACCATGCTGGTAAAGCGCACCGGAGCCACCGTCCTGGCGACAGACGCGATTCCAGAGCGTCTGGCGTTGTCCCGCCGGTTTGGGGCTACCGAAGCGTGGGATCCGCGCGCGGAGGATGTCGCGCGCCTGTGTAAGGGATTGACGGAGGGTCGCGGCGTCGACCAGGTATTCGTCGCCGCCTCAGCCAAGGGGATTGTGGATCAGGCCGTTGCCTCTTCCCGTCCCGGCGGCAAGATCTTACTGTTTGCGCAGACCAGTGACACGGAAAGAATCGAACTCTCCGGCGCTGACATCTGCAAATTGGAGCGGACGCTGTTAGGGTGTTACAGCGCTTCGGTCGATCTTCAGGCCGAATCCGCTCGTCTGGTATTTAGCGGGGATTTGCCAGTGGAAGATTTGGTTTCTCACAGACTTCCGCTCTCTGAGATCCAGGAAGGCATCGGCCTGGCGTTGCATCCGGACGGCAAATCGTTGAAAATAATGGTTCAGCCACAGAGGTTGTCTTAAGTGAACAAGCAGATGATGGCCGCCGTGCTCTACGGGCGTGAACAGGTGCGCGTAGAACAGGTGTCCGTGCCTCAAATTGAAAAAGGCGACGTGCTCGTGCGCGTGCGGGCCGCACTCACCTGCGGCACCGACGTGAAGGTTTTCCGTCGCGGGTATCACGCAAAAATGATCGTCCCGCCGGCCCTGTTCGGTCATGAGTTGGCGGGCGACATCGTCGCCGTAGGCGAGCATGTGGAAGGCTTCCACGCCGGTCAACGGGTGGTGGCAGCCAACTCCGCGCCCTGCCTGAACTGTTTCTACTGCCGCAAGGGTCTGGAGAATCTCTGCGAGGACCTGTTGTTTAACAATGGGGCGTACGCCGAGTTCATTCGTATTCCCGCCCGCATCGTCCAACGGAACCTTTACGAGATCCCCGGCCACCTGAGCTATCCGGATGCGGCCCTGATTGAGCCGCTGGCCTGCGTCCTGAAGGGTTTGGAAGAGACCCACGTGCGCCCGGGCGACAATGTCGTCGTGATTGGCCAGGGTCCGATTGGTCTGATGTTTGTCCGGCTGGCCAAGGTCTACGGAGCCAGGGTGATCGCCCTGGGCCGCCGTACCTCGCAATTGGACCGCGCTCTGCGCATGGGGGCGCACGACGCCCTGCTCAACACCGACGCCGAGGATGTCATGCGCCAGGTGCGCGGGCTTACCGGCGGCTACGGCGCCGATGTCGTGATTGAGGCGGTGGGCAACCCGGAAACCTGGGAACTTGCCGTGCGCCTGCTGCGCCGCGGCGGAACCGCCCAGTTCTTTGGCGGCTGCCCCAGCGACACGCGCATCATGCTGGAGACGCAGATGCTGCACTACAGCGAGATCAAGTGCGTGGCCAGCTTCCACCACACGCCGTCCTACATCCGCAAGGCTCTCGACATCGTCAGCCGCGGCGACATCACCGCCCGTGATTTCGTCAACCGGGAAGAGCCGCTCACCAACCTGCTCGAAGTGATGCGCCACCTGATGAGCCACAACGGCCACATGAAGACGGCCATCATTCCCTAAGGCTGTTGCGATCAGCGTGCAACTGCAACCCGTCGAGTTTCTGAAATCGCAGGAAGCCATGACAAAAGCCTGGTCGAGTGACCAGGCTTTGTCGTATACGCACTGGCTGGCGACCCACCACTACGAGAACTTCAACGTGGTGAGCTTTCTGCTGCCCAAGCACCTGCACCAGGATTTCTACAACGTCTACTCCTTCTGCCGCTGGTCCGACGATCTGGGCGACGAGATCGGAGACACGGCCGAGAGCCTGCGCCTGCTCGAGTGGTGGCGCGGCGAACTGCGCGCCCTGTACCAGCGCGGCAAACCATCGCATCCGGTCTTCGTCGCTCTCGCTTCGACCATCGAGCGGCACAAACTCCCCATCGACCCGTTCGACAACCTGCTGACGGCGTTCATCCAGGACCAGACGGTCACGCGCTACGACGACTGGGCCGGAGTCATGGGCTACTGCGTCAACTCCGCCAATCCGGTGGGCCGGCTGGTGCTTATGCTCTGCGGCTATCGCGACGAGGAACGCTTCCGGCTCTCCGACGCCACCTGCTCCGCCCTGCAGCTGGCGAACTTCTGGCAGGATGTCACCGTCGACCTCCAGAAAGATCGCGTCTACCTGCCGCTGCACCTGTTTCGCAAATATGGATACACGGTGGAAGAGCTGTTTGCCCACCGGAATACGCCCGCCTTCCGCAGTGTCATGGTGGAAGCGGTCGACTATGCCCAGGAGCTGTTCCTGGCCGGCCTGCCGCTGGTGAGCAAACTGGACCGCCGGCTGGCGCTGGACATCGATCTCTTCAGCCGCGGCGGAATGAAGGTACTGGACAAGATCCGGGCGCAGGACTACGACGTATTGAAAGGACGGCCCGTGGTTTCGAAACCGGAGCGGGTAGTGCTGCTGCTGCGCAGCCTGCTGCGCGCGGCCGTGTCGAAAGCCGCATGAGCCGTCTGTCCGCGTCCTATGCCCATTGCGTGGGAGTTGCCCGGGCACGGGCTAAAAACTTCTACTACTCCTTTCTCGTATTGCCGGAAGAGAAGCGGCTCGCCATGTGCGCCATCTACGCGTTCATGCGGGAATGCGACGACCTCAGCGACGAGGCCGGAGCAAGTCTTTCGAACATCGCCGGCTGGCGTGCACAGATGGTGCAGACGCTCACGGGTCCGCCCGCCGACCATCCGGTGTGGCCCGCCTTCCAGGACGTAGTCCGCAAGTATCGCATCCCGGCACGCTATTTCCACGAGATGATCGACGGCGTCTCCAGCGACCTGGAGCCGCGCACCGTGCAGACCTTCGACGAACTCTATCGCTACTGCTACCTGGTCGCCTCGGTTGTCGGCCTCACTACGATCCACATCTTCGGATTTGAAGACCCGCGTGCCCTGGCGCTGGCCGAGAAGTGCGGCATCGCGTTCCAGCTCACGAATATCATCCGCGACGTGCGCGAGGATGCTGCCAACCAGAGGGTGTATCTGCCGGCGGAAGACCTGGCGCGCTTCGGTGTGACACCGGAGGCTCTGGCCGCACCCGTCACCACGCCCGAGATCCGCCAGTTGCTGGAGTTCGAAGGTGCGCGGGCGCAGCGCTACTACGCTGAGTCCGCACCGCTGATCGCAATGGTGCGCGAGGACAGCCAGCCTGCCCTCTGGGCCCTGATCGAAATCTACTCTCAATTGCTGAAGCGCATCCAGCAGCGCAACTACGATGTCATGCCCGGGAAAATCCGCCTTTCGACTTCGGAAAAGATGACGGTGCTGGCGCGCGCCTGGCTGCGGCGGCTCTTCTAACCTGAACCCGTGGTGCCGCCGGCTGCGGTCCAATAGGGTATGTCCATGCGCCGTTTGGCGGACTGGCTGGGAATTAATCGCGCCGCCCTCGGTGTGCTCGTTGTGGTGGGCGGGCTCGGCCTCTCCGAGGAGATCTGGCGGAACTTCCTTTCCATCTACCTCAACGTGAAGACCGGCGACCTGGCGAAGGCCGTCGGCTACATGGGCATTTACTCCTTCCTGGAGAACCTGGTGGAGGGCTTGGGTTACTTCCTGGGTGGAACCTTTGCCCACCGCCTGGGTCCTCGGGTGGCGCTGGCGCTCTCCGCCGTTCCAATGACAGTGGGCTTCACTCTGCTACTGTCGCTGAATCAGCCATGGGCCATCGTGATGGGGGCGCTCCTGCTCACCAGTTGGGACCCGCTTTCGGTGCCCGCCACCTTCGAAGTAGTCGGCAGCGAGGTGGCTGCCAACCGCAGGAACATCGCCTTCGCCGTACAGAGCATCCAGAAACGGATCCCCAAAATCATCGGCCCGCTGATTGGCGGCCTGGTCTTTGCCATCGGCTACTGGGCGAATCTGTGGCTGGCGGTGGGCGTGCTGGCTGCCTCTGTGATCGCACAGATCACCCTGCTGGGACGCATGAAGCCAACGCCGGAGCCCGATCCCATGCCGGCCCGCGAGGTACTAGCCGCCATCCCGCCGGACCTCAAACGCCTGCTCACGGCCGAGATCTTTCTCCGCTGGGGCGACTGGTTCGTACGCGACTTCGCCGCGTTGTATGTAGTCGCGGTGCTGGGCCGCACCCCTGCCGAATACGGCCTGCTGGCTTCGTTGACCGCCTTCACGTCCCTGCTTACCTACATCCCGGTGGGCAAACTGGCCGACCGGTCCTCCAGCATGAAGCCCTTTGTCGGGATTACCTTCGTCCTGTTCACGCTGTTCCCGTTTTCTCTGACGCTCCTGCCAAAGTCAGGACTGCCACTGATGACCGCGCTCTGCCTCACATTCGTCCTCAATGGACTGCGCGAAATAGGAGAACCGGCCCGCAAGGCAGCCATCACGGCGGGCATGCCACCGCGCATCCGGGCTCGGGCCGTGGGCCTCTATTGGGGTCTGCGGTCGCTGTTCTTCTGCCCAGCCCCGCTGGTGGCGGTCTGGCTGTGGAGCCATGTCGGACCGGAGTGGACCTTTCTCACCGGTGGTGCGATTGGCCTCTGCGGGACCGCCTGGTTCCTATTGCGAGTGCACATGACAAAGCAGCTCCAACAGGAACAGCCGCCCCCCGAGGAAAACGGCCCTGGGCAGGTAGCTTAACTCAATTTGCGAGGAACCGGACTCCACGACGATGCCCGGAGGTCCCGCATAGGCGGCCACACCAGCACCGCGGGCAGCGCGGAGGCCGGACGCTACCATCTAAGCTTGAGATCGTGCGTCCACTTCTCTTCGGATTTCATCATTTCGTCCCAGGTCACTTCGCGGTTCCTGTAGGCGGCCGTGCGGCCCAGGATAGCGGTCAGGTTGCTCCGGATGGACTCCTCGTAGTTGTAGATGGGCTGGCCCGCCTTCACAGCGGCGATGAACAGTTTGACGTTCTCAACGGCGCCGCCCTTAAAGGTATCGTCCTTCTCGGCGCCCATCCAGGCGTTCTTCCCTGCGATGCGCAGCATGCCGCCGTAGTGCGTATCCGCGCAGCCGTCGATGCCGACGATGCGCACACAGAGGTCGCTGTAACCGCCGTTCAACTGGTGTGAGCTGAAATCGGCCTGCACACCATTGGGATAGAAGAACTGGACCAGGAAGTGATCCCAGGCGTCGCCCGCGTCGTAAGGAGTGCCGGACCAGTCGGTCCGCCCGCCACTGCCATACGCCTTCACGGGGTGCCCCTGCAGGAACCAGTTGGCGACGTCGATGACGTGAATGTTCTGCTCCACGATGATGTCGCCGCCCAGCACCTTGTCCATGTAGAAGTTGGAGATGCGCCGCTGTCCGGGTTCCATGCCCGGCGTGCCCTTGTCCTTCGAGGGACGGCTGGCGTAATAGTAAACCTGCGCGAACGCCGGTTTGCCGATGTCGCCACGGAAGATGCGAGAGGCAGCCTCTTTGTAGACTTCGCGGACGCGCGTCTGGAAGTCGACATAGAACGTCAGTTTCTTCTGGCGGGCCTTGTCGCCGCTGGCCAGAACGCTTTTGCAGCCGGGCACGTCCACCGCCATCGGTTTGGCCATGTAGACATGCTTGCCCGCGTCGACGCCCCACTTCGCCTGCTCCGCGTGGAAGAAAGTGGGCGTCTCGATGACGATAGCATCGAGCTTCGACTCGGCCAGTTGTTTGCCGGAATCCGGCCCATAATACGACCGCGAGTTCTCAACCTTGAACTTTGCCTGCGTCGACTCCAGGTTCGCCTTCACCACGTCAGCCAGCGCGACCACGCGAGCCCCTGTGTACTCCACGAAGAACGGAGCGATCCAGTTGCCGCGGCCGCCGCAGCCGATCAGGCCGACTTCCACAGTGGAATTCGCCTGATAGCCGAAGGCCGTCTCCGGCTTGAGAATCATCAGGCCCGCGCCGGCCGCCTTCAGAAAATCACGTCTCTCACTCATGAGCGCCTCCCGGGATTGATTGCGCGCCGCGCTGGGGCCCGCGACAGGGGCTCCAGCGCTCCGCGGCTATTCTGTCATGCTCTCCAGACGGGCGCGAGCCTCCAGCAGGTAGCCGTTCAGCTCCACTGCCTTCTGGAACTCAGCCTTCGCCTTGACCTTGTCGCCGAGCCCCATGTGTCCGAGTCCGGCCACGTAGTGAGCCTGCGCCGACCGCAACCGCGGCGACCGCTGCTCTCCGAATTTGGCGAAGAACTCATTGCCCGGAGTCCGTTTCATGGCGCGGTCCGCCGCATCGACCAGCGACTGGAACAGCACCTTCGCACGAGCTGTCTCGCCGAGTTTCTGCAGGGAAAGCGCCTGATAGTAGACCAGCGCGGCTCCGCCATCCACGGTCGGCTTCGGATTCTCGTCGTTGCCCATCAGCTCGGCGGCCGAGTCGCGCCAGGCCTTCTGCGCTTCCGCCTGCTTGCCGAGCGCGGCCAGCGCCACACCGGCGTTGTACAGCGTCTCCGGAGCGCGTCCTCCGCGATAGGCGCGGGTCACCTCGATATTCTCCGGGTACTTGATCGCATTCTGGTAGTCCTCCAGCGCGCCCGCGAAGTTCTTCGCCTTCATCTTCTGATGGCCGCGGAGCACCAGGGCGTCGGTCCAGGTGTCCTGCACATTGAAGCGGGCTCCACCTTCCCAAAGGTGGAAGTGCCGCTGCCGCATGACGGCCACGGCGTCGTCGTACTTGCCGGCCAGCACCTGCAGGGTGACCAGGCGGGAGGTGGTGTCGTCGCGCTTGTCCACGGTCGACCGGTGCGATTCCAGCATCTGCAGGCGCTTGGTCACCGGAGCCTGCGAGAACTCGTACAACCGGTCGAGTTCGAACAGGTAGAGGGCGTCGTTCCCATTGAGTGAGATCGCCTTCTCCAGGCCGCTGATCGCCTGCGGTACACCGTTGTCCTCCCGGGCGTAGGCCACGGCCAGATTCCGCCAGGCGATTGCCATCGACGGATCCAACTCCACCGTCTTCTTCCACTGGGCGACGGCCTCGGCGGGTTGCCGGTCGAACAGCAGGTTGCCGAGATAGTAGCGCGGCCGCGGATCCTGCGGATTCGCGTTGATGGCGGCATAGAGAGCGTCCATCGCTTCCACCTGGAAGGGGAATACGTAGTCGAAAGGAAGCGCCGAGCCCCTCTTGTAGTGGACCAGCGCGGTATCCTTCTGACCCTGCCGCTCAGTCAGCATGCCGCGGTAGTAGTGCACCATGGGCGACTTCGAGGGCATGCGGTCCAGCAGCATCTCGGCCTCGCGATAGAGTCCTCCGTTGATGCAGGAAACCACCAGCTCGAGCCCTTCCGGGGGCTGCTGCTGGCTTACGGTGAACAACTCGCTGAGATCCGAGAAGCCGCGCATGTCGATGGGGTCGATCGCCCGCAGGGTTTTGCGGACCGCGCTCGATTCCCCGCCCCGGCCCTGGTGTTGCAGGATGAGAGCCTTCAGCCAGAGTGCTGGCGTATTGGCCGCGTTCATCACCAGCGAACGGTCCAGGTAAGCCAGAGCTTCCTCCAGCTTGTCCTGCCGGCCCTTGATCTGAGCCACATGGAAGTAGGCGGCTGAACGCCAGGCCGAATCCCAGGCCGCGCGCTGCAGCCAGTCCTCCGCTTCCTTGAGCCGGCCCTGGGCCTCCAGCGCCACGCCCAAGTAGTAGAGGGCGTCCGCATCCTTAGCCCGGGTGTAGTTCTGCTGCACTCGATCCACGGCGATCCGCAGATGTTTCTCGGCTTCGGCAAACTGGCCCCGCTTGATGCAGAGAATGCCCAGCGCTGTGCGGTTCCGGATGTCGCTGGGGTCGCGCTTGATCGCTTCCTGGTAATAAGGGTCCGGTTCGAGCGCCGGGCTGTGGAACTGCTCCAGGCGCAGGCCGGCGAGGTACAGCTCTTCGGTCGACTTCGTCTTCTCGGGGGTGTCCGGCGGGTGCACCGGCTCCGGCATGGGCAGCTTCTTGCGCTCCACCGGCTGGTAGGACACCAGTTCGTGCCCGTTCGAACGCAGCACAATGCGCAGATCAGTCTCTTTTAAGCCGGCGGGCAGCGGGAACTCCTGGATGAGCGGATTCGCGGGATCCAGATCCTTCACGGCCGACCACAACTCTTTGTCGCCGGCCATCACCGCGGCTTTGGCCTGCGGGAACTTCTGGGTCGTATAGAAGCCTGCCTTCACCTGGCCGTTCTTCACTTCCAGGTTTACAGCGGCCTCGCGCGTCGCGTTCTTCGCTCCGCCAATGTTCCGGAACGGATACCAGTACTGCTTCAGCGTCTTCGTCTCGTAGGGCTTCAGCCAGCTGTAGTCGGGTTGGTTGTCGCTCCAGCCGCCGACCATCAGTTCCAGGTACGGCCCATCGGTATCGCTCAGGATCTTGTCCCACAAGCGGCCGCCCGGGCCGGTGCCCCAGGTGAAGAACTTCTTGCCCGGCACCTGGTAGTGGTCGGCCCAGTGCATGGTGCCCGCCTGCTTGCCGTAGTCATAGCCGGCCAGCCAGTCGTCGTCCTCGTTCCAGGCGAACATCGAGATGGCGCTGGGATGGTTTTTCCACATGCTCACGTCGACGCCCTTGGTGAAGTCCACTCCGGCGTAGACGCCATCGGCGATGGGCCAGCGCGAGAACTCCCTTTTGGCATGCTGCGTGGCGAACTGGGTCGCGGGTGGGAAGATCACCTGATAGTCGTCGTTCGTATGCACGGCCACGTTGGCGAAATAGAGCAGCGAGTTCTGGACGGGCGCCGTGTTGAGCGCAGTGACCTGAGCCTCCAACACGCTGGAGCCCGGCCGCAGCGTCAGCCCGACGGCCCAGCGCATCCGGTCGCGCAATTCCAATTCTCCGACGAAAATCGTCTTTGAGCCGTCGGCATTTTCTTGGGTCTTGTACAGCACCGGCATGAAGCTCGATGCCCGGTGATGGTGCGGAATGTTCCATTCCACACCGCCGCTGATCCAGGCGCCCAGCATGCCGATGAGCGCCGGTTTGATGACCGACTGCTTGTAAAAGAAGTTGTAGCCGTTGGTCTTGTCGACAGCTTCGAAGATGCGTCCGCCCAACTCCGGCAGGACGCAGACCTTCACGTACTCATTCTCCAGGCAGACTTCGGTGTAGCTCTTATCCTGCTTCACGTCCGTCAGGTTGTCGTACATCGGGTAGGGGTAGACCAGGCCCTTGGCGCCCTGATACGTACGGCCCGTATAGAAGAACGGGTTCACATCCGGCGGTCCGGCCACATAGGTGGGGATATTCACCTTGAGTTCAGTAACTGTCACCTGCGCCAGAGCGGACGAGCACAACAGGAAAATGACCACGGCAAAGCGAATGATCGACATCAGAAAAAAGTCCTCGGTAGCAGTATATAGATTTGCAGATAAAAAGATCTTGTCTACGCTTACATGCCCGCCGGAACCTTTCCTGCATCCAGCGAATCCGACCACTCCTTCCGCCTCGCCCGCAAGCCCTCCAGAGTCGCCCGATGGGCCGCCTCCGCTGCCAGATTGTGCTCTTCCAGCGGATCGGTTTTCAGATCGTACAGCTCCTCAAAAACAGGCGACTCCGCGGGATAGCGCGTGTACTTCCAGCGCTCCGTGCGGATGCCGTCTGTCGGGGGGATCCACCCCGCGGCCCGGAACTGATGCTCGTAGAACCACTCGGAGCGCCAGGCCGGCGATCGTCCTTCCAGCCATGGGCGGAGCGATCGGCCCTGCATCTCGTCCGGGATCTTCACCCCGGCCAGATCGAGCATCGTAGGCGCAAGGTCCACATTCAGCGACATCGCCTCCACCCGGCGGCCCGACGCAATGCCCGGACCCTGCACAATCAGCGGGACACGAATCGACTCCTCATGCATGAACCACTTTCCTGCCAGGCCGTGCTCGCCCAGATAGAACCCGTTGTCGCCCGTATAGACCACAATCGTGTTCTCCCGCAGGCCCAGCTTTTCCAGTTCCCCCAGAATGGTGCCGACGGAGCGATCCACTCCGCTGATCAGCCGGTAGTAGCCCTTCACAGACTGCTGGAACAGCTCCGGAGTCGAGAATCGTACGCCCCAGCGGCGCCGTCCTTCTGACCGCTGCACAGACAACGGCAGCTTTGTAATCGACTCGGAGTCCATCGTCTTCGGCACCGGCATGCGTTGATTCGCATACAGCGCCGCGTCCGCCGGGTCGTACAGGAACTGGCGCGGATCCTCATCCTGCACGTGGGGCGCCTTGAAGCTCACCGAGAGACAGAACGGCTCATTCTGCCGGCACGACTGCAGGAATTCCCGCGCCTGTCCGGTCATGATCGTCGTCAGATGCGGACCGGGCTCGCCTTCCGGAAAGTATTTTCCCTGGCCCAGGAAACCGGCCCAGTAATCGAACGCCTCTCTAGGCGCCGGAGCTTTGTCCAGACCCCATTTGCCGATGAAGCCGGTCCGGTACCCGGCGTGGCGCAGCGCCACCGGGTAGATGCGGTTCAACTGCTCCGCAGTGAACTGTTTGTTGAAGTCCGTCACACCATGGCATCGCGCGTATTGCCCGGTGAAGATGCTGGCGCGGGACGTGACGCAGATTGCGGTCGTCACAAACTGCTGTCCGAAGGTCACGCCACCCCTCGACAGACCGTCGATATTGGGCGTTTGCACGATGCGGTTGCCCATGCAGCCCAGCGAGTCCCAGCGCTGGTCGTCCGTCAGCAGGAACAGGATGTTGGGCCGCTTCCGGCCCTGCATGGCCAGGAAGGAGGGCGCGGCGAGAAAGGCTCTGCGGGATGTCTTCACGCCAGCCATCTTATGCGAATCAGCGCGCAAGGGACGCCCCGCCGGGCCGCGATACACTGAAAACTCATGAACAGGCGTCACCTGCTGGCCAGTTCGCTATTTGGCCTCACTGCCCTCCCCGCCGCCGATTCCGGCCTGAAACCACTGCCCGATGCCGCCCTGCGAGACTCCAATCCCGACCAGTACTGGCTGCGCGTCCGCAACGAACAGTTCTACCTGCCGGAATGGCGCACCTTCCTGAACAACGGCAGCCTGGGCGTCGCTCCGCGGCCCGTCATTCAGGCCGTGGAAGAGTTTCTGGAACGCGGCGCCGGGCTGATCAGCGACGAGTATCCTCGTTGGGGCTACGAGACTCTCGACGCCGAGCGCACTGAGATGGCGGAGTTCCTGGGCTGCAGGAAGGACGAGCTCGCTTTCGTCCACAACGCGACCGAAGGCCTCAGCACCATCGCCGCCGGGCTCGACCTCCAGGCAGGCGACGAGGTCGTGATGACGGATCTGGAGCACCCCAGCGGCAAGGCCGGGTGGGCCGTCCGCGCCCAACGCCATGGCGTCGTGGTCCGGGAAGTCCCGGTTCCACATCCCCCGAAGAGTTCCGCTCAGCTGGCCGACATCATGGTCTCGGCCATCGGACCGCGTACCAAGGTCCTCTTCTTCAGTGGGATCCTCAGCCCGACAGGCACCATCATGCCTGTTCGCCAGATTTGCGATGCAGCGCGAGCGAAAGGCGTCCTCACGGTGGTCGACGGCGCCCATATGAACGGCCAGATCCCGGTGAAACTCTCCGAGCTTGGCTGCGACTTCTACGCCGGCAGCCCGCACAAGTGGATGTTCGCGCCCGCGGGCAGCGGCATCCTCTATATCCGGGAAGAGAACCTCGACCGTTTGTGGCCCACCATCGTCACCGGTGACTGGGACAACAAGAAGAGCAAGGCTGCCCGGTTCATGAAGGTCGGCACAAACAACAAAGGCATCGTGGTCGGCATGCTGGCCGGGCTCCGCTTCCTCAAACAACTGGGCCCGGAGAACGTCTACGCCCGCATTCACGACCTCGCGATGCGCAACTACAAGCTGGCCGCTGCGCGCCCCTATCTCGAAATCTTCAGCAGTGCGGATCCTTCACTATACGGCTCCCTCGTCACCATCGGCTTCCGCGGCGCCAAACTCGACGAGCTCTTCCGCAAGGCCCGCGAGCGCAAAATCTGGATCTACGGCGCCGAACGCATGCGCCTCTCCACGCACATCCACACCCGGCCGCAGGACCTGGAAGCCTACTACGCGCTGGTCGACGAAGTAGTGGGCCACAAAGCCTGAACCCGCTGGGACCGCTATCGAAAGTCGCGCCGGTCGCGGTGGGCCCGGATGCTACATTGAAGGGGTCTCCATGCGATATCTGCTCGTCCTGGCCCTCGCGGCCTCCGTATTCGCGGCACAGCCGCTCAGCCCCGCCGAAGAAGCCCTGCTCGCGCCCATCACCGCAAACGTCCTCAAAGGGCACATTTCATTCCTCGCGTCCGACGCGCTGGAGGGCCGTGACACACCTTCGAAAGGCCTGGACGTGGCCGCTGAGTACATCGCGTCCCAGTTCCGCCGCAACGGGCTCGAGCCGGCGGGCGACGACGGGTATTTCCAGACCGCCAACTACGTCAACGTGACGCAACCGGCGGATGGATTGGAGATCACGCTGACCTCCGGCGGGAAGTCCTGGAAGTCGGATCGCGAACATGTCATGATCTCCAGCTCCGGCGCTACACAGGTCAAGGGCGCCGCGGTGGTGAAGGTCACCGTCACGGACGAGAACACTCCGCTGCCGGAACGCTCTCTTGTCGAAGGCAAGGCGGTGATCCTCATCGCGCCGCAGCCCCGTTCCCGCGCCATGGTGCGCAAGCGTGAAAGCATCCTGGAACTGGGGCCCGCCATTGTCGTCACCGGCGGTTTCACCGGCTTTGGCCGGACCCGCCTGCGTGAAGCCTCCGAGAACGCCGCGCAGCGTCCGCCGATGGTCACCACCAGCGATCCGGACTTCAATTCCTTTGTTGCTTCGCTTGACGACGCCGCGACCTTGGACGCCACCGTCCCGGCGCCGGTCATCCAGCCGGTGAAGCTGAAGAACATCATCGCCACTCTGCCGGGCAGCGATCCTGCCCTGAGAGACACCTACATCCTGCTCACCGCCCACTACGATCACATCGGCATCAGCCCGCGCGGCGAAGGTGACCGGCTGAACAACGGAGCCAACGACGACGCCAGCGGAGTCGCCACGGTGCTCGCTTTGGCCGAGTCGTTCGCCAAATCGGCAGCCCGCCCCAAGCGCACGCTGGTCTTCATGACATACTTTGGCGAAGAGAAGGGCCTGTTCGGCTCCCGGTTTTATGGCAGCCACCCGGTCTTCCCGCTGACAAAAACTGTCGCCAACCTGAACTTCGAGCACATGGGCCGCACGGACGACACCGAAGGGGATCGCACGGGCAAGATCACCGCCTCCGGCTTCGACTACACCTCGTTGGGCGAAGTACTCAAGGAAGCAGGCAAGGCCACCGGCATCGAAGCCTGGAAGCACGACACGAACAGCGACGAATTCTTCGGCCGCAGCGACAACCAGTCGCTGGCGGATTCCGGTGTGCCCGCCATTACAGTTGCCGTCTCGTGGATCTTTCCTGACTATCACCGCCCCGGCGACCATTGGGAGAAGATCAACTATCCCAACATGGAGAAGGAAGTGCGCACCTGCGCTCTGGCCGTCGAGCGCATTGGCAATTCCACGGAGCCTGTGAAGTGGAATGAGTCAAACTCCAAGACCTCTAAGTACGTCGAGGCCTGGAGGAAGCTGCACGCGACGAACTGAGGCCTACGGCTTCGACTCCGGCGCTCCGCGGTCGTTCTTGGCGTAGCGCTCGAAGAACTCCACCATCCTGAGCATGTGATCCATGCGGCGGCCCGGATTCCCAGAGCGCGTCAGTTCATGCCCTTCGCCGGGATACCGGATGTACTCTACCGGCTTGCCCTGCTGCTCCAGTGCGCGAAACAACATCTGGCTCTGCGTCGGACCGGTACGGTAATCCGTGCTGGCATGCAGGATGAGTAATGGCGTCTGGATCTTGCTCACGTAGGTAAGTGGCGATTCCGAGTCCAGAATCTTCCTGGCGTCGGGCTGCCAGGGGAAACCGCCGAAAGCACCCTGCACCAGCACGTAGGCGTTCCCTTCCCCATAGAATGTCGACAGTTCGTACACGCCGCGTTGCGCGGCAGCGGCCTTGAAACGATTGTCATGGCCCACGATCCAGGCGGTCAGATAGCCGGCATACGAGCCGCCCGTCAGGAACAGCCGCTCCTTGTCGACCAGCGGATTCGTCTTCACCGTCTCATCCAGGGCTGCCAGCACATCGCCAGCCGGACCGGCGCCCCAGTTCCTGAAGTTCGCCTTGAGGAACGCCCCTCCGTAGCCACTGGAGCCTCGTGGATTCGCATACACGACGCCATACCCCCACGCACAGAACGTCTGGAACTCGTGCCACATCGAGAACTCACCCGGCCCCCACATCGCCGACGGCCCGCCGTGCATATCCAGCACCCATGGATACTTCTTACCCGGCTCCGCCCCTTCGGGATCCATCACCCAATACTGAACCTTCCGTCCATCCGGCCGCGTCAGCCACTTCTCCACCGGCTTGATCACGATCCTGCCGGCCAGCCAGCTCTCGTTTAGGTCCGTGAGCCGCCGGATCGCGCCGCCCTGCTCCCGCAGGTAGAGCTCGTTCGGGTTGTCGGCGGTCGTCAGCGCATAAACAACCTTCCCCGCCGCGGCGGCAAAGGTCTGCACTCCGTTCGGAGCCTCAATCAACGTCTGCAGAATCCCGTCCCGAATGCGCAGCAATGGAAATCCGCCATGCCAGCCACTGGTGAACAGAATGGAGCCATCCGAGTTGTAGGTAATGCCCTGCGGTGCTGCATCCCATTTCAGTTCCAGCGGCTTCAACTCCTCACCCTCGAGATTCACCAGCGCCATTTTGGGCTGCGCATAAATCAGGTCGGCCGGATCTGAGAACGTCACCAGCAACTGCTTCCCATCGGGAGCAAATCGCGCCAGCTGCCAGTTGTGTTTTTCGTCGTCGAGAATGGCGTGGTCGCCGTTGCCTGCCGCATCCATCAACCGGATGGCCCCACGCCGCACACGGTCAGGATGCTGCTTCCCCTCCGGGAACGAAGCATACGCGATTAACTGCCCGTCAGGAGACCACTGCGGATTGTTGTGAGGCAGAAACCCTTTTGTGATCTGCGTAACTTTGTTCTGGGCGCCAAGGTCGACCACAAACAGCTGCGACACCGTCATCTCCGGCGCCAGTCCCTGTTCCCCCAGGAAATTCATCCGGGTGATCACCGTGGGATTGTCCTTCTGCCCGTTCTTATAGAGCCAGGCCCGGATCTGCGCCAGGTCCCCATCGGGCCGCGCTGCGTCCAGTTCAGCCTTTGTATAGGACTCGTATTCGCGTGCCGGCCGCTCCATCGAGTAGGGTGGTGCGCCCTCAATCTTTGACAACGGAACCGCGCTGCTCACCAGCAGGGCCTTGCCATCGGGCCGCCAGAGCACGCCGCTGGCGCCGTACTCCAAAGCCGTCACCGCCACTGGCTCTCCCGGACCATCCATCCGCAACAAAAAGACTTGCGGCTTCGGCTTGGCCTTCGAATCGCGCCCCTCGCCGTTTTCTGTCCGCAGAAACGCAAGCCACTTTCCATCGGAGCTCACGCCGGGAGCTGTGTCGTTCCGGTCTCCAAACGTCAATTGGACCGGCTGCGCCGCCGGATCATTCAAATCCACACGCCACAAATGCGTTCGGTAGCCGTATTGGACTTCGCCATCCTTTCCCGGCTCGGCGAACATCGAGCGAACTCCATAGACGGCAAAAGACCCGCTATCCGCGACATCTACCGCCGCCACCTGCCGGATCCTCAGCAGGTCGGCGGCCGTGATCCGCGTTTTTGCCGCCGGTTGCCCGGCCAGTTGCACGATTCCCAGTAAGAGGACGCAGAGGAGTCGCATCTCTGCAATGTTAACCTAGAAGGACAGCCCTCCCATGCGAACGCTTCGTTACACCACCAAGAGCGGGATTGACGTGTCCCGTACGGTGTCACGGCTTCCGTTCAAGCGCGGCCTCGACCATCTGCTGCGCGAACTGGATCACCACCGTGGCATCTATCTGTCCTCGGGTTATGAATACCCGGAGCGTTACGCCCGATGGGACATCGCCAGCCTTTGCCCGCCGCTCGAAATCACTGGCCGCGGCCAGGAAATCCAATTCCGCCCTCTCAACACCCGTGGCCAGATGCTGGCCGAAATGCTCTATGCAGCCCTGAAGGATCACCCGCACTGGGACTCTTTCGGTCTCTCCGCCGGCCTGCTGCAGGGCCGCCTCAAGCCGCTGCCGAAACTGTTCTCTGAAGAAGAGCGCAGCAAGCAGCCCTCGTGTTTCTCGGTCCTGCGCGCCCTGGTGAGCGAGTTTCACAATCCCAGGGACACCCGGCTTTCCCTGGTCGGCGCCTTTGGCTATGATCTGCTCTTCCAGTTCGATCCCATCGAACTGAAGCTGCCACGCCACGGCCACAAGGACCTCCACCTCTACTTCTGCGACGACATCTGTTTCATGGACCGCAAGCGCGAAGTCATCGAGCGCTATCAGTACGACTTCGACTTCGAGTCCATCTCAACACTGGGCCTCTCGCGCACTGCGGAGGAGATTGCGCCCGTCGCCGCCAGCGCACCGCTGGAGATCATCTCCGACCACACGCCCGAAGAGTACGCCGCCAAGGTGGAAACCGTGCGCGGTGGCATGAAACAGGGCGATTTCTACGAAGTCGTCCTTCGCCAGACATTCTCGGCCGGCTTCGAAGGCAGCCCCTCCGAACTCTTCCAGCGCATCCAGACCACCAGCCCCAGCCCCTACGAATTCCTCCTCCAGTTCGGAGATGAGCAACTCATCGGCGCCAGCCCCGAGATGTTCGTCCGCGTGGAAGGCCGCCGGGTGGAGACCTGCCCCATCTCCGGCACGGCCCGGCGTACAGGCGATCCGCTACGCGATCACGACCTCATCCGCGAACTGCTCAATTCGCCCAAGGAAGAGTCCGAGCTCACCATGTGCACCGACGTCGACCGCAACGACAAGTCGCGCGTCTGTGAACCCGGCTCGGTCCGCGTCATCGGCCGCCGCCTGATCGAACGCTACGCCGGTCTGTTCCATACGGTGGATCACGTCGAAGGCACGCTCGCCGAAGGCTTCGACTCGCTGGACGCTTTCCTGTCGCACATGTGGGCCGTCACCATGATCGGCGCCCCCAAGAAGGCAGCCGCGCAGGCCATCGAAAAAAAGAACGCCCGTGGCTGGTATGGCGGAGCCGTAGGCATGTTGTCCCTGAACGGCGACATGAACACCGGCATCCTCATCCGCACGGTGCATCTCAAAAACGGCCTCGCCCGCTATCCCGTAGGCGCCACGCTGCTCTACGACTCCATCCCGGAAGCCGAGGAACAGGAGACCCGGCTGAAGGCCACGGGCTTCTTCCGTTCGCTGCAGGCCAAACCCAAGCCCACGGCCGCGGGCGCGGTGGTAGAGAACTCGGGCCGCGGCATCAGGCTCCTGCTGGTCGATAACGACGACTGTTTCATCCAGACCCTCGCCAACTACGCGCGCCAGACAGGTGCGGAAGTCGTAACTTATCGCAGCGGGTTTCCCCTGTCCCTCATCGGTGAGATCAAACCGGATATTGTCATGATCTCGCCCGGACCGGGCCGCCCGAACGACTTCAATGTCCCGCAAACAGCCCGCCACGCCGCCGCGCTCGGTATTCCCGTGTTTGGCGTATGCCTGGGCCTGCAGGGCATTGTCGAAGCCTGGGGCGGCGAGCTGGGCGTGCTGCCCTACCCCATGCATGGCAAACCATCCTGGGTGGAGCACCGCAATCTCGGCGTCTTCGAAGGCCTTCCGCCCAAGGTGAAGGTGGGACGCTACCATTCGCTGTATGCGCTGCGCGACAAGCTGCCGTCGTGCCTGGAGATCACGGCCGAGAGCGAGGACGGCATCATCATGGGCGTCCGCCATCGCGAACTGCCCGTGGAAGCCGTGCAGTTCCATCCGGAAAGCCTGCTGTCCACCGACGGGGAACACGGGCTGCAGATGATCCGGAACATGGTCAAGCGCTACGGGCGGGCCAAAGTAGCCCATTGACCATGCTCCGCTCCTTGTTGCAACAAAGTGCGCCGGATGCCGCTTCAGTCATGGTCTGTCAGGCCCTAAGTAGGTACAAACACCTCGCCCGGCGCCGCATCGGGCAGCCCGAGTCCAGCATCTCAAGGCATGGGGCCACTTGGTCTGAGCCCGTCTTGAGTTTGAGTGTGTGCGAGTCGAACAGGGGCAGGCCGCTGACAGCCGCGTCAGGAAACCTGCCCGTTTTGAGTGATTTGGAAGGGGCGCTCTAGGTTGGATCCCCGGGTACTGGAACTAGTGTGCCATTGCGTCCTAGGGCAAAAGTCTGAATACTGGAAGAACCATGGACCTTTCCGACGCTATCTACATTCTCTTTCTCGTAATCTGCGCCTGGCTGGCCATGAACTGGGATTCCAACGGCGGCGGTGGTAAACGCTCCCGGCTCCCTGTCGCATCCTGAAATGCCAAAAGTCCTCGTGCTCGGCGGCGGTCTCGCCGGGCTCTCTGCTGCGGCGGCCCTCGGCCAATCCGGCCACCAAGTCACGGTCCTCGAAGCACGCCATTTCCTGGGCGGCCGCGCCACCTCCTATCCCCTGCCCGCCGATGAATCCGGCGAAGTGATCGACAACTGCCAGCACATCCTGCTGCGCTGCTGCGTCAACCTCCTCGACTTCTACAAGCGCCTGGGCGTCGAACAGAGCATCCATTTCCACAAGGAATTCTTCTTCATCGAGCCAGGCGGCAGGACCTCCACCATGAAGGCAGGCATTCTGCCCAGGCCGCTGCACTTCACCGGCTCGTTCGCGACCCTTCACTTCCTGTCGCTCGCTGATAAAATCGCCGTCGGCCGCGCCCTGCTCGCCATCCAGAGCGAATGGCATACCCGCCAGGATCTCGACGCCATCACCATGCTCGACTGGCTCAAGGAGAAGCAGCAGCCCGAGCAGGCCATCGAGCGATTCTGGCGCCAGATTCTGGTCAGCTCCATCAATGAGGAACTCGACCGCATGGCCGCCTCGCATGGCTTCCAGGTCTTCTACCTCGGCTTTCTCGCCTCCTCCAACTCTTATCAGATGGGCGTCCCCGCGGTGCCCCTGGGGGAACTGTACTCACAGCAGGCGTGGAAGCGCATCCCCGGAGTCGACATCCGGTTTCGTACGCCCGTCACCCGCATCGAATTCGAGGGCGGGCAGGTGAGCGCGGCATACTCCGGCGATGAGCGCTTCACAGCCGACCACTACATCTCCGCCCTCCCCTTCGAGCGTCTGGCTCTGCTGGCCACCCCGCTGAACATCGATTACTCCCCGTTCGAGCATTCCCCCATCACGGGCATCCACCTGTGGTTCGACCGTCCGGTGACCGGCCTGCCGCACGCGACCCTGCTCGACCGCACGCTGCAATGGGCGTTCAACAAGCAGGACGGCCGCTATATCCAATTGGTGGTCAGCGCCTCGCGCACACTCACCGATATGCCGCGAAACGAAGTGATCGATCTGGCCGTCCGAGAGTTAAAGGAGTTCTTCCCTGCCGCGCAGAATGCAAAGCTGGTGAAAGCACACGTCGTGAAAGAGATTCGCGCCACCTTCTCCGCCAAGCCCGGACTGGAACTCATGCGGCCCGAAGCCCGCACGGCGATCCCCAATCTCGTCCTGGCCGGTGACTGGACCCGCTCCGGCTGGCCGGCAACCATGGAAGGCGCCGTGCGAAGCGGCTACAAGGCCGCCGACGTTGTTTACCCGGCCGGAAGAGCCCTTCTGCCCGACATCGCTTAGAATTAAAATATGCGATCGCGTTTTCTCGCTCTGATGGCCCTGCTGGTGTTCGCCTTCCCTGTGTTGGCGGACCCACCCATGACTTCGCTGAAGATCGAGGTCAAGACTTACACCGAGAAGCCCATCGATCGCGCCAGCGTAATCGTCAAGTTTTCGCCCGGTCGAAACTACGTCAAGCTGGGTAAGCGAACTCACACAGCCTGGCAGATGAAGACGAACCAGGAAGGTGTGGCGAAGATCCCGCCACTGCCCCAGGGCAACATCCTCATCCAGGTCATCGCCAAGGGCTACCAGACCTTCGGCCAGACCTTCGAAGTGAACGAAGCAGAACGCACCATCGAAGTGAAGCTCAACGCTCCGCAACCCCAGGTCAGCGCGCACTAGGGCAGGGGTCGGATCAACGCCCGGGCCGGCGATCCATCCGAGCCCGGAATCAGCAAGGGTAGACAGACCAGTTCGTAGAACCCGGGCTCGACGTGTGTGAGCACCAGCCCCTCAATGACATAGATCCCGGCGCCCAGCAGAGCTACATGGGTCTCCCGCAGGTCGTTCCGGAAGCCGCCCACCGACAGGTAGTCGACACCCACCATCCGCACCCGGGCGGCCGCCAGTTTCAGCGCCGCCTCTTCGGAGACGTACACGAACTCTTCCACGAAATCTTGCCGTGCCAGATACTCCCGCGAGTTCCTGGTCTTGAAGATCACCCGCGCGCCGGACTGCAGATCATCCGGGACATGCCGCGCCCGCACGGCCTGCGGGTCGTCCACCTCAATCACCAGGGCCGGACCCATCAACTGGTCCAGCGGCATGTGCTCCATGCTCACGCCATCGGCCAGAAAGTGGCGCGGAGCATCGACGTGGGTCCCCGTGTGGGCGGTCATGCCGAGCACGGTCAGGTTGAACGGATCCCCACGCTCCAGAGACATAGTCTGTTCGACCCGGACAGGCGTATCTCCGGGCCACACGACCATGCCGCTCTGGATAGGCGTGGAGATGTCGATCCAACTCATGCGCGTTAGCGTTCCGGGATCTCGCCGAGGGGCCGCCAGTAGATATTGCGGAAGGCCACCGGACCGTGGTCGCCCTGCAGCATCAGCGGATTCGTGGCCGCCTCCGGAATCTCCATATGCGCCCTCGTGCCCTCGGGCACTTCGACATCGCGCTGCACTTCCACGCCATTGAACATCACCAGCAGGAACCGCGCGTTCTCCGTCTTCTTGCCGGAGGCATCGAACCGAGGAGCGCGGAACCAGATGTGATACCGCTGCCAGTTGCCCGGCGCCAGCATCGCATTCACCCTCGGAGCCGAGCCGCCCACCGGGCGGTTGTTGATCCAGCGGTGGTAGACAGCGGCGCAATCACCCGTCGTGAGATCTTGCGAGCCGAAGCTGTCCAGAATCTGGATCTCATACAGCCCGTGCAGATAGACACCCGAATTCGCGCCTTTGGGGATCATCCACTCGATGTAGAGTTCGATGTCGCCGAACTTCTGGTCCGTGACGAAGTTCTGCGTGCGGCCGTTCTTCCCGTTCACCATGCGGTCGCCCGAGTTGCCCACAAAGGACAGCGCCTTCGGAGAGTACATGCGGTCAAAACGGATGCCGCGCGCCGCCACCCACTCGTGCGGCTTGGTCGGATCCATGGCATGCCAGCCTTCGAGGTTCGTCCCGTTCAACAGGGGCTTCCATCCCTCCTGAGTGAGGTAGGGTGCGTCCTGGGCCCACAGCCCGAGCGTCGCAACAAGGACACCGGCGAAGAGAAGCAGACTGCGTTTGAACATGGGGACATTATTTCACGGCGCCGCCAGGCGGGGGAGCGCTTTCATTCGGCGGGGGCACCGCTGGCGGAGGTGGGGGCGGAGGCACTTCGATCTGCACCGTCGCCACAAAATAGGGCCGGGTCTGCGACGGATCGGGATAGAACCAGCCGGAGCCTTCCGTGTTCAACACCTCGAAGTAATACTGCAGATCCCAATGCGGGTCGGCGTCTTCCGCGGTGAGCTGAAACAGCGCGTGCTGGGGCGCTGCATCCATCGTCTTCCAGGCGGCCAGTTGATTCAGAGGCCTATAGTGCAGACGCACTGTCTTCACGTTGTTAAAAGGATACACGCGCAGTAGCAACTGGATCGGCTTGCCGGCGAAGATCAGCTTGGGAGCGTTGTGCTCAATCGCCGGCCGGGCCACCGGATTCGGCCACCGTTGCGGGATAGGCGGCGGGGCCGTGTTCTGAAGGATCAGTCCGCTGTACTTCCAGGCGCCCTCCGGCATCGCTACCTCCAGCACACCCGCCTGCGCTTGAAGAGTCTTCTCATCCACAGAACCATCGGGTTTGATCAGCAACGCCTTGAACTCCGCCCCCTTCACTTTGACCCGAAAGATCTGTCCGCCCGTCCCTTCCACCGAGTCGCCCAGGAACAGATTCGCAGGAAGATGTTGTGGCTCGCGAGCCACCGCGCGCACCTCCGCATACGGCACCAGCGGCAGTGCGTTGGCCGTCAGGCCGCCGCCTTGTGCCCAGCCATAGCCTCGCTGCTCATCAAATATCGTCTCGGGCGACACCGCCGCAAAGCCCGCCAGGACGTTGCTCTGCTCGACCGACCGGTTCTGCCGGTAGCTGTTCTCCCGCGCATCCTTCACCGGGGCCCCGAAGTCGAACCCGTAGTCCACCCGCCCGTACTTCTTCCAGAACTCCACCCGCTCTTTCACGGTCTCCACGTCCTGTTGCGGATAGGGAACCTTGTCCTTCCAGTGCCCCACGTCTTCCGGACCGAACGCCATGTTGGCCGGGTAGAGTCCATCGGTGAGTTTCACCAGTTGCAGCCACACCAGCAGCGCGCCGGACAACTCCCGTTGCGCCGCAAATAAGGCGGTCTCGTCATTCGTATGCTCGAACCAAACCAGATGGTCCGCCGCCATCTGCTTGCGGCCGTGATACCGGGCCAGCAACGTGAGCACATCCAGATCCGGCTTCGTGCCCGACCACTCCTTATGCGCGTCGCCCAACGCAGCCTGGGCCCGCGCAACCGCCTGCTCCGTCGCCAGCGCGTACGCGTGAAAACGATCCGCCGTCTGTACCGCCGTCTGTTTGGCGGATCCGCGCCCCTCCAACCGGTTCCGCGCGTTCTCCTCAAACGACGCGACATAGCTCCAGTCACTGGGCCGCACATCGGCATACGAATCGATCAGGCCGCCAGGGTTGACCTCCGGCCAGATATACATATTCGGATCGGCCAGATGCACCGCTACGAGTTCGTTCAACACCTTGCTGGCGTTCCGCGTAGCCTCGAAAACATCCTTGCCCGCCGCCCCGAAGCGCCGCTGGAACTCGTCCATCCACACCCGCTCGGATTCTTCCGGGTTGTAACTGAGCCGCCCCCACAACAGGTAGAACAGCCAGTAGCGCTCCCACTCCCACTTCCAGAACACCCGGCCCTGTTGCGCCTGGGTGAACACGCCCCACTCCCCCGGACGGTTGCCAAACCCCTTCTGCGCCAGTGGCGGATCGATCTCGAACCCCGCCGCGCCGCTCATCGCGAAGGTAGCCGCGGCCCGCTTCACATAGTCCGGATCGCCCCACATCAGCAGCCGGTGCGAACCCAGGCCCCACAACTCCCAGTAGAACTGCCACAACCGGGGCCGCTCGGAGACCGGCGGCTTTTCCAGGAAGTTCAGGAAAGAGTAGTTCGGCCAGGTCTCCGCCGGCGGATAGGGCCGTCCCAGATCCTCCGCCCAATATTTCGATGACAACCGTAGAGGCACCTTCGCGTTCAGCGCAGCCTCCATCAGCCCCGGCTGCATCAGCCAGCCGCGCAGGTCCAACTGAACCAACCGGCCCGTGTCCCTCAACGCCTGGAAGACATAGTCGCGATAAAACGCGACTTGCCGTTCCGCTGGAATCCCGGACTCGCCATTCGTCCTCATCTGCACACTGCGAATTCCGGGGCACGCCTGCAGCACCATCTTCAGCGCCGCATAAGAATACGGCCCGATGTTCTCCGGGGTCAGCCCCTCGACGCTGGGCGTCATCCCGCGCTGGATATCGTGCTCCCAGACGCCCAATGTGAAATCGATGCCATATTCACTTGCGGCCTGCGCAATGAACTTGAGCGTCTCCAGATTCTTCGCCCGCTGCTCCGCCGTCACACCCTTCGCCCGGACCTGCGGAAACTCCGGAACCTCCACCCAGAATGGATACGGAGGAGCCAGGTACTGCGTCTGGTGCGCAAAGACCAGGTTGAACCGGTTGTAGCGGTTCCGCGCCAGCATCTCGAAGAACGCTCGCCACTGTTCATGGTCGTAATACCAGCCGCGTTCCAGCTCTTCGTTGTGCAGGAACCAGCGAATGCCGCGCATCTGGTTCGGCGGATCGACCTTCGCCGGAGCCAGGTGCCCCAGCCGCCGGATCTGCTCCGCCGCCTCCAGCAGCCCGTACATCAAACCCCTCTGGCTGCCGCCGCGGATGATGTTCCCCGTAATGGAGAACCCATCCCCGGAGAGCACCATCGAAAACTCAGTGAGGATCTGGTTGCGCTCCGGAGCCAGCCCGCGCGCCTCCAGCGCCTTCCGGTACTCCGCCAGCCCGAAGTCCAGCGGGCCGGCCGCCCACAGGGCTCCGCCGGCGGCCAGCAGGGCAATCGCAGTCTTGGAGAACCAGGAGGAGAGAGGCACGGCGGCCTCCATTATAACGGCGGATCTGTGATCTCAGGCATCCGGCTGAGCCAGTGGAACTCCCGGATATCTTCCAGATCATTTGTAAATTCGCGGGGCATTCCCCCGCCGGGCGGCTCGATCGCGGGAACCCACGCCAGGCGCTCAGTGTCTCAATGCACAACAGTCCACCTGGAGACACCATGCCCCTGACTCTTTCTGTCGTGGCAGGCCCGCGTCCGGTCGACGACTCAGCGGATCCCGATCTCCCCTGGCTCCCCTTTGCAGCCTGCCTGGTGGCCGGAATCGCCGCCGCGGCCCTCACCGCGCCCAGGCCGCAGACCATGTCGGATCCCGCCGTCTGGACGTTTTGGAAGGCTCTTTTCGCCGTGGTCTTCGCGGCTGGAGCCACGGCCCTCGTGGCCCGGGTCACTCTCCCGTACTTCACCGTCTGCTCCGATGAGCTGGCATCCGGGCTCGCCTGGAGGTCCGCGGCGATTGGCGTATGGTTCGCCCCCATGGCCGCGATCGCTGCGCAGCAGTCGCTGCTCGCACTGCCGGTGGCGCTGGTGTGCGGCTTCGCTACAGGCCGTCTGCTGTGCACCTCCGCAAGGCTCATCTCAGAGCCGGCAGCGGCCGGAGAGGACGAACCCGTCCTGATGTTCGCCGCGCGTTATCCCAGCCAGCTTACCCGGGAATTGGGCTATGCCGTCGCGGCGGCCGCCGCTCTGGAATTGTCTGCGGTGTGCGCCCTGGGCGGCCACATTCTGGGCGCTGGAATCCTGACTGTGATTGCTGCCTCCCTCATGGCCGCCTCGGCCCCGGACACCCAGGCGCACCAGATAAGCGGCCGCGCGCCGCTTCGCTTCCTGCTGCACGCGAGCCTGGCCCTCATACTGGCCTGTCTCGCGTTGATCCCGATTCCAGCATTCCGTACCGTCACAAGCCGTAGCGTGGCGTCCAGGGGTCACGAGGCAACAGGCGGCCCCTCCAGCGCGGATCTCATCTCCGGAGCGATCCTTCTGGCCGACAGCCGGAATGCCGCCAAGTTGACCATCCCTACTCTGCATGGACGCGCGGGATCAGCCCGGCCTCAGGTGACCCCACCCTCGGTCCTGCCCTTCTCCGGTCTCTATTGGGTTCTCTCGCCGCCTCACCGGCGCCCTTCCGCCAGTGCCAGGGTCTATCACGATTCGCCGGTCAGCTACAGCTTCACCGCCGGGCATCACGGTTTCATCACGATGCAGGCCCACCAGCAACTGCCCGCCGCCGTCGATCCACGCTGCTGCTCGGCCCTCGACGTGACCGTCGAGAACGCTGACCCGATTCCGAACTCCGTCGACTTATTTGTCCTGCTGACGACCTCCGAACTCGCCCAGGCTCCTCGACTGCCACTCGGCCGGCAACGGGTTGTAGGGAAAGGCGAAGTCGTTCTGCGCTTCCCAATCCCTCCGCACCCCGCCATCGACAGCTTCGACCGGATCATCATCGATTTCGTGCTCAGCGGTTACCGGTTCAACCGAAGCGCCAACGTCGCCATTCGCAGCTTTACGTTCGTCCCGAAAGGGCAGTGAGCCGCCCCTCAATTCTGCGGCACGGGCGGTGGCATCGGTTGCGGCATCGGCTGCGGCTGCATTGGATGCGGGCCTGCCATCGGGAAGCCGGGCGTGCGAGCCAGAATCCCCAGGAAGATCTCGATCTGATCGTCCCAGAAGTCCCAGGAGTGCACGCGCGGCGAAATCTCGCGGTACTCATAGGGAACTTTCTTCGTAGCCAGCAGATCCACGAAGTCCCGATTCTGTTTGATCAGAAAATCCTGCCCGCCGCAGGCAATATACAGCAGCGGCATCTGCCCCGCCGGGACTTTCTCCAGCAGTTCGAATGGATCCCGTTCCTTCCGGGCCGCCGAATCTGCCGGACCGAACAGTGCATTCATCTCCTCGGTCCGCTTGCGGGCCTCGGCCGTGGCATTGGCCGGAACGGCCATCGGCGCGCCATGCGAGATCGCCAGGGCCCCGCTAAACGCCCCAACCGCCGCAAAGCGCCCGGAATGCTTCAAGCCCAGGAACATCGCGCCATAGCCGCCCATCGACAACCCCGCCACCGCCCGGGCCCGCCGCAACGGAATGCTGCGATAGTTGCTGTCGACGTAAGGGATCAGGTCCTTCACGATCATGTCTTCATACTTCGCTGCCGGATCAGCCGCGCTGTTCACATACCAGTTGCGCCCCACGTCCGGCATCACCACGATGATCCCGAAACGGCTCGCATAGGCGGAAACATTGGTCATGAAGGCCCAGGCCGTATGGTCGTCGCCCAGTCCGTGCAGCAGGTAGAGCACCGGATATCGCCGTGTAGACTGCTGATAGTCCATCGGCAGAATGACGTTGCACAGGCGGTCGGCGTTGAGCGACTCGCTGTGATACTTCAGTGTCAGGACGTTGCGCGCCACCACGCCCTTGCTGACTTCGGCGGCCTGCGCCAAGCCAACCACGGCAGCCAGGGTAAACAGAATTCGGGAAATCATACTGAGGCGGAGTATATCGCACGGCGCCACCCGCGACCCGGACTGCTATCCTGTCCGGAGATCGGGTATCGAGGAGAGCCCCCATGACTGCGCAGGAAGTAATGCAGACGCTCGAATCTCTGGGCACCGAACAGGCCCGCAAGATCTACCGCCGCCACGGCGCGGTCGACCCTATGTTCGGCGTCTCGTTCGCCCATTTCGGAAAGCTCCAGAAAAAGATCAAACAGGACCACGTCCTGGCGGGCCAACTCTGGGACACCGGCAACTTCGACGCTCGCGTCCTGGCAACAATGATCGCCGATCCCCAGGCCATGACCCCGGCTGAACTGGACCGCTGGGTCAAGGACCTCGAAGGCTACTCGCTCACCGACCTGTTCGGGAAGTTCGCCGCCCAGACCCCGCATGCCCGCAAAATGCGGGAGAAGTGGATGAAGTCCAGGGAGGAGTTCACCGCCCAGGCCGGCTGGCTGCTGCTGTCCTATGCAGTCTCGGGTGGTGAAGACCTCAGCGACGACTACCTAAAAGAGATCCTGGCCTTCATCGAGAAGCACATTCATCAATCAATGAACCGGGTGCGCCATTCCATGAATGGAGTCATGATCAACATCGGCATCCACCGCGAGTCCCTCCGCCCGCTGGTGCTCGCCACCGCCGCCCGCATCGGCAAGGTCGTAGTCGATCACGGCGAAACTTCGTGCGAAACCCCGGATGCCGCGTCCTATATAGCGAAGACCCTGGCCCACTATGCGAAAAAGAAAAGAGCTTGACCCCATGACATCAAGACGTGGTTTCTCTCTCGCCCTACTCGCCGCTCCGGCCGCCGCGCAATCAAATACTGCAACCTCCGAATACCTCTGGGAATTCGGCTACACCGCCCAACACGCCATCGACCTGGCCAAGGCATTCCCTGCCGCCAAGTTCGCCTGGAAACCCGTACCCGGAGTTCGTTCCGTTGGGGAAGTCTTTGTCCACCTGGGAGCAGGTAACCTGATGCTGCTGGGCAAGGCCGCCGCACCAGGAACCTGGCCGGACGTGAAAGAGATCCACGACTGGGAGACGACCAAAGCCACCAGAGACCAGGCGATTGAATTGCTCGTCCAATCCAAAGCCGCCGTGGAAAAGGCCTACTCCGGTGCAGGCGCCGCAGACCTGGCGAAAAAGGTGGATTTCTTCGGCAAGCCCGCCACCGCAAACGCAATCTACTTGAGGATTCTGGCGCACACCAATGAACATCTCGGCCAGATGATCGCCTATGCCAGGATGGCCGGGATCACCCCTCCGTGGACTAAAACCGAATAGGCTTGATGCGTCTAAAGTAACTATCGTACGATAGAAGCATGACCAAGTTAGTCATGTTCGCCATTGCGGCGTTTTGCGCCGTACCCTCGTTTGCATTCGACCAGCCCAGGATTGTAGTCCTCGACCGCACCCGAGACTTCGCACCCCACATCCGGACCGCGGCCGAAAACCTGAAGCTGAACGTTGAATTCCATGACAGCCACGCCAACCCGCACTTCACTGTAAACCTGGGACCCAAGTTCGAAACCGTCGCGGCGCAGGTCATGCACCGCAAAGTGACGGGCCGCGCTGAGGATTCGAAACTGGAACTGCGCGAGGCTGCAACCCGTAAGGTCCTGACATCCCATGAGTTCCGCATGGGCACCGATGAGTCGTCACGGCGCGTGGCGGCCAGGGAGTTTGTTCTGAAGCTGCAGAAGCACTTGAATTCGTACGACGCGCGCAACGTCGAGGTCCAGGAATAGCCACCAGATCCGGGCGGCCCTTTCTCCCCTCGAGATGCCGGGCCGCCCACCCACCTTCGCTAGGGCAGGACAGACGCGCGCTGGCTGATTAGGAATTGGAGCCGCTCATCCGCAGGTCCCGCCTCCCGGCTCACCACCCGCTTCAGCGGCGCCCCTTCGTACTTCTGATAGGAATATAGGCGCTGTCCGTTTGCGTCCTGGGATACCGTCACAATCTCCACGGATCTTGGTGCGCCCGGAATCCGCGCTCCAAACCAGCGGCCATCTTCCACCTGACCCCAGGTCGCCAGCGAGAGTGTGGAGCCCGCCGGATAGGCCGGCCCGCCGCCAGCCCTGGCATAGCGCACCGCAGTTTCATTCCCCGTCAAAGTCGACATTGCCGCTGTCCGCCGGTCAACCCACGACGTGATCACCTTCCCCTGCAGGGGATTCAACTTGACCCCGCCGCCGAACGCGGCAGTCTCGTTTAGATGTGTCGCGATGAGTGGATTGGGAGCCGTGCAGCCAGACAACAGCACCGCCGCTACGGCTGTGAACACAGTTGCGAACCGGTTACGTAATCTCACCGCTGCCCCCTGATCGGAGCCGTGTACACATAATCGTTGCCTTGCACCGGCTCGTGACAACCCACGCATTCGTCGGAGAATGACGGTCTGTCCCCATAGGGTTTCAATCCTGTGCCTCGCCAGCGTGCCCAACCCCAGCCTTTCGTGGACGCATACTTGCGGCTGTCTCGAATCATGAACTCCACGTGCTGGAATGCACCAGTCCGCACCATCCCCTGCCCGTCCTTCTGCTGTGTCCACGCCACCTTCGCCAGAATTGAGCCATCCGGCCAGGGATTGATGTGGTTCTCGGCGATCGCCTTCAACGCCGTATCGTTGCCCAGAATGACACGCAAAGACTGGTTGTCGAACCGGTCGGTACTGCTTATGGGTGTCCAGTTCCTGTAGTCCGCCGGAAACTCAATGCCGTTGGGGGCCGCGGGTGGCTTCGCGGAAGCCGGGCCAGCCGCCACCCAGTCCGAGAACTGTTTCTCAGCGGCGCTGACCTCAGCCGCGGAGACCTCGGGCTGCGGCGTGGACGTCTCCAGATAATGACGCAGCACAGCCAGCTCGGACTCGCTCACATGCGCTTCCGGATGCATGCGGCGATACGCCGCCAGTGGCATCGCCCCCAATTGCACCTGGTTGATCGCCTCATACAGCATGGCTCTCTGCTTCGCCGCGGGCTGTGCCCCGAGCTCAGAGAAGTTCAGGTGCTGTCTCGCAGTTTTGACATCCCTCACCACCAGCCAGTAAGCGGGCACCACCTGGTCAAACCACGCCAGTTTCGTCTCGTTCGAATGGCAGTCGTAGCACGCGGAGCGAAGGATGTCCTTCACCTCGGGCGGGGCCTGCAATTCGTTCGTGACTTCCGGATTCTTCAGTTCAGGTCGCACAAACTGGAGACCGGCAAATACAACCACGCCGGCAATTCCAATTCTGAGCAGAATACGCCTGTAGGCGCTGGATGAATTGGCCATTCCGTCACTCGTTCCGGCGCGCAGATTGGTGCGGGAACAGCAGGCACACCAAGGGCAGCGAACCTGTTCCTTTGGGCTGACTAATCTATACGTGAGTGGATGGTTTTCACCCCGTCAAAGATGCACCCTGCCGGGGCAATCTTTCAAGGTGCTTACCGTGCTCAGTCATGCTCCCGATCCGCCGCGCCGCAATCAGCCGCTCCAGACAACTACGGCCCGATTGCGGTTTTCAGGAAACCGCAACCGGGCCGTGTGATTCACTTCGGGAGTTGGACCTTGCTCTAGACGACGAGTTTCCAGGGCGCGCGGTACTTCTCCACCAGGGCCGGCTTCACGGCATCCTGCTTCACGGTCCATTCCTTCTCGTCCCAATCGAGCCACGTCTTGTGGCGCATGGAGAGGTTGGCCAGGATGCAGGTAGTGGACGAACGCACGCACGTCTCGATGTCGCTGGTGGGCCGTTTGCGAGACTTGATGCACTCCATGAAATTCCGCCAGTGCGGCACGTTCATCTGGCTCATCTCTTTGTCTTTTTCCCAGGTCTGCGGCTCCATCTTCGATTTGTTGTTGGGAATCAGCCAGCAACCCGACCGGTTGACCATCAGGCTCGCCTCGGTGCCATGAATCGTTGTCGCCGCGCCCTGATTCATCCCGAACATCGGCAGCGGATTGCAGGTCCGGCTCTCGTACGAACTCAAGAACTTCGGATAGCGGAACGTGGCCAGCATCGTGTCCGGTGTCTGGACGTTGTCCTTTACATAGAACTTCTCGCCCATGGCCGACACAGACAACGGCATCACCTCGTCGAAGCACTGGTGCAGCGGATCGATCAGGTGCACGCCCCAATCAGTCATCGCGCCGCCGGCGTAATCCCAGAAATAGCGGAACGTCGGGAACGTCGTGGTCTTCACGCCCCAGCGATTCGGGTTGAACGGAACCTTGGGGGCCGGTCCGAGCCACATATCCCAGTTCAGGTCGGCCGGCGGAGTGGTATCGGCCGGATCACCGAAGCCCGCTTCCTTCGTCAACCCGCTTTGGAACGCATGGCAGAAGGTGATCTCGCCAAGGATGCCGCTCTTCACCAGTTCGGCGGCTTTCTGAAAATATCCGCCCGAGCGCTGCATCGTTCCGGCCTGCACCACACGGTCATACTTCCGGGCGGCCTGGACCATCTTCCGGCCTTCGTTGACGTAAGTGCAGGCAGGCTTCTCGACGTACACGTCTTTTCCAGCCTTGCAGCCTTCCACTGTCATGTAGGCGTGCCAGTGGTCCGGCGTCGAGACACAAATGGCATCGATCGACTTGTCGGCGATGATGTCCCGGAAATCCGTGACCGCCTTCACCTGCACACCCTTCTTGGCGGCGGCGGAGACCGCCCGCTCCAGGTGCGGACCATAGATGTCGCAAACCGCGACAGGCTGCGCTTCCGGAACCTGCATCGCATAGGAGAGGTTGCCCGAGCCCATAGCCCCAAGGCCGATAAACCCTACCGCGATACGGTCATTGGCGCCTCGGACCCGGCCCGTAAAGAGCGACGTCGTAAATGCGGCGCTGGCGCCGGTGAGAATGCTTCTACGAGGAATGGATGGTGTGTCTGGCATGGGCAACTCCCGAATAAATGAATCGATCCCGCCTTATGATCATACGGCGATCTGCACCGTCCGGAGTTGGGCCGTCCGCCGCGGCATCCCACCTCCTACTTGCTGAACAGGTTTGTGTCCAGGAAATCGTTGCGGAACTTGCCCGTCGGATCATACTTCGCCGCCAGCGCCAGAAACTGCGGCAACTTCTCATACCGCGACCGGAGCTGCGCCGGCGCAATCGTGAACAGCTTGCCCCAGTGCGGGCGGTACTGGAAGGCGGATAGCTCCTTCTCGATCACTGGCAACACTCGCTGCACGGCGGGCCAATCCTGCTTCCAGGTGAAATGAATGGCCACGCTCGGCTGCTTGTAGCTGGCGCTCATCCACAGGTCGTCCGCGGCGATCGTTCGAATCTCCGAGATCAGAAGATGGGGCGTAATCTGGTCGCGCAACCGCTCGACGGCCAGGATGGCATCGATGGCGTTCTTCCGGGGCACGAAGAACTCTGACTGCAGTTCCTTGCCCGCGCTGGGTGTGAACCCCATCCGGAAGTGCGGCAGCCGCTCATACCACGGGCCCGGGACGCCCATTTGTTCTGTGCAGTTCACCGCGGAAAGCTCAGCGATGGGATGCAGGTTCTTCGTGGCCCTTTTGGCGCCGAACAACTCGGCGGGTGCCGCGAAAGGCGCGCCATCGCCCACCCTGCTCTTGATCCAGATCTCGTTGATGCGCTGCTTCTGCCAGTCTGTAAACAGACTCACACTGTACCCGCTCGCCTGGATCGCATCGAAGTGATCTCTCATCTGCGACAGCGGCAGATTCTCATAGACGTACTGCCGCACGGAGAACTTCGGCTGGATGTCGAGAGTGATGCGCGTGATGACCCCCAGCGCCCCAAGCCCGACCACCGCGCCTTGGAACGTGTCGCCATCGTTCTTACGGGAAAGCTTCACCACATCGCCCGCCGCCGTCACGAGTTCGAGCGCGGAGACAGCCGTCGCCAGATTCCCGTTCTTCTCACCGGACCCATGAGTACCCGTGCTGCAAGCCCCAGCGATCGAGATGTGCGGCAGGGACGCCAGGTTGTGCAGAGCAAATCCCTTGCTGTCGAGGTACGGGCCCAGTTGCCCGTACGTGATCCCCGCGTCGACCGTCACCGTCCGCGCCGCTGCGTCAATCGAGACCACTTCGTGCATCGGCTTCAGCGACAGCAGGTTGTACTTGCTGTCAGCGATGGAATTGAAGCAGTGCCGGGTGCCGAGCACCTTCACCTTCTTCTGTGCCCGCAGGAAGGTCTTGATCTGATCGACGGAAGAAGCTTCCTGCAAATGGTCTGTACTGTAAGTGAGATTCCCCGCCCAGTTGGCCAGCTTCTCGTTAGCCATCCAGGCAGACAGTGGCGTCGTGACTGGGGCGGCCCCCGCGGCCGAGAGCAGTTTGAGGAAGGTTCGCTTGTCCACGGTGGCTCAGGATATCAGATAAAACATGGAAGATTCCTCCGGTGGGCCACGGGTATGCCAGCGGGCGCCGTCAACCGGGGTCTCAGTCCTTCGCCTGGCTGTGCTTAAAACTGAGCTGATGGCCAAGGTAGATCAGTTTGATAGGATTACCGTCGAGCCGGGAAAGTGCGGAGGGAAGCCGTGCATCCGCGGAATGAGAATCACGGTTCGTCGCGTGCTGGAACTCCTGGCCGCTTATCCGGACCGCGCTTCGATCCTCGCCGAGTACCCATTTCTCGAACAGGAAGACTTTCAGCAATCGCTCCTCTTCGCGGCCGCTGCTGTTGACGACGAACAATTGAAGACCGATCGAGTAGTGTGACGCGCGCTCTACTGAACCAGGGCACAACGGCCGCAGCTCTGTGAACCAGCGGCCTGCTACCACCCGATGCGCGGCTTGGCAAAAGCGTTGTTCAAGGCCAGCGAGATCGCGCCTTGCAGGTACAGATCCTCTGGCGAAAGATTCGCCGGCCGCACCCGAATCGCGATCTTCGAAGGCGCGAATTTGTTCTCGATCATCGGCCCCACCAGATCCCAGGCTGCGGTAATCTCCCCCGTGATCACAATCAGCTCAGGGTTCAGCGCCAGCACAATATTCGAGATTCCAATGGAAAGGTAGCGGGCCGTCTCTTCCAGGGCGCGCATCGCATCGCCGGAACCGCCTCGCGCTTCCGCCAGCAGCGTAGCCATGCTGGTCGAATCGAACGGCGCCTCGCCCCGATAACGCTGCCAGGCGGCCTGATCGGAAACGAACAGCTCCCAGCAGCCCTGCCGTCCGCAGCGGCAGTTTGGCCCGTTCGGGTCAACGATCATATGGCCGAACTCCGCCGCGAAGCGACCATCGTGGCCGTGATAGACTTCCCGGCCGAGGATCAGGCCGGCGCCCACGCCAATCGCTCCAATCTCCAAAAAGACGAAGTTCTGCAGCCCGGCAATCTCCTCCGCACTCAGCCACAGATCGGCCAGCGCGCCGAGATTGCAGTCATTGTCGGCGGTGACCGGCACACCCACCACATCCTGAATCGCCGTAGCCAGCGGGAAACCGGCATACTCCGGCAGCGCCGGCAGCCACAGGACCTCGCCGCTCTCCGCATTCACCAGGCCCGGCACGCTCACACCCACATGCTGGAAGAACCCGGACGAGCCATGAATCGACTTCGCCGCCAGCATCCTCACAAACTTCTGCGGAGTGGAAGGCGTGGGGAATGTGATGACCTTCTGCGCGTGCCCGCTCAATCCGGCATAGGCCAGCGAGGTGGAGCCCGCCCGGATACTGATCCCCAGCACTCGGAAGCCATCGTCGTTCAGCGAGAGATGAATCGGCACGCGGCCCCTCTTGCTGGGTTCGGCCTGCTTCTCTTTCACCATGCCCATCAACACGAGTTCGTCGACGATCTCACTGATGTTGCTGCGGGAGATGCCGGTCTGCGCCGAGAGATCGGCTCGCGATATGGGCTGATGGAGCCGGATCAGGTTCAGGATGATGCGCCGGTTCACATCACGCACGGTGGAAGGCGTAGCGGTCTGCACGAGCAATGCGGGGCTGGCGGTTTTCACGCGGAATCCTCAACTCAAACGAACAAACTGATTGTACTGTCTAGCAACTATAAGCAATCGAGCGGAGGTTGTGTGCGCCGGACCCGCACAGGCGCCAGCCTCATTTTGAGTTCGAGGAGATGGCGCAATGCGCCCTCTACACTTGCAAAATGACGGCAATGCGGCGCTTGGCGCCGTGGCAAGTCTGCTCAACTCCAACAAATAGACCCCATTCGAATAACTACTGATGTATCAGATTACCGTCTCCTCGCGCTACCCGGTCGGCCTCCAACCCATCCGCCCGCCCGCCTACTCGACCATGCGGTGACCCGCCGGACTCAGTTCCAGCGACTGGAAGAACATCAGGTTGCGACCCGTGTCGGCCGCCGGTTGCAGCTTCACCGTAAGCGGGCCCGTCTTGGGCAATCGCACCCGGCCCAGATCCATAGTCTTGTACTCATACCCTTCCCCGGTCCCGGAAACTGTGCCCCGAATCGTCTGGCCGCCGATACTCACGACAAACCCGGCGCCATTCGATTCCGCCCGGGCCGAATAGCGGATCCGCACCTCATACTCTCCAGCCTGGCTGACCAGCAGTTGCCACGAGGCCGAATCCGCCGGTCCCGTCCACTTCGCGATATGGAACTTGCCGCTGCGATTGAACCTCTTCACAGCCTTGCCTGTGGTCACGGCCTCCAGGTAGTCGAGGTCGAACCCGACATCGCTGCCCTGCACCACGATGAGCGGCTCCGCACGCGGGGCTCCGTCCAACTCCAGCGCGATCACGGTATCGTTCTGATCCAGCGGCTTCGGCGGCAGCGTGACCAGCGGCACCCCGCTCTCACGGCTCAATGCCAGCTTCTGTGCCGGCGCAGCCAACGGATACGCGGCCTTCACCTCATTCGTCAGCCCCTGCACGCGCAGGATGCCGTCGGCCGGCCAGCTGAATACGTGCACGTACACCTTGTTCCCCTTCACCGTGCTCCGCCCCCACGGCTGCGCCGGCAGCGGACTCGCCGTCGTGCCGTAGATACTCTCCCCGTTGGTCTGCATCCACGCGCCGACGCTCTTGAGCGTAGCCACACTGGGCGCAGGGATTGTGCCGTCCGCCATCGGCCCGATGTTGAGCAGATAGTTCCCGCCCTTGCCTACAATCTCCACCATGCGCCGGATCACTTCCCCCGGAGTCTTCCATTGCTGGTCGAACCTGCTATAGCCCCACGTCGTGTTCAGCGTCTGCGGCGTCTCCCAGTCTTCCTGCAGCCCGCCGTTCGGCATGCCGTTGTCGTTCATGTTCTGGTAGTCGCCCATGAGATCGGCGCCATAGTCGCCCACCCGTCCGTTGATCAGGCACTGCGGCTGCAACTGGCGCACGATGTCGATGAACTGCTGCGTGTGCTGCGGCGTATCCATGCCGCGGTCGAACCATACCAGGCTGATGGGTCCATAGCGCGATAGCAGCTCTTTCAGCTGCGGCTTCGATTTCTCATCCAGATACCGGTCGAAGTTCTTCTTTGACCGGTCATAGTCCCAGTTATTGCCAAACCCGTCGGGATGATCCCAATCCTCGCGATGCGAATAGTAGACCCCAAAGCGGATCCCGGCCTTCTGGCACGCGGCCGAGAGCTCCTGCACCGGATCGTGGCCAAACTTCGCCCAGTCCAGCAGGTTGTACTTGGACACACTCGAGCGGTACATCGCAAACCCGTCGTGATGCTTCGCGGTCAACACCAGATACTTCATGCCCGTCGCTTTGGCCAGCGCGACCCAGGCCTCTGCATCGAACTTCACCGGGTTCATCCCGCGCGCGGTCTCCCGATAATCGGCCACCGGGATGTTAAACCGCTGCATGATCCACTCGGCCTCCGTGCCGACTGGCACCTTCTGCCCCTTCCACTCACCGGCGAGTGCTGAGTAAGGACCCCAGTGGATGAACATGCCGAACTTATCGTGCCGGAACCACTCCATGCGCTGGTCGTGCGTCAGTTGCACCGTTGATTGTGCGGCAGCGGAAGCGGCGAGGCAGAGCAGGAGAACTGCGGCGCGTCCGGGAAATACAGGACCGGATTGTCGTTTGGTCATTCGCGCACAGTATATCGGGAGCGGCGGCCGGCAAGAAAGGCGAAGATCCACCTCGACACCGGGCCTTCCTTTCCATACCATGAGTGGATCGGAGGTGATCATGACTTTCTGTACAGGCTGCGGAACACCGGTGGAGGGCAACTTCTGCCAGAAGTGCGGGCAGGCCGTGGCCCGGCCAGCCCAGGCGCCCGCCGGCTTCGGCCAGGCGGCGCCGCCGCCACCGGCTGGCTTCGGACAGCCGCAGGCTCCGCCACCGGCCGGCTTCGGTCAACAGCCCGCCCCTCCGCCCGCCGTCGCGAAGAAGGGCATCGGCACGTTTGGGTGGGTGCTCATCGGTCTGGGCGGCTTCTGCCTTCTCATCGGCGTTCTGGTCGTGGGCGCCGGATTCTTCGTGGCAAACAAGGTGAAGAACTCCGGCTTCGATTCTGAACTGGCCCAGAAGAACCCCACCCTGGCGGCCGCCAAGGTCATGGCATCCCTGAACCCCGATGTGGAAGTCGTTCGCGTGGACGACGACAAAGGCGTCCTCACCATCCGCGAGAAAAAGTCCGGTAAGACCATTACGATCAGCGCGGATGACGTCAAGAATGGGAAGCTCACGTTTTCCGACGACAGCACCGGCGACAAGGTCTCGTTCGGCGCCGGCGCTGATGTGAAACTGCCCGCCTGGATCCCGGAGTATCCCGGCTCGAAACCGGAAGGCACCATCGCCGCCACTGGCAATCGGGGCGAAGGCGGCATGGCCCACTTCACCACCAGCGACTCGGTCTCAAAGGTCCTCAGCTTCTATCAGGATGAACTGAAAAGCGCCGGCTTCCGGATCACCTCCAACGTCAACGGAGACTCCGGGGACTCGAAGGGCGGGCTCGTCACCGCGGAAAATCCCGATTCGAAGCACACCGTGATGGTCACCGTCGGCTCCAGCGACAAAGGGACCGAAGTTGCCATCACCTATGGCAGCAAGTAAATCGCGCGCGGCGCTGAGTTGCCCGGCGCCGCCGCTCGGTTTTACATTGGTGCGCGGTGCCTGAATCCTCAAGCGGCTGGTTGCGCCCACTCCTCCTGCACGGCCCGGCCGAACCCGGCGCCTGGGCCACGCGTTGCGCACTAGGCCTGATCCTGCTGCTGAGCCTCGGCCTGGGCCTCTGGCACGCAGGCACGAAACCCTTCTGGTTCGACGAGATTCTTACCATCGAGGTCAGCCGCCTGCCTTCGTCCGAGGCCCGCTGGCAGGCCCTTTACGACGGCTGTGACGGCATGCCGCCGGGCTATTACTGGATCAGCGCCATGGCCGCGCGCCTGCCGCTGGACGACCACACTCGCTGGCGCGTCCCGTCCCTGCTGGGCTGGCTGCTCGCCCTCGGCGGAATCCATCTTTTCGTCGCCTCAGTCTGCGGCCGCGGCGCGGGTCTGGCGGCAGTGCTCCTGCTCGCCTTGACACCCGTTTCGTCCTACGCCTGGGAAACCAGACCCTATGCGCTCCTTCTCGGAGTCCTCGGCTGGGCCGCCGTATCCTGGCAGAGAGCCGGCCGTCACTGGGGCTGGATCGCCGCTTTGGCCGTGCTCCTGACCGCGGCGACGAATCTGCACTACCTCGCGCCCCTGTCTGTTCTCTGCTTCGCCCTGGCGGAAACGGCAGTGACTCTCGCGCAGCGCCAGATCCGTTGGCGCATCTGGGCAGCCTTCGCCGTCGCAGCCATCCCCACCCTGGCCGCCCTCCCCCTGCTCATCAAAATGAAGGCGGACTTCGGAGCGCGCTTCTGGGCCCGGCCCGAGTTAGGCGGGCTCCCCTACTACTACGGCAACCTCCTGGGCTTTCCGCTGGCCGTTGCTCTGGCCCTGCTCCCCTTCGGTTTTGTCTACCTGCTCCGCGCCATCCTCCTGGAGAAGCCGGCGAACGGCCGCTGGCAGGCGCTCCAACTCGCCCTGAGCCTTCTCCTCCTACCGTTGCTCAGCCTCCTGTTTGCGCTCGCCACCCACGGCGGCTTCAATGAACGTTACGCGATGCCTGTTGTCCTGGGCTACGCCGCCGCGATCCCCTTACTGCTGGCTTGGAACCCCGGGGGCGTGGCGCGGGGCTTCACCCTCAGCCTCCTCCTGGCCTTCCTCATCCTCACCGCCCGGGAGGCAGCCGGCCTCAGAACCCAACCCTCCGCACAGCGCGCCGGCCAATCCGGGGCCGCCCTGACGGCCCTGCGCTCTACCTCAGATCCCTCACTCGTTGTCGCCAACCCTCTGGAATTCCTGTCCGCCTGGTATTACGCCAGACCGGACGAGCGCGCCCGGCTCTTCTATATCGGAGAACCCGAAGCGGCTTACCGCCTGGGCGGTACGGACGGGGCAGTCCGCCTGCTGCTGGCGCTCCGCCGGATGAATGCCGCGCCCGTACGCACCTTTGAGGAGTTTCTGACCAACCGGCAGGACTTCCTCCTCCTCACCGCCGGCCCCGCATTCCTCAACTGGCAAGCCCCTCGATTAAAAGAACTTGGCTGGCGGCTCGACCCGCTGGGCACCGTCGCCGGAGGCCAGCTCTATCGCGCCTCAGCCCCGCGCCCCGGTTCGTAGCATCATGAAAGTGGCACGTTACGCCGATGGAAGTGATGCCCGCGATTTGAGGAGGCAAACGGATATGAGTAAACCTTGTGTGCTGGTGACCGGCTCCTGCGGCCTGATCGGGTCCGAAGTAGCAGTGTTTTTCGCCAGGCAGGGCTTTCAGGTGGCCGGCATCGACAGCAATCATCGCGCCGTGTTCTTCGGACCCGAAGGAGACACCAGCTGGGTGCTCGGCCGGCTCCGCCAGGAGATCCCCGGCTACCGGCACGAGGCGATTGATATCCGCGACCGCGACCGCCTGCTCGCCTTCATGGGCGAACTCCGCCCCAATCTGATCATCCATACCGCGGCCCAGCCCTCGCACGACCGCGCCGCCGCCATCCCCTTCCTCGATTTCGAAGTCAACGCCCTCGGCACCCTGCACATGCTCGAAGCGGCACGCCAGCACTGCCCCGAGTCGCCCTTCATCCACATGTCCACCAATAAGGTGTACGGAGACCGTCCGAACACCATCGCCTTGAAGGAACTCGACACCCGCTGGGACTACGCCGATCCCGCCTACGAGCACGGCATCGCCGAGGACTTCTCCATCGACCAGAGCAAGCACTCCATCTTCGGCGCCTCCAAGGTCGCCGGAGACGTCATGGTCCAGGAGTACGGCCGCTACTTCGGCATGCCCACCTGCTGTCTGCGCGGCGGCTGCCTCACCGGACCCAACCACAGCGGCGTCGAACTGCACGGCTTCCTCAGCTACCTGGTCAAATGCAACGTCGAGGAGCGCGAATACCGCGTCTTCGGCTACAAAGGCAAACAGGTGCGCGACAACATCCACTCCGAGGACGTCGCCCGCTTCATGTACGAATTCTGGAAGGCGCCCCGCGTCGCCGAGGTCTACAACCTGGGCGGAGGCAAAGACAACGCCTGCTCCGTCCTTGAGGCCTTCCAACTCGCTGAGAAAGTCACCGGTAAGCCGATGCACTGGCGCTACGTGGACGAGAACCGCATCGGCGATCACATCTGCTACTACAGCGACCTTCGCAAGATGCAGGAACACTATCCCGCCTGGAACATCAGCAAGCCGCTCAGCACCATCTTTGAGGAGATCGCGGGCAGCTGGATGGAGCGGCTCAAAACCGCGGCACTATGAAGATCCTGATCACAGGCATCTGCGGCTTCGTCGGCAGCACCCTCGCGCGCTCGCTGCTGGCCCGCGCCGAAGGACTCCAGATTCTCGGCATCGACAACCTGATGCGCCCCGGCGCCGAAACCAACCGCCAGGCCCTCAAGAGCCTGGGCGTCGAATTCGTCCATGGCGACATCCGTTCCGCCAGCGACCTGGCCGGCCTGCCTGCCGCGGACTGGGTGATCGACGCCGCGGCCAATCCCAGCGTCCTGGCCGGCGTCGCCGGCGGCGGCAGCAGCCGTCAACTCTTCGAACACAATCTGGCCGGCCTCGGCAATGTTCTCGAATACGCCAAGACCCACCGGGCCGGGCTCCTTCTTCTCAGCAGCAGCCGGGTCTATTCGATCCCCGCGCTGGTCGGCCTGCCGCTCCGCGTCGAAGGAGACGGCTTCGTCCTGGATGACACACGACCTCTCCCCGCGGGCGTTGCCGCAGAGGGCATAGGCACAGGCTTCTCCACCACCGCGCCCATCTCGCTCTACGGAGCCACCAAACTCGCCTCGGAAGTCATGGCCCTCGAATACGGTGCTGCGTTTAACTTCCCCGTCTGGATCACGCGCTGCGGCGTCCTCGCCGGAGCCGGCCAGTTCGGCACACCCGACCAGGGCATCTTTGCCTATTGGGTCAACGCTCACCTGCGCCGCCGCCCGCTTCGCTACATCGGCTTCGAAGGACTCGGCCGCCAGGTGCGCGACGCCTTCCACCCCTCAGACCTCGCCACGCTCCTGCTCGCCCAGATCCGTACCCCCCGCGACGGCGGCCAGCGCATCTACACGGCCGGCGGAGGCCCGCGCAGCGCCTGGTCGCTCGCCCGTCTGAACGCCTGGTGCGACGCCCGTTTCGGAGTCCACACGCCCGCGGCCGACCCACGCCCCCGTCCCTATGACATACCTTGGGTAGTGATGAGCAATTCCGAGGTTCAACGCGATTTCGGATGGAGTCCGGCCCTGAGCCTCGATTCCGTCGTCGAGGAGATCGCCACGCATGCGGAACAGCACCCGCTCTGGCTGGAACTAAGCGGCCTATGAAGACGCCGGCGCCGGAAAAGCGCCCGCCCCTCGAACTGTTGTCGGTCGTCATTCCGGCCCACAACGAACAAGACTGCGTCGCTCTCACCGTCGAGCACCTGCATGTCGAATTGCACGAGCGTGGAATTCCCCACGAAATCATCGTTGTCGACGACGGCTCCACCGACGGCACCTGGGCGGTTCTGCAGGACCTGGCGACGCGCCGCCCCGAATTACGCCCCGTTCAGAACAATGGCGAGCACGGCTTCGGCCGTGCCATCACCTTTGGGTTCGACCGCGTGCACGGAGATGCCGTGGTCGTCATGATGGCCGACGAATCCGATGATGCCCGCGACGTCGTGCAGTACTGGCATCTCCTCAACGAGGGGTGGGATGCCGTTTTCGGCTCGCGCTTTGTCAAAGGGGGTGTCGTCATCGACTACCCCTGGCTTAAGCTGTCCATCAATCGCCTCGCCAACTTCTTCCTCCGAATCCTCTTCAACATTCCGCTCAACGACACCACCAACGCCTTCAAGGCCTACCGCCGCCAGGTGATCGAGGGCTGCCGCCCCTTCCTGTCGCCCCATTTCAACCTCACCGTGGAACTCCCCTTGAAGACCATCGTGCGCGGCTACTCCTGGACCGTGATGCCCATCTCCTGGCGCAACCGCCGCTTCGGCGAGTCCAAGCTCAAGATCAAGGAAATGGGCAGCCGCTACCTGTTCATCGCCCTCTACTGCTGGCTGGAAAAGTACTTCAGCCGCGGCGACTACCGCGCGCGATAATAGGAGTACTGAACAGTCTCGTACCGTGAACAAAGAACTCGTCGATCAGGTGAAGTCGGCAGTAGATATCGTTCAGGTGGTGCGCGAGTACGTGCCCAGCCTGAAGCGCAGTGGCGCGGGTACCCGCTACATCGGGCTTTGCCCGTTCCATACGGAGAAGACACCCTCGTTCTCCGTCCACGGCACCCACCAGTTCTATAAGTGCTTCGGTTGCGGCGCCGGCGGCGATGTCTTCAAGTTCGTCCAGGAGATGGAACGGCTTACCTTCTGGGAATCGCTGAAGTACCTCGCGGAACGCAACGGCATCCCGCTGCCGAAACGAACCGACCTGGCCGACGAAGAGGCGAAGAAGCGCGGCGCCGTCTACGAGATGAACGAGATCGCCCTCAAGGTCTATCAGGACCTGCTCTTCTCGCCCGCCGGGCAGGAGGCGCGCGCCTACCTCAAGCACCGCGGCCTCTCGCAGGCCGTCGCCGAAGAGTTCAGCCTCGGCCTCTCCGAGCGCGGCGGGCAGATGCTGGTCAAGATCTTCGAGAAACAGGGCTTTTCCCACGCCGAGATGGAAGACAGCGGCCTCGTGCGGGTGCGCAACGAGGGCACAGGCCACTATGACGTCTTCCGCGGCCGGCTCATGTTTCCCATCCATTCCGAGACCGGCAAGGTGATCGGCTTTGGAGCCCGCGCTTTGGCCGAAGGCGACGAACCGAAGTACCTCAACTCCGGCGATTCCGACGTCTATCAGAAGCGCAGCGTACTCTACAACCTCAACCGTGCACGCAAGCCCATCCAGGAAGCCGGCTTCAGCATTCTGGTAGAAGGGTATATGGACGTGATCGGAGTGTATGCGGCCGGAGTGCGCAACGTGGTCGCCTCCTGCGGCACCGCGCTCACCAACTTCCAGGTGCGCAGTCTGCGCCGCCATGCCGGCGAAGTGGTCCTCAACTTCGACCCCGACAACGCCGGAGCCAACGCCACCGAGAAATCCATCCCCATCCTCCTCGAAGAGGGAGTGCGCCTGCGCGTTCTCTCTCTCACCGGCGGCCTCGATCCGGATGAATACATCAAGGCCAACGGCGCCGGAGCCTACATGGACGCCCTGCGCAACGCCCGCGGCTACTTCCACTGGCTGGCCGACCGCGCCCGCACCCGCCTCGATCTCCACACCCCCGAGGGCCGCGTCGCCGCCTTCCAGTTCCTGCTGCCCGCCATCCAGAAGATGCCGGATAAGCTCGACCGCCTCGCCGTCGCCAACGACGTGGCGGAGTACCTGAAAATGGAGCCCGGCATCGTACTCGACGAATTCCGCAAGGCGGCCGCGGAGAAGCGTGGCCGCGTCACCCGGCGCGAAGAGAACACGCCCGACCCCAACGAAGTCCTGCTGCTTCACGCCCTGCTCGGCAACCCCGAGGCCCGCGACCAGATCGCGCCCGTGCTGCGCGGCCTGTCCGTAGTAACAAAGTTTCGTTCCGCCCGTATATTCGAGGTGATCCTCCAGCTCATCGAGGAAGGCCAGGCGCCTTCCTATTCGGCCGTCGAAGCCCGACTGGCGGAGCCCGACAGGGCACTATTGGTTTCGCTCGTGTTTGCCGATGATACCCTTAGCCAGAACTTCACCACGGAACAAGCCGTGGCGTGCGTGCGGCAACTGGCTTTCGGGGAGCGTGATTTCCGTCTGGCAGAACTAAGGCAGCGCATCAAAGACGCCGAGAGATCGGGCAATATGGAGGAAGCCCTGCATTTGATGGAAGAGCTCAACGCCTTGAAACGATCATGACGCGCTCCGCACAACTCATCGGACGCGCTGTTGTACTATGAGTGAGACGTATAGGCAAGGGGATTACTGGCGAGGTTTCCGTGGCAACGGAAGAACGATATAGCCGCTTTCAAAAACTCATCAGCATGGGCAAGGAAAAAGGCTACGTTCTCTATGACGACGTTTCCGAAGTCCTTCCCGAAGATCTGAACACCGGTCCCGAGCTCGATGACCTGCTGGCTGGACTCGACGAGGCTGGCGTCGATCTGCTGGAAGAGCCGAAGCTCGACCTGGACAAGAAGGGCGAAGACGCGGATGAGTTCGCGGAAGCGGATCTCATCCAGGAAAGCTCTGAGAAGACCAACGACCCTGTTCGCATGTACTTGCGCGAAATGGGCACCGTTTCGCTGCTCACCCGCGAGGGCGAGATCGAGCTGGCCCGCCGCATCGAACATGGCCAGAAGATGGTCGTGCGCGCACTGTCCCGTTCACCACTGGTCGTCCGGGAAGTGCTGGAAATCGCCCGCGAAGTGGAAGAGGGCAAGCTCAGTCTTCGCGATGTTCTCTCCTTACCCGATCTACTCACAACAGATGAAGAGCTGGAGAAGTTTCGCGTCGATTTTTTGGCGGCTGTAGAAGAAATCGCCAAACAGCTCCGCAAAGCACAACAGACGAAGCTGAAGTTGATTGCCACGCCGCGCGGAACCAAGCCAAAGCAATACCGGGCCACACGTTGGGCGCTGGGCCGGTCTTTGGTCAAAATCTCCCGCGACATCCGCAAACTTCAGTTCAGCTCCACAATCTATCGCCACCTCTCCAGCCGGCTGCGCAGCGCCGTCGAACAGTTCCGGCCGCTGGAGAAGGAGATCGCCCGGCTGCAGCGCGCCATCGAGGATGCGCAGCGGGTCGATCCGAATCTGGCCAAGGAACACCGGAAAGATCTGAAGACCGCCAGCCAGAAGATCCAGGATCTGGAAGAGGACTTCGGCGCCTCGGCCACGGACCTGCGCCGCACGCTCAGCATGGACGAGCACGGCGAACAGGAAGCCGACGCCGCCAAGAAACAGCTCATCGAGGCCAACCTCCGCCTGGTCGTCTCCATTGCCAAGCGCTACACCAACCGCGGTTTGCAGTTCCTGGACCTCATCCAGGAAGGCAACATCGGCCTGATGAAAGCAGTCGACAAGTTCGACTACCAGCGCGGCTACAAGTTCTCCACCTACGCCACCTGGTGGGTGCGGCAGGCCATCACGCGCGCCATCGCCGACCAGGCGCGCACCATCCGCATCCCGGTGCACATGATCGAGACCATCAACAAGATGGTCCGCACCCAGCGCCAGCTCCAGCAGGAACTCGGCCGTGAACCTACCACCGAAGAACTGGCCAAGCGGCTGGATCTCTCCGTGCCCAAGGTGCGCAAGGTCCTCCGCATTGCCCAGGAGCCGATCTCGCTCGAAACGCCCGTCGGTGAGGAAGAAGAATCCCATCTGGGCGACTTCATCATCGACAAGCGCGTTGTGTCTCCGTCGGAAGCAGTGATCAACCTGAACCTCCGCGAGCAGACCGCTGAGGTCCTCAAAACCCTCAGCCCGCGCGAAGAGAAAATCATCAAGATGCGCTTCGGTCTGCAGGACGGCAGCGAGCACACCCTCGAAGAGGTGGGTCAGCACTTCGCCGTGACCCGCGAACGCATCCGCCAGATCGAAGCCAAGGCCCTGCGCAAGCTGCGGCACCCCAGCCGGAGCCACCGGCTCCGCGCGTTCCTGGAACACGGCCCGCAGGACTAACCGCTAGTAAGCGGCGCGGACAGAATCCCGGATCTCGCCAGGCACCAGGCTTGCCCACTCCTGCCCGGAGGCCATGCGTGCGCGCACTTCCGAAGACGACACGTCGTGCCACCCGTCGCCCAGGTGCAAAGCGTGGACCCGTGCCGCCAACCCGGCCGGCGGCACATACTCGCCCTGCCGCGGAGCCACCAGCAGCTCATACTCTTCCAGTTGCCGGTCAATCGAATCGCCCGCCCCGTAATCCCAACCGACGATCCGCTCCGCCGCATCCCGGCCGCACACCAGCAGGACCCGGTTCGCGTTCAACGCCTGCCGCACCTCCCGCGCCATGTCGATGAATAAACCGCCGTCGCTCCAGGCCACCGCCAAACCTGGACGCTGGCCAGCCAACGCCACCAGCCATTCCGCCCGCCGCTCCAACGGCGCGCCCTCCGGAGCTTTGTGGGGAAACGCCCGCGGCAGCACGAGTACCGCCTCCTCCGCCCAAATGAGTGAAGCTTCGGCCATCGCCAGGTGAGCCAACGTGGGAGGATTCCAGGCGCCGGGCAGCAGGGCCACCGTCTCTCTCTTCAGCCCGCCGCCCCACAGGAATTCCATGCCATCATCGTAGCGAGATGAAGATCCTCCAGGTTGAAGCCATCGCCATATCGATCCCCCTGCCCAAGCCCGTAGCCGATGCTGTGCGGCTGATTACGCACCGCGATCACCTGATTGTCACCATCCACACCGAGGATGGACTCTCCGGAACAGGCTTCACGCTGGGCTACGACGGCTCGAAGGCGATGGTCGAACTGGTGAACCAGATCTACCGCCCGCTGCTGCTTGGCGCCAACGCGCTCGACACCGAGTACCTCTGGGGCGAGATGTACCGGCAATCGATCCAGGCCGGACGCCGAGGCGCCGCTCTCCGAACGATCAGTGCCATCGACATCGCCCTGTGGGACCTGCGCGGCAAGGCTGCCAGGCTGCCGGTCATGGAACTGCTCGGCGTCCATTCCCGCAAGCTGCGCTGCTATGCCACCGGCGGCTACTACCGCGAAGGCCAGACGCTGGACGATCTGGTGCGCGAGACCGCCGCCGTCGTCGAACAGGGCTTCACGGCCTTGAAGCTCAAGGTCGGAGGCCAGTCCTCCCGCGAGGACGCTAAACGGATCGGCGCGGTCCGCCGGGCGCTGGGCGACGACGTCGACATTCTGCTCGACGCCAACGGCGGCTGGAAGAGCGCACCCGAAGCAATCGCAGCCATGGATCGACTGGAGGAGTTCGAGCCGTTCTGGATCGAAGAACCGGTGCGGGCCGACAATCTGACCGCCATGGCCAAGATCGCGGAAGCAATCCGCACGCCCGTCGCGACCGGCGAATTGGAGGCCACCCGCTGGGCCTTCGCCCAGCTCGTCGAGACCCGCGCCGCCGAGATTCTCCAACCCGATGTCACCGTGGTCGGCGGAGTCAGCGAATGGTTGAAAGTCGCTCACATGGCCGCCGCCCTCGACATCCCCATCGCCCCGCACTACAACTGGGACTTCCACAGCCAGCTTTGCGCGGCGATCCCGAACGCCATCTTCGTCGAGTACTTCCTGGCCGCCTCCGGGGTCAAGATGTTCGACAGCGTCCTGGCCAATCCCATGAAGCCGGTGAACGGGTATTTGACGCCCCGGCAGAGCCCCGGTTTCGGCATCGAACTGATACCACAGGAGATCGAACGATATCGCGTGGCGTAGGGGCAACCGGAGCGGCTCGGGCCGCATCTATCAAATGACCTGACCAAGCGATACAAGTAAAAGGTCTAAAGTATAAAGAACCCACATGTTCACCTGGATCTGTCCACAATGCGGCCGGGAGGTCCCTCCCTCCTACTCAGAATGTCCTACCTGCGCGGAGCGCCGCCAGCAGGCCGCCGGGGGCCAGCCTCCCGCCCCTGCCCCACCGCAACCCCAGCAGCCTCAATATGCTCCGCAGGCTGCCCCGCCTCCGCAACCGCCGCAGTACGCTCCGCCGCCGCAGCAGTACCCCGCGCCTCAGCCGCAGTATGCACCGCCGCCTCAACCTCAGTACGCGCCCCCGCCGCAGCAATATGCCCCCCCGCCGCAGCAGCAGTACACGCCGCCTCCCGTTCAGCCCGTCTACACAATCGCTGAACCCAAGAAAGGCATGCCGGCGTGGATGGTGGGCATCCTGACCTTGGCGGTTCTCGGCGGAGCGCTGTTCGGACTCTACCGGTTTGTCGGCGGCCGTGGCTCCACCTCAAACGCCGATGCCACCGCAACCAAGCTGCCGGCCGCCGGCTCCTCCAAGAACCCCTACGCTAAGTATGTGGAAGTGGTGGGCGTCCGCCTTTTCGAGAATGAGGCCAAGAAGCCGGTCGTCCGGTTCACCGTCGTCAACCACTCGCCCGCCGAAATCACGGGCCTGGAGCTCCAGGTCGTATTGAAGCCCGTGGATTCAAAGCCCGACACCGAACCCGTCTCCGTCATTGACGCCAAAGTGGGCAGCGTGCCGGCAAATGGCACCAAAGAGTTTGAGTCTCTGCTCAACACGAAGATGAAGATCTATGAACTGCCGGACTGGCAGTTCCTGAAGACCGACTTCGTGATTACGGCGCCGAACTGAGTTCGGGCCGCAGCAGCACTTCCGCCTGGCGCCGCGTCCAGGCACAGCCGGCGGGTATCGAGCGAACGACACCCAAACGGCGCAGATTCCAGTGGGCATCAAACAGGCACGGGTCCTTCTCCAGGGCCCGTGCGAAATCTCCCTTCGCCGCCTCCGTCTGACCCAATAGCAAAAGTGCCATCCCGCGATTGTGGATCGCCGAGGCCGAATTCGGGTCCAGCGCCAAGGCCCTTCCGAACTCACCCAGCGCCAGTTCCGGCTGATTCGCGCGCAGATAGCTGAGCCCCAGATCCGTAGCTACCGCCGCGTCCTGCGGAGCCAGCCGCTTCGCCTCCTCCATCAGCTCTACCGCCTGCGCCGGCTGCACCACCCGAGCCAGTTGCCGTTTGGGCCGGATCTTGGAAGGCGCGCGCCGCGCCGCCTCCATCCACAGCGACTGCGGCGACATCCAGATGCGGGTCTGTGCAAAGCTCAACACAATAAGAATGGCCGCATAGCCGTAGAGCAGATTCCGGTTCGACTTCTGCATCAGCATGCCGAACAGCGCGGCGAAGCAGAAGAGCGGCAGGTACATGCGGCGGTCGGCCGCCAGGTCTTCCGCCGGAAAGACAGAGGAGCTCGGCAGTAGCAGCAGCAGTCCGCCCAGAATCCAGAAGCCGGGCTGTGCCGCCCGCACCGTCCGCCACGCCAGAATCGCCACAACGGCAATCACACCCCAGGCCAGCGCCGCGGCCAGCGGATGGACTCTCACTTCCGCATCGACCGTGAATCCAAGCGGCACCAGCAGCAATTGCAGATAGCGGACGATCGCGACGCCCTGGTAGCTGAAGTAGTCGAACGAAGTCAGCCCGGACTGCGTCCCCGCGCCCGAGCCCGCAATCACTGCAGTCGCATAGATGGTCCGAAGCCCGGCAGCCAGGGCCGCCGCACACATGGCGATGACAGGCGCCACCGCCTCCCGGTTCCGTCGTGTCGACCATTCCAGCAGCGCCAGGAACAGCGGAAAGGCAGCCACCTCCTCCTTCGCCAGCAGCGCGCAGACAAATAGCCCACAGGCCCACCAGCGCCGCTTCTGCAACCAGCACGACAACGAAAGCAGGCAGAACAAGGTCGCCAGCAGCGTGCCCCGCGAGAAGACGTAAGCCACCGCCTCCGTCTGCAGAGGATGGAAGGCAAACACCGCCCCGGCCAGCCAGGCCGCTCGCAGCGGCAGCAGTTCCAGCAGCAGCCCCGAGGCCAGCCACACACAGATCAGGTGCAGCACCAGGCTAACCAGGTGGAAAGTCCAGGGCGCCTCGGAAACCCGCAGATTCAGCCAGAACGAAAGGAACGTCAGAGGCCGCGTTTGCGTGGCAGTGAAGACGTGACGCCAACCGTCGGGGGAATTCAGCGATGGATCACTGAGAAGCGAGAAATCGTCGAACTGAAAAGGGGCCCACAGCGCGCCGCAAAACGCTAACAGAGCAGCCACTACAAGGAGAATCCGGAAACGCAATGCTACCATGTTAGAGCAATTCCAACTGCACTCTCATGAGCAAAGTTTCACGGCCTCGCACCGCGGCCGAGCGCAAGGAACGCCTCTATCGCATTCTTGATGCATTGTCGCAGCGCTATCCTAACGTCACCTGTGCTTTGAACCACTCGAATGCCTGGGAGTTGCTGGTAGCGACCATCCTGTCGGCCCAATGCACGGATGCCCGCGTGAACATGGTCACTCCGGAACTGTTCAGGCGTTTCCCCACGATGCAGGATCTCGCGGTAGCCGATGTGCGCGAAGTCTCCGAGGTCATCCGGTCCACGGGGTTCTTCAACAACAAGGCCAAGAGCATCATCGGCGCGGCACGCACGCTCATCCAGGACTTTGGCGGCGAGATTCCTCGCACAATCGAGCAACTGCTCACCGTTCCGGGCGCGGCCCGCAAGACCTCGAACGTAGTCCTCGGCACCGCGTTCGGAATCCCCAGCGGCGTGGTGGTCGATACGCATGTCGGCCGCATCGCCCTGCGACTCGACCTGACGAAAGAGACCAATCCGGTAAAGGTAGAGCAGGATCTTATGAAGATCCTGCCGCAGGACCGCTGGATTCTCTTCTCCCACCAGGTGATCCACTTCGGACGTGAGATCTGCGTGGCCCGCAAGCCGCGCTGCGGGGCGTGCCCGCTGGAAGGATTGTGCTACGCAAAAGACAAGGCAGTGTTGTAAATGCAAGGCCGTACCCTGATCCTGTTGTTGCCTCTGTTGTTCGCCGGCTGCGTGAAGTATCCAGAGCCCTACCGCCCTCCTGTTCAACGCAAACCGGTGGAAATGGGCGGGGATGCCAAACTGAGCCATTTCATCGGCATGAGCATGCCCAGCGCGGCAGACCATTTCATCTCCGGTGTTGTGCCGGACCTGCACGACGGCTCGTGGCGCTGGGTGACCAAATCCCCGACGTTCCAATTCCAGGTTCCGACAACGAAGTCGCTACGGTTGAAGGCCGATCTCACCGTACCCGATGTCACTTTCGAACAGACGGGCCCGGTGAAGATCACCATCGCCATCAACTCCCGGCTGCTGGACACCCTGGAATTCCCGAAGCCAGGGCAGCGCATCTTCGAGAAACCGGTACCGGCAGAGTGGCTCACCACCGAGCGTCCGAATCTTGTGCGGCTGGAGATCGACAAACTGTGGACCTCCCCTGCTGACGGAGTCCAGCGCGGCTTCATTATCACCAGCATCGGGTTCGTTCAGTAGGACGCGGCCGGATGCCCAAAGCGTTTTCCATCCTCTTTGGAGCGCTGTTCACCATCGCCACGGCTTTTGGCCTGGGCCGGTTGCTGCTGCAGCGGCTGAAGCCAAACTTCACACGCGAAGAGCAGCACCTGTTCGGGTTTGTGGCCGGCGCGCCGGTGCTGAGCCTCCTCATCTTCCTGCTCGCCTGCGTGCACCTTATCTATGACGCGACGTTCCTGGTCCTAGGCGTGCTTGTGTTCGCAGCGGTCTGGAAGACGCGCGCTTACCAGGTGAGCGGCGAGCGCCTCCCTGCCCTGCCCCGTTTATGGCAGTGGACGTTCTGGCCGCCCTACACGGTGTTTGCCGTAATCGCCGTGATCTACGCCATGGCGCCCGAGTGGAGCCCGGATGGCAGCTCGTATCACCTGGGCGTCGTCGGCCACTTCTACCGGGCGCACGGGTTCAAGCTCATCTCGTCGAACATGTACTCCTTCCTGTCTCAGGGATTGGAGATGTTGTTCCTCTCCGCCTGGGCGTTCGGACGGCACTCGGCTGCCGCGCTCGTGCACTGCGCTTTCCTGCTGGTGCTGCCGCTGCTGCTGCTGCGCTACGGGCAGCGCCAGGGGATTCCCGGTGCGGGCGCCGCGGCCGGACTGTTCGTCCTCATCAGTCCCGTCGTGATGATCGACGGCGCCAGCGCCTACAACGATGTCGCCGTGGCGTGCCTGCTGTTCGCCGTCTTCTACCTGTGCGAGATCGACGCGCCCCCGGCGCTCACCGGACTGCTGGCGGGGTTCTGCTATGCACTGAAGTACACGGCCTTCCTGGCCGTCGTCTACGTGGTGCTGCGGTATGCGTTCCAGCGCCGCTGGCGTCATATCGTCATCGCCTGCATCCCGGCAGCCTGCATGGTGCTGCCGTGGGTGCTGCGCAACTGGATCTGGACCGGCAACCCGTTCGCTCCGCTGCTGAATGCCTACTTCCCGAACCCGTTCGTCCATGCCAGTTTCGAGGACGACTACTCGCGTTCCATGCGCTGGTATGTCGGACTGGAGAGCTGGCAACAGATCCCGCTGGAACTGACGCTGCGCGGCCGGATCCTGGGCGGCTTCCTCGGCCCCTTGTTCCTGCTCACTCCGCTCGCGTTGCTGGGCCTCCGGTCGAAGTTTGGGCGCAGGGCCCTCGTGTGTGCGGTGCTGTTCTCGCTGACCTATGCCGCCAACATCGGCACGCGCTTCCTGATCCCCGCCTTGCCGTTCTGGTCGCTGGCGCTGGCCGCCGGGCTTCCTTCCCTGACGCTACCCGTGCTGGTGCTGGCGCACGCATTCCTGAGCTTTCCCGGCCAACCCGACCGCTACTGCGATCCCTACGGCTGGCGCATCGACAAGATCCCGTTCAAGCAGGCGCTGCGCGGGAAGAAGGTCGAGGCGTGGCTGGCGGACAAGTGGCCCGCCTACCGGCTGGCGCGCATGGTGGAGGGAGCTACGCCGGAGGGTGCGGTCATCTACTCCATGTCTCCCATCGCGGAGAGCTATACGTCGCGGGAGATCCGGGCCAGCTTCCAGAGCGGGTCGAACGAGCAACTGCGGGACTACCTGCTCACCCCCCTGGTGGCCGAGTTCCAGCCCGAGCAGCAGATCGAGTTCCAGTTCCCGGCCCAGTCCCTGACAGGCCTGCGCGTGGTGCAGACGGCTTCGCCGGAACGAGGGACGCCGGCGTCTCGGGATGTCTGGAGCATCACCGAGTTTCGGATCCTCTCCCAGAAGCGGGAGCTCCCTCGGGACGACGACTGGCGCCTGCAGGCGCGCCCGTCCGCCTGGGATGTCCAGAAGGCCTTCGACAACTCGCCGGTCACCCGCTGGCGTTCCTGGGCGGGCATCCGGCCGGGCATGTTTGTGGAAGTGGCATTCGGGCACGCACGGACCGTCGACACCGTCAGGCTGGACGTGACGAGAGACCAGTATGCGGTTCGGCTGAAGCTGGAGGGCCGGGACGCCTCCGGTACGTGGCGCGAGTTGACGCACGAGCCGAAAGTGAGCGGCCTCGCTCCGCCACTGGGCATGCGCCGGATGGCCATCGACGAGTTGAAGCGGGACGGCGTAGGCTACCTGCTGCTGAGCGATGACGACTACCGGGCAGACGACTTCCGGGAGCACGCCGACCTGTGGGGCATCCGGCAGACGGCCATGGTGGACAACGTGCGACTGTATAAGCTGGAGTGACACAGAGTGGCTGAGTACTTTCTTGGGGTGGACGGCGGGCAGTCGTCGACAACCGCGCTGATCGGCGATGAGACAGGCCGTGTGCTGGGCATCGGCCGTGGCGGGCCATGCAATCACGTCAGTGCCTCGGAGGCGCGCGCCAAATTCATGGGCGCCATTGGCGGCTGTGTGGGCCAGGCCCGGGAAGCAGCCGGACTGCCGGCCGACACCCACTTCCGCGCCGCCTGCCTGGGCTTCTCCGGCGGGCCGGCCGATAAGGACTCATTGATTGCCGAGATGTTCTCCATCGGCAGCCGGGTGGTCACCAACGACGCCGTCATCGCGCTGGCGGGAGCCCATGCGGGCCGTCCGGGCATCATCACAATCGGTGGGACCGGTTCCATCAGCTATGGCCGCAATGGCACGGGTAAGTTCGCCCGGGTCGGCGGCTGGGGCTATATCTACGGCGACGAAGGCGGCGGCTTCGACATCACGCGCCAGGGTCTGCGGGCCGCGCTGCGCATGGAGGAGGGCTGGGGCCCGGAGACCGTGCTGCGGGCGCTGCTGCTCGAGGCCACCGGCGCGGCCAACGCCAACGAGCTGATGCACAAGTTCTACACGCCGGAGTTCCCCCGGCCCAAGATCGCGGCGATGTCGCAGATTGTGGTCCGCGCGGCTTCACAGGGCGATGAGGTGGCGGCGGACATTCTGAGCGAGGCGGCACAACAGTTGTCCGGCATCACCAGCGCCACACGGATGCAGTTGTTCCCGAGGGGGGAGATGGTGCCGGTGGCCCCCATCGGCGGCGTCTTCAAGAGCGAACTGCTGATGGAGGAGTTCCGGCGGCGGGTGGAGCGCACAAACGATATGCATGTTGTCACCCCGGCCTATGGACCGGCCGCCGGGGCTCTGCTGGAAGCCTACCAGCAGGCCGGGCTGCGCGTGGAGCTCTCCGGGGTTCCGGCCGAGAAGTAGCGAATTTCGCAGATCATCGGGCCCTCCGCGGCTATTCCGGTTGACCTGCCGGGCCAGCCGCCGTTATCGTGACTCATGGACCGACGACGTTTCGTCTCCTCCACCGTAGGGGCGCTCGCAGTCATGCAGCACGATTCTGTGGCGCGCGCCCAGTCCGCGGTAGAGGCTGTTTCCGGCCGGCCGGCCGATTCCGTGGCCAGAGATGAGGATTTCTGGCTCAACATCCGTCACGCGTTCACCGTCGATCGCAACCTGATCAATCTCAACAACGGCGGCGTCTCGCCGTCACCGAGAATGGTCATGGATACAGAAAAACGCTACCTCGAAGTAGAGAACATGAGCCCGTCCTACTACATGTGGAACGTGCTCGACCCGGGCATCGAGACCGTGCGCCGCCGTCTGGCGCGCACGTTTGGGTGCGACCCGGAAGAGATCGCCATTACGCGCAATGCCAGCGAGTCGCTGGAGATCGTGCAGCTCGGCATGGAACTGAAGGCCGGCGACGAGGTCCTGACCACAAATCAGGACTATCCGCGCATGATCACAACCTGGAAGCAGCGCGAACGCCGCGACGGCATCGTCCTGAAACAGATCACCTTCCCGGTGCCTCCGCCCAGCCTGGACTACCTGGCCAAGCGGATCGAGGAGAACATCACTCCGAAGACCAAGGTCATCCACATCTGCCACATCACGAACCGGACCGGCCAGATCTTCCCGGTAAAGAAGATCTGCCAGATGGCCCGGGCGCGCGGGATTGAAGTAGTGGTGGACGGCGCGCATGCGTTTGCCCAGTTCCCGTTCAAGCACGAGGACCTGGACTGCGACTACTACGGCACGTCGCTGCACAAGTGGGTGCTGGCGCCGATTGGAACGGGCATGTTGTATGTCCGCAAATCCAAGATTTCAAAGATCTGGCCGATGATGGCCGCGCCCGAGAACATGGCGGAGAACATCCGCAAGTTCGAAGAGATCGGCACTCATCCGGCTTCGCAGCGCAATGCGATTACGGAAGCCCTGACGTTCCACGAGAGCATCGGCGCGGAGCGCAAAGCGGAGCGTCTGCGCTACCTGCGCCGCCGCTGGTCGAACAAGCTGCGCGAGTTGCCCGGGGTGAAGATCCTGAACAGCGACGATCCCGAGCAGTCGTGCGGCATCGGGTTCATCCAGGTGGACGGCTTCGACGCTCCGGCGCTGGCCAAGTACCTGATGGACAAGTACCGCATCTGGACTGTCGCCATCGTGACCCCCGGCGAGTATCACGGGTTGCGGATCACACCCAATGTTTACACGACGTTGGAGGAAGTGGACACCTTCGCGGAGGTGATGGAGAAGATCATCCGCAAGGGTTCGATTCCGGCCTGAGGCTCCTCCTGGAAGCCGGGCGGAGGACGGTTCTCCGCCCGGCCAAGGGGACACCCTATTCCGGAACCGGTTCCCGGTCGAAGACCACGCGCTTCCAGGCCACTTTCGAGCGCTGGAAGTTCAGGAGCAGGGCGACGCGCAGACCGGAAGCTTTCAGGTAGTTGATGCACTGGGCCAGATGTTCGTTCGCGAAGCACTCCACGCACTTCAATTCCACGATCACTCTGTCCTGCACGATGAGATCGGCCACATACTCGCCGATGCACTGCCCTTTGTAGCGGACGGGCAGGGCAACCTGCGATTTGGCCCGTACCCCCCGCAACCCCAGTTCGCGCATCAGAGCCCGTTCGTAGACCTTCTCCAGAAACCCGGCCCCGAGAACATTCGCAACCTCGAAGGCAGCCCCAATCACAGCTTCCGTAATCTCAGATTCCGATCCGTGTGTATCTGTGTCCATCAGTGGCCCAATCAAAGAGTCCCGCAAGCGAGCACAACCTCTCACAATCGGAGCGCAATTCTTGGCCACAGATAAACACAGATAGACACAGATTGCAGCCAGAAGGAGAGAGTACCAGGAGAGGACTGGTAACTTCGAAGTCTGTCCCAATCCCGGTCTTTCTCAACTCAGTCTCCCATCTGTGTATATCTGTGTTCATCTGTGGCCCAATTCGAGGAATCCTGCCCCACTTGGGTTCTCACGTCCTGTGCCCGCTCAATGCCTCGCGCAGATCTTCCGGCAACGGACACGCCTTTTGCGTCTTCGTCGACATGCACACCACCGTGATGATCCCGCTCGCGGCCACTTCCGACGTCTCTTCCAGATACACGTTGAACTCCAGCGTGTACGACGAGGTCCCCAGCTTCGACACCCCCACCGTGATGTAGATCGGGTCGTCATACCGCAGTGCCGCCAGGTAGTCCGCCTCCACATGAACCCGCGGATACGACAGATGCGCCGGCGCCCGCTCGGAGTAAGCAAACCCCAGCGATCGCATGAACTCGTCCTCGGCCGTCTCCAGATGGCGGAACAACGCCGAGTAGTGAATCCGGCAGCTCGCGTCCGTATCAACGAACCGGATCCGGCTGCGCCAGGCAAAAGGGGCACGGGTCGACATGAACCCATTGTGAGGCCAAACCAGACCCGCGCGGCCCGCCTACAACGTCCGGCAGACGAGCGCCGCCGGCATCATCCGAAGCCGGAGGCCCGCCACCCCGGGAATCAGCTCTCCATCCAGCATCAGCTCCTGCGCCGCCGGAGCGTGGATCTCGGCTGCCCCCACCTGCAGGAACCGCGACGGCCGCCACACCGGCAGCTGCAGCATCGACGTCACGTTGTGCAGCATCTGCGACGGATAGAGGGCCGTCATCTCCATGACATCGGCCAGCCCGTCCTGGCACGACGCCTCGGGGAAGCCCACAAACCCGCCCACATGCTTCGTGTTGTTCAGTAGGATCCCTGTCAGCCGCTGCTTCTCCAGTGGACTGCCGTCATACCCAATCCGGAACTCCTGCGCGCTCGGCCAGGCCAGCACCGACGCCGCGGCATAGCTCAAACGCCGCAGTGGCCGGAAATGCTCCGCCAGCCGCGTCACCAGGGTCGGATAGCCGAACGATACAGACGACCCGCAGAGCCGCAGGTACGGAGCGCCCCGTTCCGGGATCACCTCCACCGCCATCAGGTCCACGGCCGCCGGAGCCGGCAAGGCACGCAGGTCCCGGGCCAGCGCGTTGCCGCGGCCCTTCGCCTCGATGACGATCTCCGGAAAGGGCGCCTGCAACTTCTGCAGTTGGTGGAACAGCGCGCCGTCGCCGCCAGTCACGATGAGTGGCATAAAAAAAACGGGACGGCGCGGCAGCAGGCTGCCGGGCCGTCCCATCTTTGATATCAGACTCGGAGGACTATTTGTCGGTCAGGGCCGCCACACCGGGCAGAACCAGGCCCGACAGGAACTCCAGCGAAGCGCCGCCGCCCGTCGAGATGTGGCTAATCTTGTCGGACAAACCGGCCGACTTCACGGCCTTCTCCGAATCGCCGCCGCCCACCACGGAGAGTGCTCCGGATTCGGCTACGGCCATCGCCACCGCCACGGTGCCCTTGTCGAACGGTTTCTTCTCGAACACGCCCATCGGGCCGTTCCAGATGATCGTCTTCGACGACTTCAACACCGCCGCGAACTCGGCTGCCGTCGCCGGTCCGATGTCGAGCCCCATCTTGCCTTCCGGAATCTCCGTCACCACCTCGTTCGGAGCGTTTTCGGCGAACTCGGCCGACACCACATGATCGATCGGCAGCAGCAGCTTGTCGCCGGAGGTGGCCAGCAGTTCCTTCGCGAGCTCCACCTTGTCCTCTTCCACCAGGCTCTTGCCCGTCGGCTTGCCCTGCGCCTTCATGAACGTGTAGGCCATCGCGCCGCCGATCAGCAGCCGGTCGACGAACTTCAGGAGGTTCTGGATGACTTCGATCTTGTCCGAAACCTTCGCGCCGCCCAGGATGCCCACGCAGGGGTGCTCGGGGTTCTGCGTGCACTTGAAGAGGTACTCGAGTTCCTTCTCCATCAGCAAGCCAGCTGCGGCCGGCTTCAGGAACGCGATGATCCCTTCCGTCGACGCATGAGCGCGGTGCGCCGTGCCGAAGGCGTCGTTCACATACACATCACCCAGCTTCGCCAGTTGCTGTGCGAACGCCGGATCGTTCTTCTCTTCTTCCGCGTGATAGCGCAGATTCTCGAGCAGCAGGATCTCGCCCGGGGCGGGCAGCATCGCTTCCACTTCGGCGCCGATGCAGTCCGGCGCGAAGGCGACCGGCTTGCCCAGCAGTTCGGAGAGCTTGGCGGCGACCGGCTTCAGGCTCATCTCTGGATTCGGTTTGCCCTTGGGACGGCCCAGGTGCGAGGCCAGCACGAGGCCGGCGCCCTGTTCGAGGGCGTACTTGATGGTCGGGAGAGCCGCTTTGATGCGCTTGTCGGAGGTGATCTCCTGGCCGCCAGGGGCCAGCGGGACATTGAAATCGACGCGCATGAAGATGCGCTTGCCCTTCAGATCGAGATCGCGGATGGAGAGTTTAGCCATAGGAATGAAGACCTCAATAGAGATCGTAACATCCGGAAATGGCGGGACGCCGGGCGAGGGACTCGGAGATTGGGCCACTGATGAACACAGATACACACAGATGGGAGACTGAGTTGAGAAAGACCGGGATTGGGACAGACTTCGAAGTTACCCAGCCTCTTCCGTTACTCTCTCCTTCTGGCTGCAATCTGTGTTCATCTGCGTTTATCTGTGGCTAGATTTCCCATTCCGAGCGTGAGAGGTTGTGCTTGCTTGCAGGACTCTCGGGTTGCGCCACCCCTCGTCCCCACCTCCACCCGCTATCCTGATCCCATGGAGAATCCATACTGAACAATCAACAAAAGGCCCTGGTAATCGGTGGCGGCGGATTTGCCGCCAGTTCCTGGTCCACCGGACTCATCGTCGGCATGGCCGACGCCGGTGTCGACGTCCGCGATGCCGACGTACTCATCGGCACCTCCTCCGGCGGCCGCGTAGCCCTGCAACTGGCTTCCGGCACACCGCTGGAGAAAATCTTCGAGGGGCAGGTGAATGTCGCCGCCCACGTAGCGCGACCATCATTCGGCGCGGACTGGGGCAAGCTTCAGCGCGACATCGCACACGCAAAAGAACTCGGCGGCGAGCGCACCGAAATCCTGAAGCGCATCGGCGCTCTCGCCCTGGCGAACGCCGGCCCCGACCGCCGCGCGCTCGTTTCCTCCCAGTTGCCGATGCAGACCTGGCCGGACCGCCTCATCCGCCTCATCGCGCTAAACGCCGAAACCGGTGTCCGCCGGGCCTTCGACCGCGAATGTGGCATCGATCTGGTAGACGCCCTGATGGCCACGACGGCCTTCTTCGGAGCCGCCCCCATCTGGTTCGAAGGCGCCCCTTACATTGACGGCGGCTTCCACTCTAGTGACAATGCCGATCTCGCGGCAGGCTACCCCAAGGCACTGGTCCTGGCTCTGAAAGCGCCGCCATGGGCTCTCAAGCTGGTCTCGCTGGAAGAAGGCGTCGCCGATCTCCGGGCGACCGGATCGGAGGTCATCGTGATCCAGCCGGACGAAGAGGCGACCGAAGCCATGGCGTCGGTTGGCTCGCTCATGGATCCCGCGATCTGTGAACCCGCCACCCGCGCCGGCCGCGCCCAAGGCCACCGCGTCGTCCAGGCCCGAGGCACGACCGGTTGGTGGTGAACGCCCCGCCTGCGGTTGTCAACAGCACGCACCGCAATCGGCAGAGAGGCGGACCTTTTGGACGCGAACTAACGGCTTCTGGCCAGGCCTCCGTTCCGCACAGAACGGAGGCTTCTTCCAAAAGGCAGCGCTGACCTGAACCGCAGGGGAAGGTATGGGGACGAGGCCGGAAAGCGCCGGCGGATCGTCCCCGCTTCACGCCCGAACCGCTTCGGCCGCCAGGAGCGCAACATCAGGCGGCCGGTCCCCCGAACCAGGTCCAACCAGTCAGAACTGCCACCGGCTCCAATGCCCTCGGCTCTCCCGATTTCCGGCACCACCTGCCATGTTCTCCCTGATTTCGCGCATTAAGATCCTTTGATGACACGACTTCAAAAAATTCCTCGTCTCGTCAATTCAACGACTTACAGACCTCATTCTCGAAAACGCTTGGTAGCCCCTGGCTACGCTGGATACAGAGGATATTTCAATGAATTACGTCGATATCACGGAAGTCACCCGCGTTGCCGAGGGACTTCCGGCCTCCGTGCCTGCCCCCAAGGAAGGCGGGTTCAGCACCGGAACCGCCGTCGCATCCTGCTCGGAGAACCACCCGGCCACGAAGTCCAGCCCCGGCCGCACCACCCGCCCCCTGGCCAGCATTTCCGAAAAGCGCCTCGCCGCGAACCGCGCCAACGCGCAGAAATCCACCGGCCCCCGCACCGAGGCCGGCAAGGCGGCCGTAGCCGAAAACGCCTGCCGCACCCGTTTCTTTGCCCGTGTCCATCGCATGCCCGCGCGCATTGCCGCGCACTTCAGAGCCCGGGCCGAAGAGAAGACCCGCTGTATCACCGACCCCGCCCGCCGAGCCCTCCACTACGACTGGTGGATGCTCGACGGCCATCGGGTCCTCCACGAGAGCCGGGAGCGGGCGCTCTTCAACGCGGGCATCGAGCACGCCAATGGCGACGAAGCCGGAGCCACCGCATGGGTCCTCCGCCAATCCGGCTACATCGAAGCCCTCAACCGTTACGCCGGCTGGATCCAGGCCCGCCTGCGCAAAGTCGAACTGGCCCTGGCCGCCGACCCTGACCTTCTCGAATCCGAATTAGTCCAAATGAACCCAATCGAACCCAAACTCCAGCCGGAGCCGCCCGCCTCGGAACCGTCAATCGACCAACCCAACCCGATTTTGGCCGAACAGACCCATTTGGCCCACCCGCCGCACAGCGCGACACCCCGGTGCCAACAACCCGCTCAGTTCCCCCAGCATTCCCTCCGCCATAGCCCGAGGCCCGCCCCAACCCCAACGTCGCCCGCCTCGAACCCCAAAATCCTTTCCCTGAAGAATCCGGCAGAGGCAATCAATGCGCAAGATCCAGCGCATGAGATTCTGGCCGAACAAACCCACTTCCCCGGCCATCCGCCCCAACAACCCGAACCGCTCCCCCAGCATTCCCCCCGGCATTGCCGGAGGCCCGCCCCAACCCCAACGTCATCCGACCGAAATCCCGAGAAGCTCCCACTGGAGAATCCGGCCGAACAAACCCACTTCGCCGATTCATTCCAACTTCGTGCAAACCTCCCCCACCATTACCCCCAGCGGAGCTGGGGGCCCGCCGCCATCTCAACGTCACCCGCCCCAAACCCCGAAACGAATCCCCCGAAGAAGTTGGCGGAGATCCCCGTACCCGAAAAATTGGCCGAACAAACCCACTTCCCCAGCCACCCGCCCCAACTCGAACCGCTCCCCCAGCATTCCCTCCGACATAGGCGGAGGCCCGCCCCAACCCCAACATCGTCCGACCCAAACCCAAAATCTTCCAGCCAGGGAAATCTGGTCGAACAAACCCACTGCGCTACCTCGCCGACACATCTGGCGCCACCCCCGCAAAAGCCAACCCAGCGAGACCCCATCGCCGTGGGCGGAACTGAAGCTCCGCGCAGGATAAACCCCGCCCCACCGGGCTATCAATGCGAACTTGTTTGGTTGGGCCGGTTCCGGATGTCCCCTTGAGGGTAGAAGGGTGCTGTGCTCGGCGCTTGGGGTCCTGGTGAGAAGGGAGCGCCGGGCGCGGGGCGCTCCCCGATCTGCGGATTTCTATGGCTTGGATTTGCCGGGCAGGACGTTGCAGACTGTGCCCGTCAATTCGCCGCTGAACCGGCCATGCCATCCGTTTTCATCGAACCAGGTGGCCCAGGGTCCTACGGAGACGATCAGACCCGTGGCCTTTTCGAACCGGCCTGTCCCGGCTACGATCCGCATCGCCGCGCGCCACGTGCCGAATCCCGGAACGGTCGTGTAGTCGGGCGTATAGACGCCATGTTGAACGGTCAGGGTGAGGGTATCGTTGTTTCCAAAACTCAGCAGGAGTTTGCCTCCTGACCCCTGGCAGGTGGCGCCGTTGCATTTCTCCTGCGAGAACTCGGTCCAATGCGCGTTTTCGTCGATGAGCATTTCACCGCCAAAAAGGACGTACATGGGGCCGGCGAAGGGCGTTGTCCCCGCAGTCCACTGCGACATCGCCTGGAAGGACTGACAACTGGTCTGTGCTGCGGCTACCTGGGAAAGCCCGAACAACCCGGCGGCCAGCAGAACCGCGATCGTGATGGTTTTTCGCATATTTTTCTCCTGTGCATCGTCTCGAGATGCCAGCGCGACCCTCTGGGTCGAACCGGGCATTGCCTCCACAGTGGCGCTACCCGCGCTTGCCATAAATGCCGTGGGCCTCAAATCGAGGTGACACCCTATGTCATAGAAAACAAGAAAGATGTGGAGGGTGATCACCGGCTTGCCGGGGTTTGCAGTTCGATGCCCGGCACGCTTGGTCGGGTGGGCCGGATGCGCGACCACCTCATCGTGGGCCAGTAGAGGAGGTTGGGGTGTGTTTGATTGGGTCGGATGTCGTTGGGGTTTGGCGGGCCTCCGGCAATGCCGGAGGGAACTCTGGGGGAGGCAGACGGGTGGGGATCGTCGCCTCTGGTTCTATTTGGGCGGGCGCGAGCCGGTGATCAGGATGTCGACCAGTCTTTGGGCGCTTTGCTGCCAGTCGGGGCTGGTGGCGACGTTGGCCACTCCGATCAGGGCTCGCAAGAGGTCGATGGGGTCAAGATCTTCCCGGATGTCGCCGGATTCTATGGCGCGCCGGACCAGAGCCCGGATCGCATCCCAGATCTGGGCGTGCGAAGACTCGAAGACCTTGGAGGCGCCGCCTAGCAGGGTGTTCAGGACCGGGGCAATGAGCTTCTTGGCCGCGATGTAGTCCACGAAGAGCAGCATCCAGGCGCGCAGGGCTTCGATGGGCGGCATCGTTTCGGCGAAGTTGCGCTCCGCCGCCGCGAGTTTCGCCACCTCTGTCCTGTAGACCGCTTCGATCAGAGCCTCCCGCGTCGGGAAGTGACGGTACAAGGTGCCGGCGCCCACCTCCGCCTGTTTGGCGATTTCGTCCAGACTCGCTTCCGCGCCAAAACGGGTGAACGCGTCCTTCGCGACCTGCAGAATGCGGTCGCGATTCCGCTCCGCATCGGCGCGCGGTTTTCTCGAGACGGGCTGCGAACGCTTGGTGGTCATCCGAATTTACTTGCAACCGGAGACAGTCTCCGGTAATCTACAAATGCGGAGACAATCTCCGTTTTACCAGATTGCCGGAGCCTGGTCAATCCAGAAAGGGCCATAAGCATGCATGTTTTTGTTACGGGCGCCACGGGGTTCGTAGGTCTCGCGGTCGCACAGGAATTGATTGGCGCAGGGCATTCCGTGCTGGGACTTGCCCGCTCCGACGAAGGCGCCAAGGCACTCGCCGCGATCGGCGCCAAAGCGCACCGCGGTGATCTCGCGGACCTCGCTAGCCTGCGCAGTGGGGCCGCGGCGGCGGATGGCGTGATTCACTGCGCCTTCAACCACGACTTCTCGAAGTTCGCGGCCAACTGCGAAGAGGACCGGCTGGCCATCGAGGCGCTGGGCGATGTACTCGCCGGCTCGGAACGGCCGCTGATTGTGACAGGCGGCGTGGGGTTGATTGCTCCGGGGCGCGCCGCCACGGAAGAGGACCGGCCGCCCGCGGAAGGCGTCCCCGGTTATCCGAGAGTCTCGGAACAGACGGCGGACGTGCTGGCCGGGCGCGGAGTTCGAGCGGCGGTGGTCCGACTGCCGCAGGTGCATGATCCGGTCAAGCACGGCTTCGTCTCTTATCTGGTCGCGGCGGCGCGGGAACGAGGCGTGTCGGCGTATGTCGGCGCAGGCGAGAACCGCTGGTCCGCCGTGCACCGGATGGATGCGGCGCGCCTCTACCGGCTGGCCTTGGAACAGACGGCTGCCGGCAATGACATGGCAGTCGCCCGGTATCACGCGATCGGCGAGGAAGGGGTGACCGCCAAAGAGATTGCGGAAGCAATCGGCCATGGATTGCAGATCCCGATCGTCTCCATTGCACCCGAGAAGGCGGTAGAGCATTTCGGATTTCTGGGGCACTTCGCGGGTCTCGATATGCCGGCTTCCAGCGGCCTGACACAGAAGCGTCTGGGCTGGCGGCCGACCGGACCGGGTTTGATCGCCGATCTGGCAGAGATGTTCCAGCAGCCCGAGCGGAAGAAAGGACAGCATGCCTGAAAGAGCAGTCAACGACAAAGAGGTCGCGCTCATCACCGGGGCCAATCAAGGCATCGGTCTGCAGATCGCGAAGGATCTCGCATCGCACGGAATGACCGTGCTGGTAGGATCGCGGAATCTGGAGCGCGGAGTGGCGGCCGCCGAGACCATCGAGGGAGACGCCCATGCAATTCAGCTCGATGTGACGGATGCGGCTTCGATCGCGGCGGCCGCGAACCGGATCCGGAGCGAGTTCGGCCGGCTCGACGTCCTGATCAACAATGCCGCCATCTCCAATATGGGAGCGCGGCCAGGGATGACGGTGGAGGAGTACGCCCGGGCGACCCGGCCGAGCAATGTGTCGCTCGACGAAGTACGGGCGGTCTGGGAGACCAATGTGTTCGGGGTTCTGGCCGTGTACCAGGCGATGCTGCCGCTGCTGCGCGAGGCGCCGCATGCGCGGATCGTCAACGTGTCGAGTGGCTTGGGGTCACTGACGGCGAACTCCGATCCGAACTGCCCTTACCGTCAGATCTTCGGCCCGGTATATCCCGCGTCGAAGACGGCTTTGAACGCGATGACCGTGGCGATGGCAATTGAACTGGAGTCGACCGGCATCCGGGTGAACGCGGTGGCCCCTGGCTACACCCGGACGAACCTGAACAACTATTCGGGGACCGAGACCGTGGAGCAAGGGGCGGCCGAGGCGGTGCGGGTCGCTTTGCTGGGTTCGGACGGACCGACGGGGACGTTTACCCATGCGCAACTCGGGACGATTCCGTGGTGAGGAGGCTTATGCACGACGAGAGAACTGGTGGGCTGGCCGCGGCTGAGCGGGAGTTGTCCGCGTTTTTCCGGGCGGTGTTAGAGCTGTATGGGCCGGAACAGGCGGAGGCTTCGGCGGAGGACTGGCTGCGGGCGCTGATGGATCGATGCGGGCTGCCGGCTTCGGGCCGGGAGTGGCGGGAAGTGAGTATCGCGGCCGCGGCCAGGCTGGCGGGACGGGTGGGACCCGCGGGTCCGGAATGGGTCGGGGGCTGAGAGGTTAGGGTGGCGGACCAGGGGGCCGACGCCGGTGAGGGGCGTTGATTCGGTTTCACGGCCTGCAAGGCCATGGGGACTCCTTCCCAGTCGGGTTTCGCTTCATGGTGGGGGCCACTCTTCCTCGCGGTTGTGATTGGTTGCGCCGGTGCCAGTGGTGAGGGGCGCCATTTTTCAATCAGGCGGGCGGGACCACGGCGGACGGGCCGGGTGCTGAGGGCCGGCGGGGTTATACTCGTTCCACCACCCTCTGCATGAAGCGTCACGTTCTCCTGTTCGGTCTCGTGGGCGGCGTCCTCATCGCCACCCTCCAGTACACCGAGTACCGGTTTGTTGTCATTGAGCACTCGGTCGAGCTGTACACCACGCTGGTCGCCATCCTTTTCGCCACCTTCGGCATCTGGCTTGGACTGAGGATCACCCGGAGACGGGAGATCGTCCGCGAGACAGTCGTGGTGAGGGAAGTGCTCGTCCCGGCGGAGGCGCCCGCGGCGGAACCCTTCACTCCCAATGCCGCCCAACAGGAGGCCCTGGGCCTGACGGCTCGCGAGTTGGAGATCCTCCAACTGATCGCGCGCGGCTTGAGCAACCGGGAGATCGCCGCTCAGCTGTTCGTTTCGGAAAGCACCGTCAAGACGCATTGCGCCCGCACGTTCGACAAGCTCGGCGCCGCCCGGCGCACCCAGGCCGTCCAGCGCGGCAAAGAACTGGGCCTGCTGCCGTAACCTGGTCGTCCGGACGCTGGTTCGGCCGCAGGTTCACCAGTTTTCCGTCTCGGACCCTTAACTTCGTCATCCGAAAGGACGATTCGGGCTGGTTTCCTGTAGAATCATCCGAAAGTATGACGACGCCGGGCGCCGTTACAGTGCAATGTGGCTCCATCCCCACTTGCACCAGGAGCTTCCCATGAAGAAAACTGTCCTCACCTTCGGCCTCATCGCCGGCCTGATCATCTCCGTCCTGATGGGCGGGTCGCTGTTGCTGGCCGACAAGATCGGATCCGGCCACAGCATGGTTCTCGGCTACACCATTATGGTGGCGTCGTTCCTGCTCATCTACTTCGGGATCCGCAGCTACCGCGACAATGAACTCGCCGGCCAAATCTCCTTTGGCCGGGCCTTTGCCTGCGGCATTCTGATCACCTTGATCACCACCGTCTGCTACGTCGTGATGTGGGAGATTCTCTACTTCAACTTCATGCCCCACTTCATGGACAACTACTTCGCCGCGCAGATCCACAAAGTGCAGGCGTCGGGACTGGACCCGGCGACGATGGCCGCGAAGGTCGCGGAGATCCAGCACTTCCAGCAGCAGTACCAGAACCCCCTGGTGAACATGGCGTACACTTTCCTGGAGCCGACGCCCGTCGGCCTGCTCATTACTCTGATTTCGGCGGCCGTTCTGCGCCGCAAGGCTCCGGCCGAACCTGGAGCCGCTGCCGGAGCTGTGACCGCGTAGATTCATTGGCCGGGGTATAAGCCCCGGCCGTTCCTCATCAGGTCTCGCTGCTCGTTCGCCAAGATCGCATTTCAGACAACAACATCTGATTATCATTGACACCAATAGACAGAAATGCTAGACAACTCGAAGACGTCACCTCATGACGCCGATCTTGCGAGGAGTATTTATATCATGGCAACCAAACGGGCTGCACAAAAACAGCCGGTAGTCGATGTAAAGGCGCTCGCGGCTGAAATCGGAGCGACAATTAAAGAGGGAAAACTGGCCACGGTCCGGAATAAGTACATTCTGACTGTCGGCAACACGAAGAAGGAGCTCGTGCCCGGGGAGTTGATTGACTTGGCCGAGTTGAAGAAACTGGCCGGCCAGGTTGTGCCCGTGGTGGTTTCCGGCCGCAACATTGTGGCCGTGGGTTATCCCGGCAAACCCTGGTGCTACATTCTGTGCTACCTGCCTGGACCCGACATCTGGAAGCGGATCCGCCCGGAACTGCGCCTCCAACTGATCAAGCAGTATGCGGCCGCCGGCGTCATCACGAGCAAGATGGAGCAGGATCTTTATACGCCCATCCAACTCCCCTAGCGGCTGGCGATGACCCCTTACGAGCGGATCGTGCTGGAGGTCACCGAGGCCTGCCACCACGCGTGCCTCCATTGCTACAACTACTGGCGTGAGGATCGCGCGCCGGTGAGTGCGCCGGACACTTTGTCCAGGGCAGAGATCCGGACTCTCATCCGGCGCATTCTGCGCGATGCGCCACTGAAGCAGGTAGGGCTCTCCGGCGGGGAGCCCCTTCTGCGGAGTGATTTGCCGGGGATTGTCGAGGATCTGCGCTCAGCAGGTCTCGGCGTGGTGGTGATCACCAATGGCACCTTACTGACTCCGGCGCGTGTGCGGCGTTTCCCGGAGGGTACGGTGTTCGAAATGACCCTCTTTAGTGTGGACGCGCCGTTGCATGACCGGATTGCGGGGGTGCCGGGCGCGTTTCAAAAGGTGCTGCAGGGCGCCGTGGCGGCCGCTGCCCACGGCTGCCGCCTGGCGGTGAGCGTGGTGGTCAACCGGCTGAATGCGCACGATGTGCGGCGCGCCCTGGAGCTGGGGATTGCCCTGGGCGCGGATGGGTTCCTGCTCAACCGTGTGAACTTCAGCCGCACCACGGCCGATCAGGCCAGCGTGCTGGCGCCGACAGTGGAGCAATTGCAGCAGGCGTTGGCGGCGGCGGAGTCGGTGGCGGTGGAGTATGACGCCATGATTGCGGTCTCGGTGCCGATTCCACCTTGTGTCGTGGATCCGGCGCCGTATGAGCATCTGCATTTCGGATGGTGTCCCCGGGGCAATGCGGAGGCGTATTACACCGTGAGCCACAACGGACTGCTGCGGCCCTGCAACCACTCTTCCAGGATTCTGGGGAATCTGCGCAAGCAATCGTTTGCCGAGTTGACGGAAGGTCCGGCAGCGCGGCAGTTCTGGGCGCCGGTGCCCGCGGAGTGTGTGGCGTGCGAACACCCGCTGGCGGGGTTGTGCCGGGGCGGGTGTCCCGCCGCGAGCGATGAGTGCTATGGGACGCGGGCCCGGTGGGATCCGCTGGTGGAGATTGCGAAAGGGCCAGCGCGGGCAGTGTCCGGATAGCGGTCCTGGGGCGTTACGATTTGCCGGCGTAATCGCCGTATTCCCAGTCGAAGGGGACTCCGGTGTTGCCCAGGAGGAAGCGGACCAAATCGGCGAAGCCGGCTTCGGCGCGGACGTCATTGGAGAGGATCAGGACACAGCGCTGGCGGGATTCCAGGCAGACCATGGTGTTGGCGGTGGAGCCGTTGTGGCCGCCTTTGAAGAAGCCGTGGCCTTGCGGCCCGTCGAAGACGACGACGCCAAGGCCGGCGTAGAGGTCCTGGCGCTGTTTTTCGACCGGAAGGTCGGGCTGCGAGGCCGGGAACTGGTGAGCCGTGGTGATGTGAAGCTGGCGTTTGGTGATTTCAGCGCGAGCAGCGGCGCTGAGGCCGTCGCCGCGCACGAGGGCAGCCACGAATTTCGACAGGTCTGAGATGGTAGTGTCCATGGAGCCGGCGGCGCGCACCTTGCTGCGCTGATCGTGCTCCTCCGGTTTGCCCTGGTCGTTCCAGCCATCGGCGAGATTGGCCGCGAAGGTGTCGCGCCAGACGAGGCTGGTGCGGGTCATGCCGAGGCGATTGAAGTTGGCCTGGGTGAGGTCGCCTACGTCGAGACCTAGGCCCTTGGCTTTGCTGCCGTGCTCGATGACGAACTGGAGGAGGATGAGTCCTTCGCCGGAGTAGCTGTAGCGGGTGCCGGGCTGGAAATGAATGCGGAGCTTCTGATCGGGCTCGAGGAAGAAGAAGTTGCTGAAGCCGGTGGAATGGGTCAGGGCCATGCGGGGTGTGATCTTCTCCCAGCGGGGGTCGGAGGCGAGGTCCTTGTAGGGGCCGTACTTGTCGGGGAAGACGGGGTCGGGGCCGTAGGAGGGCAATGGCTGATCGAGATAGTCCTTCAGGGGCGTGTCGAGTTTCATTTTGCCCTGGTCGACCAGTTGCATGACGGTGTAGGCGAAGACGGACTTAGTGAGGGAGGCGCCGTACATGACGGTGTCGGGGGTGAGCGGGTCGCCTTTGGCGTTGCGGATGCCGTAGGCGCGGGTGTAGGTCACCTTGCCGCGATCGATGACGGAGAGAGCGAGGCCGTTGGCATGGGTCTTTTCCATGAGCTTGCGGACTTCCGCGTCGATGGAAGAAGGGGCCGGGAGTTTCTGGGCGGAGGCGGCCAGGGGGAGGACCACCAAGGCGATGGCTCTGGCGTAGCGGGAGAGGATGGAAGTCATGGTGGGATCCGGGGTGGTGTGTATGTAGGTACGTTGGCGGAGAAGATTAGTTCCACTGCATTGGACCGGAAAGCCGGAGACTGGCGCAAGCTATGCGTTCGCCCATCCATCGCGGGCAATAGTATGCTGAGAAGCGCTATGCCCAGCATTTCCCGTCGCAGCATGCTATCCATGCCGTTGCTTGCCGGCCGACCCTTTGCCAATCTCGCTCAAGGGGCTTCGGCCGGGCCTTCGCGGCCCAACATTCTGTTTGTGATGACGGACGACCATGCGTCGCAGGCCATCAGCTGCTATGGCAGCAAGGTGAACCAGACTCCGAACTTCGACCGTCTGGCGAAGGAAGGGATGCGCATGGATCGGGTGTTTGCCACGAACTCCATCTGCACCCCCAGCCGGGCGACGATTCTCACCGGGAAGTACAGCCACCTGAACGGCGTGCCGGTGTTCAACCGGTTTGATGGTGCCCAGCCTACGGTTGCGAAGCTGCTGCAGAAGGCGGGCTATTACACAGCCATGGTCGGCAAGTGGCATCTGGGCAGCAACCCGACCGGCTTCGACTACTGGAATATCCTGCCGGGCCAGGGTGTCTACAACAACCCGACGTTTTACGACAAAGACGGCTCGGCTGTGTACAAGGGGTATGCCACGGACATCATCACCGACATCACGATGGATGTCGTGAAGAACCGGCCCAAGGACAAGCCATTCTTCCTGATGTGCCACCACAAGGCTCCGCATCGTGAGTGGACGCCGGATGAGAAGCACCGGAAGATGTTCGAGAATCTGCGCATCCCCCAGCCGGGCAATCTCCGCGACGACTACGCCGGCCGGACCGATGCGCTACGGGAACAGCAGCAGTCCGTGTTCCGGGACCTGACGCGTTTCGACCTGAAACTGAAGCCGCCGGCCGGGCTCTCCGGAGGCGACCTGCGGCAGTGGCTGATGGCAAAACCGAACGAGGTGGAGATTGAAGTGGACGGCGTGAAGAAGACGCTCGCCGGCCGGGAACTGGAAGACTGGAAATACCAGCGCTACATGCAGGACTACCTGGCCTGTGTGCAGAGTGTGGACGATAACATGGGCCGGCTGCTGGACTCGCTGGACGCCAACGGGATCGCGGAGAACACGGTAGTCATCTACACCAGCGATCAGGGGTTTTTCCTGGGTGAGCACGGCCTGTTCGATAAGCGGTTCATGTATGAGGAGTCGCTGCGGATGCCGTTCCTGGTGCGGTGGCCCGCGGGTATCCGGCCGGGCAGCACGTCGCAGGCGATCGGGATCAATTGCGATTTTGCTCCTACCTTCCTGGATCTCGCCGGCCAGCCGACGCCCGGCGATATGCAGGGACGCAGTTTCCTGCCGGTGTGGAAGGGGAAGACCCCGGGGAACTGGCGCCACTCGATGTATTACCGCTACTACCATGATCCCGGCGATCACAACACGCGGGCGCACTATGGGGTCCGCACCGATACCCACAAGCTGATCTATTACTGGAAGAAGGATCAGTGGGAGTGCTACGACCTGAAGGCGGATCCGGAAGAGATGCACAACATCTACGGCGAGCCGAAGGCGCAGAAGCTGGTGGCGCGGTTGAAGAAGGAACTCTACCGGCTGAAAAAGGAGTTGAAGGACGACGACCAGTTTGCGAATGAGCAGCCGAAGGAGTCGTCGTATGTGCAGGCTCCTCCGCCGAAGAAGCAGTGAGCGGCGGTTGAGGGAAACCGGCGACGGGCGGGCTTTGAGTTAGCCCGTCGCTGATGCTGCGGGCGTTCCATGATAGGTGGCGGGCTGGGGCTGCACGGGGTCCGGGCGGGTGATCCGCGGCAGATCCTGCGTTCGTCATACTCTTTGAACACTTTCTTTGTTCTTGACTCAATGTACTTTGCAGTTTAAAGTACTTTCTATGATTGCTATCGATGAGCCGTGGTTGCACGCCCCCCGCCGACGATGGATGCCCCTGGCGATGTCTCGCGCTCCTCTGCTGGATCCGGATCTAACGGCAGGACCGGTACGGCCACGGTATGCGCTGCTGATCAATCCGTTCTATCCCAAGGATCCGCATGCCAGCTTTGGGAAGCACGTCCTCACTCCTTCGCTGGCCCTGACCAGCTTTGCGGCGGCCACTCCGGCGCATTGGCGGGTGGAGTATTGGGATGAGAATCTGCTGGATGGGCGGCCTCCCTTCGACCCGTTGCCCGAGGTGGTCGGCATTACGGTCCACCTCACATTCGCCCAACGCGCGTTTGCCCTGGCACGGTGGTACCGGCAGCGCGGCTGCAAAGTGATTCTGGGCGGGCTACATGTGTTGTCGTGCCCGGAGGAGTGCGCTCCGTTTGCGGACGCGCTGGCCCTGGGGGACGGCGTGCCGCTGTGGCCGCGGATCCTGGCCGATGTGGAGGCAGGTTGTTTGCGGCCGGAGTATTCGGCCACGTATGAGAGCGACTACCGGGTGGATCCGGCTCCGCGGCGTTCGATCCTGCCGAGGCGGAGTTTTCTCACGACGACCAGTCTGATTGCCACTCGCGGGTGTCACAACCGGTGCGGGTTCTGCTACCTGGCTACGGACGGTTTGCGGATGCCCTATCGCATGAGGGATCCGGCGCAAGTGGCCGCGGAGTTCCTGGCGGACGGGCAGCCGTACGCGGTGTTTGTCGACAATAACCTGGGCTCGAACCGCGCGTATCTGCGGGCTCTGTGCGAGGCGCTGCGGCCCCTGGAGAGGATCTGGAGTGCGGCCGTCTCGATCGATGTCACCGATGAGCCGGCGCTGATCCGCGAGATGGCCATGGCCGGGTGCACTGGCGTGTTCGTGGGGTTCGAGTCATTGACGGATGCGAATCTGACGGAGGCCCGGAAGAAGTCGCCCAAGGCCGCCGATTATGCGCGTCGAGTGATGCTGCTGCATGATTGCGGGATCCAGGTGAACGGGTCGTTTGTTCTCGGGTTCGATCATGATCGCAAGGACGTCTTCGCCCGCACGGCGGAATGGGTGGAGGAGAACCGCCTGGAGTGCGCGACGTTCCATATCCTGACGCCGTATCCGGCGACTCCGTTGTTCCGGCAGATGGAGGCGGAGGGGCGGTTGCTGCACCGGGACTGGGGGCGCTATGACACGGCGCATGCGGTATTCCGTCCGAGGCACATGACTCCGGAAGAGTTGGAACGGGGCTATGCGTGGCTGTATGAACGGCTGTTCTCGCATGCATCGATCTGGAGGCGGAGGCCGGCGGACTGGCGCGCGGTGGCGCCGTACCTGGGGATGTCGTATCTCTACAAGCGATCGAACTGGCTGTGGCGCTTCCTCATCGGGCAGCACTGGGTGGCGGGGGTGTGGCGGCCGCTGGTGGAGGCGACGCGGCGGCGGCATCTGCGATTCCGGGCCAGGCTGGCTGAGGGAGCAACGGAGGTTCGAGGGATCGGGGTTGGGGTGATTTCGGGCGGGGTCTGAGACAACGCTGAGCTCGGTGGAAAAGGGATTTCGGGCCGGGTTAGCCGAGTCAGTTTGGAGGAAGTGCCCGGAATCCGGCGCTGACAGGCATCCGTAAGTGCGGGCCCTTCTTGATTTACCGTCGAGCGCGAGTATCTTGCTGAACTCTCTAAGCCCGCGGCGCGAATCTGTCGATAGAAGAGAGTGAAGTAAGACGAAAGGCAGCCAGCGCGGCGATGGAGTTGAGCAAGAACCCGGTGTGGAATGCGTTCGCCTGGCGAGTGCTGCCCCACGCTTTGCAAGGCGGCTCCGACTTTGGGGAGTGTCTCGCCACGCTGGACCGGATCGGAGACGGATCCGCCGACGACTGGCACCGGGAGTGGCTGGCCACGGCCGACAGGCTGGCTTCCATCGCCCTGGAGTGTGACACTCGGGGCCACTTCATCAGCGCCCGGGAAGCCTACTTCCGAGCCTCGAATTACTATCACGCTTCCTACTTGCCGCTATTTGGGGCACCGGCGGATATACGGCTGGTGCGCGCATCTCTGTCGGAAGCCTCCACCTTCCAACGCGCCGGGGCACTCTGCCAACCTGCAATCGAGGCGGTGGAGATTCCCTACGACGGCATCACTCTGCCCGGCTACTTCGTGCGGGCTTCGAGCGACCCGGGCAGCCGGCCCACGATCATTTACGTGAACGGGTACGACTCCAACATCCAGGAGATGTATTTCGCGCATGCGCCGGCGGCGACGAAGCGCGGGTATAACTGCCTGCTGTTTGATGGTCCCGGGCAAGGACGCAACCTGATCTGCGACGGCCTGGTGCTGAGGCCGGACTGGGAGCATGTGGTGAAGGCGGTGATCGACTTCGCGCTCACGAAGCCGGAGGTCGATCCGTGGCGGATCGTGCTGGCCGGGTGGGGACTGGGCGGGTTCCTGGCTCCGCGGGCGGCAGCGTTTGAGCGGCGTATTGCCGCGCTGATCGCCGATCCAGGACAGTGGGACCAGAGCGACACAGTGAAGTCGATTCCGGTATCGAAAGAGTATCTGCTGCAGCGGGACAGCGTTCCGCCGCCGCAGTTCGAGCAGTTCGAGCAGTGGCTGCGCTCGCCTGCGGCCGACCCGATGATCCGGTGGCGAATGCTGCAGCGCGGCCTATGGGTGCACGGGGTGAGTTCGCTGTTTGAACTGGTGAAGCAGATTGTCCGCTTCGAGATCAGTCCCGTCGCCGAAAATATCAGCTGCCCGACGCTGCTAACGTCCGTGGAGGGAGACGCGCTCAGCCGCGGCGCCCAGAAACTGTATGACGCCCTGCGCTGCCCCAAGCTGCTGCTCCGTTTCACGGAGGCCGAAGGCAGTGGGGGGCATTGCGAGCCTCTGGCCCGCAGCCTGTACCAGCAGCGCGTATTCGACTGGCTGGACGAGACCCTGAAAAGCGGGGGGTGCCTGCCCCTGCAGGTCCACCTGGGCCGGGAAGCGACCGCCAGCGCCAAGATACAGAAAATGACTGCCAGCGGAATCCGGCAGGCCACGCCAGCGCAGGCGGGCCCGGCGAGCATCTCGACTGCTCCGCGACCGCCTATCCGGTTTGACGAAGAGGGTGTCTTCCGCCGGAGCGACCTGGGCCTGCCCCTGCGATTGGGCAGCCGCGATCCGCGCAGCTGAGCTTTTTCCACGCACCTGGTGATCCTCTTTCTACTTCCTTTGCGCCCTTGAGTCCGCGCGATGGGATAATCCGTGTATGGCAGTTCGACTCAAGGACATTGCGCGCGACCTCGGGGTGAGTGTCGTGACCGTGTCCAAGGTGCTCCGCAACCACTCCGATATCAGCGACGAGACCCGGGATCGCGTCCTGAAGCGGATGAAAGAGCTGAACTACCGCCCCAACCTGGCCGCCCGGGCGCTGGTGACCGGCCGTAGTTTTTCGGTCGGGCTGGTTGTGCCGGACCTGGTGCATCCCTTCTTTGCGGAGGTGGCCAAGGGCTTGTCGAAGATCCTGCGCAAGAAGGGCTACAGCCTGTTGATTGCGAGTTCGGAGGAAGATCCGGAACTGGAACAGCAGGAACTGGACATGATGCTGGCGCGGCGGGTGGATGCGCTGGTGGTCGCTTCGGCGCAGTGGACGGTGGAGAGCTTCCGGCGGATTGAAGAGCAGAAAACGCCGTATGTCCTGATCGACCGGCAGTTCGCGGGATTGGCCGCGAATTTCGTCGGAGTGGATGATGAAGCGGTGGGCGCGCTGGCCACGTCGCACCTGATTGAACAGGGGTGCCGGCGGATCGCGCATATTCGCGGTCCGGAGTTGAGCACGGGCTTGGGCCGTCTGGAGGGCTACCGGCGCGCCCTGGCGAAGCATGGCCTGGCGCCGCTGCCCGGATATGTGGTGATGGGCCGCTCAGTCGATAATCTGAGCGACACCAGCGGCCATGAAGCGATGTTGCGGCTGCTGGCGTTGAAACCTCGTCCCGACGGAGTGTTCTGCTACAACGATCCGACGGCCATGGGCGCCATGAAAGCGATTCTCGACGGCGGCCTGCGGGTGCCGGAGGACGTGGCGGTGATCGGCGCTGGCAATGTGAATTACGCGGGCTTGCTGCGGGTGCCGCTTTCGAGCATCGACCAGCATAGCGACAGCATTGGAGAGCGGGCCGGGAAGCTGGCGCTGAGCCTGGTGGAGTCGAAGACAGCGGTGCGGCCGAAGACGGTGCTGCTGGATCCGGGCTTAGTGGTGCGGGCTTCGAGCGCCCGAAGTTAGGCCGGACTTTGCCGCGAGACCGGCCCTGGACTGTCGTCCGGTGATTCCGAACGACGGGCGGGCCGGCCATTCAGCAACAATCGCACGTTAAGGAACAGAGGCGCGCAGGAGACGCATGCCCCCGGAGCTGGCCAACTCGAAGGGATCCGTCGCGGGCGGCAGGTAGAAGCCGTCGCCGGCTTTCACGGTGTGCCCGTCGAGGTGGCCGCTGCCTTCCAGGACGATGAGCGCCTGCCAGCGGGAGGGATCGGGCGTGTACTGCCGGGCGGTGTTCACGGTGAGGGCGTCGACGTTGAAGTATTCACAGGCGGCCAGGCGGATCTCGCCGCGGCCGAGCTCCACCGGGGACAGGATCCCGGGATGCGGTTCCAGGGATGAGACGTCCATCGCCTTGTCGAGATGCAGTTCGCGCGGCCGCCCGTAGTCGTAGAGGCGGTAAGTCACGTCGGACTGCTGCTGGACTTCACACAACACGATGCCCGCGCCGATGGCGTGGATGGTTCCGGCTGGAATGAACACCGTGTCACCGGGCTTGACGGGCACCCAATTGAGCAGAGCTTCGATCTCCCCGCTGAGGGAGAGTTCGCGCAGTTCCGCCGGAGTAATCCTCTTCGTCAGCCCACAGGCAAGGGCGGCACCGGGCTCGGCCCGCAGTACGTGCCACATCTCGGTCTTGCCGCGGCTGTGCTCGTGTTTCGCAGCGTACTCGTCGTTCGGGTGGACCTGCACCGAGAGGTGCTCGGACGTAAAGATCAGTTTCATCAGGAGCGGCAGGGGCTCGCCCTCCGTGCCGAACCAGACCTCGCCGATCTTCTGGCCGCCGGATTCATACCAGGGCGCCAGGTCGGGCGTCCCCCAGACCTTTTCGAGGAACGTCTTCGACATTGCGACGGGTTTCATAGGTATTCCGCTCCAAAGCGCTCTCCAAGCAGCGCGTGCAGTTTCTTGATGTCCTCGGCGCGATCTTTGCGGCACACCATGGTCGCATCGGGCGTGTGGATCACGATGAGATCCTCGCAGCCGACCAGAGCCAGCAGGTGGCCCGGATCGCTGGAAGCCAGCAGGTTGCCGGAGGCATCCAAAGTGATGGTTTTGGCTGCCAGCGCGTTGGCGTTTCCGTCCTTCTCACAGGTTTCGGCGAAACTGGGCCAACTGCCGACGTCCAGCCATTGCAGGGGCATGGGGACCGCGGCTACATGCACCGCGCTGTCGCGAGAGGCGGGTTCCATCACCGCGTAATCGATGCTGATCTTTTTGAGAGTGGGGTAGACGCGCTCCACTGTGGTGGCGCGTTCGGGTCCGTCCCACGCTGCCGCGATTTCCATCAGGGAGGCGTGGATCTGCGGCTCATAGCGGCGGATGCAGTCGAGCAGGGTGTCGGCGCGCCAGACGAACATGCCGCTGTTCCAGAGGTAACGCTCGGGTCCGGCGGCCAGGAAGTTCTGCGCTGTTTCCAGGTCGGGCTTCTCCTGGAAGCGGACGACGCGGCGGGCCGTGCCGCTGAGCGGTTCGCCGAGCTGCAGATAGCCATAACCGGTGGCCGCGGTCACGGGGGTGATGCCAAAGGTGGCGAGGGTGGTTGGGTTCGATTCGACGAGGTCAAACGCCTCGCCGACGATGCGCCGGAATTCATCCTGCGGTTCGATGAGGTGGTCCGCGGTGAAGACGGCGATGACGGCATCGGGATCGCGCCGGGCGATAACGGCCGCGCTGTAGCCCACGGCGTTCAGGGTGTCGCGGCCCGCGGGTTCTCCCAGAAACTGATCGTCTTCCCAACCGGGCAGGCCTTCGAGGATGATGGCGCGCTGCTTTTCGGCCGCGCAAATGTAGCGGTGGTCCTGGACCACCAGACCTTCCAGCCGGTCCGCCGCCACCTGCAGCAGACTCCGGCCCCCGATGAAGGGAATCAATTGTTTCGGTTGCCGCGCCCGGCTCATAGGCCAGAGGCGCACGCCGGATCCTCCGGCGAGTATCATCGCGTATCGCATGAAAGGTAAAGAAGTCCTAAGAAAATGCTAGCAGGTGGTGACTTCCAACCCGGCGTGGTTGATCTCGAAGTCGAAGAACCGGGAGCGGTCGTTTAGAGGTTCGCGCTCCAGAATTTCGCGGACCTGGGCCGCGTCGGCCGGAGATTTGCAGATCATCAGCAGGAATCCGCCGCTGCCGGCGCCGGAGATCCGCATACCGTGGACGAAGGGCCGCACCTTGTTGAGCAGGGCCTCGATGGGGCCGTTGGTGACGGTGCCGCAGAGGCGCTTTTGCAGTTCCCAGGCGGTGTTGACGTAGCCGCCGAAGGCTCGGGCATCCTTGCGGGAGAGGGCGTCGGCGATCTGGCGTGCGACGAGGTGCTCTTCGGCCAGGGCCTGCATGATGGACCGGTCGCGATCGAGGTAGCCGCCGACGATCTGCTCCAGGATGTTCTTGGCAATGCGGGTCATACCCGTGTAGTAGAGCAGGGTCGAGCCGCCGTTCATCTTGGGATCGAGGAGATCGCTGGGCACATAGTGGATGTGCGCTGACGGAATCAGGCCAGGGGAGGTACTGGTGATTTTGGCCCCGCCCACACCGCCGCCGGCCTGGTCCTGCCAGCCGCCGCCGGTGGTGAGCGCCTGTTCCAGGCGGAGAACATCGTGGAAGAGCCGGCGTTGATCCAGCACGCGGCCCATCAGCCGGTTGACTACGGCCAGGATGACGGCGCCGAGAATGCTGGAGGTGCCCAGGCCGCTGCCTTTCGGGATTCCGACCAGCGTGGTCATCTCGATGCCGCCGCCAAACTCCGTCAGCATCTGCCGGAGGGTGAAGCCGGCGGGCCAGTCGCCTGCGGCGTGGGAAAATCCGGAGATCGCCAAGGCGGCTTTGGAGAGGGCAAAGCGGTCGCCTGGCTTGCGGTAATCGGTGAGTTCGTCGAGTTCGGTAATCTCCAGGCGGCGTCCGCCATCGATGGAGTTCAAGCGGATGACCGGCTCTTCCACCAGACGGCAATAGCAGTGGATGGGCGGCTGGCCGTTCAAATTCACGGCCACATTCGCGACATCGCCGCCGTATTCGAGCGTGTAGGGCGGCGTATCGGTCCAGCCGCCACCGAGTTCGATGCGCGCGGGGCCGCGACCCCAGATGGTCTCGTCGGGCCGCAGGGCGTTCTTCGGACGGCCTCCGGAGCGCAGGGAGCTCTGGAGGATGAGTTCGTGCATCTGGCGGAAGGCGGCGGTCTTCAGGCGGCCGCACCAATCACCGACGGCACAACCATCGGCCAGGGAGAAGCCGGAGGCACGCATCCACTCGGCCACCTCGCTGGTGAGCAGGCGGCTGAGGCCGGGGAGGACTGTATCGACGCACTGCCCGGTTCCGGTGGCGATGGATTCTACGGCGGTGCCGAGGGTGTGAAGGATACGCCCCGGAGCCAGATGCTCCAAGCGCGGCTTCCCTGCCCCGCAATGCCGCTGGTAGGCCAAGGTTAAGACTTCACCGGCCAAACCTGCCGGATCGGGCGTCCGGCGCAAAGTGGCCGCCAGGTCGGCTGCCGAAAAGCGGCTCTGTGTCCGGAACAGATGGCCCAGGGTGGCTCGCACCTGCGCAGCGCGCAGATCGGCGCGGCGTGCGTGGAAGGTGTCCTGATCGGCCAGGAGTGCGATCTCTTCCGCACTGTAGCGGTCTGCCGCGGCGAAGGCACCTAGCTGCTCGCTCGTGGCCTTCTCGACATGGAAGATCCACAACCAGCGCTGAAAGTCCTGTTCGGCTTCGGCCGGGAACACGCGCGCATTCCAGAGGCTGCGGTCGCTCACCGAAATGGATGGGTCCCAGACGTCCTCGGGGGTGAGACCTGCTGACTCCAGCCACTGCAGCAGGGGCCGCCCGCAGAACAGCCCGCCCTTGACCGCGGGCTTCTTGAACTCGTCGTCGACGCCGTAGCAACGGATGAACCAGGCGCCCGCGCCATTCCGCGTAGTGCCGCGAAGGACATCCACGCAGGCGCCGCGCGGCAGAATCAGAGCTTGAGTGACATCCAGGCCAGCGGCTACGTTGCGGCCTTCCAGCAAAAACGGTGCCCGGATGTCGCAGCTTTCGACCCAGCATTCGGCGCCGCCGAGCGATCCGCCAGTGTGTATGGTCGAGTTCAAAGCCAGGCAGGTGACCCCAGGCGGGATCACCCGGTCTTCCGTACCCAGCGCAATGCCGCTGCTGATGATCTCGCGGGTCGAGCCGAAGTGCAGGAAAGCGCAGCCGGGCAGAAGCTGAATGTGGAACGGGATTGCGCGCAGGGTGGGATAGAGCGCGGTAAGCTGCTCGTCTGTCCAGGTGGAGCCGCTGGAGCGCGCCGATTGCAGGTAGTGCTCGAGGGTGGTCTCCGAGCCCATCGCGCAGCAGATCTCGCGGTAAAGATCGACACCGCGCGCCAGCATCGCGGCCCGGACTTCGGCTGTCCAGACCAGTTGGCTGTTGGCGTCCAGTTCGACGGGAAAGGTGCGAAGCAAGGCGGCGCACGCCGATGCGTCGAAGTTCATGACGCCGACATCGAGGATCGCCTGATCGGACTCGTTCAGAAGGCCCATGGCCCGCTGCTCGGCGATAGATGGCTTCTGCAAATAGAGCTTGATGTCGCTGTCTTCGCCGGTGTAGAAGACGCCGTGCAAGGCGGCCTCTTCCGCGGCGGCATAGCAGCCCAGCGCCGTGAGGCCGGGCTTCGCGAACTCCACGCCGGAACTGTCGAAGAGGATCAGGGCGTCGCCGGAAGTGACCAGCAATTGCCCCTCGCCGGGCCGTCCGGGCGGCATGTCGAGGAACGCCGGGGTCAGCCGGTCGAAGAGGGTCTCGCCGTGCGCACTCTCACTCTCACCGGGCACGGGGACAAAGATTTTGCCGCAAGGGCCGTAGGCGGGCAAGCGGCGCGAATCGCCGCCGGCGTGCACGATGAGGATGCGCAGCCCGCGTAAAATGCGCTCGGCGCCCCCATTCAGCAGGGCGCCGGGCTCCAGATTGCGGGCTTCGCGATTGAGGACTTCCAGCAGGCACTGAAGAGTGCTGCCGCCGCTGCCGATCCGGCGACCGTCCAGATCGGCCACCACCAGCGTTGTTTTGACGCGGGACAGGTGGCCGCTGCGGCGGCGCAGTTCCAATTGCGATTCGTAGGCACTGGCCTGCCGCTCGTTTGACGCGGTAAGGATCAGGTAATCCCAGGCTTCCGGCATCCTGGTCATCAGGAGAACTCCAAGCGGAGGAAACGTCAGTTACGCAAGATTCACGACGGACGCCCGGACGTCGCCCGCGGCGCGCGCCACGTACTGGTCGTAGATCCAGGCGTAGGTCTTTTCGAGACCGGTGCGCAGCGGGATGCTCGGCTCCCAGCCCAGGTATTTCTGAATCAGCGTGTTCTCGCTGTTCCGGCCGTTCACGCCCTTCGGCGCGCCCAGATCATAGGACCGGTTGAGCTTGATCCCGGCGATGTCTTCCACCAGATCGACCAACTGGTTGATGCTGACCATCTCGCTGGAGCCAAGGTTGATGGGTTCCAGGATGTTGGAGTTCATGATCTTTTGCACGCCCAGGACGCAGTCGTCGATGTACATGAAGCTGCGCGTCTGGTGGCCGGTGCCCCAGATGGTGATTTCGTGCTTGCCCGTCAGTTTGGCTTCGATGACTTTCCGGCAGATCGCGGCCGGGGCCTTCTCACGGCCGCCATCCCAGGTCCCATTGGGCCCATAGACGTTGTGGAAACGCGCGACGCGGGTATAGAGCCCGAAGTCTTCGGTGAAGTGGCGGCACATCCGCTCGCTGAACAGCTTCTCCCAACCGTAGCCATCTTCGGCCAGCGCGGGATAGGCGTCCTCCTCCTTCAGGCCGGGATTGTCGGGGTCGCGCTGCTTGTCGCCGTTATAGACGCAGGCGGAGGACGAGTAGAAGTACTTGGCCACACCGAACTTCTGGGCCGCCTGCAGCATGTGCGTATTGATCAGCACGGAAAGCATGCAAAGCGCCTTGTTGTTCTCAATGAAGCCCATGCCGCCCATATTGGCTGCCAGGTTGAAGATCTGACCGGCGCCCCGGGCTGCCGTCTCGCAGTTTTCCTTGAGGTTCAGGTCCAGCGACAGGTTCTCGACGTCGTCGAAGATCTGATACCACTGCTCGAACGGCTTGATATCCACGGCGCGAATCTTCGTGTAGCCCTGGTTTCGCAGATCCGCCACCAGGCTGCCCCCAATGAAGCCGCCGCCGCCCGTCACAACAACAAGTTGGTCTTTCATGTCCTTCTCCAAGGTGAGCACACCCATCACGAAATCGCCCGCCACCAGCTTAGATCTGAGGCATGGCCGGACGCCTGGTTACGAGGAGCTCCGGATCCACTACTCAGACTCGCTTAGTAAACGTTATAGTAACACCGGGTACTAGCGCTGTCAAAGCGGATTTCCTTGACTTTTGGATGACAATCGGCAACGATCCTAAGTTATCGGTAACTTTGGCTATCGTTCGTGAGAATTGGCGATACCCGGAGGGTGCTCAACTGATAGAATGCCGTTTACTGTAACGCTAATCCAACAGGACCCAGCACGATGAAAGCCGCCTTCTATCACGGCCACGAACACATCTCCATTGGTGACTCTATTCCACGCGCGCCCGGGCCCGGCGAAGCCCAGATCCGGGTCTCGCACTGCGGCATTTGCGGCACCGACCTTCACATCTTCCACGGCAAGATGGACCACCGCGTTCAAATGCCGCAGATCATCGGCCACGAGATGTCCGGCACGCTTACCGCCGTGGGCGAGGGGGTGACCGGATGGGCGGCGGGCGACCGTGTCACCGTCAGACCGCTGGACAGTTGCGGCACGTGCCCGGCCTGCCTGGCCGGCCATCATCACATCTGCATGAAGCTGAAGTTCATTGGAATCGATTCCCCGGGCGCCATGCAGGGCCTTTGGACCGTGCCCGCCCAAACGCTCCACCGGTTGCCGGAGAATCTCAGCTTCGAACAGGGCGCGCTGATTGAACCCATCGCGGTAGCCTGCCACGACGTTCGACTGGGTGAAGTCAAGCCCGGCGAGTATGCCGTCGTGCAGGGTGGCGGCCCCATCGGCATGCTGATTGCGCTGGTCGCACGCGCCGCCGGAGCCCGGGTGGTCATCTCCGAGATCAATCCCTTTCGCCTGGCGCTGGCCCGCGAACTGGGCCTGGAGGCCGTGAATCCGGCTGAACTGGATCTGGTCGAACATGTGAACAGCCAGACCGGCGGAGCGGGCGCCGACGTCGTCTTTGAAGTCACGGGTGTCCCTGCGGCTGCGGAGATGATGACGAAACTGCCCCGCACGCGCGGCCGCATCGTGATGGTGGCCATCTATTCCCAACCGGCGCCGGTGACCTTGTTCCAGTTCTTCTGGCGTGAACTTCGCCTGATCGGCGCCCGCGTGTATGAGCCGGAGGATTTTGAGAAAGCCATCGCGCTCGCCGCCTCGGGCAGCCTGCCGATCGACCGGATTATCACGCGCGTGCTGCCCCTGGAGGGGCTCGAATCCGGCTTCCGCGAAATGGAACGCGGCGGTGAAGTCATGAAGGTTCTGATTCAGTGCTCCTAGATTCGTAAACAGCCATGTCCATCTTCGATCTCTTTAAAATCGACGGAAAAACCGCCCTCGTCACCGGCTGCAAGCGTGGCATCGGACTTGCTATGGCGCAGGCCCTGGCCGAAGCCGGAGCCGACATCATCGGCGTGAGCAAAACCCTGGAGCCCACGGGTTCAGTCGCGGAGAAGTCGATTACAGCCCTGGGCCGCAGGTTCTGGCCCTACACCTGCGACTTCTCCGACCGCGCCGCGGTGCAGGCGTTCGCCAACCAGGTGAATGCGGAGCATCCGGTGATCGACATCCTGGTCAACAATGCCGGGACGATCCTGCGCAAGCCCGCGGCCGAACATCCGGACGAGTACTGGGACGAGGTGATCAATACCAACCTGAACGCCCAGTGGACTCTGGCCCGTGAGATCGGCAAGCACATGGTGGAGCGCGGCTCCGGCAAGATCATCTTCACCGCGTCGCTGCTTACGTTCCAGGGCGGCATCACCGTGCCGGGCTATGCCGCCAGCAAAGGCGCCGTCGGCCAGTTGACGAAAGCGCTGGCGAACGAGTGGGCCGGCAAGGGCGTGAATGTGAATGCCATTGCGCCGGGCTACATTGCCACCGACAACACCACCGCGCTGCGGGCTGACCCCGTGCGCAATCCGGCCATCCTGGCGCGCATCCCGGCCGGGCGGTGGGGTGAACCGGAAGATTTCAAGGGCGCCACCGTGTTCCTTGCGTCCAGTGCGTCCAACTACGTCAGCGGCGAGATCCTCGTTGTCGACGGCGGTTGGATGGGAAGGTAGATCCGCTATGAATCGACTCGCTATTCTCGTGCTCTCCTCCGCCCTGTTTTCCGCGGCAGGGCAAGCGCAAACATATGAACAGAAGATCGACGCCGCCATGAAGCGGGTCGATGCCGTGATTGCCAAAGGACCGTATCAGGCCAACTGGGCTTCGCTGGAGAAGTTCCAGGTGCCCAACTGGTATGCCGATGCGAAGTTCGGCATCTTTATCCATTGGGGTGTTTACTCCGTGCCGGGCTTCGGCAATGAGTGGTACCCGCGCGAGATGTACCTGCAGGACGGCAAGAGCAAGATCTTCCAGCAGCACGTCCAGAAGTACGGCCCGCAATCGAAGTTCGGCTACAAGGACTTCATCCCGATGTTCAAGGCCGAGAAGTACGATCCGCAGGCCTGGGCCACGCTGTTCAAGAAGTCGGGGGCCCGCTTTGTCATGCCCGTGGCTGAGCATCACGACGGTTTCCAGATGTATGCCAGCGAGCTCTCCGACTGGAATGCAGCCAAGATGGGACCCAAGCGCGACGTGGTCGGCGACCTGGCGAAGGAAGTCCGCAAGCAGGGTATGCACTTCAGTGCGTCGTCGCACCGGGCCGAACACTGGTGGTTCTTCGACGGCGGCATGAAGTTCGATTCCGACGTGAAAGACCCCAAGAATCTCGGCCTGTATGGTCCCGCCCAGCCCAAACGCCTGCCCGGCGCGAAACAGGATAACCAGCCGAGCGAAGCCCATATGAAGGACTGGCTGGCGCGCACCACCGAACTGGTGGACAAGTACCAACCCGAAGTCATCTGGTTCGACTGGTGGATCGAAGAGCCCGCCTGGCAGCCCTATCTGCAGAAGTTCGCGGCGTTCTACTACAACCGCGGCGTGGAGTGGAAGAAGGGCGTCGCCATCAATTACAAGAACAAGTCGTTCCCAGATAAGGCTGCCGTCCTCGACATCGAGCGCGGCAAGCTCGACGCCACCCGCCCGTACGTCTGGCAGACGGATACGTCCATTGGCCTGAAGTCGTGGGGCTACATCGATGGGGAGGAGTTCCGTACGCCGGATTCGCTGGTCGACGACATTGTCGATATCGTCAGCAAGAACGGACTGCTGCTGCTGAACATCGGTCCGCGTCCCGACGGCACCATTCCGGATGAGGCGAAGAATATCCTGCTCTCGATCGGCAAGTGGCTCGACACGAATGGAGAGGCGATCTACGGTACCCGCCCGTACAAGGTGTTTGGCGAAGGGCCCACTCAGGTGTTGACCGGCGGCTTCACCGACCGGAAGCAGAAGCCGTTCACAGGGCAAGACATCCGTTTCACGACCAAGGGCAGCACGCTCTATGCCATCGCACTGGCCTGGCCCGGAAAGACGATGACCGTGAAGACGATTGGAGCGGACCAGAAGATCAAATCGGTTTCATTGCTCGGCTCCAACGCCAAGCTGAAGTGGTCGCAGACTCCGCAGGGCCTGAAGGTCGAGATGCCGGACGAGAAGCCCGGCGACTTCGCATTCGCGCTCAAAATCCAGTAATCCCTCCAAGTGCCGGGACACTCTCCAAGGTGTCCCGGCCCCTCCTCCGGCGGTTACGGTCTGTGCGCAGCCGCGTATGCCTCCGTGTCAAAATGCGTGGACCAGGAAGAGACCTTCCCGTCTTCCACGCGAAAGACCATTGCCCAGCGGCTGGAGGCGTGCTTGCCGGTGGCCCGGATGCGCGCTTCCTCAAATCCCAGCACCACCACATCATTGTCCCTGGTGAAATACTGCCCGGGCTCGAATCGCAGCATCTCCTCCGTCTCGTGCAATTTGCGAAAGAATTCGGCAGCGCCCTCCGGTCCCTTATACTCGCCGGCCAGCGCATAGCCCGCCCCCGGGACGGACCAAGTGCAGTCCGGCGTAAGCCGCTCCAGGATGAATCCGATGTCGCCCCTTCCAAATGCTTCAAAAAGCGACTGAACCAACTCGACCGATGTCCTTGTGGACGTCATGTCCAACTCCTTTCAGCACTCGATACGAGGTTTACCAGGAATTGGATCTGGCGACGAGCAAATTAATGCGGTCTACGGGCGCAGAGGCACGGCATTCCTGCGAATGAACTCCTCCTGCGAGGAGGCCGCCGGACCAATGTAGTGGTAAGGCTCGGCGAACGCCAGCCCGTAGCGAGCACCCACCTCCTTGTCGCGCTGGAGCACATAGTGCTTCACGTAATTGTTCGCGGCCGATTCGTCGTCATCGCCCAGCATCGGGATTCGCAACCCACGCTCGGCCAGGCTCTTGCGCAGAGCCGCACCCGACTGGCCGGCCGGCCCCTGGGTGACGTTCAGGCGGTTCACCGCCACTTTGCGGTCGATCACGGAGGTGATGTCCATCACCCGGTTCACGAGTTGAGGACCGCGCGCGAAGTAGTATTTCTCGCGAACGCCGTGCGGCTGCAGACCTGCGGCGAGGTGTTCGGGATAATCCTTCGAGCCGCCCGCCATCCAGCAGGCTGCTTCCACGACTTGCGCAGTCACCGCGTGATCTGGATTTTCCTCATAGCGGCCCCACGGGTCGTAGCAGATGACCGTGTCCACCTTCAGCAGACGGAACAGGAAGATGAACCGGGCGCGCATTTCGAGCCGCGACTCCTGATCCATCTGGTGGTTGCTGTAGTTGAGGTCGAACACCCGCTGGCAGCCCAGGGCGCGGGCCACGGCCTGGTTGTCGCGTTCATTCTGGAGCACCGTATTGCCGACAGTGCCAGGCCCCGCCATGTCGTCGTTGGTCACCCGAATCAGGTGACCGGTGTAGCCCTCCTCGATCAACCGGAGGACCGCCCCGGCGGCGAACAGCGGGATGTCGTCGGAGTGCGGCTGGATGGCAGCCAGAACCTTGCCCGCATGCGGCCGGCCGCCGGGCGGACGATCTATCACCACCTCAGAGGTCTGCGCCGTCCCGTCCTGAATCGCCTGCCCCATCAAAGCAAGCCCGCCCCGCGAGCCGGCGAAAGCGGCCAATCTCGTCAAAATGGACCTGCGTAGCATGGCTCATCTTTAGCAGAGCGAAACGTGCAAGTCGATGGTCCTATGCCAGTTGCCGCTTTCCGGAAGGATGCAATTCTGCCAAGCGCTTCGCAGGAACCCGCGAATTGAACCCATTTTGCTCTTGATGGATTTTTAGTATCTTAAGACCGCCATGTCCGCAAAGAACAGCATGTCCGGCGAGGTGGCCCTTCTGGCCGCGGAGATCCGTGCCTACTGTGCCGCCAATGCCAATCCCGCTCTCGCTACCAAGTATGCCCGCTACTTCAAAGAAGGCTATGACGCCTGGGGGCTGCTGGACAAGAACCACCCCATCTGGAACGAGCAACAAACCAGCTGGCTGGAGGCTCACTCGAAGCTGGGTTTGAAAGGCTTCCTGCTGTTGGGTGAGGAGCTTTTCGCCAGCGGCAAATATGAAGAGGGCGGGCTGGCAATCCGGTTTCTGAAGTCATTCTCCGGCCAGCTCGACGGGCGTGCGCTGCCGTCCATCGCCCGCTGGTTTGCCGGCGGCATTCGCAATTGGGCCCACGTCGACGTTCTGTGCGCCGAAGTACTCTCCCCCGCCCTGGCGGGCGGCAGCTTGGCGCTGAGCGACTTCGACACCTGGCGCCAATCTCCGGCGCGCTTTCAACGGCGCGCCGTACCGGTGGCCATGCTTTCGCTGCTCAAGACGCCGGCGCCCACCATGGAGTTGCTGGCTTTTGTCCGGCCCCTCATGCTGGATCCGGAGCGGGTCGTACAACAGGGCCTCGGCTGGTTCCTGCGCGAGACCTGGAAGCGCGAACCCAAGCCCGTTGAGGCCCTGTTGATGGAATTCAAGGACCAGGCGCCACGGGTGATCTACCAGTACGCGACCGAAAAGATGACGCCAGCCCGCAAAGCCGCCTTCCGGCGCAGTTAGCCCTGCCAGGCGCGTTTGTAGTGAGGAGCCCGGTCCTCCAGCGCCGCCGCGATGCGCAGCAAGGCGCGCTCAGCCCAAGCCCGGCCCACCAACTGGCAGCCGACGGGCAGCCCGGCATTGGAGAAGCCGGCCGGCAGTGCAACCACGGGCAAACCAAGAGCATTGAAACCCCGCACCAGTTTGGTGCTGGCGAGGCGTGTGTCTTCCATCGAACCTGCGATTTCAACCTCAGTCTGTCCGATCTTCGGGGCGAAGATCGCCGTGCTGGGCACCAGCAGGCAGTCCACACTCTTGAGGATGTTCTGATACACGCCGAGCATCCGCTTACGCAGCCGCTGCGCCTGGAGGTAATCGGTCGCCGGCAGCACGCGGCCCATGTCGATGAGCGTTCGCACATCATCGCCGTAGGAGGACCGCTGCTTGCGGATATACGGCTCGTGCACCGAGGCGGCTTCCGCCAGCAGGGTCACCTGCGCCACCGTATTCAACTGACGTCCGTCCGGCACGCGCACATCCACGAGTTCCGCGCCCAGATCCTGCGCTGTGTACGCCATGAAGTGCACGGCATTGTCCACCTGCGGATCGAGCTTCTCGTAGAAGAAGTTCACCGGCATCCCAATTTTGACGCCCTTCAGCGAGATCTCCCCTTCCGGCGGCAGATAATCCGGCACCGGCCGGTTCACGCTGGTGCTGTCGCGCCTGTCGAAGCCGGCCATGGCCTGGAGTGCCACGGCCACGTCCCTCACAGTCCGGCCCAGCGGCCCCATATGGTCGAGGGTAAAGCCCAGCGGCAACGCTCCAAACTTGGAGACGCGTCCAAATGTCGCCTTGATGCCCGCGATGCCGCAGTAGGACGCCGGCACACGGATGGAGCCGCCCGTGTCGCTGCCCGTCGCCAGCAAGGCCATTCCGGTGGCCACCGCCACGGCGGAGCCGCCCGACGATCCGCCGGGGATGCATTCAGGATTCCAGGGATTCCGGATCGCACCGAAATGGGGGTTTGTCGAAGTGATGCCGTAGGCATGCTCGTGCAGGCCGGTCTTGCCCAGCATCACCGCACCGGCCTCGCGCCAGCGCTCCACCACGGCCGCGTCAAAGTTCGGGATGTAGCTCGAGAACACCTTCGAGCCCGAGGTGGTGCGGACCCCGTTCGTACACAGCAGATCCTTGTGGGCGACAGGTATCCCGTGCAACGGACCGCGATCCTGGCCCCTGGACAATTCCTCGTCCGCCTTGCGGGCCTCGGCCAGGGCTGTCGTGGCGGTCACCGTGATGAAGGCGTTCAGCGTTGGATTCAACTTCTCGATCTGGGCCAGGCATTGCACAGTCAGCTCAACGGAGCTCACCTTGCGGGCGCGGAGGGCCGCCGCCGCTTCCAGGGCCGTCATTCCGCGTCCCCTTCGTTCACTTCCAGCACCTGGAAAACCTGCGCCGGCTCTTCCGTCCAATCGATCATGCCGCGCAGGCCGAGCATGGTCTTGCCCAGCTCTTCCAGGCGCGCTATGGACTGATCCGGCAGCTCCAGTTTTTGCGCCGCCGCCAGCGTTTTCCAGTCGGGACCCAGACTGATAGACATGGTCTAATGATTGCATGTCGAACCAGGGGATGACGACTGAGCCGGCGGTTCGTCCGCTCACCGTGCTGAGCGACGACGACCAGTTATTCCGCGACACCATACGCCAGTTCGCCCGCAAGGAACTCGCACCCAAGGTCCGTGAAATGGACGAGGCGGGCCTGTTCGACAAGCGACTGCTGGCGCAGTTCTTCGAACTCGGACTGATGGGCATCGAGATTCCGGAGGAATATGGGGGCCAGGGCGGCACGTTCCTCCAGGCGTTGATTGCGATTGAAGAGATTGCGGCGGTCGATCCCAGCGCGGGTGTGATCGTCGACGTTCAGAATACGCTTGTGAACAATGCCGTGGTGCGCTGGGCCACAGTGGAGCAGAAGCGCCGCTGGCTGCCCCGGTTGGCTACTGACACCACAGCCTCTTACGCTCTGTCGGAAGCCGGAGCGGGTTCCGACGCATTCGCCCTCACGACTCGTGCTGTGCCGGATGGCGATGATTACCTGGTCACCGGGCGCAAGCTGTGGATCACCAATGCCTACGAGGCGGGTCTTTACCTTGTCTTCGCTACGGTCAACCCGGAGGCGGGCTACAAGGGCATCACCTGCTTCGTGGTAGAGCGAGGGATGGCGGGTTTCACGGTGGGCCGCAAAGAGGACAAACTGGGCATCCGCGCGTCGTCCACCTGCGAACTGATCCTCGATTCCGTCCGCGTCCCCCGAGCCAACATCCTGGGCGAAATCGGCAAGGGCTACAAAATCGCCATCGAGACCCTCAACGAGGGCCGCATCGGCATTGGCGCCCAGATGACCGGACTGGCGCAAGGCGCGCTGAGTCATTCCATCGCCTATGCCAAGCAGCGCAAGCAGTTCGGCAAGGCGATCGCCGAGTTCCAGGCGATCCAACTGGACCTTGCGCGCATGGCCACGGACGTGGAAACGTCGCGATTGCTGGTCTACAACGCCGCCCGGCTGCGCGACTCCGGTCGGCCCTTCCTGCAGGAAGCAGCCATGGCCAAGTACTGGTCCTCGCAGGTGGCCGAGACAGTCGCCTCGCGGGCCGTTGAAATCTTCGGAGGCGTCGGCTTCACAAAGGATTACCCTGTGGAAAAACTTTACCGCGATGCGAAGATAGGGCGTATCTATGAAGGCACCAGCAACATGCAGATGCTGACCATCGCCAAGCAACTTCTCTCGTAACCCGCCGCCTGCGCCGACCATCATTAAGGAGAGGGATTTCAGATGCGCTACCTAATGCTCGGTTTACTGCTCACCATGCCCGGCTGGGCCATCGACCAGAACAAGGAACCCTCCGAACAGGAAGTCCAGGAGATCATCAACCGTTTTGCTGCCAAGGAAGCGGAATTCCAGCAGGCCCGCGAGCGCTACACCTATCACCAGAAGTACCGTTTCGACGAACTCGGCCCCGGCGGGCGTTCGGCCGGAAAGCTGGAGATGGAGGCCGACATCGTCTTCACAGCGGACGGGAAGCGGACTGAGCGTGTCACTTACGCTCCGATGAATACCCTGCAGATGGTGCAGTTCACCCCGGAAGACGAGCAGGACATCCGCAATGTGCAGCCTTTCGTGCTGACCACCAAGGACCTCCCGAACTACAACATCCGCTATCTGGGCCGCGAAAACGTGGATGAGATTACTTGTTTCAGCTTTGCCGTGAAGCCCCGCAAGATGGTGGAGGGGCAGCGTTACTTCGCGGGCCTCATCTGGGTGGATGACCGCGACATGCAGATCGTGAAAACCTACGGCCGGGGCACGGGCATCGGCAAGCGCCTGACGAACCAGCGGTTCCCCAAGTTCGAAACCTACCGGGAGCAGATCGACGGCAAGTACTGGTTCCCGACGTACACGGTGTCGAACGATACCCTCAATTTCGAGTCCGGTCCGGTGCCGATCAAGATGGTCCTAACTTATAAGGACTACAAGCAGTTCAAGGCCGAGTCGACCATCACCTTCGGCGACGTGGTGGACGAGAAAAAGGACGAGAAGAAAGCTCCACCCAAGCAGTAACGTGGCACTTCAACCGGCGGGTGGTGCATCTCAGCCCTCGATTTGCGCCATTCGCCCAGCCTTCTGAACGGCTCGCTGTGGAATCCTACGACATTTTCCATGCATCGTGGATAATAGGCATTAGAAAATGTCGGACCACGGCTTCCGGGCCCGCCGAGACTGGGCAGCACTCAAGCGCAGATTGCGCGAATTGAAGATGATCGCATGGGGCGCAGTCCATAAGGACCACCCCATCATGGCGCACATCATTCCGATTCGGCGCTGTAACCTCTCGTGCACCTACTGCAACGAATACGACGACTTCTCCAAGCCTGTGGACACCGAGGTGATGCTGCAGCGCGTCGATGACCTCGGACGCCTGGGTACCAGCATCATTACCATCAGCGGCGGCGAACCGCTGTTGCATCCCGACCTCGACCAGATCATCCGCCGCATTCGGAATACGGGGGCGGTCACCGGCCTCATCACGAACGGCTATCTGCTCACGGCGGAGCGCATCCAGCGGCTCAACAATGCCGGGCTGGACCATATGCAGATCTCCATCGACAACGTCATGCCGGACGACGTGTCGAAGAAGAGTCTCAAAGTTCTCGACAAGAAACTCCAACTGCTCGCCCAGAATGCGTTGTTCCATGTGAACATCAACTCCGTCGTGGGCGGCGGCATCAAGAACCCCGACGAAGCGCTGGTCATCGCGAAACGCGCGATCGAGCTTGGATTCTCATCCACCATCGGCATCATTCACGACGGGGGCGGACAGCTGAAGCCGCTTTCGCCCAAGGAACGCGAGATCTATCTCGCCGTGAAAGCCCTGGAGAAGCGCAATTTCTCGCAGCTCAGCTTCTTCCAGGAGAAGATCGCCAACGGCGAGCCGAACGACTGGCGCTGCCGCGCCGGCGCCCGCTACATCTACGTCTGCGAGGACGGCCTGGTTCACTACTGCAGCCAGCAGCGCGGTTATCCGGCCAAGCCTCTCAGCGAGTACACGGTCACCGATATCCGCCGCGAGTACAACACAGAGAAGGCGTGCGCGCCGCACTGCACCGTCAGTTGCGTCCACTACGTCTCCTATTTCGACTTCTGGCGCTCCCCTCAGACCCTGCCGGATACTCGGCCGTTCGAACCGCAGCCTGAACAACCTCTGGTACGTATCCAATCCGCCAGCCGATGAGCGTGCCCGAGACTTTCCGCGGCTGCCGTGTGGAGGCGGTCCGGAATGTCCTGCTGTGGGATGGTGAGTGCGGTTTCTGTGCGAATTCCGTGGAGTGGCTGCACCGGCACAGCGTGCGGCCCTTCGCCGCGCAACCCGTTCAGTCTCTGCTTTCTGATCTGCCGCGCCCCGTGCGGGACACGGCGCGCGAACAGGTTCTATGGATCGGCGCAGACGGAGAAGTTCTGGGCGGGAGCCGTGCCGTCACAGCGGTCCTGCGGGCCTCGGGCCATGGCGGAGAGGCTGCGCTCCTACAGGCGCTGCAACCAGTCACACGCTGGGTTTACCGCCTGATTGTGCGCCACCGCGGCCGCCTGGCTCCGGCGGCCTGCAAGCTGCCGCCGCGCGTTTAGCTGCGCAATTCCTGCACAATCTCCTTGGCTACCCGCCGGGCTTCCTCCACCTGCGATGGCTCGAAGCTGATGGCGCCCACACGCGGGTGCCCGCCGCCGCCGTACCGCTCACAGATTGTGGCCAGGTTGTGCGTCGGTTCGACCGGCGCCCATGGGTTCGAGCCGACACTCACCTTCGTCCGGAAACTCGCCAGGCTCACCGATACGGTATAGATCGCCTGGGGAAAGAGCGAATAGGGAACGAACTTGTTGTACCCTTCCATGTCGTAATCGGCGACGTCGAAGTAGATGACACCGTCGGTGCAGTGGCCCAGGCGTCCGATCACGTCGATGGAGCGCACATGCCGCTCGTGCAGGGGCTGGAAGGTGGCGCAAATCTCAGGATCCGCCATGATCTCGGACAGCTTCTTCGTCTGCATCATGCCGATGATGCGTTGCACGAGGGCCGATCCCTTGGACGCCTCGATCACGAGGGTCAGCTTCATTGCGGGCTCGGCCATCGCCACGGCTTCGCCGGCGCTCTTGTAAAGCGCGCCATCGATGATTCCGGCCCAATGTACGAGATCGGCCAGATCCGGGGCCTCGTAGCCATAGGTAGTGCGCGCCACGTGCGCGATGAACTCCGTGCACGAGCGGTAGGTCGGATCAAAGTAGAACCGCCGCTGGTCTTTCTTCGCCTCGAAATCCAATTGATCGCTGTGCGAGAGAAACGCGCTCTGATGGTGATCGAACCACCAGGTCAGCCTGTCGTTGTTCGAGTACTTGAAATCCACGATGGCGTTTTCGTCGCCATCAAAAAGCGAGTCCTCAAAGAGCTGAGAGGCCTTGTGCGCCATGCCGGTGTAGGCGAAGTCCGCCGCCGGGTAGAAGCGCTCTCTCGCGAAACGGCTGAAGAATGCAGCCGACGCCGCGCCGTCAAAACAATGATCGTGATATAGAACTCGAAGCTTCATGAATCCGCCTGTCGGACCCTCCCCAATCACGAATGTCCGATGAGAGGAAAGAGAAACCTTTCAGATTGCCTGAAAAGGAGGGGCCAATGCAAGTCGAGTTTCGGAACTGCTCCGCCGGACGCTGGAAGAGACCTATTTCAGCACCGCCAGAACCGAACTCCAGTCGTCGGTCCAGACCGGGAAGTGTTGGGCGGAGGCCCCTGCCCGGGCCGGTCCGCGCACGAGCATCCAAGCCGCCCCAAAGACCCCGGCTTCTGGCTGAGGCGAATTTGCCACCCGGCTGCAACCCAAGCCCGCATCGGCCGCCAGGGCCCGGACCTCAGGTTCGAGATCCAGGAACTGATTCGAGACATGCAAAGCCAGCACACCGTCCGGCTTCAGATGCCGCCGGTACACGCTAAAAGCCTCACGAGTCAGAAGATGCGCGGGAATCGAATCGCCGGAGAAGGCGTCTACCAGCAACAGATCAAACTGTTGCGGCTGTTCCTGGGCTAAGGTGAGCCGCGCATCCCCTTCCACGACTTCGACCGCCGCCTGCGTACGCCGGAGGTAGGAAAAGTCCCGCCGCGCAATTTCGATCACCAGCGGGTTGATTTCGTAGAACCGGAACCGGTCGCCGGTGCGGCCGTAGGCGGCCAGGGTACCAGCACCCAGTCCGATCACACCCACATGCCGGGGGCCGCTGGCTCGGGACAGTTCCAGGCCCGCGCCGCTCATCCGGCCATAGTAGGTGGTCGGCTCCATCTCCCGGTCGGGCGCTTGAAACTGCGTGCCGTGTGTCACCAGTCCGTTGAGCATCTTGCGCAGGGGAGGACGGCCCGCCCGGGCCGGTTCATCGAGGATCCGCAAGCTGCCGTAGAAATTGCGGCCCGCCTCCACCAGCCCGGAGTAGTAGCCGGTGACCAGCGCCAGGGCAGGCGTGGCGGCCAGGACCGCCGCAATCGCCGCCCCCTGGCGCACAAACCGCGAAAGCCGCCGCATCCGCCAGAAACACAGGGCGCCCACGGCCGCCATCAGAAGCGGAAGTTCGAAATAGCCGCGTAGCAGCATGGGCGAAGCGAACCCAATCGCCAGGGAGCCCAGGGCTCCGCCCGCCGCGACGTGGGTCCAGTAACTGGTGATCCGCTCACGCTCCGGTTTCACCGAGGCCAGTTCGCCGTGGCAGAAGAGGCAGAGAACGAACAGGCCACCGGCGTAAAGCGTGACCTTCAGGATCAGCGCTGCCTGCAGGTCCAGATACAGCATTGCCCCCGCCATCATCAGCAGGCCGGTCAGCCCCATTACGGCGCCAAAGGAGGGCTTGTACCACTCCCGCTCAAAAACGGCGACGAAACTCATCAGGTAGACCAGCAGCGGGACCACCCACAGCAGCGGCGCCGGAGCCACAATCTGGCACAGATGCGTGGAGGTCGCCATCAGGAAGGCGGAGGCAAGGGCCGGCCAGGCCAGCCATTTGGCACGCATCGGCCAGGAGGTTCCGCTGATCAGGCCGACCGGGGGATTGGACGCTCCGGAGCGGTAGACCACAGCTGCCGACAGCATCAACAGCACCGCCTCCAGCGCGAAGGCCCAGCCCCACCACCGTTCCAGTTCCCTTACTCCGAAACGCGCTTCCCAGAAGAGGGGAAAACTCAGCAGCGCCACGGCACAGGCCGCGTTCGACCAGGCGGAAAGCCGGTAAGACCGGCCCGCGGGGTTCAGCGTCGCATGCCAGTGCTGCAGCAGCGGACTGGTGGCGGAGAGCAGGAGATAACGGAGCCCCACCGTGGTGGTGAGTGCATAGATCAGATGCAGGGATCCGGTTCCGGTGGAAAGTTCAGCGCGAGGCGCCGCCAGACAGCCCAGGACCATGGCTCCGTGAAAGATCGCCTGGTGTTTGGGGCGCAGCCAGCGCGTGATGGCGTGCGCATACAGATAGCCGGCGAGCAGGGCGAACTGGAAGAAGAGCAGGCACGCGCTCCACACCGCGGCCGAACCGCCAAACAGCGGAAGCATCTGCTTGCCGGCCAACGGCTGGATGAGGAACAAAAGGAATGCGCTAAGGATGACCGCCGGAGCAAACAGAGACATCTAGTCCTATCGTAGCGATCCGGCGGTCAGCCTGGTAAAGCGCTTACTTTGGCAGATTGTCACCGCTCAACCGGGTGAAGCGGTTGATCTGCTTGATGACAATGAAGATCACAAAGGCCACGATCAGGAACTGGATGACGATGTTCAAAAAGTTTCCGTAGGAGAATGCCGCGCCGGCCTTCTTTGCGTCGGCCAGACTGGCATAGGTCTTCCCATCCAGTGCGATGTAGCGTGTAGCGAGATCACCCTGTACCCCGCCAAGCACCACGCCGATGAGCGGATTGATGATGTCCTCCACAAGCGACGCCGTGATCTTGGCGAATGCTCCGCCGATCACGACACCGATAGCCAGGTCAAGAACGTTGCCCTTGAGGGCAAACTCTTTGAATTCTGCGAGCATTCCCATGGCTTGAGAGTGTAACACGTGTTGTCAACGGGACATTGCCCTCTTTTCGTTTAGAGTGAATGCCTTATCAAGATACTTCCGTGCAGATTTCGCCTCGTCGGAAGCCGGCCAGTACTCCACCGCCGAACGGTAGGCAGCCTTTGCCTCCTCCCGTCTGGCTTTGAGGTCCAGAGCTTGGCCCAAACGGAGCCACGCCGTCACGCCCGAATTCGGATCCAGCGCCTGAGCCCGGTCCGTGGCCTTCCTCAAATGCAGGATGGCGGCATCCGGATCGTCGTACCAGAACAGGAGGTTTCCTCGCGCGAAATCGATCCGTTCTGCCGGCAGTGACTTGAAGCCGGGTGCGTTCGACTTCTTCAACTCTTCCACGCGGTCCAAGGCCTTCCAGGCATTGTCCTTATCGCCGAGATCGGCGTACATCTGAGACAGCTCAAACAGGATCAGGAAGTTGCGCGGAAATTCGTTGCGCAACTTCTCGCAGATCTTCACGGCGTCACCAGGCCGCCGTTCGCGCCGGGCCGCGATCCCTAATAGGATTTCGGCGTCTACCCGGTTGTACTTGCCCTTCTCGGCCACGATCTGGACGGTGCGAATCCCCTGCTGGCGGTCGCCGTGGAAACCGGCCAGGAAGCCGAGAACCTTGTAAGCAAACGGCAGCGAGCCGACGACGTAGTCGTGCATACCCTGCATCATGAGGGCATCGATGTTGGTTGGATCGAGTTCGTACACCCGGTTGTGCAGTTTCCGGCCCGCTGTCATGTCGCGCAGTGAATCAAGCCATGCTTTCTTGACAAGATAGTTGTAAGTACCGCGCAAACCCAGGGCAACACCCTGCGCATAAAGGGCTTTGGTGTCGTTGGGGTTCTTCGCCAGCAGCGCTTTAGACAGGCGTGAGCACTCGCTGAGCGAGTCGTCGAAGAGTTTCTCCTCCGCGGGCGTCGGCTCCATCTTCGGCCGGCGCAGGAACGGATTCCCACCCGTGACCATCTCAGTTTCCAGCGCTCCAGCACGGAACATGAGGCTGAAAAGGACGGCTTGCGCCAGGTGATTGCGACGGTCAGGATCCGCCGGGGCGGCCTCCACCGACTTCTGGAAGCTCGCGATCGCCTCGGGATATTCGAGGTTATAGAAGTGGTCGTAGCCTTTCTGGACCAACGGGTCCATATCGGGCCAAAGAGCAGCCTGGGCCAGGAGGAGCAGCGGCAGGACGCCGGTCACAGGTTTGTCTCCAGCCGCGCGAGCGCCCAGGCCGCATGAACCCGCACGCTCTCGTCTTCACTCTCGCTAAGTTGTTTTAAGTGTTCACGATACCTTGGATCGCCCGAGTTGCCCATGGCCGTGGCAACGTTCCGCAGAAGACCGGCATACTTCGTCCGCCAGAGGGGGGTCTTCCGGAAACGGGCACGGAATTCCTCGGGCGAAAGGGCCGCCAGCTCCGCGGGATCGGGTTCGGCGTTGGCCGGCTGGAAAGCTGCTTCGGAGGTGACTGGAGCGCGCCGGTTCCAGGGGCAGACTTCCTGGCAGATATCGCAGCCGAAGATGTGACTGCCCGACGCTTCCCGCTGTTCCTCGGGCAGGACGCCGCGTTGTTCGATGGTCCAGGTCGATATGCAGAGACGCCCGTCGAGCCGCCAACCCCCTGAACCGTCGGGGACGAGGGCCCCGGTCGGGCAGGCGTCGATGCAACGGCGGCAGGAGCCGCACCGGTCCGGCGGCGGTGAATCTGGCGTAAGATCCAGAGAAATCAGCACTTCGCCCAGGAAGAACCAGGAGCCTGACGGCTGATTGATGAGGCAGGTGTTGCGTCCGATCCAACCCAGCCCGGCTTGCCGGGCCAACGACCGTTCCAGCAGCGGCGCGGTATCGACGCAGATCCTGTATTCGAACGGGCCCCATGCGGTGAGGAGTTCATCCACCATTTGCTGAAGCGTACGGCGCAGGACGTCGTGGTAGTCCTCCGGACCCCAGGCGTACCGGGAGATGGCGCTGCCGGCCGGACCCTGTGTGTTGTATAGGCGGCCCAGGCACAGCACAGCGCGGGCGGAGGGCAACAGGGACCTCGGGTCGGACCTCAAATCGCCGCGGTGATCGGTGAGATAGGCCATTGGACCCGCCATCCCGTCGCTAACCCATTGTTGATAAATGGGATAGTCCGGCACTGCACCCACACGGGCCACGCCATGCAGAGCGAATCCAGCCCGGCTGGCAGCGGCGGCCAATGTGGCCCGGTCAGGGGTCTTGGGAATCAGCGGTATCTCCTCTGGAATCATGCTACTATGCCGGGGCGTCAGACACAGCGCCCGGGCTCGAATCTGAACCTTGCCGTTTAACCTCCAAAATCCCCATCCAGGCGTCAAACGGCACAGTTCGATGGAGAGGCGTAGTCCCCATGAAGGATCCTGCATACAATCTTATTGAGCAAAGCCGCGTGAAGTTTCCGCGGAAGTACAAGTTTTAGAAGTGCGAAGCGCTTAGCGTCCTCCAAACGATATTAGGAGTCCATCCAAGAAAATGCATAAGCCGATCAAGTACGTGGAGAAGGTCGCAACCTTGGCGGCGAAGGCTGCCTGGCAGGTTTTCGATTCCCTGAACCAGATCAGCCCGAACCCCGGCTTCACGCCGAAGTGGTCCGACAAGCCGCTGTTGAAGTCCTACGAGAAGATGAAGCCCAAGATGGGCTGGCCCCGTACCACCGATTCGCTTTGCCCCAAGTGCATTCCTGAAGTTCGTCAGGAGATCATCGACGGCAAGAAGGATGTCAGCATCCTGGTGAATCAGCGGCCTGGCGAGATCAAGGCCCAGATCATTGAGCGCGATGGGAAGATCCTGATGGTGAAGGATTGCCCCATCCACGGTCATTTCGAGGATGTGATGGCGATCGACCCGGCGTTCTTCAAGCACCTCGAAGACGTCTTCCCGGGCCGCGACATCCGCGCCCACAACGATGCCGACCTGCACAAGCACGGCTCGTCCACCATCACCCACGGCCGCGGCTCGGTGCTCACCATCGACCTCACCAACCGCTGCAACATGATGTGCGACCCCTGCTTCATGGACGCCAACCAGGTTGGCTTCGTCCATGAGCTGAGCTGGGAAGACATCAAGACGATGCTCGACAACGCCCTGAAGATCAAGCCCCGGCGCCAGATGTCGGTGCAGTTCTCCGGTGGCGAGCCGACGCTGTCGCCTTACTTCCTGGATGCGGTCCGTTACTGCAAGAAGGTCGGCTACAACTCGGTACAGGCTGCGACGAACGGTATTGAGTTCGCCAAGTCGAAGGAATTTGCGGCGCAGGCGGCCGAAGCCGGCCTCCGTTATGCGTACCTGCAGTTCGACGGCGTGGGCAACGCCGCCAACTCGCACCGCGCCGTCGGCAACCTGTTTGACGTGAAACTGCGCGCCATCGAGAACCTCCACTCGGCCGGCGTCGACATCGTCCCCGTCATCACCATCATCAACGGCATCAACAACGAGCAGGTGGGCCGCGTGGTTCAGTTCGCGCTGGACAACCCGAAGAAGATCTCCTTCCTCAGCTTCCAGCCCGTTTCGTTCACCGGCCGCGACGAAGCCGTCACGGAAGATCGCCGCGCCGCCCAGCGCTACACGCTGTCGCACCTGGCGCACGACGTGAAGAACCAGACCGGCATCGGCGAGCCGACCCGCGACTGGTATCCGATCTCATTCATGTCGACGTTCTCCGACTGGGCCGACCTGATCCATGGACCCCAGGCCGAATGGGGCCAGCTGAGCTGCGGCTGCCACCCGAACTGCGGTATCGGCATGGCTGTCATGGTCGACAAGGAAACCAAGGAATCGGTCCCGGTGACCAAGTTCCTGAACGGCGACCGCCTCTCGAAGGACATCGCCCGCGTCAACGACGCCGCCCGCGGCCGGAAGCTCTCCGTCGCCGGCATGGCGCTCGCCCTGATGCGCAACTACGATCCCTTCCAGTCGCCGACCCACTTCAAGCTGTCCGACCTGCTGAAGAAGTTCGACAAGACCTTCGGCGCCACCGGCCGCAACTACGGCAGCGTGAAGGGTGACCGTACCCTCACCGACATCGAGAAGCGCCGCCGTGACCGGTGGAACTTCCTCTTCATCGCCGGCATGTGGTTCCAGGATCTGTTCAACTACGACTTCCGCCGTACCGAACAGTGCATCATCCCCTACGCCACGCAGGAAGGCGAGATCAGCTTCTGCGCGTATAACACCGGCGTGGGCTGGCGCAACATCGTCGAGAAGATGCACATGACCGCCACGCTCACCAAGTGGTACGACGAGCACGGGCGTCACGAAATCTTCGCCGGCGGCAAGAACGTCAAGCTCAACACGACCGATCACCGCCTGGTGCTGCGCGAAGAACTGGTGACCAAGGAAGTCCAGCACGACCTGGACGAACTCGGCATCGCCAAGACCGCGCGCGAAGAGAAGATCCGTTCGCGCGACCAGAAGCTACGCCTGGCGCAGGAAGCCGAAAACGCCAAGATGATGGAGCTTTACAAGAAGCACGTCCTCAAGGAACCCGAGTCCAACCTGGTTCAGATCGGCGGCATCAAGCCGGCCGCTCCGAAGGCGGAAGAGACCACGGGCGCGCTCGGCGACTAAGCCTCCAGTTCAAACAGAATGAACGGCCGGTCCTTCGGGGCCGGCCGTTTTCTTTTTGCTAACTGAGGGAGACCCACCGGCCGGAGTTCGACGACTCCAAAATTGCGTCGATCACCGACATATTGCCCAGCGAATTCTCCAGCGGGACGGGTACAGGCGCCTGGCCCAGCACGGCACGGCTGAAGGCGTCGCCCTGCAAGGTGTACTGGTCGCAGATTTCGAAAAGCTCTTCCCGGCCATCCACCCAGATGCGGCACTTCGCGTCGGGCGGCGCATTGAACGGGATCTCGATCTCGATGCGTCCCTTGGTCCCGAACGCCAGCACGCGCTGGCCCGGCACCATCTGCGTCGAACAGAGGAATGTGGCCTGCCCCGAAGGGAAGTCCAGCACGGCCGACGCCAGCCGGTCGGTCTTGAAATCCGGATCGAGTTCCAGGGTGCCCGACACCCGCCGCGGCTCTTCCCCGAACAGGAAGCGCGCGGAGAAGATGCCATAGCAGCCGATGTCCATCAACCCGCCGCCGCCCCAACCGGCCACGTTCCGCACGTTCTTCGGATCCCGGTTCGTATAGCTGAACCAGGACACGACCCCGCGCAACTCTCCGATCTCTCCGGATTGGATCACTTCGCGCGCCCGCAGCCATTGCGGATGGTTGCAGATCATGAAGGCCTCGCCGGCGGTCCGGCCGGTCCGGTCGCGCACCGCGATCATCTCGCGGACCTCCCCCGTGGACAGGCCCAGCGGCTTCTCGCACAACACATGCTTGCCTGCCTCCATGGCTTTGATGGACCACGGCACGTGCAGGTGGTTTGGTAGCGGGTTGTAGATGACGTCGATATCCGGGTCGGCCAGCAACTCCTCATAGGAGCCGTAAGCCTTGGCGATCCCCAATCCAGGCGCCGCCTGCCTGGCCTTCTCCAGGTCACGCGAGGCGATGGCGGAAATCTCACAGAGGCTGCACTTCTGCATGGCGGGGATCACCTTCTTCACAGCGATCCCGGCCACGCCGAGCACACCCCAGCGCAGTTTGTTCGAAGACATGGCTTACTCTAATTCCCGCGGCTGGCCGGAGGCACGACGCCATTCAGACGCGCGTAGACTGCCATCTGGCCGTAGTGGTCGAAGCTGTGCCACGTGAGAATGGAGGCAGCCGAACCGCGCGGCATTTTGCCATCGCCGAACGGGGAGGGGATCATCTCCAACTGATTCTTCTCATTCACGGTCGCCAGGGCCTTATGGCCATAGGCGAAGCTGTCTTTGACGAACTTCACGATGTCGGCCTTGGTCTTGAGCGTCGCCGGCCCGTTCTCGGCTTTGCCCATGTCGATGGGATTCGCCTCCCCCAGCATCTTGGCCGCCACGGCATAATTCACGGCGGCGACGTGGGTGGCCTGCTGGCCAAGGGTGCGGGCGCCTTTGAACTCACCCTTCGCCGGGACGAAGTTCAGCTGTGCCTCGGACATGGCTTCGACCAAGGGTACGAGTTCGCGCTCGATCGACGAGAACTGGCCGTCGTACAGCTTGTTCACGGAAGGCGCGGTCTGGGCGGAAAGGGTCCCGCACAGCGCGAGCAGAAGACAGGCGAGTAGTTTCATAGTCAGGGGCTCCAGTAAAAAAGACTCGCTCTATTCTAGCGCCGGTCAGTCGTGCCGTAGCGCCTGCACGGGGTTGAGACGGGTCGCCCGCCGGGCCGGCAGATAACTTGCCGTGAAGGCGATGGCCGCCAGCGCCGCGAGGCTGGCGGCATAGACGCGCCAGTCGGAGGTCTTCACGTCGTACAACAGCGTCTTCGCTATGGGCGACAGCCACACGGCGAGCAATAACCCGGCGGCGAAGCCGGCGATCACGGTCAGGCCGCATTGCCGCAGGACCCAATTGCGGATATGTGCCGAGGTCGCGCCCAGCGCCATGCGGAGCCCGATCTCCCCGCTGCGCCGTGTCACGGAGTAGGCCAGCACGCCGTAGAGCCCCATGCCGGCCAGACCCAGCGCCAGGACGGCGAACATGCTCGAAAGGGTTGCCAGCAGCCGTTCGGTCACCATGGCATCGCGCATCCGCATCGGATAGGTCTGCAGCGTATACGCGAACCGCGGCTCCGTGGCCGCAAATGCGGCGCGGACGATGGGAATCAACTGCTCGATCTCGCCGGGCCCGCGCATCGCAAACGTCACGTACGGCAAGGCACGCGCCTGCTGCAGAGGCCGGTACATCGTCGGCGGAGGTGGCTGCCGCAGTTCCCGGTAGGTGGCGTCGCGGGCGATGCCCACCACCTGCACCTTCTGCATGACAAAACCTGTCTTGCTGGCCGTGATCCCTTCCTCGAAGTACCGGCCAATCGGGTTTCCGCCTCCGAAGACCTGGCGCGCGAAGGCTTCGTTCACCACGGCCACCTGCGTCGAGGACTTGCGGTCGTTCGGCTCAATGTCGCGCCCGGCCAGCAGCGGCGTTCCCAGGGCTCGGAAGAAGCCGGGCGTGACGGCGTTGTAGTAGATCTCGTGCTCGCGCCGGCCGCCCTTGCCATCGTCGCCCACCACCAGCGAACTCCACATGCCGGAGCCCATCGGGGTCAGGATCGAGGCGCTCACCTCCTCCACGCCGGGGGTGGTCCGCAGTTGGCGCCGCGCATCCTCGACAGCCGCGGCCCGCTGGTCCTGTTCCATCGGGAGCGTGGCCAGATCCACCCTGGCCAGCACGACGTGGTCCGGATCGAACCCAAGGCTCGCTTTGCTCAGTTTCTGCCAGGATGACAGGAACAAGCCGCTGCCTACCAGCACGACCACGGAAAGCGCCACCTGGAGCGACACGAGGCTGGACCGCAGCCGTCCCTTGCCGTCGCCGGCCGATCCCGACAGCCTGGTTGTCAGAGCATTGCGCGCCGCACGCCACGCCGGAGCCATGCCAAACAACAGCCCGCAGCAGACGCCGATCACCGTTGTGAACAGCAGTACCCTCGAATCGGGCGCCAGGTCCAGCGACAGCCGTGCCGTGGACCGCCCGGAAAGTGAGACCAGCGCTTGAGCCGCCGGCTGAGCGATCGCGAAGCCCAGGGCCGCGCCGGCGAGGGCCAGCAGCAGGCTTTCCGTCAGCGTTTGCCGCAGCAGCCGGCCACGGGACGCGCCCAAGGCCATGCGCACCGTATACTCTCTGGCTCGGACGGTGGCGCGGGCCAGCAGCAGGTTGGCGACATTCGCGCAAGCAATCAGCAGCACCAGCGCGACGAAACCATTCAGCAGCAGCACCGCGCTACGCATGGAGTCTGAGACGGCCGAGAGTCCGCGGGCCGCTTCCGTGACGCGCAGACGGTTCGCGAGGAAATCCTGGATTATCTTGGGCGGCCAGTTGGGCGGCACGGTGGCCTCAAAGATTCCTGGCGCCAGAGCCTTCAGCCGTTCATTGGCGCGCGCCTGAGTCCACTCCGGTTTGAGCCGCGCGACGATGCTGACCAGCCAGTTGGTGCGCGAGTCCAGGACCTTGGGATCGGAGGTCCGGTAAGTCTCCGTACCCAGCGGCACGATGACGTCGAACCGCAGGCCCACGTAGATGCCGTAGAAAGACTCCGGGGCGATGCCAACCACCTTGTACGGTTTACCGTCGAGAGAGATGTTGCGGCCGACGATGGAAGGATCCAACCCATAGGCGCGCTGCCAGTAGTCGTAGCCGAGCACGGCAACAGGCCCGTCTGCGCCGCCGCCGCGCCGGTCGTCATTCGCATTGAACAGCCGCCCGGCCACCGGTTCGACGCCCAGCGTCTCGAAGATGCGGCCGCTCGCAATCGCTCCGGTGATCATGCGGGTCTCCCCGGTCTCCCCGGCGTTGAAACTCTGTGCGGCATAGGCGAAAGCGCCGGCCGCGATGTCCTGGCGTTTGTCAAACTCCTCCCAAATAGGATTAGTGAACGCGTCGCTCCAGCGGGAGTCGCCGCGCCGGCCCAGTTCGATGCTCACCAGTCGGGCCGGATCCCTGACCGGCAGCTGTTTCATGAGCAGCGCATTCGTCAGTGAGAAGAAGGCTGTGTTGGCGCCGATGCCAAGCCCGAGGGAGAGCACGATAACGCCCGTGAGCACCGGCGAATGCCGCATCATGCGCGCGGCATAGCGCAGATCCTGGATCAAGGTGTCGAGCCATTGCGCCACGTCCGCGTCGCGAGTCCGCTCCCGCACGAGCAAGGTATTGCCGAAGAGCCGTTCGGCCCGCTTCCGGGCTTCGGCCGGAGAAAGGCCCTCCGCCTCGAACTGATCGGCGCGCATGGCGATGTGCGCCTGCAGTTCCTCGTCGAGTTCTGAGTTCAAGCCGCTCGAGCCGCGGCTGATCACGTTGGCGATCTTGCTCCACCAGGGCACTTCGTGTCTCCTTCCGGGATGTGTCGCAATCAGGCGTACTGCAGGAACCGCGCCACGGCCGAGGTCAGCCGGGCCCAGTTCTCTTCTTCCTGCCGGAGCCGCTCCAGCCCCGCGGCCGTGATTTCGTAATAGCGGGCGCGGCGTTTGTTTTCCGTGGTCCCCCACTCGGCCGTAATGAGGGAGTCCTGCGCCATGCGGTGCAACGCCGGATAGAGCGAGCCCTCTTCCACCCGGAGTTCTTCGCGGGAGATCTGCTGGATCTGGAGCGTGATGCCGTAGCCGTGCATTCGTCCACGGCTAGCAAGGACTTTCAAGACGAGCAGGTCCAGAGTGCCTTGCAGGCGATCGTTGTCGTGGCGTCCCAATGACTCTCTCCTAGCTGTCTAGTATAGACGTCTATGGAAGTCTGTCATCACGAAAAATCTGTAACAGATTAGGAGGCCGGAAGAATCGAGCCCCTCACTTTATTCCCCAGCCGTTGTCGATCCAGCTATCCTTCGTTCGACGTCCAGTTAGAGCGCAGACTGGGGCGCAGACCCAACGAGCGGGAGAGAAGACCATGAGATTCATGATGATGATCAAGGCCACCAAAGAATCGGAAGCCGGCCAACCACCCAGCCCCGAGCTGATGGCCGCAGTGGGCGAACTGACCCGGGAGGGGATGAAATCCGGAACTGTCATCTCGACAGGCGGATTGGGCCCCAGTTCCCAAGGCGCGCGGATCCGGGCCTCAGGGGGCACGCTCCGTGTGACGGATGGCCCATTCGCGGAGGCGAAAGAGCTCATCGCGGGTTTCGCGATCATTGAGGCTCCGGACAAGGCGGCTGCCATTGAGCAGGGCCGGAAGATGATGGATCTCCATGTGAAGACGCTGGGGCCTTCCTACGAAGGCGAATGCGAGATTCGCACACTATTTGAACCGCCGCCCTGCGCGGACTGACCGGACATTGGGCGAGGACCTGACCATGAAGAAAGCCACAAAGACGAACGCGGCAACGGCGCCATCCCGCGCCCTCAAACCAAAGGCATCGGAGCCTGCCCCCATCGAGGAATGGGTGGCTCGGCTCAAACCGGATCAGCAGGCGCTCTTCGCCGCGGTGCGCAGCGTTGTCGCCCAGCAGGTGCCCGGCGCAGCCTTGCTCATCAAATGGGGGCATCCTATCTGGGACTCGGGCGGCCCGTTTGTCCTCTTCAAGCCCGCCTCCAATCACGTCACTCTCGGCTTTTGGCACGGCCCGGACCTGCCGGATCCGGACGGCCTGCTGGAAGGCGAAGGCGGGAGTGTCCGGCACGTCAAGTTGCGGAGAGTGGACGACCTGCAGAAGTTCCCGATACAGCAGTGGATTGGGAGCGCGGTCGCCCTGAATGCAGAGGTGGGCGATGCAAGCAAACGCAAGTAACGAGGGGATCACTATGCACATGAATGAGAATCGAGCTTCCGGCGCCCGCGGCAGACTGTGGGCCGGCAGAGTCGTAACCGCACTGCCCGCCCTGTTTCTGCTCCTGGACGGCGTGGCCAAACTATTCAAACCGGCGCCCGTGGTCCAGGGGACCCTTCAACTTGGCTTCACTGAAGCTGTCATTGTGCCGCTCGGGATCCTGCTGACGACGTGTACGATCCTGTACCTCATTCCGCGCACCGCGGTGCTGGGCGCGGTCCTGCTCACGGGGTATCTGGGCGGAGCGGTGGCCATCCAGGTCCGTGCGGAGGCTTCGTGGTTCCCACTCCTGTTTCCGGTGATGATGGGCGCCCTGGTCTGGTGCGGACTCTGGTTGCGCGACAACCGTCTGCGTTCGATGCTGCCCTTGACCGGTGCACCGCGCGCCATCTAGAACGCTACGCTGTTAGGATGCCGAGCCGCCGCTCTGTCCTGGCAGCGCCCTTCCTCCTATTGCCCTCCCGCGCGGCCGCGCGCCGCACGAACGTTGTCATCTTCATGTCCGACGATCACGGGGCGTGGGCCAATGGCTGCTACGGATGCAGCGACATCCAGACACCCAACATCGACAGTCTGGCCGCAACCGGAGCGCGCTTCACCGGCGCCTACGCCTGTACTCCGGTCTGCTCGCCCAGCCGGATGACTTACATGACCGGGCTGATTCCCTCTCAGCACGGTGTCCAGGACTATCTGCTGCCGCGCGACAGTTACGGCCCAACCGCGACGCGCTTCCTTGCCGGGCATCCCACCTGGAGCGAGATGCTCGCCGCCCGCGGCTATACGCTGGGCATGTGCGGCAAGTGGCACCTGGGCGACGACGACAAGGCCCAATGCGGCTTCTCCTACTGGCACACCGTACCCGGCGGCGGCGGGACATACCGGGACCCCGGATTCGTCACGAATGGCGTTCGCCGCAAACTGGCAGGCTACAAAACAAATCTCGTCACGGACGGAGCACTTGAGTTCCTGGACACGGTGAAAGACAAGCCTTTCGTCCTGCACCTGCCGTTCTACGCTCCACACACGCCTTACGACTACCAGCCGGAGGAGTTCCGCCGGCCCTACCAGCACTCTGACTTCGGCTGCTTTCCGGACACGCCCAAACACCCCTGGCAGAATCCGGAACTTGCGCAGCACCACGGGCAGCGCAACAGCAAACTGGGCTACTCGGCGCTGATCACCGGTATGGATCACAACATCGGCCGGGTGTTGCGGCGGCTCGACGAGATGGGCGTCCGCGAGAACACACTCGTGATCTTCACGGCCGACCAGGGATGGAGCGCTGGACACCACGGCGTCTGGGGCAAAGGCAATGGCACCTGGCCATTCAACATGTATGAAGAGGCCCTGCGGATCCCACTCATCTGGAATCAGGCAGGACGCATCCCCGGCGGCAGAGTCATCCCGTCTCTCGTCTCCAGCTACGACTTCTTCCCCTCGATCCTCGACTATCTCAACGTTCCTGCTCCGCGCAGCCGCCACAGGCCAGGCCGGAGCTACACACGCTTATTGAGCGGCCAGGTGGACAACTGGCGGAACCGCCTGTACTTCGAGTACGCCAATGTTCGTGGATTACGGACACAGACGCTGAAGTACATCGAGCGGACCTCGGAGTTCCCCAGCGAGTTGTTCGATCTCGAAGCGGATCCCGGCGAAACAAAGAACGTCCTGCGCGACCCGACCTATGCAAAGTCGGGTTCCACGCTCCGGTCGGAGTTGCACGGGTTCTTCCGCAATGCAGGCGCGCCTCCGCTGGAAGATTGGCGAACCACGGTCCGCCACGAACTGCACGAATATCCCAAGCCCCGGCCCTGAGGACCTTCCGGCGGAATCGTTACAAAGCCGTCTGTGCTTCTCCGTGCTTATACTAAAGGCGAATACCAGATCTGATACTCGGCTCTATCGCTTTCCGAAGCGAGACGCCGCAAGTCCAGAAGTATAGGAGCTGCCATGATTTCCCGCCGCAATGTTCTCTCCGTTCTCGGAGCTGTCCCAGCTGCCGGAATGCTGTCGCCAGGAACGCTTTACGCCCAGGCAGCGGCCAGATTCCCGCAAAGGCTTCTGGGCCGTACCGGCCGGCAGGTTGTGCCGCTTGCTCTCGGCGGCCAGGCCTCGCTGCAGTGGACCAAGCCCGGCATCGATCCGGCCGATATCATCGTCCGCGCGATCGAACTCGGGCTGAACTATCTCGACACGGCCAACGCCTATGGCCCCAGCCAGATGAACTACGGCGAGGCCTTCCGCCGGCTTCATCTCACGCCCGCCGACACGTCCTACGACAGAGCCGGGCGGGAGCGGCTATTCCTCGCCACCAAAACCGGCCGCCGGTTCGCCGCGGACCCAGCTGGTACCGGAGCCACGGCAGTCGACGAACTGAAGCGTTCCCTCACCCAGATCTTCGGAGACGGCAAAGGCTTCATCCCCGAAGGCGCCTATCTCGATTCCATCCAGATCCACAACCTGACCACGATGGAACAGGTAAACCAGATTTACGAAGGCCTGGCGGAGCGTGGATCCAAGCGCCCCGATCGCATCGGCGCGCTGGCTGCCTTGCTCGATTTCCGTGACGGTACGAACTATACCGGGCTCAACCCGCAGCAGAAGCACTGGATCCGCCACATCGGTCTCACGGGCCACCAGAGTTCCCCTGTGCTGATGAACGCTATCCGCCGCGATAACCAGAACATCTTCGACACCCTGCTGGTTGCGCTGAACTCCAATGACAGGTTGTGCAGCTCACATCAGAACAACGTGCTGCCGCTCGCGATGGCACGAGGCCTGGGGGTAATCGCAATGAAGGTCTTCGCTGATGGCGCGTACTATGGCAAGCAGCCGCGCTTTTCTCGAACGCCCGACGACGTGATCCTGTCTGTTGGCAAGCCGGAAGCAACCGCCTGTTCGGACCTGGTGCGGTATACCGTTTCGCTGCCCGGCGTCTCCTGCGCCATCATCGGCACCGGCCGCATCGACCGTGCCAGGCCGGAGAACTGCCAACTGACCGCCAACCTGACGGCGGCGCTCTCTGACCTGCCGTCGGCCCTCGAGCGCGTGCGCATCGAGAACGACTCCGCGGCGAGGCATGGGGCGGCCACCAACTACTTCCAGGAGAAGAGCGGCCTCATCCAACCCACGGATGTAAAGACCCGCCGCGATGCGGATCGGATTGTTGTCGAATGGAATACGGCGCTAGCCGGCCCACAGCCCATTCGGGCCTACGAGGTGAAGGCAGGCGACAAACTCCTCGTTTCCCTGCCCTACCGTCCCCAACTGACAGAGGCCCCGCTCTCGGTGACAGTACCCGCGCCGGCGGTAGGGGACGCAGCGATCACAGTCGTTGCCGCGACCGGCGTGTAGCGGGTTCGGCGCGCCGCTCAGCCAGGGTCCGGGTAGTAGAGGTGGACACACATCGCGCAGAGACCATGGCTGACGCGGGCGGGCGGCGCCTCCACCAGAGCCGGCACCCAATCCCACTGCCCGGGTTCCCCAACCCGGGACACCCTTCGACAGTGGCTGCACATCTTCAGCACGCCGAAGTCATCCAGATACAAGCCCGGTTCCAGTGCATGGGGCTGCCGCTCCACGTCGTTATGCGGATGAGCCACGAGGATTAGGTTCACCACGACGAGGCCCGAACGGTCGGGTTCCGGGTAAGTCAACATGCGGAATGCCCGGTAGGTCGAGGCACTGGAACACTCATAGGAGTGCTCCCATGTCTCTCCAGAAGACAGCGCTTTCCGGTACCCATCCTCGAAGAATCCATGCAGCACCTGGGGAACGGAGTCCATGACAGAACGGCCCAGCAGGTGAGGACGTACCAGATCCATTCCACCGTTTTCCACGGCGAAGCGATCCCAGGCGGCATTGCAGTAAGTGATTCGGAGATCCCGGTCGAGCACATAAATGACGGAAGGATCGGTCTCCAGGACCTCCCTCGGCAGCCGGCCGGTCGCTCTCGGATTTGACGTCATGTCCACGGAATTCAAAGCCTAGCACGCTGCATCCCCGGCAGGAACTGGTTGTGAGCCGGGGCGCCCGCGGCACCGGACCAGCAGCGGAGCCCCTCCGCCACACCATTCGCCGGGCATCGCACAGTCCCCATTCTAGTGAACTTTCGATCCGGATTCCCGCAGACTGGTACCGATCCTACTGTCCGGGCCTCGATCCTGGTGGAAACACGGTTCCAAACTGATTTCCTCCAGTTATAATGCCGTGAATCAGTGTTGTGCAGATTACTATATCTGTCCCTTTGGGCAGCCGCGCTGCTTCCAGGCCAGGTAGCTCTCCTGCCCGGCCCGGCCACGCTCACCATGCGCGGCGCTGAGGTGCCGCTACGCCTCGCTCCGGCTAGCTTCAGTGCCCGGCTGTCGGTCGTCATCGCGTTGGACACCCTGCAGCCTGCTGATCTCGATGCGCTCCGCCCCTACGTCCGCAAGCTCTATGCGACACGTAAGGATAAGAGTCAGTTCGACCTCATTGTATTCACCGCGGGCGGGTTTCAACCCCTTGGGCCTTACCGGTCGGCGGCTGCTCTGGACAGAGACCTGAAGGAGCAACTCCGCATAGCGGAAGAGGCGCCTCCCGCCGTGGAAGCTCTGCGCTTCTATTCAGAACTGCCGCGCGCTTTGATCACCGAGCCGGACCAGGGCTGGCCCACCGCCGTCTTCGCGGGACGCTGGCCCGAATTGCCACAATCCATGACGGAATATACGCGCGCCTGGTTCGGCCGCGTGTTCGCCGCCCGCCGTGTGCGGCCGTTGTTCTGGTCTCCCGAGAACGCTCCGCCGCCGCAGCTATTCGAATCCCTGTCGCGCCAGTTCCTGGCGAGCCTGGACCCTCCTCCCAAGGACGCGCAGGAAGCGGCCTGGACGCCACCTGCGCTCGCCGATGGTTTCCTCCTCGCCCCCTTAACTCTGAAAGATGCGAACGGGGAGCCTCTCGGCGAGTGGCCGGAATTCATCCAGAACGCCGGCTTCCCGTTGCCCTCCCTGGCAGACTATTACAAGCTTCGCCAGGCGGTGACTGCCCGGGCGCCTCTGGCAGAACTGACCGCCGCGCTGGCCGCCAATCCCCGCGATCCCAGCGGTATCGCCCTGGCCGCCGACGAGTCGCTGCAATTGAAAGATTACGGGGCGGCCGCCCGTTGGCTGGCCGCGATTCTCGAGATGGAACCGGACAATGGAGATCGCTGGCGTCAATACGCGAATGCCCTCTATGACGGCGGGTCCAGAATCGCGGCCGAACCGGCGATGCAGCGCGCGAGACAACTCAATCCGCGCGATCCCCTTCTGGCCGAGCGATCCGGCCGGCTGCGCCTGCTGCACCAGGACAGGCCTGGCGCACTGGCCCTTTTTGACGAGAGCCTCTCGCTGGAGCCGGCCAACGAGGATCTCTGGTGGGTCTCGGCGGATCTGGGCCGCGAGATGAACGACACAGCCCGGGAGGTCCGCTCGTTGGAAAAGGCGCTGGCTCTGAACGGTTCGAAGCTGGACCGCCGCACCAGGCTGGTCAGCCTGCTGGTTGCCTCGGGCGACCTGGCTCGCGCCCGTCCCTATGTCGAGGTAGCCGCCAAGTCCCTGCCTGCGGAGGTGGGTGTTCTGGCCGACTATGCAACGTTCTGGGAGAAGCTGGGCGAACCCGCCCGCTCCCTCGAGCTCTGGCGCCGGACCTACGCGCTGGATCCTGGATTTGAAGCAGGTTATTACGAAACCACCCGCCTGCTGATGGCGGCGTCCCGCGACGCCGAGGCCCTGCCGGTCAGCGAAGCGGGCCTGGCGAAAGCACCCGATTCGGCGCGCCTTCATCTGGCGCGGGCCGGGATGCTCGAACGTCTCGGGCGGCCCTACGACAGCCGGCGCGGACTCGAGGCTGCGGCTGCGCGGCTCCAGAATCCGGAGATCCTGCGGCGCCGGGCGGAGCAGGAGGACCTCTACGGAAAATCGGCCGCCCTCGCTTACCGCAAGTGGGCCGAATCACTCGATCAGGCCAAAGCGCCCTCGGCGGAACTGGAAGCCGTCGCACGGCGCGGCCTCACCGTATCGCTCCGCGATCATGAACCCGAATTGGCCGGCTGGTTCCAGGAACTAGCCCGCCGGCGCGACGCGGGGCAGCCCGCATCGGGAGCAACGGCCCAGTCCACTCGGACGGCGGGCGCACCAGAGGGGCTGGTCCCAGGCGGACTGGCGGGCATGGCCTTTGCAGCCCGCGTGAAGAAGCGCAATTTCAGCTCATCCACCTTCTTCGAGGAGCTCAGCCGGACACTCGCGGAAGGCTTCGGCGCATCGGAAAAGAGCGTGGCCGAAGCCTATCGCGAAGAGTTGATGAGCTACTTTGCCAAGGTTCAGCAGTTGCAGGCGTTGGGCAAGGTGAAGGGCGGCCACTATGTCATCACTCTCTCCACGAAGGACTCGGCCGCCCGCAAGGCTGCTGAGCGCGTGGTTGAGTTACTCGGCTACCGCCTGAAGGTGAACAGGAACAAGATCTCGCTGGATGCCGGAGAGAAGAAGGAGCAGGCCCGGAAGCAGGAGTTGCTGTCCGCCCTGGGCCTCGATCCGGTCGAGATGGTGGAGGTGGTCGAAGCCGGGAAAGACTACGATCTGGAAGTCGATATCGGTTGGGCTCCCGTGCTGCTTGGACAAGCTGCCTGGATGAGGGAGTTCGCACCCAAGGGCGCACCCGGTGGCGGTTTCTCTGAACTGCTTGTGCGTGAACCCGGTGTCGCCAGGCTCTATGCCGGCCTTGCCTCCGCGGAACCGCGTGCCGCGGAACTGCTGGCAAAACGAGTGGGATTGCGGACCCTGGCCAGTGAGAAATATGCGGACCTGTTGCTTGCCTACGGGCCTGCCTTCGCGTTGAATGGCCAGGGTGAAGTGATCGTTCCAGGCGGCCCCGCCGCCCGGCCCGTCTGGAAGATCCTGGCGCAGGCCGATGTGCTGGATCCCGTGCAGTTCTACACGAAGCTCCTTCAGCAGGACAACGGCAAGCTGCTTGCCTTCTTCGCGAACCTGACTCAACTGGACCGCCTGCACCAGGCCTTCTTCACACGCAATGCCCAACGAGCGGCCGCTTACTACGCGCTGTTCAAAGACTCTCCGGAGATGAAACCCGGAGCCGCCAAGCGGACCCGCGAGGCGTCGTTCCTTGAGTTCCTGCGGGAGATCCCCATTGCCCCGGACGGAACGGTGAACTGGCCCGGCAGCGCCGAGGTCTGGACGGTGGCGCGGGGCGCCTCGACACTCGAGAAGACCCAGCGCATGATGCGCAAGGTGGACAAAGCGGTGGCTCCCGCTTCAGAGGACGAAGTGCTCATCCGCATGGCCCGGCGCCGCTATGAGGCCGGCGACCAGAAAGTCTCTCAGGTGGATAACTTCCTGGCAGTGGCTCGGATCGATGCCAAGCGGGCCACCCCTTTGACCGAACCTGAGGCCCTGCTGCTCGCGCAAAGCCTCTCCGATTGCGAAGGAGCCTACCCCTACTTCACCAGCCTCACCGAACTGCACGAAAAAGACTTCATCCGGTTTATACGCCTGGCGGCCCGTGTGAAGCTTATGCCGGACATCGAGGCGAATCAGTTCCTGGCTCACTTCTACGGAGTGGCGGAACTGCTCGACCTGCTGGCCCGGCATGAAGCTCTCACCATCGCCGAGGCCTCGGCCTTGTTCAGTGAACTGTGCGAGAGGCTGGGCGGAGCAGCGACCCCTGACCAGTGGAGTGAGTCCTCCGCCACGGTGCTGGACCTGGCTCAGCGGCAGGCGAAGACCCGCGCCGGTGTCCCGGAAGGGCGGGATTGGTGGATCGATGCCCTGGCTGGTCCAGCCCAACTAGGCCGGCGCGACGAGATCCGGAAAGTGCTCCGGGCGCAGCAGGCGCCCGATCTGGCCCAACTGCTCGGGATGGTCAGACAGGCTAAGGAGTTGCCCCGCAATCCGCTGGAGAACGCCACGGCCCTGGAGAAGAGCTTTGCGGCCCTGCCCCGCGTCGAATTTTCCAAGACACAGAAACCCCGAAGCGAAATCCGGCAGACTGTCGAACTGTACTGCGCACTGGGTGGCGCGCGCTTGCTGGCTGAAGTCAGGAAGCAGGCCGCCAGGAAGAAGCCGAACCCCAAGGAGTTCGAGAAGCTGTCACGCCAGTTGCTGCAGGAACTGGCCGCCCCGCTGGCCCTGGCGGCGTTGTCGCTCGATTATGCCTATTTCCTCCGGCCCTCTGACCTTGCGGCGGCCGAAGACGCCCTGCTTGTTCGAAAGCACCAGTTCATCGAGTTGGATACAACCACGAAGAAGACCACCTGGTTCCCACCCGCGGAGTTCGAGATCAGCTCCGACAGCGTGGGCAGTTTCGCTCGCGGCTCCATGGCCGGCTTCGCCTACACCGCTGGCCGCATCGCCCGTGCCGGCCGGGCCGGTTCCAGCGTGAGCAATGAAAACGTTCAGGTGATGCAGACGGCCGCGGTGAGATCCACACCCCTGTGGCAGCTTCGTGTGGAGGACCTGCGCAGTTTCAAGCTCCGGGTGCTGGCCGGCAGGGAGTGGGTGGTGGAATCCTCGCGCAACAGCGGCGTTCGCGAATCGCTCGAAACAGCGACGGTCGGCCTGATCGCGCCCAACCGCCGCAGCCGGCTACTGGCCGCGCTGACGGCCGGCGAGGTCGCCCCGGCGTGGGAGGTTCTGTCGCTGAGCGATCTCTACTGGCTGGGCGACCGGCTGGCTGCCGCTTACCCGGCGGAGGCTCCGTGGTCTTCGCCCCTCTGGCCGGCCCTCCGGCATGCCACCTCGACCGTCCACCGACATAGCCTGCTTGGACAGGTTCCTCTCTTTATCCACGGTTATTCCATCCCGTGCTTCGAACCCTTACCTCCCTACGAAGACTACGCCCGCTATCTGCTACCGGACCGCTTCTCCGAACGGGTTTCCGAATTCAAGCTTTCACTGGCCTGGTTCGCCGACCACGAAGGCATCGATCCGCTGCGGTTGGCCGCCGATGCCGAAACCCTTATGGAAAAGGCCTTCGGCACGCTCCAGATGATCGATTACAACGATTGGGCTTCTGCCCTCAAGGCCTGGCACGGACTGGGCGCAGCCTGGCTGCTGGAGAAACAATGAAACGGATCCTACTCATTCCACTCGTGCTGCTGCAGGCGCAGGATCAGACGCCCACCTTTCGCGTCACCTCGCGCCTGGTGGAAGTCTATGCCACGGTCTTCGACAGACAGGATCACCGCATCGGCGGACTCAAGGAGCAAGAATTTGACATCCTCGACGGCGGCCGTCCACAACGAATCGAGAAATTTGAGGCTAGCACCGACGGACTGGCGCTCACCATCGTGATAGATACCACCGGCAGCATGCGGGATTCGCTTCCGGCGGTCAAGAATGCGATCAGCCTGCTCATCGATCAGCTGCGGGCCGAAGACCAGGTGGCCGTGTACGGTTTCGCGGGCAGCCTCGAACGCCTGCAGGAGTTCACCCGCGACAAGCGCGCGGCCAAACTGGCCGTCCGGCGGACCCGCGCCGAAGGCCGTACGGCCCTGTTCGATGCCCTCACGCGCGTCTCACAGGAACTCCATGCCCGCCCGGGCAAGAAGGCGGTGGTGGTCTTCACCGACGGCGCGGACAACTCCAGCGTCCTGAACCTGGAAACGGCGTCGCTCCGCGCCCGCAAGACGGGCGTGCCAGTCTATGTCGTGGCTCAGGGAGAAGCGCTAAACGCCACAAAACTGATGAAGACGCTGGAAGTGCTGGCGGATAAAACCGGAGGGCAGCTGTTCCGCGCGCAGAAGTCGTCCCAGATGGACGAGATCTTCCTGGCCATCGCATCCGACCTGAAGTACACCTACATGCTGGCCTACTATCCGCCGACCATCGGCACGGGGGAGTGGCGTCCCATCCGGGTCTCCGTCAAGACCGATGGCCGCTTCCGGGTGCGGTGCAAGGAAGGCTATTTCGCCGAATAGCGACGGGGGGAACGGCACACACGGCGGCTGGGCGCTCCCTCTTGCGCTCGTCACTTGTCCTGAATGAGGATGTACTGCTTGCGGTATTCCAGGCCCGAACCCGGCCAACTCTTTGCGTATTGCAGCAGAGCCTGCTGTCCTTCAGGATGCGGCACACCGTTGACGCGGCAGTCCGCCAGGCAGGATCCATCGGGCTTGCGAGCAGCGTAGAGCCGCAGCGCAAAGAAGCCGTGCGATTCGAGCAGAGGCCGGAATGACTCGACGGAACTGGTAAAGAGGCAGCAGGAACAGAACTCATGTCCGGTCTGCTCCAGCGGAGGTTGAGGGACCGGCGAGGCCATGCGCAATGGCAAACCCAGCGTCACCCGCCGGCTCCAGGAAGGCTCCTGCTGGCTGGACTCGAGCACCAGTTCAGCGCAATCCACCGCCTCTTCGAGCATCGCCTCCAGCAGGGTCACGAAATCGGTGTCGTACCACTGGCCGAATCCTTCCCTGAACGAGTGCTCCAGGTCCGGGCCGCTGGAATGCTGGTATTCGAAGATGGGCGATTGAATTCGGGCAGGATGCTTTACTTCGATGGTGGTTGACGTATTCACACCGCCTTTGTGAACCGGCTCCATGGACGACAGGAGCGGCCTCAAAGAGAGGCTCGAGTCGGTGTCGATCAGCATCGGACCCTCCATCCTCACAGAGCGGCCGCGCTCTTCCAGCAGCAGCCGGAGCGTTGTGAGCAGATCCATATGCTCGTCCCACGAGCGCACGCCATCCTGGAACGTCCAATTCGCTTCGGCGGTCACACCCGGATTCGCGGGATTCTCTCCGGCTCGGGGCAGATCACGGATTGTATTCATGGGTATTTTGGCTGATTTTCGCCGAAGCCAGGAGAACATGGGGCGAGCATATCAGCTGGATGATTGAACGCAGAATCAGGTTCTTTTCCGAAAAGACGAGAGGGATTCTGCTGAGTGCCGCGGGGAAGAAAATGCGGAATCGGGAGCCCGGTGCCGCCAAACCCGGACGATGAAAGCAGCAATCGATCGCAGCGGTCCCGGCGAAGCAGACAGCCCGGGCCGCCACCCCGCATCCGTCTGCAGGAAGACGGATGCGGAGCAGAGCCCCAATTGCATGCGGTCGCAATGGCCTCTATGGCCCAACGACCAACCCGCCGGCCTCACCGCCGGCTGCGGGATCAACCTTCAACTACACTTCGTAAGGCTTGCGGTAAACCGGCCGAGTGATCATCTTTGCCGCTTCTGCATCACCCGTGAACTTCGGAACCGGGCCCGCCTCGATCTTCAGCACACGGCCGACTCGATAACTGATATTCGCCAGATGGCAGAGATTGGCGCTGGGCACCGCATTGCTGATGGGATCGTGCAGGTCCTTTTCCTGCCTCGACTTCACGCAGGCCAGGAAATTCTGCATGTGGAGCCCCGTGGAATCGCCCCCGCGGCCCCGTTCGGGCCTCTCCTCCATGACCAGTTCGCTGGAGTCACCCTTGTACGCCTGGAAGCCCTGGTCGCTCATCGCCGCCCAGCCGTCGCTGCCATAGAAGAGATTGCCGACACCGACATTGAGCGGATTGCCCGCCGGCCCCACCTGGGTCGGAGCAGGAGCGTCCGGAGGCGCTCCGGCCGGCGGTGGGCCTCCACCGGGACGGCCGCCGCCTCGCGGGCCGGCCATCGGTCCGGCCGTCACAACGCGCGCCTGCCGCACGCCTTCCCCGTTGGTCATCTTGCCGCGCACCTCGATGACGAGCTGTTCGTTGCCGTAGCTAAAACCTGCCGTCAAGGTGTTGGGTGTTTCGGTGTCGTCATCAATGCCGAACTTGCCGCCGAACGCCATCGCCGTCTTCGGCCAGATGGGGTCGCCAAGAGCCCAGCGCGCGATGCCGGTCTCATGCACACCCTGATTCCCGATATCGCCGTTGCCGGTGTCCCAGAACCAGTGCCAGAAATACGCGAACCGCTTCTGGTTGAAGGGCCGCATCGGCGCAGGTCCCAGAAACAGGTCCCAGTTCACGCCAGGCGGCGTGGGGCTATCCGGAGTGTGGCCGATCGAAGGCCGCAGCTTATAGCAGAGGGCCTTAGTCATGTACAGCTTGCCGATCAGACCCTGCTGCAGAGCGGCGATCGCCTTGATCTTGAAGGGCAGGCTGCGGTGCTGCGAGCCCACCTGCATAATGCGCTTGGTTTCGCGCTGCACCTGGATCATCCGCATGCCTTCATGGATGTTGTAGCAGGCTGGCTTCTCTCCATAGACATCCTTGCCTGCTTTCATCGCCCAGATCGCGGAGAGCGCATGCCAGTGATTGGGCGTGGCGATGGAAACAGCCTCGACCTTGGGATCGGCAAACATCTGCCGCATATCTTCAAACTCGGCTGCTTTTTCCAGGCTTTTGCGCACCAATGTCGCCTGCGCCTTCTCGCGTGCAGCCTGGTTTACATCGCAGAGAGCCACCACCTGTGCTTCGGCCAGGCCGGTGTAGGTGTTGAGATGGCTGCTGCCGCGGCCGCCGAGGCCCACGATGCCGACATTCACCTTATCATTGGCGCCCCATACGCGCGCTGACGACGCAGCGGTCAGGGCTCCGAGAAAGAACCTGCGAGTTGTTTGATCTAACATCGTGAGTCTCCTTTGCGCGCTCATTGTATCAGGCAGCGCCCGGCTCTTTAGAGCTATGGCATGCGAACCCCATGCATGCGCCATTGCAGGGCAGAGTACACGCCTGAAAACGAAAGTGGCCGTGCCTGACGAGATCCCCGCCAGGTACGGCCACTGAGATATGACGTGGTGATTACCGCAGGCTATTGAGCAGTTTCACCGCATTGCTGAGAGTCTGCCAGCGCTGCTCTTCGCCGTGAACACCGGACTCCACGCAGACGGGCCCGTTGTAGCCTTTCTCGCGCAGGGTCGCCATGAACTTGGGAATATTCACCGAACCTTCGCCGAGAATCCGTTCCGTGCCCAGCGAGCCAGGCTGGGCGGGATCCGGCCAGTCGCCATCCTTGCCATGCACGCTGATGACGTGGCTGGCCAGAAGTTCGAAGGCCGCAATCGGTTCGCCTGAACCGTACAGAATCATATTGGCCGGATCAAAGTTGATCTTGACGTTCGAACGATCCACGTCACCGAAGAAGGCCAGCAGTTGATCGGCGGGTTCCTGACCTGTTTCCAGGCAGTAAGTCATCCCAAACGTAGCTGCATAGTCAGCGATTCGGCGAACCAGGTCGCGGACGGCGATGTATTCGGGGTGCGTCGGGTCGTGGGGAATGAAACCCACGTGGCAGCCGAAGCTCTTCACGCCCAGGGCGGCGGCGAAGTCGATCACCTGACGGGTGCGCAGTTCCCGAGCCGCGCGCATATCGGCCGGCATGAAGCCCACGGTGCGGACCACAGTCGGAATATCGGCATAGCTCTCGCCTTCATAGGCGGCAAAGACAGTGAAGACGTGGAAGTCCTCAGCGGCGATCGCGGCTTTCCAGGCAGCAGTCGTCTCCGGCGTGAGCTGCACGGTGCCATCGATGGCCAACTGGCCCGAAACGACGCCACACGACTTCACCGTGCGCAGGGTGGCCAGAGCGTCGGGCTCGGCCCAGAAGAAGATACCGACTTCACGGTCCTTCAGAGTCAGAGTTGACATGGCAAGATCTCTCCTTGACGGACCCGTGCCTCTTCCAGAAGCCGGGTCAATTTCACGGCATCGGCCGAGGACTGCGGAGTGCAGCGCTCCGGCTTCGAGCCGGTCTGAATGCAGTGGACGAAATACTCGATTTCCGCCTGATACCCGTCGACGTCGGAAAGCGGCAGGGCCCGCTCCTCGCCGCGTCCATACCAATGCGGCGGACGTCCGGCCGAGCTGTATTCGATAGCCGCATCCTGGCCGACGACGGTGTACTCCATCGAGAACGGATAGTTGGACGGCAGGTGCCAGCCGCCTGTAATGGTGACGGCAAAGCCCGACGGATAGTGAAGCTGCGCGGTGAGCATGTCGACGCCCGAGGGCAGATCCTCGTAGCCCGTAGCGGAGACCGCGCTCGGCATGCCGAAGCAAACCAGCGCCATATCGACATCGTGGATCAGCAGGTCGAAGACGCCGCCGCCGGAGGTGGATTTGTTCGTAAGCCAGGCGCTCCAGCCGGGGGCGGCGCAGCGGCGGCGGAACAGCGCATGGCGCGGCTCGCCGAGTTTGCCGGCCTGGGCCGCTTCGATCAGCGGAATGTAGGCGGGGAAAAAGCGCAAAACCTGGGCGCTCATCAACAGGCGTCCGGCCTTCTCGGCCTCAGCCATCATCTCGTCGCATTGCGCGGCATCCAGCGCCATGGGCTTCTCGACCAGCACGTGTTTGCCGGCGCGCAGAGCCGCGATGGCGATGGGTGCGTGCATGGCCGTGGGCAGGCAGAGGTCCACGGCGTCTACGTCTGCTTCGCGCACACATTCGAGGGCGTCGGCGAACTTCTGGGCCGATTGAAAATCGACCGCTTCGCCGGCCACGTCGAGGTTGCCCTGGATGGAGGATAGATCTCCGGCCAGGACCTTTGGATCATTACAGCTTACGGCGCCGATCTCGACGCCGGGGATTCGTTTGTAGGCTTTCAGATGGGTGAGTCCCATGAAGCCAAGGCCGACCACTGCGATGCGCATAGACTTTGCCATCGTAGCAAGGTGCTGCAGTGGGCGTGTTTGAAGATCCGGGAGGGTTGTTCTTAACCAGTCGCAGCGCATTGCCAGACCACTCGCCGCTCACACCGTCACCCACCCTCAAGATGCTGAATCCGTCACCGTTCCGGGTCTTTGGCATGACGAAGCCGCCGGGCCGCGCAAGCCAGCCCTACTCCTGCCGCAGAGCCCCGACGGGATCAATCCGGCTGGCTCGCCGGGCCGGCACATACGTGGCGAACAGCGCGGCGGCCACCAGCAGCCCTGTCATCGCCAGCAGGGTGGCCGGCTCCGTGCGCTGCACGCCGTCCACCAGATGCTGCAGCAGCCGCATAGCGCCCCACGCGGCGGCGAGACCGAGGACAACCCCCGCCGCGATCATGCCGAAACCCTGCCGGAGAACCAACCGCAACAGATCGGCCGCCGTAGCGCCCATCGCGATGCGAACGCCGAACTCCGGCACACGCCGGCCCGTGAGATAGGCCATCACGCCGTAGATCCCGATGCAGGCCAGCAGCAGGGCCAGTCCGGCGAAGAGTCCGAACAGGAACAATAGGAAACGCTGCCGCGCCAGCATGCTGGTGGCGAGTTGCTCCATCGTCCGGATCTCGTACAGCACCTGGTCGCCCGTGGAACCACGAACCGCATTCGTCAAAGGCTCCACCACACTCATGGGCGGCCGGTTGGTGCGCACGGCCACCGACATCAGCTCGGACCAGCGCCGCACCAAGCGATCCGGCACCTGGGCGAATGGATAGTAGAACTGAGCCCGCACACTGGCCTGATCGTCGATCGCCGGTCCCCAGTGCCTGACATGGCTCACCACGCCCACCACCAGCAGGGCGCTCGCGGACATATCCGGAATCCACAGATGCCTGCCGACCGCCTCCTGACCGCGAAACGCCCGCTGCGCCATCACCTCATCGATCACGATCACCGGAGCACTATCCAGCCGGTCCTCCTCGGTGAAAAACCGGCCCGCGCGCAGTGCAATCCCCATCACGTTCAGGTAATCCGGCGTTACACTGGTCGCCAGCGCGAGATTCAGGTCATTAGGCGCCGTCACTCCCGGAGTGGCGGCGTATCCCAATTGGTTGTTCCCTTCCCGCATGGGTACCGTATCGACCAGCGAGACTGCCTCCACGCCGGGCACCTGGCGCGCACGATCGAGCACATCGCGCCAATTGGACCGCATCTTCGCGGGCTCCGTCACCGCGGTTGGCGACAGCGCCATTCGCGTCACCAGAACGTTCCTGATGTTCAAGCCTGGATCCAACGCCGAGAGCCGCAGCAGGGTCCGGCCCAGCATGCCCGCCGAAACCAGCAGGACCACCGCCAACGCCAACTGGACAATCACGAAGCCGCCGTGGACGCGGCGCGAGGCTCCAGACAACGTCCGGCCGCCGGCGCGGAGGGAACGGTCCAGACCGCGCGACGGAGCCCGCAACGCAGGCATCAGGCCGAAGAGGAAGCCGCAGGCCAGCGAGACGCCCACCGCCGCCAGCACGACGCGCCAGTCGAGCCGGATCTCGTCCACACGAGGCATGCTGCCCGGCCAGAAATAGAGAAACGGGCGGACGCCGAACGCGGCCAGCAATACGCCCGACAAGCCCCCGGCCAGCCCCAGCACCGCACTCTCGGTCAGACACTGGCGGATGAGCCGGGCCCTACCCGCGCCAAGCGCAACCCGCATGGCCAGTTCCCGTTCGCGGGCAACCGCGCGCACCAGCAGCAGGCTGGCCACATTGGCACAGGCGATCAGCAGCAGGATCCCAGCCGCGCCCAGCAACAGCCACAACGTGGAGCGCACATCGTCCACCTGCGGCTTGAGAGGCTCGGCGACGAAACTACGTTCTTTGTTGGAATCGGGGTACTGCCGCGCCAGTTGGCTGCCGATCAACGACAACTCGGCCTGGGCTTGCGCAAGACTCGCCCCCTCCCGCAACCGGGCGATCACGTTGATGCCCGGATGCGCCCCGCGGATTGACATGACAGGCTCAGTGCTCTGTCCAAGCGGGGTGTACACGTCCACCGCTTCGTCATCCAGCCGGAATCCAATGGGCGCGATCCCCACCACGGTATGCGGTTTGCCTTCAAAGAGGATGGATGTGCCCAGGATCGCCGGATCGGCCCCAAACCGCCGGTGCCAGAATCCCTGCCCCAGGATTACGGCAGCCGCGGCACCGCGGGCATCCTCGCTCGGGAGGAAATCCCGGCCCAATGCAGGCGTCAAATGCAGAACCGCAAAGAGCCCGGCCGAGATCTGGCGAGCCGAAACATACTCGGCATCGCCGCGGCTTCCGAAGGTCCCGCCGCTGAAGCGCCAGGCCGCCATCTCGAGAGACTGGCTGGCTCGCTGCACATCCAGGAAATTCGGGTACGCGAACGCCCACCGGTTGCCGAACCGGGTGGAGAACTGCGTCTGCTCCTGGAGGGCGGCCAACCGGTCTGGCTGCGGGTAAGCCAAGGGCTTCAGCAGCACGCCATTCACGATGGTAAACATCACAGTGGCCGCCCCAATGCCGAGCGCCAGCGTCAGCAGCGCCACCGTCGAGAAGGCCGGCTGCCGCCTCAGCCCCCGCACGGCATACTTCAGGTCCTGCACGAAATCCTCCAGCCAGCGCGTTCCGCGCGAATCGCGGCAGGCTTCCTTCACCTGCTCCGGACCACCGAGTTCCAGCCGTGCCAGCCGACGCGCCTCCTCTGGTTCATAGCCCCGGGCGACCAGTTCCTCCGCGTGCAACTCCAGATGGAACTGAAGCTCCTTCTCCAGCTGTTGTTCTGACCGGCTTCGGAACCACAGATGCCGCCACCGGCTCATTCGGCTGCCCCTTCCGGCACCTGCAGAATGAGGCCCACCGCTTCCGCCAGGCGTTTCCAACTCTCAGCTTCCGTCTCCAACTGAACCCGGCCTTTGCGGGTGAGGTGATAGAACTTCGCCTCCCGGCCCGTCTCCGTCAGCTTCCAGTCAGCGGCCAGATACCCGCGGGTTTCCAACCGGTGCAGGGCCGGATAGAGGGAACCCTGGGGGACCTGGACTACATCACGAGACACTTGCTGCAGGCGCTGTCCAATGGCGTAGCCGTGCACCGGCCCCATGGCCACGGTCTTCAGGATCAGCAGGTCTAAGGTGCCTTGAGGGAGGTCGGATTTAGGCGGCATGTTGGATACTTTGCGCTTCTACATATTACACGCGGACATGTAGAAGTACAAGGTATCCCTACAGGAGTTGATCTCTGCAACTGCGGCGCCTGCCGGCTGGCAGATTGCACGAGCGTCCGAAAACACCAAGAGGGCGCTCCCGCCAGGGAAGCGCCCTCCTGCGAACAACCGATCGAACTACGGGAAGCCCTATTCGTCTTCCTTCATGTTCTGGGCGAGATAGTTCTCATAGCCCATTTCCTTGATCATATGGAGCTGCGCTTCCAGATAGTCGACGTGGTGCTCTTCGTCCTTCAGAATCGACTCAAACAGATCGCGCGAGCCGTTGTCGCCCGCGGCCACGGCCGCATTGATGGCCTTGTTCAGGCGCGGCACGGCGTCGTACTCCACAGCGAGATCGTTCTCGATCTGCTCCTTCACGGTCTGCCCGATGCGCAGCGGAAAAAGTTCGCTCATGTTCGGCGAAGCATCCAGATAGAGCATGCGGTGCAGCAGCTTCTCGGCGTGCACCATCTCTTCGATGGATTCCTTGCGGGTGATCTTGGCCAACCGCTCATAGCCCCAGTTCTCCATCATTTCTGCGTGGAGAAAGTACTGATTGATAGCCGTCAACTCGGCCGTCAGGACTTCCTGCAGATACTCGATAACCTTTGCGTCACCCTTCATGAATCCTTCTCCTTATGCCCCTGGCAATGCCGATGGTGTAACCCAGACATCCCGAATTGTAGCCTCTTCCCAGCCCGGGCAACAAGCGCGGCCGGGCGTCCAATGGCAGTTCCTGAACTCACCGCCGGTCATTCCTGCAACCGCATCGGGGATTCCGGCCTGAACGGGGTACCCGCCAACTAAACGGCACATCACGCGTGAGGGCGTCGGCTCCAGACTCCTACGACGCCCTCGTCCCATCCGGAACGGGGGCTTCGGGCGTGGCCAGCACCGGTCGCAGACCGTCGCCATAGCCGATATCGAACAGCATCCCTTCGCTCACCACCCCCCTCATCTTGCGCGGTTCCAGGTTCACTACAAACAGGCACTGCCGGCCCACAATCTCCTCCGGAGTCTCCCGCTCTCCGCGGATGCCGGCCACAATCGTGCGCTGGTGGTCTCCAAACGAGACGCGCAACTGCATCAGCTTGTCCGAACCCGGCACCTCCTGCACGGAAAGAATCGTCCCCACTCGGACGTCTACCTGGTCCAACACGGACATTGCAATCAACGGCTTGATAGGTGCGGGTGTCATGCTTCCAGTTTCGGCAATTTGGTGACGTTCCGCCGTGCATGCCGTCTCAGTCTGTGATAGTGGTCCCATGCGGTCTCCCCTCCTGCTCTGTCTCGCCTGCACGCTGACTGCTCTCGCCCAGAAGCCGGACTTTTCGGCCCTCGATGAGCTCGCCCCGCGTACCATGCGAGACTCCGGCACGCCCGGGGCGGCCGTGGTGGTGATTCACCACGGGCAGGTAGTCTACGAAAAGGCCTTCGGCGTCGCCAGCGTCGAAACCCAGAGCCCGGTCACAGCCGAAACACTCTTTCGCATCGGCTCCACTACCAAGATGTTCACCGCCGCGGCGGTCCTCACGCTGGTGGAGGAAGGCCGCGTCGAGCTCGATAAACCCATCTCCACCTACGTCCGCGGACTCCCGTCGAAGATCGCCATCCTCACCCTCCGTCAACTCCTCTCCCACACCGCCGGACTGGGCGACCGCGGCTCCGGCCACGGGCGCCACGATGACTCAGCCCTCGGGGAGGCCATCCGCGCCCTGCCCCCTGACATCGCCGAACTCGACCCCGGCGCGGTCTACTCCTATTCCAGCCTCGGTTACTGGATCGCCGGCCTCGTGCTCGAGTCGGTGACCGGCAAGCCGTACGCCGACGCCGTGGCGGAGCGCGTCCTGCAGCCCCTGGGCATGACTCGCACCACCTTCCGGCCGCTTGCCGCCATGACTTACCCCTTGGCCCAGCAGCACGAGGGCGGCGCGAAACAGGCTCCACGCGTCATCCGCCCTTTTGCCGACGACTCCTCCACCTGGCCTGGCGGCAGTCTCTTTTCCAGCGCCCGTGAGCTCTCGCGATTCGTCCTGGCCTTCCTTCAGAACGGGAAACTCGACGGCAAACAGGCCTTGCCCGCCGGCGTAATCGCCGCCATGTCGCAGCCTCATGCCGCCATTCCGGGTGGCAGCGACCACTACACCTACGGCCTGGTCGCCTCCCGGGACCGCGGGGTCCTCACTCTGTCCCACGGCGGCGCCCGCGTCGGCTTCGGCTCCCTCATCGTCATGGCGCCGGAGCACCGGTCCGCAGTGATTGTGGTGACCAACCGCAGCGGCTCCACTCTGGGGCCCGTTGTTCAAAAGGCAATGGAACTGGCGCTACCCTTGGGCCCGGAAGAACCGGAGCCTCCGGCGCCCACCGCCATTCCGGAAGAGACGCTCAGGCGCTACAGCGGCACCTATGCAGGGGGCGGCTGGCGCATCACAATCAGCCAGCAGGCCGGAAAGCTCATGCTCACCTTCGAGGGCAAACAGTATCCAGTCGAACCAGCCCCGGGCGGCCGCTTTACCACCAGTGGCCCGCTCAGCGACTTCGTCTTCGTACCCGGACCGGACGGCGCCATCCGCTATCTCCACGTGGAACTCCGTACGCTCCGCAAAGTCGAGTAGCCAGGTGTCCGCTTGTGGGACGGCCGCTCGCACCATCCGGACACTCTGCGCCTCCTCGGATTTGAGACACTTATTAAAATTCAATCACTTACCGACTGGCACGGGCCGTGCATCCTCGCACTCCGATCATGAACGGCATTCGCTACTCCCTCCGTGCACTAGCCAGGACCCCGGTGGTCAGCCTGGTTGTCGTCCTTTCCCTCGCCCTGGGCATTGGCGCCAACACGGCGATCTTTTCCCTGCTGCACCAAATCCTGCTCCGCTCCCTGCCGGTGGACAAGCCGGAGGAACTCGTCGTTCTCACCTCGCCCGGTGACTTCAAGGGCGGCCGCAACTCCACCAATAACTCCGGTGGCATGGACTACATCTTCAGCTACCCGATGTTTCGCGGCTTCGAGCGAAATCACAACGGCCTCAAGGACATCGCCGGTTATCGCCTGCTGGGCGCCAACATCTCCTTCCAGGGCAAGACTCTCGATGGCGGCGTCGAAGTGGTCTCCGGGGGCTTCTTCCCCACGCTGAACGTCCAGCCTCTGATGGGTCGGATGATCTCCTACGACGACGACAAGGGCGCCGGGCAACCCGTGGCCGTGCTCAGCTTTGGCTACTGGCAGGACCGCCTCGGTTCCCGGCCTGACGTCCTGAATCAGCCCATGCGCGTGAACGGCCAGGTCTTCACCATCGTGGGCGTCGCGCCCAAGGGCTTCACCGGTGTGACCCTGGGCGATGAACCCGATGTGTTTGTTCCTCTCGTCTTCAAGCCCGCCATGACCCCCGGTTGGGACGGCAGGGACAAGTGGAACGACTTCTGGATTTACTCTTTCGCCCGCCTCGCGCCCGGCACCTCCCGCGAGCAGGCGCAGAGCGCCATCAACGGCGCCTACACAGCTCTCCTCGAGGAACAGATCAAGGTCAACCCGGGCCGCGATGAAAACTATCGCAAACGCTTCCGCGCCTCGCGCATGAAACTCGAGCCCGGCTCACTGGGCCAGAGCGAAACACGCGACTACATGAAGACCCCTCTCCTCGTGCTCATCATCTGCACGGGCCTCGTTCTGCTCATCGCCGCCGCCAACGCCGCCAATCTGCTGTTGGCCCGCGCAGCGCAGCGCAATCGCGAGCTTTCCATCCGCTCGGCCCTGGGCGCCGGCAAGATGCAGATCATGGGGCAACTCCTCACCGAGGCCATGCTGCTGTCCGTCGCCGGCGGAGTGGTCGGCATCATTCTCGGGAGCTGGGTGCTCGACCTGCTCATCTCCGGTATCAATGATCCCGAGACCAATTCGTACTCGATCACGGCCCACCTCGACCCGAAGGTCCTCTTGTTCTCCGTGGTCATTGCGCTCTTGACGGGAATCCTCTTCGGCCTCTATCCTGCCTGGTCCGCGGCCCGCAATTCGGTCTCCGGCGTCCTCAAGGAAGATTCCAACAACAGCTCCGCCAGCCGCGGCGGCGTCCGCGTCCGCAAGGCTCTTGTCATGGCGCAGGTCGCCATTTCCCTCCTGCTGCTCATTCCCATGGGCCTCTTTCTCAAGAGTCTGGTGAACCTGCTGCACGAAAACCTGGGTTTGAAGACGGAGAACGTGGTCTCCTTCCGCCTGTCGCCCGACTTGAACGGCTACAAACCGGATCGCTGCCGGCAACTCTTCGAACGCGCCGAACAGGAGCTCGCGGCCGTGCCCGGCTTCAGCAGCGTCGCCACTTCCATGGTCCCTCTGATTTCGGGCAGCAATTGGGGCAACAACATCACCGTCGAGGGCTACTCCAAGGAGATGGACGACAATACCCACTCCATGTTCAATGCTGTCGGCCCCGGCTTCTTCGGCAAAATGGGCGTGGCGCTCGTGAGCGGCCGCGAGATCAGCGACAGCGACACCCTGGCCAGTCCGCAGGTGGCCGTCGTCAATGAAACCTGGGCCCGCCACTTCTTCAAGGACGCCAGCCCTCTCGGCCGGCACTTCAAGATCGGTGGAGGAGACAAGACACCGCTGAACATCGAGATCGTCGGCGTCGTGAAAGACTCGAAGTACTCGGGAGTGCGCCAGAAGGTGCCCCGCATCTACTACATCCCTTACCGTCAGGATAAGGAGCCCGGCAGCTTGTCCTTCTACGTCCGCTCGCCGCTGCCCACAGATCAGGTCTCCGCCCAGATCCGCCGCGTCATCTCAGGCATGGACCCCGATCTGCCCATCGAGAGCCTGCGCACGCTCGACGACCAGGTGCAGCGCAACATCCGCTCCGACAAGCTCGTCATGCAGCTCGCCTCGGCCTTTGCCATCCTGGCCACGCTGCTGGCGATGCTGGGCCTCTACGGCGTCATGGCCTTCAATGTTGCCCGCCGTACGCGGGAGATTGGCATCAGGATGGCGCTCGGCGCCGGCTCCAGCCGCATCCGTTCGCTGGTCCTGAGGGAAGTCACCGTGGTGCTCGCCATTGGCACGATATTCGGAGTGCCCTGCGCCCTCGGCCTGGCCCGGCTCGCCGAAAGCCAGCTATTTGGCGTGAAGGCGAACGACCCCATCGTCGTCTTCCTGGCGATCGTCGCCCTCGCAATCGCCGCCATGGCCGCCGGCTACCTGCCGGCCCGCCGCGCCACGCGCATCAATCCCGTGGAAGCTCTCCGCTACGAATAACCCCAAGCCTCCTGCGGGGCGGATCCCACCGGAACCGCCCCGCACAGACACTCTTACGCCGGGAGGTACCGCGAAAGCTGCCTGTACCCGCCCGCCACCAGGCTCCGGTCAATCCACAGGCGCGTCAACTTCTCCTGGACGCCGTTCTGCGCCAGGCGCGCCCGCAGGTTGTTGAAATCGACCGAATCCAGCGACTGATCCTGGTTGAAACAGGAGAACACCACGGTCTCTTCCCCCGTGAGCGGGTTCTTGTGCTGCTGCAGGCACTGAGCGCAGATCTCCTTCATCATGCACTGCATGGGTGAGTTGATACTGCCGATGGCGTGGTGCTCTTTCTTGAGGTACGGAGCCAGCACCCCGTGCCGCGACTCCGCCACCGCGCGCATCATGCCATCCGAACCGATCGCCACCACGCGATCCACTTCGGTCAGCGGAATCTGCGCTTCGCCCAGCGACCCGCGCGCGTAGGCCAGCATCGCCTCGACAATGTTGCCAACGAACGTGTGATCGCCCGGCCGGCCCGGCGCGAACCCCGGCGCCTCGTCGCAACACCACACAATCACATCGGCCGCCTGCTCGATCTCTTCCACCTTGTAGCGGTCCGCCAGTTTCTTGTAGCCCGCGAAATACACCACCCGCGAGCCCTTCCGCCGCAGCGCCTGGCCAATCGAGAACAACACCGCGTTGCCCAGCCCGCCGCCCACCAGCAGCGCCGTCTCGCGCTCCGGAGTCTCGGTCGGCGTGCCGGTCGGTCCCATCAGGATCACCGGTTCGCCCGGCTTCAACAGGGCACAAAGATCGGACGACCCGCCCATCTCCAGCACGATCGTCGACAGCAGGCCCTTCTCGACGTCCACCGACGCGCCGGTAAGAGCCAGCCCCTCCATCGCCAGCGTGGTGCCTTCCACCCGCGCCGCCAGAGTCTCGTAGTTCTGCAGCCGGTAGAACTGCCCCGGCAGGAACGCGCGCGCCGCCAGGGGCGCCCGCACCACCACCTCGACAATATTCGGCGTCAGCCGGATCACTTCATCCACCGTCGCCCGCAGTTCGCTGTTCAGCTTGGCAAACAGCTCCTCCGGTGTGGGACCGGTCGACACCCGCCGAGCCAGGATCTTCGTGACCACAGGGTAGCCCTGCTTCGCGCCGCCCATGGCCTTTACGACATTCCCCGCATAGGACGGATGCAGGTCTCCGAAGAAGCTGATCGCCCGCCCATCGGGGCGGATCGAAGTCAGGACGCGGGACACCGCGGGCTTCGACACGATCTCCGGCTTCACCGGATGCCCTTCCTCATCCACCGCCTGGAAATTCCGGCCCTGGATCGTCACATTCACCGGATCCTCGCGGCCCAGTACCGTGTTGGGCTGCGTGCCCGCGGCCACCAGGATCGTCTTTGCGGGGAGCACCACGGTCTGCCCGTCGCGCTTCAGGTGCAGCGCGGAACAATGCCCGAAGCGATCGACTTCCACCTCAGTGGGCGTCAGAAGTTCCGCAAAGCGGATGCCCTCCTGCAGAGCCAGCGCCACCTCTTCGTGATTCAGCGTGTAGCTCGGGGCGTCGATCAGCCGCCGCCGGTACGCGATGGTCACCCCGCCCCACTCGTTCAGCAGGGGAAGGAAGTCCGGTTCGCGGCCCTCCTGCTCGGCCAGCGCCCTCTCCCGGCGCAAGGCCCGCGCATGCGCCAGGAACTCCTCGCCGGTGATCTTCTCTTCTTCATTCCAACCGGCGCGGACCGACGCCTCGCCCCGTTCCGCCACCAGCGTCTCGTACCGTTGCAGGAACTTCTCCACCTGCACCGGGTAATAGGCCAACGACTCCGTCGCCGTATCGACCGCCGTCAACCCGCCGCCGATCACCACCACCGGCAACTGCACCTGCAGGTTCGCCACGGAGTCGCGCTTGGCCGCTCCGGTCAACTGCAGCGCCATCAGGAAATCCGACGCCTGCCGCACACCGCGCGCCAGCCCGTTCTTCATCGGAATCACGGTCGGCTTGCCCGCGCCCATGCACAGGGCAATGTGATCGAAGCCCATCTCAAAGGCGCTTTCAATCGTCAGCGTGCCGCCGAAGCGAACTCCGCCGAACATACTGAACTCCGCCCGCCGCTCCAGCAGCAGCCGCACAATCTTGAGGAAGTTCTTGTCCCAGCGGACCGTGATGCCATACTCCGCCACACCACCGAACCCGGCCATGGCGCGCTCGCCCAGGCCTTCGTACAGCTCATGGATGTCGCGGATCGGGTGGAACCGGTGCCGCTGGCCCAGCGCGTCCACGCCGCTCACCGGCGCAGGCAGCGGCTCAATCTTGAGCCCGTCCACCGCCACCACACTGTGCCCGTCGTTCATCAGATGGTGCGCCAGCCCGAAGCCCGCCGGCCCCAGGCCCACAATCAGCACCTTGTAGCCCGTCGCCGCCCGCGGCAGCGGCCGGTCGAAGTTCAACGGATTCCAGCGCGTCAGCAGACTGTAAATCTCGAAGCCCCACGGCAGTTCGAGCACGTCCTTCAACGTGCGCGTCTCCACCTGCGGAATGTCGACCGGTTCCTGCTTCTGGTAAATGCACGACTTCATGCAGTCGTTGCAGATGCGGTGTCCCGTGGCCGCCGTCAGGGGGTTGTCGATCGTCACCGTCGCCAGCGCGCCAATCGGACAACCCTGTTCCTTCAGGACGTTCATCTCGGAGATCTTCTCTTCCAGCGGGCAGCCCGCCAGCGTCACCCCGAATACAGATTTCTTGAACTCGCCGGATTTCTCGCGCAGTCCGGTGGAGCAACTGTCCTTGCCCTGGTTATGGCACTTGATGCAGTAATGCGCCTGGCCTACCGCGCGAGTCAGGTCCATGCCGGCATCGGTCAGCGCGAACCCGTCGCGATGCCGCAGTTCATCCTCGGGCAGCCTGAATCGCGGGATTCCGTCCTTCTCCTCGATTTCGACATCGACGAGATGCTCCATGACCAGCTTGTGCGGAGTACGGAACAGGACGCCCTTGTGGTTCAGCTTCCTGCCTTCCGCCGACAAGGCGGCCCACGCCGCATACTGCGCCGCCAGCGCAACCTCCGGCGCATGCTGTTCCTCGGCGGCCAGCCAGGCGCTCACGTGCCTCGTGAACGAATCGTCCGTTACTGGCTCTCCAAACAATGCCGCCAGCTCCGCTGCCAGGCTGCGGCCATCAATCGCCTCCGCCGTATCCGCCGAAACGCCGGAGATCGCTCTCTTGACGACAAACTGCCGTTTCAGCGCCAGCATCGGAGCCAGGCGGTGATGCCTCAGCCGCAGTGCCTGCAGCTCCCGTCCGATGCCGAACAACTCGCCGAGAAAATCTTCGAAATGCAGGGCAATGGCTAGTATGAGAGCTGACTGTTCCTTGGGCGCCAGCGACGCAGGGTTGGCCCGCGCCGCTTCAAACCGGGTAAACAACTCAACATCGCCGCTCCGCAAATACTCCTGGAAGCGTTCGTCCAGCTTGCCCAGTCCATCCCGCCCGTAAAGCTCTTCAAAGACCACGCCGAATCCGAGGTCGAGGGACCCCTCCACTAAGCTCATGCGCGCTCCGTTGCTTTTGATTGATCTACTTTGAGCATACGATGCCCGTGCCGCCTGCGTTGCATCGGACCTTCATTGCATCGTGCATGGTCCGCGATATCATCGAATTAACTGTGCTGGTTTCCATCGAGACTAAACCCAAACGGCCGCAGTGGCTCAAAGCACCGGCGCCAGTTGGGGATAACTACCGCGATTTGAAGGGTTTGGTGGACAGACTCAAGCTCCACACCGTGTGCGATAGCGCGGCCTGCCCCAATATTGGCGAGTGCTGGAACCACCGCACCGCCACCTTCATGATTCTGGGCAACTTCTGCACCCGGCGCTGCGGTTTTTGCGCGGTCCAGAAGGGCCAACCCCTGGACGTCGATTACGGCGAGCCGGACCGCGTCGCGGAAGCCTGCGAGATTCTCGGCCTGAAATACGCCGTCATCACCAGCGTGAACCGCGACGACCGCAAGGACGGCGGCGCCGAACTCTTCGCCCTGACCATCCGTGCCATCCGGGATCGGATTCCGGGCTGCAAGGTCGAAGTGCTCGTCCCTGACTTCCAGGGCAATAAAGACGCCATGGCAGTCGTCATGGAGGCCGCCCCCGACGTCCTCAACCACAACATCGAAACCGTGCCCCGTCTCTATCAGCAGGTGCGCATCGGCGCCCGCTACGAACGCTCTCTCGAGATGCTAGCGTGGGCCAAGGCGCTGCGGCCCGAAATCCCCACGAAGTCCGGCCTCATGGTCGGCCTGGGCGAAACCAACGAGGAAGTGGTGAGCACCCTGCGCGACCTGCGCGCGCACCACGTCGACTTCGCCACCATCGGCCAGTATCTGCGCCCGACACCCCAGCATCTGCCCGTGTTACGCTATGTCACCCCGGCCGAATTCGCCGAGTACAAGCAGGCCGGCCGTGATCTGGGCTTCTCGCATATCGAGTCCGGCCCATTGGTTCGCAGCAGTTATCACGCAGCGGAGGCGCTCTAAACTGTCACTTCCATCTGAATTGCTCGACGGAGGCATCTGGCGCATCCCGCTCCCGCTGCCCTTCGGCCCGCCCCATGTGAACGTCTATCTGCTGCCCTGCCCCGACGGCTGGATGCTGATCGACACCGGCATGGATACGCCCGAATGCTGGGACGCCCTCACGACGGCCATGAACGACGCCGGAGTTGCCCCCGGGCAGCTTCGCCAGATCGTCGTCACCCATCTCCATCCGGATCATTGCGGCCTGGCCGCCCGTCTGCGCGACGCCAGCGGAGCCACCGTCTGGATGCATCGCTCCGACGCGGAACTCCTGCTGCGGCTCACCGGTACCCGCCGCCCCCAGGAACTCCTGGAAGCAGCCATGAAGCAGGCGGGCACGCCGGATTCCTTCCGGCCCTCCGTGCTCTCCAGTTACGACCGCTTGCTGCGGACCTTCCCTGCCCTCAGCCCCGATGCCTACCTGGAAGACGGCGAGTCGCTGGAGAGCTGGCTGGGCCCGCTGCAGGTCCTCTGGACACCCGGCCACGCGCCCGGCCTGTGCTGCCTCTATTCGCAGGAGTTCGGCTACCTTTTCTCCAGCGACCATGTGATCGAGGACATCACCCCGCACGTAGGCTGGCTGCCGGAGCCCGACGGCTCAGTCCAGGACCACCTGGGCCAATACCTGGAAAGCCTCGACCGCCTCGACGGGCTGGAAGTCCAGAAGGTGCTGCCGGCGCACGGAGCCCCATTCACGGAACTGCGGGACTGGACCGCCCGCACGCGCGAGCACCACGCCGCCCGCGCCCGCGACATCGCTCAGTTCCAAAGCGACGGCGCGGACGAGGCCGACGATCTCATCCGGCGTCTCTGGCCGCGCGAACTCCGGCCCATGGAATACCAGTTGGCTCTCACCTCGGTGCTGGCCTACCTGGAACACGGCCGGCGCACGGCCTGAACGGGCTAAACGGCGGCGTGGCGCAGCTTACGCCGCCGCTCGATCCACTCCTCGCGCTTGAAAAGCCGTGGACTGAAGTCGATGAGCCGCGGCAGCAGTTCGAACACGCCTGATTGCGTCCAGGCCTCGTCCGTCCGCATACGGAACCCGCGCCGGTTCAGCTCATCCGCAATGCGCGACATCGACCGGTCCTCGACAATTCCTTCCAGGATGCCGAGCATGATCTCGACCTCCTCCGCGTGCTCTTCCAGGTGCTTATTGTCGGCGGCGACCCGCAAGCCGTAGGGCACCTCCTGCACGGGCGGCCTCCAATCCTGGGCCGGATCCACCAGCCGCTCCCACTCCACCGCCACCGGATGCCACCCCTCAGCGGCTCTCCGGTCCAGCTCACCTGCCGTCAAGGGGCCGGTCAGCACTTCGCGCACTCGCTCCGACTTTCCCATTCGGAAGCCTCCCTGCGCGCCATTGCGCACGCCTCGCACCAGCGTATCTCGTGGATTCTATTAGGAGGCACCGGGTGCCGAGTGTCCGCTAACGCGACGGCACCGTTCAGGAACGGGACGCCACTTCGCTGAGAAGATTTACACCATTCCGGCACTACCGGAATGGAGAGATTCGGGCGCCCATGCATGCTTCCACTACGCCTTCCGCGTACCCCACCGGCCGCTACCGCCCACCACGCGTCCTCTACGCCGTCCCACGCTGGTCCGCGCCTTCCAAGGCGGCCCTGTTTACCGCAGCCGTCCTGCTGTTCCTCCTGGTGGCCATGCCCAAGGGCGGCATCAAGTTCGAGCGCATCCCCATCACCTTCAGCTACCTGGCGCTGGGCCTCGCCGCCATTCCCTGCCTCGCCGCCAGCCTCCGCACCGCCACCTGGAACCGCCCTACGGTCGTCTGCATCCTCATGACGATCCCCCTCGCTGTCATGACCATCCTCAAGGTGACTCGCTGGGGCTACTACGAACAGGGCTTCGCGCTTGCTCTCATCACCAACGTCTGCGTCCTGCCCTTCGTGTTCCTCGTCTGCTTTCGAGCCCTGGGCCCCGCTCTGGTGCACCACCGAACGCAGCGCTTGCTCGTGCTCTGCATCGCCCTGGTCACCTTGTTCGGGCTGGTGGAGTTCGTCTCCCGCAACTTCTTCGGCTCGGCGATCGAGGTGCCGTACATCACGGTGAATTCCGACGACGTGGGCCGCATCTGGGAGAAGCACAACCAGCGCACCAACCTGGTCAAGCTGGTCTCCACCTATAACAACGGCAACATCTTCGGCATCTGCATGCTGATTCTTGGGCCTGTGTTCTGGGCCTTGCGGCCGGCGCGGGTGCTGCGTCTCATTTACGTCGCCGCCCTTTTCCTGACGCTCTCACGTACCGTCTGGGCCGGGATGCTCATCTGGCTGGTTCTATGGGAACCCATCTTCCGCCGGCGGCCCGTGTCCATGCTGCTGCGGTCGCCCATCCACCTGCTGACAGCCCTCGCCCTGGGTGGAGCAGGAATCTTCGTACTCAGCACGGGCACCAACTTCCTCTTCGATCAGAACCTGGGCGGACGCCTGCAGGCACTGCCCGACGTGGAGTTCACCCTCTTCGGCCCCGACATGCCCTTCCTGGGCATCGGCGAACTCACCTATACCAGCTTCCTGCAGAACTTCGGCCTGGCGGGGTTGTTGGCCTTTGCAGCCTGGCTCTGCGCTCCGGTAGCTGCCTGCCTCACCGCCGAAGGGCTGGGCGCACTGGGACCCCTGCGCCGCGCGGCACTCATCTCCCTGACCGTCTACATGGTGGTGTGCGCGGTGGATGGAGCATTCATGCTCATCCCCGTCATCGCCCTCTACTGGCTGGTGGCGTCTTACCTGCTGAATCCCGCCTGTGAGCGGCAGGGCGGCTATACCCTGCAGCCCGCCAGACCCTAGCGAACTGCCTGGAACCGCGCCCAGGGATGGGACGGCAGGTCCTTCAGCAGCGGCTTCATCCACGCGAACTCGGGGTTTTTCTTCAGGTGCTCGGCCGCCTTGAAACCGATGCCGCAGGGATGTCCCATCGCCGCTTCCATCGTCATCTGCCGGGCCATCTTCGCATCAGTGATTTTCGCCTGCACCGCGCCCGCCGGACCGTGCTCTTCCTGCCACGGTTTCAACCCGCGCGCCGACAGATCGACGTGCCCGCACAACGTACGCTCGTTCGGCGAGTTGGCCTGCTTGGCGTAGGCATCGTAGTGGTCGGACAGGAACGACTTCCCACTTGCCACATCCACCTTGCCCTTATACTCCGCCATCAGCTCTTCCCACCGCGTGCGCCGCGCATTCGCGCTGACAGACTGGTTCTGCGCCGGGAAGTCTGTCTCTTCCGCCGTCAGCGCTGGATCGATGGGGAAGTTCGCCCCCACGAAATAGCCGTCCTTCTTGCGATCGAGAGTGACATGCTTGAGCCCCAGTTCCAGCCGCGCGATCTCGTTCTTATTCAGATCCGCGACCAGCCAGGTATTGGCATAACCGCCGTTGTTCCCGGTCCGCATGATGCGGTCGAAATCGTCGATGCTCGACGAATACTGCATGGCCTTGCGCCCACGGACAAACTCGGGAATCCCATTCGTATCGAACCCGCGGAATTGAGTGATTGTGGTCTCGGTGATCACGATGCCGGCCGAGTTGATGCCGAAGTCGTCACCGCTGTGAATGAAGCCCGGGAAGCCATCCATCAGGATCCGGTTGCCCTGCGAAGGCCGGATGTCGAACATGATGTTCCAGCGTGCGCCTTCCAGGTAGCCCGACCAGTTGTTGTGGCCGATCACAATCTGGCCGTCCTTCGTCATCGAGCCTGTCGCCACAAACGCACTGCAGCGGTCCGGAGCGTTCGACTCCTTCTTTCTGTCCAGCGCGCCCGTGTAGTAGCTCATCTCGATGTTGGCGTTCAACACCACCACATCGTAGAGATCCGCCTTCACGCCCTTGGCCTTCAGGCCGTCGGCGATGCCCTGCAGCTCCTGCCGGTATTCGGTCTCGATATGCGGCCAGAAGACCTTCTCGGCCGCCGTCCGGTAGAAGTTCCAGTCGTGGCCTGAATCATGAGTCAACGTAAGCTTGGTGACCTTCAGCGCGTCGTCGATCTCCGCGGACAGCAGGTAACCATGCTGGAACCCGATCTCCGACGGAGTGCCCTGGAGACGGACGGGAATCCAGCCCTCCTTCTCCGGTCCCCGGAACGCACCAGCCAGCCGCGGGTCCGCCTTGGGTTGCCAGGACATCAGGCTGGCGGCCGAGGCGATGAGCAGAACGACGGAAAGGCAAGCTCGAATCTTCATGGGAATGGCCAATTATAGCCGCATTGCCCACCGGTCTGTTCGGTTTCAGCGCACTGCCTTCACCTGGTTTCCCTCACCCAGCAGCACGACCTGAGGCCGGTGGACCCTCGCCTCTTCTTCGTCCATCCAGCCGAACGCCGCGATGATCACAACATCTCCGACCTGCCCTTTCCGGGCCGCCGAGCCATACAGACACACCGCGCCCGAGCCCGCCGGAGCCGGCACGACATACGTCTGCAGCCGCGAGCCGTTGTTCACATTCCAAACGTGGACGGCCTCGTTCGGCTGCAGTCCGGCCGCCTTCAACAGATCCTCGTCCACGCCCAGGCTGCCCTCGTAATGCAGTTCCGCTCCGGTCAGGGTGGCCCGGTGCAGCTTCGACTTCAATAGCTTTCTCAGCATCTCAGCTTTGTCCTTTCGACAGCTCGACTGCTCTCTTCAGGCCCAGCAGGGGCAGTTCCGGCACCGTCGCGTCGAACAAGCCTTCGCCCTTGAACAGTGCTCCGAAGCCGCCGGTCGAGATCACCATCGGCCGCTCCTGCGCGAAGTAGTTGGCGGTCACCGTCTCAGCCAGAAACCGCACCGTCGCCGCCGTTCCGTAAAACAGCCCGGCCTGGATGCTCTCCACCGTCGAACGGCCCAGCACCTCGGCCGGCCTGACGATCTCCACAGCCGGCAGCCGCGCCGTCTTCGACTCCAGCATCTCCATCGATGTGTAGATGCCCGGAGTGATAATGCCGCCCAGGTACTCCTTCTCCTTGCTCACGGCGCAGAGAGTCGTGGCCGTCCCGAAGTCGACGATCAGCAGATTGCGCCCTGGGAAGCGCAGCAGCGCTCCGATCGAGTTCGCGATCTTGTCCGCACCCACCTCCAGCGGATTCCGGTAGCGGATCTTGAGGCCCGTCTTGACGCCCGGGCCCAGCAAGAACGGCTCCAACTGAAAGTACTTGCGGAAGCAGTTGCGCAGCGAGTGCACGATGTCCGGCACCACGGCACAGACCGCAGCCATCTCCACCTGCGCCGGATCGATCCCGTTCTCGCGCAGCATGCTGCGGAAGAACAGGCCGAACTCGTCGGAGGACGAACGGATATTGGAGGTCCGCCGGAACGTCACCTTCAGTTCCTCACCGTCGTAGACCCCGGCAAAGATTTGAGTATTGCCTACGTCCACGCAGAGCAGCATCTTACTGGGCCTCCCCCACGGGGACGTTGTCGATGAGCCGGACGCCCTCCAGCGTGGCCGCCGCAAACCTCCGGCCCCAGCGTTCTTCCACGTAGTCCACCGCGAAGCCCTCGCTCTCCAGCAGGCGCCGCGCCTCTCCGGCGCTCGCCGCCGTGGTCAGCGAGCGGTAGACACTCGCCGCCCGTTGCCTGCCCTCCTCCGACAGCAGAGCGTTCCGCGAGCTCAGGGCCAGGCCCGATTCGGCTCGGACGGTCTCACAGGGGACCACCTCCGTCGGGACGAAGAAGTCCTGCACCATCTCTTGGATCACTTGAAGCTGCTGGTAGTCCTTCTCGCCGAAGTAGGCCCGATCGGCCCTGACCAGATTGAGCAGCTTGAGGACGATGGTCATCACGCCCTGAAAGTGCCCGGGGCGGTGCGCGCCCTCCATGCCCTCCACAGCCGAGCCGCCCTCGATCCTCAGCCGGTAGCCGTCCGGGTAGAGATCGTCCGGACCCGGCATCAGCACCTCGTCGGCACCCAACGATTCCAGCAGCCGCAGGTCCTGCTCGACGGTGCGCGGGTAGCGCTCCAGGTCACGCGGGTTGTTGAACTGCGTGGGGTTGACGAAGATGGTCACCACTACGATGTCGTTCTCGCGGCGGCAGCGCTCCACCAGCGCGCCATGCCCGGCGTGCAGCGCGCCCATAGTCGGTACCAGGCCGACGCTGCCGCGCAGTTCCCTTCGGCGGGCCTGCCAGTCGCGAACAGTCGTCCAGGTCTTCATGTGTAGCTCTCCTCCACCGTGGGAAAGTCCCCGCTCTTCACGGCCTGGTCGTAGCCGTCCAGCGCCTGCACGATGGCATTCGCCCCATCCAGGAAGTGCCGCACAAAGCGCGGGTGGAAGTCGGTGTTCATGCCCAGCAGATCCTGCAGGACCAGGATCTGCCCATCGCAGCCCGCACCGGCGCCGATGCCAATCGTCGGAATCTTCAGCGCGGCGGTCACCTCGGACGCCAGCGGAGCCGGGATGCATTCCAGCACGATCGAGAACGCGCCCAACTGTTCCAGGGCGGCCGCCTGCCGCAGGATCTTCTGAGCAGCTTCGTCACCGCGTCCCTGCACCTTGTAGCCCCCGAACGCATGGATCGATTGCGGCTGCAGCCCGAGATGGCCCATCACCGGGATCCCGCTCTCGACCAGCCGCTGCACGACGTCTTCATGTCCATCGACGCCCTCCAACTTCACCGCCTGGGCACCCGCACTCATCAGCACGTGGGCCGCATCGAGAGCCGCGGTCCAGCCCATGCGGTACGAGAGAAACGGCATGTCGGCCACGATGAATTTATCGCCGGCGCCCCGGGCCACGGCCTCCGTGTGGAGCTTCATCATCTCCACCCGGGCCGCGATGGTGGAGGGGTGGCCATGCATCACCATGGCGGCGCTGTCGCCCACCAGGATGCCGTCGATGGAACTGCGCGCCAGCAGCCGGGCGAACGTGTAGTCGTAACACGTCACCATCGAGAGCCGCCGTTGTGTCTGTTTTGCGTTGAGGAATTGTCCAGCCTGCATCGTTCACTGCCCCCAGGGGACAGGTGGACGCGGGCTCGACGCGAAGGAAGGAATCAGTTGTCTCAGCATCGCCTTGGTACCTGTCGGATTCGATCAAGTCCCCGGACTTACATGCGCCCCGAAGGGCGTCATTGTACGGTGGTCGCCGCCATCTGGTCGGCGCACTTCGAGTGTATCAGAGAGGGCGGGCCGGGCAGCCCGCCCTCAGGCCGGGATCAGTACTGCGGCACAGGCAGCGGGTTGCGCGAGGCGAATTGGACCTGGTGCCAGTAGGGATAGGTCTTCTGCGTCTGGCTGCCCCTGTCCAGCTTCTCCACCTGCTCCGGCGTCAGGTTCCAGCCGGCAGCGGCCAGATTCTGCTTGAGCTGCTCTTCATTGCGGGCGCCGATGATGACGGTGGCCACGGTCGGCCGCTGCAGCAGCCAGTTCAACGCGATCTGAGGAATGGTCTTGCCCGTCTCCTTCGCCACTTCATCCAGCGCATCCACCACGTTGTAGACATGCTCGTCCGGGACAGGTGGACCCTGCTCAGCCGTCGAATGCAGGCGGCTCACCTCGGGCAGCGGCTGGCCGCGCCGGATCTTGCCGGTCAACCGGCCCCAACCCAGCGGGCTCCACACCAGCGCGGAGACCTTCTGGTCCAGCGCCAGCGGCATCAGTTCCCACTCGTAGTCGCGGCCGATCAGCGAATAGTAGACCTGGTGGCCGACATAGCGCGACCAGCCGTAGCGCTCCGAGACCGAGAGCGACTTCATCAGGTGCCAGCCCGAGAAGTTCGAGCAGGCGATATAGCGGACCTTGCCGCTCTTGACGAAGCCGTCGAGCGTGGCGAGGGTCTCTTCGACGGGCGCCGTCGCATCGAAGGCGTGCATGTGATAAATGTCCACGTAGTCCGTCCCGAGGCGCCGCAGACTGGCCTCCAGCGACTCGGTCAGATGATGACGCGAGGAGCCCAGGTCGTTCGGCCCTTTGCCTGACGCAAACGTGGCTTTCGTCGAGATGAGGACCTGCTTCCGCTTGCCCTCGAGAGCCTTGCCCAGGATCTCCTCCGAGTGCCCATCGGAATACACGTCCGCGGTGTCGAAGAGGTTCACCCCTGCGTCGAGGCAGAGATCCACGATCCGTTTGGCCTCGGGAACGCCCGCGTCCCCCCAGGCCTTGAAGAAGTCATTGGTACCGCCGAAGGTGCCCGCTCCGAAACTCAGGGCTGGAACTTTGAGGCCGGAATGGCCTAGCTGTCTGTATTCCATTGGCTTTTTGGATGCGTCAGACGCGGGCGAGGCTTCGGGAACAGACAGGCTTAATGCGCGCCCAGCACGGCATCGGCGGCCTTCAGCGAGAGCTGTGCGGCGTCAAGATCGGTTCGGTTGATCAGCAGGATGACGGTGAGCTTGCGCTCGGGAAATCGCTGGATCACGGTCCGGAAACCGGTGGTGCTGCCGGTGTGCCACATCCGCTTCTGGCCGTTGTACGGATCCAGGAACCAGCCGAAGCCGTAAGAGACCGGCTTGCCGGGATTCAGGTTGTCCTCATTCTTCTCGGACGGCCAGCGGGTGGGCGCGCCATTCGCCAGTTTAGCTGGCGTCCAGGCCTCCTTCATCGCCGATGCGTCCAAGAGGGCATATCGGGCAAGCGCTTCGTCCCACTTCGCGAGATCAGCAAGGTTCGAGTAGACACCGCCGTCGCCCAGCGTGGCCGACGTGGAACTCTGGTCCCGTTCGACGAAAACGTCCTTCTGCTTCGAATGGCCATAGGCCCGGTGCACGACGTTGTTGGTCCCGGCGACGTAGGCAAGCGTATGATCCATGTGCAGCGGCGCGAAGATCCGCTTCTGCAGGAACTCAGGGAACGGCAGGCCGGACACCTTGGCGACGACCAACCCCAGCAGCACGTAGCCGGAGTTGCTGTACGACCAGCTTGTGCCGGCGGCAAACTTGCCGGCGCGCTGGGTCTTGAGCAGCTTCAGAACCTCGTCATCCCGGATCTGGTCCTGCGGCGTCCACTTCTGCGCACCGGCCTCCATCACCTCTTCGTAGTCCGGCAGTCCCGACGTATGGGTCAGCAGGTGGCTGATGGTGATCGCTTTGCCGTATGCCGGGAAGTCCGGAAAGACCTTCGTGAGCGGATCGTCATAGCGGAGCTTGCCGTCCTTCACCAGCAGCATCACGGACATCGCCGTGAACTGCTTGGTGAACGACGCCAGCCGGAAGTTGGTCCCGCCATCAATGGGCGTGGCTGAGCGGAGCTCCGTCACGCCGTACCCTCGCTGAAACAGGGTCCTGCCATCCTGCCGGACCAGCACGGCCAGGCCGGGTGTCCGCCCCTGGGCGAGGGGCGCGAAGATGGCATCCAGGCGGGCTGCGACCGGGCCATCGGCAGCCATCCCAAGAACCGGAACCAGCAACAGCAAGGGTAGGCGTCGGAGCATGGGAGTTATTGGCTGACCTTGATGACCCAGGCCGGCTGCTGCATCAGATCCTCCGGAACATCCGGCAGGGTGATGGCCAGGCCGGCTGGAGTCGGCTGCCACTTCAGGGCGCCGCCTCCAAGCAGTTCCACGGACTTCGGCTTGAGCGCTGCCTTCGACTGCAGCACGAAGCTGCGGCCGGGCCAGCGCGGCATGATGGCATAGACATTGTTGCCCTTGGCCGTGAAGAAGGCGTCGATGGAAGCCTTGCCCGCGGCGGGCTTGGCCACCAGCTTGGACAGGTCGTAGGCGGTCTCGTACTCTTTGTTGTACTCGACCTTGGGCACTTCGCCGGCGCTCCACTGGCGCGACGTAGTCCAGGGCTTGGTGCCGTAGATCGCATCGCCGTTGACGCGCAGGAAGTCGCCGATCTGGATGAGGCGCTCCTCCATCACCACGGGAATGGTGCCATCAGCATCAGGGCCGATATCGAGCAGCAGGTTGCCCCCGCGGCTGACCAGGTCGACCAGCATGATGACCAGCTCTTTGCCCGAGTGGTAGTGCGACAGGTTCTCGGCGCGGTTGTAGCCGTAGGAGAAGCCCATGCCGCGGCTCTCTTCCCAGGGATGATCCATCCCGCTCATGCCGGGCGTGTATTCGGTGGTCCAATAGCCGCCGTGCTTGTGACGGCTGTCCTTGCCCCAGCGGTCGTTGATGACCACGTCCTGCTTGACAGGCGATTCGTTCAACAGCCAGGCCATCAGTTCCGGCGTATGCCATTCCGAGGAAGGCAGGTCCCATTCGCCGTCGCTGAAGATGATGGCGGGGTGGTAGCGGTTCACCAGGTCTTTGAACTGCGGGAACATGTGCTCGCGGATGTAGCGCGGCTTATCGGTGAGCCACAGCGGGTTGTACCACTCGTAGAGCGAATAATAGAAGCCCATCTTGAGGCCCTTGCGGCGCACGGCTTCCGTGAGATCGCCCAGCACATCGCGCTTGGGCCCGATCTCGACGGCGTTCCACGGCCGGCCCCAGGTGGCGGAGGCCTCCTTGCTGGGCCAGAGCGCGAAACCTTCGTGGTGCTTGGAGGTCAATGCGACATACTTCGCGCCGGAGCGTTGGAAAACGTCCGCCCAGTGGTCGGGGTCGTAGAGCTCCGCCCGGAACTGCGGAGCGAAGTTCTGATAGGGATAATCCGCGCCATACATCTTCTTGTGGTATTCCCAGGTGCCGGACTGGATGGGATTGGCGCCGGGCTTCTGGCCGTTGGTCATGGCGTTCCAATACCACTCGGCGTAAGCGAGTTTGCCGGGAATGACGGGAGCGTAGGCGGGCACCGAGTAGACGCCCCAGTGGATGAAGATGCCGAACTTGGCATCCTGGAACCAGGCGGGGGTGGGCCGTTTGTCGATCGATTCCCAGTTGGGTTGATACGTCTGTGCGAAGACAGCGGAGGATGCAATCAGAAAGAGAGCCAACTTCTGCATCTGTCCATTATTCCCCCTCCGGGGATCCCGCGCTGAGGGCTCAACGGGCCGGGGCGATGTCGCCGGGAGAGATGACGTTGTTGCGGGTGCAACACTCGGCGTAGAGGAAGTCGAGCATCTCCTTCAAGCCGTCAGTGTTGGCGGTATAACGCAGGAAGGTGCTTTCGCGGCGGACCTTCACCAGTTCCTCGTTCTTGAGCTTTTCGAGGTGGTGGGAGAGGGTCGAAGGCGGGATGCCGAGCTCCGCCTGGATGTCGCCAACGACCAGGCCGCCGGGATGCGCCGCGAGCAGCAGGCGCAGGATGCGGAGGCGCGGCTCGGCGCCCAGGGCGGCGAGCATATCGGCAAAGCGTGCAGTCGGATCGTTCTCGGAGGCGGCCACTAATTCGATGATATCAGTAGCATGGAATCCGGCTGAGCGCGCTGCCGCTCGCGCCAGTGGGCGGGCGGGATTCCTTCCCAGCTCCGGAATGCGCGCACAAAGGAGTTGGCGTCCTCGTAGCCCAGCAAATAGGCTGTTTCATTCAGTTCCAGCGAGGAGTGGACCAGATAGTGGCGCGCCAGTTCCCGGCGTGCATCCGCGAGAACCTGCTGGAAGCTGGAACCGTCCGTGGTGAGGCGGCGTTGCAGCGACCGGACGCTCATGTTCAGCGCCCGAGCCAGGATCTGGACCGTGGGCCGCTGCCCGGCCAGCTGTTGCTTCAGGGTGGTGCGCACGCGGTCGGCGAAGCTGAGTTCCGCATTGCGCTGGTTCAGCTCCTGTTCCAATTGGGGCGCGATCATCGAGAACAGCTCGGCGTTGTGGGTGAGGAAGGGGCGGGCCAGTTCTTCGTTTCGGAAGCAGATGGCGTTCTCGCCGGCCTCATACTCGATGGGACAGCCGAAGTACTCTTCCAGGAAGGTCTGACCGTCGCGCGCCCGGGTGAGCCGGATGCGCGTCGGGGCCAAGGGCGTGCCCGTGCCGCGCCGGGCGATGGTCACCACCCAGGCAAAGCAGAGGTCGACCAGGATGGAAGGTTCGGCCATGGTGGCCAGCAGCCAGAGGAACTGTACGCTGGTCTCACCGGCTCCGCGGACGATGCGAATCTCCTCCGGGCAGGTGAGCTGTTTGAACCGAGCCATGCGGTGCAGCGCTTCAGAGAAGGACGGCGCATACAGAGCGGCGATGGCAATGGGGTCATAGCGCTCAATGCGCTGCTCGGTGCCGATTTTGAGCCCGATGGCGGGATCCCGGCTGACCTCGCCGATGGCCCGCCAAAGGGCAAAGAACTCCTCCGTGCTGACCGCGGGCTTGGGAAGGTCGAACAGCCCGGAGGGCAGGCCCGCCTGCCTGAGAACGGCGGCGGGCTGTACTCCCAGTTCTTTCAACTTACCGGCAAACACCGAATTCACACGGAAGCGTTTGGCCATGGCTTAGGCGGCGGTCTCCTTTTTCAGGCTAGCCATATCGATGACGAAACGGTACTTCACGTCCTGCCTGAGCAGGCGGTCGTAGGCCTCGTTCACCTTCTGGATGGGGATGAGCTCGATGTCGGAGGTGATGCCGTGCTCGCCACAGAAGTCGAGCATCTCCTGGGTCTCCGCGATGCTGCCGATGGGGGAACCGGAGAGCCGGCGCCGGCCAAGGATGAGGTTGAAGCTGGCGATGGGTAGCGGCTTTTCGGGCACGCCGACGAGGGTCAGCGTCCCGTCGCGCTTCAGCAACTGGAGGTAGGCGTTCAGGTCGTGATCGGCCGAGACGCAGTCGAGGATGAAGTCAAAGCTGCCGGCGTGGGCGGCCATCTCCTCGGGATTGCGGGAGAGAACCACCTCGTGGGCGCCAAGGCGCAGCGCATCGTCTTTCTTGTTCGGAGAGGTCGTGAAGAGGACGACGTGGGCTCCGAAGGCGCTGGCAAACTTCACTGCCATGTGGCCCAGGCCGCCAAGACCGACGATGCCGACCTTCTGGCCTTTGCCCACCTTCCAGTGGCGCAGGGGCGAGTAAGTGGTGATGCCGGCACACAGCAGGGGCGCGACCGCGGCGAGGTCGAGGTTGGCCGGTACGCGGAGCGCGAAGCTCTCTTCGACGACGATGCTCTCGGAATAGCCGCCAAAGGTGGGGCCACCGGTGTACTTGTCGGTACCGTTATATGTCCAGGTAGCGCCCTTCTGGCAGAACTGCTCGTGGTGATCCTTGCATTCAGGACAGACTCCACAGGAATCGACCATGCAGCCGACAGCGGCCAGGTCACCCGCTTTGAATCTGGTGACTCCAGGACCAGTGCTCTTCACGCGCCCGACGATTTCGTGGCCGGGGACGCAGGGATAGACGGTGTTGTGCCATTCGTTCCGAGCCTGATGGAGGTCCGAGTGGCAGACACCGCAATAGAGGATTTCAATCTCGATATCGGTGGGTGTGGGCTCGCGCCGGGACACGGAGGCAGGAGCAAGAGGAGAGGTGGAGTTGACTGCGGAATAAGCTCTGACGTCGTGCATGATTCTACGGTATAGGGCGAGGCGTCTTTTGCCGTATGCAGAACACGCCAACGTCTATGCAAAGTGCGCCAGTGTGCAGTTAGGGGTTCAGGACTTGGAAGAGCCGGATGAGTTCGGGGAGGCCCAACTGTTCGGCCCGGAGGCCCGCCTCGGGCAGATTGACGAGCCGGTCCGCCGCGTAGTGCGAGGACAGATTATTGCGTAAAGTCTTTCTTTTCTGCCGGAAGCAGGCGGAGGCGAAGCGCAGGAACGCCTTCGTGTCCTCCACCGGAAGGGTGGGCCGGGGCGTGAGCCGGACGACGGCGCTATCGACCTTGGGCGGGGGGCGGAAGGAGGCCGGTTTGACGAGGAAGAGGCGCTCCACGGTGCAGAAGAGCTGGGTGGCGACGGAGAGGTAGCCGTAATCGCGGCTGCCGGGGCCGGCGCCGAGGCGGTCGGCCACTTCTTTCTGGACTAGGAACACGGCGCGTTCCAGGGCTGGGCCCATGGCCAGGACCTGCTCGACGATGGGCGAGGTGATGTAGTAGGGGAGGTTCCCGCAGACGGTGGCGGGCCCCCACTGGGCAAGGTTCGTCGAAAGGACGTCAGCCTGGACGATCTCCACGGAGGGGTTCTCTGAGTAGCGTTCGCGGAGGCTGGCAGCCAGGGACGGGTCCAATTCCACGGCGATGAGGCGGCGGGCGCGTGGGTGGAGGAATTCGGTCAGGCCGCCCGGGCCGGGGCCGATCTCAATGCAGAGGCCCACCTGTTCAGGGCAGGCGGCCTCGGCAATCCGGGCGAGGATTGAGTGCTGAAAGAGAAAATGCTGTCCGAGAGGGCGGCCCAAGAGCGGAGACTAACCCCTGACGTCGATCTGGCTGCGGCCGCTGAACTTCACGCGGACCCAACCCGAAGTGGGCATGCCAAACGTGGTGGCTGGATTGAATTCCATGAAGAGCAGGGAATTCTCCAGTTTGCGGCGCTGGCTGGCGGTATTGGCGGAGCCATAGCCATCGGGGAAGGAGTAATCGATGACGCGGCCCTGTTCGTCGACGAACACATCGACGGTGATGTCAGCTTCGGACATATCCAGCAGCGTGGCCCGGACAGAGGGCACGGTGGCGATGGCGATGGATACATCGTTGGGGTGGCTGACGATGATGCCTTGGAAGTTCGTCATCACCATGGAGAAAAGGAAGACCGCGGAGGCCAGGCCACCGGCGGCCGGCAGGGCGAGGGGCCGCATCAGGTTATTGATCGATAGGGCGGCGTGCTCTCCGATGTGGCGGAGCCAGGTGCGGAGATCGACATAGCGGCGGCGGCGAGACGCTTCCCGGGAAGCCATGGCGCGCAGGGATAGGGCGAGATGGGACGGCATGGGCCGGGATTTCACCGAGCGCACGGATTGCCGCACCATATCCAGTTCCGCCTGGAGCAGGGAGCAGGCCGCGCAGTGTTTCAGGTGCGCCAGCAGCAGTCTCCGCTCAGATTCGACTACACAGCCGTCCTGGAGCGCGGAGAGCATCAACCTTGTTTGTTGGCAGTCCATAACGATCCAGACCTCTTAGTCGGCCGCCGTCTGAGGAGTGAAGTGCAACCCCCTGGACGGTTCCAACTGTTCAACCAGAGCCTTGCGGAGCGACTCGCGACCACGCAGGATCCGTGACTTTACCGTGCCGAGCGAGACATCAAGGACGTCGGCAATCTCTTCGTAGCTCAGATCCTCGAGGTCCCGTAGCACAACAGCTGACCGGAACACAGGATTCAAGCCTTCCAAGGCTTTTTCGATCGCCGATCTCCACTCCTCATTGAGGGCAAGATCATAAGGTGAGCGAGCCGCGTCGCTCAGGTGATCGAGGTAGCCAAGGCCATCACCTTCGGCTTCCAGACCTACTTCGGCCCGCTTGTGGCGACCGAACCAACGGCGGCGATTGTGCGCCTCGTTGACCGCTATGCGGTAGATCCAGGTCTTCAGTGAACTTTGGCCGCGGAAGGCAGTGACGTTACGAAAGACTTTCAGGAATACATCCTGAGTGACGTCGCCCGCTTCGCTGGAGTCGTCGATCAGGCGTTGAACCAGGTTAAAGACCGGCAACTGGAAGCGTTCCAGGAGAGCCTCGTAAGCTGATTCGGAGCCAGACCGGAGACTCTCGAGAAGACACCCCTCGTCGGGCCACCCCGGCCATTCCGGGGGAGCCACTTCATTACCGAGCTCTGGCATGTTTGGAGCCGGTTCCATGGGTGCCTCCGCAGAGCCATTGTAGCGCCGTTCACATCAGCGCCGTTGTATATAGAGACACCCGGGCGAAGAAAAAAGTTCCTGGAAGGTTTAGAGGTACTAGTGGCGGCCCGGCGGCCGGATGAGGCCGCTGCATCAAGGTATAGAGAGGTTTGGGCGGAGGATACGGGTGGGATTCTGTTCGACTGCGAAGCCAAGTTCTTGATTCTTCGTGCATTCCATATTCTGGACCAGCGAGTCTGAAATGGGGTGCCAGACTGTGGTGCGTGGACGCGGCCGTGTTTACACGGATCACAGATTCCTACTGGTAATGGGTTTGTTCAGCCACAGCGGCGGGAAGATCCGCCGTTGCCGTGCCTGTCTGGTCCGTGGACCCGATGGGTTTGTTCCCTCATTCCGGCGGGCAACGCCTTGGGAAGGCTGGCTGATTACCGCCGGGTCCAGTGGGTTTGTTCAGCCATAGAAAAAGGAAACGCGGGGCTCACTGGCGCCCGGCTGGCGTCCAACCCAAATGGGTTTGTTCAGCCACACCGGTGGGAAACGGCCTCGGACTGACCGGCGGTTGCGCGGCAAGAAATGGGTTTGTTCCCTCAAATTCGTCCGAGTCAGTATGGTGCGGTCTGACGGGCTCCGGGCGCGCGGGCGGTTCGGACGCATCCTCTTTTAAGAACCATGAGCCAGAGTGCCCGCGTTCCCGGTGCTTTCGCAGGGAGAGGCGGTTTGAGATTCAAAGATCCAGCCGAACCCTCGCAAATGCGCGGGTTCGAGCGTCCGGATTCTAGGTTCCAGCAATGCACGTTTTAAGCATTGGCCGCTAACCCATTGAAAACAGGCAGAAAATAAAACTCGATCCGCCGAACTGGTTTTCACGGGAAAGGCTAAACCTCCGGGAACTCTGGATCGCAACACGGTTCTCAGGCCATCGACGCGCTGGCCGGGTAAGCCCTCGCCGGCCGGTTCCTGGGACTGCCGTTTTGGGATCGGCGTCTCCCCGAAGGGCTGGAGTCCTCTGCGGCTCAAGCCGCGCTTTCGATCCGGCGATGCTGGGCGCTTGCTCCTCGAGATCCGCCGTGCTGATGGTAGGCGTGAAGCCTTAGATCATCTTTGCGGAGATTCTGGTGGAGGATCGCTCAGAAGTGCTTGTGCCTTGACCAGGTCAGCGGAGGCACCGTCATTGTCAAATCGCCGATAAAGCAAAGCCAGGCTTTCCAGCGCGCCTTCGTCAGAGCCAGATTGCCGCTCCAATTCAGCGAGACAGATGGCCGCTCGCAATTGGAAGCTCAGGGCATTGTCCTGCTCCGCCACATGAATCGCCTTCTTCAGCAATCGCCTGGCCTGGGGCAAATCGGCGCGGCGCCAACCGATCATCGCCTGTAGCCGGAACAACTCCGCGTCGCTCCAATGTTCGCCATTCTGGCGGGAATAATGGAACGCTTGTGCTACGGCAGCTTCCGCAAGATCGAGCCGATCTCCGAGCAAGGCGGCATCAGCGAGCAGCGCCAGCCGTACCGGCGCATGGACCAACATGTCACTCTCGATCATCTCGTCGATCGCGCCACGCATTCTTTCCAAAGCGTCCGGGAGGCCTCGGGCATGGTCGATCGCCGCCTGATAAAGGCGGGCATTCGGAGCCCACACCTCATCCTGGATCAGGACGATGTTCTCGCTCAACAGATCCACCCATTTCTGTGCGACATCGAAAAGTCCGCTGAACAGCGCCACGGGAATTGCCCCCAACCCAAGGACAAAGACGCTTGAGACCGCATGCTCAAGACTTGTCGCTGCCTCGACAGCCTCCGCCGCTGTCTCGATGGCCTGCCGAGGCCGCCCGATCGCCCATGCCGCCACCGCCTGAAATGTCCGAATCGCGACAAAACGATCGATCACGAACCTGGAAACCTGCGAACGATGGGAGACCTTTGAGTATTCGCGCGCCAGCTTCTGCAATCCGTCGTAGGCATGGCTGATGCCGCCGCGGCAAAAACCGATCATCAATTCATGCCATCGGATGTCCGGCTCCACCGAACCCGGGTCAGCCACATCGATGATGACGCGAAGCTGGGAAAGCGATGCGAGCGCTTCCTGGTGCCGCCCCATAAAAAACTGCGCCCCGGCCATGAGACCGCTCATGCGTGCCCGGTACTCGATATTGCCCAGTTCGTTGGCGAGCCGGATACCTTCTTTCAGGAGTTCCACAGCCGAGGCGATCTCCCGGGCCTGGCACAAGTTGATCCCCTGGACGGCGATGAGCTTCATCCTGAGGCTGCTATCGAGGGCCGGGAGCGCCCTTGCCGCATCCAGGGCAGTCTGCACGCGCGACCGATTCTCCAGGAAGGAGGATTGCTCGCGCCAGAGGGTAATACCGGCGACAGTGAGCCGGATGCCCAACTCTGCATTTTCTCCCTCGCCAAATGACCAATCGATCGCCCGGCGCAGATCATTGCCCGCTGGACCGTACAGCTCCGCCCAGTCCTCTCTGGTGCGCCAGGCCCATTCCGCTTCCGCCTGCTCAAATCGGGAAAGAAGGTATAACGAATAGCCGATCATGGCTGTCCGCAGTTCGCCGGTCTCCCGAAGCCGCTCGTGCATGAAGCTCCGTGTTGTATCCAGTAGCCGGTACCATCGCCGCCCTTCGCGATAGGATGGCGTCAACAGCGACTTTGAGGCTAGACTCTCAAGCCAAGTGGCAATATCATCCGCGTTCTTCTGCAAATGGTTCGCAGCGCCGACGGCGTCTTCCAGCCCAAATCCCCCACTGAACACGGAAAGATGCCGAAGCAGCCTCGCTTCCTGTCCCGAAAGCAGTTGATAGCTCCAGCCAAGCGTTGCCATGAGCGTCTTGTGCCGAGCAGGCGCAGCATCCGTCTCTGATACCAGCGTCGCGAAGCTCTTTTCCAGGATGGCGCTCAAGGCAGCCGGACTCTGTGTCGTCAACTGCGAGGCAGCCAATTCGATTGCCAGCGCTATCCCATCCAGGCGGCGACTGATCGCAGCGAGCGCCGGGAGATCCGACTCATCCAGCTGGTAGCCTTGAGCCTGCGCCCGGTGAACGAGAAGCTGGACGGCTGAGAACCCCAGGACGGCAGCCGCCTCCGCCTCATTCCCTTCTGGTGGGCAGGGGAGTGGAGGCAACCGGTAGACCAATTCCAATCTGCATCGGAGCGGCTCCCGGCTGGTTACAACGAGCGACAGGCCGGGCAACAGATGACACAAGTAATCCGCGACGCTGGCAACTCCACTCAACAGATGTTCACAGTTGTCGAGGACCAGCATGATGCCGCGGCCGCGCAACAGCGCCGCAAGGCCGGCTAAGGTGTTGACGAAGTTACTGTCGCGTCCGAGTGCAAACGCGATTGCAGGCACGACGAATTGCGGATCGTCGATCGCCGAAAGATCCACGTAGCAAACGCCGTCCTCGAACCGGCAGGCCGCTCGGGCTGCTTGCGCGATCGCCACGCTGCTCTTCCCGACACCCGCGGCGCCGACGATGGTCAGAAGGCGGGTTTCCAGCAGCGCGCCATCGATCTCCGCAAGGGCTTGTTCCCGGCCGATGAGGGGCAATGCCGTGGGCAGCTTCCCTGTATTCGCCCTCACGGCAGCGGGCGTGGGCTTTTCGGAGGGCAGATCCAGTATCTGAACCGGCGCGACGAATCGATATCCACGGCCTGGTACTGTCGCGATGTAGCGGGTCTCGGGTGGGCTGGATCGAAGGGCTTTTCGTAATCCGGCGATGTTTACCTTGAGATTGGCCTCGTGAACAAAGGTATTGGGCCAGGCGAAATGCATGAGCTCCTGCTTGCTCACAACCGTGCCCGCATTCCGGAGCAGGGCGTGCAGCAAGTCGAGTGCCCGGCTTCCCAGTGAGATCGGCTCGTTGCAGCGAAGCAATAGCTGACGGTCAGGGTGAAAGCGGTAGTCGCCGAAGCAATAGGTGCGACCTTTCGGGCTATCTGGTCTCTCCGCGGGATCCAAAGCTCCTCCGATTGGCACCTATCCAGTTTCGCTCAGGAGAGCCGAATAAGGCATGGGCGATGCAGCTTAAACGGCTTCAGCGACCGCAGAACTCGCCGGATTTACTCCTTTTTACCAAGATCGCCATCTATCCCATGTTATTCAGGAGGTGCACCAATCGCTGTGGCCTTGCCGGTTGAATGAAGCTTCGATCGTCTCGAACCAGCGATGAATTTCATAGCCGCACTCCTCGCGAGTCCCGGAGGAAGCGGGCAGCATAGCGCTGCTCCATGTTCGGGAATGGGAGGACTCATGCCACGCTCCTTGCTCAGCTTAACGTTGGCGGACGCAAAGCGAATGCTGGACGCAGCCGAGGCGAAGGCAACCAGCCTTGGCATTCCCTACAACGTCGCGGTGGTCGATACGGGCGGCGCGCTCATCGCCTTCACGCGTCAGGACGGCGCGCTGGAGGGAAGCATCGAACTGGCCATCGGCAAAGCGAAGACAGCCCGAATGTTCGACAAGACGACCGCTTATCTAGCCGAACTGGCGCAACCGGGCGCTCCTCTGTTTGGGATTGAACAGAGCAACGGCGGCCAGGTGGTGATCTTTGGCGGCGGTCTACCGGTGAGAATCGAAGGCCAGATCGCCGGCGCCGTTGGCGCGAGTGCTGGATCCGTAGAGCAGGACATCGCCGTCGCCGAGGCAGCCGCAGCGGCGATTTCAGCAGAAACAAGACCGTAAAGGAGACCCGACATGAAGGCAGCACGCATTCTGGAATATAAGAAGGCCCTTGTGCTTGAGGACATACCGGTTCCGGAGATTCAGCCCGATGAGGTACTGGTGAAGATCGCCGCCTGCGGCATGTGCCGCTCCGACGTGCTTCTGATCGACGGCTTCTTCCAGGGCTATGGCGACATCAAGCCGCCGGTCATCCCGGGACACGAGATCACCGGCAAGATCGATAAGGTCGGCAGCGTGGTGCCCAAGGCAGCGGGCCTCGAGGAAGGAGACCATATTGTCGTTTCGCCCGGTTGGGGTGACGGCATCTGCAAGCACTGCCAGGTCGGCGACACGCATATCTGCCCCAATGTCCGCTGGCCCGGCTTTGGCCCGTACGGTGGCTTCGCCGAATATATCCCGGTACCGGCGCGCTATGTAATTAAGGTCGCCAAGCACCTCAAGTTCGAGGAACTGGCGCCGCTGACAGACGCGGGGTTGACACCCTACCGAGGACTCAAGAAGATCCGCAATGCCGGCGGCCTGGGTCCGGACAAGGTGGTCGGCGTGTTCGGCATCGGCGGTTTCGGCGCCTACGCCGTCCAATACGCCAAGCTGCTGGGCGCGGGTGGGCCCGTCGTTGCCGTCGCCCGCAATGAGGAGAAACTTCAGGTCGCCAGGAAATATGGCGCCGATCACACTATCGCGATCGAAGGCAAGTCCTCTGAGGACGTGGGCAAGGAACTCAAGAAGGCGACCGGGCAGGACAAGTTCGACGCGATCATCGACTGCGCCGGGGCGACGGAGATGATGCAACTTGCCTTCTCGCGGCTCGGGATTGGCGGCCATTATGCCGATGTCGGCTTCATCGGCGACCGGATCGACATACCACTTTTTCCACGCGTGTCTGGCGAGCAGACCTTCCACGGCTCGTTCTGGGGCAATAACGCCGATCTCACTGAGGTCATGGCGCTCGCCGCAAGAGGCAAGATCCAGCACACAATTGAGACCATCTCTTTCGCGGAGATCAACGAGCATATCGACCTGATGCGCGACAACAGGATCGTCGGGCGCGCGGTGGTGAAGTTCTGACGCTACTCGACACCGGACCAGGAGCAGAGCAATGACCCAACATGTCCTATTCATCGTTACGAATGCCGCGGTAATTGGCCCCAAGAGCCGAAAAACAGGCTTCTTCTTTCCGGAGATCGCCCACCCCTTCGAGGTGCTGGACAAAGCCGGCATCGCGGTGGAGTTCGCATCGCCTGCCGGCGGATGGACGCCGTATGACGCATACGACGAGACCGACCCTGCCCAAAAGGCGTTCTTCGAGAGTAAGGCCTTCCGGCGCCTCAATCGGAGCCGCCGGCTCTGCGAGGTGGATGCGGCCGACTATGACGCCATTCTCGTGCCGGGCGGACTCGGCCCCATGGTCGACATTCAGCGCAATGCCGAAGTCCAGCACGCAATTGTCCGCGCCTGGACGACAGGCAAGCTCGTCACGGCAGTCTGCCATGGTCCCTGCGCCCTGCTGGGCGTCGATCTCGGCGACGGCACGCCTTTTGTGAAGGGAAAGAAGCTCACATCTTTCTCAAAGGCGGAGGAATATGATTATGCGCGCGAGGACGTGCCTTACGAACTCGAGGATGCGTTGAGGCACGAGGGCGCGGACTATTCGTCAGCAGCCAACTGGCAACCGCACGTCGTTGCCGATGGCCGCCTCATCACTGGCCAAAACCCTGCCTCCGCCGGCGAGCTTGGGAAGAGACTCCTGGCGGCCCTGAGAGACATTGCCGCGTCGACCTGACGCGAGTCAACGCCAACAGGAGAACCAGCATGTCGCAATCGCCAGTGAAAATCACGGCCAGCCTGACGGCATTCCCAGGCAAGGCAGAGGAACTGCGCGCACTTCTGCTGGAAATGGCGCCGCATTGCCGGGCGGAGCCGGGCAACCTGCGCTGGGATGTCTGGCGCGATACTGCCCAGCCCGAGCGCTACGTCCTCGACGAACTCTACAGGGACGCCGAGGCGGCCAAAGCGCACCGCGAGACGCCGCATTATCAGAATTATCTCGGCAGAGTTCCCACGCTGGCGGAGCGTTCGGCGCTCGTTCTGGAAGCCGTCGCTCTCTCACTTGAGAAATAGGAGGTCCGGAGGTGTCTATGGTGGAAGTCGTGCAGGCCTACGATCGCGAACCGATTGCCCAATTGCCAACGGACGATGCCGCGGAGCTCGAACGCAAACTGAGGGTGGCCCGCGAGCGATTTGCGGATCGAAGCGGCTGGCTGAAGACGCATGAACGGATGGCCGTGCTGCATCGGTTGGCGGATCTGGTTCTACAACAGCGCGAGACTTTCGCAATGCGTATTGCGGGAGAAGGAGGTAAACCGTACACCGATGCGCTGGTCGAGACAGACCGGGCCATCGACGGAATTCGCAATGCGGCCGATCTGCTGCGCACGCGAGGCGGCACGGAAATACCCATGGGCCTGACTCCGGCCAGCGACAACCGGCGCGCCTGGACGATTCTGGAGCCGGTCGGCGTGGTAGCCGCCATTTCGGCGTTCAACCACCCCCTGAACCTCATCGTGCATCAGATCGCACCGGCGATCGCCACGGGTTGTCCGGTGATCGTGAAACCGGCAGCGGTGACGCCGCTCTCCTGTTTCGAGTTGGTCAAGCTGGTCCATGAGGCCGGAATGCCGGAAGGCTGGGTTCAGACACTGCTTCCAGAAAGCCGCGCGATCGCGAGCGCATTCGCCAGTGATTCGCGGGTCGCGTTTCTGAGCTTTATCGGTTCGGCGGCGGTAGGCTGGCACCTTCGCGCCAATCTTGCTCCCGGGGCGCGGTGCGCGCTCGAGCATGGCGGGGTAGCACCGGTGATCGTCGACCGCTCCGCCGATCTCGACGCGATTATCGAGCCGCTGGCCAAGGGTGGCTACTATCACGCCGGGCAGGTCTGCGTTTCGGTCCAGCGGATCTACGTCCACGAGGCGCTGAAGGAGAGCTTCCTCGAACGCTTCGCCGAGCGCGTCGAGCGGCTGCGCGTGGGCGATCCGCGTTCTCCCGAAACCGAGGTGGGCCCGCTGATTCAGCCGGCCGAAGTGGAGCGGGTAGCCAACTGGGTGGAGGAAGCTGTGTCGACAGGGGCCCGCGTTATCGGCGGGGGGCGGATCAGCAACACGACGCTGGCTCCGGCAATCCTCGTCGATCCTCCAAAACAAGCGAAGGTTTCGTGCGAGGAGGTGTTCGGTCCTGTCACCTGCGTTTACGGCTATGCGGATCTCGAGGAGGCAATTCGCGAGGCGAATTCGCTCCCGGTCGCGTTTCAGAGCAGCATCTTCACGCGCGATCTCGGCGTTGCACTGGACGCGGCCGAGCGCCTGGATGCCTCGGCGGTGATGATCAACGATCACAGCGCTTTCCGCACCGATTGGATGCCGTTCGCGGGCCGGCGCCAGTCTGGTTACGGCATCGGTGGAATTCCCTACACCGCTACGGAGTTGACAGCGGAGAAAATGATCGTCTTCAAGCAATGACGAACGGGCGCGAAGCCCTGGGTGTCTCGTGACGGTCAAGCGGTTCGGCGCTTCTCATCGTCGTCAGTACATTGACCGCTTGAGACTTTGTAGCCAGGTCGATCGCTGACAGGATTCAGCGGAGGGCCGCGAGATCCGGTCCTGCCGTAGAACCGGCCGCCGTTCTAGCGCAAGCCGGCCTCGCGCCGGTAATGTTGCCGGGCCTTGTTGCGGTTGCCGCAGTCAGCCATGCTGCACCACCTGCGCCTGCGGGCATTGGAACGGTCGAGGAACAGCCAGCCGCAGCCTGCGTCTTCGCATTGACGGACCAAACCGCGGGCCTCCGAGGTGAGAAGTTCGATTGCCGCCACGAGGACGGGATAGAGCAGGTAGTCGGTATTCCGGGCGGCGGGCCGCCAGGTCCAGCGAACCTCCGCTCCGTCTGTCGACAGAGATCGCCGGGTGCCACAATCGTGCAATGCCTCGCCTATCCGGGCGAGCGGATCCACCGGGATCGGAGCGTCACTGGCGATTGCGTGGAAAACGGCAAAGAGGTCTTCGCGGACTGCGCGGATGCGCCGCAGAGCGGCAGGCCCCAACGGGGCGCCGGAATGGATCGCGGCCCGATCCGGCAATTGAGCCTCGTTCGCCCACTGGCGCGCCTCTTCGGCACTCTGCAGATGGTCCTGCTTCTTTCCGGGATCCGACCGGTAGGCGACCGTGTTGACGAAATCGAGTGCAAGGTTGCCGGCGACAAACTGATATGTGTAATGCCCGCTGTCCATGACGGCCGTCTCACCTAACCGTATGATCCCAGTTTACAGGGTTATGCTAGCCTAACCGTATCATGGCCGATAATCCGGTTAGGCCGCCAGCGTCCCGGAGCGACGCGGCTCAACGCAAACTGATCGCCGGCATCGTCCTGGCGACTTTGGCGGCCTTGGCCCTCACCATTGCCGACCTGGCGCGCGGCGGCCGCCCGGATCCTCCCCAGCTGCGCGCCGCGGCTGTGCTGCTGGATGGCTCCTGGCGATTCCATACCGGCGATGACCCGCGCTGGGCAGAAGCCAAGGCAGACGACAGCGCGTGGGAGACGGTGGACATGACTGCCCTGCCCGGCAGCCACGACGGCGACGTGGGCTTGCCGGATTACGTGGGCGGGTGGATGGCGCACGGCCATCCGGGCTATCACGGCTATGCCTGGTACCGGCGCGCGGTGGCGGTGCCGGCCGGACCGGCGTCCTGGGAGATCCTGGGGCCGACGCTGGTCGAGGACGGCTACGAGCTCTATTGGAACGGCCAGTTACTCGGCGGGTCGGGCCGGCTGGGTCCGTCTCCGCGCTTGGTCGGCACGCGGCCGCTGCGGTTCGCCCTTCCGGCGGATGCGGCGGGCACCCTAGGCGTAATCGCGATCCGCGTCTACATGCGGCCCGGATCCGGTGGCAGTGCGGACGGCGGCGGTCTGCACAGCGCGCCGATCCTGGCTCCGCGGCCGGTGAGTGAGGCGCTCCACCGCGTGCAATGGGAGCGCACCATTGCCGGTTACATCGTGGAAGTGATCGAGCCTGCCGCCATGCTGGCGGTCATCGGCCTGGCGCTGTGGTGCCGGTCCCGCAGCAGCCAGACAGGTTTCCTGATCTTTACCAGCATCGCGCTTGTGCTCATGGCCGCCAGGAGGCTCAACAATGCGATCGTCGCCTGGACCGATCTGATGGATCTGGCTACCTATGCGTGGCTGGCGTCGGTGATGTGGGTACCGACTGTGGCGGCCTGGACGCTGGCCTGGAATCGTTGGGACCTGCGTCCGTGGCGCAGCATCGATGGGTTCGCTGGACTGCTGGCGGTCGCCGGAACCATTGGCGCCGTGATGCATGCATCGAGTGTGACCAGCGCCAGCCGGCTGGGGTCGATCGCGCTGTTTGCCGTGATCGGTGCGCGCATTGTGCGTACAGGACCACTGCGGCTCCTGGCGATCTGCACATTGGCCTCGATTGTGGCCGCGTTCTTCGGGGGTGAACTGCTCGATCCGATGGGTGTGCCGGGTATCTGGTTTCCGTTCGGCATCGGCGTGTCGCGGACGCAGTATATTTATGCGATTGCTGTACCGCTGCTGGCGTTGCTGATTGTGCGAAGTTTATCGTCGCAAAAGAACGCGTAGAGGGGAGGCGCGGCGGTGCTGCTCTGGTGGGCGCGTGATGCGGCCGAAGCGAGACAGGGTGCGCTCCCAGGACGAAATACTAGTAGTAAATTGCCTCGGCGAGCGACTCAGCGATAGTCATCTACTTCAGATTCATCCATTGCGAGGACTCCTCCCATGAGGCCCGTCTTTTTGGTCGATTCGATGCTTCGGGGATCCCCAGCCTCAGTGACCCTCAGCCCCATACTCCTACAACCTTCCGTTACGGTCTTTCACATTGCCAAGGGAGCTTTCTACACGTGATTCGCGAGTTGCCAGCTCATTTGCACGAAGGAGAAACTTTTTGAGCAGCGGGGAGGTATTCGCCTTGTTGTACCCAATCACCAGGTCAATGGTTGGAACGTCGCCATGCAAAGGCCGGGCAACTACGGAAGGAATCAGCGCATTTTGCGCATACGTTGGCAATAGGGTGAACCCGCCGGTAGACGCCACGAGCGACATTCCGCCGGATAGCGTTTCGGCATCGTAGGTCTGCCTCAGTTTGATGCCAGCCTTCGCGGCGTACTCCTCGATCACGGTCTTCAGCACGGGCGCGGCACGTGCTGTGCTGATAAAGTCTTCGCGACAGATGTCCTCGGGCCGTATCGTCTTGTGCCGAGCCAGGCGGTGGCGAGACGGGAGGATGGCAACCAGAGGCTCCTTGACAAGGAATTTGAAGTCCAGGCCGGCGGTCCGCATCTCGCGCCTAAGCAGGGCCACATCAATTTCTCTCTGCATGAGTGCGTTGGCAAGTTCCGGTGAAGATTTCGTTGTTATCGTAACTTCGACGTCAGGCGCCTCCTCGCACAAGATGCGCAGTGCCCCTGACAACCAGATGACTTCCTGTCCGGGCAAGAAACCCAGGCGAAAACCCGATTTGTGAGGACGCTGCGTGTTTCGTGCGGCTTCGCACCCTAACTCTATCTGCATCAGCGCCAGCCGCGCATGATCGAGGAAGAGTCGTCCAGCCGCAGTGAGCTCAATGCCACGCGCTTTGCGTTCCAGCAGTTTCACTCCGACTTCCAGTTCGAGATCGCGAATCTGGCGACTGAGCGAAGGCTGTGCAGTATGGAGTCGCCGCTCCGCGGCTTGCAGGAGGCTGCCTTCTTCGGCGACGGCAATAAAGTAACGGAGATGACGAAGTTCCATAGCTCTACACAGGTATGCTTTCTAAGCATACATTGTTCCCGCAAAGTATTTGTTCATCTGCCTGAATCATAGGAATCTATAGCCACCGGGCAACGCTCGATGGTCGTCCGGAACCTCAGAATACTGGAGAATAAGCATGTCATCACAACACAAACCCAGCGTCGTTTTCTGCCATGGAATTTGGGCGGACGGCTCATGTTTCAACAAGGTTATCCCCGCCTTGCAGGCCGACGGCTACGAAGTGGTCTCAGTTCAGTATGGCTTGGACTCGTTTGAGGAGGATTTGGCGGCGGTAAAGCGCACCCTCAGTCGCGTCGACGGTCCAGTCATCCTTGTGGGCCACTCGTACGGAGGCGCCACCATCACTGCTTCTGGCGTCGACCAAAGGGTGGCCGGCTTGGTCTACATCGCGGCCGTCGCACCGGATGTAGGCGAGACCGTGCAGGACCAACTCGACAAATACCCGACGGATATCTTCACCCAGGTCGAGGTAGCAGACGGACGCGCCTGGATGCTTCCGGACGGCGTTAAGTATTTCGCTGGAGACCTCTCCAAGGAGGAACAGAAGCTGGTGTGGGCCACCCACTATGCACCCGTCGCCGATCTGTTCCACCAACAGAAGCTCACCAGCACACCGTGGAAGTCGAAACCGAGTTGGTTTATCGTGGCCAAGAACGACCACACCGTCCATCCGGATCTTCAGCGATTTTTGGCGAAACGGATGGGCGCGACTACTATCGAAACGGACAGCAGCCACGTTCCCATGCTCTCCAAACCCGAAGTTGTCGTCGATGTGATCCGAAAGGCGGCAGAGGCACTCCGGGAGAACCCACCAGCCTAGTCAGGCTGCGAGGTTTGCTGTCTTTGACAGACCGTCATCAGGCGGTCTGTCATTTTTGCAATCCTACGAGTTTCTACTCCGGATCGGTTGTCCGCAACCCGGAAGTTGCGAGTCAGCACCTGCAATCATGGCAACCTCCCTCCTCCGCTCTCCATCTCCGGACAGCCGGCGATACGCTCGGCTTCATTGGGTTCAGTTGGTTATATACTGAACCGGGCCGGAGGGCGCGGGCCAATGCGCGCGCCTCCGACACCCCGATGCTCTTTCCACAGAGGTAGAGTTCTCATGTCACGTCCCAACAAAGGTTTCGGATTCAATCGCCGCCAGGCGCTTCTGTCGGCCACCTCGGGGGTGGCTGCGCTGACGGGCGCAGCATCCACTTCGGAGCTCCACGCCGCCACGACCGCGGGTGCAAGCTGCAGCACGCCGCGGTCGGCGGTAGCCAAGACCCAGTACGGGAAGGTGCGCGGCTACGTGGACGATGGCGTGCTCACCTTTAAGGGCGTCCCCTACGGCGCCGACACCGGCGGCGAGAACCGCTGGCTTCCGGCCAAGCCGCCCAAGTCGTGGGACGGCGAGTATCCGGCCTTGATCTACGGCGCCAACTGCCCGCAGCGGCTGCACAACTGGACGAGCGAACAGACGTTCCTTTTCCAGTGGACCGATGGCTGGCAGAGCGAAGACATGCTCAAGCTCAACATCTGGACGTCCAGCCTCAGCGGCAAGCGTCCGGTGATGGTCTACCTGCATGGCGGCGGCTTTACCTTCGGTTCGGCCTATGAACTCGCGTCCCAGGACGGGGCGCAGATGGCCCGGCATCACGACGTCGTCTCGGTGACGGTCAACCATCGCCTCAACGTCCTCGGATTCCTGGACCTGTCGTCGATCGGCGGGCCGGCCTATGCCGACTCCGTGAACGTCGGGATGACGGACTTAGTGGCCGCGCTGCGCTGGGTACACGAGAACATCGCCAATTTCGGTGGCGATCCAAGCTGCGTCATGATCTATGGCCAGTCCGGCGGGGGCTCCAAGGTGACCACCCTGCTCGGGATGCCCTCCGCGGAGGGACTCATCCATCGGGCGTCGGCACAGTCGGGCGGGGGCGGCAATCCTCCGGGCGCCGAGGAGTCCAGAGAGTATGCCAAACAGGTGCTCGCGGAGTTGGGCGTGAAGGATATCGCCGCCCTTCAAAAGATGGAGTGGGCGAAACTCAACGAGGCCAGCAATCTGGTGGCGGCCCGGATGAATCCGCCCATCGGCGCTGGCGGGCCAACTCCCGCACCAGGCACGGCCAAACCGCGGGTTGGTCCAGGGCCGACTGTCGACGGCCGCCTGATTACCCTGCGGTCGTTCTACGATGCCGCGCCGGAGATCACCAGGAACGTGCCGCTGCTGTTCGGCTCGGTCAGCGAGGAAGGCAATATCATGTCTTCGCGGCCCACGGAGAGCCAGTGGCTGGCCAATCTCACCAAGGCCTATGGGGAGGCAAAGGCCAAGTCGCTGGTGGAGGGACTGAAGAAGGCACACCCGGAGAAGAGCATCCGCACGCTGTCCTATATGTGCAGCGGCTCTGGGTTGAACAGCCTGAACATGCGCAACAATGTCACGCGCATGGCAACCATGCGATACAACCAGAAGGGCGCGCCTGCCTATGCGTGGTACTTCACGTGGCAGTCGCCGATGCTGGAGGATGCGGGCGCCTGGCACACGGCGGAGCTGGCGTTCTGCTTCGACAATACGCGGCGCTGCGATCAGGGAACCGGCAACGGGCCGGACGCGCAGGCACTGGCCAGGAAGATGGCAACGGCCTGGGCGAATTTCGCCAGGACGGGCAATCCGAGCCAGCCCGGCCTGCCGTGGGAGCCGTTTGTGCCGGAGCGCGGGCAGACGATGGTGTTCGACAACAAGTGCCGGATGGTCAACGATCCGGAGGGCGAGGTGCGCAGGCTGCTGCTTGCCTGATCGAAACACCGGCGAGAGACACTATTGTTGCGTTAAAAGCTGATCATCATCGGCCGCAGGCAAGAGGTGCGTCTGCGGCCAACTGCGCCGGCGCGGGATTCGCAGGCGGCCTGACGGAAGGACAAACGATGCCTCTCGACGTGGAAATCATGGCGGATCAGATCCGTCGAGCCTTTCGGGGCGAGTCCTGGCATGGGCCCTCGGTGCTGGAGGTGCTGGCGGGTGTTTCCGCCGAAGACGCCGCGGCCCATCCGATCCCAGGCACCCATAGCATCTGGGAAATCGTCCTTCACATGACCGCCGGCTACAGGTTGGTTCTGCGCAGGATTCGTGGGGAACAGGTGCAGTATTCGCTGGAGGAAGGGTGGCCTCCCGTGCCGGCGTTGAGTTCAGAGGCCTGGTTGGAGAACCAGCGCACCTTGGAGGAACTGAACCTGCAGCTCCAGAGCGCCGTGCGCGATTTCCCAGCGGAGCGTCTTTCGGAAGGGCTCGGCTCTGAGTACTCAGCTTACACCCAGTTCTGCGGAGCACCCCAGCACGATGTCTACCATGCGGGCCAGATCACGATTCTAAAGAAGGCTCTCGCGGCGGCGCGAGGGGAGGCCTGAACAGTCCCGCAGCGCTGCGGTGGTCAAGGCGCAATGCGTCTCTTCCCGGGCATCGGATATCCGAGTCGCTGCCGCACGAGCTCGAAAGGTCGCAGTGCCGGAATGGGAACTCGGAGCGATTGCGTCACCCGTCGTTGCCACGGCGGCGAATAGCGAAACAGAGGGATGTTCGGAGTTGTAGCCCAGCCGGCGCATTAATCGGCTTTGCTTACCCTTCAGCCCACATCACCGGATCTATGATTCGCCGTTGTCCGATTCTTGATGGCGGGGAGATTGCCCGATTCCACCGAAGATCGGATGACCTTGTGGTGGGAGACTGCGGGGACAGCCGGCATTCAGGATCGTCGGCGTACCGGTCGTCTAGATCCGGCCCGAGACTGCGCGGATCCGCTCCTGCCCGCAAGAGCAGGCTGATCCATTTCATGTCGGCCGGGCCGGCGAAATGCCGCAGCGCCCGGCCGACTTGGGCCTGAAGCGAATCCATGAACTCGGGGTGAGCCTTCGTGGTATGCAATTCTCACCGCACAGAGACCTCGCAGGTGTGGTACCTGGAGAAATCAACAGCGGAGATGGGACTTACTTTCTGCGCGCCGCAACCATCTGAATCCCATCGATGGTAATGATGCTGATATGGCTGGCCCACGAAGTATCTGCCGCGGCGAAAGCATCGACAAGCGGCGCTAGTCTCTCTGGAGTCGCGGGATGAACTCGGAACAGAACGACTCCGGATTGCGCCAGTGGGCTGCGGCGCTGAACTGCAATCTGCCAGAAGTCCTTGTCGAGCGTCAGCACGATGCGGGCTTCGGCCTCCGCAAGATCCAACAGGGCGACATCGCTGGTTCCCGGGAGATCCGTGCGGGCCCACAAAACATCGTGGCCACCAGCTCGAAACGCCTCTACGATCGGCTTCGGAAAGTTCTCATCGGCGAGGAGGCGCATCTACGCTGGGATCGGGAACGCCTTGTATTCGTGGGCGAGATAGCTGGCATACGACAGACATGCGAGGATGTCTTCTCGCGTCAGGCCAGGGTAGTTGGTGAGGATGTCGCTCTCAGACTGGCCCGCTGCCAAGAGTTCCAGGATGAACTCGACGGCAAGACGCGTCCCGCGGATCACTGGCTTCCCAGCCAGGATCTTGGAGTCGACGACAATGCGCTCCAACGGCGGCATAACTATAGTCTAGCGTGTCCATGGCCGGCCTGGTAGCTGCAGTTCTGCGCGGTGGCGGTTTGAGCCAGGAAACACTGCAAATACGAGCATTCAGACGTAGGCAACGCGGAGACTGACAGATCCCGAGGGAGGGTTTGAGGCCCCCGGCGACGGGAGACTGTGAGGACGACAAACTGGTCCGCATGAATCTCCTTCGGACTACCAGGATGCCTGCGCGATCAAAGCCACCCAGCCATCGCGGCTCCGCGAATCAGTGCAATGGACGCCCACACGCCGGTATGCGTGGCGGACCTCGTCTTCCAGGGAAATCTGGATCCCCGACAGGATCAGACGGCCGCGGTGCCCCAGGCGCCGCACCAGCACAGGCGCCATCTCAATCAGGGGCGAGCTGAGGACATTCGCCACTACCAGGGGCCAGGCGCCTTCGACGGCTTCGGGGCCGCCCTGGATCAACCGGAGCCGGCGGCCCAGATGATTCAGGCGCGCGTTGGCCGCGGCCGCTTCGATGGACGCCGGTTCGATATCGATGCCGGTGGCCTTATCCACGCCCAACAGCAGAGCGGCCAGTGCCAGGATCCCGGACCCTGTGCCGACATCCAGGATGGAGGCAGGGTGGTCTTCGGCGATGATCTCCGCGAGGGCCTCCAGACAGAGAGCCGTGGTGGGGTGATGGCCTGTACCGAAGGCCTCGGAGTCGGCCAGGCGAAGTGCACCGGCCGGTGCGTCGACGCCCGGGGGGACCACCAGAATTCCTCCGGCGCTCAGATTCCGCGGACTGAGAAGCCAGACGGATTCGCTATCCCGGCCCCTGGCCGGTGAGGTGGCAAAGGATGCGCCGGGCAAGGCGAGAGCGACGGCGGCGGGAGTCACAGAGTCGGGTAGGATGGCCGCCAGTCCGCCCCGGCAGGGTTCCACATCCAGGGCACCCAGTTCAATGAGGACGTCGAGTGCGTCCTCCGGCGGAGCGGCAAAATCGATGCGGTAAGGCACCTTGCAGGGTAACGCAACTGTGCGGCTGGCGCCAGGCTGCCAGAACCATCCTTGCTGTTCGCCCGCCGCACGACCGCCGGCACGACTCGGGGCGGCCCGAGCCCTGTCCTTACCGCCCCTTCAGCAGTTCAATTCCGCCATTCCGGTTGGTGACCTGCAGGCTGCAGCCACCCTGGCCGAGCTTCCCTCGCACCGCCGACTGATTCAACTCACCCTGCACGGACAAGGGGAAGTCGGAGCGGATGCCTCCGAAGCTCGTCGTGGCCACCACGTCGTAGTTGGCCGTCTCCGGCAGCGTGAGGCGCACCTGGGCGAAGGAGGTTTGGATGTCAGCAGGCTGGCAGCCCCGGCCGGCCAGTTGGGCCGAGACCGCGCCGTTCTGGGATTGAACCGACACCGGGCCCTTGGCGCCTTTCAGATTCACGGCACCGAAGGAGTTCCTGACACTGACCCTGCCACCCGCATTGTCCACGGTGACCGCGCCGTTGTTGTCCGTGACGGTGACTTCTCCCGTTACCGATTGCAGATCCACCTGCCCGAAGGAGGTCTGGACCGCGGCGGATCCGCCGATGGAGGAGGCCGTGACGGCTCCATTGCCGGAGTTGACCTTGAGGAAGCCTTTGACCTGGCGGACCACCACCGGAGCGAAGGTCGTCGTGAGGTCAGCCGAGGCGGCGTCTTCCAGGGAAATTTCCCCGTTCTGATTCACGACGTACGCGTGCCGGCCCACATGGGTGAGCGTGATCTTTCCGAACGAAGTGCGCAGGTTGGCGGCGCCCGCGATGGAGCTTGCGTCGATGGCGGAGTTGGTGGAGTTGACGGTGAGATCGCCTTTCACCTGCCGCGCGGTGACCTGGGCGAACGAGTTCGAGAGATTGGCCGGACCGCTATCGTCCAGTATGACCTCGCCGTTCTTGTTGACCACCGTGGTCGTCTTGCCGATCCGGGTGAGGCGCACCGCTCCGAAGCCGTTCGTGACATTGGCCAGGCCGGCGGCGTCGGTGACCGTGACGGCGCCATTCGTGTTGCGGACGGTGACATCGCCCTTGTGGCGGCCGACGTCGACCGATCCAAAACGGTTCTCGATGTTGGCGGCCCCGCCGCTGTCCTCGACGCGCACCGCGCCGTTGGCTCCGGAGACCTGGACACCGGCGTTTACACCCGCGGCCGAAATGGACCCGAAAGCGTTCGCCACATCCAGCGAAGCCGATTGCGGCATCTCGATCTCGTAACTCACGGAGTAGGAGACATTGTTACGGCGCAGGCGGCGGAAGAGCCCACCCTGCACGGAGTCGTCCGGATAGACAGTGACCACGCGGGCGCCATCGGACGTGGCTCCGGCCTCGATGCGGATCTCATTGAGGAGGGTGTCGGCCTGGCTGCGATCCTCGGCGGCCACGCGGATGGTGGCGCGGACGGAGACATCGCCGCGCGCCGTGCCGCGCACATTCACCGGACCGAACTTATTCTCGACGCGAAGGCGCTGCCCGGCTTTAAGGACCAGCGTCTTGCTGACTTCGCGAGACACTTCCTGCTGGGCGCCGAACGCCAGGGCACAGGCGGCGAGTGCGGCCGCACTAAAGACTGTTTTGTTTCGAACCGGCATAATTCAATACCTCTTTGAGCGTGCGCTGCTTCTCATCGAGCAGGGCGGCGAGCTGATTCTGGACTTGGGCGTTCAGACGGTTGCCGGCGGCGGCGGCGCGGGTTTCGGCGATCGCTTTATCGAGCAGCAGAAGCTTGTCGCGATAGGCGGACATCGCCTGCAGGCGGTCATCGTTGAGCGCGGGCTGAGCCAACTGGTTCAGCTTGTCGATGGACTGGACATACGCCGAACGAGAGGCCTCGACTTCCTGAAGGGCCTGGGCGGTGAGGAAGTCCCGGCTGACGCCCGTCTGGGCCGGACCCCGGCGGACATACCAGAGCGCGGGCAGCGCGACGAGCAGGAGCGCCGCAATGGCGGCCCAGACGCGGGGCGAGGGAAAGAAGCGGAGTTTCGGCCGGGCCGGCTCCTGCTGGAGCGCGGATTCCACGCGCGGCCAGAGTTCGGGCGAATCCCATTGCCGGCGGCGCGCGGCGGCCCACTGGGCGACCTGATCCCAGGCTTCCAGTTCGCGGCGGCACGAGACGCAATGCTCAGCGTGACGGCGCGCCAGGACAAGATCCTCCGGCGAGGCGTTGTCGAGAGCGGTTTGGAATCGAGCGCAATCGATGTCATGCATGGCGTTACAGGTCCTCCCGCCGGGTGAGAAGCGCCTGGCGGAGTTGGCGGCGGGCTTCGCACAGGCGGCTGCGGGAAGTGCCAGTATCGATATCGAGGATGGAGGCGATTTCGGGGTGCGAGAAGCCCTCACTCTCGGCCAGGAGAAAGACCTCGCGGAGGATGGGGCTGAGACAGGTCAGCGCCTGTTCCAGGACGAGAGTGAGCGTCGGATCGACGCCCGGGGACGAGTGGACGTCCAACTCGTCGGAAGAGTGCTCGAAGCGGCGGCTGTGGCGGCTGGCCATGTCGCGGCAGGTGTTGATGAGGATCCGGCACAGCCAGGTGGCCAGCGTGCAGTTCCCGTGAAAAGTTCCGATGTGGCGGTACGCCTTCAGGAAGGTTTCCTGGACGGCGTCCTCGGCATCCTGCCGGCGGCGCAGGAGGTTCCAGGCGACCGACTTCAGGCGCGGACTGTGCAGGCGGAAGAGCTCCTCAAAGGCGGAGACTTCGCGCAGGCGGCAGCGCTGGGCCAGCGGGGCGTCCTCAGGAAGGCCGGGTTGGGTGGGTCCTGTCAATCGATTGGCTGCCGTCACCGGCATGGCTAAAGTGACCATGCTCATTTCGTTCCGCCCTACAGACGGCTGAGGGGGCGGAAGTGTTCGGCCGGCTGGCGCTTTTTCTATTAGCGCACGGCAGGGCGAAAGGACGGCAGCCGGACCGGGCACCCGTTGAGGGCAGGAGAACCGAGGCTACCGCCCCTCGCGCAGCTTCTTCTCTTCTTCCCGCAGTTTTGCCAGCACACCGGGCAATGAGCCCTTCTCCAGCGCGGCGGCGGCGGTCTCGATGCGCCCTTTCACCGCTGCGGCCACAATGCCATCCTGCTTTGCCCGGTTCGACCGGGTGGGCCCCGCAATGGACTCATCCCACTTCTTCAGCTCCAACGCAACGGCTGCCCCGCTCTGCCCCGCGGCCTCCGCCTTGGACAGCCGGGCCACCAGTTCGGTCACCGTCGCCAGGATCTGCTTGCGGCGTTCCACCAGCACGGGCACGCGCTCCGGAACGCCGGCGGTCGACCCGTCCGCAAACACCGCCGCCTGCAGCTTCACATACTCGGGCGCGGCGCCGACGGTCATGTTGGTGATGGAGATCCGCCGCTCCTCGCCGGGCTTGATGGGTTCCGCCGTGGTCTCATCCTGCCAGAAGGCAAACCAGCTGCCCGGATAATTGACCAGTTCGATCATGAAGCCGACCACCGGCTGTGAGGAAGTATTGCGCACTCGCAGCACGGAGCCCCCGTCGGAGGCATCCACCTTCAGTTCCGGCAGATTCGATTGGGCCGAGCACACCGCCAGGGTGACCAGCAAAGACGCGGCCAGTGTTTTGGGTGACATCGGTAGCTATTATCTACGCAATCCGGCTGACATGCCAGTTCACAAGCGATAGACTGTCTGGGGTTCCCGAATATGCGCTCTTCCCTCCTCCTCGCCTTCACCGCGGCCACGTGCCTCAGCGCGCAGGTCCGCTTCACCACCGATGCCATTTCCGTGAACATCGATGGTAAGCCGTTTACTACCTTTCACTACGGTGACAATGCCGGCAAGCCGTTCCTTGCGCCCATCTATTCCGCGTCCGGCAAGATCGTCACGCGCGGTTTTCCCATGCAGATGCTGCCTGGCGAAAGCCGGGACCACCTTCACCATCGCGGGCTGTGGTTTACCTACGACGACGTGAATGGAGTGAAGTTCTGGGAGAACGATCCGACCTATACGAAAGGCCGCATCGGCCGTGTGGTGGTGCGGGATGCCAAGTGGAAGGACGCCGCGGCCAAAGGTCCGGGCACGCTCACAGCCGTGATGGAGTGGCGGGATCCCGATGGCAAAGTCCTGCTCGTCGAGAACCGCGAGATGCTGTTCTACTCCGACCCGGCGCTCCGCATCATTGATTTCAACATCACCTTGACCGCTGCGACCGAAGTCACTCTGGGCGATACAAAGGAAGGCGCCTTCGCCATCCGGCTGGCCGAAAACTTCACGGAACGCAAAGGCGGCAGGATGGTGAACTCGAATGGCCAGGCGGGCATGGCCAACGTGTGGGGCAAGCGGGCAGCGTGGGTCGACTACACCGCGGAAGTGGGTGGAGAACGCCTCGGCGTTGCGATCTTCGATCACCCGAAAAACCCGAACGCACCCACCTACTGGCACGCCCGGGACTATGGCCTGTTCTCACTGAATCCTTTCGGCCAGAACGCCTTTGACCCCAATGCCGAAGAGCGCAAAACGAAACTCGCGACGGGCCAGAAGATTCAGCTCCGCTGGCGGGTAGTGGTCCACCCTGGAGACGCCGAGACGGGGCACGTAGCGGAGCTATTCAAGCAATACGCGGCCAAGTAGGATCCTGGAGAGAGGGTCCCGGATGGACACTAGCCGCGGTCGGGATCCGGGACCTGTTGAGTGTCGCCTGAGCCAGTAGCACCGGCCACTCCAGACAGGTTGCGCGGCCTCCGGTGAACTTCTGTTTGCACCCTGGCGCGGTGGTCTCGATATGCGAGCCAGCCGAGCACGGCAATTTGTCCAGCCAGGGCGGCGGTCCCCAGGTCTTCCCAGGCAAAGGCGACGGCCATGAGGAAGCTAACCGCGGTGTAGGCAGCGCGCTCGCTCCGGTTCCATTTCCGGCTCCTGTCGAGCCGGGTCGCCAGTAGGGAGAGAGCCGCGAAGCTCACGAGCAGGATCGAAGCGAACGGACGATTCACCACCTTGCCGGATTGACCAGGCAGGTGACCGGAGATCAACATGACAATACTGCCGAAGGCACCTGTACAGAAGACGCCCGGCAGACTCCGGCCCCATAACGGGGCTGTGAGGGCTGTCAGACTAAGCGAAACCAGCAGGACAAACCACCCGAGAATGGGTGACCTGGGCGTTGGCGTGAATGCAATGAACAGCCCAACCAGGGTGCCTGTTATGAGAACGAAGAACAACAACAGGGAACCGATCCCGGCGAAAAAGCTCTGCTTCTTCGGTGGTTTCATTCACGAGCCATAGCAACAGCATAACGATAATCGTTTGGAACATCGATATCGCCCGTGCGTAATGGAACGCAGACGGTTCTGCTGGGCACAATTCGCGCATTGAGCGAAGAGGGTTCTCAGCGGGACCGTGCGCTTTCCCAGCGACAGGGCCGATTTTACGCAGAGTCCCAGGCTCAAGGGGGTTGTGGTTCGCCTCTCTCCATCTGGACGGAACGGCGGATCTACCCTTTTCGATCCGCCCGTTCCGCTTCCAGGCTCAAACCGGCGGAGGCCTCAATCGGAGTATCTGCTTCGGAGCGAACGCCCGATCAGGAAGCCGATAAAGCCCGCGATGATCAACGATTGGCCGGGGTTTCTCCGGACAGTGGCCCGGACTCCGGTCATGATTGTGTCGACATCATGCTCACGCACATACTCCGCCGTCGCGCTCAGCTTGTCTGCTGTCGCGTGAGCCATCTCCCTGGCCGTCTCCACTCCGGGAGGGTTGTCAGCCGTGTTGTGAATTGACGCCGCGGCTTTGTCGAGGCCAGCGGCGGCGGCGGTCATATTCTCATCGATCTTGTCGGCTGCCAGGCGGCCGAACTCGGAGGCCTTGGCCTTCAACTGGGCCGTCCCTGCGGAGACTTTTTCCACCAGACCCGCCGACTCTTCGGAAATTTTGTCCGTGAATGAAGTAGGGTTATTGTTTGCCATAAATCGCTCCTCGTTTGTTTCCGTGCACGCAGCGCGCCAAACGGAGTGGCGAAAGACATGGAGCCGCACACTTACCTCCGCGAGGGGCGAAAGTCGCCTGCCAGCGCTCTTTCCAGGAGCGGTTCGCGGCAGGGACGCCAGATGCCGGACAATGCCGCCAGCATTGAAGAGGTCCGGCGCCCTCTCGAATGGCCATCCATTTGCACAAGGTAGTAACTGTTAGCCGGCATATGCACCGACTGCACCGTCTCTGACTGGTGGCTGAGGCGCGATCTCAAAGAAAATGGAGAGTTTTCATGAGCAGATTCACAACCCGCATGGTTCTGATGTCATGCCTGGCGGCTGCAACCATTTGCTCCGCCCAAACCGCTGATGCACGGAAACGCCTGATGAGAGAGGTGCGGCACGAATTGGTGATGTTGCCCTACTACGGGGTCTTCGACAACCTTGCTTACCGCATCGACGGCTACAAGGTGACTCTCTCAGGGCAGGTGACTCGCCCGACGTTGAAGTCGGACGCGGAGAGGGTCGTCAAACAGATTGAGGGCGTCGAAGGCGTCGTCAACCAGATTCAGGTCCTGCCGCTCTCTGCTACCGATGACCGGATCCGGCGGGCGGTCTACCGAGCGATTTATTCGAATCCCGGACTGGACCGCTACACCCTCTCGGCCGTCCCCTCCATCCACATCATCGTCGCCAATGGAAATGTCACCCTCGAGGGCACGGTCAACACCGAAAGCGATAAGAATGTGGCGAATCTTTCGGCGAATGGCGTTTCGGGCGTTTTTTCCGTGAAGAACAATTTGACCGTGGAGAAATAGGGCAAAGGGAACCGGCCTCGCCGCAGAGTATCTGGCATTCGCGGGGTCCGGCACTGCGGGAAGCGCTACGATTGTCCGGGTATGCACATCCCGGCGGTGCCATTCGAAACCACGGATTGGGCGGAGATCGAACCATCCATTCATCAGGGCGAGACCGGCGTGGCGCGCTGGCGCACCCGCCAGTTCGGCGAGATTCGCGTCCGCCTGGTCGAATACTCCCCCGGCTACCGGGCGGATCACTGGTGTGAGAAGGGCCACATTCTGCTGTGCCTGGAAGGTGAACTTCATACCGAACTGAAGGACGGCCGCACCGTTGTTCTGCGGCCCGGCATGAGCTACCAGGTTGGCGATGCCATGGAGCCCCACCGAAGCTACACGGCCGCCGGCGCCCGGCTGTTCATTGTGGATTGAGCCGGTCCCAGGAAGGTCATCGGACTCCTGCGCGGCATAAGTTGGGTATCGATGGGGGAAGGCGCACCGCGTTCCACCGTGCTACCTTCTTAGTGCCGCGCAAACGCGGGACATCGAGGAGGCCTACATGTTGAGCTTTATCTGGATGTGTCTCATCGGCCTGGTGGCCGGAGCGCTCGCCAAACTGATCATGCCAGGCAAGGACCCGGGCGGCATGCTGGTCACCATGCTGCTGGGGATCGCCGGCTCGATCGTCGCCGGATTCCTCGGACGCAGCCTGGGTTGGTATCACGAAGGCGAGGGCGCCGGGCTCATCATGTCCGTGGTGGGCGCGGTGCTGCTGCTCTGGATTTACCGGATGCTGCGGAAGGGTCCGGCGGCCGGCTGACCAGGCACGACGGAGCCTAATTCGACCCGGCGGGCTGAGCCGCCGCCAGGAAGATCACGATCTCCCGCGGAACCAGCTGTGACGGGAGTCCGCCGATTCTCAGCCGGATCCGCTCAGTGTCCCTGCGCTCAGGAACCGTCATCCGCAGCCTTTGCCAGCCGGGATGATCCGTGAACTGGTCCACAGTCCCCGACAGCAGAGGTGCATAGCTGCCGCCGCTCGCGGACCCGATTTCGAACTGGACAAGCTCCGGCTTTGAAATGCCGCGCATCCAGATCCATAGCTCCTCGCCGGGCAGGGCCCCGTTGCCCTCGGCGACCAGTCCGCCGCGCGTCCCATTCTCCACGAAGGGAAGAATCGCGATGCCCGGCTGGTTGTAGCCGAGATCCCTCAACACGACAAAGTTCGAATCGTTGGTCGCAACCATGGCTTGCAAGGATACTGGCGCAAACGGCGACTCCGGGTGGTCCACGACCAGATCCGCCTGCCCGACGGGCAACTCCTTGGGCGCCAGAAACTCCAACAGCCCGTTCTCGTTGGTGACTACCTCCACCGGCCGGCCCGCAACGGTCACGACGGCGTCTCGCAGTCCGCTGCCCCGCAACGTGTAACGGGAACCCGGCACAAGGTTGTAATCCGGGAGATTGACGAAGGCGGTTGAGGCAACCAGCTCCGTCCGAGCGCGGCTGAAGAGATCGACACGGACGATCCGGCCCTGGCCCGTCGACAGCAGGACAGCCGACCCGTCGGCGGAAAGCACGGCCTCCAGGACGCGTTCCTCCGGATCGGATGCCCGGGTCCACGTCCTCGTCTCGATATCGAAGACCCACGCCTGAGCCAGCCCGGAGGGATTCGGAGAGCCATTGATCGACTTCGCGGCCACCAACACCCTGGTACCTTCTCCACTGATCGAGAGCTGGCTGCATTCCACGCAGCTTCCGGCCAGGGGCGTCAGCGTTCTGGTGCTGAGCTCGAAGAGATAAGGAACCGATTCCGGGATGAGCGAGCTCGCAAACTGGAGCACGCCCAGCCGGGCGTAGCGATCCAGCACCACGCTGGGGCAGCCGGGAAACTTCGCGGCCAGCGGCTCTGGCGCGGAGCCCGGTTTCAGCAGTACAGCCGTCAGGGAACCGGCATTGTTCAGGCAGCCGATGCCGGTGCCGTCATCCGCCAGATTGGGGACGCCCTCGCCAAAACCCGGGTACTGTTGATCAGTCCAGAGGTCGATCCACGCTGGTGCCACCGGAGCACCTGTTCCATCCGGCACGTCCATCGGCTCACCAGCGAACAAGGCCCAGCGCCCGTTGCGGCTGAGGCTGACCTGCCCGGCCCGCGACCAGCTCCGGCCATCGCCGCGCCGCTGCACCATGCCTAAATACTGCGCCGCGACCGCGCGGCCGCCGCCAAACGGAGGATTCGAATACCAGGAGGAATTGCGCAGCGACCAGGCCGCCACATCTCCACCATCGCTCAAGGTTGTGCCGCTGATTTCCGAATAATTGACCGGTCCGCTCGCGGCAGGAACCGGTTGCACCCCGGCGGCCGTGGCTGCAAAGACGGCGGGCTGCGGCAAGGCGGGCGCCCCGCGCAGATTGCGGTCAGTCACAAACCTAACCTGTGAACCGCCGGCATCGGTGGACAGGTTGACAAACTGCGCCGTGGCGAGGCCGGCGGAAAACAGGAATAGGATTGCCGCTTTCATCAAGATTCCCCCTGAAATTACCGGAAAGGCGCCTTGATCGTATCAGCTTTTGCGGCCTGCCGAGCGGCTCGCTATTTCCAGAATATTCGCCCGAGGAACACCGCTGTCACCTGGGGCCCGGAGTGAACGGAAGGCCCAGCAACGAAGCCAGCCGCCCGGCAACGTCTTTCTGCGAGATCTCCGGCAGCCGGCCTCCCTGGATGCCCGGACCCCAGGCCGCGTACACGGCCCGGTAGCGGGTCGGCCAGTGCCCGTGATTGCCGGCCTCGTGCGGTTTGGAGCGGAGTTCCGGGGAATCGCCCGAGGCAAAGAACACACCGGGCGTGGATTCGTAGGCCGCGGCAGCACCTGCCAGGTCCGGGGCATACCGGGCAAGTTCCTCCTTGGGGATCTCCCGCCCAATCCCATGGCCGCCTCCCGCTTTCAGCTCACGCAGGAGATCCGCCGCGGCCGGTGTCGACGCCAGCACAAAGCCGCCCATGGCGCGCACGCCCTCCACACCGCGCGCCTTGGCCGCCGCGCCCAGATTGATTTCTTCTTCTACCTTCTCGAAGCCGTGATCGGAGACCAGGACAAAGGTGTAGCCCTGCGGCAGCGCCGCCAGCATCTGCCCGATGTATTCGTCGATGTTCTCGAGAGTCGCGTTCGCTTCCCGGGTGAACGGCCCCGTCTGGTGCGCCTCGGAATCCAGATCCACCAGGTGCAGAAGGATCAGGTCCGGCTGCACGGCCTTGAGCAAATACAGCGCGGCCATGGTCCGGTTGCGATCCTCCATCCACTCGCGCGGAAAGGCGGGGTACACCGCGGCAATGCGCTTCACCAGATCGGCCGGAACGGACTTCGACTCGATGGACCGAACGTCCATATCTCCGCCCCGCCTCCTCTGGAAGTACTCAGGCAGGTTCCACGTCACAGGGGCATCCACGGTCACCGGCCACGTGATCGTAGCGCTGGTCCGGCCGGCGGCCTTCACCGCATCCAGCAGGGTGCGCGCCCGCAGCAGAGAAGCGCTCCAATAGTATTCGCCGCCTTCGGACTTCGGCCGGCGGTTCCCCTTGATCCCGTGGACATCCGGACCGACCCCGCTGATCAGCGTCGTATGCGACGGCCAGGTCACCGTGGGCGCCTGGCCAATGACCCCGCGCGACCACTGCCCTTCCTTCATCAGGCGGCGGAGATTCGGGATGCGCAACCCGAGCCGGTCCGCGTCCTCCAGATACCGCTGGTCCAGGCCATCGACGGAAACAACCAGCACACGCCGCGCCGGCTGGGCCGCCAAGGTCCACACCGAGCACATCAGGGAGAGGGATAGAGTCAGGAGTCGCATTGCAAAGAGGCGGAGGCACACCCCTTTGACTGTGCCACGAATGGCCGGCTCAGCGCCTCGAAATCCCCGGCACCACTCGATTACCTGGCCCCCTGCCGCAAATCATCGGGGCACGGCGCATCCTTCAGGAACTGCTTGCACTCGTCCGCCGTCAACGTGCGGGTCACATAGTGGCGCGCCATATCGAGCAGGTCATCGTACGTAGCCGCGTACGTCCGGACGAACCCATCGGCGCCGCTGGAGGCGATCACCTTGCCATCCGGCCGGTAGGCCACCCGGTTCGCTCCCCCCGTATGCGCGGAGTAGCGCATGATCTCCGTCTCGCTGTTCATGTTCCACACCCGCACCGTGCCATCCTGCCCGCTGGTCGCCATTTCATCGACCTTCGGCCGGCACGCCACCCCATACACCGGACCGGTATGCCCGCGCATCGTCAGCGTCCCCGCCTTCCGCTCCACATCGGCCACGCCCGAAGCATCGGCAGCCGCCACCCACAAGCCCGACGTCCCGCCGAAGGCGAGATCCAGCAGCGCGCCCGGCTTCGGACCGATATCCCGGGCCGCCACCCCATCCCGGAGCGGCGTCAGCAACAGATGCCGGTCCATCCCGGCGCTGGCCACATAACGGCCGTCGGGCGAGAACCGGACCGCAACCGCCCGGTCCTTATGAGTCGCCACCAGCCGCGGAGTGTTGTTCTGGATGGGCAGATCCACCACGTAGACGTTTCCATCCGATAGCGCCACCGCCACGGACTTGCCATCCGGAGCAAAATCCACAGACCAGACACTCTTCGAAAAACTGTGCCCGTCGTAGTTCTTGCCCGACAACGTCCAGAGGTTCAGCAGGCCGTCGAGGCTGACACTCGCGATGTTCTTGCCATTCGGACTGTAAGCCACATCCCACACCTGTTTGGAGGCCGGGACATTCTTCCAGTCGCCGACCAGTGCCCCCTTGTCCATGTCCACGACTTTGACCGAACCATCGCCCGAGCCCGCAACCAGACGCTGCCCGTTGGGCGAGTAGGCGATGCCATACAGCACCTGTGACGACACGCGGATCCGCTTCAGGGGCGTGTTGAGATCCCACACGCGCACCTCGCCCGTACGGCTCACCGTGACCGGCGCGCCGGACTGGTTCCAGCCCACCGCCAGCGCGGCTCCGGCCGAACCCGGCAGGTGGGTCACCAGGTCCAGCGTAGGGCCATCGAGAATGCTGGCCGTGCCGTCATCCAGGCCGGCCAGAAGCTGCGCCCCGTTCGCACTCCAGCGCACTTGCGTGACCGCCGAGCTGCCGACACGGGTCGACTTGGGGATCGCGCCGCGGTAGCCGGCGGAGGCAACCCCGAGTTGCACGGAGCCGGAGGCATCGCCCTTCGCCGTCAGTCCATTGGCCGTGTCGCTGACAAATGGAGCCGTGAGGGGCCCGGCGTAAGGCAGCGTTCTGCCTTCGCGCGTGACCAGGGTCCGCACACCGCTGCGGCCCACCACAATGAATCCCTGCGCGTCGGCACCGATATCCGTGGCATCCGCTACCCGGGCCAACTTCGTGGTCTTCCCATCCGGACCCCAGGTAATCACATCTCCTCTGTCTGTCAGCGCCGCGACACGATCGCCGCTCACCACCGCGCTGACAATCGGACCCAGCTTACCGGCGATCGTGGGCCGCGGCGTCGCCAGGACGTCGCCCAGAATCCGCGAGACATCGGAGCGATCGGCCGCCCCATTCGAAAGCTGCTCCGCCGCCAGCGCCAGCAGCGCGGCGCGTTCGGAATCCACCAGCGAGACGAGCGTCGCCGTATCCAGAATCGGCTTGGCGTCCGCCGTGCGCGTCAGCTTCGTACTGACCTCTTCCAACTGGCTGTTCGACCGGAACAGATACAGCGCGGAACCGGCACCCAGGATCGCCAGCATCGCGGCCAGCTCCAATAGATACCGGCTGTTCTTCCGCGATCGCTTGGCCGCATCCTCACACTCCAAGCGATATCGCTCCGCCCAGGCCGTCAGAAACGGCGCGTACATGTCGTGGTACAGCTCAAACCAGATCGCTCCGCCGGGCGCCGGCGTTCGCCGGAGAATCCTCACCTTGCTCAGCGACGACAGCGCCGAGTCCAGCTTCTCCTTGTCCAGCTTCAGGTGCTCGGCCAGGCTGTTCAGCTCGTACGCCATCTTGGCGCCCTGCCGCGTGATCAGGAACCCGAAGGCGCCGGAGATCACCTCCTTGGCCTCCTTCGGCAGCGGGTCGAGATTCTCGTCGCAGTAGCTCCGCAGCGCATTCGACGCCCCGCCGGGCGTGTACTCACGCGGGAAGCCGCTCTCTTCGGACGGCGGATTCAGATCCCACAACCGCCGGCAGGCGATCTGCAGGTAAGGCGGCGAGACGAACTCGCGCGAACGATAGACCGCACCCCGCATGCCCGGAGTGGCGGCCCGCAGCAGATCGTTTAACAACTCCGGCAGCAGCGCCGACTTCCCTACTCCGACCGACCGCGCCGTCGCCTCGATAATCTCCTTGGCCTGACGGCGGTTCGGCGCCTTCAGGCGGTAGTAGTTGCCGAACAGGTCGGGCACCTTATTGTCGAAGGCGCTCAGCTCGCCCAGGAACTCTTCGCGCATGGCAAAGATCACCCGCGCTTCCAGGTTCTCGGCATTCACCAGCTCGCAGAGATTCTCGATGAACGCATCGAACTCCGGCGTGTCGCGATGGTTCTGGAAGACCTCTTCGAACTGATCGAGGATAAACAGCGTCCCGCTCAGCTCCTGGTGCGTCGTGGGCAGCATGCCACATAGGGACGCTCCTTCCGGGCACGCAAACCCCTGAGTGGCCCACGCCTTGCGCAATGCCTGCTGCAATGCCGCCAGCGGCTCTTCCACGCTCCATACCGAGTGCGAGCAGATGCAGTAGCGCCGCTCCAGCTCCGGAGCCACCTTCGCATTCAGGAACGACGTCTTCCCTACCCCGGATCCTGAGAACAGCAGCGTCGTCCGGCGCGAGAAGATGCGGGCCAGGATCACGGTGAGGTCATCGTCGCGTCCGAACAGGACCTCCCGGTCGTCTCGTGTGTAAGAGGAGAGTCCTCGAAAAGGATTGGGACCTACCATAATGCTGGGGTATCCGACCACGCCTCCGGCGCCGCGCGCCGCTTGATCTCACTCGAGAACTTCACCAGGTCGGCCACGCACACATTGATCGTGGGCTGCGACAGGTACTGCGATTCAAAGTCGTTCACCCAGCTCACCACCGCATAGTCCCGGACGTCCTTGGTCAGCGCCCGCTGGTCGATGATCGTCCGGTACATGGCGCGCACATTCCAGTCGGAGAAGCTATAGCCGAGAAACAGGAAGCCCGTATTGGCCTGGCCCTCGTTCTGCATCAGGCGCGTGACGGCCGCCGGGATCACCCCGTCGCCCGACTCGCCCTGCCGCTTCAGAAACGCGATGTAATCCTCATCCGACAGGATGATGCTGTCGTCCGTCGTGCCCGCCGGCGGGAACAGACAGCCGTGCATCTTATATAGGACGGCCACCGGCTTACGAGCCGCCACGGCCGGCAGCGTAAACAGAGCGGGCTGCTTGCCCTTCAGTCCTTCCAGAAAATCCTGGAAGTCCTCGTCCGAAAGCCCGAGCCACGCCTGCAGGCTGGCGCTGGCCCGCACGGTGACGTGATGCTGCTTCCGGCCCACCGTCAGCACCATATAAGGAACCTTGGCGGCGTCGAACGCCAGCTCGATCAGCTGATCGTAGTTGGTGGTGATCACCAGGTAGTCGCGTTTGGTATGCCGCAGGTGGTGCCGGGCCGCGCGCGCGATCAGGTCCTGCGACGGCAGCGGCTGGGTCTTCCCGGCAAACAGCGACTCGAGATCCTTCCGATGCGGATCCCGGCCGCGCACAAACTCGTGATAGCTCGACACCGGCAGCAGCGAGTAGGGCCACGTCCCGTGGTAGCTCACATTCGCCGCCAGGGCATTAGCCAGTTCCCGGGCCGAAGGCGGATACGGCTTCTCCCCGGCGATCTCCATCCACTCCGGCTCGTGGTTCTCGTAGTTCTGCAGATCGAACGCCTGCCGGATCCCCTGCTTCAGATGGTCCAGCGCCGCGCCGGAAAGCCCCCAGCGGGTAGCCAGTTCATCGATCTCGGAATCGGGCGGGTAGGACGGAACGGGTACGGAAGACGGCGGAGCCCCGGCAATGGAAGCGCCGGCGCCCAGGAACGGGATCAGCGCCTGGTTCTCGGCCAGCACGTCCGCCACGAGAGACGCGTAGGGAATAGAGGGGAGGACAGGCATCCAGTTAGTGCCTCACATTCTAACAGCAGATTTTCCACAAGCCCACAACTGATTTCAAGGCTTTCGCGGCCCTCAGAGCGGACTTCGCCCGTCCCAGCGTCCTCCACCAGATCGCCCGACCGCCAAGCCCCAGCGAGACCGCCCCTACCACATCCTCAAACCCCTGCCTCAAACCCCCACCCACCCCACATTGCTATCCTCGAAATCGGGCATGGCGTCGCAATTCAGCGTCGCAGTGATCGCCGAAAAGCCTTCCGTGGCGCGCGACATTGCGAGAGTTCTTAAAGCAACCAGTACCGGCCAGGGCTACCTGCACGGCAACGGCTACGTCGTCACCTGGGCCATCGGCCACCTCGTAGCCCTCGCCCAGCCCCACGAAATCCGCGCCGACTGGAAATGGTGGAAGCGCGAGACCCTCCCCATGCTGCCCGAACAGTGGCCTCTCGTCATTGGCGAGGAGACCAAAGACCAGTTCGAGGTCGTCCGGAAGATCCTTACCTCCCCCAAGATCTCCGACGTCATCTGCGCCACGGACGCCGGCCGCGAAGGCGAGCTCATCTTCCGCTACATCTACGAAGCCGCCGGCTCCGACAAACCGGTCCGCCGCCTCTGGATCTCCTCCCTCACCCCCGACGCCATCCGCGACGGCTTTGAGAAAGTGAAGCCCGGGTCCGCCTACGACCCCCTGGCCGACGCCGCCAGGGGCCGCAGCCGCGCCGACTGGCTGGTGGGCATGAACCTCTCCCGCGCCTATACCCTCGGCCACGGTGAGGACTTCTCGGTGGGACGCGTCCAGACCCCCACCCTCGCCATGGTGGTCGAACGGGAACTCGCCATCCGCCACTTCGTCCCCGAGGACTACTACACCGTCACGGCCGAATTCTCTCCTGGTGACGACCGCTCCTACGCCGGCACCTGGTTCCGCCCAGGCGGCGAAACCCTGGACGCCTCCTCGCGCCTGCCCGCCGACGGCATCGAGGCCAACGCCATCGTCGACCGCGTCAAAACCGGCTCCGCCCATATCGAGAAGATCGAGGCCCAGACCAAGCGCATGCCGCCGCCCGGCCTCTACGACCTCACCGAGCTGCAGCGCCACGCCAACCGCCTCTACGGCATGAGCGCCCAGCGCACCCTCGACACAGCCCAGGCCCTTTACGAGCGCCACAAGCTCATCAGCTACCCCCGCACGGACAGCCGCCACCTCTCGGCCGACGTGGCCAAAACGCTGCCCAAAATCGTAGCCGGCATCTCCGGACCCTACCAGGCCCTCCTCGCCCCCGGCACCGGCGAGCGCCCCCTGAACAAGCGGTACGTGGACGACACCAAGGTCACCGACCACCACGCCATCATCCCCACCGGAGTCTCCGCCGACCGCGCCTCCCTCAACGGCGAGGAAGAGCGCATCTTCGACCTGATCTGCCGCCGGCTCCTCTCGGCCTGGCATGACGACCATATCTGGTCGGTCACCACGGTAATCACCCTGGTCCGCAGTACCGTCGACGACCGCTTCCACTCCAGCGGTACGGCCATCCAGCAACCCGGCTGGAAGGTCCTCGACATCGTCACCCGCAAAAAGGAAAAGAAAGCCCGAGGCGCCTCCGCCGACGACACCGATGACGTCAGCGGGGACGACGCCCTGACCCTCCCCCAGATAGCCTGCGGTATGGAAGGTGTCATCAGCGTAGCAGCCAATAGCTTCCCCCGTATGTTCACGGACATGGTGAGATCGTGCCTGAAAGGGGATTTCAAAGGGGCAAAGGCTGCGAATGACAAGCTGATACGAGGATACGAGCTCCTTTTTTCCGAAAATAACCCAGCGGGAGTAAAGGCTGCCATGAGCGAAATGAAGCTCATAGGTAACTACCTCCGTCTGCCGGTGGTACCTGTCAGCGAGGGGCTGCAGGAGAAAATCAAAAAATACGTGGCGGGTCTCTAAATCCGGTAGGTTACGCCTTCCAGGGCGAGATCGGTGTGCGGGAATATCTCTCTGGCCTCCTGTTCGAAGGCCTGGAGCTTTTCGTATTTGGAACTGAAATGACCGATGATGAGCCGATGCACACCTGCCTGCTGGGCGACGGTGGCTGCCTGGGCCGTAGTGCTATGAAACCGCTTGTTGGCCTGTTCGGAAAGGTCCTTTAAATAGGTAGTCTCGTGATAGAGCAAATCCACCCCCCTGACGCTGTCGACGATGCGGGTATCGAAAAGGGTATCCGCAGCATAAGCATAAGACTTGGCGCGGGTAGCGGGCTCGGTGACCCAACTGTTCTCAATCAGCTGCCCATCCTTGGTGAGATAGCTTTCGCCCCATTTTAGCCTATCAAAAAAAGAAGAGGGCACCCCATGTTGTCTGGCTTTCTCGGGATTCACGCGCCGGGATGGGCGTATCTCGCGGAACCTGAACCCCCAACACTCGATGCGATGATAGACAGGAAAACAGCTGACCTCGAACTTGGGTTCACGGACAAGAACGCCTTCTTTCTCCAGCGGATGAAAATGCAGGGGATAAGGAAGATGAATATCGGCAACCTTTAATTGGAGCCCGATGATGTCCTTCAAAACGGGTGGAGCATAGATGTGCATGTCCTGAGACCTGCCCAGCAGTCCCATGCTGGTCAATACGCCGATGAGCCCGAAATAATGATCGCCATGAAGATGGGAGATAAAAATATGATTGATCTTGCTGCGCCGGATCTTGTACTTGGCCATCTGCATCTGGGTGCCTTCGCCACAATCCACGAGGAAAATCTGATCTTCCATCGTCACGACCTGGGCTGTAGGGTGACGATCAAATGCGGGTAGAGCAGAGTTGTTGCCTAAAATAGTGACGGCCAGCATTACGCGATTTTAAGGTTACGATCAGTCTATAGACGGACACCATGGCTAATCTGCTGCATGGGCTTCCACCACTAACGTACATTAAAAGCGTTGAATTGTGTGCAAAATATTTCCCAAATGGGATTTGCCGAAAAGGTTGAGATGAATCAATAAAGGGTACAGGTTACAAATATCCCACTGCTGCTGATAGTTCGGGGGAAATGGATGATGCTGTTCGTCGCTGAGGAAGTTGCCGCTCCACAGATCGACTGTATGACCGAGCGAGGGTCCAACAGTGTTGGAACCGA
>JAFKEE010000033.1 GCA_017307505.1 Acidobacteriota bacterium | reverse complement strand
CGACGGCGATTTGATTCCGACTCCTGCTTGTACCCAATGGTTAGTGGGCTCAGGCTGGAAGGTCTCTCGGCGATCGGGAGGGATGCTGGGGGTTTCTGGATTGGGGTTGGGGTCGATTGCTGGGTTGGGGCGGGCCTCCGACTTCGCCGGAGGCTTCGTCGGACCCGCCCGACTTCGCCGGAGGCTTCGTCGGACCCGCCCGACTTCGCCTGAAGCTTCATCGCGGGGAATGCTGGGGCCGCAGTTTGCGATGTTAGGGCAGGTGGGCTTGGTCGGTGGCGGAGGTGGCATTGGGATTGGGGCGGGCCTCCGACTTCGCCGGAGGCTTCGTCGGACCCGCCCGACTTCGCCGGAGGCTTCGTCGCGGGGAATGCTGGGGGAAGTAGCTTCGGGTGTTGGGGACCGGCGCTGCGGTGTACTGATTGGTTTCAGTTCTCGCGCTGATGTGGAGGTTGGCGGTTGGTTTGGGGCGGCAGGACTGGAGTCCCGCGCAGGAGGAATCCCACCCCACATTGGCGGCTGGCTTCATGAGTGGCGCTGTCGATGTGGAGGTTGGCGGTTGGTTTGGGGCGGCAGGACTGACGTCCCGCGCAGGATGAATCCTACCCACATTGGCGGCTGACTTCGTGGGTGGCGCTGTTGGGCTTGGCTTATTCCCAGGGGCTGTCCTTGACGAAATGGGCATGGGCGGCCAGGGGTTTTTGGGTGCGGAAGTACTTCTGGTAGGCCGCAATCCAGTTTGTCGAGATCTCGCGCTGGGCGGTGGGGAGGTCCAGGTCGCCTTGGCAGACGAGCGTGCGGAGGTGCTCCTCCAGTGCGTCCTTGACCTTTGAGGTCCAGATGCCGCGGTCATAGGGGACCGGCCAGAGATTGCTGAGTTCGCTGGAGCCGCCCAGCGACGGGCTGATCAGGTAGTCCACTTCATAGGCACGCGGCCGCGGGTTCGCGATACGGTATTCCTCGAAGACGCGTTGGGCGAGTTGTGCCGGGACGAGGCGGCCTTCGTCCTCGCTGGGGGCGATGCAGACCTGTTGCTTTGTGAGCGGGCGGGCCGCTCCGGGCGTGAGCCGGCCGTCCGGTAATGGGCCGGCCGCCTCCACTTTCGTGGAACTCAGCCAGAGGATCAGCGCCAGCGGAGTGACCAGGAGCGCGAGGAGGCCGGCGACCAGGGAGGGGGTGGGTTGTGTCCAGGCCCAACGCCAACCTTGGGTCGACTGCGGCGCCGCTTGGGCTTGGCTGTCTGCGTGGCGGAGAGCGGCCCGGAGTTTCGCCGCGGGTCCTTCCACCGGCGGGATCTGGAGAGGCTGTGATTCGCGATGGAACTCCATGAAGCCGGCGATGGATTGCTCCAGGCGCGTGCGGCGGGCCCGGCACTCCCAGCAGTGGAGCAGGTGGCGGTACACGGCGGCGGCACGCGGCTCTTCCAGTTCGCCGTCCAGGGCCAGGACGAGTTCATCTTCAGAGATATGCGTTTCCGGCTTCATATGGCGGCTTGACCGACGGGCCGGCGGGGTGGCTCAGGGCCGTTGCGGTGCTGCTCCTGCTGCGATATTCCGGCATGCCCCATTGTGTTCAAGGTTTTTTTCAGAGGGGTCATGGGGTGCTACCTTTGGGCCGCCCGGGCGAGTTTATCGAGGGCGCGGCAGAGGGCCTGGGCTACGGAGCCCAGTGAGATATCGAGCGCCTGGGCGATGTCGCGATAGCGGAGTCCTTCGGCCCGGAGGTAGAGGCACTGGCGGTCGGTATCGGGGAGGGCCGCGATTACGGCCTGGATGGCGCGGTGCTGCTGATTCCGGACGGCCTGCTGTTCCGGGTTGGCTGAGGGGTCGGTGATCGAGGGGAGATCGGGTTCACCGCCGGTGGCCGCGGCGCGCTGGAGGCGCTTGAGAGCGAGATTGCGGGCTACGCGGAAGACCCAGCCGTGGAGGTTGTCGCGGGGCTTGCCGTCGAGAAGATGGCGGTAGAGGGCGAGAAAGGTTTCCTGGGCGACGTCCTCGCCTTCGCTGAGCGGGAGTCCCAGGGTGTACAGATAGCGCAGGATGGGCGTTCTGAGTTCCGTGAAGAAGCGGACGACTTCCTCGTGGGTGGGGTTTGGCGTTTCCTTTTCCCGGGTCGTGGCGATGCGGGCGAGCTGGGTCCAGGAGAAATCTGACATGGTTTTTGCGCCCGGTGGGTTGGCGTTGATTGTAGCAGGGAGGAGACGGGGAGGACCTGTGTGGGCCGCGGTGGGCGGGCGGTGAAAATAGTCTGAACAGATGGAGGCTGGTGAGGATATCCCTCATATGGCTCTGTTCTGGCGGCGTCTGGTGCGCCTGGTTGTTCTCCCGCTACTGTTCTCCCTGGTGGCCCTGGTGGGGCAAGCTCCGGCCGGCGTGATTCAGGTGGAAGTGAAAGACTCGTCGGGCGCAGCGGTGGAGGCGCACGGGTGGCTGGAGGGTCTGCACTCGGGATTCCGGCGGAGTTTTCAGTGCGACCGGCGCGGGCTGGGCACGGTGGCGGGACTGCCTCCTGGCTCCTACCGGCTGCGGCTTGCGAAAGCGGGCTTCGCCCCGTATACGGAGACGCTGGAGATTGCTGCGAATGTTCCGGTGAAGCGTGTGGTCAGCCTGGAGGTTGGTGCCTCGTCCTATGCGGTGTCGGTGGTGAGTGCGACCCCCCTGGCCGGGTTGGACCGGTTGCTGGACGAAATTCCGGCTCCCGTGAAGGCGGCCACGGACCGTGATATCGAATCGAGCGGCGCCCTGGATGTGGCCGATTTTCTGAACCGCCGGCTGGCGAATGTCTTTGTGAATGAGATTCAGGGGAATCCTCTGCAGCCGGATGTGAATTTCCGTGGTTATACGGCATCCCCGCTGCTGGGCACCCCGCAGGGTGTGTCGGTGTACATGGACGGGGTCCGGTTGAACCAGCCGTTCGGGGATGTTGTGAGTTGGGATCTGATTCCGCGCGTGGCCGTGGCCGAAATGGCGATGATCGCTGGTTCCGATCCACTGTTCGGGTTGAACACGCTGGGTGGGGCCTTGTCGTTGCGGACGAAGGATGGCATCAGTCATCCGGGCACCTCGGTGCAGTTGAGCGGGGGCAGTTTCGGGCGGAAGATGGCGGAGTTGGAGCATGGCGGATCGACGGCAAAAGGGTTCCATTGGTATGCGGCAAGCAGCCTGTTCTTCGAAGACGGCTGGCGCGCATCGTCGCCCTCGAACGTGCGGCAGTTCCTGGGAAAGGCCGGGCGGCAGCGCGAGCGGACGTCGATTGGCCTGACGCTGGCCTACGCGAACAATTCGTTGAACGGGAACGGGCTGCAGGAGGTGCGGCTGCTGGAGCGTGACTATCGCAGCGTGTATACGCTGCCGGACCAGACCGCGAACCGGTCCCCCTTTGTGAACCTGCAGCTGCGGCACAGTTTTTCGAACGCGCTGAGTTTCTCGGGCAATTCCTATTTCCGGCACATCCGGACGCGGACGTTGAACGGCGACATCAATGAGAATTCGCTGGACCAGTCGATGTACCAGCCCAGCGCGGCGGAGCGGGCGGCTTTGACGGCGGCGGGCTACACGGGGTTCCCGGCTTCGGGCGCTACGGCCGCGAACACTCCGTTCCCGTTCTGGCGATGCATCGGGAATGTCCTGCTGGGGGATGAGCCGGCGGAGAAGTGCAACGGCCTGATCAACCGGAGCGCGTCGCAGCAGCGGAATTATGGCCTTTCAGGGCAGGTGAGCTGGCTTGGGCGGATTGGCCGGAAACGCAACCAGTTGACCGCGGGCGCGGCGTATGACGGGAGCCGTGTGAATTTTGAGCAGTCGACCGAGCTGGGGTATCTGGCACCGGACCGGAGCGTGGTGGGGACCGGGGCGTTTGGGGATGGAGTGACCGGCGGGGAGGTGGATGGCGAGCCTTTCGATGTCCGGGTGAACCTGAGGGGACGCACGCATGGTGCGAGCGTGTATGCCTCGAACACGCTGACGGCGGGCCGCCTGAATGTGACAGCCTCGGGGCGATTCCATCGGACGACGATCGACAACGTGGATGGAATCCGGCCGGAGGCGGGGCATGGATCGCTGACGGGCTGGCACGAATTCCGGCGATTCAATCCGGCCCTCGGCGCGACGTATGGCGTGGGTGGGGCGGTGAACCTTTACGGCGGCTACACGGAAGGGAGCCGGGCTCCGACGTCGATTGAGCTGGGCTGCGCGGATCCGGAGACTCCGTGCAAGCTGCCGAATGCGATGGCCGGGGATCCTCCTCTGAAGCAGGTGGTGACGAAGACATGGGAGGCGGGGGTTCGGGGGCATGGAGAGCACGGACTGCGCTGGAGCGCGGGCTGGTTCCGGGCCGCGAATCACGATGACATTCTGTTTGTGGCTTCGCCGCAGACAGGCTTCGGCTATTTCAAAAACTTCGAGAGGACCCTGCGGCAGGGCCTGGAGCTGGATTTGAGTGCGCGTGCCGGAAGAGTGACCTATGGAGGCGCCTACACGTTTCTGCGCGCGACGTTTGAGAGCAGCGAGACAGTGAATGGCAGCGGGAACAGCAGCAACGACCTGGCGCAGACGGTGTCGCCCGGACTGGAAGGCACGATTGAGATCCAGCCGGGCAGCCACATCCCGCTGATCCCGAGCCACCTGGTAAAGGCCTATGCCGACGTTCAGGTGACGTCGAAGCTGGTGGTGGACCTGAGTGTGATCGGGGTCTCAGGTTCCTGGGCGCGGGGCAATGAGAACAATGAGCATCAACCGGACGGGACTTACTACCTGGGCTCGGGCCGGTCTCCCGGGTATGGTGTGGTGAACCTGGGGGCACGGTATAACCTGCACCGGCGCGTGGAGTTGTTCGCGCAGATCAACAATCTGTTGGACAGGCGGTATTACAGCGGGGCGCAGCTTGGTCCGACGGGCATCACCGCGCAGGGGCAGTTTGTGGCCCGGCCCTTCCCGGCCGCTTCGAACGGAGAGTATCCGGTGCAGCAGTCGACGTTCTATGCTCCGGGCGCGCCGCGCGGGGCCTGGGCGGGCTTGCGGCTGCGGTTCTGAGGGCTAGGAGCGTTTGCGTGCCTGGAAGAGCTCCTTCATTGCCGCGGACCTTGCCGCCTGGAGCGGGGTGAGGCGTTTGCTGCCGAGCGAGTGAGGGTTGGCGGACCGGCTGAGCAGGAGGGCCGCGACCTGCAATTTGTCGCAGTTCACCGCGCGGCGCAGGGGTGTCTCACCCAGACTGTCGCGGGCTTCGATCGCGGCTCCGCAAGCCAGCAGGGCTTCGGCGATCTCCACACTGCCGCGGCGGGCGGCCATGTGGAGGGGCGTGCAGCGCTTTGCTCCGCCATTTGCGTCGACCACTGCTCCCGCCTGGACCAGGATTCGAACCACGGCGCCGCCGTTCAGGCCCTGGTACTCGTTGGCGACGGAATAGAGCGGGGTGTGATCGCCGGCGTCCTTTTCATTGGGGTCCGCGCCGAGACGGAGGAGCAGTTGCAGGGCGGGCTGGTTGCCCAGGGCGGCGGCCTGATGGAGGAGGGTGCGGCCGGCGAAACGCTCGTTCACGAGGCTGGGATCGGTGCTTAGCCGGGTATGGAGGTAGTTCTGGATGGCGGGGTGGTCCACGCCGAGCATGAGGCCGAGCAGGGCGGCCAGTCCGGAGCGATCGGTGTGGAAGCGTTCGCGCAGGACTTCGCTCTCGGCGAGGGTAAGAGCCGCGTCGATCTGGCCGGCGCGCAGGGCAGCGACGAGTTCGTCCAGGATGCACTGGCTTTGCCAGCGGCGGGCGATTTCCGGAGTCATGGCCGCAAGGGACGCTGCGGCGCCGGTGTTCGCGACATAGGCCGAGGATGTCTCGAAGAACAGGAGGAGCGCGGCGCGGTGGTGTGGTTCGAGCGAGGAGCCGTCGAGGGTGAGGCGCATGTTCTCCAGCCAGGCGGTGCGCTCCGCCGGCCCGATCTGGAAGCGCTGGTGCGATTCGCGGAGACTGAGCCACCAGCGGCGCTGGGTGTCGCTGGAGGGTCCGCCGAAGAGCTGGACGAGGAAGGCGGTGAGCTCCTCGATTGCGCAGTGGAAGGTCTTGCCGGGGAAGAGGTGACGGATGCGGGGATCGTGAGCGACGCGGCCGTAGAAGGCTTCGGAGAGGCGCCGCCAGGAGCCGGTGCCGCCGACTGCGTGGTGGAGGCAGGGCGGATCGCCAGCGGGATTCCCAGGCGGACGTGCTTTCGGCATACCAGACATTGTCCGCGATTGTGCGCAGCGCGGCGCAGGGCCTCCGGCGGGCTGGCCTTGCGGGATACTCGAAAGAGTTTCGTGCGAGGTGGTGGAGGGGCCTTCATGGTACGAGGACTGCTAATTTTCTGTCTGGCCGCGACGGTCAGCGGGCAGCCACCGGCTGTGCTGGAGCAGCACTTCCAGGGCCGACGGGTGACTCTGCTGGTCGATATGCCTGGTGACGACTCCGGTGTGGATGTGTACGCGGGCGAGACGCCGGCCGGGCGTCCGGACGAGCGGGAGGCGCGGTTGGCGAAGTACGGGATCGCCCTGCGCCGGGGCCAGGCGGCTTCGGTGACCCTGGTGAAGGTGAAGGGAGACCACATCGAGTTTCAACTGGATGGCGGAGGGTTTACGAACAAACAGTTGCTGGGGCTGCCGGGCTATGACTCGGTGCATTGGGGCACCAGCGAAGAGGAACGCAGGATCCGCTCGAGCATGATCGGAACCCGGGACAAAGAGCGCCGGCGGCGGCTGGAGAGTGAGTACGACCGGGTGCGGAGGAGGAGAGTCCGTCCGCTGCGGGAGCAACTGGAACGAGAGCAGCGGGCTCAGCATGGATCCCGGTTCAATCTGCGGTTCGCTTCGGAGCGGGCGGCCGCGGCCGTGAGTGTGGGTGAGGTGACAGAGATCCTGCGGCCTTATGTGGAGTTGCAATAGCTGACGGACGTAGGCCTTGGGGCTGAGGAGGTGGCACGTTGGGCAATCCCTCAGGACGTGTCACTCGTAGCGCAGGGCCCGGAGCGGATCCAGGGCCGCGGCGCGGCGGGCCGGGATCAGACAGGCCAGCAGCGCGATGCCCAATAGAAGGGCGGGGACCAGGAGGAAGGTCGGGGCGTCGGTGGGGCTGATGCCGTAGAGGAGGCTGGCGGCCACACGGCTGAGCGAGAGCGCCAGGGCGAGGCCGATTGCCGCGCCCGTAATTGTGAGCAGGAGTCCCTGCCGGACTACCATTCCGAGCACCTGACCCCGGCGGGCTCCGAGGGCCATGCGGATCCCGATCTCCCTGGTGCGGCGGGCCACGCCGAAACTGATAACCCCGTAGATGCCTATGGTGGAGATGAGCAGGCCCATAAACCCGGCGAAGCCGAAGAGGAGGGCGGCTGCGCGCGGCAGGAAAAGCGCCTGGTCGAGTTGGGTCTGCATGGTGCGGACATCGAAGACGGCGAGGGCCGGATCGATATTGCGAAAGACCTGGCGCACCTGAGGCGTGAAGGACGCGGGCTCGCCGCGGGTGCGCAGGACGAGGCTGATGCCGGAGAGTGAATCGTTGCCGCGCAGTTCTTTGGCCAGAGGGAAATAGAGGCAGGGGCGGGGTTCTTCGCCGATCGTTCGTGACTTGGCGGTTGCCACGAGTCCGGCGATGCGAACGGTGCGGCCGAGATAGAGAATGTGGCGCCCAACGGGGTTCTGATTTGGAAAGGCTCTGTCCGCGAGGGCCTGATTCACGATGGCGATGTCTTCGGCTGGAGTTCCCGGCGCAAAGTCCTGGCCCGCGATGAGCCGGATTCCGAGGGTCTCGAAGAAGCCCGGTGAGATTGCGTAGATATGCGCCAGGATGCCAGCCGTTTCCTTCTCAGCGAGTTTGTCATCCGGGACGAAAGAGTTCTGAGTGCCTTCCAGGTTGAGCGGGATGCCGTTGCTGAGGGCTGCGGATTCCACGCCGGGCAGGGAACGGATGTTTTCCAGGATGGCCTCGAGCAGTCTGCGCGTTTCGTCCGTTGAATAGCGATTCAGGCTGGGATCGAAGGCCGCGATCAGGAGGTTGCGGTGAGTGAACCCAGGGTCGATTCTGCCCGCGGAGCTGAGGCTGCGGAGAAAGAGTCCGGAAGCGATGAGCAGCACCATGCAGATGGTGACCTGGGCGACGACCAGGAGGTTGCGGAGACCGAAGCGGCGGCCGGCGGCGAGGCGTCCTTCGTCCTCCTTGAGCGCGCCGACGAGGCAGGGGCGGGTGGCGCGCAGCGCGGGCACGGCTCCGAAGATCATGCCGGTGAGGGCGGAGAGCGCGATGCAGAAGAACAGCACGCGGTAATCCAGGGCGACAGAGAAGTCGACCGGCATGGCCAGGGGCAGGCGGGTGCTGCCGAGCGCGGTGACGCCCAGGTGAGCGATGGCATAGCCGCCGACTCCACCCAGCAGGCCAAGCAGAAGGCTCTCGGTGAGAAGTTGCCGGATGAGCCGCGTGCGTCCGGCTCCGATGGCGAGGCGGGTGGCGATCTCGCGGTGGCGTGCCGAGGCGCGGGCGAGCAGGAGATTGGCCACGTTGGCGCAGGCGGTGCAGAGGATCAGGGCGGAGACGGTGAGAAGCAGCAGGAAGAAGAGCGTGATGGCCTTGCGGAAGCCGGCGTTGACCTGTCCGGCGCGCTCCACCTGAAAGGCGCGTTCGCGGTTGGTGGCTGGGTAGGAGACCGCGAGTTGGCGGCCCAGGGTATCGATGGAGGCGGCGGCCGTGCGCGGGTCCACTCCGTCGCGCAGGCGTCCGGCGGCGAGTAGCCACTGGCTGTTGCGGTTGTGGAGGCGATCACCGCCCATACCCACCTGGGCCAGGCTATCGAGCATGGAGAACGGCAAGTAGAAATCGGAGTAGAAGAGGGACTCGGTGCCGCGGAAGCCTGGTCCGGTAACGCCGGCGACGGTGACCTGACGGCCATTGAGTTGGATGGACTTGCCCACGATGGCACGGTCGGCTGCGAAGCGGGACTGCCAGAGTTGATGACTGAGGACGACGACGGGGGCTTCGCCCTGGCGATCGTCGCGAGCGGGGTCGAAGCCGCGTCCCACAGCGAAGGCGGGGCGGACGACCTCGAAGTAGTTGGCCGTGACGACTGAGCCCCAATAGCGTTGTGGATCACCGCCACTGGCAATGGCGGCGGGCATAAAGGGAAAGAAAGCAGTGATCGCCAGGAAGGAGTTCGACTGGCGGAGGTGCTCGATGTCGGGATAGGCCAGCGAGCCGCCGGCCCGGCCCGAGCGAAGATTCCGTCCGGCGATGCTCATGAGACGGCCTGGTTCCTCGACCGGCAACGGGCGCAGCAGGGCGTGGTTGGCCAGTCCAAAGATCATGGAACAGGCTCCGATGCCGAGAGCCGCGGAGAGCGAGGCGGCGGCGGTGAAGCCGGGCTGTTTGCGAAGCGTGCGGAGCGCGAAGACGGTGTCCTGGACGAAATCGTTGAGCCAGCGTGCAATCCAGGTTTCGCGGGACTGTTCCAGGAGAAGGGTGGGATTGCCGAACTCGCGATGGGCGGTGCGGCGGGCGTCCGATTGGGTCATGCCCTCCTGCTGGAGTTCCTGAATCCGCGTCTCCAGATGGGCCTCCATCTCTTCACCCAGGAGCCTGGCGTGTTCCCGCCGGTTGAGCCAGTAACGCAGGCGGCGGAGCCAGCGGCGCGGCATCAGGCCAACCCCATGACTCGAGCGATGGCGCCTGACATCTCGCAATAGCGGGCCGTCTCCCGGGCGAGCTTTTTGCGGCCCTCGGGGGTGAGTTTGTAGAAGCGGGCCCGGCGGTTATTGGTGGACAGGCCCCATTCGCCTTCGATCCAGCCATTGAGCTCGAGGCGCTGGAGGGCGGGGTAGAGGGAGCCTTCCTCCACCTGCAGGATGTCCTCTGAGAGCTGGCGGAGGAGTTGCGCGATGGCGTAGCCATGGAGGGTCCCGCGGGTGAGCGTTTTGAGGACCATCATGTCCAGGGTTCCGGGGAGCAGATCGTTCTTTCCCATAGACTGTCTGATTATACGGCCGAAGCAAGGCGGATGTTTCGCGCAGGGTTGTTTGTTTACAGAGCGGCTGACAAGAGGGGCGGCTTGGAGGCTGGAGGCGGGGCGTGCTACGACCGGGGGCCTCCACTCTACCCGGCGGGTAAGAGTGGAGGCTCCGGATGGACCGGTTCCCGGAGGGCGGGGGCGGAGCGGCGGCTATCGCACGAGAACGACGGGCGCGTTGGCGGAGCCGCTGATGGTATCGAGGAACTTCTTGAGCTCGGGGTATTGCCCGGAGGGGACGGTTTGAGCGGGCAGTTCCAGGGTACGGCGGAACTGGATGGCCTGGCCTTCCTGGGTCCAGGCGGCCTCGTACTTGCCGTAGGGCGAGTTGAGGCGGATGGGCGACGGCAGTTCGTCAACTTTGAACTCGGCGGGAATCTGAACGCGCACCGTCTCGTTGAGTGCGTCGGTATCGACCACGACGGGATACTTGCGGGTTTTGGAGACGAGGCGCCAGTCGTCGTACTCGAGGAGGCCGGCCTTCAGGATGAGCATGCGCGGCTGCGGCCGCTGGGCGAAGTGCGGTGAAGTGAAACGGCCTCGAACCACGAACTGATCCGTCGAGTCTTCAATCTCGAGGCCCGAGGAGGTGGCGCCCTGGACGCTGCGTCCGACCCAGCGTTCCAGGCGTTTTTCATAGTCGGTTTTGCCAATGGAGCGGTACTCGCCGACGGCCGCGGCGAGTGCTTCGCCGGTCCGCTTGTCGGTGAACTTGCCCTCGATCGCGCCGTCGGCGGTGAGGGTGGCTTCGACGAGGCGCTCGTGCGCGGCCGCAACGGGCGGGGCGGAAGGGGCACGGACAAGTCCGCCGTCACCTGGCGCGCCGATCAGGGCCAGGCTGGCCTGCTCGTGGTCCGGCAGGAAACCGGGCTTGACGTAGGGATCGGTGGGATCGAAGAAGAGAAGGCGGCCGAGCTTGGGATGGTCCAGCACGGCGGGTTCGCGCGTATCCGGCGCGACACGGATGGCTGAGATGGCGTGGTTGAAGGCACCGAGAGAAGGCCACTCCTGCGTGACCTGGGTGCGGTCGCCGGCGTAAATGGCGACGGGGTAGGCGGTGATGCCGACGGCCTTCAGCATGGCGCGGGTCAGATTCGCCTTGTCCTTGCAGTCGCCGTAGAGCTTCCTGAAGACCTGCTCCGCGGCGTGGGGCCGGTAGCCGCCGCCCTTGGCGAGGTTGGTCTGGACGGAGACGTAGTTGACCTGTTGGGTGAAGCGGCCGATGGCGCGAATCTTGTCCATCTCGGTGGTGGCGCCCTCGGTGAGGCTGCGAGCCTTGGCGGTGATGAGTTCCCCGGGGTCCGCCTGGGCGTCGTTCAATTCGGCCAGGAGGCCGGCGGCATCGGTCCAGGAGAGAACCGGGTGTTTGCCGCCGGGTCCGACGAGGTTTACGCCAACCCAGGGCGCCACGCTGAGAAAGCTGGGCGAGGCGGGTTCGGGTTCCATGGCGGGGAGGTTTTCCATCTGCCAGGTATAGACGCCGTCGGCCAGCGTCTCTTTCGGGGCACCGTTGAAGGGCTTGGACCGGACCTCCCAACCGGCGGGCACCGTGACGCGAAACCGCGCCAGGCGCACGGGGGTGCCGTCCTGGAAGTGGAAGGAGATCTGGTTTGCGAAAGTCTGGTATTCGATGACGGACTCGTAGGCAAAGATGGCGCCAGGTTCGGCGTCCCGTTTGCCGGAGACGAAGCGCCGGCGGCATTCGTTGTAGATGTCGTTGCCGACGCAGGCCACATCGAGAATCTCGTCCTTGCCGTACTTCTTGATTTTGCCGGAAGGGGGCAGCATCCAGGCCCGGAAGTCGCGCACTTTGCCGGATACGGAGTCGTAGGAATCGTAGAACGCCACATCGCCGCCCTGCGGGTTGAGGATCCTGATGGCGGTACGCGTGGTGGTGGTGAGGCGGCCGGTTTCCGCCATCACCGTCTGCTCCTCATTGAGCAACACGACGTTGTTCACCTTGGCGGGGTAGGCGGGCAGCGTGACGGTGCTCAGTTCCTTGAGCCAGGGCGGCGTCTCATCGGCTGCCTGGAGCAGCCAGGGTGCGAGGATTGCGAGTGCGGCGAAGCGGAGCGTCCTACCTGGCATCGCCGGCCGCCTTCAGGGCAATCGTGTAGCCGTCCTGCTCCTGCACGAAGTCAAAGATCTGCTTCATTTTGGGATAGGCCTCGACGGGGAAGATGATGCGCTTGTTGGTGCCCCACACGAACTTGCGGTGGTAAATCAGACGCCGGCCGTCGACGGTTTTGCGGACTTCGACGGAGTAGTTGCCGACGTCGGAGATATTGGTGCTGACCGGCTTCACGGGTTGATCGAGTTCCCAGCCTTCGGGCAGGTCGATGTTGATTTCGTCGTCTTCGATCCAGCCGTAGCTGAAGTAGATGTCCCATTTGCGGGTGGTGTCGGTGAAGATGGGCGTGGCGTTGCGCTGGAAGTAAGCGGGTTGAAGCAGGATGCGCTTGCCGGTGCGGGTGGCATAGGCCGGGACGGTGACCTTGTGCTCGACGACAAAGGGTTTGTAAGGGTCGGTTACGTCGGGCATGCGGAAGTCAGAGAGTTCCGCGGTGCTGAACCGGTCCTGGATGTCCTTCTTCCAATCCTCCTCCTGTTGGGCCGGCGTCATGTCTTCGTAGTAAGACTTTTGACCGCGGCCTGCATGTCCGGTGTAGCTATAGCGGACGGTGCCTTCCAGAGATCCGTCGGGCAGGAGTTTGAAATCCCCATGGCGGCTCCGGAGGGAGCGTGCGGGGTCAGAGTAAGGAGTGTCGACAAAGAATCCGCCCTTGGGGTCAGAGATCAGCGCGTGCCCTAATTCCTCCTGCCAGCGGAGCATGCCATGGTCCAGGTAGGGGGTGGAGGGGTCGAAGAAGGCCCATTGGTCATTGACCTTCACGGCTACGCTGAAGTTGTTGAGGAAGTAGGTGAGCGGCAGGTTCATGTTGAAGAACGTGTCGCCGCGGTCGCTCAGACGGGTGATGCGCGCATCGAAGCCGGCGGCATTGGCCAATGCGGCAAAAAGCAGGTTGATATCCATGCCGCTGCCTGCTTTCTGTTCCAACGTGTCTCCGGGTGATTCGTTGTCTTTGATCGCCTTGTGCTCGGCGGCGGTGAGATGGACGGTGCGGCTGTTCAGGTTGCGGATTTTGGTGCGGCAGAACTTCTCGATGGCGGCGATCTTCTCTTCCGGTTTCTCGATGCCTGTGACCAGGTCAGCGGCTGTCCGTTTGACGAGTCCGTCGGCCTTCAGGCGCGGCTTGAAGCGGTTGTGATCGTCCCGGCCGACGGTCTTCCAGTACTTTTCGGCATCGATCTTTTTGTCTTCCTCGTAGTAAATGAGCATCCAGGCCCGCAGTTGATCTTCTGGTGGAGAGTAGCGTTCATCGCGGAAGGCAGGCATATTGCTGAGACTGACCCCATAGAATCCGTTCGGCTCCTGCTTGAAGGGCGGCACCTGGCAGTTCATGGGGAGGGTCCTCATGCCGTACGGGAGATACGGAAGATTCAGCGGTTTCAGGTGGTAGGTAACGTTCCACAGCGGCAATTCGCGTTGCAGGTAGAGCCGCATGTGGGATGCGATTTCGTCGTCCCGAATTTCGCGGTAGCGGTATTCAATGATGTCGCCCACTTCGACGTTCGGCATGGTGAACGCCTTGCCGCGCATTTTGAAGCCCTTGGTTTTGGCGAGATCGCGATCGAAGATCGAGTCCTTTTTCAGCTCGATGATGGTGCCGTTGGCCTTGATGGTGCGGCCCGCCACGTCCATAATGCGGCGCTTTCCGGCCTGTTCGATCTCGACGGTGGCGTACTTTTCCTTGCCGCGATCCGTGAAAATCTTGATCCGGATGTAATGGTTCATCGTGAGCTGGAGATCGCCGCCCTGGACGCTATCCTCGATTTTGATGTCCCAGAAAATGGCTTCGGCATCGGCTCCGGCCTCGACTTTGGGCGTTTTCTGTGCCAGTTCATTGGGATCAATTGGGCGCCAGTCGGCTGCCGGGAGTAGGGAGGAAAAGAAGAAAACCAGGAGGGGCGTTACTGATGAGCGACCGTTCATAAGACCTCAGCGAGACAAGCTGTGTCTACTGTAACTGATCCGAACACTATTGCGTTACTGCTTAAACACCTACGACATAATGAATTGCGCGGATAAATAAAATGTGATTTTATGTCTACATGAAGGCGCAGATAGCCGGCGCGTGCCGGACGCAGGAGGAGATTCTGGATGAGGAGATCCGCCGTTCGGAAGAATCGAGGTACAACCACCGGCTGCATGGCGTTCTGCTGGTGTCGCGAGGCCTGAGCTGCCGGCAGGCGGCGGCGCTGATCGGAGATTCAGCGCGGGCGGTGGGCTACTGGGTCAGGAATTTCGAGCGGTTTGGGGTGGAGGGGCTGCGAGAGGGCGGGCATCCGGGCCGGTCGCCGCGGCTGCCCGAAAGCCAGCAAAAGGTGGTCAGGCAGGCGTTGCGCCGGACTCCGGCCGCGGCTGGGCTAACGGCCGATCAATGGAATGGCCGCGTATTGTCGAATTACCTGCGCTCCAAACTTGGGGTGGAGCTGGGTGTGCGGCAGTGTCAGAGATTGTTTGCATTGATAGGCCCGACGAGCAGCCAGAGCTAAGGGATTGATGAAGGAAATTTCAGAAATGACTGATGCGGCGAGATTGGCGGGCCCGCCACTTGCGCAGTAATTTCTGACGCCCGCCAGGAAATGCGGCTGAGGTTTTGCATCGCCGTCTGTAGACGGAGCAGCGGCATTGATTGCGAATCTTCCATGTAAACCCGCTTACAGATAATCGCGGGATGGAATCTCCGGTTGGGTTGTAATGGAATTGCCCCTCGCAATCGCTTATTCCGGACGCAAACGTCCGGTCATGTGATGAGCTGTTTTCTGACCGCGTAGAGGATGAGTTCGGGCACGCTGTGGAGGTTGAGTTTTTCCAGGATGTGGCCGCGATGGGTATCCACGGTGTAGACGGAGAGATTCAGGAAGGTGGCGATCTCTTTGCTGGTGCGGCCCTCGGCGACGAGGTGGAGGATTTCACGTTCGCGGTCTGTGAGGAGATCGTAGCTGTCCTCGGCGTTCATCCGCTGCAGCGTCCGGACGTAATCTTCCTGGAGGATCTGGCTCACCTTGTGGCTGAAGAAGGAGCGGCCTTTGGCCACGGCCTGGATGGCGGCGAGGAGGTCGGCTTTGACGGAGTCTTTCAGGAGGTAGCCGCGGGCTCCGGCTTTCAGGGCGCGGAGGACGTAACTCTCGTCGTAGTGCATGCTTAGAATCACTACGCCCGTGTGTGGATTCTTCTCCACAATGCGCCGGGTGGCCTCGATGCCATTGAGGGTAGGCATGGCGATATCGGTGACGACGACGTCAGGTTGGAGATCGGCGGCCATCTGGACGGCGGCGATGCCGTCGGCGGCTTCCCCCACGACGACATAGCCGGGCTGGCGCTCCAGGAGGAGGCGAAGGCCGTCGCGGAGGACATTGTGGTCGTCAGCGAGCAGAATGCGGATCGAATCCATATATAAGGTTCTCAATCGGCCGTCAGGCGCGGGCGCCGGCAGAGCTTGTTGTTTCCAATGTCAGGATACGGCTAACGCGGGCCGGGTACCATCCCTTCAGCAAAGTATCTTGCAGGCTGGACCAATACTGCCCAGAAGGTATGGCCAAGGGCCGAAAGATTCGGTTTAATAGGATTAGAACATCCTCTCCCGAAGGAGCCCTACATGAAGTTGAACGTTGCCACTTGCCTCGCTGGAGCAGCTCTCTGCCTGTCGCTCGGCGCCTGCACGAAGAAGACCGCGGTTCAGACACCGCCTCCGCCGACCGTCGCGCCTGCTCCTGCCGCCCCGACGCGTGCGGCCGCCCCCGCCCCCGCGCCCGCCGCGCAGCCCAAGGTTGTGGCGAAAGAGCAGAGCCGGATGCCCGATGCTGCTACCAAGCTGCAGATCCAGGAACTGCTGAACAAGATTCAGGACGCCTATTTCGATTTTGCGCGTCACAATCTGCGTCCCGACGCCGAGACCGCCCTGCGCGCCAATGCGAAGACCCTGAGCGAGATCATCTCCCAGTACCCGGATTTCCGCCTGACGGTGGAAGGCTACTGCGATGAGCGCGGCTCCGACGAATTCAACATGGCGCTGGGCGATGCCCGCGCGAAGCAGGCGAAGGACTATCTGGTATCGCTTGGCCTGCCGGGCGGCCAGCTGAAGACGGTCAGCTACGGCAAAGAGAAGCAGGTCTGCACTGAGCACGACGAAGACTGCTGGCAGAAGAACCGCCGCGCGCACCTGACTCAAGCCCAGTAGTTTGTTTGGTTTAGCCGTTCATGAGGATCCGCCGGCCGCGAGGAACCGGCCGGCGGATTCCCCCCCTCCTGTTGATCCCCGCCCTGCGATTCCCGCAATTTCCCGTAACCAAGCCACAGATCGGCTGTATATATGACTGAAGGCAGGGGCATTGAAGCTCCGGCCAGGCAGCTTAGAGTACAGGACGGATGGCGCAGACAGACGAAGATCTCATGTCCGGAGTGCGGCAGGGTGACCTGCGCGCGCTGGGCCCCTTGTTTGAACGCCACCACGTTCATCTGTTCAATTTTCTGCTCCGGCTGACCGGAGACCGGGCGCACAGTGAGGATCTGGTCCAGGATGTCTTCTTCCGGATTCTCCGCTACCGCCAGACCTACCGGGACGGGACGTCGTTCACGACCTGGATGTACCAGATCGCACGGAATGCACGGGTGGATGCGTTGAGAAAGAAGCGGCCGGAGGTCGGGGTGGAATTAGAAACGCTTTCACCGGCGGATGCGCGGCCAACGCCGGCCGACCGGGCGGAGTCGACGCAACAGGAGGATCTGCTGCGCCGCTCTCTTTCGCTGCTGCCGGAGGAGAAACGGGAGTTGCTGGTGCTGAGCCGGTATCAGAACCTGCCGCACGATCAGATTGCTGAATTGCTGCACTGTGAGGTGAGCACCGTGAAGGTCAGGGTTTTCCGGGCGGTGCAGGAGTTAAAGAAGATCTACCAGGGTCTTGTGTCGGAACACAAACGGACAGGCCGTGGCGCATGGGCTGTAGCGGACGAGGGACATGGCAATGCGGTGTGAAGAGATTCAGGAGTTGCTGCCGGAATATTGGGCCGGGTCGGCGAGTGCGCAGGGCCGGGAGCAGGTGGACAGGCACATGGCTGAGTGCGCGGATTGCCGGGAGTCGTCGCGGCTCTGGTCGATGTTGGGTCAACTGCCCGAGGAGCAGCCCAGCCCCGAGGTGGCTGTGCGGTTCCGGACGATGCTGGCGGCTTACCGCCATGGGCTTGAACAGGCGGAGCAGCCGAAGCCGAGGAAGAGCTTCTCGATTTCGCAGTGGTTGTATGGCTGGTGGCCAGCGAAACTGGAATTGCAGGTATCGATTGCTGCGGCGTGCCTGGCGGTGGGTGTGGCGATCGGAGTAGCGGCCAGCTCGAATGCCCCTTCGGCCAAGGAGTTCGCCAAGCTGCACGAGGAGCTGCGAGGCACTCGGGAAATGGTGGCGGTTTCACTGCTGCGGCAGCAATCGGCCAGCGACCGACTGCGGGGCGTGAGCTGGAGCGCGAGATTGAACCGGCCGGACGAAGAGGTGCTGGGCGCGCTGCTGGCGGCGGTGGACCAGGATCCCAGTGTCGACGTGAGGTTGGCGGCGGCGGACGCGCTGCGCAAGTATTCGAATGTACCCGAGGTGGGGCAAGGGATGGTGACGGCTCTTGGCCGCTCAGATTCCCCCCTGGTGCAAATTGCCCTGATCGACGCGCTGGTGGACATGAGGGACCGGCGCTCGGTGACGGTGCTGAAGAAGCTGAGTTCGGATCAGACGGTGAACGAGTCTGTCCGCCAGCGCGCTAATTGGGCCATCGGCCGGTTCTAGAGATCTCCCGACGGGTTTCGCAAGTCTCGATTCGATGTGAGGTACGCAAGCAATGGCGATACGTGTATTCGCACTTTTGTGGCTGGCGCCTCTGCTGATGGCGGAGGGGCTGGAAGAGAAGCAAACGATTCGGAAGAGTCTGCCCGAGGCTGCGCGGCTGGTGGTGGATACAGTGTGGGGCGGCATCCGGGTGACCGGCTACGACGGGCACGAAGTGAAGATGGTGGCGACGGAGACGGTGCGGGCCGATTCGCAGGCGGATCTGGAACTGGCGCGGAAGGAAGTGCGGCTGGACGTAGGCCAACAGGGAGATGCGGCCCGCATTTATGTGGATGGGCCGTTCCGCTGCCACTGCGAGGATGGCCAGTGGTCCGGCGACCGGCAACGGCGGAGATATGTGGTCCGGTACGACTTTGAACTGCAGGTGCCGCGGAACATGGCCGTGAATCTGTCCACCGTGAATGAGGGTGGGATCTGGATGAGCGGTGTCGGCGGCGACTTCGAGATCCACAATGTCAACGGCGCGGTGGATCTGAGCGGGCTGATGGGTTCCGGCGCGGTGAGGACGGTGAACGGCCATGTGAAGGCGGAATTTGCCAGGAATCCGAAGGGCCCGACGTCGTTCAAGACGATCAACGGTCCCATCGAGATGTATTTCCGGCCGGGGCTGGCGGCGGATGTGCGGCTGAAGACCTTCAACGGCAAGATCTATTCGGATTTTGAGATGACGATGCTACCGGCGCGGCCGGTGACGGAAGAGAAGCGGAACGGCAAGACGGTGTTCCGTGCGGACCGGTATTCCGGAGGCCGTATCGGCGGCGGCGGTCCGGAGATTCTGGTGGATGGGTTTAACAGCGAGATTAGAATTCTGGAAGGCAAGTAGGTATATGGCAATGACGAAGACCATGTGGGTTTGTGCATTGACGGTAGCGGCGATGGCCCTGCCGGCGCAGGGACAGGACAAGCTAACGGTGCCGTTGAGCGACCCGTCGCGGCCGGCGACGCTGCAGGCCTCGCTGCTGACGGGCAGTATTCATGTGAAGGGCTACTCGGGGAAGGACATTCTTGTCGAGGCCAAGTCCCGGCAGGAGAAGGCCTCGGACACGGCCAGGAAAGATGGGATGCGCCGCATCACAATCAACTCCACCGGACTGGAGGCTGAGGAAGACAACAATGTCGTGCGCATCGGAGCATCCTCGATGCACCGGGCGATTGATATTGAGATCCAGGTGCCGGTTCGGACCTCCCTGAAGCTAAAGTCCACCAATGACGGAGAGATTACCGTCGAGGGTGTGCAGGGCGACGTGGAGGTGAGCAACATCAATGGTCCGGTGACGCTCACGGGGATTTCGGGTTCCGTGGTAGCTCACGCGCTGAACGAGAAGCTCAAGGTTGTGCTCAACCAGGTGGACCCGCAGAAGCCGATGTCGTTCAGTTCCATGAATGGGGACATCGATGTGACCTTCCCTGCGAGCCTCAAGGCGAATGTGAAGTTGAAGACCCAGCGCGGCGAAGTCTATAGCGACTTCGATGTGGCGGTGACGGCCGCGCCCAAGGCTACGACGGAAGGTGCGCGGAGTGAAAAGGGGAAGTACCGGGTGAAGCTGGACCAGTCGATGTACGGCACGATCAATGGCGGCGGACCGGAGATTCAGTTCAGCAATTTCAACGGCTCGATCTACATCCGCAAGGCCGGCAAGTAGAGTTAACTCCTCCAGGCTCAATCCTATACAATCAGCGGAGGGTGGGCTATACGGTTTCGACTGTATAGACAGCGCCAGCACCTGCCCGGGATGCTTGAATAGAGGGGAGGGCCTGGAGGATTAATCCTGCTACTGCCGATGAATCCCCGCTCCAAACCGCCGCTGCTCTCCGGTGTCCGCCTGGTATTAATGGCGGGCTTCCTGGGGCTTCTCTGTCTGTTGGGCTTCGCGGGATTCTACTCGCTGCACGCTTTGCGCAAGGTGGCCACGACGGACGATGAGAGCACCCGCGATTTCGTAAAGAGGAGCGACGCTCTCGAACTGATCCGCCAGAATGCCTATACTTCGACGAGCCGTGTGCGTGATTTCCTGCTGGACCGCGAACCCAAGGCGCCGCAGGTGCACCGGCAGGACGCGGTGGAGGCGTGGAACCGGGCATTAAGCGCCGTCAAGGCGTATAGTGCCGTGAGTCCCGAGGCGCAGAGGCCCGCTTTTCAGCAACTCAAGCTCTCCCTGGAAGCCTACTGGCACGTGGCCGAACCAGCCCTGGGCTGGCACGATACGAAACGGGAAGTGGATGGCTACGATCTGCTGGCGGAGCAGTTGAGTCCGCGGCGCGACGAATTCCTCCACCTGTGCGACGAACTGCGGCGGGCGAATGAACTGGACTTGCGGTCAGCGATTGACCACTCCGCGTCGCTGATCCACTTGCTGCAACAACGCCTGGCGATGGTGGTGGTGCTTGCCCTGCTGATCGGCGCCGCGCTGGCCGGCATTACGCTGCACTATTTCATGCGGCTGGAACGCGCGGCATCGCAAAGATATGAAGCGTCCATTGCCGATCGAGCGCAACTGGAAGCATTGTCCACTCGTCTGCTGGAGATTCAAGAAGAGGAACGGCGGAGGATCTCGCGCGAGTTGCACGACGAGGCTGGACAGGCGCTGTCCGGGCTGCTGGTGGACGTAGCGAACGCCTCGGCGGAGATCCAGGACCACCAACCCTCATTGAAAGAGCGCATGGCCTCGATCAAACGCTCGGCCGAATCTACTCTTTCCTCCATCCGCAATCTGAGCCTTCTGCTCCGCCCCTCCATGCTGGACGATCTGGGGCTGATTGCCGCTCTGCGCTGGCAGGCGCGGGAGACGGCCCGCCGCAGCGGGATGGAGGTGGCGGTGCTCGCGGAAGACTACAATCTGGAATTGCCGGACGAGTACCGCACGACGATCTACCGGGTTGTCCAGGAGGCTCTCAACAATGCGGCTCGGCACTCGCAAGCGAAGAACGTTTCCATTCTGGTGCGGGCGGAGGCGAGACGGCTTCTGGTGCTGATCCAGGATGACGGAAGGGGATTTGACCCCGACACCACAAAGGGTATGGGGTTGTTGGGGATGCAGGAACGCATTGCCCACCTCAATGGTCAGATGGAAGTGGAGTCGGGTGTCGGACAGGGTGTTGTGCTGCGGATAGAGTTGCCGCCGGTGCCGGCGGGGAAGGCTGCATGAGCAAGATTCGAATCATATTGGCAGACGACCATACAGTGATCCGTTCCGGGTTGAAGCTGCTGCTCGAGCGGCAGCCCGACCTGGAAGTGGTGGGGGAGGCAGAGAACGGACGGCAGGCGGTGGATCTGGCGGAGCAACTCGTGCCGGATGTGGCTGTGCTGGACATTGCCATGCCGCAACTGAATGGAATCGACGCGGCGCGCCAGATTGTGGCGCGGAATCCCAAGGTGGCTGTAGTGATTCTGAGCATGCACTCAGACGAGGGCTATGTGATGCGGGCGCTGCAAGTGGGCGCGAAAGCCTACCTGCTGAAGGATTCAGCCGAGGTTGATCTGATCCGGGCGGTACGGTCGGTACACGCTGGCGAGTCCTTTTTCAGCCCGTCGGTGGGACGGGTGCTGCTGGAGGACTATGTCCGGCAGATGCGGGTGAAAGGGACCGACGACAGTTACGAACTGCTGACCAACCGGGAGCGGGAGGTTCTCCAATTGATCGCCGAAGGAAAGGCGAATAAAGAGATCTCTTCCCTCCTGAACCTGAGCCTGCACACCGTGGAAACCCACAGAACGCGCATTCTGCAGAAGCTGAACCTGCATTCCGTGCCCGAGCTGATCCTCTATGCGGTGCGCAAGGGAATTGTGACCTGACCTGTCCGCGAGCGGACTAAAATACAGCCGGAGCCGGATCGTTCTATAAAGAGGATCTCCGTAGGCTTGAAGATGTGGTTCATCCCCTGTCAAAAGATCCGGCCTGTCATTTGAGCGAGCTGCAAGGGTTCGACACCTGCAAAATCGCCAATGCCATCGAAGTCCTGAAGCTGCGTCTCCGTAACGAAGGCTACACCCGACCCGGGTTGAGCTGCGTCACCGGAGGATTTCCCGCCATTGCCGGCTATGCCGTGACAAGCAAGGTGCGTTGCGCCGATCCGCCGATCCGTGGCACCTCGCACCTGGATCTGACCGAATGGTGGAGGAACCTGCAGGACCGGCCGTTGCCGCGCATTGCGGTCATCGAAGACATCGATCAGGAACCGGGCCAGGGTGCGGTGCTGAGCCAGATGCACGCCGAGGTCCTGCGCTCCCTGCAGTGTTGCGGCGTCGTGACGAACGGCGCGGTGCGCAATATTCCCTCGTTGGCCGCCATGAGCTTTCCGGCGTTTTCGTGCCATGTGACGATGTCGCACGCTTACGCGCACATGGTGGAGTACGGCGTGGAAGTGGAGATTCTGGGGCTGAGGGTAAAACCCGGCGATCTCGTGTTTGCTGATGTTCACGGAATGCTATCCGTCCCCGTGGAGCACATCGAGGACATCCTGCGCGTGGCGCGGGAGCGTGAACAGAGGCTGGTCAGGATTATCGATCTTTGCCGCGACGGCAGGTTCTCGTTCGACCACCTGAAGGCAGAGATAACCGAACTGGAGAAAGTGCAATGAAGCGACGACTGTATCCCCTGCTCGCCGCGGTGGTGGCGGGTGGCTGTCTAGTGGGCTATCTGGCTATGCGGCCGCGGGCCGTGGCTGCCTCGGTGGAACCGGAAAAGGTGGCCACGGTAGGCGTGGCCAAAGTCTCGCGCCATGACCTGGCGAAGACCATGACTGTAACGGCCGAACTGATTCCATTCCAGGAAGTGGAAGTGATGGCCAAGGTGGCAGGCTACGTACAGAAGATGTACGTCGATGTCGGCGATCATGTGTCGCAGGGACAACTGCTGGCGGTGCTGGAAGTGCCCGAAATGCAGGACGACCTGGTGCGGGCGGCGGCCTCGATCCAGCGAAACAGGGCCGAGCTTGCCCGGGCCCAGGACGAGCTTCGCCGGGCGGAATCGGCGTACCAGATGACGCATCTGACCTATACACGGCTGGCCAGCGTGCTGAAGTCGCAGCCGGGCCTGGTGGCGCAGCAGGAGATCGACGACGCGCAAGGCCGGGACCTGATGGCGGCGGCGCAGGTGGCGGCGGCGAAGTCGGCCCTCTCCGCCTCGCAGGAGCAGATCAAGGTCGCGGAAGCCGAGCAGACGAAGCTGCGGACATTGATGAGTTATGCGCGGGTGTCGGCTCCATTCACCGGAGTGGTGACGAAACGATTTGCCGATAACGGTTCGATGATCCAGGCCGGCACGGCGAGCCATCTCCAGGCGATGCCAATCGTGCGGCTCTCTCAGAATCAGTTGCTGAGGCTGGTGATGCCGGTACCGGAGTCGGCCGCCGGTCTCATGCGCAAGGGCGCTTCATTGGACGTGCGCATCCCCACCTTGCAGAAGGCGTTCCGCGGAGTCATCGCGCGGACTTCGGACAAGGTGGATTCGGCGACGCGAACCATGGAGACGGAAGTGGATGTGCCCAATTCGACCGGTGAGCTGATTCCCGGCATGTTCGCGGAAGTGGACCTGACCCTGGCCGCAAGCAAGGACGCGCTGGCGGTGCCTGTGTCGGCCCTCAAGGAACGGGACGGGGCACGTAGTGTCTATGTCGTCGATGCCTCCGGAAAAGTGGCGATCCGCAAGGTCGAAACGGGGATTGAGACGGCCCTGCTGTCCGAGGTGAGGAAGGGGCTGGAGCCCGGAGACATGGTAATTATCAGCAACGCGGGTCAGCTGACCGCAGGCCAGACGGTGAAGCCGAAGGTGGAAGGGGGCGCCGAGTAGTGTCCCGCTTTGCGATCAAGACGCCGTACTTCATTGTCGTTGTCTGCCTGACGATCCTGATCCTCGGGGTAAACACTCTGTCCAAGATGCCCGTGGACATGTTCCCCTCGATGAACATTCCTGTGGTGGTGGTGGCGACCTATTACTCCGGCATGCCGCCGGAGCAGATCGAAACCGACATCACGAGCCGATTTGAGCGGTTTTTCACACTGGCCAGCGGGCTGGAGCACATTGAGTCGCGATCGCTCCCTGGGGTAAGCATCATCAAGATCTACTTCCAGCCCGGCTCGAATGCCGACTCCGCGGTGACCTCGATCAGTAACCTGGCCATGGCGAACTTGCGGCGATTGCCGCCAGGCACCCTGCCGCCCATCGTTTTGAAGTTCGACGCGTCGAGCCTACCGGTCTGCCTGGTGACCTTCAAGGGTGAAGGAATCCAGGAGACGGCGATGCGCGACCTGGCTCAGTTCCAGGTGCGTAACCAGATTGCGAACGTGCCCGGCGCATCGGTGCCCCAGCCCTTTGGCGGCAGCCTGCGCCAAATCATGGTTTACGCCGATCCGTACCGGCTGGAGGCCCACCAACTCAGCCTCATGGATGTCGTACGGGCCATCAACCTGGGCAACCTGATCCTGCCGGCCGGTGACGTCCAGGTGGGCCATCTGGACTACAACATCTATACGAATTCCCAGTTGCGCTCGCTGGATGACATCAACCAGTTGCCGGTAAAGATGGAAGGGCTGACGCCTGTCCGGGTGGTGGACATCGGCACGGCGAAGGACGCGCAGCAGATCCAGACGAATGTGGTTCGTGTGGACGGGCAGAGATCCGTCTATGTGCCGGTGCTGAAACAGGGCGGCGACACGAACACGATCGCCGTGGTTGACGGAATGCGCGAGGCGCTGAAGAAACTGGTGGACGTCCCGGCGCAGCTGACCAGCAAGGTGGTGTTCGATCAGTCGGTTTTCGTGAAAACGGCCATCGAGACACTGCTGCACGAAGGGGCGATCGGACTGTTTCTGACTTCGCTGATGATTCTGCTCTTTCTGGGCAGCATGCGGGCGACGACGGCCGTGTTCTTTTCCATTCCGCTTTCGGCGCTGGCGACCTTCGTAATCCTCGCGCTGGGCGGCAGTTCCGTAAACAGCATGGTGCTGGGCGGCCTGGCGCTGGCCTTCTCCCGTCTGATCGACAACTCGGTTGTGGTGCTGGAGAACATTTACCGGCACCTGGAGTTAGGAGAGAGTCCGGAGGTGGCGGCGGAGAAGGGCGGCCGCGAAGTGGCATTGCCTGTGCTGGCCGCCACGCTGACGACGGCGGTGGTGTTTTTCCCGGTGACGCTGCTGTATGGCGTCAGCAAGTTCCTGTTCTCGGCGCTGGCTTTGACGGTGGTGATCTCCCTCCTGGCGTCGTACGTTGTGGCCCTGACGGTTGTGCCGCTCTTCTGCGCGCGCTTTATCCACGGCCATTCCCAGAGTGCCGGGACTGGCTTCTTCGCCAGATTCAACGCTGGGTTCAATGCCCGCTTTGAGAAAATGCTGAAGTCGTACGACGGCATGGTTTCGCGAGTGCTGGACCGTCCCATCCGGGTGCTGGCCGGATTCGGTGCTTTCTTCGCTATCAGCCTTGCGGTGTGGCCCATGATGGGCATGTCGTTCTTCCCCCGTACGGACGCGGGCCAGTTCCTGATGAACATCAAGTTGCCTTCGGGGACCCGCATCCAACGCACGGAGTCAAGGATCGCTGCTGTCGAAGACATCGTTCGCAAGGTTGTTCCGCCCGAGGAGCTGGACCTGATTGTCTCCAACATCGGCATCAACTATGACTTCTCGGCGGTGTATACACCGAACGCCGGTATGCATACAGCGTTCGTGCAGGTGAGTCTGAAAGAAGACCACAAGGTGAACAGTTTCGAGTACATGGCCCGGGTGAAGGAGAAGCTGGCCGAAGAGATGCCTGACGTCACGGCCTACTTCCAGTCAGGTGGTCTCGTGGACGCGGTGCTGAATCTCGGACTGCCGGCTCCCATCGATGTGCAGGTGGACGGCACCAACCTGGAGCACTCGTACGCTACCGCCACGGACCTGGCGGCAAAGATCCGCAAGCTGCCGGGGGTGGCCGACCTGTACATCCCGCAGGATCTCGATTATCCGGCGTTGCAGCTGGATGTTGATCGCGTGCGCGCCGCCCAGCTGGGTCTGGATCAGCGGGAAGTCGTAGGCAACGTGATCACGGCGCTGACTTCCAATGCGATGATCGCGCCGACGTTCTGGATCGACCCGAAATCGGGGAACGACTACCTGCTTACCGTTCAGTATGGTGAGAACCAGGTGAAGTCGCTGGCGGACCTGAAAGCGATTCCGCTGCGCGGACCCGGACAGAAGAATCCGGCCCGGTTGGAAACCATCAGCTCAACCAAGCGCGTGGATTCGCCGACGGAAGTGGACCATTTCCAACTGCGCCGCGTCATCGATGTTTATGTCCGGCCGCTGAACGAGGATCTGGGCAAGCTGGCTGATTCCATCGACGGAATCATTGCCGGCAGCACGATTCCGAAGGGCGTGGCGGTGACCTTGCGTGGCATGGTGCAAGGCATGCGAGCTTCGTTCCGCAGCTTCTCGATCGGCCTGCTGCTGGCCGTGATGCTGCTGTACCTGATCCTGGTGGCTCAGTTCCAGTCGTTCGTCGATCCTCTCATCATTCTGCTGGCCGTGCCGCCCGGCCTGGCCGGCGTACTGATCACCCTGGTGGCCACGGGCACCACTCTCAACGTCATGTCGTTGATGGGCGTGGTGATGCTGGTGGGCATTGCCGTGTCGAACAGCATCCTGATTGTCGAATTCACGCGCCATCTGCGGCACGAGGGCATGGATGTGCGTTCCGCGGTGGCTCTGGCCTGCCGAGTGCGACTGCGGCCTGTGCTGATGACATCGCTGGCCACAATCATCGGCCTGATGCCGATGGCCCTGAAACTGGGCGCCGGCAGTGAGGCGTATGCGCCGCTGGCGCGGGCCATCATTGGAGGTCTGACACTGTCTGTTCTGTTGACCGTCTTCCTGGTGCCCGCCGGTTACTACCTGTGGTACCGCGGCCGGGACCGCCAGGAGGTGCAGCATGCTTAAGCGCATCCTGCCGCTGCTGTTGCCCGCACTTCTGATGGGGGCTCCGGGCGATCCTCCGCGCAAGCTCAGTCTGCGCGAGGCGGAGGAACTGGCGCTGAAGAACCATCCTTCCCTGCAGTCCGCCAAGGCTTTGGAGAAGGCCTCGCTGGAAGTGCCGAAGGAAGTTCGCTCGCGGCTGTTCCCGATCGTCGAAAGTAATGTGACGGGGGCTATGGTCAACGACGACACGGCCCGGATTTTCGCCGGAGCGCTGAATGCGCCCAGCCTGTTCAATCATGTGGGCGCCGGAGTTTCGGTGAGCCAGTTGATCACCGACTTCGGCCGGACCCGAAACCTGACAGCCAGCGCCCAACTCCAGGCGCAGGCGCAGGGCGAAGTGACCAACACGACGCACGCGGGTGTCCTGCTGCAGGTGGATCGCAGCTACTACACGGCGCTGCGCTCCCAGGCGGTGCTGCGCGTGGCGCAGCAGACGGTGAAAGCCCGGCAACTGGTAGCGGACCAGACTTCCACCTTGGCCCAGAGCAAGTTGCGCTCCGAGCTTGATGTGACGTTCGCAAAGGTAAACCTGGAGGAGGCGCTGCTGCTGCTCTCCAATGCCGAGAACGAAGAGCGGGCGGCTATGGCGGAGTTGTCGACTGCGCTGGGCGAAAGCGTTCCTTCGGAATATGCGCTGCAGGAAGACGATATACCCGGCGAACTGCCAGCGGATTCGACGCCTCTGATCAGTGAAGCCCTGAGCCAGCGGCCGGAGGCCCGGCAGGCGAAGCTGCAGATCCAGGCGGCTGAGCGGTTTGTGCGGGCAGAAAAGGCTCTGCGCTACCCGACTCTGTCGGCGGGCGCCAACGCCGGGGGTGCTCCGGTGCGGCCTGAGCGATTCAGCCCCGGTTGGGCTGCGGCAGCCGTCAACGTTCAGATCCCCATCTTCAATGGCGGCCTGTTCACCGCCAGACGGACCGAAGCGGAGCAGCGGATGGAAGCGGCTCGCCAGCAGGGCAGGGACATCGAGAACCGGATCGCACGGGACGTGCGCGTGGCCTACCTTTCGGCCGTGAATGCCTATAAGCGGCTGCAACTGACGGCGCAGCTGCTGGACCAGGCCGGGCAGTCGCTGAAGCTGGCGCAGGCGCGCTATGAGTTGGGCTTGAGCAGTATCGTGGAGTTATCGCAGGCTCAGCTGAATGTAACGCGCGCCCAGATTGCGCAGGCGAGCGCAAAATTCGATTATCAAGCTGAGCGGGCCTCGCTGAACTATCAGACAGGAGCCCTGAAATGACCGGCTGGCGGAGGGTTGCGTGGCTGTTTGCGCCGCTGGTGCTGCTGCAGGCACAGGAGGCGCGGTGGCTACCTCTCTCCGTCTATGCCGAGCGTCCAGTGGGTTTGAAGGCGTCTGATGTGCGTGTGTCCTGCGGGCATCAGGCCGTGCCTGGCGCGAAGATCAAAACCGGCGGCGGCCCGGTGTCCGTGGGCATCGTCGTCCAGGGAAGTAAGGCCATGCAGGAGAATACCGGGCAGGCGCAGTTGGCCCTGCGCAAGTTCCTGGAGCATGCTCGTCCCGGGGATGAGTTTTTCACGGTGAAGAGTCTCGACGCTCCCGTGCTGGGCGCGGGTTTCACCGCGGAAGTGAATGCCCTTGTGTCCAGCATTACGGTTCCGCCTGGCAAGCGGCGCTCCCGTCTGCTGGACGCCATCACGTTTGCGCTGGACTATCTTGGCCATGCCCGGAATACCAATCGGGCGCTGGTGGTGATCTATGCCAACGACGATGTGGCGAGCGTGATCAAGCCAAAAGACCTGGCATATCGCCTGCTTTCCGCGCATATTCCGGTTTATGCGGTGAATCTCTGCGCCCGGTATGCCGACGACCTGGTTCCAGTGTCTTATGAATTGCAGAAGCTGGCGGAGCAGAGCGGAGGGGATTCCTGGGACGTCTCCTCATTCGCCAAGCTTGGCGAAGCGCTGGGGCGGGTGGATGTGCGCCCCCAATATAAGCTCTGGGTGCCAGCGACGGCCGGCACCGCCTGCGAGCACGAACAACATTTAAAAGTGGACTGGACCCCGGGCGTGGAGCATGGCGGTGTAAGCCTCCGGTACCAGCGTCAGTGGCCGAATGGGCTGGGCCTGAATCTGCCCGCTGGCCGGTAAACAGGCGTCTCAGGTCCTCAACTCCCCTCCCTTCCGGGCCTTGCCGGCGAGAGTTCCCCTACATATGGCGATATACTGACAGATTCCGGGCTTTCAGATCAGCGGCTCCGGATTAGGAAGGACCGCGCGGGCTGCACGAGCGCCTGCCGGCCGTAGAAAAAGAGGAGTTCGCATGAGATTGCGTACGATGCCGGTATTCCTGGCGTTTCTCGCCATGGGTTTTGCCGACGCCGTGGGGCCCTTTGTCAGCCTCGCCAAGAACGAGTTCCAGTTGAGCAACAGCGTGGCCTCGCTGATTCCGTTCGTCGGCTTCAGCATGTTCGGCCTGCTGTCAGTCCCCGTTGGCCTGCTGCAGGACAAGAAGGGCAAGAAGTTCGTTCTGATGATGGGCTTGCTGGTGGCGTTGCTGGGCCTGCTGAACGCCAGCATCGGGCTGGGTTCGTTTGCCCAGTTCCTGGTGACGGTGATGCTGGTGGGCGCGGGTGCGGCGATCCTGCAGGTGGCGGGCAATCCGATCATGCGTGACGTCTCGGAAGAAGGGAAGTACGCGCGGAACCTCTCGCTGGGGCAGTTCATCAAGGCGATCGGCTCACTTTCGGGTCCGATGATTCCCGTCATCGCCGCCAAGTACTTCGGCGCTGACTGGAAGGTCATCTTCCTGGTGTATACCGCCGCGCTGATCCTGACGATTCTGGCTGTCGCTCCGATGAAAGTGCAGGAACACAAGGCGGAGCACAGAGCGGCGACGCTCGCATCCTGCCTGGCGCTGCTGAAGAACGGTTATGCCCTAGCCATGGTGGGGGCGATCTTCGTCTACGTGGGCGCCGAGGTCAGCGTCAGCGCCGGCATCCCGCTGTTCCTCAAAGAGCGGTTCAATCTTGAGATTGCCAAGGTCGGATTGCTGGGCACCGGATTATTCTTCACCGCGCTCACGGTGGGACGATTCTCAGGCGGCGTGATCCTGAACTGGATGTCGCCTCGCAAGTTCTTTCTGGTCACCTGCGGCCTGTCGATTCTCGGCCTGCTGGGGCTCTTCATACCCAACCAGAACATCGCCGTGGCCAGTTTCTTCCTGACCGGAATCGGGTTCGCCAATATCTTTCCGCTGGTGTTTGCGATTGCGGTCGAGTCGATGCCGGACCATGTCAACGAGCTCTCCGGCCTGATGGTGACGGCGATTGTGGGCGCGGCCTTTGTTCCGCCCGTTACGGGCATGGTGGCCGATGCCAGCACGGTCCAGCTGAGCTTCCTGGTGCCAATGGCATGCGTGCTCTACATCACATGGGCCGCGCTGATGAACCTGAAATCCGCAAAGGCGTAATTTCTCATGTCCAATCCTTCGAACGATAACCGCGTCGTCATGACGCTGGATGCCGGCGGTACGAACTTTGTCTTCTCCGCCATGCAGGCGAACCAACCGGTGGTGGAGAGCTTCTCGCTGCCATCCCGGGCGGACGATCTGGAGCAGTCGCTGAATACCCTGGTGGAAGGCTTCCGGCGGGTTCAGGCCGCCGCACCCGCGCCACCCGTGGCGATCAGCTTTGCTTTTCCAGCCCCGGCTGACTACTTCAATGGGATTATTGTTGGACCCAGGAATCTGCCGGCCTACAAGAACTTGGCGCTGGGTCCGATGCTCGAAGATACGTTTGGCCTGCCCACGTTTATCAACAACGACGGCGACCTGTTTGCTTATGGAGAGGCGACCAGCGGGTTCCTGCCCTATGTCAACGGTCTGCTGGAGCAGGCCGGCAGCCCCAAGCGGTTCCGCAATCTTCTAGGCGTCACGCTGGGCACGGGTTTCGGCGGTGGCATCGTCCGCGACGGGCAACTCTTTACGGGTGACAACTCGGTGGCGGGCGAGGTGTGGCTGCTGCGGCACAAGCTGGAGCGGGACATCAACGCTGAAGAGGGCGCGGCGATCCGCGCGGTGCGGAGGGTGTACGCGGAACGATCGGGCATCGCCTTTGCCGACGCGCCGGAGCCCAAGGTGATCTATGAGATTGCAGAGGGCACCGCGGCCGGGAACCAGGCGGCGGCGCAGGCGGCCTTCCGGCGGATGGGCGAAGTGGCCGGAGATGCGATCTCAGAGGCGATCACGCTGCTGGACGCGCTGGTTGTCGTGGGTGGCGGCATCGCCGGCGCGCACCGCCAGTTCCTGCCCGCGATCGTCGACGAGATGAACGGGACTTACGCCGCACCGTCGGGCGAGCGGTTCCGCCGCCTGATCCCGCGCGCTTTCAATCTGGAGGACGAGGCGCAAAGGTCCGAGTTCCTGCGTGGTGAGACCACGGAACTGCAGGTGCCGCACAGCACCCGCACGGTGAAGTTCGACGGGCTGCAGCGCACGGGTGTCGGCATCTCGAGGCTCGGCACCAGCCAGGCTACGGCGATTGGCGCCTATTCGTTCGCGTTGAGCCGGCTGTAGAAGGCCGGTTTACTGCTGGCCGGGCGCTGCTTTGGCGACTTCCACGGCGAACGTGTAAGTAGGACCGAAGATATTTGACCGGAACACCACCCACTTTTCGTCAGGCGTGAAGCTGACATTGGGTTCCAACCTGTATTGGTGTTTCGCCATGTTCACGAGCTTCTCGGCGCGGAACACCCCCGGCTGGACGAACGACTTGTCATCGATACCGCGATTCTGCAGGAGTTCCGCGCGGAACAGGTAGATCCACTGCCCGTCGGGCGCCTTGGCCACCTGGCCCGGATCGCCGCCATCGCCGCAGAATAGCTTGCCGTCCCGTGTCACGTTGAAGTGGATGGACCACTCGTTGCGCTGCAGGTGATACCAGGTGCGCCTGCCGGTCTGTACCTCAAAGCCGGCGAGCCAGAAGTCTTCGCCGCGCGGCGTCTGCAGGTCGTACCAGATCACTTTGCCGTCCGGACTCCAAAACTCGTGGCCGAAGATCTCCATGGCCATAGTGCGGGTATGGATCTTCGTGAGCTGCGTGCCGTCGGTGCGGATGGTCCAGATTCGGTCGACCTTGTGCCACGGGCCCTCGTGACAGAACATCAGCAGCGACGGGTCAGCGGGTGAGAACTCGAGATGGTTCAGCCAGTCGGTGGCACGGTGAAGGACGCGAGTTGAGCCGGTCCGCGTGTCGATCAGGAACAGAGCCATGGGCAGACGGGCCGCCAGGCGCTGCTCCATCATCTCGCCCTTGTTCCTGGGCTGGTCCAGTTGCTGGGGCTGGGCGGGGCGATTGGGATTGTAGTCGGTGCCCTGGCCCTCGATATAGGTTCCGGCGAGCAGCGTTTCATCCGCGTTGACGGTTGTGACGGAGCCTCGCGGCGGGAGTTTCGCGATCTCCCTGGTCTCTCCACTGTCGACGTCCGTAGAGAAGACCGCGCCGTCCTTCGTGTAGTAAACCTTTTGCGACTTGCGGCCGGTGACGATGACACGCACGCGGCCCTTCACTACGGGCTTTGCGGTGCGTGCCGCCAGATCCAGGGCGGAGATGCCTTCGGGTGTGGTGTAGATGAGCTTTTTCCCGTCGGCCGTAAAGCCGTTCTGATTGAAGTAGAGACTGGCACTGTCCGGTTCATCGGTCAGGCGAACTACGCGATGCCCGGTATCTTTGTCGATCCAGGTGCGTGGAGGTTCCGCGGCGGCCGGAGTCTGGGCGGCGGCGCAGACTGCCAGGAGCAGGAACAACAATAAACGTGGCATCGTCCGGATCCTCTTCCCCTACTGTGTGGGCGGCGTGATGGGTTCGTACTGCACAAAGGCGAACCGCTTGGAATCGGGCGACCAGGAATTCACGTTGATGGTGCCCTGGCCTCCAAAGAATTCCAGTAGCCTGTCGAGCTTCGCAGGCTTCAGTTTCTTTCCTGGGGCCTTCATGACACGCAGGACAACGCCCTTCATCCGATCGTTGTGGCCTGCCGTTCCTTTCGGGAAGGAGAACACGAGCATCTGCTTGCCGTCTGGAGAGAAGTGCGGGAACCAGTCCTCGCCTTCATCCTTGGTCACCTGCTCCGCCTTGGCGTCTTCCGGACCGCCACCATCGGCGGGGATCCGCCAGATGTCCCAATTGCCGGAACGGTTGCTGTTGAAGTAGATCCACTTCCCGTCGGGCGAATACTCCGGACCGTCGTCATAGTTGCCCTTGGAGGTGAGGCGTTGCTCGGGCCCACCCTCGACAGCCACCCGGAACAGGGAGTACCTGCCTTCGCGCTGGCCGACAAAAGCGAGCCACTTCGAGTCCGGCGACCAACCATGGAAGTAGCTGGGGGAGGCTGGCGTCAACAGCTTGGCGCCGGTGCCGTCAGCCTGGGCCATATAGACCTGCGACTGGCGCGAGGCGGTGCTGGAGGCCGAGAATGCAAGGAGTCTGCCGTCCCTGGAGAGGTCGTGGTCGTTATTACAACGATAGCCGCCGGGGCCGAGATCGATCTTCTCCAGTTTCGGTTCGCCGGAGACGCCAAGCGGCAATCTGTAAAGGCTGCCGCCGGTGTTGACCAGCAGGAACTTGCCGTCGCGGGACCAGTTCGGCGCTTCCATGATGCCGTCCATCTGATAGACAACTTCGGTGGAGCGCTTCTTGAGGTCGTAGATGGTGACCTTGCTGCGATAGGAGGGCTGGCGCGGCACCTGCTCCAGGCGGACATTCGAGAATACGGCGGTTTCCAGGATATTTGCGTCGTGCGAGCAGACGCCGAGGCCAACGTACACCGGATCCGTGAGCGTCATGGTGACCGGGCCGGAAGGGGTAAGGTCGGCGCCTGGATGGCCCGCGGCCATGGTGAAGCGATTGCCCCGCCGCTCGATGCGGATGCGAACCGGCCCCGTGACGGCGAAGCGGGCCTCCTGTGTCGCGGCGCCCGCTGTGGGCCGGTACTGCAGAGAGGTGAGACCGTCGCCATGCAGCGCGACATCGGCATAGGCCGAGCCCGCGGTGAGATCCTGCCGGACCATCAACACGGCTTTGCGGTGCGCTACCGCACCGGGGCCGATGAAGCGCACATCGGCAGTCAGGTTGAAGTCGCCGGACATCCGCTTCCACGCGAACTGGAAGGCATCCTCTGACGCCCAGATATTGGCTCCTCCGCCCGTGATGCGGTATTCTCCACTGGCGGAATCGAAGGCTGCACCGCCCTTCTTCGGCGTGATGCCGATGTCGGCGCTCGACTCGAACTGGCCCAATGGCGAGGCGGGTTGCGCGTGGGCGAGTCCGGCGGCCAGAAGAGCGGCGGCGAGCGCCGTGGCTCCGGGCCAGTATCGATTCAGTTTGGCTTGCATGGCGGGGCTCCTGATGCCTGCTCGCACTTCCGGCTGTCAGCGGGTTGCGGGACGCCCCGAAGTTATCACGGATTGGGGATCTTCTGCCAGCTTGCCCCTGCCCTTGCGATTGTCCTGCCTGCTGCATAGCATGAAGAGCGGTTGCCGGAATCCCGGCGTAGGGGAGGAGATTTGAGACTCACCGTCCTGGCATTCGCGATGTTGGCGTCCGCCACGTCCGGACTGGTGTCCGGGCAGGCGGAGAATACGCCGTTGAAGGGATCGGTTCAGCGGATCAAGGTCCACGGCGTCGGGCTCGAGAAGAATCTGGAGGGCGATTCGCCCGATCGAGATGTCTCCATCTATCTGCCGCCCAGCTATACGAAGGAGACGAAGCGGAGGTATCCGGTCCTGTACCTGTTGCACGGCTTCACCGACAGTGATGAGCTCTGGTTCGGCTTCAAGAAGCATTGGATCTCGGTGCCGCCCATTTTCGATCGGGCCATGGCCGCGGGGGAAGTGAAAGAGATGATCATCGTGATGCCCAACGCCTTTACGGCCTATCAGGGCAGCATGTACTCAACCTCTGTCACAACCGGCGACTGGGAGGGCTTCGTGGCCCGGGAACTCGTTGCCTACATGGACAAGCACTACCGCACACTGCCGCGCGTGGAGAGCCGGGGGCTCGCCGGGCATTCCATGGGCGGCTATGGCGCGATGCGGATCGGCATGAAGAATCCCGACGTGTTCTCGAGTATTTATCTGTTGAGCCCGTGCTGCATGAGCACGCGCTTCAGCACCAGGCCCCAGCCCGGGCCGGTTCCCGCCGAGTCCGTCAAAAGCACGGCCGACGTGGAAAAGGCGGATTTCGGGACCAAGGCGATGCTGGCGTCGGCCGCCGCCTGGTCGCCGAACCCTGCGAATCCGCCACTGTTTCTGGACCTGCCCTCAAAGGGTGGGGAGCCGCAGTCGGAGGTGCTGGCACGCTGGGCGGCAAATGCGCCCTTGTCGATGCTCGATCAGTACATCCCGAATATCCGGAAACTGCATGCCATCGCGTTCGACGCGGGTGACGAGGATCGCATGATCGCGGGCACCAACGTGGTGCTTGACCGAATGCTGACGGCATACGGGGTGACGCACACCTACGAGGTGTACAAGGGCAACCATATCAATCGCATCGCGGAACGGATCGATAAGAAGCTGCTGCCGTTCTTCTCGTCGAACATGATGTTTGCCGCGCCGAAGCGGTGAGATGTGGTTTGGGCGAATCGAACTGACTGAAGGATGAGGCGGGCAAGCGGGCGGCTCTTCCCCAGGGCCGCCCGCGGTGGAAAACCGGTCTAGCGGCTGGGGACGGCGACGGTGATGTTGCGGAACTTCAGGCCGCCGGTGTGGTCGCCCTGAATGTAGAACGGGCCGGGTTCGCCTTCGTTGGCGTCGAGCGCGCCGCCGGTGATGCCCTCGATCTCCTGATGATCGATGGTGGTGACGCCGTTGCGCACGATGGTGACGGTGCGCCCGACGAGCGTTACGTCGAACGTGTCCCACTCGCCTGGTTTGCGCGGCAGTTCCGTCTTGGGCGCGATGCGGCCATAGATGGAGCCGATGCGGCGCTCCACGGGGTTCGCGCTGAGCGGTTCGGATTCGATCTGGACTTCATAACGGCCGCGGAGGTAGAAACCGCTGTTGGCATGGTCAGGGCAGTTGACCTCAAAGTGCAGCTTGAGGTCGTCGAACTTGCGGACCGACTTGAGATTGGCTCCGTGCGCTTCGTTCACCAGCAGGCCATCCTTGACGGTCCAGTGGCTGGTGGAGGGATCGCCCATGGGTTCCCAGCCGTCGAGGTTTTTGCCGTTGAAGAGGGGTTCCGGTTTGCCCCATTTCTTAGGCTCGGCGCGTTTCAGTTCAGGGGCACGCACGCCGGCCAGCGGGGTGCTGGCATCGCCGCGTTTTTGCACGCCAGTCAACTGGTCGCCGGCCGCATCGAGTTCCCACATCACCGCGGGCCGGTTGCCGGAGGCGGCAGAAATGGTGGCGCTCAAGTGGGCTCCCGCTGCTTTGAACTCCTTCAGCTGATAGACGTTTCCTCCGGTCGGCTGATACCAGACGTCCAGTTTTCCATCCTTCTCCGTTACGCCTAGCCAGGCTGCGCGCGGGCCACCCGGCGTGGTCACGTTGAAATCCCAACGGCCCACTAGTGGGCTCTTTCCTTTCTGGCCAAATGCGGGCACGAGAAGAGAGGAGAACAAGGCAATACCAGCGGCGATCTTATACATGGTCGAAGTGTATTACAACGCAGAGCGGTGTGGTCCTGGATTGCCCGGAAGATGCGTTCATTCGGGTGGTTCGTGCAATCCCAATTGTAATGTTAAGATTACTTAGTCGTGTATAAACGTCACGCGTGGGATCCGAGATCGCTCTGGCCGCTGGTCAGTCTGGCCATTCTCTGGACATCGCCGATGGCCGGTCAGTCTACGAAGGCCGAACTGTTCGGGGTTGTCTCCGATCCTGGAGGACTTCCTGTCTCCGTGGCAATTGTCAAATTGGTGAACACGGGGACGAACCTGGTTTCCTCCGTGACGACGAGGACAGACGGCAGGTTCCAGTTTCTGGCCCTGCCGGCAGGTGCTTATCAGGTTTCGGTTCAGAAGCCGGGTTTCGCTCCGCTGCGGCGGGACGGGATTGCGCTTCGAGTGGGCGACCGGCTGGAACTTTCTTTGAGTCTGAGGGTCGGCGACGCGACTCAGGCAGTGGAAGTGACAGCAGCGGCTCCGTTGCTGCAGGCCAGCCGGGGGACGGTGAGTTTTTTGGTGGAGCAGCGCAAGGTGGTGGCGCTGCCGTTGGATGGCCGCAACTTCGTGCCTCTGGTCGCGCTCTCGCCTGGCGTGAGCCTGCCGCCGGGCAATCTATTGCCGAGAGTGAACGGCAGCCGTCCGCGGGTGAGCGAGTACATCTACGACGGAGTCAGCGTGCTGCAACCGGAGCCTGGCCAGGTCGCGTTTTATCCCATCATTGATGCGATTGACGAGTTCCGTGTGGATGCGAACAGTTATTCCGCCGAGTATGGCCGGTCCAATGGCGGGGTGATTATGGTCAACCAGAAGGCCGGTTCGAACGACCTGCACGGCACGTTGTTCGAGTTCTTCCGCAACGAAAAGCTGAATGCACGGAATCTGTTTGCCACCACGGGTAGCAAGCCGCAGTTTCGCCGGAACCAGTATGGCTTCGTGCTGGGCGGGCCGATTCAGAAGGACCGGACCTTCTTCTTTGTCGACTGGCAGGGGACCCGGCTGAGTACTGGAGTGGTGCGAACCAGCACCGTACCCACGACGGCGCAGAAGCACGGCGTATTTTCCAATGCGATCTTCGATCCGGCCACGACGAGGCGCACCGAGACGGGGTATTTGCGAGATGCTTTCGCGGGAAACACTGTGCCGGCGAGCCGCTTCGACCGCGCGGCGCTGGCCGTGATTGACCGCTATCCCGCGCCCAACGTTTTCACCGCGGCGGGTGCGGAGATGGCGGCCAACAATTTCCGGCGAGTGGGGAACGACACGACCGCGGCCGACCAGTTCGATGCGCGGCTCGACCGATATCTGGGGACGAGGCACCGCCTGTTTGGCCGCTACTCCTACCTGCGGGACGACAGCCGGCCCACGACGCCTCTGCCAGACGGGAGCGGCACTCTCACAAGCGGAGTGATCGGCAATACGCTCACTCGCGCTGACAGCGTTGCGGCCGAGCACACGTGGAGCCTGTCGTCGCTTTCAGTGAACCAGTTGAGATTCGGTTACACGCGCCGCAAGTTTGATCGCGATGCCCTGCGTACGGGACAACCGGTGGCGCAGACCACATTGATTCCGAACATTCCGGTGACGTCATTTCCAGATGTGCTGCCGACCTACGATGTGGTCGGCCTGCAACAACTGGGACCGCCGGCCAGCGGCAACGCAGCCTTCACGACCTCGGTTACCCAGTTCATTGACAATTTCTCCTGGGTTCGTGGCGGGCATAGTCTGAAAGCCGGCGCCGACATCCGGCGCGAAACTCTGGATGTTCTCCAGCCACCCAGCCCGACCGGCAATTTTCAGTTCACCAATATCTTCACCAGCGGACTGACGCCAGCGGGTACGGCACAGTCCGGCACCGGCAATAGCGTTGCTTCTTTCCTGGTGGGGCAGGTAGGCCGGTTCAGCATCGATGCCCAACCTGAGTTGATCCAGCCGCGAGCTACGATCGCCGAGTTCTTTTTGCAGGACGACTGGCGCGTCAGCCGCCGGCTGAGCGCCAACCTGGGTGTGCGTTATACCCTGAACTTCCCCTCGACGGTGGTCGACAACCAGGGCGCGGTGTTCAACCTGGCCACGCAGAAGCTCGACTACCTGGGGCAGAATGCCTTCCCGCGGACCGCTCGTGATCTCGAGAAGAAGAATTTTGCGCCCAGGGCCGGCCTGGCATTCCGAGTCACGGATTCGCTTGCGATGCGCTCCGGCTATGGCATGACCTGGATCGAGCAGGCGGGCATCACCACTCCATTCACCACGCCATTGTTCCCCTTCATTCAGACTCTGGGCCAGCAATCGCTCGACAACATCAATCCGGCCTTCGTGCTGTCCTCGGGCCCCACGGTCACGTTGCAGAACCCATCACCTGATTCCGGCCTGGGACAAGGTGTTTTCGGAGTGCAGCGCGACAACGGCAGCGGATATGCGCAGCAGTGGAACTTCACGTTGCAGAAGACCTGGGGCGAGGATTGGAGCGTGGAGGCCGGCTACCTGGGATCCAAGCTGACCCGCCTGGGTGTGCCCGATGTGAATCTGAATCAGCTCACGGTGGAGCAGCTCGCACTGGGCTCCCAGTTGACGCAGCAGGTTGCGAATCCTTACTTCGGGCAGATCCCGGCCAACACTTCGCTCGGCACCCAGACGATAGCGCGCGGGCAGTTGTTGCGGCCTTACCCTCGGTTCACGACGGTGACGCTCTATCGCAACAATACCGGGCACTCCACCTATCATTCCTTCCAGGCGAGGGTGGAGAAGAGATTCTCGCGAGGATTGACCTTCACCGCGTCCTATACGTTCTCGCGGCTGATCGACGATGCCGGCGCCGTATTCGACTCGGCGGTGCTCACCGGACCGGTGGCCAACTTTCAGGCGGCGGACAGCTACAACAAGCGGTTGGAAAAGGATGTCTCGACGGGCAACATCCCGAGTATCTTCTCCAGCGGCTTCGTCTACCAGGTGCCCGTGGGACGAGGCCGCGCGAAATCGTTGGAAAGCTGGAAAGAGGTGCTGGCCGGAGGGTGGCAACTGGGCGGCATCGTGCGTGCTCAGTCGGGGAGTCCCATCGCTATCACGCAGGCTACGAACTTCAACGCCTTTGCCGGCTTCGGGATCCAGCGACCGAATCGAATCGCCGAGCCAGCGTTGCCCGCGGATCAACGGAGTACCGGACGCTGGTTCAACACGGCGGCCTTCACGCAGGCGGCGCAGTTCACCATCGGCAGCAGTTCGCGGAATCCCGTCAGCGGTCCCGGATACCGGACCTTCGATTTGATGGTGGGCAAGACTTTCCCGATCTCGGAGCGCGTGCGATCGGAGTTCCGCGCCGAGGCGTTCAACGTCATGAATACGCCACCATTGGGCAGTCCCAATGGCAGCTTCGGCAATGCGGCTTTCGGGACCATTACCACCGCTCTGGATCCACGTGTGTTCGAACTGGTTTTGAAGCTTCAGTTTTGAGCGCCGGCCTTGCGCTGTTGAGATTCCGGGGGATGGCGGCGCGGACGGTAAGGCGCCGGACCTTGCAGAAAGGGCCTGGCGGAACAACGTAACATCGAGAGGGCAGAGCATCATGTCATCGGGGATTCGGAATCTACTCGGCGCCGTCCGGCGGGCGCGCGGTGTCAGTGCCGCCGATCTGGCGCGGCGGGTGGGTGTCAGCAGGCAGACGATCCATGCCATTGAGGCCGGTTCGTACATTCCTAATACGGAAGTCACTCTGAAGCTGAGCCGCGAACTGGAAGTCTCCGTGGAAGAGTTGTTCTCCCTCCAGACGGAAGGAGAGGCCACACCTGATGCCATCGACTCCGAGGTGCTGAGTGCACTGCCGGCTGCCAAAGGGCAGGCCGTGCGAGTCTGCCGGGTGGGTGACCGGCTGGTGAGTATCCCCGTTCAGTCCGCACCGTATTATCTGCCCGAGGCGGATGGCATCATCGCCCGGGTGGGCCGAGCCCCCGGCCATGCAGAACTGGCTGTGTTCTCCCCGGAAGATTCGCAGCAAAAGAAGTTGACGCTGGCAGGCTGCGATCCGGCGATCGGCCTGGTCTCCAACATGGTGGAGAAGCTGAGCGGTGTGGAACTGGTTTCCGCGGCCGCATCGAGTCGACTGGCCCTCACCTGGCTCAAGGAGCGTAAGGTCCACATCGCTGGGTCCCATCTGGAAGATCCCGCCACTGGCGAGTTCAATCTGCCGTTCCTGAGAGTTGAGTTCCCGAACGACGACCTGGCCGTCGTGACTTTCGCCCGGTGGGAGGAGGGGTTTGTCACCGCACCTGGCAATCCGCTGGGCATCCGCTCCGCCGGCGACCTGGCCGGTGCAGCCGTCCGCTTCGTGAACCGGGAGCAGGGATCCGGCAGCCGCGGGCTGCTCGACCGATTGCTGGCCGAGTCGGGCGTGCCTCCGCGCAAAGTGGCGGGGTATGACCGCATCGCCTGCGGGCACCTGGCGGCCGCCTATGCCGTCCTGGCCGGAGAAGCCGACTGCTGCCTGGCCACTCGCTCAGCGGCGCAGACCTTCGGTCTCGGCTTTGTCTCCCTGCGAAGCGAACGTTATGATTTTGTGATGCGCCGGCAAACCCTGGAGCTGCCGGCTGTGCAGAGCTTTCTGGACGTTCTGCAGAGGGCGGCGCTGCGGCGCAAGCTGGAGACGCTGGCGGGCTACGATACCGCGCAAACCGGCTCGGTCCAGTCCTGACGGAGTCCGTGGCTGACGGGTGGCCATGAACACTTGGATTGTTGATCGATTGAAGTATTTCAGGTGTGAAAGTGTGATATGGATGATTCATCCCCGAAGGGACCTTATGCGCCATCCATTTCTGCTTGCCCTCCTCCTGGTTCCGGGATCCGCGCTGTTCGTGGCGCCCGCCCAGAGCATCAAGAATGATACGGAGTTCCGCGTGAAGCTGACAGCTCCACTGAGCACGGAGACCAACCGGAAGGGAGACAAGATCACCGCCATGATCCTGCAACCGCCCGAGTTCGCCAACGCCATGATGGAGGGCGAGGTGAAGGAATCGAAGAGCGGCGGAAAGATCAATGGGAAGTCGATCCTGAACTTCACCTTCCAGAGCATCGTCATGGGAGGAAAGTCCATCCCGGTCAACTCCGATGTGAAATCCTGCTTCAACTCCAAAGGACAGGCCGACGTGGATGAGGAAGGCCGGATCATCGAGAAGAAGAGCAACGTCGGCAAGCTGGCTGCGGTGACCGGCGCAGGTGCGTTGATCGGTGCGCTGGCCGGCGGGGCCAAAGGCGCCGCGATTGGGGCCGGAGCGGGTGCGGCCGCCGGGTTGGTGCTGATTCAGGTCGGCACCAAAGGCGCCAATGTGACCTTCGCCTCTGGCAGTGAGATCGTGCTTTCCGTGCGCGAGCGGCGTGAGTCCGGCAAGTAGCCCGCCCGGCGGCGACGGTTTCTGATCCCAGTGGGCGCTAGGCCTGGGGTTGTCCGCAGTTGGCGCAGAATCGCTGGCCGGGCTCGAGCACAGTTCCGCAACGGGAGCACGAGGCCACGGCTGGCGCGGGTAGCAGCCCCGCTTCCTGTGCGGTCATCCAGTTAGGCAACTCCTGGTTCCAGACGAGCGTCTCAGGGGGCAGCGAGGGCAGCATCCTGAGCAGCGTCGGTTCGTCGACCGGACCCCTGCTCTGTCCTGCGTGGATCACATACCAGTCCTTTGACGGAAGCGGAGGCGGGGCTGCGGGCTGCGCGGGCGTGGAGACAGGTTCCTCCGCGACCGGCGGCGGAATGGGCTGTCGCAAGGCAAAGTGGAGCGTCGCTGCCAGTTCGTCCTGATCCAGCGCTGCAATCGCTCCAGCCTGTCCCGCCATCGCAAACAGAAACAGGTAATAGGTGCTGCGCACTAGCAAAACGATGTCCCGGCCCAGTTGGCCGCCGGCCTGCGGTTCCGTGACCCCCAATGCCACCTTGCTGACCTCGTGCAGCACGCTGTCAGCGATCACCTTGCCGCCCGTACTCAACTCAAACCGTGCGACCCTGCCTTCTGAAGCCGCCTCCACCAATCCGGCTCGTTGAAGTTCGCCCAGCGCCGCGTCGACCTCCTGGCTTGTCAGCGATGTCACCAATTGCCCGGGGATCAGCTTTTCGACAAAGAGCAGAGGCCAGCGGAAGTCCTCACTGGCGGCATCGCGCAGGCGCTCCAGGATCTCATCCCGGGAGAAGGTGGCTTCGGGCGCGGAGTGCGTCAGCATGCCGTGCAGTCGCGTCGCGCGCAGCTGGTCCAGAGCGGCCAGAAACACGATTACGGCGTGAGTCGAGAGTTTGCAGCCGATCTCGTCGTTGCTGAGACTGCAGCCGGCCGCGAGCATCTTGCTGATCGAAGCCTTCACACTGGCCGGGGTCCAGAAGGTGATGCGGCGCGGGTCCACCGTGCCGGCCAGCCCGACGATGGACTCCTCCACGCTGGTCGACCAGGCCAATACCGCGCGGCTGACCGTCTCATCGGCGATTGTGTGATGCCAGTGCGCCATCTTCGAAGGCGCGCGCAGAATGCCGACGGCCACGGCGAGCCGCACTTGCAGTTCCGGGCTCAAGGCGTGAAACGCGGCTGCGGCTTCGGCTGTACGAGGTCCGCCCTGACCCGGCGGAATGAGCGAAAGCGCATTGGCCCGGGCGCCGAGCGAGTCGGCCAGCGCCGCCAGATCGTCAAGAGCGATCAGGAAGTCTTCTTCTTCCGTTCGCAGCATGGATATCGTCATTGCGGCGTTCATTCTAATTGCCTCCTATGGCCCCGTGATACTGGGTCACATTTGTGCGGACCGCTTCGCCGAAGCTCTGTTCCGTAAAGCCGTTCTGCTGGAGCACTTTCATGGCCTGGCTGGGGTTGCGGTTGATCTGGTTGGAGATTTCGACGAGTTTGGGATCCAAGCGGGGCGGCGAGGTGGGCAGCCCTGCTGACTGCAGTTGTCCGGCTTGTGCCGGGTTGCCTGCCATGTTGTTGATCCTGCCCGCGAGGTCCTGTTCCCGGCCCATCGCCTTGGCCAGAGATTTCACATCCGCATGCTCGGTGACCGCCTTCACCTGCTGCGAGCTGAAATCCTTGAACTCATTGGCTCCGAACCTGGTTGGGTCTTTGGGCAATTCACCGGTGACGGCCAACTGATTCATGCCGTGCTGATCCACCACCGCTTGGCCGGAGATGTTGTGCGAGCTGATGGAGCCGTCACTGCAGGACTCGAACATCCTGCCCTTGCCCTGAACAGCCATCCGGCTGCCCGTGAACCCGGGCGGATAGGCATCCCCGGGGCCGGACCCCTTTCCGATGCCGTTGTACGTCTTGTAGTCGATGTCCTTGACGCCGCGGCTGAAGCCGTCGGCGCGCAGGTTCCGGTCGACGTTTTCGGTGAGGTGCTGACCGAATTTCGCCTGCAACTCGTTGTTGGCTTCCTCCATGCTCACTGTGCGGCCCAGGTCGCGGCTGCGCTGCTCGGCATAGTTCGCCAGATCAGCCTTATCGAAGTTGGTGGAGTGGGTTGCGTCAAAATCAGTGCGGGCCTTGGGGTTGCCGCCCGGTTTGGCGCTCGAGCCTGAGTCGCCGATGACGCTGCTTTTCACCTTGACGCCTGTTTCCGCCTCGAACGACCGCATGGTATCGCGCACGCCATTGTCCACGTTCTGGCTCACGCGGTTTGCCAGCCGGGCATTGAGAATCTTTGCCTCGTCCGCGCTCAGTGCTCCGGATTTCTGGAGTTGCGCCAGGCGGTCCATGCCGCCTTCGCTGTAGAGCTTGGCCAGATCCGATGGATCGCTCGAAGCCAGGACGCGGCTGACCGCCGATCGCGTGGGCTGCAACGTCTCCGGAACTTTAGTGAACAGGTTCGACATGCGGTTGCTCAGGGATTTGCTGCCTGCCTGGACGGCCTGATCCGCCGCCTTTACTGCTTGGCCGACTGGTTCCAGCATCTCGCCTACACCGCGCGCCACATTCGGGAAGGCTTTGGGGAAGTAGTGCATCATGGCGCCGCCCAACACAGTGGGCCCCGCTTCGAGTACGCCGGTCTTGAAGCCGGCCTTGAAGATCTCCGCATCCGACGCGCCGCGGATGGCGGCATCGTGCTGTGCGTAGCCCATGTTTGCGGCTGTGTAGGCTGCCTCAGACCATCCCGCGGTGGCGATTCCTGCGGTGAGCCGTCCCATGAGCGAGGCGGCGGTGCCCGCCAGCGTTGAATTGCCTTCCGCATCTCTGCCGGTAATGATTTCCCGCATCGAGCCGGCGGCCGCCTGGGAGACCGTATCCAGGAACCCTGGCTGGTTCCTCAGAGAGGACTCCGGCGCGACAGCACCGGTGATCGAATCGCCCGTGTACTTCCGCGTTGCCTGAATTGCATTCCAATCGATGGGCTTGCCTGCGTAAATGTCCTTTATGAGCTGGTCTGTCTTGCCCACTACATCGCCCGGGCCCCCGGGATTCCACAGGTCGTGCTTGATCGCGGCCTGCTGGATGCGGCTCAGGTAGGCAGCGGCCTCAGCCTGCTGCCGCCGCTGGGCGGCCTGCTGGTCCAGTTCCTTGCTGAACCAGTCTTCCCTCCGCCGCATCTTTTCGTTCTCGGCGTCCATGAACTGACGGTTTTTCGCCAGATCCTGCTGCCAGCGGTCGAACTCTTCGGGATCGAAGTAGGTCCCGCTGGCCGCATTGCGCCAATGGCCCGACTGAGGATCGTAAACGATCTCATATTCACGGCCATCAGCACCCTTGAGGACGCGAGTATTCCTGGCCTGATCGGTGGCGGCTGCAATGGCCTGCGCCTGCGCATCGCCGGCGACGGCCTGTTGCTTCAGGTAGTCCATGTAGTCCTGATATTGCTTGCGGAGCCGCTCGTAGTTCGGGTCGGTCTTGTCGGCTGTGGCGTCCTGCTCTTCCCACTGCTTCTTTAGACGCTCGTACTCATCCAGTGCCTTGTCACGTGCCGAGGCCGCTGCATCATACTCCGTCCCATAGCCGCCAGGCGGTGGACCCTGCATGGGCGGGATCAGCGCAGGAATCACCCCTCCGACAGCGGAGCCCGTTCCCCCGATATTGGCGCGGCCTTTCAGATGTGTGCCGATCTCCAGTTGGTGGCAGGAAACATCCGGATTCGGACGCCACATGAAGGCTGGGCGCTCCGTAATGGGAGCCACCTGATGCATCACCAGCCAGCCTCCCGCATACCCGCCGATCGCGGCCGCAATGAGTTCGGCCGCGGGATAAGCCGCCTCGCCCATGGGTACCGCGCCATCGGCAGCGGCAGCCGCGCGCCGGAAGAACAGCTTCTTGAGGATCCCCCGGATGACAGCCCGGAAGCAGCGCGAAAGCATCCCGGGACAGACGCCCATCAACATCAACGACGAGTAAGCAACAACGTAGCCGGCCATTGCACCCCAGTAGTTGGGGTCGCCCCAGCCGCGCGCGCCATACATGTCGGGCAGCACGAACTTCTGCAGCAGGTCAGCGGCGCCATAGACCCCGCCGCACACCAGGCCAAGAAATGGATTGAAGCCTGAGATGATGCCCATCAGCGGGTAGACGATGGCATCCGTGCCGATGTGGCCCAGCGGGGTCGTCTGGATGCCGCGCCAAGCCAGGAATACCATGGAGAAAGCAAGTGGCACGGGATGGCGTTTGGTGAGCGATTCGATCTCCAGCAGCCACTCGAGTCTGCGCAATCCAGGGAAGGCACTCAGCGTCCCTCGCGCCACGCCGACCACCGGCCTGCAGAGCAGGGTCGACATCCCAAGCACGGGCTTCCAGAACGACTGCGCCTCCAGCCATCGCAGCAAGTCGGCCTGCTTCTTCGCAATCGACTTCAGGAATTCGCGCATCCGCTCACCACCTCCGCCGCCGGCGCATCTCCGCCGCGGCCAGCACCTCATCCAGACGGCGGATGTGGCAACTGGGACAGCCCTCCGCCTCCTCACCTTTGGCCCGCATCAACCATCTGGTCCGCGCGGCCCACTCCTGTGCGAACTGCAGCGGATCCTTGCCGCCTGTGGAGCGTGTATCCAGCTCCGCCAGTCTCACGCCCCCAGCCGACAGGACCGCATACCGGCCCTCCGGCGTAGCCTCGATCGGCGGCGGCGTGATTTGCGCATAAAGCGAGTTGAGCGCCGCAGCCGCCGACTTCGCTTGCGGTTCCCCCGGCAGCACGAGCACTGGCTGTTTCCTGTAGAGCACCGCCGCTAAGGCGCCGTCCGTCCGCCACGAGAAAGGAGGAGACTTCACTTTCACGAGCGACGCGGCGCCCTGCGCGCCGGCGATGACCAGGATGCAGATTGCGACGGCCGCCACGCGCGCACGCCATGCCGGTCCGGGCCGGCGGCAGCTGGCGCAGCGCTCCAGGCTCCGCGCGTCGACATCCTCCACGCACCGCGCCGGGCTCATGATGCAACCCGCGGTGCAGCAATGCTTCAGACCATCCAGATGTCCGCGCTCGTGTTCAATCACATTCATCATTCGCGCGGACAGGCGTTGCTCGCCGTCCGCGCCCAGCCGGAAGGTGGACACGACAGCCACACGGCGCCGGCGGTTGGCGTATCCGAAGAGGGAGTCGCAGCCGCGCATCTGCAGATCGAGCGAGGTCAACAGGATGAGCGTTTCGCCTCCGGGCGGGGACTGCCCGGCCAGAAAACGGTTCACGCAGAGCCGCTGATCCGCCTCACTCGCATAGACCCCGGCCTCGCTGTCGGCGAGGCTCCTGATGCGCAACTTCACCACGCTTTCCGCATCATATACGAGAAAGAGATCTGAATCTATTGTTAGAGCTATACTATTTGCACCCCGTCCTTACGGCTGCCGGTCGCTGGCGATCTGGATGACTGTGCAGGCTCCGGCGGACTTGTTTCTATTGCTGCGGGCGTGATGCGCCAGGTAGGGCGTCCTCACAGGGAAGGGATACACAGAATGGGTGAGAAGATACTTCCGTTGCTGCTGGGCCTCCTGGCGGCCGGCGTGCTTTCCGCGATCATCATGTTTGCCCAGAAGCGGAAGAACCGCGATGCCTGGTCGGGAACGGTAAGCGCCATCGAGCGCCGTTCCGCCGACTATGGCGACGGCAACACGCGCGAGTACTTCCTGGTTCGCTACATTCGCGACGACGGCGAGATTCGCTCTTTTGAATGCGAAGCCAGTTCCTACCCCTTCTGGTATAAGGGCCTACAGCCAGGCGACCGGCTGGTCAAACCAGCGGGTGCGGGCATGGCACAACGGGTGCCCGCGGGCAGATAACCCGGTCTTAACCCAGGCGTCCAGTCTTCTTCCACTCCGCGATGCGTGAGAAGTGGTACTGGAAGTAGAGGATGCTGAAGAAGAAGGTCATCACGCCGCTCAGCTTCAGGCCGATGGGCTCCGTCGTGTTGTAGTAACGCACAATCGAACTGCGCATGCCGAACACCGCCATGAGGCCACAGACAATGATCACTACATTGATCAGCAGGATCACCATGCTGGCCGTCGCGATCGATGAGGCGGAAAGGGACTGCATCGCTCCGATGTACATCACGACCTGCGCGACCATCCCGAGTGTGGTGATGGCGAGCAGAAGCACCGCCTTGCTCGACGGATCGAGCTTTTTCACGAAGGATGCCTGGCGGAAGGCCCAGACCAATCCGGCCAGGCCGCCGGTCACCCAGGTGAAGATCAGCAGCACCAGCCAGTGCATGCTGGGTGGTGTGGGTCCATTCACTGGCGCAGTTGTGGCAATGGCTGGAGCGCCGAACTGCGGCGCGGTTGGTGCTGGAAAGCCGGCAGGAGGTGCGAACGCGGGCCTTGCCGCCGGCGGCGCCTGATTGAACCCCGGCGCGGCTGTGTTGAAGGCTGGCGGCGGCGGGGCCGGCGCGGCGGGTGTGGATGGATACTGCGGGGGTGGCGGATTAAAGGCAGGCGCGGCCGGCGCCTTCAGGCCCGCTTCCATGGCGGATTTCCAACCCGGCAGACCCGGTTGCCAGACCAGCGTATCCGCCGGCAGGGTTTGCAGCGCGACCCGCAGCACCGACTCTGGAACAGGTCCCTGCTGTTTCCCCCCCACCGCGTAAAACCACTGAGTCTCCGGCTTCTGAGCCGGCGGGACTGGCGGCGGAGGAGCTGCCACCGGCATGGGGAACGGTGGCGGTGGTGGTGTGCGCTGCGGCGCCTGGTATGCGGGCGGCGCCGGTTGGGCTCCGTAACCTGGCGCCCGGGCTGGTCCCGGCTGTGCCGGATAGGGAGGCGCCGGGTTGGGCTGCGCGGCATACGCGGGCGAAGGCGGTCCTCCGATCGGCTTGCCACAACCGGGACAGAAGCGGTCCTCCGCATCCGCCAGGGTTCCGCACGTTCCACAGTATCGGTTCACAGTTCCTCCTGAGTCAGTTCCCCAATCTCTGCCAGCGGATGGTGACCACCATGTTGCGATCCGCGCGGCTGCGCAGCACCAGGCGCCTCCACCCATTGCCGGGGCCGGGCGCCTCGGCTACTCCGATTTCCTTCGGCTCGACTTCGATCATCACCGGCACGCCAGGCAGGGCGCCTTGCAGCGTACCCGTGGATGCTCCAGTCCCATCGATGGCCACCGCCTCGTTCTTTTTCAGCTTGCCTGACCAGGTGATCAAGCCCGCCGCGGGCACGGATGGCTGCGGGCGCTGCGGCGCCGGCTCGGTCCGGACCGCCGGAGGCCTGGGCGTTTCCACGACAGGCGGTGGCGCTTGCACCACGGGCGTTGGTGCCGCTTGCTGCGGAGCGGTTGCCACTTGCTGTGCCGGCGCTGGCGGTCGATCTATCGGACGAACCGGCGTTTGTATGGCAGGCAGCGCCGGTGCCGGTGGGACCGCCTGTGCCTGAACAGGGGCTCGGCGGACCTCTGGCTCACGCCCACCTGTTCGATCCGGAGCCGGCTGAGACGTCGCCGGGGGCGCTGTCGCGGCCTGCTCTGTGGGGGCGGGGAGGGACACCGGGGCCGCCTGCGCCGGCGTCGCGGCGGAAGCAACTGGCTGCGTTACCGGTGCGGCTGCCTGTGTCGGAGCAGGTTCCGAACCCACCGTCTTCCCACGCTGGTAGTACCACCAGCCTCCGCCCGCGCCTGCCAGCAACAGAAGCATGCCGCCAGCGATCATGAGACCCTTGCCGCCCGATCCCGGCGGGGCCGCGGGTGTAGCGGCAGGAAACTCAGGGGCAGGTCCGATGGGTGCAGTCGAAGGGAAGGCCGCCGGCGGTCGGAACTCGGGAGAAGGAGCCGGAGCGGCTGCACCTGGAGCCGGCCTTCCACATCGGCCGCAAAATGGCTTATCCGCTCGTAGCGGAGCGCCACACACGCAACTCCCGGGATCTGCCGGGCGAGCCGCCGGTGCGGCCTCCACCGTGCTCCCACACTTTCCGCAAAACGCGGCGCCGGGCCGCAAGGGCGCATTACATCGCTTGCAGGTCACGTTCGCTCCAGGCAAGCCTGTCCGAGGCTCTCAAAAATTTACGATAACTATATCTGAATATCGAGCCGCATCACAATGGGGAAACCTCATCAACGCCGGACGGTTGCCCGCCAGCGGAGTTCAGGGGCTGGAGCCGGACTTACCGTGCAGCTGTGAATAGATAGGGTGGACGCGATCCGCGGATCTCGACACGGAAACCCGCCGGCTTCAGGTCCGCAGTCAATTGCCCGGGACTGTATGCCCCGTGGAGTTCCCCGACGATGCCGCCCACGCGGCGCAGCCAATCCGGACTCCCGGCGAACAGTGCAGCCTCGCCACCCTCAATGTCGAGTTTCAGCAGGTCTACGTCCTGCCAGCCGAGCTTCGCAAGGAGGCTGGGCATGGAAAGTGTTGCTACTTCCACGGTTCCGGTTCCACCCAGCGGCATGCCAGCAAGCAGGCTGTGGGCCGTCGAGAGCGAACCCTGGAATAGCGTCGCGTTGCCATCGTGGGGTGTCAGGGCTGCCTCAATCACCGTCGAGCCGACCGAATTGCGAGCCAGCGTCCGGCGCAGTGTTTGAGCCAGTACCGGATGTGGCTCCACCGAGCAAAGCTCCGCGCCTGGAAACCTGCTGGCCAGCCATAGCGACGCGAAACCGCAGTTGGCGCCTGCATCCATAATCGTGCGGGGCACACTACCTCGCCAGCAGTACTCCTCTTCCACGAAGACCTGCTGGAATGCGAGCCAGTCGTCCTCAGCGAAGCGGATGGGCGTATGTAGAACCGAGCCATGGCATCGGATAGATGGCTCCAGTCGTAGAGGGGCGACCACAGCAGGAATGCGATAGCGCAGGCTGTGCGCGAGCTGGCACGCCCACAGCACCAGGTGGTCATGAGTCGACGCGCCCAGGCGGGCGGCCCGCGTCGCTTCACGCCAGAAGGAGCCGGGCGCCAGTGCTTTCATGCGCCGCCCACCCGCCGCCGGCCAAACTGGATCACCGCCCGGCGCATTGTGTCCGGCAGCAGAGAAGCCGCCATCGCGGCCGCCATCACCCAAGTGCGCCGGTCAGCCATCAAAGTCCGTCCGCCCAGGAGCAACGCGCCGGAGAAGTGCTCGCGGGCCTCCGCGTAGGCCTCCTCCTCGAAGGCCAGGGCCGCCAGTGCCCGACGCAGGCAGGCCGTCGCCTGGCGCAGTTTCTGTGGAGTCGCTCGTTGTGTCAGCGCTGCCTGCTTGTCCACCAGTTGCTGCCACGCCACCGCCTTATGGGCACGGTCCGAGGTGATCTGGCCGGCGCGGCGCCGGTACAGCATCGGTGGGCGTTCAAGACCTTCCACGTTCAAGTCTCTGAGCAGCGCGATCCGCAAGCAGAGATCATGATCGCTGCCGGCGGGCAGCATGATGTCAAACCCGCCCGTCTTGTCCAAAGCGGAGCGCCGGGCCACCCAGCTTGACGTTGTCACTGGCAGATACTCCAGCAATAGTTCTTCATAGGAGAATCGCCCAACGTGCAAGCTCACCGGCCGGCCCAGAGGCGCACCCGCTTCATCAATCCACTTCACCGGCGAAAATGTGAGATCCACCTCGGGCTGCCTCTCAAGATGATCCAGGTGCAGTTGCAGGTGCTCCGGGGTCCACAGGTCATCCGCGTCCAGAAACGCGATGTACCCGCTGCGTGCCGTGCGCAGGGCCGTATTTCGGGCTGCCGACACCCCCTCGCCCTGGCAAGGAAGGAGGACGACGCGCGGATCCTGCGACCTCCGGACAATCTCCGCACTCCCGTCAGTCGAACGGTCGTCGACAACCAGCAATTCAAAGTGGCGCATCGTCTGCCCCAACACGGAGCTTACGGCCGCGCCAATGAACCGGGCTGCATCCCGGACCGGCATGACCACAGTGCAGCGGGCGCTCGTCATGTGAGCCGGCGCCAGATGGATCGGAAGGCCGCTTCGAGCCGGGCTCGCACCGATAGGGGCAGCACGGCGCCCGCCAGCAGTCCGCCGCTGATCAGATAGCTTCGGGGCGTTGAAAGAAACAGGCCCGGGTGCGCTTGCAGCGAGCGCCCAATGAGGCCGAGACCGGCTCGGAACTCGCCGCCTTCATAGGCGCCCGCGGCGAGATAACGGTAGAGATTGCAGCGCGCCCTGGCCTCCAGCGGTGCCACGCGTGCGGGATCCTGCCGGCGGTACTTGTCCAGCACCTTCATCCAGTTGTCTGCCATCAGCCGCCAGTTCTGTGTGATCTGCCCCTGACGCCGCCGGTAGCAGGTCAGCACCTCGGGGATGCAGAAGACACAGTCCGTCCGCCGCAAGGCCAGCCGCAGCCAGACATCAAGGTCATACGCGCCGCGGAGTCCTTCCTCGAAAGCGCCGACCTCGGTCAGCGACGCCCGCCGTACCATAACGGCCGAACCATTGCCGATGCGATTATCCACCAGCAGGTCTTCGAACCGTACCGGACCCGATGCGGCTCGGGAGGTGATGCCCAGGTCCGCGGAGTCCTCGCCGATCAGCCGCGACAGCGAGAAGCTCAAGTCCGCTCCTGGATGCGCTTCCATAAACTGAAGATGCCGCGAGAGCCGGTCCGGTAGCCACACATCGTCCCCATCGAGGAATGCGATGTAAGGGGCTCGGGCCTGCGCCACTCCGGCATTCAAGGTCGCCGCCGCACCGAAGTGCTCGCGTTTGATGACTCTCAGACGGGGATCTTGAATGCATCCCACGATCTCCGCGGTCTCATCGGTCGACCCATCATCCACGACAATCACTTCAATTTCGGTCAGGGTCTGGAGCAGGGCTGAGTGCACGGCTGCATTCACATATGGGGCGACGTTGTACACCCCCATCACCACGCTCACCAAGGGAGTTGACTTCGCTTCTGGTTGACAAGCCCGCATCGAGGCCGACTTCACGACTCACCGAAGAAGATAACACGTCGGATTGAGAAATGTTCACCTAGACACCTCCCCTGCAGACTCGCCACGGCTGCCGGTGAACACGCAATGTCAGCGATTCTGGCAGGAATTCCGCCGACAATGCGCGGAGACGCAGATGGGCCCAAGGGACTTTTCAACAGACTGGAAAGGAGGATGTTCGGCCGAATCGAACGAATAAGAGAAAATGGTGGCCAGGGACGGACTTGAACCGCCGACGCCGGCCTTTTCAGGGCCGCGCTCTACCAACTGAGCTACCTGGCCATCGGCTAAAAAGTAGTTTAGCAAACCGCGGCCCCCATCCGCATCTTTCGGGACGGTTATTCGTTCCTCAGCGACGCCGCCGGATCGATCCTGACCGCGCGGCGCGAAGGAACCCAGCAGGCGAGCAGGCTCACTACCAGCAGCGTGGCGCCGATAGCCGAGAACGTCACCGGGTCATTGGGCTGCACCTGATAGAGCAGACTCGAGAGGAACCGGCCCAATCCAAGTGCCGACGCCAGCCCGACGGCGAGGCCCAGCAGGGCCAGCGATCCACCCGTTCTCATCACGCTACCCTGCACCTGACCAGGCGTAGCGCCCAGGGCCATCCGCAAGGCCAGTTCGCGGGAACGCCGCGCCACTCCATAGGCGACAACGCCCGAGACACCCAAGGCACCTAGAATCAACGCGAGCAAGGCGAAGGCCGCCATCAAACCGGTTCTCAGCCTGGGCTGGGCCGTATCGGCGGCAACGATCTCTGACATCGTCCGGACGGCAAATAGCGGTTGATCCGGATCAATCCGGCGCACCGCCTCGCGCAGCGGGCCGGCCATGGCCAGCGGGTCGCCCGAAGTCCGGACCATCAATACCATCGTCGGCCACAGATACCACGACGAGTGCATATACATGGTGGCGGGCGGCTCCTCGGCCAGTCCGGCATGCCGCACGTCGCCCACGATCCCGACAATGTTGAAAACCTGGCCATTCCCCAGGTGAACCTGCTGCTGGAGCGGATCCGTTCCGTCGGGCCAGAGCCGCCGCGCCAGACCCTCGCTGATGACCATCGGCTTCTGATCCGGCGTGTCCGACTGGCTGAAGAACCGTCCGCGCACCAGCTTTACGCCCAACGTCTCCATCGCTCCAGGCGAGATAATCCGCCAGGACGCCTGCCTGGGTTTCTCCTGCGGCTGGGACGGGCCCGGGCCTGCGGCCACCGTCATGCTCGTGTCGTCTCCGCTTATTGGAGTCATGCTCGCCACTCCGGCCGAGGTCACTCCCGGTAACGCCTGGACCTCCGGCAGCAGCCGGCGGTAGAACGCCGCGGCATGGTCCTGAGTCGGATACTTCCCCTCCGGCAGGCTGATGGAGGCGACCAGAACATGATCCGGCCGGAAGCCGGGCTGCGAGTCCTGCAACCGCGCCAGGCTCTGCAGCAATAACGCCGTGCCGATTACCAGTACCGTCGCAATCGCCATCTGGCCGACTACCAGCGACTGCCGCAAAGGATTGCGCCCCGAATGAGTCCGGCCCGATTGCCGCAAGGCAGAGTTTAATGTTGAGCGGCTCGCCAGCCACGCCGGAGCCAACCCGAACAGAATCGAGGTAGCGAACGTAATCGCCAAGGCGAACAGCAGCACCGGCGAGTCCAGCCCCAGCGTATCCACCCGCGGCGTGCCCACAGGCAGTAGCTTCTGCAGGCCAGCCAGCCCCACGGCCGCCAGCAGCAGCCCGGCACAGCCGCCAATTGTTGCCAGAACCAGGTTCTCCGTCAGCATCTGCCGCAGTAACCGTGCCCGGCTCGCACCTAATGCCATCCTGACGCTCATCTCCTCGCGCCGCGCGCTGGCCCGTGTCAGCAGCAGATTGGCAATGTTCGCGCACGCCACCAGCAGCAGCAGCCCCACAGAGGAGATCAGCACCCACAGGCTCGTCTGCAGCTTGCGGCCTACCACCCAATCCAATGCCGGTACCAGCCGTGCGCCCCAACCGCCGTTGGAACCCGGAAACTCCTTGCCCAGTTCCGAGCAGACTCTGTTCAAATCCGCCTGTGCGCCCTGCAGGCTGAACCCTGGCTTCAGTCGGGCCAGCACAGATAGATAGTGGTTCGATCGGTTCTCCTTCGCCAGATCTGGCGCCAGTGGCAGCCAGACCTCTGCCTTGGACGAGAAGCCCATCTGTTGAGGCAGGACGCCCACGACGGTATGCGCATGTCCATCCACCCGGATTGTCCGGCCCACAATCGCGGCATCCCGGCCGTAGCGCCGTTCAAACAGCCCTTCGCTGATCATGGCCACTTGTGCATGCCCCGGCTTGTCCTCTTCCGGCAGGAAGGCGCGCCCGAGCAGCGGCTGGATCCCTAGCATGGGCACCAGGTTGGCGGAGATCACAGTAGCTTCGGCATGGTCCGGCTGGCCGTCGCCGGTCAATGTCACGGCCCGAGACGTGAATCCTCCCAACTCTGTGAATCCACGGGCTCGCTGCTGGTAGGAGACAAAGTCCGGAACCGACGCAGTGAAATTGGTGATCCCAAGCTTCTGAAACGTATTGAAAATCCGCACAATCCGCTGCGGGTTCTGGAACGGCAGGGGACGCAGAAGCATCGCGTGCAACAGCGAGAAGATCACGGTCGTCGCACCAATCGCCAGGGCGAGGGTCACCACCGCGGTGAAGCTGAAACTGGGCGTCTTGCTCAAGGTTCGAAGCGCGTACCGGACATCCTGGCTGAGCGTGGAGAGTTGCTCCCTGGGCGCTTCCTTCAGTACTCCCGTCAACGCCTCGAAACAGATTCTCAGCCGCTCTCCGCCCGAAGAGGCGGCACAGTAGCGGTCAGAGAACACCATCGACATCTCTCGCCCGTACTCATCCCGGAAGTCGGCCGGGTAGAGCCACAACAGGGCTCGGAATAGCGCGCTATTGGGTTTCTGAGGGTTCCGCATTTGCCTTCCCCCTACGCCTCTTGCGGCAGCAACCCGCAGGCCCGCGCATCCGCCAGCAGTTGCTCCATCCGGCGCGCCTCGGCCTGTGCCACTTCACGGCCCAATTCCGTCAGGCGGTAGTAGCGCCGCCGCTCGTCGTCGTGATCGGCATCCGGCCGCTCGGCCAGTTCCTCGATTAAGCCTTGCTCCAGCAAGCGTTTAATGGCCGCATACAGCGTACTCGGGCTCAGCCGCAGCTTGCCTGCCGTACGCTGCTGAACGTCCTGCATGATCGAGTACCCGTGGCGATCGCGGTCCGCCAGCGAGACCAGAATGTGAAAGGTGTCCTTGTGCAGCGGGAGGAACGAGTCCGCTCGATATTCCATGACTCACTATAGCCGAACTCGCTATAGCTGTTGCTGGAATTGTTGTAACGTCTTAGTTAGCCGGCGGAGCGGGCAGCATGTTGCGGATCGCGGCGATCTTCCATCCGTCTTTGCCTTTCGTCAACACGAAGCACGTCCGCATCCTGCGGACCGTTCCGTTGGCGCTGGTTGTCTCATACGGGCCATCAGTGATGGCGACACCCGGAGCGAGAAACCGCACCGTATCCACGCCGATCAGCCGCTTGCCGGTCTCTTTCTTTGAACTGCTCATCGCGCCTTTCACCAGGGCCGCTCGGCCTTGCCTCCACTCGCCGGACGAAACGAGTTGGTCCGCATCGGCGGTGAACAATGCTTCGGTGGCTTTTGCGTCGGCGTTGTCGCGCGCCTCCGCATATTTGCGGATGGTGTCGCGAATCGCGGTTTCGTCGGAGGGAGTCTGCGCGGAAAGCACCGCCGCAAACAGCACCGCGGCGGAGAGGAGGGTGGGTGGAAAGAGGTGCGCCCGCATTGCTAGATTATGGCGCGAACGGGGGCTCGCGGCGCGGCGAGCCCCCTCCAGCAAACCGGACTAGGCCTTCATTGTTTCCAGCACGTCGCCGGTGGCCTGTTCCACATCGGCATGCAGCGAGTTGCCGTGAGCATCCATGGTCACAATCGCCATGAAGTCTTCCACCTTCAGGTGCCACATCGCTTCGGGTACTCCGAAGTCGAACAGGTGGACGCCCAGCACCTTCTTCACGGTGCGCGCATAGAACTGCGCCGCGCCGCCAACGCCGTGCAGGTAGACCGCGCCGCACTCCTTCAACCCGGCCAGGGTCTTCTTGCCCATTCCGCCCTTGCCGATCACCGCCTTCACGCCGTAATTCCGCAGCACTTCTGCCTGATACGGTTCCTCGCGGCTCGACGTGGTCGGCCCGGCCGCCTTCACAAACCACTCTTCACCCTGTTTCAGCATCACCGGACCGCAGTGATACAGGACAGCGCCGTTCAGATCCACCGGCGGCGGGTTTTTCATCAGGTAGGCGTGCACCGCGTCGCGGCCCGTGAACATCTCGCCGCGAATTATTACCACATCGCCAACCTTCAACTGGCGCATCATCTCTTCCGTCAGCGGCGGCGTGAGAATCACTTCGCGGCCCGTCAGAGGGAATCCTGTCTCTTTCGCCATACGCTCCACCGGCCGTTCCGGATCGCGATACAGCCACTGCGTAATCGCGCCCGACCCTGCGTCCATCCGGATGCCCAACCGCCGGAACGCCCAGCAGTCGTAAGCCACCGAGACGAAGAACGAGGCGGGCAAGCGGTTGGCCGCCGTGATCTTGCACCCAATCAGCGCCACACCACCGCCCAGGCCCATCGCGCCGATGCCCAGTCGGTTGGCCTCGGCCACAATCTCGGCCTCCAGCGCGGCCAGTTCCGGATTCGGATTCACGTCGTCCAAGGTCCGGAAAAGCTGCATCTTGGCGAGATCGTATCCATGCGCCCGATCGCTGCCGATGCACACGCCCAGCGCACCGGGGGCGCACCCCTGGCCCTGAGCCTGCCACACCGCGTGCAGGATGCACTTGCGGACACCCGCCAGGTCGCGTCCCGCCTTGCCCAGGTGGTCCAGTTCGCAGGGCAGGGAATACTGGATGTTCTTGTTCTCGCAGCCGCCGCCCTTCAGCACCAGCTTCACTTCGATCTCATCGTGCTCCCACTGTTCAAAGTGGATCACCGGAGTCTCTTCGCCCAGGTTGTTGCCGGAGTTCTTGCCGGTCAGCGAATCGACCGAATTGGGCCGCAACTTGCCCAGCCGCGTCGCCTCCGCCACTGCTTCCTTGATCTTCTTCTTGATCACGAGCTGGTTCACACCCACCGGCGTATGCACGATGAAAGTCGGCATCCCCGTGTCCTGGCAGATCGGGCCTTGATCTTCATGGGCCATGTCGATGTTGGTCGCCATGATCGAAAGCGCCTGGTGCGACTGGGTGCCCGGGGTCTCCTGTTTGAGAGCAATGCCCATGGCTGCGCGTACGTCGGGGGGGAGATTCGTGGATGTTTGAGTTATGAGTTCCAGCAGGCTATTGAAGAGGAATTCCATGACGGTGAGCTCCTAAATGACCAAACAACCATGGTAACCCCCTGGAATGGGCTTCGGGTGTCTGCTACAACGGTGAACATGCCGAAAGCGAGCACTGGGGGCTGGCAGGAGCGTCGGGCCGAAGGCAAGTCGATACGCGCGAAGGTGCCTCGGGAGAGCCTGGGCGACTGGGCCTCCGCCGCGCAGCGGCCGGATCCGGTCCAGCTCATTCTCAAGACGAATTCAGGCCGCCAGGACCGCTATGTGCCTCTCCGCATGGGCCGCATGGCCTCATCCCCCTTCGGCTTCCTGCGGGGTGCGGCCGCCATCATGACCTCCGACCTGGCCGGCGCTGTCAACAGCGGCATCTGCGGCGGCATTTGTGGCGATGCGCACATCGCCAACTTCGGCCTCTTTGGCACCGCCCAACGGGACGTTACCCTGGACCTGAACGACTTCGACGAAGCCCGGGTCGGCCCCTGGGAGTGGGACCTGAAGCGCCTCTGCGCCAGCATCAACGTCTTTGGCCGCCAGGCCGGACTCCCCCGCAAACAGCGCGCCGCCATCGTGGAGCGCTGCGCCCGCGGCTACCGCCAGCAGGCGATCCTCCTGCAGGACAAAGGCGCCCTGCACATCTGGTATCTGAACCTCTTCCCCGGGGAAGGCGAACCCCTTGACCGCGTCGACCACAAGTACCTGGCGATGCTGCGCCGGGCCCTGGAGAAGGCCCGCACACAAAACAGCGACGCTGCTCTCGCCAAGCTCGCTGAACAGACTCCAAAAGGCGCGTGGCGCCTCAAACTCAACCCGCCGGTGCTCAGCCGGGTCGATAGCAGGACCCGCCAATCTGTGGAAGCTGCACTGGAAGCCTACGTCGAATCCCTGCCGCGCGAGCGCCGAGGCCTGATGCGCCACTACCGTGTTGCCGACGTGGGCCACAGAGTCGGCGGCGTCGGCAGCGCTGGAGTCCGCAACTATGTAGTCCTCATGTTCGGAGCCTGCGCGAACGATGCACTCGTCCTTCAGGTCAAGGAGGCAACCGCACCGGCCCCGGTGGACCACCTGCCTGCTCTGCCGCCGGATCTCCAGGCCCATCATGGCCGTCGCGTGGTGTACTACCAGCGTCTGATGCAGGCCTCCGGAGATATCCTCCTGGGCTGGACCTCAGTCGGCGACCGGCCCTTCTACGTCCGCCAGCAGCGCAACCTGAAAGGCCAGATTCCGGTGGAACGCTTCGACGCCGGCAACTGGCAGCGTTACGCCTACACACTGGGCAGCCTGCTGGCCCGGGCACACGCCCGCAGCGGCGACATCGCTCTCATCGCCGGTTACTGCGGCAGTTCCTCGGTTCTGGACGAAGCCATGGTCCGTTGGGCCGAAGCCTACGGCGACCAGACCGTGATGGACCACGCCCTCCTGGTCGAGGCGATCAAGAAGAAGAAAGTAAAAGCGCTGGCGGGGTAGTTGTGCCGCGTCTGACGTCTTGGCCCACCACTTCCAGCATTACCAAGAACGAAATCCTATCTTGCAGTTCCGGAGCACAGGCACTGTCTCACTTTGCCACGTCTTCGACCACGCCGGTGGGCTTTGTGCATTCAGTCCTCGCAATTTGGGCGGGAGGGCAGTGTTAATCGGGGGCGCTGAGGATCGATGTTCCCAAATTGCGACGATACCCGAGCGCTGTTTGCAAGCCCGCAGCCACACCCCCAGTCACTCTGCAAGAACCCCCAGTTCCTCACGGTCCAGATCGTTCACCACCGAACAACTGTTATCGAAGACCATCGTCGCCCCACTCTCCTGAGTAAACGCTGGCCACTCCGGCAACCCGCGGTGATTCGGATTCCCACTTCGTGCAAACCGCACCCACGCATCGCTCACTCTTTCCGCCAGCGCCCGCGCAGCGGCGCCCCCACCTGTCGCCGGATCGCAGCGGTCGGTATTTGCGAAAACAAACGGCAACTCGGCACAGTGGTACGAACGGATCCGCCCATCCAACACCGGCGTGTTCCAGGCGAATACGTACACATACACCGGCGCCGCCCCCTGCGCCGCCTTAGCCGAAGCCTGCTGCAGCACGGACCGCCGCACCCCCGACGATTGCCAGAGCGCAAACAGGTCGCAAGGCTTCGCGCCGGGATGCCCACGCCGCAACGCCTTCAGCACCCGCGCCCCCTTCTCCGGCCCGTGCCCCTTCGTGATCGCCTTCGCCAACTCGTCCATCGTGTACTCTTCGAACTCCGGCCAGAGCCAGCCGATCCCAAACTCGGTTCGCGTGGAACCCACCAGCAGCGGGACCTTCGCTGACACCGCCGGCGCGCCTCGCACAAATGGCGATTCCGGCAGAACTACTCCATCCACAGTTGGAGCCCACGGGAACAACTCCGCATGCCGCCCAAACTCGAGCGGCTTCGCATAGTCTGCTGGCGGATACACGGTCTTCGCCGCGGCCAGGCCGACCTGGATGATCTGCTCCACGGGCAGCGACTGGATGCGAGTCGCTTCTGCCGCGCGCAACCCCAGATGCTGAAGCACCGCCGAAGCCAGTCTAGCTGTCTTTTCCGGGCTCGGCATGTACAGCATCGACCCGCTCTGCACAATCGCTTTGTGGAACAGCCCCGCCGCACGCGGCATGGCCATCAGAGCCGTCACCTTGCCGCCTCCGCCCGATTGTCCGAACACAGTCACATTGCCGGGATCCCCGCCAAAGTTCGTGATGTTGGCCCGCACCCATTCCAGCGCCGCGACAACATCTAATAGCCCCACGTTGCCGGACTCGGCGAATGGAACGCCGCCCCATGACGCGAGATTCAGAAAGCCCAGGGCGCCCACGCGGTGATTCAACGACACCACCACCACATCGCCCCGGCGCGCCAGGTTTTCGCCGTCATAGGTCTTCATGTCGTGGGCTGAGCCCGTCGAGAAGCCTCCGCCGTGGAGCCACACCATCACCGGCCTCTTGCGGCCATCGAGCCCTGGAGTCCACACATTGACGCGCAGGCAGTCCTCGTTCGGAAAGCCGTCGTCCCATTGATAAACGAACGCGACTTCGTCCTTATCCCAGTGTGGCCGCGGCTCCTGCGGGCAGACATACCCGTAGGTGAGTGAACTGCGGATGCCCTTCCATGGCTCGGGTTTGGCCGGAGCCCGGAACCGCCTGGCCCCCGCAGTGGAGGCGCCATAGGGGATTCCTCGAAAAGTCGAAATGCCACGCCGCACAAATCCGCGAACCTGGCCCGCCTCGGTCTCCGCCACGGCCGTCCCCTTGGTAGCGACTATCGAATCGCCCTCCGAAACTCCGGAGGCCGCGGAGACCGTTGAACTCATCGCCAATCCGCCGGCCGTCTTCAGCCACGAGCGCCTGCCCAAGAACATCAGCCACCCCCTTTGGAAGGTCGGAATGGCCGCAGTTTAACACTGCGAGGTCTGAAAATCTCTCCCGATACCAGAGCGGCGCTGGGCGCGCGCAGGCTGCCACGTGACCCCTTAGTGCAGGTGCCTCAGCTTATCCGGGTTCCGCACGACATACACCGCCGCGATCTTTCCATCCTCAATCGCCAGAGCAGTCGTCTGCAGTTCTCCATCCGCTTCCCAGGTGATGAAACCAGGCAGCCCGTTCACGAAACAAACACGAACCAGCTTCGATTCATGCTGGTGGAACCACCCCGCCAGATAGCGGTGTACATTCATCACGGCCTCATAGCCCACCACTGGTTGCCTCGCCGCCGGGCGCTTGCCGCCGCCATCCGCATGCACTCTCACGTCATCCGCGAGCAGCGCGCCTAAGGCTTGCATGTCTCCGCTGCGGGACGCAGTATAGAAGGCCTCCGCCAAGGCAAGACCCCGCTTCTTCTCCACTTCGAACCGTGGCCTCGCTTCCCGCACGTGCACCCTGGCCCGCGCGGCAAGCTGCCGGCACGCGGTTGCATCTCTGTCGATGGTCGCCGCAACTTCCTCAAAGCCAAGCCCAAATACATCGTGGAGCAGGAAGGCTGCCCGTTCCAGCGGTGAAAGCCGTTCCAGGGCCAGCATCAACGGCAAGGTGACATCCTCCACCTCGTCCTCCTCGACAACAGGATCCGGCAGCCAAGGCCCAATGTAGGTTTCCCGCTGGCGTCGCGCGGACTTCAGATGATCCAGACAGACGCGGGTCACCGTGCGCCGCAGGAACGCTTCGGGCTCACGTACGTCGCCGCGATCCACCCTCATCCAGCGGATGAAGGTCTCCTGTACCGCATCCTCGGCGTCCGGTACGGAGCCGAGCATGCGGTAGGCAACGCGCACGAGCTTCGAGCGCAGCGGACCAAAGGCCGCCGCTGCGTCTTCCGCGCCCGTGCCACTCATCAAGCTACCGCTTCCTGCGCGGCGAGTGCCTGCGACATGGCTTTGATCTCATCCAGGTCGGCCCACAGGCCGAACCCGACCACGATACGATTCCATCCATTGATGATGTTGATCGTCAGCGTGAGTTTGACCTGCTCCTCTTCCGTGAAGTGGGCCTTCAGCGCTTCATAGGCGCGTTCATGCCCACGACCCTCGGAAAGGCGCGTGAGCGCCTCGGTCCATTCCAGGGCGGCTCGTTCGCGTTCGGTATAGCAGGGAGCTTCGCGCCACCCCGGCAGAACGTAGATGCGCTGCTCGGTCTCGCCCCTCTCCCGCGCTTCGGCTGCATGCATGTTGAGGCAGTTGGCGCAGCCGTTGATCTGCGAGGCGCGCAGCTTCACAAGTTCCGTCAGGCTCGGCTCGAGGCTGGAGGCTGCAGAGAGCGAGAGCATGGACTTTTGCCACTCCTTCATCAGCGCAGGAGCGGCGGCGAAGGTATTCACTTTGCCAGTCATTCAAGGTCTCCGTTTCTTTGTTCTACTTCCTACTTCTACCTTTCATGACGAGCCAGTAAGTACGGATGTGACACCAAGCTGCCGCGCCGGGAGAAATGTCTTTGAAATTGCCTCCACCAAATCATCGATGCCGCCAGCACAGCCACTCCCTTACCGCCAGCAGGTTCCTCCGAACCCAATCCACTCAAGCTGGTTTTGCCCGCCGCATGGGCAAGCCATGACTGTCCGGCAATCCAGTAGGCCTGCCTCCGCCGGCGCGGCTGCTGCCGAAACACTGGGTGTATACTACCCCGTAGCTGGGAAGCCGGGAGGAACAACCCGGTCGGACAATCGGAGCTAAAGAAAGAAACGAACTGCATTCAATCGGCCCTGTCGCGCCCCTGAATCAGGTGCAGACCCGGGCGGTTGAGCGGTCACGATGGAAGACCGTCTGGAAGACGGCAGTTGAGCGGCCCGCTTTGCGTGTGGGGCACTGAGCGAGCAGCTCCCGGAGGAGTCTTTGAGAATCGGAATCCATGCACCAGCGGTTGGAAGGCCGCGCGACTCTTTCCTCTTTTCCCGGTCGCCGATGTAGAAGCTGGCTGTCGAAAGGACTAGGCTGTGTCACTACAATTCACGAGAAGGGCGCTGACGTTTCAGTTAAACAGCGGCGATGCCTTCAAAGAGGGCGAATCCCGCACCACACTGAGAATGATCAATGCCTGGTGGGCGGCGTACAAGCGCTGGGAAGAGCAGGATACGTTTGAGGCGGCCTTCCGCGGAGGGCGCATGACGGTCCGCCAGGGCACTGAATCGCAAACTTATGGCGATTACAACGGCAAGACGGCGGACATCGCTTTCGGCGCTCGCCACGGCGAAATCGAAAAGCAGCTCTATCCGGCTGAACGCTACCGCACCGGTACCGACAGTCTGAAGGAGCGGATGAATCCAGACAACTTCGGTATGCTCGAAGGCGAGAGGTTGAAGTACAAGCATGGACTGCATGATCTCAGCGGATCATTGTGCAGTCCCATGGTCCAGCTCATCACAAAACAGGTGCGTTGGAAGTGGGGCGAACTCGCCGTCAGAACCACCATCTTCATGCCGCTGGCCGAGCCTGAGGATATGGCTCTTTTTCATCTCCTGAACACAATGGCCAAGGCGCATCGCGTCTCGCGCCCCGAGATTTACACGCGCGTGGCCGAACTGCGCCGCCGCATGACCCGTCTGAAAATGGCCGACTCGGCCGATATCGGCGCCGGCCTCCACAACATCTCGCCATCCGACGATCACGTGAAGCTTCGTTATGGCATCAGGAATATCCCCGGGAAGGATGGAGAGCTGGTGGGCAAGGACAAGGAGCGCGCCAACAAGGCGCTCGACTACAAATCAATCCTGCCCACCGTGCCGAAGCCGAGCCTTCTCAATGAAATCGTGATCTGTTACCGGGAACACGCCGGACCTCGTTTCCCCATCTTCACGAAGTGGATCAGCGAGCAGGAAGCATTCGTCTGTTTTGAAAACGAACCCAGCTCCCAGTGGATCGTGGGTGGCAAGATCCCGAATAAATGGGCAGATGCCAAGGACCGGCTGCCAATCTGACGCAGCCCTGATCGATTGAGATTCTCCGCCCAAGGGCCCCTGCCGATTCGCCCCGGCAGGGGCCCTTCTTCGTTTCGCCCGGCGACCGGGACCTCGGCCCAAGGTTGCGCTGTTCCCCGTTTTTCGCTTCCAGGGCCCGGCAAGGGCAATCGATTCCGACTTTTTGATCGTGCGTCCGGTGAACATCCCACCGATTCCGGTCAGGCTGCCACGTCCACGAATGCCGGCCGGCCGCACCAGGCCGTAACCGGAACCGAACCAATTCGTTCAGCTGACCAGCCCGCTTTGACACGATCCCATACTCTGAGGTACTGATCAGGTAACATGCCTGGTTACTTCATCTTCGGACCGACCACAGCGCCGCGCCGTCGCGCAGCTATCTTACCTGCCGGGCCCACATCCGCACCTCGACGGCTCCGCCTGCTTCGGGGTTTTCCGAATCCGCGGGCAGTACGCCCTAGTAGCCGCTGGTATCTCCGCCTGCGTGCCTCCCCTATACCTCTCTAGGTAGATTCTCGGATCTTTCAGACCACTGGAACCGCCGTTAGATCACTAGCAAGCCATGGAACCCATTTTTTTGTTAGGAATCCTGCTGATTGGGCTGATTTTTGGAGGCATCCTCACCAGTTTGTTGGTGAAGGGTGGCCGTGGCCCCAATCTGGCCGCCAGCGAAGCAGAACTGGCAGAGTTCAAAGCCCGCATCGAGGAACGGGACAATGCGGTGAAAGACCTGCGCAAGCAGGTGGAGGACGAACGCGCTGCCACAGCAAAACTGCAGGAACAGCTGTTGGAAGCGGTAGGAGCCCGTACCGCGGCTGAAGAACGGGCCGCGGCGATTCCTCGAATGGATGCCATGCTGGCAGAGAAGGACCGCGCCATCTCCGCCCTGCTGGAGGAAGGTGCCAACCTGAAGGCGCGCCACGCCTCGCTGCTCACCCGGCTCGATGAGGCCGAGAAGTCGCAGGCCGATAAGCTGCGCTCCCTCGAGGAGGCCCAAGCCAAGCTGGCTGAGACCTTTAAGGGCGTCGCGGCCGAGGCCCTGGCTTCCAACAACCAGAACTTCCTCGCCCTCGCCGAAACCGCTTTCCAGAAGGCTCAGGAATCCAGCAAGGGCGATCTGGACGTGCGCCAGAAGTCGATCGAGGAAACGCTCACACCCCTGCGCGAGGCGCTCACCCGCATCGAGAAAGACCGTACCTCCGCCTACGCCGGCCTCAGCGAGCAGATCAGCCTGCTGCACAGCGCCCAGGCCAAAGTGGAGGCAGAAACAGGCAAGCTGGTGAATGCCCTGCGTTCGCCCGGCGTCCGCGGCCGTTGGGGCGAAATGCAGCTCCGCCGTGTCGTAGAGATGGCCGGCATGGTGGAATACTGCGACTTCGAGGAGCAGGTTTCGATCGAGACCGACGGCGGCCGCCTGCGGCCCGATATGATCGTCCGCCTGCCCAACCACCGGGTCGTCGTGATCGACGCCAAGGTGTCGCTGGCGGCTTATCTGGACTCCCTGGAACTGGCCGACGACAATGAACGCGCCGCCAAACTCGCTGAGCACGCGCAGCAGGTGCGCCAGCATGTGCAGCGCCTCTCTGGCAAGTCCTACTGGGATCAATTCGAGCAGGCGCCTGACTTCGTTGTGGCCTTCCTGCCCGGCGAGACCTACTTCAGCGCCGCTCTCCAGAAAGATCCCGAACTGATCGAGTTCGGCGTTGAGAACAAGGTCCTTCTGGCCACGCCCACCACGCTCATTGCCCTGCTCAAGGCCGTTGCCTACGGCTGGCGGCAGGAGAAACTCACGCAGAATGCTCAGGAGATCTCAGACCTGGGCAAGGAACTCTACGATCGCCTCCGCGTCTTTGCCGGCCACATGGACGGTGTGCGCGGCGGGCTCGACCGCTCGGTCGAAGCCTACAACAAAGCGGTTGGCTCCCTGGAGGGCCGCGTTCTCGTCTCCGCCCGGCGCTTCAAGGAGCTCTCGGCCGGCACCGGTGAGGACATCCCGCCCGCCGAAATCGTAGAAAAGACGCCACGTCCTCTTCAGACTCCGGAACTCGCCATGTTGGCGGCGGCCACCACGAACGGCTCGCTGGCCATCGAGTAACCGGAGTCCCTGCTCGCAACAGCGGCGAGGCCCTCCTGGAACGCCTCGCCGCTCTTTTTGTCTCCGCGGTTTCATCCCCCGCCGGCTACCTTTCATCCTGTTTCCCCGCCGTTTGAACTTCCGTTGTCATCCCTTCGTACCTCATCACGTAAACTAAGTCCTATGACCCTACAGGGAAAGAAAGTCGCCATTTTTGTCGACCAGCAGTACCAGGAGATGGAAGTCTGGTATCCCTACTACCGTCTGGTTGAGGCAGGCGCCGAGGTTCATGTGATCGCGGCCGAGGCAGGCAAGACCTACCCATCCAAAACCGGCTACCCGTGCACGTCGGACAAGTCCTACGACGAGGTAAAACCGTTCGACTACGACGGTGTCATCGCGCCTGGAGGCTTCGCGCCCGACTTCATCCGCCGCCATCCTGCCTCCAGCGCTTTCATTGCCCAGGTGGATGCGCAGGGCAAGCTGGTGGCGGGCATCTGCCACGGCCCGTGGTGCCTCTGCTCGGCCAATGTGCTGCGCGGACGCCATTGCACCTCGTTCTTCGCCATCAAGGATGACGTGGTGAACGCCGGCGGCATCTGGGAAGACTCCGAGGTCGTGGTGGACAAAAACCTTGTCACCTCACGCAAGCCCGCGGATCTGCCCGCGTTCATGCGTGCCTGTATCGAAGTATTGTCCAAGCAATAGATATGTCCACTCAACCCGCCATCCGTGTCACCGGTCTGCACAAGTCCTACGGTGACTTCGAGGCCGTGCGCGGCATCGATTTCGAAGTTGCCCAGGGCGAGGTCTTCGGTCTGCTGGGGCCCAATGGGGCCGGCAAGACCACGACGGTCGAGATCCTGGAGGGGTTGCGTTCCCGTACCTCCGGCCAAGTCTCTGTCCTTGGCTACGATCCGGCGAACGACACCATGGCGGTGAAAGATCGTATCGGCGTCAGCCTGCAGGCCACCAACCTGCCGGAAAAGATGAAAGTGCTGGAGGCGGCGGAACTCTTCGCCGCCTTCTACTCCCGCGCCACCGACATTACCAGCCTCCTCAAGCGCCTCCAGCTCTGGGAGAAGAGGGGCGCGTTCTACTCCACGCTCTCCGGCGGACAGAAACAGCGCCTGGCTCTCGCCCTTGCGATGATCAACGAACCCCAGGTCGTTTTCCTGGATGAGCCTACTACCGGCCTGGATCCGCAGGTCCGCCTGGAGATCCACTCCCTCATCGAGGAATTGCGCGACCAGAAGCGCACGATTCTCCTCACGACCCACTACATCGAAGAGGCCGAACGCCTGTGCCACCGCGTCGCCATCGTCGACGAAGGAAAAGTCATCGCCATCGGCACGCCCCGCGAGCTGCAGCAGAAGATCCTCGGCCATTCGCGCGTGGAGATCTGCACACTTTCCCCCATGCCGCCCGACCTGCCCAGAGACTGGCCAGCGGAATTCCCCATTCATTTCTCGGACGATCGCAAGAAGCTCACCGTGCCGGCGCCCAAGCCCGCCCGCGCCGTGGTGGATCTGGTGAAGTGGCTGGACGCTGCCGGCGCGGAGCTGGATGACCTCCACATTAAGCGCCCTACTCTCGAAGACGTCTTCATCGAACTGACCGGCAAGTCTCTGCGCGACTGAGGAAGTACCCATGAAAGCCTATCTCGCCTATATCAAGAGCACCCTGCTGCTCACCACCCGCGACCGGCTCGTGGTGTTCTTCAATTTCCTGTTCCCCCTGATCTTCTTTGTCGCTTTTGGGGAAGGCTTTGGCGCCAGGACGTCCACCGGTGCAATGTCCCAGGTGCTGACGATGGTGCTGGTGATTGGCGTCCTTGGTTCCGGCTTCTTCGGCGCCGGCATGCGCGCCACGGTGGAACGGGAATCCGGCATCCTGCGCCGCTTCAAAGTAGCGCCAATTACCCCGGCACCCATCGTCACCGCCGGTCTGGTAACCGGCTGGGTGCTCTTCCTGCCCACCGTCATCTTCTTTATCCTGATCGCCAAGCTGCGCTATGGGATGCCGTTCCCTGAGCACATCATTTCTCTGCTGCTCATGGTCAGCGCGGGCGTGCTGGCCTTCCGCAGCCTGGGCGCCATCATCGCCTCGGTCGTCAATTCGATGGCTGAATCCCAGATCATCATCCAGTTGATGTACCTGCCCATGCTCATGCTCTCGGGCGCCACGGTTCCGCTGAACATCATGCCGGACTGGCTTCAGATCGTTGCCCAGTTCCTGCCCTCCACGCACCTCTATCTCGGCATGCAGGGCATCCTGGTGCGCAACGAGAGCCTGGCGCAGAACCTGACTTCGGTCGGCTCCCTGGTACTGACGGCAATCATCGGCACCGTGTTGTCGGTCAAATTGTTCCGCTGGGAAAAGGAAGACAAGTTCAGGCCGAGCGCCAAGTTCTGGGTTCTCGGTGTGCTCGCTCCGTTTATCGTAATGGGCGTGTGGCAGTCGCAGACCCGCTCGAATCTGAAGAAGACCGAGATCCTGGCTCGCGAGATGCGCCGCACGCAGAACTGGCTCATTCGCGATGCCCGCATCTTCGTGGGTGACGGCCGGGTGCTGGAATCCAGTTCCATCCTGGTCCGCAACGGCAAGATTGTGGAGATCTTCGAAGGCAAGTCGCCGGAAGCCAAGACCCTCAACGCTGAGGCAGTCGACGCCTCGGGCAAGACCGTCATGCCCGGACTGATCGATTCCGGCGTGCAGTTGATGCTGCCCGGTACCGGGACCCCGGACATGCGACAGGACCGGCTGGTGAAGGCGATGGAACGCGAACTGGCCGCCTACCTGTACTGTGGTGTCACCGCGGTCCGCAGCGCTCCTGACCCATTGGGTCTCGCACCCGGCATACAAGCCCGGCTGACTTCCGGCGAACTCCTGGGCGCCGAACTCTCACTCGGCACCGTCCCCACCACGCCCTCGCTGGTGGCGGGCGAACTGGCCGCGGGCCGCACCGACATCCTGAAAGACACCCTGCTGCAGCAGGTGGTCAGGCCGCAATCGATGGAGATCCTTCGCAGGATGGCGCAGAACCGGACCCCCAACCCGGATGCAAAGCTACCGGCTCCCTCGTTCCCGCTACCGCCTTCCTCGCTCTCCGGTTTGCCCCTGCTCCCGCACGGCCCGGCACTCCATCGCGAATTGAAGCTGTGGGTCACCTCCGGCATCTCCACCAAGGACGCCCTGCAGGCGGCAACATTCACCGCGGCCAAGGCGATCGGCGCCTCGGGCCGGTTGGGCCTCGTCCAGCCCGGTTACGAAGCCACCCTTCTGATTGTCGAAGGCAACCCGCTTGAGGATATCAGCGCCACCGAACGTGTCTGGTTCGTCCTCTTCAAGGGCGAACATGTCAGGCGCGAAGACCTGTTTGAAAACTACGATAAGGCCAAAGACAAATAGCAGCTACTTCAATAGTTCGTCGAGGAAGACCAAATAGATCGACAGGACGCGATAGGTGAGGTAATAGTTTTCTTTGTCGATCGCCGCGAAGTCGTCCTTCTGGCTGTGCAGGAGCGGTAAAGTCTCCGTCGTGAGGGAGTGGATGTTCACTGCCGGGATTTTGGCTTCCCGGAACGGAGTGTGATCCGACACGCCAACCCCGTCTGTGTTCACGCCGCGGATGTCTGGCTTTTGGGAGATTGCGGCCCGGCGCAGAATGCCGGTCAGCCTTTCATCGCTATCAGATAGGCCGACGTTTACGGGGCCCGTGCCGATTGAGTCAATATTGACCCGCCCAGAATTCTGGACCGGTCCGCGTCCGTCAGCGATTTCACATACGCTCTCGACCCCACCAGTCCCTTCTCTTCATCAACAAATCCCACGAACCGGAACGTGTGTTTCCTGCCTTGCTTCGCGATGCTCTGGTAAAGACTCGGCAGCAGCGATGCGCCGCTCCAGTTGTCCACGACCCCCGTCACCTTGGGCACGGAGTCGAAATGGGCGCCGATGACCACCTCCTGCTCGCTCGCCCCTGGCAATACGCAGACCAGATTCGGCAGCTTTGCGTGTTTAACCTTGATTTCCGTCACATGCCCGCCGCAGCCTGCGTCCTCGAACATGGTTCTCAACCGGGCGAAGCGTTCCGCCTGGTCCGGAGTAGCCAGTCCAAGCCGGTCTTGGATTACGGCCTCCGTCATTCGTTCGATTTGGATCGATTGCGGGAAACCCGCCAGGGAAAAAGGAATTAAAAGGGCCAGAGCCCGAATTGTATGCAAATGCACCCCCGTATTATGCCAAACAGGCCAACGCCGGCCTGGGCTGTACTTTGGGGTCAGACTGTGCGGGCGGGGGAAAGAGAGCCTTCCCGGGGGTAGACAGAGCGGGTAGAATCAAATATCCACGTTGATTGGTTGAGTCCCGGTCGCGAACTATTTCCAGTTGAGGATTCCCGCTTATGATGATGCTGCTCGCCGCCGCTCTGCTGTTTGCTCCCAACGATTGGAAACCGCTGCGCTCCACAGCAACGGTGGACCCACAAGTCATCCATGACGGCAAAGCTTCGGTGCGCATCGAGCCGGACGCCAACGGCCGCGACGCCCTGGTTCGCGGCCAGGCGACACGGCTGACGATCGGCAAACGCTATGTCCTGAATGGCTGGCTGAAGACCGAAGGCCTCAGCGTGACGGAAGGCAATCGCAGCAGCGTGCCCACCGGGCTTTCGCTATCAATGGCCTCCATGCCATGGGACGTGCACTCCGAGTCGGTCGGCGGGAGCCGCGACTGGACGCGCGTCCAGTTGAAGTTCACCGCCACTCGCAGCAACGATGCCCCGGAAATCCGCATCGCGCCGGGCGCTTCCTTCCAGGGCAAGTCCTGGGTGGCTGGCGTGTCGGTGGAAGAGATCAATGAGGCGCCCGCTTGGCCCTCGAAGATTGCCGTGAAGAGCTTCGGCCCGGCCTACCGCTATCCCAAGGCCGGCTGGATCTATCTGCATATTGAGGGTCAGCCCTACGAGCGCGGCTTCCAGCATGGCTACCTAATGCCGAAGGAGATTGAAGGCTACCTTGATCGCTCGGCTGCTGAGGTGAATTCGAAAGACCGCGCGCTGGGATGGGAGCAGGCTCGCACCATCGCCAACTCCGTCTTCCTGCGCGGCTTTGACGAAGAGATCCTGGCCGAGATGAAGGGCATCGCCGACGGTGCCGCCGCCTCAGGCGCCCGCTACCAGGGGCGCAAGGTTGACCTGGTCGACATCGTGGCCGCGAATACGATTACCGAGATCGGGCTGCTGAATCCGGCTTCCTCCATCACTCCAACGGGCTTGGAGGGGCTGGGCCTGACTCCGCCCGCCTACTACGATCCGCGGAAGGACGTTTCCATCACAGAACGTTGCTCAGCCTTTGCCGCCACCGGCAAAGCCACAAAGGACGGTCGCATGGTGATCGGCCACATCACGTGGTGGCCGCTTACCCTGGCAGAGCAGACCAACATCATGCTGGACGTGAAGCCCGAGAAGGGGCACCGCGTCCTGATGCAGTCCTACCCCGGCGGCATCCAGAGCGGCACGGACTGGTATCAGAACGACACTGGCGTCATCCTCACCGAAACCACCATTCGGCAGTCGCCGTTCAACATCAACGGCACGCCCGTGGCATATCGCGCGAGGAAGGCGATCCAGTACGGCGACGACGTCGATGCGGTGGTGAAGCATCTGTCCGAGCGCAACAACGGCCTCTATACCAATGAATGGCTGATTGGCGACGCTAAAAACGATGAGATCGCCATGTTCGAACTCGGCACGAACCGCACCAAGCTGTGGCGCAGTTCGAAGAACGAATGGTTCAATGGGACCGAAGGCTTCTACTGGGGCTGCAACAATTCGAAGGATCTGAATGTACGGCTGGAGTACGTTCCTGATCCCAAGGGCCGTCCGGTGCATCTGCCGTTCCTGCCCACGGGGCGCGATCTGAAATGGCAGGAGATGTACGGGAAATACAAGGGCGCCATTGACGAGCAGTTCGCGTTCACGGCGTTCAGCACCGCCCCGCTGGTCTCCGGCTCCGCTTTTGATTCGAAGGTGACCACCTCCGAGATGGCGCCGAAGATGATGGTCTGGGCTGTGCTCGGCAAGCCAAATGAGCGAGAGTGGGTGCCCAGCAAGTGGCAGAAGGAGAACTATGAGGGGAATGAAGGCATTCATTCCTCGGGTTACTCGTTGTTCCAGGCGCCCGAAAGGGCGCCTGAGTCCGCTGCGCCGCCCGCCCCTGCCAAAGCGCCGGAGCCCAAAATCCAAAGAGTGGAGGAATCGAAGCTCTGGAAGGGTTGGGTGCTGCCCGCCTCCGAGGCCGATGAGTGGATCACGCTTGGCTCCTCGTACTTCCGCCAGGTCCTTGCCTCCGACAATCCGGCTGAAGCGCTGGAAAGCTACAGGATCAGGATGGACGATTCGCCTCTGGATCTGAAAATAGCGCGCGCGGTGTTTGCATTCGATGAGATCCGGAAGCAACTGGGCGATGAAGCATTCCTCAAGTTGATGGACGGCTTCTACACCTCACACACGACCAAAACTGTCAGCTCTAATGATTTTCCGGTGAAGCGTCTGGATTTGAACATCCCGGCCGTCGGGCCGGAAGCCCTGCTCAGCGGCCTGCTCGGGAAGTTGGATAATGCCGTGATCGTGTATGGCACCGATATGGAAGCAGGCGCCAACCGCTATGCGGCTGAGGTGCTCCAGAATCAGCTCAACGGATGGTATGAAACCCGCGTGCCCATTCGCCGCGATTTCGAACTCTCCCCCGCGGAATGTGGATCGAAGACTCTCATCTTCATCGGCCGGCCCGAAACCAACTCCGCCTTGCGGGCTGAGCCCCCTGGGAATTTGCCGCGATTTGACGGAGCCACCTTTGAAGTGGACGGAAAAACCTACACCGATCAGCGCGATGGCCTGGCATGGGCTGGCAGGACCCGGTGTAAGAATCGCGAACTGGCGATCGTGCTCGCCGGCAACTCCGCGGTGGAGACTGTCCGTCTGGCGGAGTTCCAGCCCCGCCAGAAAGTGTACGCCGTGACCCATCATGGCCAGGACGTCAGCTCTTCCGGCGCGTCTCGCCGTCGCGCCCGGAACTAACCGGCTGGACAGCTTGGATGTCTCCTGGCCCCGCTGATGCGGCGGGTCACGGCATTCGTCATGGTAAGGGCTTACCCTGGCGAACGGAGGGTAAACAGGCGCCTCATCAGGGGAACATTCTTTATGGCCGCAAGAAATCTCTTTTAACTCCCGGACATCGTTTGTTAACCTCTACTTCATATGCTACGAAGGGCTTTTCTGGTGACCTCGCTGTCGGCGCTCGCCGTTTGCGGACTGTTCGCCCAAGGCACGACCTCCCGACTGATTGGCACTGCACAGGATCCGAGCGGTGCCCCCGTTGTTGGCGCAACGGTCAAGTTGATCAATGAAGGCACCAACGCTACATTCACGACCAAAACCGCTGAGAATGGTGCTTATTTCTTCGAAGCCGTGCAGAGCGGCCTGTATACAGTGACCGTTGAAGCCTCAGGCTTCAAGAAGTTCAGCACCCCTCGAAACCGCGTGGCCATCGGCCAGCCCACGACCGTCAATATCACATTGGAATTGGGCCAGATCTCCGAAGTTGTCACCGTGGCCGACTCGGCCGAAGTCGTACAAACATCGACTTCCGGAAATATCGGGAACCTGTTCAGCGAGAAAGTCATCCAGGACCTGCCCATCGTGGGCACGCGCGGCCGCAATCCGCTGGACCTGGTCGTGCGACAACCCGGCGTTGTCAGCGGCGCCAACACGGGCGGAGGCGTCCATGTGAACGGAGCACGTGATCGTGCCTGGAACTATACCGTCGACGGCATCGACGCCAATGAGACCAGTGCCGGCGGCTCGAACTTCGCCCCCATCCGGATGAACCCGGACGGCCTCGCCGAATTCAAGGTACTCACCGGCAACTCGACCGCGGAATACGGCCGCAACTCCGGTGGCCAGGTAGCCATGGTCACCAAGAGCGGCACGAACGAGATCCACGGCAGCCTGTTCTGGTTCTATCGCACGCCCAGCCTCAATGCGAACGAATGGGAAAGCAATCTGAACAACGTCGGCAAGAGGCAGTACGTGCAGAACATGCCTGGGTTCTCGGTGGGCGGTCCTGTACTGAAGAACAAACTGTTCTACTATGCCAACCTGCAACTGCTGCGCACGCGTGAATCGGCCATCGTGAACAGCACCGTCTATACCCAATCGGCGCGGGATGGCATCTGGCGGTACGTCAAAGGCGGACGCAATCAGCCCGCGGGGGTCACCGGCGCCTCAGTCGACGCGCAAGGTAACGTCCTGCCCGGAGTGAATCTGGGCACCTACAACATTGCGACGAGCGATCCCGATGGCGTCGGTCTGAATCCCACCACCAAGGCCATCGCGCAGGGCGCTCCGCTGCCGAACAATTTCTCGATCGGAGACGGCCTCAATACGGCTGCTTACACGTTTACCGCCCTTCAGTTTGAGAAACAGTACGATCTCACCACCCGGCTCGACTACATCCTGAACAGCCGGAACACACTGTTTGCGCGCATCAGCCTGGGCAACCAGAACTCCAATTGCGACCGTGGCAATGGCGGCGCACCGGTGTTCCCCACCACGCCCTGCCTGGTGAACACGATGCGCGACCCCAAGAACTACGCGTTCAACTGGCGCTCTACCCCGAGCACCTCGACGACGAACGAACTTGTTGTCGGCTTGAATCAATTCGCTTTCAATTTTGAGAACCCACGCGCGGATATCAATAAGATCAACCTTGTCTCGCTTCCCGTGGCGAATCCCGATGATTGGTCGGTCGGCAATCAGCGAGCCCTCAAGACCTGGCAGGTGGTTGATAACTTCGCCTGGTTCAAGGGTGCGCACAGCCTCAAGTTCGGCACGAACATGCGCTTTGGCAGCCATACGGACACTCGGGGTTCGGTCGGCGGCTATAACGTCACGCAGTCCGTCGATTTCTCCCGAACCGTCAACACGGTGGACGCGGCTAAGTTCGGGCTGCCTGCCGACATCAACCAGGCAAACGATCGCAATCCGCTGGAATCGAGCATCAACTTCCTGCTCGGCCGCGTTGGCAATACCAACCGCGGCTTCCCTTCCACGGCCGATGCCTACGTGGTGGATGTCTACAACTTTGAAACGCGCTTCAACGAATATGACTTCTTTGCCCAGGACACCTGGAAAGCGCGGCGGAACCTGACCATCGACCTCGGCCTGCGCCTCGAGTTGAAGATGGCGCCGACGAATCCCGACGGCCGCGTCCGGCTGCCCAATCAGGCGGTGGTGGCTGGCGCTGCTCCTTCCAATAGCCTCAACTGGGTGCCGGGCAGCCTCTACCGGAATGCGATCAACAACTGGGGGCCCTCCCTCGGCTTCGCCTGGGATCCCTTCAGCAGTGGCAAGACATCCATCCGCGGCAACTATCGCATCGCCTACGATCGCATCAATACGTTTGTCTTCAGCTCAACCGTGTTCCAGAATCTGCCCGGCATTGCGGTTGGCGATCAGAACACCACGTTTGGCCAGAATGGTGGGCGGCTCACCAGCCTGCCTGTGCTGAACGCTCCGGCCGGAAAACCCTCAGATCAGGCCCAGCCGGCCGCGTTCTCGACACGCAATATCACGGTGGCCGATCCCAACTTCCAGGCTCCGACCACCCAACAGTGGAGCTTCGGCATCCAGCGCGAAGTGCTCCACAACACGGTGGTAGAGGTGAACTACCTCGGTCGCAGGGCCTACAACCTCTTCGGAGCCTACAACGCGAACCAGACCGACATCCGCAACAACGGCTTCATGGACGCGGTGAAGGTGGTGAACGCCGGCGGCGAAAGCCCACTGATCAACCAGATCATGAGTGTTGACGCCCGCAAGACCGCGTCGGAGACCGGGTCGGCTGCGATGCGCCGCATCTACTCCGTGGACTTGCGGAACAATAACGTCGCTTTCATCGGACAGGATCTCTCCCGGCGTTCGGTGGGTGGCAAAGGGCAGGTGGAAGCGGCCGGCCTGTCGCCGTTCTTCTTCATTCCCTATCCGCAGTTCGCCAACGGCATGAACGTGGTGGACTCAAACGACTGGTCCACCTATCACGGCCTGCAGATGCAGGTTCAGCGGCATATGACCAACGGCTTGGAGGTTCAGTTCAGCTACACCTTCTCGAAGTCGCTGGATACCCGCTCCTTTGATCCTGCCTTCACCACCGTGGGCACGGCGAACAGTTCCACTGCTGGCAGCACGCCGTTCGACATCAACAACCGCCGTCTGAACTACGGACCCAGCGATTTCGACCGCCGGCATGTGGCCCAGACCTACTGGCTGTATGAACTGCCGTTCGGCAAAGGACACAAGTTCGGCGGCAACGCTTCCGGTTGGACGCAGCGCATCATCGGCGGTTGGCAGGTGGCCGGCGTCGGAACGTTCCAGAGCGGGCGTCCGTTCTCCGTCTACTCCGGCTTCTACACGTTCAACAATGTGGTCCAGTCCTTCGCCAACTGCGACGGCTGCACCCCCACTATGGGGAACGTCCAGGATGGGCCGGGCGGAGTGAAGTGGTTTTTCACTGCCGACCAGTTGGCCAAGTTCAAGCCCCTGGGGATGGGTGAATTGGGCAACACCGGCCGCAACTTCTTCCGTTCACCGGGTGGCTGGGGTCTGGACGGTTCGTTCCTGAAGCGTACCGCGATTACAGAACGGGTGAACTTCGAATTTCGGGCTGATATGACCAACCTGACCAACACCCCGCAATTCGGCGCGCCCACGGCTACCGCGACCTCCACAATCTTTGGGCGAATTCGTGATACCGTGCTCAGCAGCTCGCGCAAGATTCAACTGGGAGCCAAGATCAACTTCTAGTCCTTGCGAATCGTCCGCTTTTCAGAGAGGCGTGGGTGAAAATCCACGCCTCATTTCTTTTGTCTAATGCTTTTTGATTATTGAATCGCCGATATCGATACCGCTATTCTCACGTAGTGCCGAAGGGGGCATTGTCTGGGGATGAGGAACGCACTCGGTCTGCTCGTTCTTTGTGTGTCTATGTGGGCGCAGGATACTGGCGCCGTTTTGGAAGGCCACGTCACTGATGCGTCGGGCGGCGTTGTTGTTGGCGCCGTCGTCAATGCCACTGAGCGCACGACCGGCCTGGCCCGGTCCCAATCCACCACGAATGCGGGGGCGTATCACCTGGCACTCCCTGTCGGCGAATATGACCTCTCTATCACTGCGCCGAACCTCAGTGAATACAAGCAGAGCGGCATCATCCTGAATGTCAGCCGCACGGTGCGCGTCGATGTCCAACTTCAGGTGGCTGGGTCGAAGACCACAGTGAATGTGAGCGCGGCCGCCACCCTGGTGGATTCGAGTTCAAACACAATCGGCAATGTTGTTTCAGGCCGGGAATTGGTGGACCTGCCACTGAACGGCCGCAATTTCACCCAGTTGGGGTTGCTCCAACCGGGTGTTGCGCCCATGACGGCGGGGCTTTCGGAGGCGGGCGGCTCCCTGCGTGCCGGACAAGCCTACGCCGTCAATGGGCAACGCCCCGAGTCGAACAACTACCTGCTGGACGGTGTGTCGAACGTGAACCGCGTCGATGGAGGATTTGCGCTGAAGACACCGGTGGACGCGATCCAGGAGTTCCGCATCCTGACGCAGACTGCTTCGCCGGAGTATGGCGGGACGGCCGGCGCTACCACCACCGTGGTCACGCGATCGGGCGGCAATGAAGTGCACGGCACGGTCTACGAATTTCTGCGGAACGACAAGCTGGATGCCCGGAACTTCTTCGCCTCGAAGGTGGAGACGCTCAAACAGAATCAGTTCGGAGCGACGCTGGGCGGACCCATCCGCCGCAACCGCGACTTCCTCTTTGGCTACTACGAAGGGTTCCGCAACAGGCAGGGCGTCACGCGGGGCGCCACGGTGCCCAGCGATGCTCAGCGGGCCGGCGACTTCTCCGGACTGCGCGATCCTCAGACAGGCCAGCCTGTCCCGCTGATTAACTACTTCACGGGCCAGCCCTTTCCGAACAACCAGATTCCGGTCCAGGCGATGAGCCCCGTCGCGCTGAAGATCATGGAGTTTTACCCGCACGCCAACGCCGGTCCGAATCTCTACATCACGACGCAGACGATGCAGAATCAGGCCGACCAGGGCGGGCTCCGGTTCGATCACCTGTTCAACGATCGCGACCAATTCTCGGCTCACTTCACCCGTTCGGCCAACCACAATCTCAATCCCCTTTCGATTGCGGGCGCGAATGTGCCCGGGTTCCCGGTCAGCGAAGACATCACCACGACGCGCGCTGCCGTGTCGGAGACGCACCTCTTCAGCGGCGCTACGGTGAACAACTTCCGCGCCCAGTTCTTCCGCAATGTCTTCTTCACCGGCAACCCGGAAAACCGGACGACGCCGCGTCAGCTCGGCTTCAACTACGACACCACGCTGAGCGCCGCGCAGGGGCCGCCCTTCTTCATCGTCAGCGGTTACGCCAGCACCGGCAATCCCATCACCGGACCGCGCGACACATCGCAGAACACCTACGAGATCAACGATTCGCTGTCGCACGTTCGCGGCGCACATAGCTTCAAGTTCGGAGTCGACTTCCGCCGCAACCAGATCAATATGGCGCAGGGCATCGCTTCGAACGGCTTCTTCGTCTTCGCGCCGTTTCCCATTAGCGACTCGTTCGCGAGCTTTCTGGTCGGCTTCCCGGTCGTCTTCTTCCAGGGCGGCGGAGACATGAACCGCGGCCTGCGCAATGTCGAGTTCGCCGCGTACGGGCAGGACGAGTGGCGCATCACCTCCCGGCTGACCTTGAACTACGGTGCCCGCTGGGAAGTGAGCACGCCCTATGTCGACATCCGGAATCGGATGAACTCCTGGTCGCCCGGCAAGCAGTCGACGGTATACCCGAACGCTCCGAAGGGCCTGTTGTTCCCTGGCGATCCCGGCGTGCCGGACGGCATCGCCCCTGTCTATTGGAAGAGCTTGATGCCGCGTGTGGGCCTGGCCTGGGATCCGAATGGGAATGGCCGCACCTCGGTTCGCGCCGCCTACGGCATCTACTACGACTCCTTCACCAATGGTGTGGGCGGCCCGCTGCAGGCGCCGCTCAGCGCACTGCCCTGGACACAGGCGCGCCAGCTTTCGGCGCCGATCAACTTCACGGATCCCTGGAACGGGACCAATCCCTTCACCGCCGATTCGTTCCCGCAACCCACCACGGTTCTGACCATCGAGAACGGGATGCGGCCCCCGTACTCCCAGAATTGGAATTTCTCCGTCCAACATGCCCTGGCGCAGGATCTGTTGTTTGAGCTGCGCTACATCGGAAACAAGGGTACCCGCCTGCCGCGGATGATTGAGGCGAATCCTTCGGTCTACGCTCCTGGAGCCACCTCGAACGATGCAGACCAGCGGCGCATCTACGCCGGGTGCCGCGGAGCGGGCGGGCCGTGCGACTTCGCCTCGGTCGGACTCATTACCAACCAGACGAACTCCACCTACCATGCGGCGCAGTTCTCCGTTTCAAGGCGGTTCCGGGACGGCCTTTCGTTCCTGGGCTCCTACACCTACTCCAAGACGCTCGATTACGTTTCCAGCTTCAATGTGGCCGGTTCGGCTCCGCGGTTGGTCGGTGGTGAGAACGACCTGGCCCAGGATCCATTCAACCTGAAGGCCGAGCATGGTCCGTCCCTGTTCGATGCCCGCCACCGTTTCGTCTTCAGCGGTAGCTACCTCCTGCCCGGACCGTCGAAGACCGCGGCGCCCGTGGCTCGCGCGCTGCTGGGGGGATGGCAGCTGAACTCCATCATGAACTTCGCCTCCGGCACGCCGTTCACGGTGTACGATAGCGCCAATGTTTCTCTGCAGGGCAGTGCGCCGGAAATCACCGGCTTCTACTCCAGCCGGCCGGACGCGATTGCCGATCCCAATGCCGGTTCGCACTCGCCCGACCAGTGGGTGAGCCGTTCCGCCTTCCGGCGCCTGGATCCCCTGACGCAATCCGGACAGTTCGGCAGTGCGGGCCGCAACACGGTGCGCGGACCCGGCATCGCCAACGTCGACCTCTCGCTGTTGAAGTCCATCGCTCTGACGGAGCGAACCCGCCTGCAGTTCCGGGCGGAGTGCTTCAACATCGCGAACCATGCCAATTTCGGCCTGCCGGAGAACGACATTTCCTCGTCGAACTTCGGCCGCGTGCTGACGGCCGGCGCTCCGCGCCTGGTTCAGTTTGGCCTGAAGCTGCTGTTCTGAAAACGGGCCACCGGGCGGTTACACTGGTGGACTTATGCCGCCGATCCGCATCCTGACGAAACGCGAACTCAACCGGGCTTTGCTCGAACGCCAGATGCTGTTGCGGCGCGAGAGCTTGCCCGTGCTGGAGGTGATCCACCGGCTAATCGCGATGCAGGCCCAACAGCCTCGGCCTCCATTTATCGGGCTTTGGACCCGCATCGCCGGCTTCACCGCGCCGGAATTGGCTACGCTGCTCCGTGACAGGCAGGTAGTGCGTGTCACCCATTTGCGTGGGACCTTGCACCTGCTCACGGCTGCAGACTACCTGGCCCTGCGCGGCGCGATGCAGCCCGTGCTCACCGCAGGTATGCAGGCGATTCTGAAGCAGCGCGGCGCAGTCCTGGATATAGAGGCGGTGGTGAAGGCGGCGCAGGGCCACTTCGGCAAGCGTCCCCAGACCTTCGAGGACCTACGTACGACGCTGATGGAGCAGTTCCCGGGCGTCGACGAGCGAGCCATGGGCTACGCCGTCCGCATGCAGTTGCCTCTGTGCATGGTGCCTGACGACACGCAGTTCGCATATGGCGCGGATACCAACTTTACTCTTGCCTCACAGTGGCTGGGCCGGCCGGTACCCGATGGCGGCGGTTTGGATGACCTGCTGCTGCGCTATCTGGCGGCCTTTGGACCGGCGTCCGTCAACGACGCTCAGTGCTGGTCCGGCTTGCCGAAGCTGAAGCCGGCGTTTGAAGCCTTGCGCCCCAAACTTGTGGTGTACAAGGACGAGAATGGCAAGGAACTGTTCGACCTGTCCGGCGCCCCATTGCCGGGCGCCGATGTGCCCGCGCCGGTCCGATTCCTCCCCGGTTTCGACAACGCCATCCTGGCCCACCAGGACCGCGCGCGCATCATTGCCGATGAGCATCGCCCGCTGGTCACCACAAAGAACCTGCAGGTGCAGCCCACGGTTCTGGTGGATGGATTTGTGGCCGCCACGTGGGACGTGACGCTCCGCAAGACGGCCGTGACCGTGGCCGTGAAGCCGTTCAGCCCGCTGCCCCCCAAGGTGAGGAAGGCGATTGAAGGCGAAGCGGCCGGCCTGGTGAAGTTCCTGGCCGGCGAGGCCCCGCGCTGTGAAGTGACGTTCTCCTGAGGGCGCGAGCCGTTACGAGGGCAATCCAAGCAGCCGCACGGCGTTCGCGTAATAGACTTTGCGCAGCACCGCCTCAGGCAGCCCGATGCCGTAGATCCGCCAGCGGCCCTGAGGGGGCACGGGTGCGGGCGCGTAGTCGAAGTACTCGTCTTCCGTCTCGAGAAACCTGGCGTAGATCTGGTAGAGCTCCTCGCAGAAGTATTGCTGCGGGAATTCTTTGCCCTTTGGTGTCGCATCGGTCCCGAACAGGATCCGGTCCTGGTAGCGGTCGAAGAACTTCCTGGCTGTCCTGGGTTGACGGCCCAGTTCTCCGATCCGCGCACCAATGTCCACGAACATGTTCGGGTATTTGTCGAGCCGCGCCGACACATGCGCCAGGTTCTCGGCGAAGTTGCCTACGTGCAGAACGATGAACTGCGTCTTCGGGTGGCGTGCGATGACGCGGTCGCGCGCGTCCAGTAGTTCGGCGTTGCTTGGGAAATCCTTGCCTCGGAAGGACCAGTCGGGATGATTGCCGAGTTCTTCGATGCGCTCGTTGAAGCGGTCGATCGGTTCGAAAAAGGCCAGCGGGTCCGAGACGTGGATGGTCACCGGCATCTTGAGGTCTCCGCATGCCGCCCACATGGGATCGAATCGCGGATCATCCACCTTGACGAGATGGCCGTCCTTGTCCCGCACGGTCAGGCCGAGCATCTTGAGGATCTTCAGGCCATGCGCGCCGTCAGCCTTGGCCTTTGCGATCTCGTCGCCCTGGAACTTGGCATAGCCGGGCTCGTTCACTTTGCTCCACCAGGGTTCGGTGAAGGTCAAAAACCGTTTCGGATGCTTCTTGTCGTAACCGGCCACGGCCTCGCGAAGGCCCGCGCCCCTTCCGCCGGTGAGGTTCACCATCATGCGGATGTTGCAGCGGTCCATGACGGGCAGCAACTCCTCGGGCGTAGCCAGGAACTGCATCTTTTCGCCGCGCGAGAACGAGATGTGAGTGTGGATGTCGATCAGCGGAAAGCGCGGTTTCTGGATGCGCGTCTCGGGGACCGAGAGCATGCTCTTGGGCTGATAGCTGGGCAGCGGCAGTTGCGCGTTCTGCTGTGCACGGGCCGCCAGACAGGTTCCAGCCAGGGCGGGGAAGAGATCGCGCCGTCTCACGCACCCTCTCCCAACACCTGGATCGCTACCGTACGCGCCAGCGGACCATCATATTCGACGAAATACACTCTCTGCCGCCCTCCTCTCATCGTCCTGCCGTTTTCAATTGGAAAGAAACACTGCGTTCCACCCAGAATACTCTTCAGATGGTCTCCGGCGTTGAAACCCAGGCGGCCATCGTAATCCAGGTAGCGGTTGTGCCAGTAATTGTACTCGCCCTGCGGCGGATCCTTGGGCGCCAGGCGCTCCAGATGCGCCAGTACATCGCGTTCCAGGCACTCCACGCCTTCCGTCACCAGCAGGCCCGACGAGGTGTGCGTCGTCATGGCCATCACAACTCCGTCGCGCACGCCACTGGCCGAGACGACGCGATCCACTTCGTTCGTAATGTCGATCATTTCGAGGTCGCGGCGCGATTGCACTTCAATTCGTTCCAGCTTGATAATCATGAGCTCACCCCGCCGTGCGCCACCCCACCAGCCATCCACGCCTCGTCCTCCACGGCACGGCTGTTCAGCTTCCGCTTGCCCAGTAGTCTCTCTGCGTTGGCACGGAAGATCAGGTCCAGGCAGTCGTCCGAGAAGCCCAGTGACCGCACGGCTCTCGCCATGTTCTTGATCTCCACTCGCGGGTAGTTGGATCCGAACAGGATCTGCTTCCTCAGGCTGTGCTCGAAGACGCCCAACGGGATCTGCTTCGACATGACAAAGCTCAGGAAGTCTTTCGGGTTCTCGAAATACAGCGCCGAGGTATCCAGGTGGACATTCGGATATTTCAAGGCCAGCGCGACGGCTTCCGTCGTCCAGGGCCAAGCCAGGTGGGCCAGTACGATATCCAGCCGCGGAAACTCGGCTGCCACGGCTTCAAAGCGGCCCGGACGGCCATACTCCAGGCGGCTGCCCGGTTCCCAGCTCATGCCGGCGTGGAAGAGGATGGGGATGCCCAGTTCCTGCGCCAGTTCGTAGATGGGAAAGGCCCGCTCGTCGTCAGGGAAGAACTCCTGCATGGCCGGATTCAGCTTCAGACCCCGCAGGCCCAGGTCTTCTATCGCCGACCGCAGCCTCGGCAGCGCATCGCCACAGCCGGGATCGACGCTGGCGAAGCCGATGAGACGGTCGCTCATGGAGCACAGTTCGGCAATCTCCTCATTCGAATAGACCGTGCCCTTGCCGCTGGAACGCGCATCCATGGCCAGCACCACCGCATGGCTCAGGCCGGAGGCGTCCAGTTCCAAATGCAGTGTCTCGAGCGGCTGATAGGTGTTGCCGATGTAGAAGCGCTCCCGCGCCGCCTTTTCGAGGTGTGGGTGCCGCCGCACCATCTCGCGCACCAGCACAGGGTGCGTGTGGAAATCAATGCCAGGCCAGTTCACGTAGCTTCTCCTCCGCCTCTTCCGCCGATGCCTGGCAGCCGGTCCCTCCGCTGCCCTGGGTCGATACTCCTCCGCAGACCACCGCGAAGCGCAGCGCCTGTACCAGGGGCCGGCCGCCGAGCCACGCGTGCAGGAAACCGGCATCAAACGAATCGCCCGCGCCCGTAGTGTCCACGGGGCTCACTCGCAATGCGGGCGACTGGATCAGGCGGCGGCCTTCCAGCGCCATGCAGCCGCGCGCGCCGAGCTTGGCCACCGTAAGGGTGCGGCCATTCTGCAGACGCCGCAGCGCTCGCTCCGGATCGTCCACTCCGGAGACGCCGGCCAGTTCGACTTCATTCGGCAGGAAGACATCGACCTCTTCCAGCGTGTCGAGGATGTCCGTGCCCCACTCGCCGGACGGATCACAGCCCGGGTCGAGCGAGGTCGTCCACCCGCGCCGGTGGGCTTCTGTGAAGAGGCTCAGGCAGCCGGCCCGCAGACCGCGCTGCAGAAAGTAGGAAGAGATGTGCAGGTGGGTGAATCCAAAGGGCAGCTGAATCTCCGACGCCTTGAGATTCTCGATTGCGCCCAGATACGTGATCAGCGCGCGATCCCGGCCCGACGTGACCGAAACGGTAAGTCCGGTGCGTACCCCGGGGTCGTGGATCACCGTCGAAACATCGACGCCCGCCCTGCGCAGGAAGTCGCAACAGAAATCGCCCCAACTGTCACAGCCCACTTTGCCCAGGATCGATACGTCGTCGCCGAGCCGCGCCAGCCCAACGGCACAGATGGCCGAGGCGCTGCCCAGGGTCAGCGAAATGTCCTCTACGACGACTTCGTGGCCCAGCTTCGGAAACTGGTTGAAGTCGCGGAGAATCAGGTCCGGATTCAGTTCGCCGGCAATCAGGATCCTCACCATGCGCCGTCCTCGACCTTCGTATGCAGGCGAAAGTTCTCCACGACCCGGTTGATGACGCCGTCCTTGGACGGAGCATCCGGCCACAGCCCCTCTTCCAGGCTACGGAAGTAACCCAGTAGCTGGCCGACCAGGGCGTCGAGTACCGGAGCGTCGTTGTCGTCCACCGTTCCGATTCTGCCCGTTTCGAAGACTACATCCCCATTGGCCGCCAGGCCCCCGGGCACCCCGGCCCCTACCAGTAGCTTACGCCCAAGATGCTTCCGATTGAGCTCTTCAATGAGGTCACATTCGTAAGCTCTGGCCGTCGGGTTGTTCGAGAGGAAACACACAACAAGAGTGCGGTCGCCGATGGCGCACATGGGTCCGTGGCGGAGCCCCAGAAAGGTGTCTGCCGCTGTCATCACGCGCCCATTGGTCATCTCCAGTGTTTTCAGCGCCGCCTCCCGCGCGGCTCCGAACCGGCAGTGCGAACCCAGGAACACCGCACGCCGCGAGCGCCAACCCGCGACCTGTTCCAGTTGTTCAGCGTTCTCCAGTATGGCCGATCCGGCTGCACTGAGGCGCGATGCCATCGACATGAATCCGGAAGGGTCGCGCAGCCACCCCAGCGCCCGGGCCGCCAGCACCAGATTGGTGAAACTGCTGGTCATCACCAGGCTGCGGTCGTTGGTCCGTTCGTCCAGCACCACCACTCCAGCGCGTGGATCCGGTTGCAGATGGCGCGCCAACCTGCCCTCGCGGTTGCAGGTGAGAATCAGGTGCCTCACTTGCGGTTCTTCCCGCAGCATTCTTTCCACGGCGCCTGCGCTCTCCGGACTGTCACCGGATCTCGCCAGGGACACCAGCAGCAGGGGGCGCAGAGGCGGCAGGGCCAGCGCTCCATGGGTGAGCAGGGCTCCGCCACCCACTGTACGCACCGGGCATCCCAACTGCTCCTCCAGGGCCGCAGCCACGCACTCGCCGGCGAACTGGGAACTGCCCGATCCGGTGAGAACCACCGCGCCGCATCCTTCCAGCAGTTCTTTCAAGCGGCTGGAAGAGGCCATCACCCTTTCCGCTGTGTTCTTCCAGATGGACGGCTGCTGCCAGATCTCCTTCTGCGTGTAGGAGTCCGTTCTGGTTGCAAGCTTCATAGCGTCTTCCTGTCAGCAATGCTAACGAAAGCAAAAGAAAGTTACAATAGCTTTGTTTGATTTATTTAAACTTAAATGTTCTTGCGCCAACGAGGGTCGGACCAGCGCATCAATTGCACTTCCACGGGCCGCGCCAAGGGTTCGGAGGCCCATTTCACCGGTCGCCGTACGCCCGGCCTCAACTCGATTTCGGCGTCCAGCCGCAGGGTCTGCCCCTCCAGTTCCCTGGGGATCGCGAAAGCGCACTGACGCAGCTTGCCGGCATACGGATGGCCGGGATCCAGGCATCCTTCCGACTGGAACTTGCCGTCGGGCGTCGACGCCTTCAGGCGCAACACGCCCGGAACTCCGGCGACTCCTTCGTTCACAATGGCGGCGACCAGTTCGTACGCCCCGCGCCGCTTACGCTGCCACAGCCAGCCCGGCCGGATGCGGTAGCCCATCCTGCTGCGGAGGCTCTCGAACCCGCGCGGGTAAGTCTTGTGGAAGGCCTCCAGGTTGGCGGCTTCCGTCCAGAGCGACCAGTAGTTTCCCCCCACATTCAGCACGTGCCGCATAGCGCGTTCCAACCGCGGCTGCGCCGTGAGCTTGTACTGGCGGTCGTACCCATCCTCCATGATGACCGCCTGCCAGGGCGGGCGATTGGCGAGCATATCGATCTGGATCGGCTCCTCGATCAGGATGCTGTCGGAGCGCAGCCACGCGCCGGCGCCGGTACACATCTCGATCACGCGGCGATTGCCCACAAAGCTGATGTCCGGCTCGGTGTTGACCGCCAGCGGGGTACGTTTCCAGGCGTCCAACTGCTGCCTGGTGAAGTCCGCGAAGGTCCGTTCTGCCGTCACATAGTCGGGAAATGGATTGCGCAGATTCGCCGTGTGGCCTTCGCCCCAGTAACCATACTGCATCAGGTCGACGAACTCGACGTCGGGGTGCCCGTCGAACTGCGCCGACAATAAGCCGTTCAGTTCCGAGAAGGCTTTGCGGAACTCAGGATGGTCGTAGCGCGGCTCGAACGAGTCCTTGGTCTGGCCATTTGCGCGATCACGCCCGATGTTCACCAGGGGCACCTTTTCGCGCACGAAGGCCGGCATTGCAATGGGCTCATCCGGGGCGCTGGGGTTGGACAACTGGACCCGGAAGGCCACGCGCAGGCCCTTGGCCCTGGCCGCATCGAGGGTGAGTTTCCAGATGGGGTGCAGGTCAAGGCGGCCAGCCTCCTTCTGCACGTGACGCCAGTCGCAACGGATATACAGGACGTCGACGAATGGCAGGCTGGAGAGCCTGTCCACGTGCTGTTCAAGAGTCTCCTTGCCGCTCCGCGCGGCCAGCGACGGGCCGCCCTCTTCCCATGTGTAACCAACCAGGCCCAGCCCGGGGTTTCTGAGAGGGCCCTCGTAAGCCGTCGTGGTCGTCAGGGTCATCCATCCGTCATCCTGCTCGGCTTCGAATGGCCCCTGGTCCAGGCGGTCTGCCGCTGCCCGGGCGGTCCAGGCGGGGGGCTGTGGCTGGGCCAGTCCCCAGGCGGCGGCCCCGGTTTGCAGGAATAAGCGGCGGGACCAACTAGTCATGTGGACACCTCCCGGGTGAACGGCTCCGGTTGATCGAGAAGGCCGGAAACACGATTTCCTTTACTTTGTGCAGGATTGGCAGTTCCTGTCAATAATAAGCAAAAGAAAATGAGCGAAACCAGTCGTCGAGGGACTTTCCGCCAGTCTAGGCATGTCATGGATCGTTGAAAACGCCGGCCAGGGCGGCATGATTCCGCCCTCCTCGTGCTAGACTGAGTCCACTCGACCGGGTGGTGGCTAGGGTGTCTGCCTGCCGAGCGGGCTGGCGCATGGTCCGAGCATCATAGCCTGCCCCGAGCGCGGCCGGCATCCCGGGGACGAAACACCAGAGGCGGTTAAGTCGGGCCATTGAGCCTGTGCCTTGGAAGGCCCCCATGCCTGTTGCCGCTCTGCTACTTGTTCTGCTCTCTGGACTTCTTCACGCCACTTGGAACCTGGCCGCCAAACGCGCCGCCGCTGGCGCGGATTTCGTAATTCTCTATTCCGGCTTGACCTGCATCGTCTATGCGCCTGCCGCCATCTGGTATTGGCCCTCGCTGCCCGCCCATATCGGCTGGCAGGGCTGGGGCTTGGTGGCTCTCAGCGGGATGCTCCATGTGGTGTACGGGCTTGTGCTGCAGCGGGGCTACCAGGTCGCGGACCTGAGCGTGGTTTATCCCGTGGCTCGTGGCACGGGCCCCATGCTCTCGAGCCTGGCGGCCGTGCTGATCTTGGGCGAGCATGTGACATGGGCCTCAGTTTCCGGTCTTCTACTGGTGGTGCTGGGGATTCTTGGGCTCTCCCGGCCAAACGGGCGAGCCAGCGCCGAGCCGGGCGCGAGGCAGCGAGGCATCCTGTATGGGCTGGCGACAGGGGTCTGCATCGCTCTCTACACGGTGGTGGACGCCACGTCGGTCCGTGTGGTCCGCATGCCGCCACTGCTGCTGGATTATCTTTCGAACGCGACCCGGACGCTGCTTCTGCTGCCTGTTGTGCTGCATCGCGGGCGGCACATGGTGGATGCTGCACGCCGGCATGGCCGAGCAGCGCTGGTGGTGGCGGTGCTCGCGCCGATGGCCTACATTCTCGTTTTGCAGGCCATGCAGAGTGCGCCGGTGACGCGGGTGGCCCCGACTCGTGAAGTTTCCATGTTGTTTGCGGTGTTGCTGGGCGCGGCGGTGCTCGGGGAGCGGCAAGGCTTCTCCCGGCTCGTCAGCGCTGCTTCCATCGCAACGGGCGTCATCACGCTGTCGCTGGGACGCTGACTTTTACAGACCCTCAACGTGCCGGCCCGTGCCAGACACCACCCCCGAACGTCGAGACGTAGATCATGTCCTTAGCGTAGGGATCGACGGTGACGCGCTGGCCCCACTTGAAGTCATAACCGGGGACCCGCTTCCAGGTGGCTCCGCGATCGGCGGATCGCCAGGCGGACGACTCGAAGCCCGTCGCGTAAAGGATCTCCGGCCGCGCCGGATCCTGGGTCACATCGTAGACGTGCTGATCGGCGCTGTGGACGTTCTTCCACGTTGCACCTGCGTCCTGGGAGAGGAAGATGCCCCCGTTCTTGGCGCCCTTGCGCGCCCAGGCCGCAAGGTAGAGCCGTCGCGGGTCATTCTTGTCGGGCACGATTCCGCTGGGGCCGTTGACGCCTTCCGGTAAAGCGACTTTCTGCCAATTCTCGCCGCGATCGACGGAACGGTAGACGCCGCCATCGCGGTCGTTGCCGATGCTGCCGTCCTCGCTGCGCCGCGCCACCACCAGGTACAGAGTGCCCTTTGCATCCTGAGCCAGGCGCCAGGCGAACGGTTCCTTCTCCGGCAGGCCGGAACTCTTCTTCTGCCAGGATGCGCCCGCATCGTCCGAGCGGAAGACTCCGCGGCCGAAGCCGGTGATGTACAGGCGCTCGTGGTTTTCCCGGTCGATCAGGATGTGCGTCGCTGAGGTTTCCGGGAGCCCATTTCTGAGTGGGCGCCAGGTCTTGCCGCCATCATCGCTGCGAACCACTCCGCCCTTATAGGACATGGGGGAACTGCGACGCCACATCTTCGGCCGCGGCAGGTCGTGGGCGTCGCCGGTGACGGCATAGATCCGGTCCTTCACCTGGGGGTCGAACTCCAGCCAGTAGGTGGTGTTCCACCAGGCTTCCGGAACTCCGTGTTCGGTTGCGCTGCGCCAGCCTTTGCCGCCGTTGTCGCTCACCATCATGCCGATGTCCGTCACTGTGAGGAATTGGTGACCGGGCCGGAAGGGGTCAAAGTGGATGCCGTAGTTGGTGGTGACATCCAGGCCGGTGGAGGTGTAAGAGCCGTCCGGCAATCGGTTCGTATATGTATTTTTCCAGGTTGTGCCGCCGTCCGTGGTCCTCAGGGTGCGGCCGAGGTCAGTCCCATAGGCGAGGTCCGGCTGCGTGGGGGAGGCTCCGAGAGTCAACGGATGCTCGCCCCATTCAGGACCGAACCGGTCGCTCACCCAGCCGTCGTCCACATTGGGCGACTTTTGCCGGGATTCGCGCCAGCCGAACTTCCAGGTCTCGCCACCGTCGGCCGTCCGCGCCACGCCATACTCAGCGCCGTCTTGATAAGAGGCATAAGCTGTGCGGCCATGCCGCTCCGAGGCGGCAACGGCCCGAACCGATCCGCGGAGGCTGCTCTTGTGCCAGGTCTGGCCGTCCGCGGAAATAAAGACGCCTTCTCGCGATGCTCCATAAAAGTAAACCTTGCCATCCTGGATCCCGGCCGACGAGTCAACAAACTGCGGGTGCGGCCAAGTGCTCAACTTGCCACCATCCAGGACCGAAAGGCTATTGGCGGAAATGACATAGACCCGATCGCCGGCTCCGAACACGCGACGAACACGCTCCGGGAGGGATGCCGCCGATACCCACGTCTTACCGCCGTCTTTCGAGGTTTTCAGCTCTGTGCCCATGGCCGCCCAGAGTTTGCCTTGGTGCACGGCCAGGGCGTCGATCGCTGGTTCATTGCCGGCGACGCGCTCGTCGGCATGGTCGCCATCCGCCTCGATCACCGCGTTGGCCGGGTAAACCATGTTCCACGTGTGGCCGGAGTCTGCGCTGCGCCAGAGGCCGATGGACTGGGCATAGGCGACTTTGGGGTCAGTCGGATCGAACAGGAAGAACCGCGCCGGCCCGCGCAAGTTAAACATTTTCCAGCTTTTGCCGCCATCCTCGGAGAGGTAGCTGCCGGTCATGTCGCATCCTACCAGGACGCGGTTGGGGTCGTGCGGGCTGATGGTGGGATGGAACATCGCGCCTCCGCCGCCGGGACCGACGACAGTCCACCCATTGTGAGAGGTGGAAACCGGAAGCAGGGCCGCGATCAGGAGGAAACGGAAGAAAAGCATATTGTTAGATTTTCGTATTGCTGGCTTTGCTTGTTGTTTCTTACCATGTAGGGCAGGAAGTGTCAAGGAAGCGCCTCCGGGCCTACACTCGGAGATACGGAGGATGTTGTGAAGCTGTATCCGTGGGTTGTCAGTTTGCTGTTGTGCGGAACCTCGTTCGCACAGGTCCAGGTGTCCGAACAGTCGATGACGCTGCCCTCCTCGGTAGAGGGCAGGCCAGACCCGAATCCGCCCTTCGACCAGTTCGCCGGAACAAAGTTCAACTATCCCTATACGTTGCGCGATGAGATCACACAGCGGACAGTGCCGGTCAAGTATCGCTCCGTGGTCCTCGAGAACGAGTATCTCCGCTGTACGATCCTGCCCGACTTGGGCGGCCACCTCTACGGGTGTACCGACAAGACCAACGGGGCGGAGATGTTCTACGCCAACCGCAGCATCAAGAAGGCCAAGGTGAGCTACCGCGGCGCCTGGGCTGCCTTCGGGATTGAGTTCAACTTTCCGGTATCCCATAACTGGGTTTCACTTTCCCCGGTTCCCTATGCCATTCAACGGCACAGCGATGGTTCGGCGTCCGTCTGGGTGTCCAACGTGGACCGGGTTTACGGGATGCAGTGGCGCGTCGAGCTAAAGTTGCGGCCCGGTTCCACGGTACTGGAGCAGCACAACTTCCTCTACAACCGCAGCGCGACGCGCCATCGCTTCTACTGGTGGACCAATGCCGCGGTCCGGGTCTGGGACGACTCGCGAATCCTCTACCCCCAGCGGTATACGGCTTCGCATGGTTTTAAGGAAATCGATACCTGGCCCATAAACCATGCCGAACTCGACTTGAGTGTCGTCGGCAACCACACGGCGGGCCCGGTCTCCCAATTCGCACACGAATCCCGCGAACCCTTTGCCGGTGTTTACCATCCCAAGACCGAGGCGGGTGTGATCCACTACTCCCTGCCGTCGCAGGCGCCATACCGCAAGATCTGGGCGTGGGGCGTCGATCCTGATGGCCGCGACTGGCGGAAGGCGCTCTCCGACGACGAATCGGCCTATGTCGAGGTGCAGGGCGGGGTATTCCGCAACCAGGAGACCTACGCTTTCCTGGAGCCACAACAGACACTCGAGTTCACGGAATACTGGATGCCGGTCCGGCAAACCGGCGGGTTTGTCCGCGCGAACCTGGATGCCATCGTCAATATTCAGAGGGCAGGTGGGCGCGCCAAGGTGCTCTGCAACGTGACCCATGCAATACCCGGAGCGCGGGTGTCCATCCGGCAAGGGACCAGGGTTCTGGCCGGCAAGACAGCCGACCTGGCGCCGGACCGCGTTTTCACCGTCGAATTGCCGCCGTTTGACGGCAAAATCACCGTCGATTTGACGGCGAGCGATGGCCGCCTGCTGCTCACCCATACCGAAGACGAGTACGACATGGCTCCGGCTGGAACGATACCTGTTGGTCCAGTAAAGCCCGCGCCGGAATCGAAATCACCCGAGGTCCGGATCCTGGAAGAGGGCCGCGACCGGGAACTGAACGGCGACCGATTGCGCGCCTGGAGTCTCTATCAGGATGGTCTCTCACGCTTTCCGGAGAGCCGCGAATTGACCCTGGCCGCGGGGCGTCTGGCACTGGATCTTTTCCGATATAGAGAGGCCGCGGAGTACCTCAAAGCAGCCCAGCTTCAGCTGACCAACGATCCGGAAACACACTATTTATTAGGGCTGGCTCTCGTACGATTAGGGGATGAGCGGGGTGCGAGGACGCAATGGGAGCATGCCATGCTTTTTCCTGCATACCGCACGGCTGCAGCCATCGAATTGGGCCTGCTGGAGGCGCGGCAGGGCCATCTGCCTGAGGCCTTGGCTTTGATCGAGAGATCCGGACCCGAGGTTGTGCGCGCGGCCCTGCTACAGGCAGCTCTTCTGAAGCGTCTGGGCCGGGCCGAGGAGGCGGCCGCCGTCGTGAGCCGGGGACTGATTGTGGATCCCACAAATGTGGGACTACGTTACCTGCGCTCAGCCGGCGATGAGACGTGGACGATGCTCGCCGCCGATCCCGAGCGCGTGCTGGAAGTGGTGGAGGACTATATGGATCTGGGCTTCTGGCCGGAGGCCCTGCAACTGTTGAACCACCAATATCCTGAGGTGGACGAAACCTGGCGCGAACCCGGCGGCGTCCTGCCCCAGCGGCACGCCATGGTGGCGTACTACCGGGCCTTTTGCCTGGAAAAGTCGGGCGCCTCCCCCAATGCCGCCTTCCAGGACGCCTCACGCTTGCCGCTCGACTACATCTTTCCGAACCGGCGCTACTCTCTGCCGGTGCTCCGCAGAGCGATCGCGCTAAACCCATCTGATGCAGGGGCTAAGCTCCTGCTTGGGGATCTGTTGATGGCTGCCGGACAGGTTGACGAGGCCATCGCTGAATGGCAACTTGCCCGTCAAGCATCCGCCAGGCTGGCCACGCTGCATCGGAATCTTGGCCTGGCCTTGCTGCGAATCAAAAACCAGCCAGCCGAAGCCGCGCAGGTTCTACAGGAAGGGCTCAGTGCAGATCCACGCAACCCGGCTGTCTATGAAGCGCTCGACCAGGCGCTGAGTATCCAGGCGCGTCCCCCGTCCGAGCGGGCAGCCGCGCTGCAGCGATATCCCGACGCTGCGGCGATGCCTCAGAACCTATTGATCCGGAAGGCCTTGGCCATGGCCGCCAGCGGGCAGGCCGAGGCGGCGCTGCAACTCATTTCGGGGCGTTTTTTTGCGCGGGAAGAGTTGGGTACAAACATCCGCCAAGTCTATGGCGAGATTCAACTTCAGCACGCGCAGGAGCTGTTGCGCAGCGGGCAGAAAGACCAGGCGATCTCAATCGCCCGCGGACTGGCACAGCCGGTAGCAGGCCTCGATTTCACGCGCGACGGCATGGCCGCGTTCCTCGAGACCGCACGGGTCCAATACATCCTGGCGGAGTTAGAGGCGAAGGCCGGCCATGAAGAGGAGGCCAGAGCCTGCTGGCGCCGGGCCGCGGGGCGCGCCGGGCGAGGCTCGGACCTGGAACTCGCGTTTGCCACGCGGGCAGCGCTGCAACTCGGGAGTCCGCTGGATGGCCAGACCATCAGTAAACATCTGAATCGAGGGGGCGTTCCTTCCAGCGGCCTTGCGGCGTACGGGCGCGGGGAATTGCTGAGAGTCAACGGAGCGGAAGCGGCGGCGCTGGTTGAATTCCGGCGGGCTCTGCTGCTGGATGACCGGGGATTGGCGCATCATCTCAGCGCTTTGGCGCTCCGTCCAGTCCCGCTCAAGTAAGTATAGATAAGCAGAGGTTTATGAAACGAAAGCACCTCGTGATTGGCCTCTCTCTCTAAGTTAAAGTATTTTAAGGACATTCTTCTCGTGGTTTAGGGCTGAGTCGGAACGGAAGATAGTCCGGCCATTGTTTTGCTTTCGATTTGCCGCGATTTGCGCTACTCTCGAAGCAGTTCATGCCTAAGCCGATTCAGAACGAAGAGGTGCTGAGCCGCGGTCCCCGTTTGTTGACCGAAGAGCGCCGCAGGAAGATCCTGGAGATCCTGGAAGCGGAAGAGCGGGTGACTGTAGAGGATCTGGTGCAGCGGTTTGGTGTCTCGTCGGTGACGGTTCGGGGCGATCTGGATTCTCTCGCCAAGTCGGGTTCTCTGATCCGCTCCCATGGAGGCGCCATCAAGCGCATCGATCCGCGCACCGATTACCCGATCGCCTTCAAAGAAACGCTGCATAGTGTTGAAAAAGCACGAATTGGGCAAGCGGCCGCGGAACTTATCAAACCAGGGCAGATCATCATCCTGGACTCCGGCACCACCACGGCGGAGATTGCCAGAAGGTTGAAACACCTTAAGGTCAGGCCAGTCACCGTAATCACGAACGCGCTGAACTCTGCGATGGAACTCAGTAGTAGCCCTGAGCTTTCAGTGGTGATGCTCGGGGGCATTCTGCGCCCCATGTCGTTTTCGCTGGTCGGGCCGCAGGCGGAGCAAACCTTACGGGATTTGAACGCGGATCAGCTTTTCCTGGGCGTGGACGCCCTGGATCCGGAATTGGGGTTGAGCACGCCGGACATCCTGGAAGCGCAGCTCAATGCCCTGATGATCAAGGTAGCCCGCGAAGTCACTGTTGTCGCCGACTCCAGCAAATTGCGCCGCCGCAGCCTATCGGTAATCTGTAAGGTCAATCTGATTCACAGGCTGATTACCGACACCGGAGCCGACGAACAGGTGGTGGAGGCGCTGCGAGAGCAGGGTCTTGAAGTTCTCACCGTATAGTCCGCGCAACATTAATAAACCACTGAGCATTTCACCCTAATCACAGCACCGTTCCGTGCCGATGGTTGGATAGGCGACCCTATTCGCAGACGGATGCGAAGTCAGGCAAACGCCTGACTTCGACATACGAACGGACTATGCTGGATCGCACCCATTCTCGCCGGCTGATGAGCGCGGCGCTCTGCCTCGCGGGTGCTGCGTTCTCCGCATGGGCCGCACCGGCCGGCAGATCGGCCGAATGGCGTTCCTGGGACAGTGCGGACGGCATGAACGAGTCCTACGCCCACTCCATCACGCTGGATAAAGCAGGGCGGTTGTGGGTGGTACATGGGGCCGTCCCCAATATGTCGATTCTGAACGGCTACAGTGCCGAGAGCCTGCCGACGCCGGGCCGTGGCTCCGTCCTCGCCGTGACGGGCAAGAGTGACGCGTGGGCGCTAAATGGCAATGGTGTATTCCATTTGGAGGGCGGGAAGTGGGCGCGGCGGACAGTGACGGGCTTCGACAACGAGAAACTGTCAGATGCCGGCCGGATTGCGGTGGACGACCAGGGTGGCGTGCTTCTGGCTGGCGCGGAGCGGTTGTACCGCTATGACCCATCGAACCGGCAAACCGTGGCTGTCTGGCGGGGCGAGCGGGGATTCGGCCGGCTGAACACGGTTGTCTCCGATGCGTCCGGCACCTGGCTCGTGCTCGAGAACGGCGTCGCCTTCCGGCCTCGAGGTTCAGAGCAGTGGAATGAGTACCTGAGCGTTAAGGCCGGACTGACGGCATTGATCAGGCCGTGGGCTGACGGCAGCGGGGTACTGATGTTGGGAGCCCGGGAGCAGGTGTCCAACCGGGCCGTCCTGGTGGAGTTCGATCACGGGCAGTGGCGCGTTTTGTATCGGGGCGGCCGGGCTTCGGTATGGGGCTGGCGCAGCGGCGGCGCCCTCTGGAGAAAGGAAGGGAACTGGCTCTACACACAGTCTGGGGAGAGCTGGCTCCAAGTGGAAAAGCGCGGCGCCATGGGCGGTTTGATCTACGACGCCATACCTGACGGGCGGTCGACGTTCTGGGTAGCGACCTCGCAAGGTGTGGCCCGGCACTTCGAACCCGTTTGGAGAACGCCGCTGGGGGCGGAGTCCGATCAGATCGTCTCGGGGATCGTGGAGGATCAAAGAAACCGGCTCTGGTTCCTGCACGACTCAGTGCTGTTGCTTAATGATGCCGACCGCTGGGTGAGGTATGAACTGCCTGAGGATATGAAGCCGAAAACCCTCCACACAGGGAGTCTCGGCGCGCTGAGGGGGCGGATCTATTTCCTCTGTGAGAACGGGAAGCTGGCTTCCTTCCATCCGGATTCCTCTCGATTTGGCTGGGTGAGCCATCCCGGCGGCAGGACGGTGCGCACTGCCAGTGTCCGGTATGACGGTCAAATGCTGGTGATCACGAACGACCGCGAAAAGAAGATTGACTATATCGAGCTGTTTGATGGCGAGCGGTTTTCCACTCTCCAGAAGCTGCCGGCGGACGCCCTGGACGAGGATGTGCGTTCGATGGCGCAGTCCGCCGACGGCACACTGTGGGTCTGCGGCGGCCTGGAGTTATCGGGGTGGAAGGAGGGACGGCGCATCACCGTCGCGCACCCCGAGGGGCCTGCGTCGGTGGGCGGATTCCATCTGGCCGAAGTGGCGCCCGGGCAACTGTTGCTGGGCGGGCGAAGCAGCGTATCTGAGTGGGATGGCCGCAAGTGGAAAGCTCTCCACGCCGGTCTGGAGCGGGCCAGGCACGTGCTGAAGGCGCGAGACGGGACCATCTGGGTTGCCGCAGCGAATGGCATCCACCGCCTGAAAGACGGAATCCTCATCACGAACGACACCGAAGAGGGACTGCCGACGGGCGTCTCGTATTCGATCTTTCAGGACAGCAGGAACCGGATCTGGGCCGGAACGGCCCAGGGGATCAGCCTGTTTAATCCCGAAGCCGACAAAGGGCCGCCGGTGACCTTCATCCCGAAAGGGATTAACCGTGCCGAGGTGTCGCCGCAGGGCGACGCCGCATTGTCGTTGGCCGCGGTGGACCGGTGGAAGAAGACGGACGTCTCCCGCATGGTCTACTCTTACCGTCTGGACGACGGGCCATGGTCTGAATTCGCATCGAATTCTATTGTGAGCCTGCACCATCTTTCCGCCGGTGCCCATCACATTGCGGCCAGGGCGGCCGACCGGAACGCAAACATCGACAAAAAGGGAGCAACTTTCGAGTTTCAGGTGCTTCTGCCGTGGTACCGGCATCCGGTGTTCCATTCGATCGCATTCGCGGCCTTGATGGTGATCGCGGGGTTGATGCTCGCCGTGGCCCGCAGCTTTCACGCCTTGCGCCGGGCAAAACTGGCGGCCGAGAGCGCCAGCCGCTCGAAGAGCGAGTTCCTGGCCAATATGAGCCACGAAATCCGCACTCCGATGAACGGCATCATCGGCATGACGGAACTGGCCCTCAGGACGAAGCTCAATCCGGAACAGTCTGAGTACCTCAACACGGTGAAGGAGTCGGCCGATGCGTTGATGACGATTCTGAACGACATCCTCGATTTCTCGAAGATTGAAGCCGGGAAATTCGAACTGGCGTTCGGCGATTTCAGCCTGCGCGACAGCGTGGGCGACTGTCTGCGACTGCTCGCCGTCCGTGCGCATGAGAAAGGGATTGAGCTGGCGATGGACATCCGTTCGGATGTGCCGGACATCCTTTCCGGGGATGCGGGCCGATTGCGCCAGGTGCTCATGAACCTTGTTGGCAACGCGGTGAAGTTCACTGAGGTGGGGGCCGTGCTGGTGCGTGTGAAGGTGGAACGCATGGAGGACGATGGCCCCGTGCTGGATTTCCAGGTCGCAGACACGGGCATCGGCGTGCCGCCGGATAAGCGTGTTCGGATCTTCGCTCCGTTTGAGCAAGCCGACGGCTCCACCGTCCGCCGCTTTGGAGGCAGCGGACTTGGCCTGGCAATCTCCTCGAAACTGGTACAGCTCATGAGGGGAGTGATCTGGGTGGAGAGCCCCTGGGTTGCCGCAGACCGGGTGGAAGGCGGACCGGGCAGTGTGTTCCATTTTCAGGCGAAGTTCGGACACGGGCGGCCGCTCGCCAAGCCGTCCGAGATAGACATCCCGGCCTTCGCCGGATTGCGTGTACTGATTGTGGACGACCATCCCATCAATCGCGGAATCCTCAGCGAAACCTGTGCGGGCTGGAAGATGAAGACACGGTTGGCGCGGGACGGCGCTTCAGCACTGGCTCTGATCGAAGAAAGCCTGCAGGCTGAAGAACCGGACCATCTCGTGATTCTCGACTTCAATATGCCCACGATGGACGGCTTCGAACTCGCTCGGCGCATCCGACAGCGAAACGGGCTGCAGGGAACCCGGATGCTCATGCTGACCTCGGCCGGAGAACCAGGCGACATCGAGCAGTGCCGCCAGGTCGGCATTGATGCCTATCTGCTGAAGCCGGTGAAGCAGGCCGAACTGGCCGCTGCGATCGACTCGCTGTTCCGCGGGACGGCGAAGCTGAATAGCGAGGTCCTGGAGCCTGAGCAGGAGATGGGCCCGCACACCGGGCTGAGGAAACTGCGTGTCCTGCTGGCCGAAGACAACGCGGTGAACCAGCGGCTCGCGATGCGCATGATCGAGAAGAGTGGGCACGCGACAGTAGTGGCGGGCAACGGGCGTGAGGCGGTAGAGATGTTCGCTCAAGACCGTTTCGACCTGGTGCTCATGGATGTGCAGATGCCGGAGGTCGATGGCCTGGAGGCGACCGCGAGCATCCGCAGGCTGGAACGGGAACGGGGCAGCCACACGCCGATCTATGCAATGACCGCTTATGCGATGCGCGGCGACGAAGAGATCTGCCTGAACGCCGGCATGGATGGCTATCTCTCCAAGCCCATCCAGATCCAGCAGTTGATTGGCCTGTTGAAGTCCGTATCGACGGGCGGTGACGGTGTGGAAACTCGCACCGTCGACGGCGCGCAGTAGGCTCGGCCGCACCCTGACGGACCGTCACTCCTCACGCAGCGCCGCCAGCGGTTGAATCTGTGCCGCACGCCGGGCCGGCCGGCAACCGGCACACAAGGCGACGACGATCAGGATCGTGGCGGCCACGCAGATGGTTGGCGGATCGTTCGGTGCCAGACTGTAGACGAAACCGGCAAGGAAGCGTGTTTGTCCCAGCGCGAGGGCGAGCCCCGCGAGCAGGCCCGCATAGGCCGTAGAGAGTTGTTCCCCCAACACCATAGGTTGGAAACATTGACAGCACGGAGGCCTTGCACGGCTTGCAACTTCGTCAGCATTTGCAGGTACGAGGCACGACGGCTCTCAGGGGCATAGAAAGCAATGCGCAGGTCGACGCTGGCCAAACAGCACCAGGTCCTTCGCGAAGCCGGGCTCACTGCTCAGCAACTCTTCCCCAGGATTGTGAGCATCAGGCCGGCGCCCACGACCAGCGGGAGAGGCGGGGAGATGTGGAGGGCGGCCAGAGCCTAGGCCGTACTGAACCTCGATCCTTCGATGAGATGTCTGGTGTGCGATTTCATTGCTGAGTAGGGCGGAACCTGTGTACCTTTTCATGCGGGTGCCCGGCCAAACAGAATGCTCGTCCGCAGGGCGATGGTTGCGTTGAAGCCGATCACGCGCCAGTCCGGCGCCGCATCCAACGGACCGTAGTGAAGCGTCAGCAGGCCGCTGGTGGCCCAGCGGACGACGAACAAGCCGAACAGGGCTCTCGAGTCCGGCAAGAGCGGAAAGCCTGACGCCGAAGTTGCTGGACGAGGTCGAGCATGTAAGGTCTCCGGATTTCGAATCTGGCGCCAGGACCGATGCGTGCTGGAGTGAGCTTAGCGCAGCGGAGTACCGTCGCTGTGGGATGGCGCCTCATCTGGTTGGTATCGTGATTGGGAGAACTGCGCATGTCGGAGAGTAGAGAGGTTCAGCGTTCGCAATCTGAATCCGCCTCGGGGATACGGCCGCTGGGGCAAGTCCGCTGCGGTTGGTGCGGGAAGCGGCGTCGACGACTGACCGAAGTCCAACTTGGACGCGAGCCTGTTCAGGCTTGTCCAGCGTGCGTTGATTCCCTGAGGCGGCAGGAAGAGTGGAGCGCCAAGGCGTGTCGTGCTCTGCGCCTTTGGCATCAGGGCGAACTGGATGCGGCGTTGCTCGAAGTGCAGTCGTTCCTGAGGAAAACCCGGGATCATGAGGGACGGAATGAGTTCCGGGGCGATGCCTTGGCGATGCAGGCCGGAATCCAGGAGGAGTCCGGGAATTTGGGTGCAGCCTTGCGCAGTCTCCGTCAACGCGATGAACTGCCATTCTCCTGCCAGTCGAACTATCTTTGTCACCAGATCCAGGTTGTGGGGATTCTGCTGCGTCAAGAAAGATACGCGGCGGCCCAACAGCGGATTCGACTGGGGCTGAAGCACGTCTACGCTGCGTGTCTCCCCGACGCGCTAAGGCTGCTAGTGCTGTTCTGCCGCATCCCTCACAGGAATCGGGCTCGGAACCTGAGGAGATACCGGGGTTTGCTCCGGCGGGCAGTTCAGTCGTTTGGAGTGCCGGAGGGGTTACTTCCACGGGGAGAGTTTGACCGCCGGGTGGAGTCGTTGTCGGTCCTCTTCCTGGAGGGGTTGCGCCGGTACAATGAATTAAGCGATCGGACCAGAGGGCTGGTAGCCCAGGGCGACACCCCCGCCGCTCTCGATTTGGTGGGGGCATTTGTAAGGATCGAGCCGTTGGGATTGTACCGGCAACTAGCCGTCAAGCAATGGGGCGGGCATAGACTCGAAGATGATCCGCGGTTGGAAGACTGAAATCGGGGCTAGAGCTCCTGGCGGGTCTTCATAATACGCCCAAGAAGTTGCGGCAGTCATGTCGACGAATTCGGGCAAAGGCCTGCTTTCAGCGCGGGCCAGTTCCCTTTCTGTTACATCAACTCCCCAGGGAAGTTCCTGATTACAGGCCACATCCTGTAACCTCCAGGTGGATAGTACCGTCGAATCAATAGATGCTGTCTGGTACAAGGCGGTCGTGGGAGCCCGTGGGCGCCCGCGACTCGGTCATCAAGTTCGGCCTGTTTGTGGCGGATGTTCGGACCGGAGAACTCAGTAAGAATGGAATTCGGATCAGGTTGGCGGACCAGCCGTTCCGCATCCTGGTTGCTCTGCTGCGCAGTCCTGGCGAGTTGGTAACCCGCGAGGAATTGCGGCAAATCCTTTGGGGCGACGATGTTGCCGGGGATTTTGAGCAAGGTCTCAACCGGTCGGTAAACAAGGTCAGGGAAGCGCTGTGTGATACGGCAGCCAATCCCAGGTATGTCGAAACACTACCCGGCCGGGGGTATCGGTTCATCGGGCCCATCGAAACGGACGCGCCCGCCGCGCTGGAACCTGCTCCTCAGCCCCAGCCTAGCTCTATTCGTTGGAAATGGATCCTGGCGGTCGTCGGCTTGAGTATCGCAACGGGCGCCTGGCTCGCCTTGCGATGGACTCAGCCATCCGTGCCCCCGGCCCACTGGCGCAAGCTGACCACGGACAATTACAGCAAGACTCCGCCCGTACTCACGGATGGCAGCAGGCTCTACTTCCTCGCCGGCTACCGGGGCGAACAGTTCATCGCGCAGTTGTCGGCGAGCGGCGGGCTTCCCATGAAGCTGCCCATCACCTTGCCCGGGCCTGACTGTACCCTGCACGATTTGTCTCCCGATGGCGAGGAGCTCCTCCTCACGGCGACCTCAACTCCCGGCCGGACAAGGCTTTGGCCGCTGTGGAGCATGCGCATCGGAGATGGAACCGCGCGGCGGGTAGGCAGCGTCCTGGCCACTTCGGCGGCATTTTCACCCGATGGCGCCCAGATCGTATTCACCACAGAAAGTGAGCTGTACTTGGCCCCTCGCGGCGGGGCTCCGGCGCGGCGGGTGATCGAACTGAAGGACAGCTTTGTCGACTCCGTCAGTTGGTCCCGCGATGGCGACCTGATCAGATTCTCCCGGCGCGATCCGCTCTCCGGACAGGCGGCGGCCTGGGAGGTTCGGACCGATGGTTCCCGGCTCCACCGGTTGGCGCCGGATTGGGATGCTCCGTCGTTTGTGCCCGCCGGTTGGGCGCTGGACGGCGGACTGGGGCTTTTCTCCGCGGGCGGAAATTTCTGGGCGATGCCAGAGCCGGCGCTGTTTCAACCGGCGCTCCGTCAGCCGGCAAAGCTCACCACAGACGAGCCGGAATTCTCCAGCTATGTCAGGTCCCAGGGCGGCATGAAGTTCCATTCCATCGGGATCGACCGATTGGGAGAACTCCAGAATTTCGACGCGGCCTCAAAGACCTGGACGCCGGTTCTCGACGGGATCTCAGCTGAGCAGGCGGAGTACGCGCGCGATGGGCGGCGGATCGCCTATGTCAGTTATCCTCAGCGTTCACTGTGGGTTAGGCAGGCCGATGGAACGCGCCCGATCCAGTTCACCAGTCCCCCGATGGTGCCGTTGCTGCCCCGGTGGTCGCCCGATGGCCGCAGCATCGCCTTTTCCGCGCAGGAAGCCCCCGACAAACCGATGCGCACCTACCTTGTGGATACCGAGACCGGGGCGATGCGCCTTGCCGTACCTTCCGATGCCGGCTCGCAAAGCGATCCGACCTGGTCGCCGGACGGGCGGAAATTGCTGTTCGGCGTCAGTGCCAGCAGTGCCCGGGAAAATGTCTACCTGCGGCTGGCCGACCTGCAGACTGGCCAAGTCACGAAATTTGAAGGATCGAACGGCCTCTTTAGTCCCCGATGGTCTCCGGATGGCACGATGATCGCGGCGCTTCGACTGGTTGGCACACGCAACCTGATGCTGTATCGTTTCCAGGACAGGAAGTGGGTGCAGTTGTCGGACCTGCAGTGCCGCTGGCCGGTATGGTCCCCGGACGGGAAGTCGATCTTCTACCTGGCCCGTAATCATCTGATGCGCTATGACGTTAGCCGCAATCGCACGGAGATCGTCTCTGACTTGCCTGTGGGGGAACTGGGCGGATTCCTGCACGGTATCGGGATGTCCAGCAATGGCTCCCCACTCAGGACCCTGGATCACAATAGCCCCCAGGTTTATGAGATCGAGTTCTCGCGACGCTAGCCTCGGGAATCCGGACTAGGCAGGAACCTTTGAGGATATATCCGAAGTCCAGGAGTCTGTCTCGTGGAAGCCGAGGACCGGCTTCGGCGCGCACTGACAGGACGCGCTGACGTGGCCGGCCATCGGCACTGTCGTTGGCGGAAAACGGTGAGACCGAGACTCCTGGAGCATAGCTGGAGCGAATCCGGCTGCGCCCGGATTGCCCCGGGCTTACCGGCTAAGGCTACTTGGTGAATTCCACTCTCATCTTGGAGCCGCCCAGGTCAATGGACGTCAATTCGGTGGCGGCTGCCCCTCTCTTGGTGTTGATCGCCGTCGTCCTGAACTTCGTGGTCCCTTCCGCTACCTTCAGCGGCACTTCGATGGCTTTGTTGTTCTTGGCCAGGATCAACTTGGCACTGGTTCCGTCCACCTTCACGGTGTACCGGCCGGGTTCCAACGTCACGGTTCCGGCGGTTACGGGAGCCGAAAGTGAGAAATCGTACGACTTTGCGTAGATAGGAGTCAGGCTGGCGATCGTGAGGGCTGCGGCGAAAAAGAGCGTCTTGAGCTTGTTCATAGAGGTTTCCCTACTCACCAGTTCAAACCCTGGGAAGGCCAACCGCCATTCCTTTGGGATGCAAGAAGCATGGAATCCGTCTCCCTCTGCAATCCGCTGAAAGGTAATGACATCCTACTGCTCTTTCTGCAAGCCGCAGCGCCAAAGTGAATACAGCAACGTGTTCAAATCCACCGCTGCCTGGTCAGCGGCACCCTGAGCTGGTCACCGCATTCGGCAACCGCATTCGAACGCCGTATCCAATCCGATGGAACGGCACCCGTTTCCGGTGGGAGCAGAGTTCGCCTGCAGCCTCGGTCAAGCCAAGGGCTTGCTTCCGTCGATCCTGGCGCAATCGGCGAACGCAATTCAGTCGTGTGGCTTCTCAGCCGAGTCCATACTCTTTTAGACGGTATTGAAGTGTCCGCAGGCTGATGCCCAGTTCCCGTGCCGCATGCGTGCGGTTGCCGTCGTGGCGCTTGAGCGCCTCTGCAATGGCGCGCCGCTCCAGATCGCGCATGTTGAGAGGTCCGGCGCCGGGGGAGATGACGGCACCCGGTGCGGTGAAGGGGAAATGCTCCGGCAGCACCACGGTGTCCGCCAGAATCGCCGCTCGTTCCATCACGTTCTCCAACTCGCGGACGTTGCCCGGCCACGAGTGCGCACGCAGGGCATAGCGAGCCTCGTCGCTGAGGCGGAGATTGTTCTTCTCAAAACGCCTGGCCGCCCGCTCCAGGAAAAGTTCAGCCAGCGCGTCAATATCCGCAGGCCGCTCGCGCAGCGGCGGAATGTCGATGGGAAACGTGCTGAGGCGAAAGTAGAGATCCGAGCGGAACCGTCCTTCCTGTACCGCGCGGGCAAGGTCCTGGTTCGTTGCCGCGATGACACGGACATCCACCTCGACGGGCTTGCCACCACCTACTCGTTCAAACACACGCTCCTGCAGAACACGCAGCAGCTTCGACTGGAGGGCCGCGTCCAGTTCCCCGATTTCGTCCAGAAACAGGGTGCCGCCGTCAGCACGCTCAAAGACGCCGCTGTGACGGTCGGTAGCTCCGGTGAAGGAGCCCCGCTCGTGTCCGAACAGTTCGCTTTCGATCAGGGTGGGCGCCAGCGCGGCACAGTTCACGGCGACGAATGGCTTTGAGGCGCGGCGGCTGTTGGCGTGGAGGCAGCGTGCGATCACCTCTTTCCCGACACCACTCTCGCCGAGCAGCAGTACGGTGGCCGGGGTCGGAGCGACGCGCTGAAGAAGACCCAGGATGTGAAGCATTCGCTGATCGCGTGCCACCATGGAGCCGCACATGCCGCCTGATTCGCCAGCAGCCGGCTGCGGGGCTCCCGGTGCCTCGGTGCCGGCGTTGTCCAGGGCCAGGGCCCGGCGGACAATGCGCCGCAGTTCGTCCGGACTGCGCAGCGGCTTCTCCAGATAGTCCAGCGCGCCGCGCTTCATGGCGTCGACCGCCGTCGAAACCGTACCAAAGCCGGTGATCAGAACGAACGGTGTCCTGGGGGCGTGTTCGGCGAACCACTTCTGCACATCAAGGCCATCTCCGTCCGGCAGTTTCAGATCCGAGACCACAAGCGAATAGCCTCGAGTTCCGCACAGGCGCCGCGCCTCGCCCACTTTGGCCGCAGTCTCGACAGGATAGCCTTCGCCGGCGAGGATGGTCTCCAACAATTTGCGAAAACCGGGATCGTCGTCAACCACCAGAATCGGATTCATCGTTTCGTGCTCCATCGGATCTCCGCACAGGTACCGGCCGGCTTTGCGTCGCGCAGCACGAGTTCGCCGTGCAAGGCATTTACCAGGTTTCGAACAATCACCAGACCCAGCCCGGTGCCCTGCGCCTTCGTTGTCACAAAGGGCTGGAAGAGTTTCCGCCGGATCTCCGGGGGCAGGCCGGGCCCGTTGTCGGTAATGCGGATCCAGCCTGCTGCCGCTTCCAGGCGGACCTCGGTTCCGGCATCCATCGCATTGCGCAGAAGATTCAGTACGGCTTGCTCCAGCATGTCCGGATCTGTTCGGAGACTGAACTCCGCGGGCCTGAACAGGGCGCCGGGGGCATGCGGACGCAAGCGCATTTCCATTTCCTCCCAGCGGACCTCCTGCCATTTCGGCTGCGGGACTCGGGCATAGGCGAGCAGGTCTTTTACGAGCTGCTCCAGGCGGCTGGTCTGCTCCAGCGAAGTAGCCAGCCAGAGGCGCGCATCTCCGGTGGACTGCTCCTGCGCAAGTTGCAGGAATCCCTTGAGAGCGCCCAGTGGATTCCGGATCTCGTGTGCGAGTACGGCCGACATCTCGCCCAGTTCGGCCAGGCGGGCCAGCCGCGCCTGCTTCTCACGAGCCCAAGCCGTGTACGCCGTCAACAGGCCCATCACCACGGCCACGGCGATGGACAAGTAGAGGTTTTGCCTCGGACGAGCGGTAAGGAAATCGGCGGCGGCCGGATTCAGGTCCAACCGGGCCAGCCTGGTCTCGCCCACGGTGTGATAGGGAACCCAGGCCCGAAAGTTTGCCCGGCTGTTTTGCTCGACACGGAACAGCTCCTGGCCATCAAAGAAGGGGCGGATGGAGGGTTCGACCTTGGCATCCGCCGGCCCGTAGGTTCGGACGTCAAGCACTGCGGGCTCGTCGTCAATCAACCGGGCCACCGGAATCTGTTCGAGCCGGGTGGCGATTTCGGCTGCCTTATCGCGTAGGAAAGCTCCGCGCGCCTGCTCCAGTTCCCGTAACATCAGCAATGCATTGGCGATCAGGACCAGCGGCAGCACGAGCAGCACGCCGGCCGCCGCACGCCAGATCAGCCTTGCTTGAGACGGAGCCATACACCTGTACTTGGGGATGCAAACTCTGCGCGGTTGGTGACTCGGACTTCAGGGTCTTATTTGCTATTGTTCCTGCCGCGGCGCATGCCCCCCATCCAGAGCGGCCAACCGTTTTCATCCCGAAGTCTCAGTACTTTTTTGCTGGCGGGCAGCTCGACGCGAATCGCCACGACACTGTCGCTCATCTTGTAGCCCTTCGCCTCCAGCGCGTCCCCGGCCTTGGGAGTGAAATTCTCCTGCACCAGGTACCGCATGGACCCGAGATACAGTTTCACCACATCCTTGGCGGTCTTGACTTCCAGGTATGGCATGCCCTCACCGAGGGCGATCTGGACGCGAGTGATGGTGCCGGACACCTCAACGACAGGCTGTTCAGCGATGGGCGGCTTTTGTTCGTCGCCGGCCCACACCGGCGACGACGCAAGGAATAACCACAGTAGCCAGTTCTTCATAACACGACCTCCGCTCCGTCTTACTTCCTGGCCTGTGCCCGGGGGCAGGATTCCGCTTTGGCGCAATTCTGGCATTGCTTCCGTTCGCACTGGCCACTGCATTGTTGACCCTTGCCCCTGCCTTGTCCCTGGCCCCGGCCCTGGCAGTTGCCTCGGGCCGCGGCAAGCGGCGCCGCCAGTGCCACACAAAAAACCAGCATCGCGATTGTTGTTCTCATGGTGTCTACCTCTGCGTAGAGTCATTGCAGTTCGAAAGCCATATCGCAAAGGCGGCAATCCTTTTTCTTTCCATATGGAAAGCCCGGCAGACCGCGCAAACGGCGCACGGCCGCCGCGCAATTCCTGCACAACTGGATGAGCCGATGCTGCTGCGCTTCGAGGGCAGATTCCCGCTCCGCCGCGCAGTCCCTGCGGCCCTTGGCCGGGGAAAGTGCAAATGCTGCGCTCCGGGCTTCCTGGCGGTGAGCGAAGTCAATGCATTTTCAATCGCTTACCGATTGGAGTGCGAGTTGCACCACCATATGCGTTCGCAGAATTCCTCACGAATGGAGATCCACCATGAATCGCAGATTCTTTTCCCTGCTGTCCTCGTCCGTGCTGGCCGCGGCAGCTGTCCTCGCCCAGGGCCACAACGGACCGGCCGCTCCCGCTAGTGGAAACGGCGGCACCCAGCCGGCCCACACCGGGCTCAATATGACGGCCCAGAAGACCATTGCAGGCCCCATCACCAGTGTCCAGATTGGCTACGGCGTGCAGTATCCCTCCATCGTCGTCAATCAGACCCAAATCAAGCTGGCACCTATCTGGTTCCTGCTGGAGAATGATTTCGAACTGGCGGCTGGCGACTCGGTTTCCGTCCTTGCCGCGCCGTCGAACAATACCGCCGACTCCTACTTATACGCAGTCCGGATCACCAAAGGCGCGACCAGCCTCACCTTGCGAGACTCTCTCGGCGTGCCGGTCTGGATTAATCCGGGCGGCCATGGGGTCCAGCCTCAGGGCCCGGCCAGTTGCGGAGCCTGCATCGATCTCGCCACCGCGAAAACCGCTACGGGCGTCATCGACCGCGTCAATGTGGGCCTGGGGATCCAGCAGCCGACGCTTGTCCTGCGGCTGGCCGATGCCTCGCTGCTCAGCGTGAAGCTGGGCTCGGAACGGCTGATCCTCGCCAGCGATTTTGAGCTCAACGTAGGAGCCACCATCACAGTCAAATACGTGCTCTCCACCTGCACTGACGAACTGGTAGCGCTGCAGTTGACGGACGCGAGTGGCAAAACGCTTGTTCTCCGCGACTAGATTCCGGCATACCGTTGGACGGGACCACGCCAAGGCTCCCGTCCAACGGTCATTTACGATACGCTCTTGGCCGATGCTGTCATGACCAGATTTTGTGATTCGCCGTGCCTGACTGCCCAGAAGACCGCTTCCTGCCAGGCGCGCCGCTGTCTCATCCGGCAGTCCGCGCGCGGCAACCGTGTCGCGATTGAGCTCCTATTCGAGCGCATCTATTCGTCGGCCTACCGGCACGCGCTACGCATCTGCCAGGATGCCGACGAGGCCCAGGATCTGGCGCAGGAGACTCTGGCACTGGCCTTCCAGGGGCTTAGTAGCCTGAAACAGCCGCATCTACTAATGCACTGGCTGACGGCTATCGCCCGCAATCGTTTTCGCGAGCGCCGCCGCAAAAGCAGGTTCGCTCCGCCCGCCTTTGACGACTTCTCGGATGGCCTCCAGTTAGTGCCCCTCCGTCAACCGGATTCTCCGATCGACCTCCTCATCGTGCGCGAAACCGCCGGAACCCTCGCTGGCGCAGCCCAGTCCCTGCCCCCCCTCCTCAACCAGGTGTTTCAACTTCGTGTGCTGGACCAGCTCTCCACGAAGGAAACTGCCGCCTGCCTGAACATTACAGAAATGGCTGTCCGAACGCGCCTGAGACGCGCACGGATCGTGCTGAGAAATTCGCTGAACCGGAACGCCGGAGTCCCATCATGAGACCGCTCATTTTCCTGCTTGCCACCCTGTCCCTTGCCGCCCAGCAACCCGCCCGCTTTCTGCCGGAGCAGGCCTGCGCCCTTTGCCATACCCGCATCCCGAATGCCGGCGGATCCTGGCGGGATGATGCCGGCTGGGTCGGTCCTTCGCACCTGTGGAAGAACTCGATGATGGCTCATGCCGCGCAGGACCCGTACTGGCGCGCCAAGATCGCCTTTGAAACGGCGCTCGCTCCTTCCGAAGCCCGGGCAATTGAAGACAAATGCCTGCGGTGCCATGCACCCATCGATCAGTACCCGAAACGCATTGCCGGGACGCAGTTGGCACTGGCCGGGCTGACGAGCCTTGGCCGCGAAGGTGTCAGCTGTACAGTCTGTCATCAGATCGAAGCGCGCGGGCTTGGGCGGGCGGAGTCCTTCACCGGCTCCTTCACTCTCGGAACGGACGACCGCATCTACGGGCCCTTCGCTGACCCGTTCACGATGCCGATGCTGCATCACACGGGATTCACAGCGACGGAAGCCGGCCATATCCGGCAGGCTGCGCTGTGCGGCAGCTGCCACACGGTCATCACCCACCCGCGTGGCGGCGGCGCGGACTTTGTCGAACAGGCGCCATTCCTGGAGTGGCTGGCTAGCGAGTATCCGCAAAAAGGATCCACATGCCAGAGTTGCCACATGCCGGCTTTGGACTCGGCCCAGTACATCGCCCACCGCCCGCCTGGCGGCGCCTTCCCGCCCACCTCGCCGCGCTCGCCGTTTGCCCGGCATCTGTTCGCGGGCGGTAACGCGCTGGTGCCCGCGGTGCTCGGCAATGTCGAGATGGAGTCGCGGGCACGGCAGCAACTGGGGCGCGCGCTGAAGCTCGACGTGACAGCCCGGCGCGAGAAGGGCGTTGCGATTGTGGACGTCGTGGTTACGAACCTCACCGGACACAAGCTGCCCACCGCCTTTCCCAGCCGCCAGATGTGGATCCATCTGCAGGCGCGGGACAACACAGGCAAGGTCGTCTTCGAAAGCGGTGGCCTGGACCCGGCCTCTGGCGCCTTCGCCGGCGGGCCCGAACCCGTGGTCTTTGAAGCCGTCTACTCCGATGCTCAGGGCCGTGCGACCGTCTCGCTGCTGGAAGCGGCCCGATATCGCAAGGACACGCGCATTCCGCCCGCTGGATTCCGGGCGAGCCGGCTGGCCGAGGCCGGACTGCGCGGATTCGACATCGCTCCTGTCGCGGTGCCCGCGAACATCGATCTTCAGCCTGGTATGGCGATCGCGAGCTTTCGGGTGACCTCCTCCGCTCCGCTTGAGCTCGAGGCGGAAGCGCTTTTCCGCACCATCCAGCCCAGCCACGAGTTGCCCGCGTTTCCAATCCCCGCAAAGCTGAGGCAGCCTGTCTCCCTGGCCCGTGCCACGACCACCCTCCGCTAACAACCGCCCGCGCAACTTCTGCGCGGCAGCGCGCCTGCTGTTGTGCAGGCTTTGCGGCCACCGGTCAGGAGCCAGCTGTAAGTTCTTGATTTCTGGTTGTCTTTCCACTTGGAAGGCGGAATGCACTTCTTCCGGGCAGGAGACAACACCATGCAACGGACACTAACCATCCTTCTCGCGGCGGCTTTCACTCTGGCCACCGCATCCGCTCAGTTTGCCCCGAGTTCCAACAAAGGTTACGGCCCCAGGGACGGCACAGGCTACGGAGCCAGGTCCGGCCGGGGGAATGGTCCCCAGGACGGTACCGGCTACGGAGCGAAGTCGGGCCGGGGCAATGGCTCTGGCACCTGCGACAAGACCGGACCCAAAGGGGGCCGCGGTGGCGGTCAGGCTCGCGGAGGCCGACGCTAATCAGACGACGAAGCAGACAAGGATAGTCGAGGATCTACCCCAATGGCTCTCACTCAAATTCAACCACTCAAGTCTCGTAAAGCCTGGTACCGCTCGCCCGTCGTGATCCGTCAGGGCGTGATGATCTTCTTCTTCCTGTTCCTGCTTCACGTTGCGTACGACCATCAATTGCGTGGCGGAGGGCCGAAAGGCTCTCCGTCCATTGAAGCCTACTGCCCGTTTGGCGGCATCGAGACTCTGTACCAGTTCATCACGACCGGCGGCTTCATCCGCCATATTGAGCCGTCGGCCCTGATTCTCATGGGGGCCGTGCTGATCCTGACCCTCGTTCTCAGCCGTGGATTCTGCGGCTGGATCTGTCCGTTCGGAAGTCTGCAGGAGTGGCTGGGGATGATCGGCCGCAGGATCTTCGGCAAACGTTACAATCCCACGGCCCCATGGGAGAAGCGGCTGCGGGCTTTGAAATACGTCATTCTTGCGCTGATTGTCTTCTTCACCTGGCGGTTGGGCACGCTTGTTTTCCGCCCTTATGACCCCTTCCTCGCCTTCTTCCACCTGGGCAATGGGTTCCGCGAGATGCCTTACGCATACGCCGCTCTCGGCGGAGTGCTGCTGGGTTCACTCAAAGTGGACCGCTTCTTCTGCAAATACGCCTGCCCGCTCGGCGCAGTCATCGGCCTCATCGGCAAGGTCGGTCTGACGCGCATCGCACGCACCGACGATGGCTGCAAAGGATGCAATGTCTGTCAGAAGTCCTGCTTTGCGCATATTGAATTCCTGTCGACGAACAAGATCAACGATGCGGAGTGCAACCACTGCCTGGAGTGTGTGACGAGCTGCCCGAAGCCGAATGTCCTCACACTGCGCGGAGGCGGTTGGAAGTTTTCCCACGGCGCCTACGCCGCTCTGCTGCTGGCCGGCCTGTTTACCACCATCGGGCTGAGCCAGATGTGGGGCAAGTGGAGGACCCAGCCCGTTGCCGTGGCCTTCACCAATGCATCCGGGAAACTGGATGCGGGCCAGATCAGGGGCTGGATGACGCTGTCCGAAATCAGTGAAGGCTACCGGCTGCCGCTGTCCACGCTGTATGCCCAGGCGCACCTGCCCTCGTCGGTCGATTCAGCCACCCGGCTTAACCAGATCGCCGGCAAGTACAAACTCCAATTCGATCCTGACGGCATGCGTGACGTGGTGTCGGGCCTCTTGTCCGGGACCTCCGCCAGGAAGCCAGCCATGACACACAGCGGCGGCAGTGACGAAGTGAAGGGTTTTATGAGCCTCAATGAGGTTTCAGCCAAGACCGGAGTGCCCGCCGGCTTCATCCTGAAGGCTATGGAAATCAAAGCTCCGGTGAACGCCAGCCAGCCGCTGCGCGAATGGATGCACGCGCAGGGGAAGTCCATTCAGGATGTGCGGGACGCGGTTGCCAGCTACAAGGCCAGCGGCAAGTAGCTGAAGTCCTCCCGGGGTGCGGCCACGACTGCCAGACGGCAACGCACCCCGGGCGCTTCCAAGGCGCGAGATCCAGCACTTCTATAGAATGTAAACACTCCAGAAGTGCACTATGACTATCCGAATCCTGATCGTCCTCCTCGTCGCGGCCTTCTCCGCCTCTGCGCAGCAACCCCTCTCCGCCAGCCTTACGATCCAGACCGCCCAGCCGGGTCCACAAGTGAACCGGCAGTTATTCGGCCAGTTTGCCGAACACCTCGGTGCCGGAATCTACGGCGGCATCTGGGTGGGTGAGAACTCGAAGATTCCGAACACGCGCGGCTACCGGAACGATGTCCTGCAAGCCTTGCGCGACCTCAAGGTGCCCGTCATCCGCTGGCCCGGCGGCTGCTTCGCCGACGAGTACAACTGGCGCGAGGGCGTCGGGCCGCGCGCCAAACGTCCCGTCAAGATCAATACCCATTGGGGCGGCGTGACCGAACCAAATTCCTTCGGCACCCACGAGTTCCTCGATTTCGCGGAACTCGTCGGAGCAGAGGCCTACATCAGCGGCAACGTTGGCTCTGCGGCGCCGCGGGAACTGGCCGAGTGGGTGGAGTACGTGACATCTCCTGCCGGCTCGCTTGCCTCTGAACGCGCCGCGAACGGACGCAAGGATCCCTGGAAGTTGCCCTATATCGGGCTGGGCAACGAATTGTGGGGCTGCGGCGGCAACATGCGCGCCGAATATGCCGCCGATGTCACCCGCCGCTTCTCCACTTTTATCAAGGTGCCTGCCGGCGTGAAGATCCTGAAGTCCGCCTCCGGCCCATCCGATGAGGACTACCACTGGATGGAGGTCATGATGAGGGACGCCGGCCGCCACTTCGACGCCATCGGCCTGCACTACTACACGATCACCAGGAATTGGCGCGTCAAGGGATCGGCCACCGTCTTCGATGAAGCTGAGTACGCCACGACCCTGCAGGCCACCCTGCGTCTGGACGGCATCATCACCCGTCACTCGGCCATCATGGACAAGTACGATCCGCAGAAGCGTGTCTGGCTGGCCGTCGATGAGTGGGGCACCTGGTTCGACACGGAACCCGGCACAAACCCCGGCTTCCTCTTTCAGCAGAACACCCTGCGCGATGCTCTCGTGGCGGCTTTGAACATCAACATCTTTACCAGGCATGCAGACCGGCTCAAGATGGCCAACATCGCCCAGATGATCAACGTACTGCAGGCGATGATTCTTACGAAGGACGAGAAGATGGTGCTCACACCCACCTACCACGTCTTCGAAATGTTCAAGTCGTATCAGGACGCCACGGCTCTACCGGTCGACATCCAGTCGCCCTGGTACAACAAGGGCTCCTCCAATATGCCCGCCGTGAGTGCGACCGCGGTCCGCGGCAAGGACGGCCTCATCCACATCGGTCTGGTCAACGTCGATCCCAATCAAGCTGTGACCGTGACGGCTGACCTCGCCGGAGGCGCCGCGGCTTCGGTCAGCGGCCGTGTCCTCACTGCTGCGGCGATCAACACACACAATACGTTCGATCAGCCCTCGGCCGTCAAACCGGCTGCTTTCAACGGCGCCACCATTGAGGCGGGCAAGCTGAAGGCTGTTCTTCCGGCCAAGTCCGTCGTCATGCTGGACGTGAAGTAGCGGCCCAGCCGTTTTTCGAAAAGACTCCCTGACGTCAGTTCCGGGCTTCTGCGGTGGACCGGTTGTGGTGCAATCACCCGCTGGGTCCGCCGCGGCTGTCCGGGGCTGCGCCTTTCATCTGGATGCGTTGGTGTCAGTTGATGTTGACTTTGGCACAGAGTGCCAATATACTGCCCCTATGGCCCAAGAGCCAAACTCGTCCCCGAAAGGCCACAACATGCGACTTCTGCTCCTCCAACTCCTCATCGTTTCCACGGCGGTGTTTGCGAGTGCTCAGGATAAGGTCTCGCTCAGCGGAAAATGGCAGGTTCACTTGAGCGTTGCCAGCAACGAAAGTGACCAGACCTGCACGCTGACCCAGGAAGGCAATGAACTGACCGGCACCTGCGGATCCGACCAGGCGACGGGCAAGCTCACGGGAAAGGTGGAGGACAAGACGGTCACGTGGACCTATAAGTCCGAGTACAACGGCGCGCCGCTGACCATCAAGTACAAGGGCACCCTGGACGGGACAAGCAAGATCACGGGCAGTGTTCTGGTGGAGGAGTACAGCGTCGAGGGCGATTTCACGGCAACTTTGGCTAAGTAGACTCGCACGGAGCTGAGACGCCGCTCCAAGCGTGCGGGCAAGCGGCATCCAGGGGAAGGGGCTCGTTACCGGAGCCGGATGGGGCCCGGCACACCCCTTCTGCGTTCGCGTGGCGAACTGTTAAGCTGAGAGCACTTTACTCTCATGCGCATCGCCGTCATCGGTGGTTCCGGACACATCGGAACCTACCTGATCCCCCAACTCGTCGAGGCCGGGCATACCGTGCTGTGCGTAAGCCGGGGCCAGCGGAAACCCTACCAGCCGCATGCGGCGTGGGCTGCGGTGGAGCACGTCCTGGTGGATCGCACCGCGGAGGAATCCGCGGGCACGTTTGGCGCCCGCATTGCGGAACTGCACGCCGAGGCTGTCATTGACCTGACCTGCTACACGCTGGAGAGTGCGCGGCAACTGGTGGAGGCTCTGCGTGGCGACGTCGGCCACTTCCTCCACTGCGGAACCATCTGGATCCACGGCCATAGCGTGGAAGTACCTACCACCGAGGACCAGCCTCGCAGGCCCATCAGTGAATACGGAAAGAAGAAGGCGGCGATCGAGGAGTACCTGCTCGGCCAGGCACACGAGCACGGTTTCCCCGCGACACTGCTGCATCCCGGACACCTGGTGGGTTGCGGCTGGCTGCCGCTGAATCCCGCCGCAAACTTCAATCCGGAGGTGTTCGAGCGACTGGCGCAGGGCGGGGCACTGGTGCTTCCGAACTTCGGCCTGGAGACGGTCCACCACGTGCACGCAAGCGACGTGGCGCAGGCATTCACCCATGCTGTGGCTCGGCGAGCTGCGTCGACGGGCCAGTCGTTCCACATAGTCTCGCCGGCGGCTCTGACCTTGCGCGGCTATGCCGAGCGGGTGGCCGGCTGGTTCGGCCGGGAGGCAAATCTCTCATTCCTGCCTTGGGAGGAATGGCGGACAACAGTGACTCAGAGGGACGCCGAGATGACCTGGGATCACATTGCACGATCCCCCAACTGCAGCATCGCGAAGGCGGAACGCCTGCTCGACTACAGGCCGGTCTACCGGTCCGATGAGGCGGTACGTGAGTCGCTGTTCTGGTGGCGTTCGCGTTAGGTGCCAGCGCCCACCGCAGCCGTGTTCCTCCCGCGGTGATATTATCCCGATGAGTCCAAACCTATGAAGTCCCCTCAGTTGATGCTCCTCCCCGTCCTTGCGATGTGTGCCGGCACGGTTCAGTTCTCGTTCGCCGCCGATCGCGTCAAAACGGCTAATGGCGTTCTCGAATCCACCAGCGCTCCGCAAAATGGCGTACGCAGTTTCAAAGGCATCCCGTTCGGGCAGCCGCCGGTGGGTGACCTGCGCTGGCGTCCGCCGCAACCTGTGAAGAACTGGAAAGGCGTCCGCAAAGCGGATGAGTTCGGGCCGCGCTGTATGCAACGCATTGGGCCCGGAGGCGACTACTGGTTCCGCAGCAACGGCATGAGCGAGGACTGCCTCTACTTGAATGTCTGGACCTCCGCCAAATCGTCCAAAGAGAAGCTTCCGGTGCTCTTCTATGTTTTCGGCGGCGGCTTCCAGAATGGCGATGGCTCTGAGCCTCGGTATGATGGCGCGAACATGGCCAGCAAAGGCATGGTCGCGGTTTCGATCAACTACCGGACCAACATTTTCGGCTTCTTCGCGCATCCGGAACTGACCAAAGAATCGCCGCACCATGCGGCAGGCAACTACGGCTTGCTCGACCAGGTCGCGGCCCTGCAGTGGGTCAAGAAGAACATTGCGGCCTTCGGAGGCGATCCGCAGCGCATCACCATCGCCGGCGAATCTGCCGGCTCCATCTCGGTCAGCGCGCTGATGGCTTCTCCGCTTTCCCGCGACTTGATGGCCGGAGCGATTGGAGAGAGCGGCGCCATGATCTCCAGCCTGCCTCCGCAACCTCTGGCTGCGGCAGAACAGAATGGCGCAAAGTTTGGTACATCGGTCGGGGCGTCCACGCTGGCCGCTCTCCGGGCGATGACCGCCGAACAAGTCCAGGAAGCACTCACGAAGACGCAGGGGTTCCGGTTCGGGGCGACTCTTGACGGCTACTTCCTGCCGAAGCCGCTGGTGGCCATCTTCGAGGCCGGTGAACAGGCCAAGATCCCGCTGCTGGCCGGATCCAACACTCAGGAGCAGTCGGCACGATTCGTGCTAGGCCCCGGCGAGGCGACGCCGGCGGCTCTCGCTAATGCCATTACAAAGTTCTATGGCGACCGGGCGGACGCGGTCTTGAAAGCCTATGCCGTCAAGACGACAGAGGAAGTGTACGAAGCGGCGCGGCACCTCGCCAGCGCGCGTTTCATCTCTCACGGCACCTGGAAGTGGACCGAGCTGCAAATGAAGACCGGCACCAAACCCGTCTATCGCTATCTCTATGCGCGGGTCCGCCCGCCTTACCTCGGGATGCCCGGGCAACCGCCGCCGCCCGCGCAGGCTGGCCCGTCCGCCGGACCGCAAGGCGCAGTCCATTCCGCCGAGATTCAGTATGCAATGGGCAACCTGTCCCTGGACAAGCGCTACAACTGGGAACCCGCCGACTTTGAAGTCTCCAAGCAGATGCAGGCCTATTTCGTGAACTTCATCAAAACGGCCAATCCAAATGGCGAGGGTTTGCCTAAGTGGCCGGCTTACAGTGCCAGCGACAACTACCAGATCCTGAGGATCGATGTGGAGTCACGCGCCGAACCCGAGGCGCACCGGGATCGCTACCTGGCCATCGACGCGGCGCTGGCCAAACCGTAGCTCAGCTGTTCCGTGAACCAGGCTCGCAAGGGGGGTGCGCTCCGCATCACTGATGAGGGCCACCCCCTGTCCACGACGGCGTCAATCACCATTTCCGGCGCCCGTTTGCGAGTGACCGCCGCTGCCATTCTCCGCGATGCTCCGGCCACATGAGCACGGAGATATCTTCGCTGCGGTTTACGTGCCTGTGCGCCATGGGCGTGAGCCCTGCCGGACCATGCGCGAAGCCGCCCATGCCCTCCGGTACCGTGACGCATGCCTGCAGTGGCTGACGCATAAGCGGTGCTCTGTGGCGGCCTGAGTCCGATATGCTTAACTGGACTTTTGTCGCAAGACCCAAGCCGATACATTGTGACGGGAGTGCTGCATCGGGCCAATGCCCGGGTCTGAGCTGCATCCCTGGTGTCGAGGAGTTGACGTGGCAGGAATACACATCCTTGATGAACTGGCGCAATGGGCGGCGGTCTCGCCAGGAACGGCATCTCTGCTGTCTCCTGAGCGCCGGCAGGTGAGCCGTTCTCAACTAGTGGCAGCCACTCGAGTCATCGCGCAAAATCTCGCCGAAGCTGGTGTGAAGCGCGGCGACGTCGTGGCAATGGTCCTGCCGGACGGCGTTGATCTCGTGCTGACCTTTACAGGGATCATCTCCGTAGCCACATGCGCGCCATTGAACCCCGCTTCTTCTCGCGCGGAGTTCGAGTTTGCGCTGGGTGAGCTTCGGCCCCGTGCCCTGGTCGTGGAGCGCCGCGACAACGCCGCCGTCGCTGTTGCCGCCGTCATGGGGATCCGCGTGATGGAACTCCCGGAACTGTTCATTGAGCGTTCCGTCGACCGGATGCCCGACAAGCCTGAGAGCGGCGACGTCGCCGTGGTCGTCTTCACGTCGGCGACGACAGACCGCGCCAAAGGCGTTCCCCTCACACACGGTAATCTGCTGGCTATGCTCGCCTCCACACGCCGTGCGCTGGCGTTGAACGAGAACGATCGGTTCCTCAGTATGATGCCGCTCTTCCACCTGCAGGGACTCCTCAGCACCCTGGCGCAGTTGCTGGCCGGCGGAAGCGTGGTGTTTCTCGGCGGCTTTGAAACCGGCCGGCTCGGCGCATGCATGCGCGAGTTTCTCCCGACTTGGTATACGGCAGGGCCCGCACTGCACGGCGCGATTCTCTCCGCAGGCCCCGTCGATCCGGGCCGCCTGCGGTTCGTTCGTTCCATCGGCGCGCGCATGGCGCCGCAATTAATGACAGACGTTGAGAACGCCTTGGGTGTCCCTGTGCTCGAAGGCTATGGACTCACAGAGACAGGGCTTGTGACCAGCAATTCGTGCCCGCCACATCCGCGCAAGCCTGGCTCGGTCGGCCGGAGTTGCGGTCCGGAAGTCGCCATCCTGGATTCCGATGGCAGTTGCCTGGGTCCGGAAGAGGAGGGCGAAATTGCCGTGCGAGGCCCGTCCGTCATGCAGGGTTACCGCGAGGACGAAGAGGCGACACGCAAGGCCTTTTTTGACGGCTGGTTTCTCACCGGCGACCTGGGGCGCCTGGATGGCGAAGGCTTCCTATACGTCACCGGCCGCATTAAGGAGATGATCAACCGCGGCGGCGAGAAGGTGCTGCCGTCAGAAGTTGAAGATGTGCTGATGGCGCACCCGGCAGTGAAGAAGGCCGCGGCCTTCGGGCGGCCTCACCCCACACTGGGAGAAGACGTGGGCGCCGCCGTGGTGCTGCACAGAGGAGCCAGGGCAAACGAGTGGGAACTGCGCAGCCACGCCGCGGGCCACCTTTCGGCGTACAAAGTACCGCGGCGAATCTTCTTCGTCGAGGCCATCCCCGTTGGCGCGACCGGCAAGGTGCGTCGCGCCGACCTGGCCAGGCAACTGTCCACCCGTATCGCCCACCACGAAGAGCCGCGCACAGACCTGGAGAAATCCATCGCAGGCATCTGGCGAAGAGTGTTGAACCTGGAACGCGTGGGCGTCCGCGACGACTTCTTCGACCTGGGTGGCGATTCGTTTGCCGTCACGCTCATGATGGCCGAACTCGAAGCGGAATTCGGACCGTCCGCCGCCGCCCTGGATGCCTCAACGTTTTTCGAAACTCCTGAAATCGCCACGCTCGCCTGCCTGTTGGATGGTGAGGCCGCCCTACAGCGCCGGAAACAGGCCGTACTGCGCCGGCCGCTGGTGGCGCTGCAAAGACATGGAACCCGCACTCCGTTTTATTGCATCCCGGGCGCGGACGAGAATCCTTATTACTTCAGGGAACTGGCGCAGGAGCTTGGGGAAGAGCAGCCCTTCTACATCGTGAGGGATCCGCGCCCGATGGAAGACCGCCCCGCCTACACCGTCGAGGAGGTGGCGGCTCGCTTCGTCGAACAGATCCGCGCGGTTCAGGCCGAAGGGCCTTACCTGCTCGGCGGCCATTGCTTCGGTGGGATTGTCGCTTACGAGATGGCACGGCAGTTGGTGGAACAGGGACACCGGGTGGCCCGCCTCGTGCTGTTTGAGACGCCGGCGCCCGGTTACCCGAAAGTGCTGCGGCATTGGAAGCGCTACGGCCGGCAGGCGCTGGCAGTGATGAAAGGCGAGCGACAGGTCGGATTCCGGGAACTGCGCTTGCACGCCCGCGTCGTGATGGGCCTGTGCCGGAAACGCGTGTCCTCCCTGGGTCGGCGAGTGGCCGTCCTTACTCCGCTCACGCCTTCCTCCGCGCGCTATGAACATCCCAATTGGAGGGCGGGCCGCGACTATCAGCTAAAGCCTCTGCACTGCGATGTACTCCAACTTGTGTCAGCGGAAGAGGAACACAGGGCAACCGTGCTGGATGATCCGCTGACGGCCTGGCGGGAGTTTGTCCTGGGCAAGTTCGAAGTGGCGGCAACTTCAGGCAAAGCCGACCGGATCTTCCGCCAGCCGCACGTCCGGGTGCTCGCTCGCCGGGTGCGGGCTGTGCTGGAAAGCGAACTCGTCCACCGCTAGAGGTTGCCTGCAAGGCGCCGGATCGCACATGGGATAGACTCGAAACTTCCCGTACTGCGAGAGACCATGTCAAAACGAACGCTCCTGCTTCCTCTCCTCGGCGCCGCCGCGCTGTCCGCCCAGGTAGTGCCCCTGCGGGACTGGCCCGTGCCCGCACCCATCGGAAAGCCGGCCATCGCCTGCGCCGACCTGCGGAGCCTCACAAACTTCGAATACTCCGTCGTGAGTGCGAGCGTCGTCGCCGCCAGCGCTGCCGCGCCCGAGCACTGCCAGGTGCGGATCTTCATCCAGCCGGCTCTGAACATAGAGGTCAAACTGCCCACCGCATGGAACGGGCGGCTCTATATGTTCGGCAACGGCGGCTGGGCGGGCGAGTCATTTGATACTCCAGGACGCCTGGCCACCGCCGCGCGTGGCCTGAAAGCCGGTTTTGTCACGGCATCCACCGATACCGGCCATTCTGCTGCCGTGGAGCCCGGCGCCAGTTTCGCGCTCAACCGGCAGGAGTTGCTCGACTACGGCTTCCGATCGCTGCATCTCACCGCGGAAACGGCGAAGCTGATGGCCAGGACCTACTATGGCGAAGCTCCACGCAAGTCCTACTACGAAGGCTGTTCGCAGGGGGGACGCCAGGGACTCACGCTGGCGCAGCGATTCCCCAACGATTTCGACGGCATCATCGCCGGCGCGCCCGCCTTGTATCAGACCGCTACTCATCTCTCCCGCGCGTACTGGATGCAGGGCATGAACGCCAACCCGTTCCCCGCTTCGAAGTTGGGTCTGCTCGCCCAGGCAGTCTACGACAAATGTGACGCCCGGGACGGCTTGAAAGATGGTCTGATCGAGGACCCGCGCCGCTGCGACTTCCGGCCTGCCAGGGATCTGCCTCGCTGCGCCACGGGTGTTGACGCGGCGGATTGCGTCACGGCCGAACAGGTCCGGTCGCTCGAGCGCATTTACGGCGATGTCATGAGCCAGGGCAAGCGCTTCTTTCCTGGCTGGCCGGTGGGTCCGGAGGTGATCGGGCCCAATGGGCAAAGCGGCTGGATTGGCCAGGAGATTCCGGGGCCGAATGGCCCGGGCGCGTGGACATCTTACGGCTATAACTTTCTGCGCTTCGTTGCACCGGCCGTGTTGGGCGGCAAGGTGGACGACAACCCCGCCGAAGCGTTCCGGCTGTTTGACATGGATAGCGCGCCGGCCAAGGTCGAGGAACTAAGCCAGATTATCGACGCAAATGATCCGGACCTGACTGCGTTCCGCAAGCACGGTGGCAAACTGCTGATGTACTTCGGCTGGGCCGATCCTCAGTTGAACCCCATGATGGGTGTGGAATACTACGAGCGCGCGCAGGCCGCTATGGGCGGTTCGACCACAGATTTCTTCCGGCTCTTCATGGTGCCCGGGATGTTCCACTGCGGCGGCGGCGTGGGTACCAGCCAGTTTGACGCAACCACTCCGCTGCTCAACTGGGTGGAGGAATCCAAACCGCCTGCCCGCATTGAAGCAGCCAGGGTCTTGCACGGGAATGTCGTCCGGACCCGGCCCCTTTGCGTGTATCCAGCGGTCGCCAGGTACAACGGCAGCGGCAGCATCGATGACGCAGCCAACTTCACTTGCACGAAACCGTAGTGGTCGAGTCCGTTACGGCGGCTCTTAGTCGAAATTCCGCAGCCAGATATTCCGCACCGAGATCTTGCACGGCTGACTCTCGATCTCGAAGCCGATCAGCCCCGGCTGGTTGTTGACCGAGTCCTTCGTGTCGTCAATAAAAACAGACATGAGTTGGCCATTCATGATGTGCATCATCACCCCTCCGCGGGCGATGATCTCGTAGTCGTTCCACTCGTTCACCTTCACATAGCCGCCCAGGGCCTGGCGGTCGCCGATGTTGGCCACCAGTCGGTTGGTTTGCCCGGGCAGCGCCTGGGTGACCTGGCCCCGATAGGCGAGGATGCCCTGCATCGTGTTCTCCGAGTACCACTGGCCGGTGTATTCCGAAGTTCGCGCGGTCACGGGAAACCAGAAGTCCGCCTGCGGTCCGGTCAGCATGAACTTCAGATCATAAGGCGGTAGTGCCTTCGGCTGTGGACGCGTCCAGGGCACACCCGTCACGCTTCGGTACTGGATCCCGCCACCGCCGCCCTTCTCGATTTTCATCTGGAGTTTCAAGTCAAAGTCGCGGGGCTTATCGCCTTTGTAGACGATGTAGTTGTTTCCCCTCGGCTTTCCTTCCAGCGTCTCTCCGATCATCACGCCGTTCTCCACACGCCAGATGGTGTGGTCCGCATCCCATCCGTTCAAGGTGCTGCCGTCGAAGATCTGCTTATACCCGGTGTGCTCATTGATGTCGTAGGGTGCCGGTTCGTGGAACTTGGGCATGCCGATGTACTTCTCGCCATTGGGCCCTGTCTGCGGCGGACGCGCGGCGGGAGACTCCAGCGCCGGCGGTACGGTTTGGGCCCACAGGCCGGTGGGCACGACCGCCAGGCAGAGGGCCACCGCAGTGGGCATCGAAAGACGGGGACAGACGAAGCGAGCGACACGCCAGGAGAGTACGGACATGAGGTTGGATGCCTTTCCAAAAGGGAGATGCCAGATCAATAGGAGTCTATACCAATCCTGGCCGGATGCTCGGCGATTGGAGGTCAGATTGAATCATCCATCCATCGCAGATCTCTCTCACAGCTTCACCTGCTGGGGCCGCGATCGTGGAGGAAAGCGTCGGTGGCAACGAAACCGCTCCGTTGGATGATCCCAGCCCACTTGGAAGGTCATTGAGCCCAGCAATCAAAACCGATTTGATGTAAGCGCTTAAATTTGTTAATTCCGCATGGCGGAATATCTGCGATGTCCACCCAATTCGTTCCGTCCTGGAACAGTTGGATGTTCCTCTGATTTATCAGTCAGTTGTCGCGACTCCGGCGGAAGCTCCAAAGCCTGCGGTTTATCGTGCTGGCCTGGAATCACGGCGCTGGTACATACTGAGCCAGATTTGCTCCCATGGGTCTAATCCCGATCCGTGCGCAGACTCGAATAGAAATGCAGGCTGGAATGAAAACGCGTTGCCTGTCCTTGGATAGGGAGCTCCGCCAGCCTGCCGGAAGGGTTCTACCATGTCGTCAACATGCCTTCACCCTCTGCGCAAAGTTGCGCTACCTCTCCTCCTCCTGCTGACCAGCCTTGCCGCCTTTGGTCAGGGCTTCGGCACCATCGTCGGTACAGTCACTGACCCCACTGGCGCCGTTGTCCCTTCGGCCAAGATTCGGATTACGGACGAAGCCACGGCCGGTTCCCGGGAAACAACAACCAACGACCAGGGCTATTACGTCGTACCGGCCCTACGGCCCGCTCTGTATACCATCACCGTCGAATCTTCCGGGTTCGCCCCCCTCACCCGTAAGGCCATCCAACTCCAGGCCGACCAGAATCTCACTGTGAACCTTCCGCTTTCGGTCCAGCAGGCGGTCGAAAGCGTGAACGTCAGCGCTGAGTCGATCCAGGTCGATACCACCAGCGCCACCGCCAACGCCGTCGTCGACCAGCGCCGGGTGGTCGACCTGCCGCTCAACGGCCGCAACGCCGCCTCTCTCCTCCTCGTGGTGCCCGGTGCCATTCCCGCCCCCGCCAACGATGTGGACCAGGGCAACACAAAGACGTTCCCCTCCGTCGTCACGGTGTCCACAAACGGCAGCCGCCAGAACCAGATCTCCTTCCGCCTGGACGGCTCCTACAACAACGACATCTACACAAACGTCAACCAGCCCTTCCCCTTCCCGGACGCCCTGCAGGAGTTCTCCGTCCAGACCTCGAACTACGCTGCCAAGTTCGGCGGCAACGCGGGTGGCGTCGTGAACGTGGTGACCAAGTCGGGAACCAATGAGTTCCACGGCAGCGGGTTCGAGTTTGTCCGCAACGCCGAATTCAATGCCCGCAACTTCTTCGCTGCCAGGCGCGACCTGCTCAAGCGCAACCAGTTCGGCGGCACCATCGGCGGGCCCATTACGATCCCCGGCGTCTACAACGGCAAGAATCGGGACTTCTTCTTCTTCGGTTACCAGGGCACGCTCATTCGCAACGTCGGCAACACCTCAAGCGCCTACGCTCCGCTCGTCCAGAACACGACCGGCGACTTCTCCAACGTGCTCAGCGCCAGTGATCCGGCCAACCCGTTTGCCAAGGCCACCACCGTGCTCGACCCCACCACCGGCACGCCGTTCGCAGGCAACATCATCCCCACCAGCCGGCTCGATCCTGCCGCCGTGAAGTTCATGAAGTACCTGCCCGTCCAGAGCGCAGGCAATGGGCGCATCTTCTACTCCACGCCCCTTGCACAGAACTTCAATGAATTCCTCACGCGCGGGGATCACACCTTCAGCGAGAAGGACCGCCTCAGCGCGCGCTACTTCTACGACAAATTCACCAACAAGAGCTTCCTGGAGCAGGCAAACTACCTCGCCAACTCCAACTACTCCACGATCATCAGCCAGAACGCCCTCATCAGCGAGACCCACATGTTCTCGCCGTCGGTCATCAACGAGTTCCGCGCCTCGTTCTCCCGTGAGACCTCGGTGCGTGGTCCATCGCTCGATACCATCAACCTGGCCGATCTCGGTGTGAACATCTGGCAGCCCACCATCAAGGCCTTGAACGGCATCTCCGTCTCGGGCTTCTTCAGCCAGGGACAGACGGATCCCGCCTCCTTCATCCGCAACCAGTACAACCTCAGCAACGACGTGAGCTGGATTCGCGGCAAGCACAACATCGCCTTCGGCGGCGCCGCCATTCGCGGCCAGGTGCTGCTGCGCAACCTGTTCCGCACCTCCGGTTCATTCGGCTTCACGGCCGACAACACCAACGATGCCCTGGCCAGCCTCATGCTGGGCTATGTCCGCACCTTTTCCCAGGGCTACGGCGAGTACAAAGACAACCAGCTCTACTCCTACAGCCTCTACGTCCAGGACGACTATCATGCCAGCCAGCGGCTGACCATCAATATGGGCCTGCGTTGGGAACCGTTCTTCCCCTGGCACGAAATGCAGAACCGCATGGAGCAGTTCTCGCCCGCCGACTACATCGCCAACAAGCGCTCATCCGTCTACACCAACGCCCCCGCCGGCCTCCTCTTCCCGGGCGATTCGGGCATGCCCTTCTGGGGCCAGAAGTCCAACCTCAAGTACTTCTCCCCGCGCGCCGGCTTTGCCTATGCCCTCACGTCCGACAACAAGACCAGCCTCCGCGGCGGCGTTGGTATGTTCTACGACGCCCTGCAGCCCGGCGTCTACAACAACCGCTTTGTGGACGTCACGCCGTTCAGCCCCCAGATCAGTCTGACCCAGCCTCAGGGCACATTCTCCAACCCCTACCAGGGCATCACCAACCCCTATCCGGCTGTCTGGCCGCCTCCGAAGGACGTTGCCTTCCCCGGTCCAGTGCTCGTGATCTCCTACGACCCTGCCAATGGCGCCAAAGCCATCGCACCCGTCATCTACAACTGGAACCTGATTCTCGAACGCCAGCTCGCCGATGCCTGGGTAGGCCGCGTCGCTTATGTCGGATCTCACGGCTCCCACCTCGGCGAAGCCATCGAGATGAATCCCGCCGTCTACTCCGCGGGCAGCAAGCTCTCCGCCGACGCCCGCCGCCTGTTCCAGCCCTACGGTTCCATCAGCCAGGCCTCGTTTGACGAGAACTCCAGCTTCAACTCCTTCCAGACCACGCTGCAGAAGCATTACTCCAAGGGCTTCACTACCATGGTCAACTACACATGGTCCAAGTCCATCGACGATACACCCGCCAATATGGGCATCACCGGCGTCGCCCAGGGCAGCAATTCGCCGGTGCCGTGGTACATGTCCGGCCGCCATCAGTTCGATCGCGGCCTCTCTGAGTTCGACCACCGCCATCGGTTTGTTGCCTCCTATGTTTACGACGTGCCGAAGTTCGCCGGCTCCAATCTGTTTGTCCGCACCGCGTTGGGCGGCTGGCAGCTCTCCGGCATCTTCACCGTTCAGACAGGCGGCCCGCTCACTCTGCTCGCCGGCAAAGACCAGTCTCAAACCGGCATCGGCAGCGACCGTGCCAACTATATCGGCGGCAACACCTACGGCTCCAACGCCTGCACCGGCTCCGGCACCTGCGTGTCCTACCTCAATCCCGCTGCCTTCGGACTGCCCGTCACCGGCAGTTGGGGCAACATGGGCAAGGGCGCCCTGCATGGCCCCAAGCTCGTCAATTGGGACACCGGCATCTTCAAGGACTTCCCGCTGGGCACGGAACGCTACCACCTTCAGTTCCGCGCGGAGTTCTTCAATGTCTTCAATCACGCCAACTTCAACAACCCAAACGTGACCCAGAGCGCCGGCGGTTTCGGCACCATCACCAGCGCCCAGGATCCCCGTATCGGCCAGTTGGCCCTGAAGATTCTCTTCTAGCGCGGGGTTGTGATCCCCCCGATCAGGCCGGCCTTGCTCCTCGTGAGCAGGGCCGGCCCTTTTTCGTCTTCTCTCGCAGGGCCTGCCGCCCCAACACAATGCGCAACCCGGAACCCGGTCACAGTCTCACTTCGAACGCCCTCGTCCCACACTCTTCCGAAGCTCCCGTACTCTGAACTCCTTATCTTTTCTCTCCACATCGCCCGACTGAGCGGATATCCTTGTCTTTCGTCCATTCCGATCCAGACTGCCTGTACCGGTCCGCCCGTGCGAAAGGAAACTGACTCTTGAGTAAATTCATCCCGCGGACGGCAGCCGGACTCTTCCTCCTCTCGCTCGCCGCCTTCTCCAGTCCGCCCATGCCGGCAGGGACCCAGGCCCCCGTGGCCAGCGTGACGGGTGGCTCAGTCCGCGGTCTGCTGGATCCTTCGCTGCCCGGAGGTAGCGTATTCAAGGGCATCCCCTTCGCCCGGCCGCCTGTCAGGGAACTCCGATGGCGCGAACCGCAGCCCGTGCAGCCCTGGAGCGGAATCCGCGACACCACCCGGGTGTCCGCCTCCTGCATCCAGCCCGCGCTTGGCAGCGGGCGCTTTCTCAAACCGCTGGCCCAGCGGTACGGCACCCAATACAACCACACGCCCATCCAGGTCTCCGAGGACTGCCTGTACCTCAACGTCTGGACGCCTCACTGGCCGGCTGAGAATCCGGCACCCGTCATGGTCTGGATTCACGGTGGTTCGAATGTGATCGGCAGTGGCGGCGAGAACGGCTACGATGGAACGGCCCTGGCTCGTAAGGGGGTAGTGGTTGTCACCATCAACTACCGGTTGGGAGTGCTCGGCTTCTTTGCGCACCCCGAACTCACCCGTGAGTCGCCCCATCACGCCTCCGGCAATTACGGTCTGCTGGACCAGATTGCGGCCCTGCAATGGGTCCAGAAGAACATCGCTCAGTTCGGCGGCGATCCGAAGCGGGTTACGGTCTTCGGCGAATCCGCCGGCTCCATCAATGCGGGACTCCTGCTCTGCTCCCCTCTGGCTGCGGGCCTTTTTCAGCGGGTCATTCTGGAGAGTGGTCCTGTCCTTAGCCTGGCCCACCACCCCGCCGCGCGGGAAAAGGGCGAGCGATTCGGCGAGAGCGTGGCTCGTTCCCTGGGCGCTCCCGCCAATCTCCAGAAGCTGCGCGAATCGTCTCCGGAGATTGTCGTTAAGGCAGCCCGTGAGGCGGCCGCCCAGGCCGGAGACCCCGGCTTTGTGCTGGATGGATGGTGCCTGCGCGAGCCGCCGGCAATCATCTTTGCGGAGGGTCGCCAATTGCCCGTGGACCTGATGATCGGCAACAACGGGCGCGAAATTAGCGTATTTCGGGGCCCGTCTTCCTCAGAAGGCTCAAACCGCGGACTGGCGGGCGACTCCGTGAAGGAAACCATCCGCATCTTCTACGGAAGCTCCGCGCCTCTGGTGACCTCACTCTTTCTGCTCAATAACGCCCTCGGCCGGACCGAATCCGCCGATAGCTGGATCAATGATGTTGTCTGCGCCTGCCCCGCCATGGCGATGTCCCTGCTTCATGCCCGCACCGGTCACCCCGCCTACGTCTATCAGTTCCTGCGTTCCATTCCGGGCAAGGGGCAGAACACGTTGGGTTCCTTTCACGGCCTCGAACTACCGTACGTTTTCGGTGCTTTCCAAAGGCCGGCTTGGAACTGGCTGCCCTTTGAGGCCGTCGACTACGCCCTGGGGGAAACCATCATGAGCTATTGGACCAACTTCGCGAAAACCGGCAATCCCAACGGGCCGAGCCTCCCCAATTGGCCGTCCTTCGAGGCCGGAAATCAGGCCGCAATTGAGTTCACTCCGCAGGGCCAGGCGAAGGCACGGCCGAAAAGCCGGCCTGCCTTCTGCGACCTCGACGTCACCGGTCTCCGGGCTCGTTTGAGATAGCCCGCTCCCTGTGGAACAGGCCCTTATTCTGCGCCCAGGGCAGGATAATCCGTATAACCATGATCGTCCCCTCCGTAGAATGTCCGAACATCCCAGGGACTCAATGGGGCGTCTACCCTGAACCGCTCGACGAGGTCCGGGTTGGAGATGAACGGCCGCCCGTAGGCAATAAAATCGGTCCTGCCGGACGCGATTGCTGCTTCGCCCGACGCCTTGGTAAATCCGCCCACCGCCAGCAGCGTCCCGGTGTAGACAGAACGGATGAGATCGATAGGATTGAACGACGGAGCCGTGCCCCGCGCATAGCCGCTGTCGTAACCGGTATGCAGATACGCTAGCCCGAACGAATTCAGCCGCTGGGCAAGATAAGTATAGGTGCCGGCGGGATCCTCGTCATACATGTCGTTTACCGTATAGCCCGGCGCGATCTTGAGGCCCACCTGCTTCGCGCCCCTGACTCCGCAAAGCGCTTCCAACACCTCCAATGTGAATCTGGTTCGGCCGTCCAGTGAGCCGCCATAGCCGTCGCTACGCTGGTTGGACCCGGTGACCTGGAACTGATTGGGAAGGTAGCCCGTCGCCGCATGCAACTCGACTCCATCGAACCCTGCCGCGATGGACAACTCCGCTGCCCTGCGATACTCATCGACGATGCCGGGAATCTCCTCTGTTTCCAGCGCTCTCGGGGTTTCGAAGGGGAGTTTCCCATCAAAGGTGTGAATCTCACCGAAGACGGGAATCGCCGAAGGGGCGACAGGCAGCGCGTGATCCGGCAGCAGGGAAGAATGCGTGACACGTCCCGCATGCATCAACTGCACAAAAATGCGGCCGCCGGCCTTGTGGACCGCATCGGTGACCTTCCGCCAGCCCGCCGCCTGTTCATCGTTATGCAGCCCCGGCGGATGGGTGTAACCGCGTCCCATTGGGCTCGGATGTGTCCCTTCGGTGACAATCAGACCCGCCGAGGCCCGCTGCGAGTAATAGCGGACCATGCGTTCACCGGGGACGCAGCCCTCCTCGGCGCGGATGCGTGTCATGGGCGACATCACAATCCGGTTTGGTAACTCCAGCTCGCCGATCACGATCGGCGAAAACAGCCCTGCTTGCTCAGGCAACTTTGGTCCTTTCCCACGCTACGCTTTCGTGTCCGAGCTGCAGAACACTCGATGGCTTGCGCCCAGCGCCCGTACCTACCATCCTGGCATGGCGGACGGCGCGACAGTCAGGAACCCTGGCCTATTGCTCAATGTCGATACCACACCCGGATCGGTCATTCTCTGGCCGCACCCTTAACGCACTTCGGCTCGGGCATACCTCGTCAAGGCCGGAGTGCCTGAATCGCGCACCGCCACCACCACATGCACCGCCCCCGGCCCCGGCTCCGCATAGATGCGAGCCCGGGCGCCTTTCGCCTCAAGGCGCACCTTCCGCTTCCCCTTCGGATAGATCATCCATTCATAAGTGAGCTTGTCGCCATCCGGATCACGCGAGCCGCGCGCATCCAGCCGGTTTCCGGTGACCTTCAGTTTCACGCTCGGCGCATGGTTGGCCTTCGCCGGGTCGCGCACGCACCAGTCCAGTCGAGCCTGAAACTCCGCCTGCCAGTCGGCCCTCCATCGGTATACCGAGATCATGGACGCATTCGGGTCCCCCGGATCCGCATCGCTTTCCACCGCATCCCTCGCGTCGACCACCCGTCCGCCCCAGCCGCCCAGATCCAATCTCTCCGGGTCGTTCAGTCCATTCGCTATCAATGACAGAAAGGTTGGTGTGTCTCCCTCCTTCACGCCGCGCACAGCGCCCAGCCTGCCGGACCAGACGTCGCCGCCTTTGTAGTTCGGATAAAGGGCGCCCAGCGGACCGTGGTCCACGCGCACATTCCTCTCCACCCACTCGGGTGACACCAGACTGGTATCCCCGCCGCGATATGTGCCGCGCACGCCATCGCCCCTGAGAATGTAGAACAGGTCAGGAAAGGTCTTGCGGATCCACGGCCCCGTCGAATCCTGATCGTGCACGGCATGCACTCGCAGTTTCCTGCGGAGCTCAACATTGTCCCTTGTCCTCCACAAAGCCTGCGCCAGGTCCGCCGATCCACCCCAGATCAGAATCCACAGCGGACGCCGGTCGGGCGACATCGCCGTGCGGACAATCCAATCGGAACCTTCCGTATCCTTGCCTTCGCCCACGCTTGCTTCCACGGGAACCTTTGGTCCGGCGATGGGTTGTCCCGCTTTAACTCGGTCACGCAGCCGGGCAGGATCGGGATAGCTCGACAGATGGCGCCGCAGGTTGGGCCACACCGCTGCATAGCCCTCGATCGCCTGCCGGATCAGTTCGGGCCGCACTACCTGCCCGTGGCCCAGGTTGGACGAGGCCACGAAGCCCTCGACATCAAACTCATTCGAGAACAGCAGAAAACGAACCAGCGACTGCCCATCATCCGGCTCCCGGACACCCGCGGTCAGACTCGAGATGTCGGTCAGAACAAGCACGCGCGGCTTATCCGCGGCGAATGCGAGCAATGGGAACACCACCGCCAGCAGGATTCTGAGAAACACCGCTCCAATCTATCAACTTGCTCCGCAGGTAGGGCCCGCACCGAAACTGCGGTCCGGCATTCGGTTATACTGCGCGGCATGAAGCCGGCCTCGTCCAGGGAGCGCATCGTCGAAATCGATACGCTGCGCGGCGCGGCACTGGGCGGTGTCCTGCTCGTCAATCTCGTCAGCGGTTTCCGGGTGCCGCTCTCCGCGCACATACTGGGTCAGGATGAGCCTCTGGGGCCGGCTGGATCCGTACTACTGGCGCTGATGGACTCGCTCCTGGAGTTCAAGGCGTTCACCCTCTTCTCGTTCCTGTTTGGGGTGGGCATCGCGATTCAGTCAGAGCGGGCCGGTCAGGATCAGCGCACCCCGTTTCTCCTGCGGCGTTTCGGGGCGCTGCTCGTTCTGGGTCTCGTTCACCTCTTTCTCATTTGGAACGGTGACATTCTTGCCCTATACGGTGTCTGCGGACTCCTCATCGTCCCGCTTCTCCGCTTGCCGGCCCACACTCTCGCCGCCCTTGGACTGATCGCCATCGGGGCACAGTACCTCGTTTCCTTGCCCGTGCCATTTCCCGACAATGCCGCCTTGCTGGCATTGTCATCCGGAGCAGTCCACGCCTACCGTTCAGGTGGCTGGCAGGAACTGCTGGCTTTTCGCTGGCACGAAACGCAACTCCTGATTCTGCCGCTGTTGTTGCTTTCAATGCCACGGACCTTCGGCCTGATGCTCTGGGGCGTCGCCGCCTGGCGCCTTGGGCTCTTCGAAAACAACCGGCGCCTGCTCCGCTGGATTCTGTTCCTCGGCTTGGCCGCCGGTATTACAGCAGCTATTCTGCGTAGCGGCCAGGTCGCAATCATTCCGCTCGCTTTTGCCTATGGGGCGGCAATCCTGCTCTGGAAACCGCACGCGCCTTGGCTTGCCGCGGCCGGCCGTACCGCCCTCACGAACTACCTCGCGCAATCCGTCGTCTTTGCATTTGTCTTCTACGGCTACGGTCTGGCGCTGTTTTCTACACTCGGGGTCGGCGTAACCATGGCGGGCGGCATCGTGTTCTATTGCCTCCAGTTGGGCTTCAGCGCTTGGTGGCTGAGGCGATTTCACTTCGGGCCTTTGGAATGGTTGTGGCGCTGCATCTCTTACCTCCGCTGGCAGCCCTTCCTGCGCGATGCCGCGCGATTCGTGACCCGCGGAACCGTGCGGCTACTTCTCCTGGCTGTGTTTACTCTGGGGATCCCGGCGGTTCATCTGGGCATCCCCTTCCTGCTTGCCCGCGTTGGGCCTCGTTGGGGTTGGAAGGACGGCATGCCCCAGCCACTCAATCTGCTGGGGCTTCTGGTGATCTTGGCCGGAGCAGGACTGCTGCTGTGGGTGCTCCTGACCATGCTCCGTGCCGTCAGCTCGCTGCCTCCGCTATGCCGTCTCGGACTCCGGCCGGCCATGTTGCTTCAGACGGGACCCTTCGCCCGGATGCGCCATCCCATCTACCTGGCGGAAGCTTGCTTCTGGGCCGGACTCACGCTGCTGCTCGGCAGTCCCGTTCTCGCAGTCTTGTTCGCGTGCCTCGCCCTGGCCGTTCCTGGCTGGCTCATCCCCCACGAGGAACTGGCCTTGGAAGAGCAGTTCGGCGACGAGTATCGGGCCTACCGCATCCGCGTCCCGGCCTTGCCTGCTCTCCGGCGGCCGAACTGAACCCGCCCCCGGAAAATTCGATTCTCATTGCACCCCGCGTGCCGCCGCCCGGACTTTGCCGGTCAGCGCCAGCGCCACCCCACCCAAAATCGCCGCGGAAGCCAGCACGAGTCGTCCGGTCAGTTGCTCTCCCAGCAGCAGCACGCCGGCAGTTGCTGTCAGCACCGGCACTGTCAGTTGGACAATCGCTGCGGCGCTCGTGCGCAACTCTTTCAGCGCTGTGTACCAGAGGGCATAGCCCAATCCGGAGGTGACCGCTCCGGAAACCGCCGCCAACCCGGCGCCCAGCCAGGTGGCATGATGCCGGCCGAAGGCCCAGATCACCAGTTGGGTCCCCGCGGCGAGCGGCAACGCCCATACAAAATTGCCGGCCGTCGCCTGCACGGGCGAACGCACACCCCTGGCGGCCATGGAATAGAATCCCCAGCACGCTCCCGATGCGGCGATGAGCGCCACTCCGGCTGGCGAAGGCGCTGTCAGGCCCGGAAACACGAGGTAGATCAATCCTCCGAAGGCCAGCGCCAGACCGCTCCACTCCGCCGCGCTCGGATGCTCCCCGTGCGCGATTCCGCCGCCCAGCATGGTCATCTGCACGGCGGCGAATAACACCAGGGCGCCCGTCCCTGCATTCAGCAGGAGATACGCATAGGAAAAGGCGAGCGCATAGCCGAATAAGGCCAGACCCGCCCGGAGTGAGCCGTGCCGCCGGCCCGATTCGGCATGCGGGCGCCCCATACCCACGATCAAGGCCAAGGCCACTGCCCCGGCTCCAATTCGAATCGTCGTAAAGCTGCCGGCATCAATCGCGCCCGATCGCAGCGCAAAACGAGCCAGTAGCGAATTGGCGGCAAAAAACACCATGGTCAGCGCCGTCAGGACAACTGTCCGCAGAGAGGTGACGGGTTGGATGGCTGTCGGTCTTGCAGAACTCACTGGATCAGGTGGCGGCGGCGCCGGCATCATCGGCGCCAGGAATTCCGGTCCTGCTTCCCAGCCTACCCCAGAACCATGCGATGCGACCCAGCCAGAATCGCACGCCGAGTGCCGGTTTTCCTTCGACAAACAATTCAATTTGCACAATTCCGGCATCGTCGCCGGCAATCCCATGGAATACTGTGACCATGCTTCGCGCCGCCGGCCTGCTCGTCCTGGCGCTCGTCACCCTTCCGCTCGCAGGCTCGCAGGACCCCCGTCCCGCAATCCCCGATGACGGGCGCAATGCGGCAACCATCCTGGTTCCAGGCGAACCGTGGGTGCTCCTGGGCGAGGGCTATCAACTCACCGCGGATTCCGCCGTGGACAACAGCGGCGTTGTCTACTTCACCGACGCCCACCGCAATCGGATCATGAAGATCGATACTGCCGGCAATATCACGACATGGAAAGAGAACAGCGGCGGAGCGCACGGCATTGCCTTCGGGCCGGACGGCCGCCTCTACATCGGCCAGCACGATCGCCAAAGGGTCGTGGCCCTCTCTCTCGACGGCAGGGAAGCTGTGGTTGCGGAGGGGGTCCAATCGCACCACCTCACGGTCACAGCCCGCAACGACATCTACCTCAGCCAACCTCCTGCCCACGTGGTGTGGCTGGTGAAGCCGGATGGCAGCAAGCGTGTCGTTGACAAGGGCATGGAATGGCCGCGCGGCGTCCGCTCTTCCAATACTCAGCCGTTGCTGGCGATTGCGGATTCACGCACTCCCTGGGTCTGGTCGTTTCAACTCGCCGGCGACGGCTCGCTGCTCAATGGAACACGATTCTGCCGTCTGGAGGCAGACCAGTCCTCCGAGATCGACTCTGGCGGCATCGCGTTCGACTCGGATGGCTTTCTATACATCGCCACCAGCCAGGGTATTCAGGTTTGTGACCCGCAAGGCCGCGTAAGCGCCATTCTCCGGCCTCCGGGCGCAGGCGGCCTCACCAATGTCTTCTTCGGTGGTCCCGGGCTTCAATGGCTCTACGTAACGGGAACGGATAGGATTTATCGCCGTCCCGCCAGGCGTCGCGGTGTCCCATTTCCAGGTGCAGCGAACGGTCTTTCGCCCAAACACCAGGACTAGGGATTGGCCACCGGACCGCGAGCCGACTCCCCCGCCGGGCCCAGCGCTCACTCGGCGACCAGCAGGCTCTCCGCGAACGGCCACGCCTCATCCACCCACTGGTCCGCGATTCGAAAGCCGGAAGCCGCGGCCAGTCGCGCAATTTCGGGGCGAGTGTACTTGTGACAGGTCTCGGTCCAGATCGTCTCACCCTCCTCGAATGTCGTCGAGATTCCACTCTGCCGTACGCTGACCAGTTGCCGTCGCTTCGACAGAAGGTGCATCTCGATGCTGGAGGTTGCCTCGTTGAACCGGGCCAGATGCTCGAACTGACCCAGGTCGAAATCCCCCTCCAACTCGCGATTGATCCGCGAGAGCAGGTTCAGGTTGAATGCGGCGGTGACGCCCAGCGAGTCGTTGTAGGCGTCCAGCATCACGTCGATGTTCTTCACCAGGTCCGTCCCCAACAGCAAGGAATCGCCAGGGTACAGAACAGCTCGAACATCCCGCAGGAACTTCGCATCGGCCCCCGTGTCGAAGTTGCCGATCGTGCTGCCCAGGAACAAAACCATCATGTGCGCGCCGGCAGGCCTGTCGATGGCTACGGATCTGAGCCCGTCCAGGTACTCCCGCTCGATGCCCACAATGCTCAGGCAGTCAATATCGTCGAGTTCCGCCGCGCACGACGCCAGCGCCTTGGGGGAGATCTCGATCGGATAGTAGGAAACCGGTCCGCGCTTGCACAAGGCGCCCAGAATCTGCCGGGTCTTCCGCCCGCTGCCGCTGCCGAGTTCCGACACCAGAACCCGGTGCGGAATTCGGCTGACGATCTCTCGCCCGTAGCGCGCCAGCACTCGCTCGTCCGCGCGAGTCAGGCCGTACTCGGGTAGCAGGCAGATCGCTTCAAATAGCGCGGAACCCAGCGCATCATAAAAATACTTGGAAGGCAGCTCCTTCCGCGGTTTCGCTAACCCGCTGCGGACGTCGGAAGCAAACTGCTCCAGGGGGGCAATGGCGGTTGCTGTTGCGGCCATGGCGAATCAGTCCTCCACGCTCACGCAGCGGAAGCCCGCGTAGACGTATTGATAATGCGGTTGAAACCAGTTGCGGAAACTTCCGCGAAGCATGCACGAGGCGGTTCTTTCGCTGCCGCCTTTCAAAACAAAATGGTGTCCGTCAAAGAAATCGGCGGAGTAACCGGGATAGAACGGAAACGGTCGAAATCCGGGCAGTGGTCCAAACGTCGTGGAGGTCCACTCCCACCCATTCGCAAACAGTCCTTCCACTGCCTGCTCACCGGAGACACACTCCTGCACCGGCAAGGGATCCCACCTGTCGCGCGCCGGTTCCCCATGCCGCCCGGCCAGGCCTTCCGCGGCGCGATGCCATTCCGCTTCCGTCGGCAATCGCTTGCCCGCCCAGCGGGCGTAGGCACTCGCCTCCGCATGGCTGGCATAGACGGGCCAGTCCAGCGGCAGGGGCAACTCGTCGAACATCGAACGGTACGCCCAGCGGCCACCGTGATTCACCCAGAACGCCGGATGCGTGATCCCGTGCTCCGATTTCCAGGCCCAATCGGCATCCGCCCACAGCGTTCGGTCTTCATATCCTCCTGCTTCCAGGAACCGCAGGAACTGGCCGTTGCTTACCTTGTATTTATCGATGCGGAACGCGGCAACATCGACTCTCAGTTCATCGAACTCGTTACACCAGCCGAAAACACCCGAGTCCCGGCGCAGCCCCAGCACCGCTTGGCCTTCAGAAACGCGCACCATTTCGGGGCTCCACCGTTTGCCGTCCACCATCCGGCGCACAGTCCTGCGCGCCTTTCGCTCGAACGGCAACTGATGGAACATGTAAGCCAGAGTTTCGGCGTGCATCAGCCGGTGCTCAATCGCGACATTCAGCAGCAGTTCCGGATTGGGAACGCGCTCGATGACTTCGTCGAGCGCCCTTCGTGCGCGATTCCTGTACGCCGCAACCTGCTCAGGCCGCGGCCAGTCCCCGGGTTGATCGGATGGGAGCCGGCCGTCGATTGGGTCGATGCCGAAGGCGAACAGCCGGTCCAGTTCCGGTTCGGTGCTGGGCAGGCCGCACAGTCCGCTCAGCAGATTCCAGTCGAACGCCTCGAGGTGGCCATGGTAGAAAACAATGCGGTGTCGCTCGGGGATGGGCCGGTCGTATACCGCTTCAGGCAGCACGATCTGAAGGAGCGCATCCGTCTCCTCTCTTGCCTGATGGAGCCGGCCGATTAATGTCGTACGGTCATGGGCAACAGCTTCCTGGGTTGCCATTGTTAGGTATTTTTCTCGAGTGGTCTCAATTTGCCCAGTATGGTTGGGATGAGTTCGGAGACAGTGGGATGAATGTGCATCGCCCGCTGCAGCACCGTGTAGGGCGCCTTCGCGTACATCACATCCAGAATGCAGTGGATCGCTTCGTCGCCTTCGACGCCCAGAATCGCCGCGCCGAGGATCATCTTCGTCTCTGCATCGACCGCAATCCGCATGAAGCCCTGTGTTTCGCCCTTCTCATTGGCCCGTCCGACTCGCGTCATCGGGCGCGCGCCAACCAGGGCAGGGCGGCCTGAATGCAGGATCTCTGACTCGGTCATTCCGGCCCGGCCTAGAGGCGGGTCGATATACAGCGCGTATGCCGTAATGCGGTCCGACACACGCCGCGGATCGTGGTTCAGCAGGTTTGCCGCCACGATCTCAAAATCATTGTAGGAGGTGTGCGTAAAAGCGCCCCGCCCGTTGCAGTCGCCCATTGCCCAGACGCCGGCCACGCTCGTCTGCAGCTGGTCATCGACCTCGATGTAACCGCGCCGGTCGCGCCGGATGCCGGTGTTCTCCAGGCCCAGGTCGTCCGTGTTGGGCTGACGCCCTACCGCCACCAGCAGGTGGGAGCCGAGCACTGACTTCGCGCCGGAACCGCAGTCCACTTTGACCTCGATCCCTTCCGCCGTCTTCGCTACCTCGATGCAATCCGCGTTCAGGCGGACCTCGATCTGCTCGTTCTCCAGAATCGCGCGGATGGCGTCGCTGACCGCCGGATCTTCGCGGGCGATCAGACGCGCACCACGCTCCACAATCGTCACCTTGCTCCCGAACCGCCGGTACATCTGCGCGAACTCGAGGCCGATATAGCTGCCTCCGAGGATCACAAGATGACGCGGCAGGAAGTCGACCCCCATCATCGAAGAGTTGGTGAGGTACGGCACCTGGTCCAGGCCGCGGATGGCTGGGACACTGGCTCGCCCTCCGGTATTGATGAAGATCTTCTCCGCCGTCAGTACCGCATCGCCGACCTGCACTTCATGATCCGACACGAAGCGCGCATGGCCCTCGTAGACAGTGCAGTTCGGCGTATTCTTCAACCAGTGTTCGACGCCTGTTCGCGAAGCGCCTGAGACCTGATCTTTGCGCGCCTTCACACGCTTCATATCGACGCTGATCGATCCGTCGATCATCACCCCGAAATCGGCCGCACGCCGCGCAATGTACGCAGTCCGTGCGCTGGCTACCAGGGTTTTGGTGGGAATGCATCCGGTGTTGACACACGTTCCGCCGAACTTGGCACGCTCGATGATGGCGACCCTTTGCCCCGCACCCGCTAACTTCGCGGCGAGAGACGGCCCCGCCTGCCCAGTTCCGATCACGATCGCGCTGTACTGCCCAGTAACAGCCCGTTCCATGCGCCGATGATAACGCGATTCAAGCCGCTGGCGCTCATTGCATGCAAATTCGAACCCTGCGCCTCAGCGCCGGCTCGCGGCCTTCAGGAACCCGGCTGCTGCTTCAGCGGGCGAGTGTCCGTTCTCATCCACCTCGGCATTCAACGCCCTCATCCGCTCCGCATCGATGCTCTGCGCCAGCGATCGCAACGTGTCCATCACCGCCCGGTTCTCGCGCCCGAACGCCCGGTTCACCAGGATGACCGCGTCGTACGGGGGGATCGCCCCGCGGTCGTCCTCCAGCACGCGCAGATGATACGGCGCAATCCGCCCGTCTGTCGAAAACGCACTGATCAGGTCGACCCCGCCGCTGCGCAGCGCCTGGTACATGAGCGCCGGATCCATCGACCTCTGCTCCTGAAACACCAGCCCGTACTTCTCCTGCAGCGCCTTCCACTCCGGCCGCGACAGAAACTCATAGTCGCTGCCCAGCCGCAGCCTCGAGGCATGTGGAATCAGGTCGCTGATCTTCCGCACGTTCAGTTGCCCCGCCTGTTGCCCGTTCATCGCCAGGGCGTAAGCATTTTCAAAACCGAGCGCGGCCACCAGTTCCACGCCAAAGCGTTCGCTCAGGCCGCGCCGTGTTTCATCCAGCACGTCCGCTCGATTGGCAGGCCTGTCTGTGCGCCCCAGGATATTCGCCCATAGCGTCCCCGTGTAATCGACATAGACATCGATCTGCCCCGTTCGCAGTGCGTCGAATACGACCGTCGACCCCAGCGACTCAATCAACTCCGTGGGCCGGCCGGTGCCTGCGTGGATCAGGCCCGACAGGATTCTGGAAAGGATGTACTGCTCGGTGAAATTCTTGGCGCCAATCCGCACGGGCCGCTGGCCGCCCCCCGGAGAACCGCCCATCAGCCGAGCCACCGGCCAGGCCGCCAGCGCCGCAAATACGCACAGCGCGCCGATCCACAGCGCCCGCCGTCGCCGTTTCAGGCCCAGCTCCAATACGCGAATCAGCCCGTCCAGAGTCAGCGCCAGCAACGCGGCCGCAACACAGCCCACCAGCACCGCCGCATAGTTGCGCGTCTGCAGGCCGCTGAAGATGTAATTGCCCAGGCTCGGCGCGCCCACCGGTGTGGACAGGGTAGCCGTGCCCACGGTCCAGACCGTCGCCGTCCGGATCCCCGCGATGATCATCGGCAGCGCCAGCGGTAGCTCCACCTGGAAGAGCTGCTCCCGAGGGGTCATCCCCACACTCTGCGCCGCTTCCAGGATCGCCGGCTCGAGACTGGCCAGACCCACGAGCGTGTTCCGCAGGATGGGCAGCACACTGTACAGGCACAGCCCGATCAGCGCGGGCAGATACCCAATGCTCTGTAGCCCCGCCGCCGCCAGCACCGGAACCATGAAAGCCAGCAGCGCCAGGCTTGGCACTGTCTGGATCACGCTGGCCGTCCCCAGAACAAACGGCTCCAGCCGCTTCGAGCCTGCTACCAGCACGCCCAGCGGAACACTGACCAATACCCCCACAAGAATCGCCGCCAGCGTCAGGCCCAGATGCGCCGACAGGTATCCCGGCAGGAGCTGGAGTTGTTCGTTCAAGCTGGCGGCGTCCCTTGACCGCGGCCTACACGGTCTGATGCGATCTCGGCCTGACTCCAGGGTGCCGTGATCAGCGCCCGGATAGCCTCGTCCACGGGCGAGTCAAGCAGCTCCCGTGCCGTGCCCACCTGTTTCACCCGGCCCGATTCCATCACCGCAATGCGGTCTCCCAGCAGGATGGCCTCCATCACATCGTGCGTGACGAAGATGGCGGTGAGGCCCAGAGTCTGGCGGATTCGCAGGAACGACTGCTGCAGCCGCCCCCGGGTCAGGGGATCCAGCGCGCCAAAGGGCTCATCCAGCAGCATCACCCGGGGTTCCGCCGCCAGTGCCCGGGCCACGGCCACGCGTTGTGCCTGGCCGCCGGAAAGCGCTTCCGGCCTGCGCTCGCGATAGAGCGCCGCATCCAGCTCCACCAGTTCCAGCAGCTTGTCGACCCGGTCTCGAATGCGATCCCGATCCCACCCCAGCAGGGCAGGAGTAATCCCGATATTCTCGGCCACGGTCATGTGCGGGAACAGGCCGATCCGCTGGAACACATACCCGATCCGTCGCCGCAACTCGTATGGCTTCATCCCGGCCACATCTTCCCCGGCCAGCAGCACCCTGCCGCTGGTGGGCTCGATGAGCCGGTTTATCATCTTGAGAGTCGTCGTTTTGCCGGAGCCCGACCCGCCGAGCAGCACCAGCAGTTCGCCCTCGGCTACCTCCAGCGAAACTGCGTCCACGGCCCGCTGCCCGTCGAAGCGCCGGGTAAGCGCCTCAAGCTGGATCATGATCGCCAAAGTCTAGCATTCAGCGGGAACGCGTGTCGAATGCGAGACTCAGGGCTTCGCCGCCTTTTTCTTTTGCATGCGCTGCTTGACGTCCGGCCAGAACTCCTTCAGCACATTGGAGATCGCATCGGTTCCGATCTGCAGCGCCAGCTTGGAAAGATTGGCCGAATAGGTCCGGCTCTCCGGGTAGTAGAGATTCGACGCGGCCACGGACACGCCATTGCCCAGGACTTCTGAAAAGTTGAACCGGCTGCCTCCAGAATCGGTCTTCGTGACCATGACTCGCGACAGCGCGTAGAAGAAACGCTGCTTGCCCGTCTTCCCGTTCGGGCCCAGCATGTAATACCGTGGATCCTCTTTCAGCAGGCTGGGGAAAACCGCTTCCGTCATGAAGTTGCCGATGATGGTGTCGCCCAGGGATCGGACATAGCGGTTGCCGAAGCCCTTTGCGCCCTGTCCAAATGAGGGATTGGAGTTCTGCAGATGGGCCAGGCCTGCATAGAAACCGGCCAGCAGGAACACTGGTTTATCGAAGGAATCCTTGGCTCCAATCGTGAATTTCTGCTTCGTCGTAATGGGCGAGAAAGGCGCATTGCCATCCGCTACCCGGTAATTCGGCAAAACGCCAAAGACACGTTTGTCGATTGCAGCAGCGGGGGCGGCTGCCGCCTCGCTCGGAGCCGCTGCGGGGTCACTGTTCTCCTGGCCGCTCACGCCCATCGACGCCGCCGCGGCGAGTGCACACAATACCGCTGTTTTGCGAATAAAGACCATTCCTGTTCCTTGCATGCCCGGCGAATCTCTCCGCGCTCAACGCCCACTCCGGATATAAGCAGGACTGCAGGTGTGGGCGTGCCCCTTGGCGTGGCTGGTTACATACCGTATTGACGGTATCTTCCGATTTTCGCTCGTAAACAGAGGGATAGCCGTCTGGTTCTTCCTTTGGATAGGCAGTCTTTTGGGGTTTGCATCCGTCATCCGGCATGCCACCATGAAGACAAGCGGAAGAGGAGGTGCTAAAAGATGCCGGCTTTCAGATTCAACCTGAACGGCAGGGCGCAGCGCATCGAAACCGAGGCGGACCGGCCGCTGCTGGAAGTGCTGCGCGAGGATCTTGGGCTCATCGGAGTCCGCTACGGCTGCGGCGAAGGCCAGTGCCGTGCCTGCACCGTGCTGTTGGACGGGCGGCCCGTGCCGTCCTGCGTCACGCCCGTGCGGCTCGCCGAAGGCAAGTCCGTCCTCACCGTGGAAGGGCTGGCCGTGAACGGAAAACTCCATCCCGTTCAGCAGGCCTTCCTCGAAGAGGGTGCACTGCAATGCGGCTACTGCACCTCCGGCATGATGCTCACCGCCGTAGCGTTGCTGAAAACGACGCCCAACCCCACGGAGCAGCAGGTCGCTGAGGGAATGAACAACAACCTGTGCCGCTGCTGCTGCTACCCCAGCATCGTCACCGCGGTCCGCCTGGCCGCCAGGCTCAGCGCCATGAACACTCAGGGAGTAGGCCATGCCGGATAGAACCGAATGGATCGCCTCCGTCGAACCGGAGCGCTACGAACTGCGCGAACCGCTCCGCTACGAATTTCACTGTGACCGTCGCGTCTTCCTGCAATGCGCCGGCGCCGGCTTGCTGATCAGTGTGTTTGCACGAACCCTCGATGCCCAGCGCGGCGCGGCTCCTGCCTCCTCCGCGGGCCGCATCCACCTGGGCGAAGACGGCTTCGTGACCGTGCTCTCCGGCAAGGTGGAAGAAGGGCAGGGACCCCGGACCGAGTTCGCGGCCGCCACCGCGGAAGAACTGCGCCTGCCCGTCGAGAAAGTCCGGGTGGTACTCGCCGATACGCAACTCGTGCCGAACGACTGGCTCACCGCCGGCAGCCGCTCCACGCCCGTTACGGTTCCCTTGGTGCGCCGCGCCGCCGCCGAAGCCCGCGCCCTCCTGCTGGCCACCGCCGCCGAACGCTGGAAGGTCGACGCATCCAGCTTCCAGATCAACGCCGGGTTCGTGAAGAGCCCCGATGGCAAGCTGACCCTGGGCTACGCCGATCTGGCGAAATCCGGCGGCGATCCCACGGGGAGGCCCGCGGAATTGACCCCGACGGCGGCTTGGAAGACGCTCGGCCAGCCGCTCGTGCGCGTGAACGCGCACGACATTATTACCGGGGCTCATGCCTATCCTTCCGGAATCCAACGGCCCGGCATGCTCTACGGCTGCGTGCTGCGTCCGCCGTCCTATGGCGCGACGCTGGAGTCCGTCGACCTTAACGCCGCGAAGCAGATGACCGGTGTCGTCGCCCTGCGCGACGGCGAGTTCGTCGCTTGCGCGGCCCCCACCTCCTACACCGCCCGAAAAGCGGTGGCCGCGCTGGCGGCGAATGCCAGATGGCAGACCAAACCACAGATCTCCAGCGACGAATTGTACGCGCACCTGAAGAAGCCGGACGGTGACCGCCAGCCTCAGGTGCAGCAGAGCGGCTCCGTCCAATCCGGCCTGCAACAGGCCAGTAAGAAGCTCACCGCGTCCTATCACATCCCTTACGTCGCGCACTCGCCGATGGAACCGCGCACTGCCGTGGCCGAATGGACCAACGGCAGTCTGACGGTCTGGACCGGCACCTCGAATCCCTTCGAGGTAAGGGAGGACCTGGCTAAGTCCTTTCACGTCGACCCTTCGAAGGTTCGTGTCATTGTGCCGGACTTCGGCGGCGGCTTCGGCGGCAAACACACCGGCGAAGCGGCTCTCGAAGCAGCACGTCTGGCGAAGGAGGCGGGCAAGCCCGTCTCGCTGCGCTGGACCCGTGCGGAGGAGTTCATGTGGGGCTACTTCCGCCCGGCCGGCGTCATCGACATCGAAGCCGGCCTCGACGCAAACGGCCGGCTCAGCGCCTGGGACTTCACGAACTACAACTCGGGTCCCTCGGCCATCGCGTCGCCGTACAAGCTGGAGAATACCCGGACACGCTTCGTCTACGCGGACTCCCCGCTGCGTTCCGGCTCCTACCGCGGACTGGCGGCCACGGCCAATAACTTTGCCCGCGAGAGCTTCATGGATGAACTCTCCTCCGCTGCGGGCAAGGACCCGCTCGAGTTCCGCCTCGCCCATCTCGAAAACGGCCGCCTGCGCGATGTCCTGCTGGCCGCGGCCGAGCGCTTCGGCTGGCAGAAACGCCGTAAGGAGTCGAAGCCGAACTCCGGTGTTGGCCTTGCCTGCGGTACGGAGAAGGGTTCGTACGTGGCAGCCTGCGTCGAAGTGGAACTCGACCGCGCCAGCGGCATCCCGCGGCTCGTGGAAATCTGCGAAGCATTCGAGTGCGGCCCCGTGCTCAATGCGAAGAATCTGCGCCTGCAGGTGGAAGGCTGCATTCTCATGGGCCTCGGCGCCGCGCTGCGGGAAGAGATCCTCTTTGAGAACGGCCGGCTGAAGAACGGCAGCTTCACTCGCTACCGTGTGCCGCGCTTCAAGGACACCCCGAAGATCGAAACCGTGCTGGTCGAGCGCAAGGACCTCGAGCCGGCCGGCGCGGGCGAAACGCCCATCATGGCGGTGGCTCCGGCCATGGCCAACGCGATCTTCGCCATCACCGGTGAGCCTTTGCGCGCGTTGCCGTTACGGGCCAAGTCGGGCAAGGGCGATAGCGGCTCCGCCTCAATCCGCTGAGCCCTCCGCATCCTTTATAATTTGGATCTGGCCGGGCGCGAGTCACCCGGCCTGATTCGCTTACTCCCTCCACGTGGCAGGGTCAGTGTGATGCACAGGGGAAGGGGCAAGCATGGCGATTCGAGTCGCTCTCCATCACAAGACTGTCTACCACTATGACCGGCTGGTGCGCCTGTCGCCGCAGATCATCCGCCTGCGGCCCGCGCCTCATTGCCGCACCACGGTGGAGAGCTACTCGCTCAGGATCAGCCCGCGCGAGCACTTCATCAACTGGCAGCAGGACCCGCAAAGCAACTACCTGGCGCGCGTGGTCTTCCCCGAGCCGGTGCGCCACTTCTCCATCGAAGTCGATGTCGTGGCCGACATGACGGTCATCAATCCCTTCGACTTCTTCCTGGAGCCGGCCGCCGAGCAGTTTCCGTTTGCCTATGAACCCTCCCTGGCCAAGGAACTGACCCCTTTTCTGGAAACCTTGCCCGGCGCCCCGCGATTGGACGCCTACACGGCGGCGATCGATCGCTCGAAGTGTCACATCATCGACTTCCTGGTCGGCTTGAACCAGCGCCTTCAGCAGGAGATCCGCTACACGATCCGTATGGAGCCGGGCGTGCAGACGCCAGAAGAGACGCTGGATCTGCGCAGCGGTTCGTGCCGCGACTCGGCCTGGCTGCTGGTCCAGGTCCTGCGCCGCCTGGGGCTGGCCGCGCGGTTTGTCTCCGGCTATCTCATCCAGCTCAAGCCGGATCTGAAGCCGCTGGAAGGGCCCGAGGGTCCGCAGCAGGACTTCACTGACCTGCATGCCTGGACCGAAGTCTACCTGCCCGGCGCGGGCTGGATCGGACTGGATCCCACCTCCGGACTGTTCGCGGGCGAAGGGCATCTGCCGGTAGCGGCCTCTCCGGATCCGTTCTCCGCTGCGCCCGTCACCGGAGGCGTGGACGAGTGCGAGGTCGAATTCACTCACGAGATGTCGGTACGGCGCATCCACGAGGATCCGCGCGTCACGCTGCCCTATACGGAAGAACAGTGGTCGAAGATCGAAGCGCTGGGGCATGCCATCGACGCCGAATTGCAGGCCGGCGATGTGCGATTGACGATGGGGGGCGAACCCACGTTCGTCTCCGTCGACGACATGGACGGCGCCGAGTGGAACACCGAGGCGCTGGGCCAGAACAAGCGGCGCACGAGCGGCGAGCTGATCAAACGCTTCCGCGACCGTTTTTCGCCCGGTGGCTTCCTGCACTTCGGCCAGGGTAAGTGGTATCCCGGCGAGAGCCTGCCGCGCTGGGCGCTGACCTGCTACTGGCGCAATGACGGCGTGCCGATGTGGCTCGATCCGAACCTGATTGCCGCCGAGGACGAGCGCCACGGCTACGACGAGGCCGACGCCTTCGACTTTATCGAACGGCTGGCCCGCCGCCTGGGGCTGGATCCCGAGTACGTCAACGCGGCCTTCGAAGACCCGCTGCACTACCTGCAGCGCGAACGCCAGCTGCCGGTAAATGTGGACCCGCTCGACAGCCGCCTCGAGAGCGCTGAAGAGCGCGACCGCATCCGGCGCGTCTTTGAGCGCGGCCTCACGCATCCCGTGGGCTTCGTGCTGCCCGTGCAGCGGGGGGCAGGCAAGAGCGGCCCGGAGTGGCAGACCGGGCTGTGGCTGCTGCGCGGGCAGAAGCTATTTCTCATTCCCGGTGACTCACCGGTAGGGTTGCGGCTGCCTCTGCCCAGCCTGCCCTGGGCGGCGCCGGCCGACATGCCGTTCCTGTTTCCACAGGATCCGATGGCTCCAAGGAATCCACTACCGATACCGGACCGCCAGAACCAAGGCGCACAGTCTCCGCGGCAGCAGAAGGGCGACTGGCGCAGCAACTTCTCGCGGCCCCGGGAGACAGAGAAAGAGGCGAAACTCGGCGAATCGGCCGGCTGGGTAGTGCGCACCGCGATCTGCGTGGAGCCGCGCGACGGGCAGTTGCACGTGTTCATGCCGCCCGTGACAACTCTGGAAGACTATATCGAGTTGCTGGCGGCAATTGAGGACACCGCCGCACAACGAGGCACTCCGGTGATTGTCGAGGGGACTGAGCCGCCTCGGGATTCGCGCATCAGCCAGATCCGGGTGACGCCGGATCCGGGTGTGATCGAGGTGAATACGCCGCCCGCGCGCAACTGGGATGAGCTGGTGCGCAATACGATCGGGATCTACGAAGATGCCCGGCAGTCCCGGCTGGGCACGGAGAAGTTTATGCTGGACGGGCGGCATACCGGCACGGGCGGCGGAAACCATGTCGTGCTCGGCGGGCCCACCCCGGCGGACAGTCCGCTGCTGCGCCGCCCCGATCTCCTGCGCAGTCTGATCGGTTACTGGCTCAATCATCCCTCCTTGTCGTATCTGTTCTCTTCGCTCTTCATCGGACCCACCAGCCAGGCGCCGCGCATTGATGAGACGCGGCAGGACAGCCTGTACGAGCTCGAGATCGCCTACTCACAGATCCCGCTGCCCGGCGAAGGCGATTGCCCTCCATGGCTGGTCGACCGCATCTTCCGCCACCTGCTGGTGGATGTGACCGGCAATACGCACCGGGCCGAGTTCTGCATCGACAAGCTGTACGCTCCAGAGACCTCAACCGGCCGGCTGGGCCTGCTGGAGATGCGCGGTTTCGAGATGCCGCCGCATGCGCGCATGAGCCTGATGCAGCAGTTGCTGATTCGGGCGCTGGTGGCGCGGTTCTGGAAGCAGCCGTACTTAGGGAAGCCGGCGCGCTGGGGCACGCAGTTGCACGACAAGTTCATGCTGCCGCACTTCCTGTCGCTGGACTTCGAGGACGTGCTGGCGGAGTTGCGGATGAGCGGGTATCCCGTGGACTCGTCCTGGTTCGCGCCGCACTTCGAGTTCCGCTTCCCGGCCATCGGCTCAGTGGTGCATTCCGGTGTCGAGATCGAGTTGAGGCAGGCGGGCGAGCCCTGGTATGTGCTGGGCGAGGAGCCCGGCGGCGGCGGCACCGCGCGCTACGTCGATTCGTCACTGGAGCGGTTGCAGGTGAAGGTGCGCGGCCTGTTCGGCGAACGCCACGTGATCACCTGCAACGGCCGGCGCGTCCCGCTGGCCCCGACGGGAACGGAAGGCGAGTTCGTGGCCGGAGTCCGCTACAGGGCGTGGCAGCCGCCTTCCTGCCTGCATCCGACGATTCCGGTGCACACGCCGCTGATCTTCGACCTGCTGGACCTCTGGTCGAGCCGGTCGATCGGCGGCTGCACCTATCACGTGGCCCATCCGGGCGGGCGCAACTACGTGACGTTCCCCGTGAACGCGGCGGAGGCGGAATCACGGCGGGCGGCGCGGTTCTTCCGGTTCGGGCACACGCCAGGGCCCATGCAGGCGCCGGCGCCGGAGGTAAATCAGCAGTTCCCCTACACGCTGGATCTGCGGCGCGGCCCCCTCGCAAGGTGATCATAGATGGCCGAAATGTGACAGAATTTCACTAATACACCGCAGGACGTTGGGCGGAGGTCAGGTTGCAGGGTCCGAATGAGAAGGGGAGTTGTGTCGCCCAAGGCTGGGACTACTCGCCGAACGCAGGATATTACGACGAACTAGCGACGGCGCAGGGCACCACGCGCCTGCATTGGCGCGCCCTGATGGAAGCGCTGAAAGCCTCCGGACCTGAAGATCTGGCCAGCCGTTGGAAGGAAGCGCAGCGGCTCATCCGCGACAACGGTGTCACCTACAACGTCTATGGCGACCCGCACGGCACAGACCGGCCGTGGCCTCTGGACCCGGTTCCGATGGTCATCGACCCGCAGGAGTGGGCGGGCATCGAAACAGCGGTGGCGCAGCGCGCCAGCCTGCTCAACTCGATTCTGTGCGACCTGTATGGGCCGCAGCGGCTGTTGACCGAGGGGCTCCTTCCACCGGAACTGGTCTATGCGAACCCTGGGTTCCTCAGGAGCTGCCATGGCATCCGCGTGCCCGGCGATATCCGTCTCCACCTCTACGCCGCCGACCTGGCGCGCTCACCCGACGGGCAGTGGTGGGTGTTGTCGGACCGGACACAGTCTCCTTCCGGCGCGGGCTACGCGCTGGAAAACCGGCTGGTGTCGACGCGCACCCTGCCGGACCTGTTCCGCAAAACCTACGTGCGGCGGCTGGCGAACTTCTTCCTGTCATATCGCGAGACGCTGATGAGCCTGGCCCCGGGGCATCGCGAGAATCCGCGCATCGTGCTGCTCACGCCCGGGCCCTACAACGAAACCTATTTCGAGCATGCGTTCCTCGCCCGCTATCTGGGATACACGCTCGTGGAAGGTGGAGACCTGACGGTGCGCGACCGGCGGGTCTACCTGAAAACGCTGGGCGGCCTGCTGCCGGTGGACATGATCCTGCGGCGCCAGGATGACGGCTTCTGCGATCCGCTGGAGCTGCGCGGCGATTCCATGCTGGGCGTGCCGGGCCTGGTGGAAGCCGTGCGGGCTGGGACCGTGGCCGTCGCCAATGCGCTGGGCAGCGGTGCGATCGAGACGGCGGCCCTGTCGCCGTTCCTACCCGGCTTGAGCCGCCAGATTCTCGGGGAAGAACTCAAGATGCCGTCGGTGGCCAACTGGTGGTGCGGCCAGGAAAAACCGCTGGAGTACGTTAAGCAGAACCTGGCGCGGCTCGTGGTCAAACAGGCTTTCCCGGGCACTGCGCAGGAGCCGATCTTCGGCGGCAGGATCAGCGCCGCGGAACGGGATGAGCTGATAGCGCGGATCCGCGCAACGCCCTATCAGTTCGTGGCCCAGGAACAGGTAGCGCTCTCGACAGTGCCGGTTTGGACCGAAGAGGGACTGCACTCGCGGCACATGGTGATGCGCGTCTATGCGGTGCCCTCGGGCGGCGGCTACAAGGTGATGCCGGGCGGCTTGACGCGGGTGTCGTCCTCGCTGGACACCATGGTGGTCTCGGTACAGCGGGGCGGCGGCAGCAAGGATACATGGGTGCTGGGCCGCGGACAGGAGAAGGAGTTCAGCCTGTTGAAGCCCTCCAGCCAGACGCTGGAAGTGAGCCGGGCGACATTCGACCTCCCCAGCCGTGTGGCGGACAACCTGTTCTGGCTGGGCCGGTACATGGAGCGCGTGGACTCGACGGTCCGCCTGGCGAGAAGCGCGCTGCCGCTGTTGTCGCAGGAGACGGATGCGGGCTCGGCCACGGGGCTGCAGGCGGCGGTGGGCATCCTGACGGCGCTCCATTTTGTCCGCGACGCGGCGGAGGCTGGCGGACCCGCTGTAGTCAACGCGGACCTGGTGTCGATGATCTTCGATTCGGACCGGCGCTACAGCATCGGGCGCATCGTCCACGAAGCACGGCGGCTGGCGTGGCTGCTGCGGGACCGGATCTCCCCGGACGCCTGGCGCATCCTGAACCGGCTCGACAACGACTTCTGCACACGCCGGCCGGCCGAGCCCTTTCACCTGTTGGGCGCAACGAACCTGTTGGACCAGTCCATCATCACGCTGGCGGCGTTCAGCGGCCTGGTGATGGACGGCATGACGCGCGGGCAGGGCTGGCGCTTTCTGGACATCGGCCGGCGCATTGAGCGCGCTTCGCAGTTGCTGGACGTGCTGCGGCACGGTCTGGGCAACCAGGTGAACGACGAGAGCGGGCGCCTGGCCAAGCTGCTGGAGATCGCGGACAGCTCGATCACTTACCGGTCACGGTATCTGACGACGATGCAGTCCGATCTGGTGATCGACCTGCTCCTCTGCGACGAGGCCAATCCCCGGTCGGTGGCGTTCCAGTTCGCGCGCCTGTCGGAGCACATCGCGCAGCTGCCGGACAGCGGTTCGCTCTCGCGGCGCAGCGCTGAGTCGCGCCTGATTCTGAGTTTGCTCTCGAGCGTGCAGCTGGCCGACATGGACAAGTTGATGGAGGCGGACGGACGCGGCGAGTGGGCTGGGCTGCTCTCCCTGATGGACCGCCTGGCGGCGGACATCCGGGAGTTATCCAGCGTGTTGTCGAGCAGTTATTTCAGCCACGCCATCCCGTCGCAGCAGTTGCGGCATTTCTGATCCGGAGGCCGCCATGACGTATCGAGCCACCCACATCACGACCTACACCTACAGCGAGCCGGTCTCCATCTGCCACAACGAAGTGCACCTGCGGCCCAGGAGCGGATACCGGCAGACCCTGATCGACAGCAGCATCACGGTGCTGCCGGATCCGGGCCACCTGTTCTCGCGGACCGACTACTTCGGGAACGAGACGACGTTCTTCTCGATCCACGAGCCGCATTCCAGGCTGATCATCTCGGCGGACAGCCTCGTAGAGGTGCGCCCGGCGACGGTGCTCGATCCGGAGGCGACTCCGGCGTGGGAGGATGTGCGCGCGGAAGTGCGGGCCCATCGGGGTGGTGCCGCGTTGGAAGCCTTCCAGTTCGTCTTTCCGTCGCAGTATGTGAAGGCGGGACCGGAGTTTGCAACCTTCGCCGGGCCGTCGTTTCCGGCCGGGCGTCCGATACTCGGCGGGTTGCTGGACCTGTCGCACCGCATCTACACGCAGTTCCGCTATGATCCGCGGGCAACGACGGTGGCGACTCCAGTCGATGAAGTGCTGCACGCTCGGCACGGCGTCTGCCAGGATTTCGCCCATGTGATGATCGGAGCCCTGCGCTCGATCGGGCTGCCGGCGCGGTATGTGAGCGGCTACCTGCGCAGTAACCCGAACCTGGTGGGGGCGGAGGAGTCCCATGCCTGGGTGTCGGCCTACTGCCCCGGGCACGGGTGGCTGGATATCGATCCGACCAACGACCTGCTACCCTCCGAGGCGCATATTACGCTGGCCTGGGGCCGCGACTATGGGGACGTGACCCCGGTGCGGGGCGTCGCGCTCGGCGGCGGCGAGCAGTTGATCTCCGTCAGGGTGCGCGTGGCGCCGGAGAAGGCCTCCGTGGCCACCGACTGACCCCACCACTGCGCCCTGCCCGTCCTCGCTCCCGGTCTGACCGTCTCCCGGTGAGATTTCCACAATCTCGATGTCACTTTCCGCAGTCGCGTCTCGCTTGCTGCAGTGAAGGAGGTGACAGGGTGTATCGTCAAATCAGCCTGTTATTGTTTTCAGGAACTACGCTCTTCGGCCAGCACATTCTATACAACGAGGCGCGCGACAAGATCGCCAGGGACACGTTGGAAGCGGCCAGGCAGATAGCGAGCAAACCGCTCTCAGAAGCGGAGCAGCGCAATCTGGGCGTGATCGAGCAGAACCAGTTAAAGAGTGCGATCGAGTGGTACCGGGTGACCATGCGATCGAACATCCAGGCCTTCCGGACCTGGGGCGACGTCAGGGATGCGATTGCCACGATCCAGGAGGAGCTGGACGCCAGGGAGAAGGATCTTGCCGCAGTGCGGCGGGACGGCATGACCCAGGTCACGATGGATTCGTTGACCTCGAGGGCCGGGGCAGCGAAGAGCGCCGCGGACAGTGCGGTGAGCAGCGCGTCGGCGCCGGCCGCGGAAGCTAAGAAGACTCCGGCCACAACAGGACCCGCTGAACCGAATAAGGCGAAAGTCGTCCCCGTCAGTGTGGAGCTGAAGGCACTGGGGGAGAGAGTAGGCCAGTTCAGCGAGTTACTGGGCCTCGCGGGCAAGCTCACGACGACCCTGAAGCAGGCAGCGCCGCCGGGCAACCAGTCCGCACTCGACGATCTGGCCACGAAACAGAAGGCGGCGCAGGACGCCTTGGCGGACATCCAGAAGGGCATACAGGAAGTTCAGGAACTGGCGGCAACCGTCGAGTCGATTATCGACTCCTGGAATGGCGTAAAAGTGGATCCATCCTCCCTGGCTCCCTCTCCGGAAAAGATCGCGCTGGAGTTGCTGGAGCGGGAGGCGCAGTACATCAAGACGCTGACCGCGATCCGGGTCCGACGCTATATGGAAGTAGCGGAGACCCGGAACCTGCTGCGGCGGTTTGCCGCGGAGTTTGGACGATGCCGCTTCAGCCCGGCCGAACTCAATGCTCCAATCACCGACGACCTCTCTCGCTTCATGGGGAACGAGCAGATGCGGGACGACCTGGAGCAGCGGCTCGTGACCCTGCTGCTGGCCACGCAGATTGCAGCCAGGCAATCCGGCGACCAGACCATGAACGACGTGCGCGAGTCGATTGAATACCGGCGCTACCGCGTGAGCGTGAACAGTGTCTACAACGGCAGTTACGAAACGGCCCTGCAGGCGGCCGCAAGCCGGCTGGCTGCCTACTATGCCTCCGGGCTGAAGCCGACGCAGTTGGCCCAGTTCGTCTATCAGTTGGGAACGGCGGTGGCCCTGCCTTACGTCGCCGTTACGAAGTGAGGAGCAAGCCCATGAAGAAGACATTCGCTGGAACGGCCCTGCTCAGCGCCCTGCTGCTGGCCGGGTGCGACACAGAGGCCCGCGAGTTTGCGGCCAAAACGGCGGTGCTGCTGAAGGAATACGAAGCCAGGCTGAGCCAGGAGATCGGGGAATCGGAGAAACACTACCGGCAGTTTGCGGCGGTCGAAGCCGACTCCGCGCACCGCCGGGCCATTGTTGATGAAGGGGTAGCCCGCCGGGAGATGGCCGACAAATGGAGTGCGGACTACATCGAACGCGCGAAGCAAGCCAGGCGGGTCCGCGAGCAGCTGCTGGAAGTGGCGAAAGTGCAGTTTGAGGTGAATCAGAAACGGTGGCTCAACGATGCGGACGAGAGCCGGATTTACCTGGACAAGCTGGAGAAGCTGCAGGCGGACAAGGAAAAGGTCGAGGCGCTGGGCAAGCTGTTGGAGAGCCTGGTGAAGAAGCAAAGCCTGGTGGACCAGGGCAAGGAGATCGGCAAGTTTGTCGAGGCCACCAAGGAGGAGCTGGACAAGAAGATCTGCGCCGACATCGGCAAGCGAATCGACGATCCGGCGACAAAGGCCGACAGCAAGGCGGCGCTGGAGCAGCTCAGGAAGGACCGCAAGTGCGGAGACAGCTAAGGGAAGGAGGACTAGGACGCGATGACACGCAGAGAGCAACTGATGGCGAGAATTGCCGAAGCGCAGGCGCAACTGGCGACTGTGCAGGGGCAGATCGACGATCCCAACACGCCGGGTTCGCGCATCCCGGGTCTGGAGAACAAGGCCGCCAACTTGGAGCGGCGGATCAGTGAGTTGAACCAGGAGCTGGCGAACCTCCCGGAGGAGGCCATGGTGGCCGCGGCCGGACTGGTAGCGGTGCCGGCGGCCGAGGCCCGGAAGAGGGCTGGCCGCAAGCGGGCGAAGGCGCGCACGCCCTAGGTGGAGATGCGGCGGCCCTCGCGCCGGTAGCCGTCTGGATGGATCAGCAGGCAGCGATCGTTCCTACGGTGATCCCGCGCTCGGCCGGCTCGGGCAGAATGCAATCATGGCAGGAGCCGGAAGAAGGGCTTCCTGCCCACGGAAGACCAGATCGAGACCGGCAGCGCACCGCGTGGAATCGAGCGAGGTGCGCTGCCTTTGGGAGGAGAACAGGATGGCTGAGAGCTTTTCAAAGACAGTGCGGTTGGGAGATCGCGGGCGCGATGTGCGCCTGGCCCAGGAATGGCTGACATTCCACGGCTTTGCGACTTCCATTGATGGCGGCTTCGGACCCGCGACCGACTCGTGTGTCCGGGCCTTCCAGAATAAGCGCGGACTGGCGGAATCCGGGGCGGTCGATCCTGACACGCAGGCGGCCCTGCTGGCGCCGGTGGCCGCGGCGGATGCCGACATCGCGGCCGGGAATAAGACGCTTGGGGACCTGGTCGTCGCCTATGCCCGGCAGCACTTGAAACAGCATCCGGTTGAGATCGGTGGACAGAATGCAGGGCCCTGGGTCCGTCTCTACATGGCCGGCAATGAGGGGCGCGAGTGGCCGTGGTGTGCTGGCTTCGCGACGTTCCTGCTGCGCCACGCCGCTCGGACGCTGGGCGTCGCGATGCCGCATCCGTATGCGTTCGGCTGCGACTTCCTGGCGGGCGTCGCGAAAGGCAATGGGCGGCTACTCCAGCCGAAGTCCCAGGCAGACCTGGATTCAATCAAGCCCGGCTACCTGTTCCTGGTCCGGCGGACGACCAACAGTTGGGCGCATATCGGCGTGGTGGAAGCGCTGCAGGGCGCGGCGATGCTCACGATCGAAGGGAACACGAACGACAGCGGCTCGGCCGAGGGTTTCGAGGTGTGCCGGCGGACGCGCGGTATCGCGGACAAGGACTATCTGATCGTCTAGGCCGCGTTCATTGCGTACCGAGGAGGTGAGGGCAGAGGCGCGGCCGAAAGGCCGCTGCCGTTGCCGGCTGAAACTCCCCGATCCAGCTGAGCTATTCTGTCCCCATTGACGGTCTGGGCATTCAGCACTCGGAGGGACCATGCCAATTACCATTGGGAACACGCCTGTCACCACTTGGAGCCTGATGGCTGCGCACAAAGCACTGGCGGCCTACAAAGCAACGATTGAACGTTTCGCTGGCTCGGAGGTCACCATTCGCTTCGCCAGCATCGAGGCAGCCGCGGCCGCTTTGGCCAACCCGGCGCAAGCCAATGCGATGCAATTTGGAATCGGGGTGCAACCGCAAACCCCGGCGAACAGGAGCATCAATGACTGCCTGGCGGATCTTGAGGTGGAGTTGGACCGCAAGGCGAAACAGGCCCGCCAGCCTGACAAAGAGAAATACAACAAAATGCTGGCGGAGGCCGGCGAGGCCGGCGCGCTCTTGTTCTCGGAAGCAGCGAAGAACAAACCGGAGCTCTTTGCCGCGCGGAATTGCGTCTATTATTACCAGGGCGGCTACATGTCGGGCGACCAGTTTGCCGTGGGCGCCGCTCTTGCGTTCGATGGCACAGCGCGCTTGATCCTGCTGTACGCCGAGGCCGACAGGAATGCGGCTGCGCGGCTTGTCCGGTTCTATGCCGCCTCGTGCCGGTTGACCAAGGATCGGTTACTCGTGGTCCAGGTGCCCAATGCAAAGGATGCGGTGGAGAGCTGCCGCCAACTGGTGGACCACCGCATCGATGCAGACAAACCGATGCCCGACCTCCCGGACGGGTTGAAGTTTCTGCTGAAGATCCCGGCCAGGGGCGCCAAGCTCTGTCCTGTCGGGGGAGCCACCACCGACGTCGCCGCGTCCGTTATGAGCGGGAAAGGGGACCAGATTGTCGCTAAATGGGATGGCGTGGACCCCAACAAAAACCGCTATTGGGCCTATCGCGTGGACAAGTTCCTGAACTTGAAAGGCATTGTGAAGGGGCAGAAGTACGTCATCCTATGGATGCGCTTCAGCGGCAAGGAGGGCGGAGCGCACAAGGAGCTCGACGACAGCTGGACCGGACTGGGGCAGATCTGCCACGCCTTCCTGAAGAAGCAGCGGAATGTCATTCTGGTGGGCCGGCCACGCCAGAACCGGGACGTCCACGCCAAGATGAAACAGCACCTGGACAAGCTTTCGGCGAACGACCCTGTGGACCGCGACCGCCTGAAGATCTGGGGCGAGTATTGGAAGTCCGAAGGCGGGAATCCGAATACGAAGATCATCGGTCCGAACCGCGCGGCAGAGTATGCCATCTTCCTGCGAATGAAGAGCGCCGAATGGAAGTGCTCGCTGGTCCATCTGGGCATGCGCAGCGGCGCTATGGATGCCGCCGCGTTGTTGGGCATGCATACGAGGTTTATCGAGCAGGCAGGCAACGAGCAGATTAAGCGGACGACGAAGTGGACCGGCAAGGACAACACCTCTACGTTGTACAAGCGGGCTGAAGTGAGCGAGCTCTCGACGAAAACCGCGCGGGACATGGTGCACGACGGCGGCCAGCACGGCATCGAGAGAGGCTACACCCCGGAGGATCTCAAGCTGATTATTGATTCCGTGGAGTCCGCGTTCGTGTGACGGACGCCGCCGTGCGGGTCCGGAGAGCCCTCTCATCGAGTGGCGGCGCAGGGTGTCTAATGGATCTCGGACGACCTGTGGTTCGTCTTCGAAAGGAGCGGCGATGCGCCCAGTTCACCGGACGGCACGACGCACTCATGGCGGCTTGTTGTTCTCTTCCTTACTGTTTGTGACGGCCCTCGGCTATGCACAGCCTTCGGGCGGCCCGTACGGACCCATTGACCAGCGCTACGAGATCCCCAGGGCAGCGCACGTTTACTACGTGGCGCCCAACGGTGTGGCGGAGGCCCCCGGTACGGATCTCGCCCAGCCGACGACGCTCGAGGCCGCGATCGAAAAGGTTGTGACGGGCGATGCGGTCGTTTTGCGGGGAGGCGTGTACCGCACGGGCGGGCTGGTGCTGAACCAGGGCATCACGATGCAGCCCTATGGAGAGGAACGGCCAGTATTGAAGGGGACGCAGGTGGCCGCGAAGTGGGAAACGCTGCGCGACAATGTCTGGCGGACCCCCTGGAAGCGGCTGTTTCCGGCCGCTCCGCTGGGCTGGTGGCAGCGCGGCCGTGAGGGCATGCGGACGCCGCTGCACCGCTTCAACAACGACATGGTGTTCCTGGATGGGGAACTGCTGCAGTCCGCCGGGTGGGAAGGGGAACTCACGCCCAAGTCCTATTACATCGACTATCAGGGCGGCTACGTCTATCTGGGCGTGAACCCGGCCAACCGGCTGGTGGAGATCACGGCCTTTGACAGTGCGCTGGTGCGGACGAGCGCTCCGGTGCATGGGCGGAACTCAGATCGCAAGGGTCCGGTGATCCGTGGGATCGCGTTCACCCAGTACGCTTACCGGGCACTGGAGGTGGAAGGCAAGAAGCACTTCACGGCCGCCGATGAGCCGACGGATGAGCCGGTGGGCCCCTCGGATCCGGCGACCTATGGCAAAGAGGTGACGGGCACAGTGCTGGAGAATGTCTCCATCACCTACTGCTCTCGGGTGGCCGGCTACTTCCGCGGGGACGGCCTGGTGATCCGGCAATCGCTCATCAGCGACACCAGCACGGAAGGGATCTATGTGATCGGGTCGTCCGATGTCCTGCTGGAGCGGAACATCATCCGCCGGAACAACATGGAGCAGTTGACCGGCTACTACCCCGCGGCAGTGAAGATCTTCAACCAGTCGCACCGGGTGACCGTGCGGGACAACCTGATCCTGGACAATCCGAACTCGAGCGGCGTCTGGTATGACGTGGGCAACCGCGACGCGGTGTTCGTGAACAATTGGGTGGACCGGGCCGTGAACGGCTTCTTCTTCGAGATCTCGCGGGGCGCTACGGTGGCGGGCAACGTCTTCCTGAACTGCGACCGGGGCGTGTACATCCTGAACTCCGCCGGGGCGCGGATCTACAAAAATACGTTCCTCGACGCGCCGGCCTCGTTCGAGCGCAATCAGCGGAGCGCGACGGGCGACCACTTCGGCTGGCATCCGGCCACGGGCCCGGGCGTGGACCAGCGCGAGGGGCATATCTTCGTGAACAACCTGCTGGCGGCCAGCGAGTCGAGCCGGCGTCCGCTGCTGCGGTTCGAGCAGCCTGCCGCCTTGTGCCAGCGGTTGCCTCGGCCCCAGGCGCAGCAGTTGGATGGCAACGTGTATGTCCGGGCGGCCGGTGGCGAGACGAAGCCTCCGCTGGCGACCTGGGGCCCGGCCGCGGCGGAGAGCTGTGTGGCGGCCGTTGCCTCCCTGGAAGAGTTGCGCGGGTTGGCCAAAGGGTTCGAGGCGGGTGGGCGGCAGTTGGACCGGACTCCGCGGTCGGTGTTCCGGGGGATCGATGTGGGCCGGTATGACCTGCAGCAGGCGGTGCCGGGGTTGCCGGGCGCGACTCCGCAGGATGTGCGGAAGTTGCTGGGATGGAGCGAGGAGGAGGCCCGCACGGCGGGCGCGTATCCATTCCGGAGATGAGGGGGCGTGCTCCTGAGACAGGGCGGGCCCGCTGTTCCAGCCAAAGGCTCCTCGATGGGCTGCCCGGTAGCCGGTTGAACAATCTCAGCACGGAGAAGGCGGACCCCGGCTCCGCCTCGTGGCCCCCGCACGCGCTCGGCGCTATACTGAACCGGACTCAGATGTCTTCAACAGGCCTATGACCTAGACCGGTAGCCGTGCAGGCTTTGCATCCGCGGAAGGAGGTAGTATGCGCCGCTGCGGATTGTCCTGTCTTGTTCTTCTCCTGATTGTGGCCAACGGGGTTTCCGCCGCTGACCGCGCCAGCGTTACCAAAGAGATTCATGCCTCCTCCGGCCCCTGGGCCGTGACTCTCTCGATCAACTTCGACTATCCCTATGGGGGCGGGCAGCGGGCGCCGGCCCTCTTCAGTGCGGCGGACGGATTCGCCTTCCAGGCGGGAGACGTCCTGACAATTCAATATGACTCGGGTCTGTGGTGCGCCGGGACGTATGTCAGCGTGGGCACGTGCGTCGATGGGAACGGGTACCGCATCTACGCCCCCAGTGATGACCGGCCCCAGGGCGCGTCCACGACCTATGCACCCAGCCGGTATATGAATCCGGCGACCTACCCGATCTACCTGATGCAGTTGGTGGGTACGTTTGCCGATGCGCGCGGCCAGATTGCCGGCACTCCGTTCAAAGTGGGCAACGGGCCCGTGAATGTGACCGTACCGGCAGGGGCGGCTCAGCTCCAACTGGGTTCGAACCTGTATGGCTACTCCGACGCGCGCGACTACTTCACGGCGCTGAAAGCGACGGTCAGCGGGCCGGCCCCGGCGGTGATGAAAAACGCGGGCTCGATGGCCCAGGTGGCGGCGGGCGGGGGATGGAAGACGACGATCGTGCTGGTGAACTCCGGCGCGCAGCCGGCCAAAGCGCGGCTGAGTTTCTACGAGGACAGCGGCCGTCCGCTGGTGCTGCCGCTGACGCTTTCGCGGGCCGTGCCGGCTGGTCCGGTCTCGGCTTCCACCCTGGAGGAGAGCCTGGCCGCTGGTGGTTCGATGACCGTGGAAAGTGCGGGATTGGAGGATCAACCGGTGCAGGCCGGGTGGGCGCAACTGCTGTCGGATGGAGACGTGACCGGATTTGCGATCTTCGGGCAGCGCAGTGGGGACCAGGCGCAGGAGGCGGTGGTGCCGCTGGAGACGCGGCGGCAGGACTCCTACGTGCTTTGGTTCGATCAGACGGGCGGGCTTGTGATGGGCGTGGCCGTGGCGAATCTGGCGCCGGAAGCACTGAACGTGCAGGCTACCGCTCGGGACGAGAGCGGAGCGGTGGTGGGCTCGGGTACGATTCCCTTGCCGGCAATGGGGCATACGTCGTTTGAACTGGCGGCGATGGTGACGGGGACGGGGCAGGCGCGCGGAACTGTGGAGTTCCGGGCCGGCGCCGGCGGCGCGATCAGTGTGCTGGGGTTGCGGTTTCGTGGGGGGACGTTCACGACGGTTCCGGTGATCGCGAAGTGAGGGGGCGGTGCCGTCGATGACTGGGCGGCTGCGGCTTCTCGTTTTCTGGGGACCCGTGCGGTAGCTTCCCCTCCGAAGTTGAAAAAGAGCCGGCCGGGTGGCCGCCTGCGGGCGCGGGCACCCGCCCTCCCAAAGAACCAGGCTGCAGCCGCCGGGGCTTTGACCGGCGGAGCTGAAGCTCCGCGCACGATAACGGTCACCCCACAAAAGGCCGGCCCACCAGGCCGCAGGTATTGTCCCAGCCTTTGCTCAGTCCAACTCGCCAGCTTGCCGCGCCCCCATCACGCCCCCAATTTCCGCATTAAGCCTTTTTCAGTCACAGTGGTTTCAGATCTTTTTTTCCTTTATTATCAACACGCCCTTCCCAAAATCACCCCGTACCCCCTTGACGTCCCCCTTACATTGGAATCGCGCCGGCACAGAAGCCGGCCTTTTTTTGTGGAACAAGGAGCTTGACATCATGGCCACCGCAGCCCAGATCACCGCCAACCAGGCGAACGCAAAACTCTCGACCGGACCCGTTTCCCCCGTCGGCAAGGCCCGCGCCTCTCAGAACGCCCGCCGCCACGGCTTCACCGCCCGCCACCTCGACATCACGCCGGAGGACCGCGCCGAATTCACGGAACTCGAGGCCGCGATGCGCCTCAAAACCCGCCCCGCGGACTGCCTGGAGGAAGAGATCTTCCACCGCATGCTCACTCATACCTGGAACCTCCGCCGCATCGAAACCTTCGAAGCGCTGATCCTCGCCGAAACGGACCCATTGGCCGAAACCGACCCCCACGCCGGCAAGCTTGAACGCTACGCCCGCTACCGTCGCGACCTCGAACGCGGCCTCTATCGCGCCATCAGGGAGCTCGGCAAGCTCCAGACGGAGCGAGCCGCTCTCGGCCAGCAGCACCCCCACGTCGTCCAGGGCATCCAGGAGAATGTCCCCCTGGCCGAAGTCACCCGCCTGACCAAAAACACAGAGGAAGTCTTCTTCTACGAGGGCTATGGCCGCCCCCGCCAGGCCCTCGAACACTTGACCACCGGAGTCGAGACCAACCACCCCGACAACCAGGATCCGCTCGCCGGCCTCCAACCGGTCCGAGTTCTGCGAAACGAACCCAACCTGCCCGTAGTGGACGGAGTGCCCCTCATGCTCCACGACGTGTCCCTCATCTGATCACCCCAAAGGAAAGCAGTCGCCGCGAAGCAACGAAACGAAGCCACCGTCGGACTACCCCACGAGCAGCGCCTCGCCGCCGGAACCGAACCCCGAGGCGGGAACCTCCTCCCAAATCGGCAATGGCAAACAGAGCCGGAATCGCGCCGCGAGCCGGAGCCGCACCCGGAGCGGGAGCAGTGCCGGCCAGGATCTTTGACAACCACACCTTGAAGCCATGACAAGGGGAGCCCCGGCCTCGGCCATCAAGCCCAGGCTGTGCCGGTTCCCCCACCCAGGGCGCTGGCCCCGGCCGGATCCGGAACCGGCGCGCTCCTTCCATCCCAATCGCCCAGTCCCGGGAGCCCCAGCGGCGGGCCAATGAGACCCGAGCGCCGGCGTCCACCCGATGTTGACGAAACAAAGCCAAAGTCCCAACCCATTGGAAGTAATTCCCATCGCAGGAAGAATTGCCCGGAATTCCTGGCGATCATTGGGCGAAGAAAACCGCTTTGTATCGAACGATTGATCGCGATGCGGGAACGGTTTAGACTGGCTAGACCCGCCGGTGGTGCGGCGGGTGATCGGAATAATCGGGCGAACCGTTGTTGGCGGAATAACGGGGAGAAGACATCGTGAGGATTCAGCTTTTCGGCGCGGCCGTGGTGGGCGCGCTGAGTCTGTGCGGCTGCGCGGGCCCTCGCGGCTCGGAGGCTACGCCTGCCAGGACCGCCATTCATTCGGAGTTTACCGGCCTCCAGGGGGAGGCCTGCCAGCAGAAGGTCGAGCGGAACGACCCCAACGATACGCCGTACCTCGCCTGCCCCGGCATCGGCGGGTATACGCTCCACGTGCGCAAGGTCGAGTCGGGCCGGGTTTCCATCGACGTAGTGGACCCCGGCGGTCAGGTCCGCCCGTTGAATCTACAGGACACCGTCACCCGTCACATGGCCAACCTGACGGGCCAGGCCGAGTGGCGGGTGACCACCACCGGCGGCGGCGCTCCGCGGCCGGTGGCGCTGATCGTGAACGTCCAGGCCCGCGAGGATGACGAGGATCCGGAGAAGGTCACGCACACCTATCTCACCGTGGCGAAGATCACGGCGGACTCGGCGTGCGTCACGGAGCGCTTTCCGGAGGGCGCGCAATCGATGGACGAGGTGCGCGCCACGGCCGACACCGCCGGGCAGCGACCGTGCGTTCCGGCGCTGCCGCCGCGAAACGCCGGCGGCCCCAATCGTCACTAGTTGTTTTGGAGGAGTTCGGACTACAGGAGGAATGCTATGCCAACACCGGTTGAATTCATGAGGCAGTACCGCAACCTGCGAGTGAACGTGGGAGTGGACGACCCCGTCACGCGGGTGTGCCGCAATCAGGTCTATATTGCCCAGCTCCGGAAGTACTTCATGATGGACTGGAACGCGGGCACCGAGGAATCCCGCGACTACGCCGAGGTGACGCGCGGCTCCCGCGACGACGCCTGGTTCCAGGCCAACAAGGAGCGCATCCGCACGGCGGCGATGGGCAAGGGCGCGCCGCAGGACTACCAGCTTGCGCTGGAATGGGCCGTCCGGGCGCGCAAGATCAGCACGCCGAACCAGACCACGATCCAGACCTACTGCGACGACCATCTCGGGATCGACTGCTCGGGCTTCGCCACGAACTACCTGTGTGCCGTTGGCAAGCGGAGTTACTCCGCCTCGGTGGTCCGGAACACCAGCGCCGCCTCCTATTTCAGTACGGCGGCCGCCGTGAACGATGCCAGCCAGGTGCGGCAGGGGGATCTGCTCGTCTGGATGAACGGGAACAGCGTCAAGACGAACCCCGGCCATATTGCCGTCGTCGAGTCGTACGTGGCGCAGAGCCGGCCAGGCGGGAACATGTGCGTAGTGGAGGCCACCGGAGCCGCCGGAGCGAACCCAAAGCTGCTGGACTCGATGTACACGGTGGAGCAGATAATCCCGAGGGGCGGAGCAGTGCCGGTGATGATCCTGGTGGTGAAGCGGCACGGGGTGTCGGGGAGCCGGGTGGCCGTGATTCGGGTGTGAGGTGGGCGGGGCGGCTTCCAGTCTTCCCCTTCGTCCTGCCGAAAGTGGATGATGTAGCGGCAGAGTGGAATGTCACACACCACTGGACGTCGCCTAGCGATACAGCCGAGGAAGTTCTGATTGGGCGCAGCGCCCAGGACTACCGGGGCCAATTCGAGAAAGCTGGGGGCAGTTGCACCCGTTCCAGCGGGCCTTCTCTTTCCCTGATTGCTGACCACTTTGCGTCTTTCGTGGGAGACGGCGCGGAGTCGGGCGTCGTTTGGTGGGCTCGCACTTCGAGTTCTGGCCCGGTGGGCGGCATAGCGGCGGAAGGGGAACGGAGGCAAAGCTCGCTTGGCCGTGCACTTGGCTGATTACGCCCAATTGCAGAGGTGATTGTGGGTTCTCGCGGTGCGACGGGTCAGGCTGAAGGGATGCTAAGTTGCGCGCTCCAATTGACAAGAACTCCGCTTGCCTAGGGCATAGCCGCAGACCAGAAGTCGGACCAAGAGAATCGGATGGTAAGCGGCCTTGCAGCGGCCATCCTTGCGTGTACGGGTATCGAGGACGAGGCTCAGATCGAGCGCGTCAACGACAGTGGCGATAAAGCTGGCCAGGTGGCCCTCGGGCTGCCAGTCCTGCAGGGAAGGGGGAAGGAGAAAAGGCCAATCCAGATCACAGGGCCGAAATCCCTTCATTGGGTGTAGAGGCTGGATGTCGCCAAGACCAATGAGGCTTCAACAAATCGGCGGTGGACCGCAATCTATTTCGACTGGCTCCCAGGCTGCCACCGGCCGCCTGTTCTCCTGCCCCGATCTCGTAACCAAATGGGGCATAGCAATAAAAGGATGTCCACTGCCATCTCCTTGCAGTTTTGATCATGGTACAATGCGTGGCGATACGTATTGATACGGGGTATTCAAGACGCATGAGTAATACAAGTGCAAGAACATACGGGCTGAAAGCGGCCGCAACGAAAATTGGTGTATCCCCAATCACGTTGAAGCGCTGGCTCCTGGCTGAGAAAGTAGGAGAAGTCGCTCGCAACCGTAATGGGTGGCGCATCTTCACTGAACAGGATATTTCGCGAATTAGGATCTATGCCGATACTACAACTCCTCCGAGGAAGTCATGATTCGCGATGATCAATTGCCCGAGTTGGCTGCGTTTAGGGATATTGAGAAAAACATGCCAATCTGGTATGCTCCCGCATACTCGGATCTTGTAGTGTCTTCCCGAAATGAATCTCGTCCGGTTCACAGATGGTTTAGATTCAAGGAGGGCTTCTCGTCAGATTTGCTCAAGACTATAATTCCTTCATTGGACTTGCCAGTTGCCAAAAGTCTAAATTTCCTTGACCCGTTTTGCGGTTCTGGGACTAGCCTGCTGTCGTGTTCTGAGATTCCTAGTCAACGATTTAAAGGCATAGGGTTTGAAATCAATCCATTCATCGCATTTGTCGCTAGCGTGAAAGCGAATTGGAACAAAATTAACCCGGAGCGGTTGTTGTCGCTCGGTGAATGTGCCCTGTCAAAATCTTTATCGATAAGCCCTCAATTGCCGTGCCTCTCCAGTATCTCTGATGCTCGATGCATAAATATCGATGTTTCCCTGCAGCTATTAGCGGTTCGCGATGCTATTCGGTCACTGGCCGACGACGCTGAGGCCAATGCGCTTCTGCTCGGGTTAGCCGCAAGTATAGAGGCTTTAAGCAAAGTCAGAAAGGACGGGCGGGCATTGCGAATTGTGGAGAAGGCAAAGCAGCCCGTATTTGCAACTCTTCGGGAAAAATGGACAATGATCGCAAAGGACGTGCAGGCTCGAAGAGCAAGTATATCAAAAGCAACTCCTTCCAAAGTAATTCTAGGAGATGGGAGGCGTCCACTGAAGTACGGAATTCGGCCGAGTTCTATTGACTTGATTGTTACCTCGCCTCCGTATCCAAACACAATTGATTATACTGAGGTATACAAGCTCGAATTGTGGTTTCTAGGATTTGTTGACACGGCGGAGAAGTTCTTGGGGCTAAGGCGGGAAACTCTGCGTAGCCATCCTACAGCCGCGCCCTTGGAGAATGATGCCCACTTTCATCTGGGGCCCGGCCACTCAGAACTGCGCAAGCTCATTGATCCAATGCTCGAGCGTGCTGACGCATCGTCACAAAAATGGCGAAGACGACTTCTTGTTGGCTATTTTTCTGACCTCCACAATGCGCTATCGCAGCACTATCAGTGTTTGAAGCCAGGTGGTTACGAGGTGCTCGTTGTGGGTAATTCACTCCACGGAGGAGCTGCATTTCCATATCTTGTTCCAACTGACTTAATAATTAGTGTTATGGCTCCGATTCTCGGCTTCACTGTCGAGAGTACATTGGTAGCCCGGAGTCTTAAGCGGCGCCTGTCGGGGAATCATTTCCTTCGAGAATCAGTCATAGTGTTAAGGAAATCCAATGCCTAAGGGCGATGATGAGTTCAGATTTAAGGCCTCTGCCTACCTGCAGCGGTTGATTGGGAGGGAGCTTTTCCGTAGTGACGAGATGGCTATCGTCGAGTTGGTTAAGAATGCTTACGATTCAGGCGCAAAACATGTTGATATCACAATACAGCAGCCTACGATAAAGCAGCCAGGGGTAATTTCGATTCAGGACGATGGCTCTGGTATGTCAATTGTTCAATTCCGCGGGCAATTCATGTTTGCGGGATTCAGTAGTCGACCTCAAGAAGTTGCTGCTGCAGAGAGAATTCCAACTGGGGAGAAAGGAATCGGTAGATTTGCAGCGGATCGCTTAGGTGTCGAACTAGAAATTTTGACAAAGATTAAAGAAGACGACCGGACTCTATGCGTCGCAATCGACTGGAGTGATTTCGATAATCGCGCGAAAGAGTTTGGCGATGTCACAGTGCCTTTCACGTACCGGAGAGCCGTGGAGTTTAAGAAAGACGAGCAGGGTACTCTCATGCGCATCACTCGGTTGAGGGATGCTTGGGAGCGATCCAAAATCCTGGCGCTTCGGGCGGCACTTTCGGAGTTGTTTAATCCGTTCGAAGCTCTTTCACAGTTTATTGTTACCCTCTCTGTTGTTGGATCTCCTGCATTGTCTGGCGCGATTCAACAATCTCCGCTAAGCGGCGCGAGCATCGAGCTTCATTTTCTCGTTGAGAAAGATGGGAAAGTCAGGCGCAAGATCAAAGGTTCCGAGCATCCAACGGCGAAGGGTGGGCAATGGGCAGCAGGCGCAGCCGTGCTATCTGAACTGAAGGGAGTTCGTGGGCGACTCCTGTATTTCTTAGCGCGGCCATCCAAAAATGAAACTCAAGGTCTTGAGCCAGGTGTCCGGCTCTTCCGTGATGGATTTCGAATTGAGCCATTTGGTTCGAACACAGCTGACTGGCTCGGCGTAGCAGAGAAGCGAGCGAAACGCGCTGGGCATGCGCATATTGTTCCGTCTCGTTTGTTTGGATTTGTCGGGATCTCTCGGACCGCAAATCCTGATCTGATCGATACAACTAGCAGAGAGGCTCTGATCGACACGACGGCCGCTCGTGCCTTGGTCAAGCTGCTGAGAGAGCAACTTGAGGTGCTCGAAGAGATTATTCGCGCGGAAATTGCGGAGCCGCGCTGGGAAGAGAATCAGAGCCGAAAGGTGGCGGAGCTTGAAAGTGCCAGATTGCAAGCTCTAAACCTGATGTCATATGGGCTTGCACACGAACTCAGGCAGCCGCTGCATACGGTCCAACTTGAGGTAGACAATATTAAGACTCGCCTTGTGCAATTGGAGATCGACGATCCTGATATCAATGAGGCACACGCAAACGTTACCACTGGCATTGAGAGGATTGAGAAGAGCATTCAAACGATTGCCTCATTGGCCAAGGGCGACTTAGGTGTTGACTCAGATGTTGATCTTGCGAAGGTTGTAAGCGAAGTGTGCGGAAATCTTGAGGCTAGGTGTGCATCCGAGGGGATTACGATTCAAGTAAAAAGTAGTGATAAGCACGATGCTTATATTGATGAGACGTTATTTCGAATTGTCCTTCTTAACCTGCTCAGAAATTCCATGGATGCGCATGTAAATACCGACGACGGACGGAATAGAGAGATCAAAGTCGTTCTGTCAAAGGTGAATGGAAAGCATCAGCTTATTGTAACTGACAACGCATATGGAATACCTGAGGGAATTCGCGCAAAGATCTTTAAACAATTCAATACACAGAAAACCGGAGGATGGGGCGTAGGTCTGTACTTCTGCCACACAATGTTGCGTGCAAGAGGAGGTGAAATAGCGTTTACAACAAAAGACGGAGTAGGTACAACGTTCACTGTACTATTTTTAAATGGTGAGGTGTCGGATGGCTAATAACAGAGTTTTGGTGGTGGATGATGAGCCGGATGCTCTAGGGGCGACTTCTAGGGCGATAAGACTCGCTGGCTATGCTGTAAAAACAGCGTCAAATGCGAAGGATGCAATTGAATGTTGTGAGCAGCACTCGTTTGATATTGTAATCCTTGATTTTCTCATGCCAGGAGTCAATGGGCTTGAGCTGTTAACGAGAATTAGAAAGATTCAGCCATTGGTGAGATCTATTATTATTTCCGGAAAATTGGAGCCTAATGCTACTGAGAAAGACATTGCCGGAGAGCTAAAGCAATCTGTGCAGGCGGATGCCTATTTGCATAAACCCCTTACGAGTGGTGTTTTGTTGAATACCATGTCTTCCCTTTTGACGAGGGAGCCGGTTGCAGATTGGCAGGCAATCGCCAAGGATATGGCGCGCGCAAGTGGCATCAAGCTGCAAGAGGCGGCAAGAGCGTCAAAAAAGCTGAAGGCCCTCAAGAAGCAGAAGGACATCTAGAGAAAGTTGCTATGGGGATACATTTCTTGGACTCTTCTGCTCTTCAGCATCGATACGTCGAGAGTACTGAAACGTCTAGTATAAAACGTCTTGTTTCAAGCAGGCGAAATGAATGCTACATATCGGAATGGTCCGTATTGGAGATGGCTAGTGCCTTTGCAAACAGATGTCGACAGGGAGGGCTTCCTGCGCGCCGGTATGACGCCATGAATCGAGCGATTATAAAAGACTTAGCAAATGGAAGACTACTTGTTCGAAATACGACTACACGTGATATAACGAGAGCCCGCGAGCTTATTAGATTTGCTGGCGTTATAAACAGGAGAAGGCTGAAAAGCGGAGATGCTCTAGTCGCTAGTAGTTGCTTGGACTTGGCGTTTGAGCGCAAAGAGAGGATTACCTTCTATATGTCCGATTGGGGGCTATATGACATACTGCGTTCGCTTGAGTCATTTACTTCGGTGCTGACTCTTCAGTATGTGGGTGTGCCCAATGCAAGGTACGCAGGCATCCCGACTCGCATATAGGTGGTATTGCTGCCTATATTGGCCAAGGTTGTATTGCGATAATGCTGTACGGAGTTTGGAAGTATTGTAGTCCTTCACCTCGGAGAGATCTACGTCCTTCTTGGGTGTGGGAGTTGGATTTTTGGTTTCTTTCTGAGCCTGGCTCATAGACTGCTGTTTTCACGTGATAGCGTTGGCATAATGGATCTCGAATTGAAAGGTGGTTCAAAATATAACTCGACGCTGCTGCAATTGGCAAATAGTCGACCTAATGATGCTAATTGCGCTGCGATTTGTGTTTGATGATGTGTGCCGAGGTATAAATGCCGATATTAACGCCCGAGGGCCCCTATATAGGTGAAACTACCCCGCCTTCTCAATAATCCGGAAGATCGGCGCTCCATACTGCTCTACCAACCTCAAGCTCATACCCGGAACCTCCAGCAACTCCCTCGTCGTCTGCGGCCTCTTGGCCGCTATCGTCTGGAGCGTCCGGTCCGTCAGAATCCTAAAAGCCGGGAGGCCTTTCTTCTTCGCCTCGCCCAGGCGCCAGGCTTTCAGCGCTTCTTCCAGCTTCAGATTTCTCGCCGGGGGCGGGATCGCGGCCTTGGGCGTTGGGTGAGCGGGATCCGAGGGGGCGGCGGAGCGCTTCGGGGGCTTCGCTTCCGAGGTCCGAGCGGCTCGGGGTTTGCGCTCGCGCTTGGGTTTGGCTTCGGTGATCTTGGCTGAGGATCTCGTGGATTTTGACGCGGCCGCAGTGGTCTTTTTGCGGCTCCGCTTGGCTCTCGGGACCGCTTCGATCTCCACCGGGAGACGCAGGGTCCCGGCGGCGTCTTCGGCCCAGCCGGCGTCCGAGATGCGGACCCGACGGAATTCGATCTCCTTGCCATCCTTCGTAAACGACGTGTCCGTGATCACGATCAGGCCGCTGCGGGCCATGGCTCCGATCAGCTCCTCGAAGGCTCGGCGGTCCAGGGCCGCGTCCGGGAACACCTGCGAATAGAGGCGGCCGGCGGAGACGGCTTCGATCTTCTTGAGGGCCTCCAGAATCTGTTCCGCGCGCGCCGCCTCTTTAGGAGTGGCTTCGCGAAGCTGCTGGGCGACTGTTTCGTCGGGAGCGCAGATGTCGCAGTGGCCGCAGCGGCGGTTCAGGTCTTCGCTGTCTCCGAAGTAGCGCAACAGCGCCAGCATGCGACAGGAGGAGACCTCGCAGTAGGACAGCATCTTCTGGAACTGCGCCATCTTGTGCTCGCGCTGCTCGATGTAGGATTCGCGCCATTGGACGGAGCCGAGGCTGAGGTTCTCGGCGTAGTCGACCACCGCTCCGCCGTGGATCCAGAGTTTTTCCATGGCGATGTCGAATTCGTCTTCGGCCATGCGGACTTTGGCTCGGACCAGGTCCTTGGGCTGGGCGTCGGCGGCGAGCGCCTTGTAGATTTTGGCGACGATGTCGGGTTCCGGGTAGTCGCGCTCGTAGAAGAAGTCGTGGGTGTAGCGGTCGGCGTAGGAGTGCATCAGGATGGCGCGCGCGGGGAGCCCGTCGCGGCCGGCCCGGCCGATTTCCTGATAGTAGCCTTCGACGCTGGAGGGCAGGGCGGTGTGGATGACAGTGCGGACGTCGGCCTTGTCGACGCCCATGCCGAAGGCGGTGGTGGCGACGATGACTTCGAGTTTGCCCTGGAGGAAGCCGGTCTGGACCTTCTCGCGGCGGTCGGCTTCCATGCCGGCGTGGTAGGCGGCGGAGGGGAAGGAGCCGGCGAGGAGGCTCGCGAGGTGTTCGGCGTCCTTGCGTTTGGGGGCGTAGATGATGGCGGGCCGGCGGTCGTCGTCCTGCAGGAGCTCGAGGGCGAGTTTGGCGCGGCTGCCGGGTGGGGCTTTCACGACCTCGATGGCGATGTTTTCGCGGCGGAAGCCGTGGATGAGGGATTCGGCGGCGTGCAGGCCGAGCTGGACGGCGATGTCGCGCTGGACGAGGGGGGTGGCCGTGGCGGTAAGGGCGATCACGGGCGCGGGCCGGAGGGCGGGCAGGTGCTGCCCGATGTTGCGGTAGTCGGGCCGGAAGTCGTGGCCCCATTGCGAGATGCAATGCGCTTCATCGATGGCGATGAGAGTGGGTTTGCGCTTGGCGAGCATCTCGGGGAAGCCCTGGACGCGGAGGCGTTCGGGGGCGATGAAGAGGAAGTCGAGCTCGCCGGCGAGGTAGGCGAGGCAGGTTTCGCGGGAGGCGGCGCGGTCGCGATTGGAGTGGATCCGTTCAGCGGCGAAGCCCATGGTGTTGAGCTTGGCGACCTGGTCTTCCATGAGGGCGATGAGGGGGCTGATGACGACGGTGGTGCCGCCGCGGGCGACTCCGGGGAGCTGGTAGCAGAGGGATTTGCCGGAGCCGGTGGGCATGACGAGGAGGACGTCCTTGTCTTCCATGACGGCGCGGCAGACCGCTTCCTGGTTGGGGCGGAAGCCGGGGAAGCCGAAGCGGGCGTGGAGGATTTCGTCGAGGGTGCCGGTGGCGGCCTGGCGCTGGGCGCGGACGATTTCGCGGGTGGGGACGCGCGTGTGCTGGGCGCGCTCGGCGGCGATGGCTCCGCTGAAGGCTTTGCCGACGGCTTCGCGGACGTACTCCTCGATGCCGTGGAGGAAGGGCTGGAGTTCGGCCTGGCCGCGTTCGATGCGTTTGAGGTGAGCTTCCCACTGGCCGGTCATGGCGGGGCTTTTCACCTCGGGGTGGACGACCTCAATGAGGCGGATGCCTTTGTCGGTGGCCTCCAGGCTTTTGCCGCGGCGCTCGATGAAGCCGCGCTTGAGGAGGACTTCTATGATCTGGGCTCGGGTGGCCGGGGTGCCGAGGCCGCTCTCCTTCATGGCGTCGGAGAGTTCCTTGTCGTCCAGGGTTTTGCCGGCCGTTTCCATGGCGGTGAGCAGGGTGCCTTCCGTGAGGCGCTTGGGGGGGCGGGTCCGCTTTTCGATGGCGTCGGCG
>JAFKEE010000010.1 GCA_017307505.1 Acidobacteriota bacterium | reverse complement strand
AGGGTTCGACCGAGAGTGTGAACTGAGTTGGGATGGGCCCCCGGCTTCGCCGAGGGTAATGCTGGAGCAGCGGTAGCAGGTGGTTGGAGCCAGCCGGCGCTGGGATGGTGGCGGCTTTCGTTGGGATTGCGGCGGGCCTCCGGCAATGCCGGAGGGAATGCTGGAGCGGGTTTGCGTTTGCGTTGCGGAGTCTGGGTGCGTTGGAACGGTTGGGGTTGGGCCGTAAGAGTGAACTGAGTTGGGATGTGCGGGTACGGGTAGCCCCGGAGAAGGCGGCGGTGGCTTCGGAGCAGGCGGTGGCTTCGAAGCAGGCGGTTGCCACATAGGACAAACTGCGGCGACACGCGCCCGCGGCGGGCCGCCGGAGGAGAGGCGGCTCGCCGCGGTCCGACCCGGCCGGTCGGGAAGGCGACGCTAATCCGGTTTCAGACGCCGCCCGTTTTCGTCACGCAATCGCAGAGTCTGTTGCGACTCGGTGGTGAGTTGGAGCGCCACGGTTTCGCCCGTACCGGCCTCGAGCGCGAATCGGACCTGGACGCGGCTACGGTCGCGGAGCGCAAAATCGGTGGCCAGCACAGCCTCCGCCTCGGCCAGGCGGATGCGATAGATCAGGCCATCGTCGGCGCGCAGCATTAGTGTGAGCTCTCCGGTGATGAGGCTTGGCACGATGCGGATTATCTCTCCGCCCATGTTGCGAGCCGTCCCAACCTGCAGGCTGGGCGTTGTGGCCGTACCTTCCTTAATCTTTCCAGAGGGATTCCACAAGGGCTTGCCCTCATCCGTACGGAAACGATAGGTGGTCCCATTCACAGTCAGCGTTATGGCATGGTAGACGGTTTCGTCCGCAACCGTCTTGCAAAGCACGACCAAGTCTGCCGGATCGCCCACGAACGTCAACAGCATCTGAACGTCGAGGCCGAGTGCCTCTTCCAGAAACCACAGGGGGGCCAAACGGACGTCAATGGGAGAGGCCAGGGTTGTGTGGCTGAAAACGATGGCCGGGTAGGAAGCTCCGTACTCGGCGACGACATTGACGATGCTGCCACCGCGCAAGTCGAGAATCACCTTGGCCGGATTCGGGACGGCGTCAGGCGGAGGTGTGCCCTTTTCAGGTTGCTGTCCCGGTCCCGTGCCGGAGCCAGGCGGCGTCGCCGGAGGCCCGCCCTGGGCACCGTCCTGTCCGTATCCAAGCGCAACGCCCGCGCAGAGAAGGACGAGAGTGAGCATCAAGATCCATGATTTGGACATTATGTTTCCTTTCTTGCATTTGTGTCCCCGTAGATTGGGGAGCCTTCCGGGCCAAACCCTGGCGGGGCTTGGCCCGGAAATATCGAAACGTCTACCTGCCGCCCTTGCCGCCTCCACCCGCATGGCCTTCCGAGATGCAGATGTCGAGGTAGGTGAGGTGGTTGAGAGGGTCAACCTGAGGCACGTAGAGCAGAAGGCCCGTCTCGCCTTCGGCTGCAGGCGCAGCAAGGCTGGGGATGGGCGCCGGGGTCAGAGGGGAGAGCGGCGGGGCAAGCCCTGCCGCCCCACCCACCCATTGCGAAAAGATGATCGAGTCGTCCGGGGTATAGAAGGTCAGCCGCCACCAGCCTGATTTGCTGATGCCCATGGTCATGGGATCACTGCGCAAGTTCCAGTTGTAGCCGTAGACATAGCTGCCTTTGATGTTGAGTTCCGCGCCATAGAGCATGTCTTTGGTGTACACACTGCCGACCCAAGTCCTCGCGTTTTTGTCGAATGTTCCGAGGAAAGGCGACTGCGAACTGCCGGTGGCTGTTGCCGGGCAGACGTCAGCGCCTGAATAGAGTTTTGCGATGTTGAGCCGCGCCGAGCCTGACACATTCACCGAGTAGGGGAACCCGGCATAGACGTAGGGAAGGGGGTTGCCAGATTCGGGATTGGTGGAGTGCACGCCCCAGAGTTCATTCGTCCCCTGGCCAAAGATGTGCCACATGTCGAACCGGTAAGTCGGGACTGTGGTTGAAAAAGTGTTGGTTTCGACGCGAAGGACCTGAACCGGCCAAGTCCGCCCTTCCAGGTTGTCGCCCCAATCGATGTATTCAGCGGGCAGCGGAGTCTGGGATGTGGCATATCCCGCCTGCCACTTATTCGCAGCGGTTTTCTGGTTGTAGATGCGCTCCAGTTCGCTGTGCCTCTTTCCCAAGCACTTTGCCTCCAAAGTCTGGCAACCCGGAATGGGCGCACTCGATGCATCGAGACAAGTGCATGCTTCTGGAGAGAGAGGTGTACCTGTGGAGTCGACGCAGGCGGTGTTGGGGTAAGTAGTAGTCCCGACAGTTTCGGGGATGGCGCAGCCATAGGTCATGCCCGACGGGAATACACCACCCAAGGTGTAGCTTCCAATGAGTCCGCTTTGCAGCGAGCTCTGATAGAAATTCGCCGGGTAGGAGAGGTTCATCGTCGATTCCTCTCCTCCTGGCCTTCCCCCCCCAGTTCCCTGCCCTTGCCCAAACGCGATCGAAACGGAGCCAGCCAGTATCAGCACGCAGGCAGTGATTCTGCCACGTAATTGTGAAGCTCCCACTCGTGACATTTTTTCCTCCATGCCAGGGCGGACGTCTTTGCGCCGCCTTCGTCAAATTGCTCTATGCGGGCCGTCAGGCTCGCGGAAGAACTCCAATCACCGGCATCGGACCGTCCGCTGCCGAATCCGAAGACAGTTGCACCTTAGTTCGCTTGTGCTCCGCAGGCTAATGCAAAGGCTCGTATGCGCACCTTTGCACGCACGGCCCGATGGCGAACAGGAGTTTGCATACTGCTGCGCGCCGTAGCGCACGTAGCTGCACGGGTGGGCGCTGATGCGGAGAGCCCGAAGGAGTTGGCCATTCCCGCGGAGGCCGTTCCGATGCGCCGCGGCTCCCGAACCGCCCCGCGGCGCGCCGCCGGGCCCGATTCCGGATGTACGGTCCCGCGCAACAGCCGCATGGGCCGCCTGTGCGGTGTTGTTGCGTGCTTCCGATGCCGGCGCGAGATCTCCTTGACACCGTCACGGACAGGCGTAATATCTAGGCAGTTTTATGTTGTGAGCTGAATGGCCGCTGTCGTGCCCACGGATACCCAGAACATCCGGACCCTTCACACCTGGAAGGAGATCGCTGCTTTTCTAGGGGTGAGCGTCCGGGCCGCCCAGATGTGGGAGCGCGACGCGGGGCTGCCCGTCCGGAGGCCGCCGGGCGAGCATGGCCACGTCACAGCCAACCCAGAGGAGTTGAGCCTGTGGGCGTCGAGCCGTCAGAAGCCGACCCCGTGGTGGCGCGGTGCCGGACTCCGCGATGCAGCTCTCTGGATTATTCCGTTCCTCCTGGTCGCCATTCTCGGCCACGACCTGGTGGAGCACCATGGACTCCTCAACCGTCCGCAGGTCGCCAGTGTTCTGGTGAACGGAAGGGTGCTCTCCGCCCTGGACGACCAGCGCCACGAAGTATGGAGGGCTGAATTTGAAGAGCCTTTGGACTCTCGCGCTTATATTGGCGCCTCGGGCGGCCTGGTGCCGCGCTGGATCGTCGAGGACCTGGATGAGGATGGCGACCGTGAGGTTGTGTTTGTGGAGGTGCCAGCAGCCGCCGGCTCGCCTCACCGCCTGCACGTATTCGACTCGAAAGGCGCCACTCGCTGGAGTTACCCGCCGCGCGTTCACGATCACCTCGAACTGGTTACCGCACTCCGCACGATCCCAGCCGTGCGTAAACAGCGCGCCATCCTCGTCCACTTCTGCGGCTTGCCCAGGCACGAAGGAGCCTTCAACCTGCTTTCGGCCCGCGGGCAGGTGTTGACCCAATTCCAGCACGGAGGCCATCTGGATCAACTCGCCGTCGCCGGCGATGTCGTCCTGCTGGGTGGGGAGTGCAATCGGGGCAAAGCCGCCGAGATTCACAAGTTCCGAATCACTGGCGGCGAATCGATTACGCTGCGCAGCGAAGGGGAAATCCAGTTCACCCGGAGTTGTGTCAACCGACTACTGAGCCGCGCGAATCGTGTGAGCGGCCTGGCGGTGCTGGCCGACGGGTATTTGATTACCGTCGCGGAACTCATCGACGAAGTGCCCTATGAGGTGTACCACGAGATGAATCGCGACTTGACGTCCCGCCGCTGCTGGGCTTCTGATGCCTTTCACGGACTGCACCGGCGGCTCGAAATCGAGGGGCGGCTGAAGCACCAATTCACGGGTATTGAGGAAGCGGATCTGTGCCGCTTGTCCTCACACGGACCGTGAGCGGAGCGTATGAGCGTGGGGCCGGGGCGCGACGATGAAAGACCGCACCCAAATGCCGCGACTCGGGGGCTGGGTGCGACTCACTCTCGCTGGCTTCGTTTCGGTGCGGCGGGCGCCAGAGCCGATTTGGGGATCATGGAGACCGGTCCGGCTTCCTGGCGTTTCCGGGGGTGACCGGCGCCAGAATCGTGGTTTGAGTAGACCTGTCGATGGGGGGCGATGTCGATGAAGGCCGGGCGACGATCGGCCTTCCGCCAACTGCTCCCAACCTACCTGATCGAAGTAATACCATTTCCACTCTTCGGTGGGCGTTTGTGTTTGAGTTGCAGAGTGTGGGTGCGATGGGACGGGTGGGATTGGGCTGAGCGAGGGAACTCAGTTGGGATGGGCCCCCGGCTTCGCCGAGGGTAATTCTGGGGCAGCCTACCGGGAGGTTGGAGTGGGCGGCATTGGGATGGTGGCGGCTTTCGTTGGAGTTGGGGCGGGCCTCCGGCAATGCCGGAGGGGAGGCTGGGGCGGGGTTGCGTTTGCGTTGCGGAGTCTGGGTGCGCTGGGACGGTTGGGGTTGGGCTGAAGGGTATTTCTAGTCCGCCCCATCGCTGTCCCGATTTCGGTTAGGTCCCGGCTCAGGACTCACACTCGCGACCGACTTCCTCGCTTCCTCATGATCTCCGCGTGACACACCCGTCCCAACGGGGGTTCCTCTCTCCGTATTTCTGACTGACGTGTCCTGTTTGCGTGATATGGCGCAGAGCCGGTGGAACGGAGTCATCTGGGGCCAGTGGTTTGGGTCCGGGGTATGGAGGATCGGCGCAACACAGTGGAGACCAAGTGGTTTTTGGCAGGTTTCAGGGTGATTAGCCCCAATCAGAGACCTAGTTTTAGTGAATCCCGGAGAGACGTGCCAGGTAATAGATTCTGCACCGGAAGGGTAGCAGACCTGAAGAACGTTTCCATTTTTTCCTGAATTATTTCTATTTCCGCTGACAAGGTGCTGATATCCTGTTGACAGGTCAACCCCGAATGCGTAAGCTGGCTTTTCTGAGCTAATGGCGGTCAACATCTTGAGTGTGAAGCGCGCGTCGAACTGTACCTTCGAGGCGACTTTCACCGAGCGCGACTGCGGTGGCCCTCGTCCCCACCCCGCTGAGTATCCAGCTGATTTTCCCGTCTCTCTCGTCCTATTGGAGCGAAATCCATGTCCATACGCTTGATCCGGCTTTTTCTCATGGCTGCCTCGATTGGTGCGGCAAACCTTTGCGCGCAGCCGCTGTCCCTGCCGTTTAAGCCGGTGGAGGTTCAATACAGTAAGTCGCTGGACAGATTGATCATGGTGTCGGCCAGTCCCAACAAGGTTCACCTCGTGAACCCCATCAACGGCACCGAAACCACAATTAACCTGAACCTGGCGCCACTCAGTCTCTCCGTTTCCCCTGACGGCACTCATGCCGCGGTCGGACATGACGGTTGGATCTCATATGTGAATCTCCAGGCAGGATATGTAGAGAAGAACCTGGCAGTTTCGACGCCTGTCAGGCTTGCTGTCCTGACTGACAAAGGAAGCATCTGGGTGCCACCGACGCTCAATATTGACGTGGCGACCGGAGTACAGACCACCTCCGGGTTCAGTCCCTATGAAGTGGTGCAACCGGCTCTCCATCCCGGCGGCAACTGGATTTACTACACCCGCGGCGGCTCGCCCGACGATGTAGTCAAGGGAGACATCTCCACAGGCACGTTCCAGTATCTCTATGACTCCAAATACCACGGTGATTTCGAGATTTGCGGTGGGGTTTTCTACAGCGCTGATGGCAGCCGCCTGTTGACGGGCTGTGGAACGCTCTTCCGGACCACCTCCTCAGTGGATGACGACATCACTTACAACGGATCGCTTTCCGCTGCCTTGCTTGTCACCAGCGCCGTGGATTCCCCGGTTGCCCATACGCTGGTTGTGATTCCAGGCACCCTTTTCCGCGACCCAGGCCCTGGCGATACGGAGATTCAATTCTATGAAGACCAGATGCTCAACCTGCTGGGCCGAGTGGCGCTTCCGAGGTATATCTCCGGCAATATCAACGCGCCCTGGCACGGGCGTTCCGTCTATTACAGTCCAGATTCAACCAAGCTGTATGTCGTTCTGCAGGCGGATGCCACGGCGAACCTCACGAACGACTACGCCATCTATACGTTGACACTATCCAGCGGGACCGGATGCAGTCCCTCCCTTGGAGTTGCTTCCACGACCGTGGCGCCCAGCGGCGGGACTGTGGATGTCACCGTCACTGCTACGAGCGGGTGTTTGTGGCAGTCGAGCTCCAACGCCACATGGTTGAGCGTAGTAGCGGGCGGCGTGACGAGCGGAAGCGGGACGGTAACGATCCAGGCAACTCCGAACCTCCAGACCACGGCTCGCACCGGAACGGTCACGATTGCCGGACTGACCTACACGGTGAAGCAAAACGCGGCATCCGCACCCGGCACGGACCCGGTAAGTGTGTCGCCGGTCCGGCCGATTGCCGCGGACTACAGTTCCACCGTGGACCGGATGGTGCTTGTGTCAAAGAACCCGAACCTGCTGACACTTCTCGACCCAATTACGGGCAACAGCCAGACGGTTTCGCTCGCGATGCCGCCAACGTCACTCTCTGTCAGCATCGACGGTTCGCACGCAGCCGTTGGGCACGACGGCCTGATCAGCTACGTCAATCTCGCCACAGCGGCGGTGGAGAAAACGCTGCCAGTCACAACAAAAGTGTACGACCTTGCACTCGGCCCTACAGACATCTACGCCTTCCCCGTGCGCGATCAATGGGAAGACGTCCATGTTGTCAATATCGCCACCGGAGTGGAGACTCTCTGGAATCGTGTCTGGGCGGGCGCAACGGCTGGAAAGGTGTCGCCCAATGGCAAGTATTTATGCCTCAACGCGCTAAAATGCTATGACATAACCAAGCCGCTGACTGTCATAGCCGCCGGAATATCGAATTACAAGCCCCGGCAGTGGTTCAGCCAGGACGGGGCGCGGCTCTTCAGCAGTGATGGCAGGGCGTATCGCCCCACTCACGTCGGCTTTCAGGATCTTCCCTACAGCGGCACTCTCGAAGTGACCGGGATCTCCGCCGCGGCTGACTCATCCGCGCAGCAGGTTGTGGCCACGGTAGGCAAAGGATCAGATAACGACACAGCAATCAAGTTCTTTAGCCAGCAGTATCTCGTGAACGTCGGCTCCATTCCGATTCCGACGATTACCTCCGGTTCGAGTTCCCACACCGCCCACGGCCGCTATCTATTCTGGAACGCGGCCGCGAACCGGCTGTTCGCCATCACCCAAGCTGACGAGACCGCAGGTCTGCTGAACGATTACGCAATCTTTACAGTTTCGTTCAATGGTGGTTGCAACGGTAAGCTCGATCATTCCACCGCCAGCGTCCCAGCGGAAGGTGGAAGCTTCAGCACAAACGTGACCGCCGATCCGGGTTGCGGCTGGAAGGCCGCATCAAACGTCGCCTGGCTCACTATCTCGTCGAATGCGTTCTCGGCCGGTCCAGCCACGGTGGATTACATCGTGGATGCGAATCCGACTACGTCGGCCCGCACTGCCACCATCACTATCGCAGGCGTGACGCTTACAGTTACCCAGGCGGCCGGGACTCAGACGCAGGTTTCGCCGGTGACAGGTTTGCTTTTCCGCGTGGCAGACGCGGAGTACTCGAATGCATTGGACAGGATTGTTGCCATTTCGGATAGTCCCAGCCGTCTGAATATCTATGACCCGGCCACGGGCGTAAATGTACCGGTGGCACTGCCTATGCCGGGGCTCGCGGTAACGGTTCAACCCAATGGGCTGCGCGCCGCTGTTTGCCACGACGGTCTGGTGAGCATCATCAACCTGCAGACTGCCGCCATCGAGAAGACGTTGAGCGTCTCCGTGCTCTGCTACGACCTTGTCTTTGCGAGCAACAATTATGTCTACCTGAGTGCTCCGGACGGATGGGGCTATTCGAGTTCGGTCAATATCGACACAGGCGAAGAAACGAAAGGCGACCTAATGTACGACGGCGTAAATTTCCGGCTCAACAGCGCCGGCGATGCGATCTATGTCTCGTACTCGTTCGCTACCGCTGGGGCAGTATTTCGCTATGGGATCACTGACGGTCCGATGAAGAAGGAGTACGGATCCAATTGGCCCGCTGCCCAGAGGCCTGGATTCAAGGTGTGGTTCACCGGTGATGGCCGCATGGCAGGGGACACGGGCAGTGTCTTCCGGAGCGGCAATACGCAGACTACCGATTTCATTTACACCGGCACGCTCTCCGGCTACGCCGGCAATGTGGGATCGGTTGTCAGCCTGGCGCATTCCCAAACACGCAAAATGTTCGCGTCCGTTGGACCAGGCACCAGTTCCGCGGATAAAGACGCCAGTCTTTTCCTTCACGGCGACAAGTACCTCTCGCTGGCCAGCAAGACGACTCTGCCGAAGATCTCCGCCGGCAGCGTGAGCGCCAGCAGTCATGGAAAGTTTGTGTTCTGGAACAGCAGTGGAACGAAGGCATACGTGATCCTGCAGGCCGATCCGAGTGCAGGCCTCCTGAATGACTTCGCAGTCTACACGCTGTCGCCGGAATTCACTCCGGGTTGCGCGGTCAACCTAAGTATCGCTTCCGGAACGGCAATCGCCAATGCCGATGCGGGCAGCGTGGCAGTCACTGCTGATTCCAGCTGTGTCTGGGAAGCCAAGTCGAATGTACCGTGGATTCAGGTCGACACCGGCACGCTTGGAATCGGATCCGGCAATGTCGGCTTTTCCGTGCTGGCAAACACCGGCTACTCATCGCGCAGCGGCACCATTACGATCGGAACTAAAACATTCACCCTCACGCAGGCTCCATTGCCCGCGGGTGTTACCGCTGCGGTGAGCGCCACACCGTCTTCCGGCTCAGGCGCCGAGCAAGTATTCCAGGCGGTGTATAGCGGGGCTTTGGGGTACCAGCAACTGCTGTGGGTGCAGTTCCTCATCGCCGCGGCCCCGGACGGGGCCGGACAGGCCTACTGCTTCCTCCACTACGACGTGCGGGGGAATGGGTTCTGGCTGTATTCGGACACGCTGGGATTCTTCGTGGGGCCGGTGACGCCCGGTGCTGCCTCCAGTGTGTTGCAGGGCTCGCATTGCGCCCTTAACACGGCTGGGTCCAGTGTCTCGGGCTCCGGTTCCAGCCTGACTGTGAATCTGGCGGTGGTGTTCAAGGCGGCGGCCACCCGCAAGCTGTACATGCGGGCGCTGGATACGAGCAATCTCGATACAGGCTGGGTTCAGCGCGGTACCTGGACGCAGGCCGCTGCGGCACTGCCCTCGATGGTGGTGTCGCCGGCGAGCGGAAGCGGTTCTACTCGGACCTTCGTCCTGACGTATGGGGACCCGCCTGGATTCGCGGGCTCGCCGCTGGGTTGGGAGCAGTTCCTGGTGGCGGCCGCGACGGATGGAGGTGGCCAGCCCTTCTGCTTCGTTCACTATGACAGGGCCGGCAATGGGCTTTGGATGTACTCGTCGGACGTCGGGTTCTTCCTGGGTCCGGTCGCTCCCGGCGTGGAGTCGAATGCGCTGGACAGTTCGGCCTGCACCGTCAATCCGGCCGGGACCACGGTTCAGAACGTAGGGGGCAGCCTGGTGATGAATGTTCCACTCAGCTTCAAGGCGCCGATGAGCGGCACGAAGAACACCTACCTGCGGAGCCATGACGCCCTGAACCGGGATTCGGGCTTCCTGCAGAAAGGAACCTGGACGATTCCGTAGCCAGCATCCGCAGGCCGGTGAAAGAGGGCGATCTCCGTCAGGTCAAGGCCCAGGACGCACACTCGCGACAAACCACATTGCTGCCGCTTGATCCATGTGTGACCGCTGTCCCAAGCGGGTTTGCTCTCCACTTTATTCAGTTGGTCGTGTCCTGTTTCGGTGATATGGCGCAGAGTCGGAAGAACGGAGTCACCTGGGGCCAATAGTTTGGGCCCGGCGGATGGCGGAACGGCGAAACACAGTGAGGGCCAAGGGAAGATTTGGCAAGTTCCGCGGTGATTGGCCCCAATCGGAGACCTGGTTTTAGTGGTTCAGGGTGGGACGCGCCAGGCAATAGATTCTGCACCGCAAGGGTGGCAGACCTGAAGAACATCTCCACTTTTTCGTGAACTATTTCCATTTCCGTTGACCACGTGATGATATCCTGTTGACAGGTCAACCCCGAATGCGTAAGCTGTCTTTTCTGAGCTAATGACGGTCAAACCTTTGGGTGTGAAGCACGCGTCGAGCTGTCCCTTCGAAGCGAATTTCACCCAATGCGACTGTCGCGCTGTTCGTCCCCGCCCGGCTGAGTATCCAGCTGATTTTCTCGTCTCTCTGGTCCTATTGGAGCGAAATCCATGTCCACACGTTTCATCCGGCTTTTTCTCATGGCTGCCTCGATTGGTGCGGCCAGCCTTTGCGCTCAGCCGCTAGCCTTGACGTTCAAGCCGGTGGATGTTCAATACAGCAAGTCGCTAGACAGGCTGATCATGGTGTCGACGAATCCGAACAAGGTTCACATTGTGAACCCGCTCAACGGCGCGGAAACCACAATCAACCTGAACCTGGCGGCTCTGAGCCTGTCGGTTTCGCCTGACGGCACACACGCCGCGGTTGGACATGACGGATGGATCTCGTATGTGAATCTCCAGGCAGGCTATGTAGAGAAGAACCTGGCAGTTTCGACCACAGTCAATGTTCTTCTCCTCGCGGGCAACGGAAGCATCTGGGTGCCACCGACCAGCAATATTGACGTGGCCACCGGATTACAGACTACTTCCGGCTACAGTCCCTGGAGCGTGATCAAACCGGCGCTGCATCCAGGCGGTTCCTGGATTTATTACACACGCGGCGGTTCGCCCGACGATGTGATCAAGGGAGACATCTCCACCGGCACTTTCCAGTACCTCTATGACTCCAGGTACCACGGTGATTTTCCGATTTGCGGCGGGATTTTCTACAGCGCTGATGGCAATCGCCTGTTGACGGGTTGCGGAACGCTCTTCCGGACCAGCGCCTCGGTGAATGACGACCTCTCCTATAACGGATCGCTTGCCGCGGCCCCGAATGTTGTTGCCGCCGTAGATTCCTCGCTTACCCATAAGCTGGTTGTGATTCCAGGCAACACCTACAATGGCCCAACCACGGCTGATAACGAGATTCAATTCTATGACGATGAGTTGCTCAACCTGCTCGGGCGGGTGGCACTTCCGAGGTATATTTCGGGCTCGATCAACGCGCCCTGGCACGGGCGTTCCGTCTTCTACAGTCCAGATGCAAGCAAGCTCTATGTCGTTCTTCAGGCGGATGCCACGGCGAATCTCACGAATGACTATGCCATTTATACGTTGACATTATCCACTGGGACCGGATGTGGTCCCTCGCTCGGAACCACTTCCACGAACTTGCCGGTCAGCGGCGGGGCCGTTGATGTCACCGTCACGGCTACGAGCGGTTGTTTGTGGCAGGCAAGCTCCAACGCCACATGGCTGAATGTCGGAGTGGGCGGCGTGACGAGTGGGAGCGGGACGGTAACCATACAGGCGGCTCCGAACCTGCAAACCGCGATCCGCACCGGAACGGTCACAATCGCCGGATTGACCTATACGGTAACGCAGAGCGCGGCATCCGCACCCGGCGTGGATCCGGTGAGTGTGTCACCGGTCCGGCCGATCGCCGCCGACTACAGTTCCGCGCTGGACCAGGTGGTTCTCGTGTCGTCGAACCCGAACCTGCTGACAATCCTCGACCCAATTACAGGCAATGGACAGACGGTTTCGCTTGCGATGCCGCCCACATCCGTTTCGGTCAGCACCGACGGTTCGCATGCAGCCGTCGGGCACGACGGCCTTGTCAGCTATGTCAATCTCACCACTGCGTCGGTGGAGAAGACTCTTCCGGTCACAACGACGGTTTTTGACCTGGCACTTGGCGCCAGCGACATCTACGCCTTCCCTGTGCGCGACCAATGGGAATCCGTGCGTGTTTTGAATATCGCTACCGGAGCGGAGACTCTATGGAACTGGGTCATCGCGGGTTCAACGGCTGGGAAGATCTCGCCCAATGGCAAGTATCTGTATATCAACGCGACGAAACGCTATGACATCAGCAAGCCGCTGACTTCCGCCTTCGACGCAATTTCAGGTTTCAATCCCCGTCAGTGGTTCAGCCAGGACGGGACACGGCTCTTCAGCGGTAACGGTAAGGCGTATCGCCTCTCTGACATTGAGTCCCAGGATCTTCAGTACAACGGGACTCTGGAGAGTGGGGGCATCTCCGCCGCGGCTGACTCCTCGGCGCAGCAGGTTACGGCAACCGTGGCCACGGGATCGACCACCGACACTACGATCAAGTTTTATGGCCGGCAGTATCTCGCGAACATCGGTTCCATTTCGATTCCGAAGATCACCTCCGGTTCCAACTCCTTCGTTGCCCATGGCCGCTATTTATTCTGGAACGCAGCCGGGAACCGGTTGTTCGCCATCACCCAAGCGGATCAGACCTCCGGTCTGCTGAACGATTACGCGATCTATACCGTTTCCTTTAATAGTGGTTGCAACGCTACGCTCGATAGTTCCACCGCGAGCATCCCAGCGCAAGGTGGAAGCTTTAGCGCAGACGTGACGGCCGATTCCGGCTGCGCCTGGACGGCTACCTCAAACGCACCCTGGCTCACCATCTCGGCGAATGCGTTCTCGGCCGGTCCGGCCAGGGTGAGTTACATCGTGGATGCGAACCCGACTACGTCGGCCCGAACGGCCACAATTACGGTTGCCGGTTTAACGCTTACCGTTACCCAGGCGGCCGGGGCCCAAGTGCAGGTTTCGCCCACAACAGGTTTGCTCTTCCGAGTGGCAGACGCGGAATACTCGAACACATTGGACAGGATTGTTGCCATTTCCGGAAGTCCCAATCGGCTGAATATCTATGATCCGGCCACCGGCATCAATGTGCCGGTGGCACTGCCGCTGCCCGGCCGCGCAGTTGCAGTCCAACACAGTGGGCTTCGCGCCGCTGTTTGCCATGACGGCCTGGTCAGCATCATCAACCTGCAGACTGCCTCCATCGAGAAGACACTGAGCGTCTCGGTCAATTGCCAGGACCTTGTCTTTGCGGACAACAATTATGTCTATATGAGTGTGACTGGGGGATGGGGTACGTCGAGTTCGGTCAGTGTTGCCACCGGCGTAGAAACGAAAGCCGATCTACTGTATGACGGCACAAACTTCCGGCTCAACAGCACCGGCGATGCGATCTACACCTCGAACACGGGCACTTCGGGTCAGTCAGTTTCTCGCTACGGGATCAGTGGCGGTCCGATGAAGGAGGACTACGAATCTGAGGGGTACCCTGCCCATCCGGTTGGATACAAGTTGTGGTTCACTAACGATGGCCGCATGGTTGGGGACACGGGCAGTGTCTTCCGTACCGGCAACACGCTAGCTACGGATTTCATTTACACAGGCACACTTTCCGGGTACCCCGGCAGCATGGGAACCCTTGTCGGCGCGGCGCATTCCACAACACGCCACCAGTTCGCGTCGATTGGACCAGGCACCAGTCCCTCCGATCAGGATGGTAATCTCTTCCTTCACGGTGACAGGTATCTCGCGCTTTCCAGCAAGACGACGCTCCCCCCGATCTCCGCCGGCAATGTGACCGCCAGCAGCCATGGCAAGTTCGTTTTCTGGGACAGCACGGGGACGAAAGCGTACGTGATCCTGCAGGCCGATCCGAGTGCAGGCCTCCTGAATGACTTCGCAGTCTACACGCTGTCGCCGGAATTTACGACGGGGTGCGCGGTCACCCTGGGTACCAGCACCGGAACGGCAATCGCCTACGCCGATATGGGCGGTGTCGCGGTCAATGCTGAGTCCAGTTGTATCTGGGAAGTCAAGTCCAATGTGCCGTGGATTCAGGTCGACTCCGGCACGCTTGGAATCGGTATCGGGAATGTCGGCTTCTCCGTACTGGCGAATACCGGCAACTCCCCGCGCACAGGTACCATTACGATCGGAAGCAAAACATTCACACTTACACAGGACGCGCCGACCGTGAATGTCACGGCGGCCGTGAGCGCCTCGCCGTCTTCCGGTGCGGGCGCTGAGCAAGTCTTCCAGGCGTTGTACAGCGGGGCGCAGGGATACCAGCAACTGCTGTGGGTGCAGTTCCTCATCGCGGCAGCCCCGGACGGGGCCGGACAGGCCTATTG
>JAFKEE010000074.1 GCA_017307505.1 Acidobacteriota bacterium | reverse complement strand
AACGCTTAGGGCTGGCGTGACGTTTGAGCCCCAGCTTCCCGGGTTCCGCCGGGGGCGGGACTGAAGTCCCGCGCAGGATGAATCCTGCCCCACAACTCGGACACCGCCGCTTCGCCCGGCTGGGGGCGAGATTTTGGTGTTCGATCCTTCGGCCTCCTCCCAGCCGTTGGGAATCGAAACAGCAAGCAACAGTCCGGGCTATGGTTCGACTGGTTCGCGGCTAGTTCTCCGATCTGCAAGTGCCGTAAGGCCTTTTGTGGTCGTGGCGCTTAGGGCTGACGTGAGGGTTGCGGCGCGGTTTGCTGAGTTTTGACGGGGGCGGAGCTGAAGCTCCGCGCAGGATAAATCCTACCCCACAAGATGGACATCGCCGCTTCGACCGGTTGGAGGCCGGCGTTTGTTGTTCGTTCCTTCCATGTGTGCTGGGCCCTCACTTGGGCGCAGATCGAGCCTCTATAGTGGTTCCATATGCGCAGACTCAAAATCATCGAGCATATTTCGCTCGATGGCGTCATCCAGATGACCGCGGGGCCGGGTGACGATTTCCCTTACGGCGACTGGACCGCGCCGTATCGATCACCTGCCGGATTGCAGATTGTCAACGAACTGTACGGCAAGAGCTGCGATGTGCTGTTTGGCCGCCGAACCTACGATCTGATGGCGGGTTTCTGGCCGACTGCTCCGAAGAGTCCAATGGCGGACCGTCTGAATGCGGCGAAGAAATATGTCGTCACTCACCGGCCGGAGAGCCTGGAATGGGGCCCCTGTGAGGCTGTGGGCTCGGACCTCGTGGAGAGCATTCGACGCATTAAGGCCATGAAGGGGCCGGATCTGATCGTGGCGGGCAGCATCTCGCTGATTTCCATGCTGCTGGTTCACGGACTGGCGGACGAGGTGGTGCTGCTGGTGAATCCGATTGCGCTGGGCAAGGGCAAACGGTTCTTTGAAGGCGGATCCTTGCCGCGCGGTTTTGCGCTGGGGAGTTCCCGGGCTGTGGCGTCGGGCATCCTCGTCAATGTCTACAAGCTGATTCCCACGCTGGCTGAGGAAGCCTTGTCGAGGGCCAAGCTGGAGCGGGAATTTGAGATTGCCCGCGAGGTGCAGGAGCGGTTGTTCCCGCAGGTGATTCCCGAAGTGGAGGGTGTCGAGATTGCCGCGCACTGCCGGCCCGCCCAGGCCGTCGGCGGCGACTACTATGACCTGATCGACATCCAGGATAGCTCGCCGGCCGAAGCAGGGCAGGCGCGCGGCTGCGAGCGACTGGGGATCGCGATCGGCGATATCAGTGGGAAGGGCATGTCCGCCGCGCTGTTGATGGCGAGTCTTCACGCCAGTTTGCGGGGTCAGGTGCTGAGCGGCTCAGGCGACCTGGGGGCCAGGATGGCCAATGTGAACCGCCTGCTCCACGGTGCGTCGGGCTCCAACCGCTATGCCACGTTCTTCTATGCCGAGCTGGACTGCGGGTCGCGCACTCTGCACTATGTGAATGGCGGACACAATCCACCTGCGGTGTTGCGGAAGGAAGACGGCGGCTGGCGGGTGCTGCGCCTGGGCGATGGCGGCCCCGTCATCGGACTGTTTGCCGGGGCGAGCTATCAGGAGCAGACGGTTCAACTGCTCGCCGGCGATATTCTGCTGGCCTATACGGACGGGATCAGCGAAGCCATGAATGCAGCGGATGATGAGTGGGGCGAAGACCGGATGATCGCGGAGGCGCAGGCGCACGCGGACCTGAGCGCCGAAGAACTGTTGCAACACCTGTTTCGCGCGGCCGATGCATTTGCCGGCGGTGTGCCGCAGCACGATGACATGACCATGGTGGTGGTGCGGTTCTGAGGATGGGGGGATTCGGCCGTGGATTGAGGGGGGGGCAGGGGCGGGGGCTGGTGCAGTGGACTGCACCCCAAAACTGAGACACGAAGTTAAGGGGCCGAATACATTGAACGGAGAGGGAAATGAATTTGGCCCGACGAGTGTACAGCCGAGAATTGAAGATCGCGGCAATGAGGGAGATCGATGGTGGGCGGTCGATGGCCGAGGT
>JAFKEE010000009.1 GCA_017307505.1 Acidobacteriota bacterium | reverse complement strand
CTTGGGAATCGCCTGGCGATTCCCACATTCCCACAGGCACGAATCCGTGGGTAGAATAAGGCACAACCGATGAGCTCCAAACCCAACAAAGTGTCACCCATGTCCTCAGAATAGAGTGTCACCTATGTCCCCGAAGGGACACAGCGCGGAGGAAGCTCGGGGGCCCGCTTACTGACGTGCGCGGTTCGCAGCGGGACTGTGGTTTGGGACGGGGAGGGGGCCGGCGGTGGGCCGCCAGCCCTGTTTTTTGTTCGGCTACACCAAGGGACGGGGCTTGGGCCCGCCGAGGTGCACGGGGAGGGCTACCGACCGCTCGCCGATGACCGGCTGCGGCCTCGCCGACCAGATGGCCAGCGCCAGGGCGAAGGCCATGTCGTCGGGCGTCCGGCTTTTTGGATCGCCCAACGCCCGCAACTCCTGCTTCAACTCCCGCAGGAGCCGCAGCCGCGAAGGGATTCGCAGGCCTCCCGTTTCCAGCACAACGCGCAGGTTCTGCAACAGCATCGACCGCGGCACACTTGCCGCATGCTGCAACTGCCCCACCGACTCGCCGCCCGTGATCACCACCGGCTTGAGCTGCGCCGGCAACTGCGCCAGTTGCAGGAGCTCCACCACCGGCAGACCGACGCCGGTCGCATCCACTACCAGATGGACCGGGCCCCGCTTTGCGAGGCCCTCCAGATACCGCTCCAGGTAGCGCGGCAACTCGGCATACGGAGTCTCCAGCGGCAGCCGCTGCAGGTTCCGCAGGACCAGCGCCGTCTCCATCCGATGGGCGTAGTACACGTAGTCAAACTCTCCCGTCGGCCGTGTCACGTCTTCCACCAGCGCCAATGCCGTTGGATTCCGCCGCAGCCCCAGATCCAGACCGAGATGGAACACCGAACCTGGTTTTTGCCTGCCTGCTGTGAATCTCATCGTCGTCACCTTGCGGCCGGCTCACGCCGCCAGCTCCCCTTCCGGCGCCTCTTCCGGGAGAGGCTCCTCGTCGTCCGACACCGCCCCGTCGACCAGGTGGGCCGGGATCAACTGCTGGTCGCTGGGCAGAAACTGGCAGAGGTACTCCTGCGCGTACATGCGCTCGCCCAGGGCGATGCGTTCCTGTGCCAACACTTCGGGCTGGAACCGCTCGCACTCCGCCGCGGAGACTTTGAAGCGGGTCCAGCCTGCCTGCTCGTCGTGCCAGGCGTCATGGAAGAAGCCGCTCTGCCCGTGCGGGGTGGAGATCATCCACAACAGACCATCGGACAGGACGCGCATGGGCCGCGTCGCCGTGTAGACGCTGTCCTCGATCATCGCCGCCTCGTCCAGAATCAGGAACCCGACGTTGTCGAAGCCGCGGATGGTCCCTTCCTGGCCGGGCAGGCCGATGATGGACGATCCGTTGGGCAGTTTCACGGAAGCCGCCTCGCGCGGATCGCGCATTGCGGGGCCTTTCAGATAGCGCTGTACCTTTTCCAGGAACAGACCGCTCTGCCGCTGGGATGGGGCGACGCACAGGGTGGTCGTCCCGGGATGGTGCTGCGCGAAATGGAGGGCGCGCAGGGCCGTGACGGTGGACTTGCCCCACTGCCGCGAACAGCACAGCAGGACGCGGCGCGCGTCCGTATCCAGGACCTCCCGTTGCAGGGGGTCTGCCTCAAAGCCAAACTCCTCCTTCGCCCAGACCGAGGGCGGCCTCACCGGGGCCGGTGCGCCGTGAACCAAACGCAACTGCCCCACTACTTTTCGTGCGGCGTTGGTCACGCCGCCAGCAAAACATCTCATACACAATTCCCTTTCAGCCGCAGTTCGCAGCCGGGAAAAGGATGAAGAACCCAAACCCCTCTCGCCGGACGTTTTCTCTTCAAACGATTGAAACGGAAAGCATAAATATTTCCTGATGGCGTGGCACCGCTTGAACGGAGTGCTTCAAAAACGGCCAGAACCTGCGCGGCGGGGCCTTACTCCGGGCCGTGTGGGGCAACGGAGCGACGCCCGGCTGCCGATGATTTTCGAGCCCAGGAGGGAAGGGTGGGGAGGGTTCGGAGGGAGGAGGGTAAGACTGGGGCCGGTGCGCGTGGGGGCCAGAAAGGGTGGGGCGAGGCCCGGACGAAGTCCGGAACCTCCGTCATGAGGCGCAGGTTCCGGGTGGGGCGGGCCGGACCCCTCCGTCGCGGCGTGCGGATGGCGGGGTCCGGCCGTCCGGGTTTAGAACATGGTTCCCTTGTAGCCCTTGCTGCTGACCTGGCCGTGCATGGTCTGCATGAGCTCAGAGGAGTGGCGGTTGTTGGCATACTCCTTGCGCTGCTTCAGGCCGAGGTCGGCGCGGAAGGAGTTCTCGGTCATGCGCCAGTTGGTGAAGGGCCCGATGCCCGAGGTCATTGCCTCTTCCTCCCAGCCACCGGCGACGACGCGGCGGCCGGCCATCATGCGCCAGGCGTGGACCAGTTCATGGGCCAGGATGACGGCGTCCAGGGTCTTCGTCGTCTCGGTCTTGCCGCGTAGCAGCTTCTTCTCCGCCTCGATGTCGTTGCGGAAATCGTATTCGAAGGTCTTCTGGTTCATGACGCGGATCTGGGCGTCGGTTCCGGCGCCGGGGATGGCGTAGTCGTAGAGCAGAAAGCACAGAGGATAGTAGACCGAATCCGGCATGTACTTCATGCCGCAGACCATGTCGTCAAATTCAACGGGCGAAATGTTCAGGCGCTGGGCCAGTTCCTGTTCCGGGCGGCGGAACCGGGAGTTGGTGATGCGCGGTTCCAACCCCATGCCGAGGTGGGCGCGGTTGAGCATCGCCCGCATGACCGGAGCGGTTTCGGACTTCTTCGTGGCCTGCCCCAGCTGCTGCATCTGCTGTTTGATCTCAATCTTCTTGGCAGAGCGGTCGTCCCGGGCGTCCATGCCTCTCCAGGCGGACTCGCTACCTTTCAGCGCCAGCTCGACGTTGTGGTGGGCGGGCCGGAACGGCTTGATGGCGGCGGCGGTCCCGTTGGCGGTTGTATTCGGGTCCATCTTCGCCGCGTTGTCCTGGTAGTCGTCACCGACGTGGATCCTGACGCGTTTCCCGGTCATTTGCAGGCTCTGGAACAGCATGCGGCCTGTTTTGGTCTTGCGGAGTATTTCCAACAGGACCACGATCCGGTCGCGGAAGGGTACGAACTCCGGCATGTCCAGGACTTTGCCCGTCGTGAGTGCGCTCCCCTGCCAGCCGATAATCACGATCGACTGGCAAGGGAGATACGTGGATTCAATCATTGTCTCGTCTCCTCAGAAATTCAGCCCAATCTGTGCCCCGCCTGGCCGCGACGCCGGTTTGTTCCGACGGCCGGACGCCAATGCGGGTTGTGCGCCCACCTGGACGGCTTTCCCAAATCCGGCAATGGATTTCCGAAGGCGAGTCTGTTGGCTGGGTTACACATGATGAGCGGATCCTCCCTCCGCACCATGGCCCAGTCCTGTCCTGTTTCCAGCCGCGGTCAGTGTGTTTACTTCGGGTACCGTCAGCACCGGCAGTGCTCTCCGGCCGTCATCGATGGCTGTCCGCGGTGCGCTCGTGGCAAACGACACTACACGACACGCGGACTGACGGGCATGCTCCGAGTTGCCCCAGCCACCGGCTCGTTGTCCGGAAGGACGCCGGATACCCCTAATTTCCTGATTCGCTTCGACTCTTACTGCCTCTCGCGCTCCTCCACCCTCGATGGGACCGAATCCCCTATCCCTGGTCTCCACCGATTGCCAATTCGGATTTCCAATAGTATACACAAGGGTGCACGAAAGACACACGATAGGTTGGCCTGCTCTTCGCCAGGCGGCTCCGGAGGCGTACGCGGCCGCATCTTTTGATGGATTGTGTACTTATTAATGAAGATTCAGGGTCATCCAGCCCACCTTGCGGTTCCTGGCGGGAACCCTGGTGCGGCGTGCCGCATCTGCTACTACGGACCCACTGTGAAGCGAACTTCTGCCCTAACCGCGCGATTGCTGACCCGGCGAGGCTGGCTGGCCGCCGCCGGGCTGACCGGCGCGCTCGCGGCCCGCGCCCAGCCTCCGGAGCCGGCCGATGAGCAACCGATCTTCTCTTCGAACGTGCGGGTGGTCAGCCTGCTGGCTACGGTCGCGACGAAGAAGGGCGAGATCGTCCGGGACCTGACGAAGGACGACTTCACGCTGCTGGAAGATGGCCGGCCGCAGACGATCCGGTATTTCTCGCGGGAGACCGACCTTCCGCTGACGCTGGGGCTGCTGATCGACACGTCGATGAGCCAGGAGAAGGTGCTGGACAAGGAGCGGGGCGCTTCGTTCCGGTTCATCGACCAGGTGCTGCGGGACACCAAGGACCAGTTTTTCATCCTGCAGTTCGATATGGGTGTGTATGTCCGGCAGAAGCTGACGGCCTCGCGCAAGGAGCTGGACGAAGCCCTGTCGTATGTCGACACGCCGACCCGCCAGGAGCTGAACATGCCCAGCGGAGCGGGCACGCGGCTGTATGACGCGGTGGTGGTGTCGGCCCGAGACGTGATGAAGGACCGCCGCGACCGGAAGGCGTTGATCATCATGTCGGACGGGGTGGATACGGGCAGCCAGGCCACATTGGCCGAGGCGCTGGAGACGGCGCAGCGCAACGAGACGCTGATCTATTCCATTTACTTCACCGGCGGGGGCGGATACTTCGGCGATGTTCCGGATGGGCGTGGGGTGCTGGAGCGGCTGGCCCGGGAGACGGGAGGCGGCTTCTTTGAGGTGACGAAGAAGCGGTCGATCGAGCAGATCTTCGCGACGATCCAGGACGAGTTGCGGAGCCAATACAGCCTGGGGTTTGTGAGCGATGTGCCGGTGACGGTGCACGGCTTCCGCAAGCTGCAGTTGACGGCCAAGACGAAGGGGCTGCAGGTGCAGTCGAGGGACCGTTATTGGGCAGCGCGGTGATCCGCTGGGGCCGTCCGTGCGGGCTTGGGGCGTGCGTCCCGGCGGACCGGGCGGAAAGGGCTGCCCTGCCGGGGCACCATCCTGGAATGAGAAGATGAACTGTGCAGTTTGAGGACGAATTACAGCAGGTGCTGCCGGCCGACCTCCCACACCGGGCGGAGCTGATTGCCAAGGCCGCCGGCCACCTTCAGTTCATTTTGGAGACGAACGAGCAGTTCAACCTGACGCGGATTACGACGCCGCGCGAAGCGGCGATCAAGCATGTGCTGGACTCCGTGCTGCCGTGGCGGCTGTTCGAGAAGGCGGGCCTGGTGCTGGACGCGGGGACGGGGCCGGGCTTCCCGGGGCTGCCGCTGGCTGTTGTCCTGCCGCAGGTGCGGTGGGTGCTGGCCGAGTCTACGCAGAAGAAGGCGGCGTTCGTGAAATCCGCTGCGCACCGGCTGGGCATCGGGAACGTGGAGGTGATGCCGCTGCGGGCGGAGGATGTCCTCAAAAAGGCCCGGATGGACCTGATCACGGCCCGGGCGGTGGCTCCGCTGATCAAAGCCGCTGCGCTATTCGGGCCGGCGGTGCGCCAGGGTACGCGGGCTCTCCTCTATAAAGGACCCGATGCGGAGCTGGAGATCGCCGAAGCCGCGGCCGAGGCGCGCAAGCGGCGGCTGCAGATGAGGGTGGTGGAGCGGTATGAGTTGCCCGAGAATCAGGGCGTGCGCTGCATTGTGGAGCTGAGCCAGGCTTAGACGGCCTTAGCGTTTCAGGACAACCACCGCGTGGCGGGCCTGGACGGTGAAGGCTACACCGCGGTCCAGCCCGGTGGCTTTCCAGGCCGCCTCCGGAGCCCGGGGGATCGAGGCTACGGAAACTGTCGCGGAACTCGTGTCCGGCAATGCTGCCCGGACCCAGGCGGGCACAAGGAAGTGTCCTGCCTCCGGAGCGGCCACACACAGCGCCATCACCATGGCCTGGTTCCGGGCATCGGAGGCGGTGACCCCGACGAGGGCCAGGTGGCCGGGCCCAATGCCGGTCCAGGTGAGGGTGAGCGGTGCTGCGCCAACCGTGCTGTCGCCGGCCGGAAGTCCGGCGGAGAAGCCGGGCGCCACCGGCAAGAGGAACGAGAAGCCACCCACGGCGCGGCCGCCGGTGGACTGCACCAGGAGGCGCCCGCCCTCGAGAAACGGGCCGTTCGGCAGAGGGTCCAGGGTGCGCGTGTAGAAGCCGGGGGTCCTCAGGGCCAGCGCGCGGGCCTGCTGGCCGTTGGCGATGGTGATGCGGGCGCCTGCGTCGAGTCCTTCGCCGGGCACGCGGCCCGTCATCTGCGCCAGGATGGAGCCGCGCGGATCGAAGCCTTCGCCGGCCCGGTAGAGTCCGCAACTGCCGGGGATGAGGCTGGGCCAGCCTGCGCCTTCCCCCCGGACGGTGAACAGGGCTGCGCCTTCATCGGTGGCCCGGTTCCCCTGGTGAGACCGCGCGAGCACGATCAGGCCCGTGCGGCCTGGACGGCCGAGCGCGCTGGTCCAGGCATCCGCCGGACAGGGCTGTCCCTTCTCGTGAATGGCGATGGCGATGGTGTTGCCGGGCAAGCCAGCGGCATCCACTGCGGTGACGGGCACGCCGCAGCCCAGGGGCACGGAGGGTGGAACGCGCGTCCGGAGCTCCTCTGTGCCGTCGCCGCGAGAGCGCCGGACCACGGGCACGCGCACGCCGCCCAGCCAGAGGTGGGCTGCGGGGGCTCCGGTGGAGATCAGAGAGAGCGTGCCGCCGCGCTCCACCGAGGTCTTCTTTGGAGGCTCGTACAAGCCCGGAGAGGCCGAGCCGATGATCACGGACACCGGCTTGCTGCGGCGGCCATCCACGGTGACGGTGAGGGGCACGGAGCCGGGCTTGAGGCGGAAGGGCAGAGCGACCTCGAGTTCTTCCGGAGCGCTCTGGAGCACTGGAGCCAGCTGCCCGTCGACTTCGACGCGTACGATTCCCGGACTCAGGCGGAGGCCGCCGATGACCGCTCGGCTGCCGGGCTGCAAACCGGATCCCGGCAAACCTGGCGCAATTCGGCTCGCGGCGTTGCGGACGGCGTCCACGGTCACCACGGGCGGCTGCTGCGCGAGCAGGGACGGAACGGCCAGAATCCAGAGGCAGTGTCTCAACATGCTGAGAGGTCTCTAAACAGGCTACGATGTTCCACAGGCCCGCACGGCCTGCCCCTGCCACATGACGCTGCGCCAGGTACTGCGATACACCAGCCGGGACCTGCGCGGAGCACCCTGGCGTTCCCTCGGCGTCGTTCTCTCTCTCGCGTCGGCCGTCGCCTCCGTCTCCATTGCGGTTGCCTGCCTCTCGTCGTTTCGTGTGTATCTGACGGGGGGATCGCGGCAATGGCTGGGCGCCGATCTGCAGGTGAATCTGGATCGGGTGCCGCTGGCTGAAGACCTGAGTGCCCTGCCCCCACGGATGGCACGGGCGACAGCGGTGATCGAGACGCTGGCAAATGCGCGCTCGCCGGAAACCGGCGAGAGCCGGCCGATTGTGTTGAAGGCCGTGGAGCCCGGGGACTACCCTTTCTACGGCACGCTGACAGTGAATCCGCCGCAGACGCTGGCGCAGGCGCTCGGCGGCCGTCAGGTGGCCGTGAGTCCGGAACTGCTCACGGCGCTGGGCATCCCGACCGGCGGAGTGGTGGAGATCAACGGCCACCGCTATAGCGCCGCCGCCACGATTGTGCGGGAGCCGGACCGCTTCGCTGCATCGCCCTATACCTTTAACCGGGTGCTGATGAGCCGCGCGTCGCTGGAAGACTCGGGCGTGCTGCGCCGGGGGAACAACCTGAACGGACGCCTGCTGTTCGCGCTGCGGGCGCCGTCGATGCTGAGGGAAGCGCGCGCGCTGCTGGAAGAGCGCTTCCCGGATGCCGATATCGCCGACTACCATCAGCCGGATCCGCGGACCGTGCAGACGCTGGACTCCGCCGGTTACTTCCTGGCGATTGGCTTGTCGCTGTCGCTGCTGTCATCGTTTATTGCCTCGGCACTGCTGCTGCACCTGCATCTGGATGCGCACCTGGACACGGTGGCAATTCTGAAGGTGCTGGGCGCGGGCACGCGGCAACTGCTGCTGCTCTCGGCGGCTTATACGGCCGCGCTCGCCGGGAGTGCGTGCGTGCTCGGGTTGGCGGCGGGTGAGATTGTTGTACGCGTGATGCTGCCGTTGTTCGAGCGGTGGTTCCGGCTGCAATTGCCGCCGCATCCGCTGTGGCCCGCGCTCGGGTGGTCGCTGGCGGCGTGCCTGTTGGCGGGCGTCCTGCTATTTGTGCGGAACTCGGCGCTTTCGGTGCGAGCGCGGCCGTTGCGTTTGTTCCGGCGCCACTTCGAACATGCCCACCGCCCGCTGTTGCGGCCCGGGCGGCATCTGGCGTCGACCACCAGCGCACTGGCTACAGGGGCGGCCCTGCTGGTGCTGATGTCGATCCTCGAACTGGGGCTGACGCCGGCGCTCTCCCACGCGCTGCTGGCGCCCGAATCCGATCTGGGGCTGGTCAGCCATCCACAGCAGCAGTTCGCCGAGTTGCAGGCGTGGTTGGCCGCGCATCCCGAGTATCCCCGCATTGAGCGGACCTTTCCCGTGGTGCGGCTGCGGTTGATGCAGGTGAACGGGCAGGCTTCGCTCGCCGATCGCATGTGGTGGGTGAACTGCCGCGACAACGGGACGTTGGGATCGGGAGAAGCCGTGCTGTCTCCGGCGCAGTCGCGCGCTTTGGACGTAGATGCCGGCGGGACACTCGAGTTTCAACTGCCTGGACGAACCTTGCCTGTGCGCGTCGTCCGGATTGAGGATCGAAGGACTTTGATCCAATCGCTGATCGGGATCGACCTTGCGTGTGCGGATGTGAGCGACGCGCACCTGCTGAAGTACGTCACCTTTCACGTGGATCGCGCGCGGACGGCGGCCTTCCGCCGTGAGCTATCGAAGGCCTTTCCGACGCTGGTGCATATCTCGCGCAGCGACGTGGAGGAGCTGAGCCAGGAGGTGGTTGACCACGGGTTGCTGCTGATTCGAGCGGGGTTTCTCGCGGTTGCCTTTTCGTGCGGGTGGATCATGGTGCTCATCGCGGCGGCCGAAGCGCGGCAGCGCAGACCGGAGACCGCGATTCTGCGCGTATTGGGGGCGAGCCGAAGGAGATTGATGCTGCGCGCGTTGAAAACGTATGGGGCGAGCGGCGCGATTGCCGGCGCGTTGGGCGGCGCGAGCGGTGCGCTGGGCGCGTACCTGCTGATCGCGAGGATGACACACGCTTCCACCGCGCTGTCTGTTTATGCGCCGGCGTTGATCGCGATACCGCTGACGAGCGGCGTGGCGGTGTGCGCCGGATGGTTTGCCACCCGGCGCGCCTTGCAGGTCAGACCGATGGAGACGCTGCGCGAGCAGTAGTTTTACTGCACGCGTACTTTGACGGTGTTGGAGGCCGCTCCGTCCAGAGTCACGGCGATGTCGACATCGCCGCGTCCGGCCAGGGTTCGCGGCAGGAGGAAGCGCATCTCGTCCAACCCGGGATAGCCGGGGTTGGCTGTGATGGCTGGGGCGGACGATTCGCCGCCCACGCTGACCGTGCCGGCTTCGGGAGCACTGACAAAGCGCAGGCCGGTGCCGTAGAGGACCAGGAAGACCTGCGTGCCGTCGGGGCCAAGGTCGATGGCGACAGGGTCCTGGGCGCCGGTGTCCGGGTTGGTAGCGGCGAACTCCATGGGCGTTTGCGTGCCGTCCGGATCGATGCGCACGAGATAGCCCTGGGCAAGGCCGGTGGTTGAGTTTACGGTGTAGAGGCCGGGGCTGACGTTGGCGATCTGGGCGGATGTGCTCCAAGCCTGGCCGTCGGCTCCGGTGAGGGTGACGGTGGCCGTGCCGGGTGCGGCGTCGGGCACGATGAAGCGGAGGGAGGTTTTCGAGGCGGAGTAGAGCTTGGCGGCAAACTCGGCTCCGGCGGAGTCGACGACCTTGATCGAGGCGCCGGCGAGGGTTTCGGGCAGGCTGGCCGGGTCGGCGTTAGCGTCGGCGGTGGCGAGGTTCCTGCCCTGGGCGGTGACCATGGATTGCGGAGCGATTGTCGTGGCCGCGGCTCCGGAGGCTGTGTTCACCAGAGCGAGGGGGTTCACGCGGGCGTAGACGTTGCGCAGGAAGGCCAGGGCTCCGTTGGAGCCGGAACCTTGTGCACCCACGGCGACATCCAGGCGGCCGTCACCGTCGTAGTCGATCAGCTTCAGGATGTTGGGGGAAGAGATGATCGGCAGGAAGGATTCAGCGCTGAAGGTGCCGTCGCCGACGCCCTGGTAGAAGCCGAGGGCGGTGTCGCCGCAGCAGTGGGCGATGGCGAGATCGGGAATGCCGTCGCCGTTGAGGTCGCCGATGCCGATGTCCTGCGGGCCGAACTCGGTGGGGATCTGGACGACCGGGTCGAACCCGCCGCCGGGCTTGCCCATCAGCTCGAAGAGGCGGAACGAGTAAGAGGGGGTCTGACCGCCGGCGATGATATCCAGGACGCCGTCGGCGTTCAGGTCGGCGAGTTGCATGCGGGTCGTCTGTCCCATGGAGGCCAGCGAAACCGGGTTCTGGAAGCTGCCGTTGCCGTTGCCGGCGATGAGAGAGATGGAGCCGTTGACGGAGCCGAAGACGCCTTTGTCGAGGGCGAGGAAGTCGAGCTTGCCGTCCTTATTGAAGTCGCCGACCTCCAACTGGCTGACGTCGGTGCCGATGGTCAGTGTCCCGGCCGGGAGATAGAAGCCTCCGGCAGCGAGGAAGATCATCAGGGTAGAGACAGGCGGATTTGCGCCGGACTGGACGGTGCCGGCGAGATCGAGCTGGCCATCGCCGTTGAAGTCGCCCACCGCGACAACAGTCACTGGAGCGGGCGTGGGGCGGTTGATGGGCGTGTCGAAGGTTCCGTCGCCTTTGCCGTTCAGGATGCTGACGCTGGTTCCGCCATCGAGGACGAGGGCGAGGTCCATCTTCGCGTCGCCATTGAAGTCGGCTACGAGGATCGAGTTCACGGTCGGCTTCCGGCCATTGCTCGGCGGCAGTGGAATTGCGACTGGCGCGGCGGGCACGCCCGTGGCGGAGCCGAAGACGATCGAGGCTCCGCCGGCTGTACCGTTGGCCATGACGAGATCGGTGAGGCCGTCGCCGTTGAAGTCGGCGTTGACCAGGCTGGTGGCTGCCTTGGCCAGGGCGAAAGTGGGCATGCCGCTGAAGGTGCCATCGCCGTTGCCGAAGAGGACACTGGTGGTGTCGCCGTAGTAGCCGCGGCTGAGGACGTTGGGGTCGATCGCGCCGGTGACGACGTCGAGGTGGCCGTCGAGATCGACATCGGTGACCACAGTCTCCAGCGGGCGATAGCCGGCCAGCGCGGCTCCACCGGCTTTGAAGTTGCCGTCCGCCTGAGCGAGGTAGATGGAGATGGTCTGAGCGTTGCTATCTGAGTAGACGATGTCGAGCCGGCCATCCTCGTTGAAATCGCCGGTCGCGATGTAGCTCGCGTAGCCCTCCGTGCTCACTTTGACCGCGGCCAGGAAGGTGCCGCCGCCGTTGCCGGGCAGATAGTACGCGCCATTTCCGCCGGTGCCAAAGAGCAGGTCCTGTTTGCCGTCGCCATTGATGTCGGCAAGCACGACCGAGGTCTCGTAGCCGAGAGTCTTGAGGGTGACCGGAGCAGCCAGCGTGCCGTCACCGTTGCCGTACAGGATGTAGGCGGCGTTGGAAGTGCCGCCTGCGACGATCACGTCGAGCTTGCCATCGCCGTTGATATCGCCCGCGCCCAGGTTGCTGCCGCCATTTCCGGCGGTATAGCTCTTGCCCGTGGCGAAGGTGCCATCTCCGTTGCCGAGAAACATGATGACCTGCGTGACGGGATTGGCTCCGGTGCCGAAGACGAAGACAGCCGCGTCGGTCTGCTGGTCGCCGTTGAAGTCGCCGATGACAAGATTGCCGGGATAGCCGGGCAAGTCGTATTGCACGGTGCGGTCGAGGGTCCGCGCGTCCTTGCCGATGAAGGCGACCAGCTTCTGGCGTCCGACGTACTCGTTGATCATGAGCAGGACGCTGCGGCCGTCGGCGAGTTGGAAGATGCGTTGGAAGCGCGCGGCGACGCCGACGGGCTCCGAGCCGAGCTTATTGGAAAAGTTGCCGGGCAGACTGGTTGCGAAGGGCCGTGGAGGCAGTCCGCTGCAGGTTGAGAGACTCGACTGTGCGTTCGGCGTAGAACCGAGCTTCTTATAAGGAGCCTGAATGGAGAAGCGCTCTTCCGTCAGAGATCCGTCCGCTTCCCGAGTGAGACCGGATGTGTAGTAGGTGTTGTTGCCGACGCTCCAGGTTTTGACCGAGTAACCTGTCGCGAAGTGAAAAGGACCGCAGTTTGGATCGGATTGTCCCATCAGAAGACACACCGACCCTGAGAGGCAAAAAAGTAATCGAGTCGCCCAGCTCAAGGGATTCCTCCAGGAATAGGGATATTGTACGGCAGTTTGATTGATATGATGGCCGCCGAGAGAGCCGTATCCCATGCGTTCCTTAGCCATTCTGATTCTGATCAGCCTGACGACCGTCGCGGCAGCACCAAAAAGCCTGCCGCGTTTGAAGGTGAGTGAGAACAAACGTTTTCTGGTGACAGAGGACGGCCAACCGTTCTTCTACCTGGCCGACACGGCGTGGGAGCTGTTCCACCGGCTCAATCGCGAGCAGGCGACGCACTATCTGGACGTGCGGGCGGCGCAGAAGTACACGGCGATTCAGGCGGTGGCGCTGGCGGAAGAAAACGGCATCACCGAGCCAAATGCCTACGGAAAGCTGCCGCTGACGGACAACGATCCGTTGAAACCGGCGATTACACCGGGGAACAAGCCTGGGGATCCAAAGCAGTATGACTACTGGGATCACGTGGATTACATCGTGGATCAGGCTAACGCCCGGGGCATGTATATCGCGATGCTGCCAACGTGGGGGAGTTGGACCCGGGAGGGCGGTGCCCGGGATCACGCGTACATCACGCCCCAGAATGCGCAGGGGTATGGAGAGTTTCTCGGGAAGCGGTATGGAAAGAAGGGCATCATCTGGGTGCTGGGCGGGGACCGGAATCCGGCAGGTGTGGAGGCTACGTGGAGAGCGCTGGCGAAGGGGATTGCCATTGGCGTGAGCGGCAAAGAGGATTACGATGCCGTTCTGATGACGTTCCACCCGCGGGGCGGGCAGACGTCGTCGACGGACTTCCACAATGACATCTGGCTGGACTTCAACATGCAGCAGGACGGGCATGGGATTCCCGGGGTCGCGAAGTCGTGGGAGAAGGTGGCGGCGGATTACAACCGGACTCCGGTGAAGCCGGTGCTGGACGGGGAACCGCTGTATGAGGACCATCCGCTGGCGTTCCGGGCTAAGGATTTCGGGTATTCGCTGGATGCGCATGTGCGGCAGTATGCGTACTGGGACACGTTCTCGGGGGCTTGCGGGCATACGTATGGGAACCATGCGATCTGGCAGTTCTTCCAGCCGGGACGGAAGAGGGTGAATGGTCCGCTGATGTATTGGGAGCAGGCGGTGCTGAGGCCAGGTGGGGCGCAGATGCAGTACGTGCGGGCGCTGCTGGAGTCGAGGCCGTATCTATCGCGGGTTCCGGACCAGTCGCTGGTGGTGGATGCGCTGGAAGGCGCCGATCACATCGCCGCGACGCGGGGCGACGGGTATGCGTTCTTTTATAGCGCGCAGGGGCGGAAGATCAAGGTCCGGATGGGGAAGATTTCGGGCACGACGCTGAAGGCGTGGTGGTACAACCCGCGCAATGGTTCGGCCGAGGACGCGGGTACGGCTCAGAATAGCGGCGAAGTGGAGTTCACGCCGCCCTCGGAAGGGTTCAGCAGCGACTGGGTGCTGGTTCTGGATGACGTCTCGAAGGGGTTCGCGGCACCGGGCACCTCGACGGCGCGGCGCTGAGCAGCGAGACGCTGCCGGAGGACGCGGTTCCACCACATCACTGCGCCGGTGACGAAGAGCAGGGCCGGCGTGAGTCCGAGGAGTGTCCACAGGATCCGGACTGGGAGTCCGCCCACCAGGCCGAAGTGCAGGGGGACAATCCAGCGGATGATTTCGTCCGAGGCCGAGGCGCTGATGCCACGGCGCCAGGTGCTGAGATAGGCGCCGGAAGAACGGTCGAAGTAAAGGTAGTCGCAGTTCTGCTTCGTGCCCGGTTCGGTTCGCGCCATAAAAACGATGTAGGTGGAGCGTTTGCCGGCGGGCAGTTGCAGGCCGAAGAAGTGGCCTTGGGGAGCGAGGCGGGCGGCTTCACCGACCATGGCATCCAGGTTCGGTTTTGACTTGGCGGAGGCCGGGCGCGACTCGGGGACGGCGAGGGAGCTCACTGGCGAGAAGCGGTGGAGGAAGGTGTTGACCTGCTGGGAGAAGCCGAAGTAGGCGCCGGTGAGGGCCCACATGGCGAGAAAGGCGGCGGTCCAGAAGCCGGCGGCGGAGTGCAGGTCGAAGTTGATGCGGCGCCAGTTGCGGCTGAAGTCCACGGCGAGCGCGCTGGTCCAGCGGCTCATGCCAGGCCACCAGACGAACAAGCCGGAGACGCAGAGGAGAAAGAGGAGGAGTCCTCCGACTCCGTTCACCGTGCGGCCAGTGCGGCCGGAGAAGAGGTTGAAGTGGAGATCCTGGAGCCAGCGGACTAACGAAGTGGAGGGCGTGGTGGAGCCTACGAGTTCGGCGGTGACGGGGTGTAGATAGGCGTGCAGGACTTCGTCGCCCTGCTTCATGTAGACGACAGGTGTGGGGCGGTGGGCCGTGGGTGCGTAAAGCGCCGTGGGCTGGCGATCGGGGAAGGCGCGGCGGGCGGAGGCGAGCAGGACGGAAGGGGAGGCAAGGGGTCCCGCCTGAGGCTGGACGCGCTGGATGGC
>JAFKEE010000008.1 GCA_017307505.1 Acidobacteriota bacterium | reverse complement strand
AGTCGGCGCTCGGGTTGCGTCCCCGCAGAGCCCTATCCTCCGCTCAGCTGTTGTCAGAGTGGAGCAATTAAGACCTGCCGTACAATGATTTTTCAGCGAACGGCAACAACCCCCTTAACTTCGTGTCTCACCTGAGGGGTTCAGTCCAACAGGGCGTGAACGTCCCCCACCCCCGAGGCTCCGCCGAGTACTCTCCCGCGGAACTGAGAGCTGCCAGCGCGGAAACGAGCAATCAGCAGTCAGCACTCAGCCATCAGCCTGTGTTGCTTCGCGCCTGTGGACCACCCTCCCCACGCGAGACCATCTGACGTCGCTAACTCAAAAGCTGACAGCTGACCGCTGATCGCTGAAAGCTGGCGAGGGAAAGCCAGCGGCTTTCCCTCGCCTACTTCCTCCTCAACTTCAAAGTCATCCCCACCGTAACCGTCCGCCCGTACCCCGGAGTCGCATGAATCCGCGCCATCGGCTCCTCCCCCGGCAACCTGGACTCAAAGTAATTCTGCGTCTCGTAGTAGAACCGGCCCATCAGGTTATCCACCCCCACGTGGAAATCAACATTCCGGCTGACCCTCCGCGACACCCACAAATCAAACACGGTATTGCCCGAAGCCACGATGGAAGCATCTTCCCCGTCCAGCCGGTAGTGATCGATCGCCCGCATCCGCAGCGAACCGCTCCAGTTCCGCCAGCCCGACAGCGTTACCCCCGCATTCCCCACGAAATGCGGAGCGCTATCCACATACACTCGCGGCGTCCCCAGGTAAAACGCATTCGTCACCTTCGTGATCCCGCCATTGAACGCCACAAACCGGTTCAGCTCCACCGAAGCCTTCGTCTCGAACCCGTACGACCGGCTCGGCCCCTTAAACTCGATGGTCCCGTCATCCGGGATATACACCTGCTCATTCGACCGAGCGATATGAAACCCGGCCGCCTGCGCCGCAAACCGGCCCGACCGGAACGCCACACCAGCCTGCGTGAAATCGGTCGTAGCCACCCGCTCCATCTGCGGATTCTTCACAATCGCCCGAGCATCGGAAGTCGAGATCCCGCGCCCGTAGTTCGCGAACACCGTCAATGGCACGCGATGCGACGGCGTGAACGAAGCGCTGGCCTTCGGCTGCCACCGCCCCGCATTCCGCACCCCGCTGCCCAGCGGATCCACACGATCCGCCAGGTCAAACCGGAACGCATCGAACCGCAGCCCGCCGCCCAGCAGCAGTTTGCCCTGCAGCAAACTGAAATTCTCCTGCACATACCCGGCCCCGTTCGTGATATCCGCCTGAGCCCGCGAAGTCACACCCGTCGGCACCCGGTCGATGCGCGGATACAGCCCGACATTGATCTGGTTCGCATGAAAGTTCGCGCCCGTCGACAGGTACCCGGTCATTCCCAGGAACTTGTGAGGCCGCAGGTACTGCACATTGGCGCCCTGCTGCAGCCGCGAGTCGTGTTGCTGGAACGCATCGCCGTTCACTGGATCATTCAGATAAAACGTAAAGTCCATGAAATGATCGAACAACGACCGCCCCACAAACGCGTCTACCTTCCACACCTGCCCGTTGTCGCCTTCCTGGCGCAGATACCCGGCGAGCGTTCCGTTCCACTGCTTGATCCCGTTCGTCGGGTTCACCGCCCCATACGGACTCAGCCGCCCCGCGAGGATCTCGTCCACCGGCAACTGACCCGACGAGTACGAATCCGCCCGGCCCGCGTTGAACTTCAAGGCAACCTGGCGCCGCTCCCCAATCCGATGCGTGACGTTCGCCGTCACGTTATCCCGCCGGTACCCCAGCGGATTCAGGAACGGACCATTCGAGAACGATCCCTCATACGCAAACAGTGCATCCGTATTCTGCAGCGTCGGACTATACGAGAAGAACCCCCGAGCCGTGTCATACGACCCGCCCTGCATCCGGAACGTCAGCTCATCCGGCATCGTGTCCCGGGTCAGAATGTGCACCACACCCAGGCCGCTGAAATCGCCATACTCGGCGCTGAATGGCCCGTTGATCAGGTTCACTTCCTTGATCAGTTCCGGTGACAGGCTCTTCAGGCTGCCCAGGTAGCCCTGCCCGTGCCCTTGCGTCGACTGGTTCTGCCCCACACCGTCGGTCAGCACCTTCAACCCGCCGCTCACGCCGCCATGATCGAGATTGAACCCGAACCGCCGGATCTCCACGCTCTTCGCGCCGCCCTCGTGCTGCCCGGCATTGATGCCCGCATCCAGGATGTGGAAGATTTGATCGTCCCGCGAGAACAGCGTCTTCTGCACTACTTCGCCGTTCCGCCGGTCGATCGTCACCTCCACCGGGCTCCCCTGCACCACCACGCTCTGATGCAGCACCGGAATCACCGGAGCCTCTTCCTTCGGCTTGGCATCATCCTGCGCAGCCGCGGTGACGGCCAGCATTGATAGGCAGATCAGAAAACGGTACATCGGAGTCCTTTGTGGCATAGTAGCACGAACAGTAAAATCGTATGCGTAAAATCCAGGAGGCTTCTCTCACTCCTACGACATCCAACTGCAAACGGATTCCGTACATGTTCCTGAAAGGCAAAAACACCACGTGAGACCGTTCGTTTGGATGTGTGTCTGGATCCTCGTCCCGCTCGCCAACGCCCTGCTGCGGACCCCGGAAGATCGCGCCTTCCTCGAGCGCCTGAAACGTCGCGAACCCGATGCCGCGGCGGAGCTCTATGACCGCTACGGCCGCCTCGTCTACTCGCTCGTCTTCCGCATGGTGCGCAACCAGGCCGTTGCCGAGGAACTCGTGCAGGAAGCCTTCCTGCGCGTCTGGCATCGCTCCCAGTTCTTCGATGCCGAGAAAGGCGGCTTCACCACCTGGATCCTCGCCGTGGCCCGCAACCAGGCCATCGACTACCTGCGCTCCGTCACGGGCCGCCAGTGGAAAGGCGAGGTCGCCATGGAACGCATGGACGAACCCGTGCTCTTCCAGGGCATCGAAGAGGAGCTGATTCAATCCGACCGCATCCACCAGGTGCGCGCCGCGATCACGAGGCTCAAGGACACCCACCGTCAGGTCATCGAACTCGCCTATTTCGAAGGCCTCTCCCAAACCGAGATCGCCGAACGCATCAGCCAGCCCCTCGGCACCGTCAAGACGTGGCTGCGCACCGGCCTGAAACTGCTGCGGGATGAACTCGATACGAAGGTGCCCGCATGAACTGCGACAAGTACTCCGAGGAGTTCGAACTCTACGCGCTGGGCCTGCTGGAACCGGACGAGCAGGCCGAACTCGGCGCCCACCTCAACACAGGCTGCGAAACCTGCCAGGCCCGCCTCCGCCGCGCCCTGGCCTTGAACTCTATCATTATGCGAAGCGTCGACGAACTGGCGCCGCGCCGCGGCCTGCGCAGCGCGGTCATCCGCACCCTTACCGGCCGCGAGTCCTCACCCGCGTGGACCTTCATCTGGGCCGGTATCGCCGCCGGCCTGCTGATGCTCACCGTCTGGATGGGCAACCAGAACCATGAGCAGCAATCCCTGCTGGCCGAGGCCCGCCATCAGCTCGAAACGCAGAAGGTGCGCTCCGCCCGCATCCAGCAGGCACTTGCTGTTCTAAGCGATCCAGGCACGCGCCTCGCCACCGCGGGCCGGGAAGAGGTCCAGCCCCGCGCTACTTACTTCCTCAACCCGAAGCGCGGCGTGGTCATGATTGGCGCCAATCTCGCAGGCCTCGACCCGGCGCATGTCTATCAGATGTGGATCATTCCCAAGGGCCAGAATCCGAAGCCGGCCGGGCTGTTCCGGCCCGATCAGGCAGGCAATGCCATCCACCTGTTCGAAACGCAGATCGCACCTGGAAGTACGGCAGCACTGGCACTGAGCGTCGAACCCGAAGCAGGCTCGGCTGCTCCAACAACTACACCAATGCTGGTCGCTCCTGTGACCGGTGACTAGGCGTTCAGGGCGGGCCGCCGCAGCCCTCTGCGGTGCGCCCGCCACACCAGGATCGACGTGATCCAGTAGTTCCAGACCGACGACAAGGTGACGCCTGTCAGGCTGGCCAGCCACAGCGATAAACCCTGCGCCCTCAGGCTGTTGGCAATCACCAGATTCACCTGCAACCCGACCAGGCAGGCCAGGTAAAACAGCACCAAACCCACCAGCAACCGCGGGCCTTCCAGGCGTCTGGACCGAAAGGTCAAAGCGTTATTCAGGAAGAAGTTCACGGCAATCACGATCGACGAAGACCAGATGAATGCCTGCGAGAATTCGACCCCACTCTGCATCATCACGAAAATGATGGCCAGGTTCACCAGCACGCCAAACGCACCCACCATGCCGAAGATCACGTACGTCACCGGCACGTAGGCGCCAACCCATTTGTCCAGCAGGAGATGCAGGTACTCCAGGCTGACGATGATGTTCAGCTTGCTCTCGCCGCGCTCCCTCAATCGGAACGTGTAGCCCACCTCGCCCAGCTTCACCGGACGCCGGGCGCTGGCCAGCAGGTCCAACAGAATCTTAAAGCCCGTGCTCGATAAATCGCGGACGACTTCGTCCAGAAAACACCGGTCCAGCAGGAAGAACCCGCTCATCGGATCCGAAACCGGAGTCTTGGAAATCGACCGGCTCAGTGCCTTGCCGGCATTCGACAACATCACCCGCGAGTGCGAGAATTCGCCCATCCCCCCGCCCTCGACGTGGCGCGACCCGACGACGATATCCAGCTGCTGTTGCTTCAACTTAGCCAGCATCTGGGGCAGCACGCGCTCGTCGTGCTGCATGTCGCCATCGATCACCGCCAGGTAGGGCGTGCTGGTCGACATCATGCCCTCGACCACCGCCGAGGCGAGCCCTTTTCGATTGATTCTTTGGAGGATCCGGACCCTGGGATTCGTCTGGGCCACGGTGCGGACATGTTCGGCGGTGTTGTCCGGAGAGTCGTCGTCCACAAATACGATTTCGTACTCGATCCCGGTGAGCGCCCGGTCCACTGCTTCAATCAGGGGCAGAACGTTCGCTTTCTCGTTGAAAGTAGGGACGATGACTGCTAGTTCCGCCATTGCGGGGAGAATACCACACTAAAAAGCCCCGGCGAGCCGAGGAGAGTCGCCGGGGCCTTCAGTCGAAATTTATAACGCGCACCAGATGCTGGCGAGCTGAGTTCAGGCTACCTGGGTAGCCCGGTGCCGGTTCATGATCTCCTGCATCTGGTCCTTGATGTGGAGCTTCAGTTTTTTCAGCCGGTGTTCCTCAATCTCGTCTTGATCAGTCAACGGCGACTTGTGTTCGATCGCATCGATCTGCCGCTTATACTCAGCATGCTTCTCAGCGAGGGCTCGAAACTCGTCGTTGGCTTGCATCAGGTACGCCTTGAGCTCTTCCTGCGAGAATTTCTCCATATGGGTGGTTCTCCTTGTATCGGGATCCACGCCGAGTCGGGTTGACTTGGACACTGGCTCGGTGTGCTCTCAACAACTGCATCATAAGGTTCAGCGGAGCCCCTCAGGGCCGCTGACACCACGACACTATCATTTTTGCTGGCATCTTACAATCCCATGAACGTTGTACGCTTTGCCCCCCACCGGACCAGCTGAAAACAGGGACTTTTGATCCAGTTATTCCCTGGTCATCATGATCGAATCTTCCACGGGATGGTTATAGTACTTCCGCCTGTGCCCGGTCTTTCGGAAGCCATGCTTGCGGTAGAACTCCAAGGCCGGCTTGTTCGATTCGCGCACATCCAGATACATGACCTGGAAGTCCAGAGTGGCCAGCAACTGGGTCGCAACACCCTTTCGTTTGTGGGCCGGATCCACCGCCAGATTCAGGATCTCCACCTCAGTCCGTCCATCTACACCGTTCGGTAATGGGTGTACGCAAAGGAAGGCGATAACCACGCCATTCTTCTCCGCCATCACCGTGCGATAGGCCAGATAGTCGATCGGGTTCCACTGCGCCCCGGTTGGATTCGCCTTCTGGATTCGCTCGATCACGTCCAGATCGGCCATCGTCATCGGGCGTATCGTCATTGCTTCCGCCATACTTCCACCTGTTTCGCGGCCAGCGCGGGCCAGCCGTAGCGTTCCTTCGCCAGTTCGTACGCGGCCTGCGCCAGCGCCGTCCTGCGCTCTTTGTTTTCCAGAAGATACCGGATGCCATCGGCGAACTCGCGGGCCGTATCGGCGATCCAGACGCTCCTGCCATGTTCCAGGCCCAGGCCGGCCACGCCCGAGGGGGTCGACACGATGGCGCGCTGTGTCGCCATCGCCTCCAGCGCCTTCAGGTTCGTACCGGCCGACACTACCGTGGGAATCAGTACCAAATGGGTATCTTTATAGAAAGGACGCACGTCGGAGACAAACCCGTGCAGGCGGATGCGCGGGTCGCCCGGCGGCTGGCTCCAGTACAGATGCGGGTCCGGACCGGCCACGATGTCCACCTCCAAGTCCTTCGCAAGAAGGGGCCAAACCTGTTCGCGGAAGAAGCGGTAGGCGGCCACGTTGGGGAAGTGCCGGAAGCTGCCAATAAACAGCAGCCTCGTCGCTGGGCCCTGTTCGGGGGCGGGCTGGAAGCGGTCGAGGTCGACGCCGTTCGGGATCACCGTTGTCCCGGGGTGGCTCAGCAGTCCGGCGTCTTTGTCGCTCATGGCGACGACTCGAGGAAACGACTTCAGGACCCTGCTCTCATACCTGCGCCAACGGTACAGATCCCACCAGGAACGCAGCGACTTTTCCTGCGCATGGAGCTGCTCGAAGAGATCCCACGTCACGTCGTGCTCGACGAGGACGTCGCCGCCGTATCGGCCCAGCATCGTGTACTCCACCTGCAAGATTTGACCGTTCAGTTCGCGGCGAAGCTGCTCGTGCAATTCGGGGGTGTAAAACTCGCACGCCTCAGGCGGCAAAAGGGTCGACCAGCGCGGTTCGCGATAGCGCGGTTTCTTCGCAATATACAAAGATGTGCAGAATTCAGTGAGCTGGGCGAAATCGGATTCCGTCTGGCCATCTTCGAAGGCGAATATCGTCACATCGCAATATCTCGATGCGTTGCGCAGCAAATTGTAGATGCGGACGGCTCCACCATGCGAGAGAGGATAGGGACAATAGGGGCTGAGGAAGGCCACTTTCTGCGCGTCAGCCCGCGGCGGACGGCCCTCGATCCTGCGCCAAACCCGAGGCAAATCAGAGACTTCACGCTTCCGGCCGGGCCACCAGGACGGCCGCAGCCAGATTCGATCCAGGGGCACTCCGGCGACAAAAAGGAGCGAAGCGAGGGGTGTCGACCAGTGCAAATGGTGACGGTCCAAATTACCGTGAAAAGCGAGCACTTTGCCGGCACAAACGAGGCAGGCCGCCGTCAGCGTTTTGCGGTTCTCGACGGGCGCCGCAGCCAGGCCCACCCGATAAGGAGCCAGCGCCCGCCTCGCCCGGAGCCAGATCTCGCCAGTACTATCCCCCTCCTCGACGGGGATATATACCACCCTCCGATCAGGGACTAGTTCGCGCAGCTTGTCGCCATGCGGACCCGGCCCGAAGATGGCGACCACCGCCTCGGGTTCCTTGCCGAGCAGTGAGAAGAACGCGCGCTTGAGAAACTGCTTCATGCTTTCGGGCGAAGAGTGAGTTGCAGCACCAGCCACGAGGCCATGGGCAACACGGCGACTCCGAGGCAGACCGGAGTGAAGCCGTAGCGATCGACAACACGGCCGACTCCACTCGAGAAGACGCCCTGCAGCAGGCCGTAGACGCTCGTCAGACCCGAGACCGCGAAGGCTGCGTGTCCGGCTCCGAAGAGGTCGAGCGGCAAGGCGTAGATGTTCACGCTTGAAGCGACGCAGGCAAAGAAGGACAGGCAGATGAAGGCGGTGGCGAGGCCCGGGGTCGGCATGAAGGGCACGAGCGCACCGATGAGCAGCAGCAGAGAACCGCAGAGGATGACGCGCAGGCGGGCTGGGGTCACATCCGTTCTCTGGCCGGCCCAGCGCATCGTCAGCCAACCGCCGAAGAGGCCGCCGGCCGTGGCGAAGATGGGCGGGATCCAGGCGAGCTGGAAGTTTGCTTCGTGCTGCGGCATGTGATGAACACGCACGAGGAATACTGTAGTCCAGTTCACCCACAGTGAGTAGACCGACATGAGAAGAACGTTTGAAGCGAGCAGCGCCCAGTAGCGGCGGTCCTGCAGAATCGCCCGGGCGGGCGATGGCGCTTTGGTTTGGGGCAGGCGCGGCACGCGCTTCGAGACGATGAGCCAGAGCGGGATCCAGAGGAGCCCAAAGGCTCCGAGCATCACGAAGGCCATGCGCCAACCATAAAGCCTGGAAATTGTTTCGGCGAGAAGAGGAGCCGCAATGGCACCCAGGGTGAGGCCCACCTGGAAGACGGCAGCACCCATGGCGCGTTCGCGCGGCGGCAGATAGATGGCGGAGGCTTTGCCGGTGGCGGGAATGCCGCCGGATTCGCCCAGGCCGAGCAGGCCGCGTGTGGTCATGAGCCCGGAGAGCGAACTGGTGAAGCCGGTGGCCATGCCGGCGAAGGACCAGAGGCCCACGGAGAGCGAGGCTCCGAAGGGCAGGCCGAGGCGATCGATGAGCAGGCCGGCCAGAGGCGCGGCCAGCGCGTAGGTCAGAGAGAAGACGAGGATCACGTCGCCGTAGCCGCCGGCCGTGATGTGGAACTCGCGCATCAACTGGGGCGCGAGCGCCGCCAGGATCTGACGGTCCATGAAGTTGAGGGCGTTCGCCAGAGCAAAGACAGCAATGGCCAGCCAGCGTAGTTTGGAGACCATTACTGGAGTTCGACCGTCACGACTTCCTTAGGACCGGGCTTATCCACATATTCAATTTTCACACGGCGGGGCGGGCGCTGCGGTCCGCAGGAGAGCTGGATCTGGGCCTGGTTGGCTCCGAAGACGGCGATTTTCCCTGGGTCGTTGATGATGAACGAGACGGGCTTGCCGTCTGCGCCTCGGGCTGAGAGGGTCGCCTTGCCCCCGGCCCGGCAGGTGACGGCGTCGAGCGTGCCGGTGAAGGCGACTGCGGGCGGGCCGTCCCACCACTGCTCGATCTTCCTGTTCCCGACACCCCCGCCTTTGGCATTGGCCGCTGCTTCCGCGGCCCGGATGCTGGCCAGGCTCTCGTTCTTGACCCGCTCGAGTTCTTCCTGCTCTTCCTTCTTCAGGCGGGCCTTTTCGGCGGCCTGCAGGTCGTAGCGGTTCTGCTCGAACTGCTCGCGGGCAGCGGTGATGACGGCGCGTTCCTTCTCGTTGGGGGCGACGCGCTCGGCTGCGCGCCAGGCCTTCTCGGCGTCGTCGTATTTCTTGCCGTCGAATTGGGCCTTGGCGAGTTCAATCCAGTACTTGGGATTGCGCGGCGCCAGTTCGGCCGCCTTCTTGTAGAGCGCGGCTTTGCGGATGGGGCCGGGTTCCATGGCGGCGAGTTGGGCGTAGGGCTCGGCCCAGCGCGGGTTGCGGGTGGCGGCGCGCTCCAGCAGCTTTCTGTCTTTCTCGAGCAGGCCGAGTTCGTAGAGGCCGCGGGCTCCGGCGTTCTCGGTATCGAGGGCCATCTGCTGCAGGGCCTTCTTCGCGTCCTCGGGCTGTTTTTCGGCTAACAGGGCCAGTCCGAGTCCTTCGAAGCCTAGCGGGCCGGGCCGCTCGTTCTGCGCGTTCTGATAAGCGATGCGAACCTTGTCTACCGGCGCCTGTTGGGCCATGAGTTCATCGCCGGGCAGGACGCGCAGACGGGAGGGGAGCATGGGCACAAAGGTGAAGGCGCGATCCTGGTCGAGCGGGCGGCCGGGCAGGGTCACGGTGAGAAAGTTTCCGGTCTTCAGATACTGCTCGACTTCGGCATCAATGGCGGCTTTGGGTTTGCCGAAGGCATTGCGGAAGGCGGCGTCGGGCTCGGCTCCATTGGCGAGGTTGGAGAGCAGGACCTTGGTGCGGACGGCGGATTCGGGGTTGGTGAGCAGGTACTGGAGCAGGGCCCAGGTTTTGGTGCGCGCGTCCTGCGGGGGCGGGCTACCCAGGACCACCTTGCCGCCCTTGAGTTCCATGGTGGAGAAGAGGTCGGCCATGGCGGCTTCGTATTCGTCGGGGATGCGGCCGGCGAGGTTGTCCTCGATGAACATCACCGCGAGTTGGCGGAACCAGGCGACGGGCGGCGTGCTGCCGGCAGGCCAGGTGACGAGCCAGCCGTCGCGGGTGAAGCCGATGCGCGGGGGGAGGGGGTTCTTCGAAGGCTTCGAGACGATGACCGTGATGGGCCAGACGGAGGTGAGTTCCTTGCGGCCGATGGCTTCTCCGAAGATGAAGCGGAACTGTTCCAGGTTGTAGAGGGCGGCTCGGGCGCGGTCGTCGCCGGCGTCGGTATAAACGATGAACGGGCCGGACTTGGATTCGTTCCAGGCGGCTTGGAGGGGGAGGGCCAGGAGGAAGATCGCCGCGAGCCACGGGTGGGGACGGGTTAGCCCGTCGCTTACGCTTCGGGACTGGGGGAGGGGGCGCGGTGGACGGGCTTGGCCTTGGGCGGGGTCTGGGGACCCCGCGCGGACCTGGGGGTCCGCCGTCCCGGCGGGGGAGTAACTCGTCACAAAGCGCGGCGGCGCTGTTCCGGCGCCGACCGCCGCGAGCCCGTCGCTGGCGCTCCGGGACTGGATGGGGGGGCGCGCCCGGCCAGATGGGCTGGCTACCGGGTCGGGTTGGACTGTGGCCGCTGGCATGGCTTCAGGAGATGGGTCCTTCGCCGCTGGACAACGCGGAAAGGATCGCCTCTCTTCTTTTATCGGCGGCTTCCACGGAGGCGTCAAGCGATACCCAATACGTCATGCCTGCCACGATAAACGCACTGCCGAGCACGAGGTAGAACGCCAGGTGGGATTCGAAGGCGTAGCGCGCCAGGTAAGACAGGGCAACCGGAATCGCCAGGATCGGATAGAAGAGCAGCAGCATGCCCTGCACTTTGCCGCTGGACGAGCGCCGCCAGGACTGGGATGCATCGACCGGACGGGGGAAGTGGGTGGAGGCCAGATTGCCCATCGCCAGCAGGAACACGCACAGCAGCAGGGTAACGGCATAGGCTTCCGGCACCTTGTAAAGCGGGAACTTCAGGCGCAGCGCCAGGACGACGCAGGTCACGATGGTGACTTCCAGCAGAAGGAAAAAGACGGCCGTAATGTTCTTCGCGATCAGGACCGTGCTGAGCCGCACAGGCATCACGTAGTAAGCCTGGGCGGCCGTCCGGTCGAAGCCGAAGCAATTCCAGAACAGCACCTCGCCCAGCAGCAGCGCCGCATAGAGGCTGACCCAGACGAGGATGTTCTCGCCGAAGACTCCGCGGTTGCCGTTGCGGCCCAGGATCAGGGGCAGCCAGATCACGAGGCCGAAGCTGAAGCCCATGAAGAAGACCAGGCGGAAGCGGGGGGCGCGGATGAGGGAGCGGATCTCCTTCTCCACCAGGATGCCCAGCGGGTCTGGCAGCAGGCGGCCCGGCATCTGGTAGAACGCCTCGGCCAGGGACAGGACCCGGACGGAGGAGGTGGAACGTTCCTTCGAAATGACCTCGGAAGCGTCCCAGCGCAGGCCGCGCTGGAACTGCGAGTAACCGAACCAGGCGGCGGCAGCCACCCAAAGGAAGAGCGCGAGCAGGGGCAGCGGAGCGAGGCCGCCGGCGGCGAGTTGAGCGGTGGCGCGCCAGGGCCAGGGGAAGTCGGGAATGCGGGCGCCGTACTGCTGGTAGAGGCCTTTCCACTTCTCGGGCGGGAAGAAGGTGACGATCAACTGCGGCAGCGCGCTGAGAAGGACGAAGCCGAAGACGACCACTTCACGCACCCCGCGGCGGGCGAGAAGGCGGGTGAGCAGATCGCGGATTCCGGCCGAGAGCAGAAGATTGAAGGCGCAGAACGGGAGGAGTGCCAGAGCGCCCCACCAGGGGACAATGGGGCTGCGCATGAGGCCGACGGCGCCGCCGGCCAGGATGACGATGACTTCGACGCCCGTGGTGACGCGCAGCAGCACCTCAATGACGAACAGCTTGGACGGCAGGATGGGGTAGACGATGAGGCGGCGCAGGTCCAGCGAGACGCCGGTGGTGGCCAGCATGACGGGGACGAACTGCCAGTAGATGGTGGCCACCAGGAGCCCGGTTCCGATGACAGTGGCCAGGGTGGTGGTGGTGGAGATCTCCGGAATGCCATTGGCGGCCAGGAAGGCAAGGAAGCACACGCCGCCGTACCAGACGAGGGACGAGATCCAGTAGACGGCGCGCCCGGAGCTGGAGCCGCCGCCGGAGAACTTGTTGTAGATCCCCTTGAACTGGGCCCAGAGGATGGCGCGGACCTGGTCGTTCAGGAAGTTCATCGGCGGTTCACAGCCAGTCGAGGGATTCAGAAGCGCGGGCGGGCCCGCCTACGACGCGAACAAAAATATCCTCTAATGTTTCAGGAGCCCCGGGGCGGTCGGGATCGGCAGCGACGGCTCCGGCCCGGAGCTCGGAGAGCGGTCCGTCGACGGCGATGCGGCCCTGGTTGATGATGGCAACGCGGTCACAGAGGCGTTCGACGACTTCGAGGACGTGCGAAGTGAGGAAGATGGTGGCGCCTTGGCGGACCTGGTCCAGCAGGATTTCCTTCATCAGGCGGGCCCCGACGGCGTCGACGCCTTCAAAGGGTTCGTCGAGGAGATAGAGCTGAGGCCGGTGGATGAGGGCGGCGGCCATGGCCACCCGTTTCTTCATGCCCTTGGAGTATTCGCCGATGAGTTTGCGGCCGGCTCCGTGGAGTTCGAAGAGTTCCAGTAGTTCGGAGGTGCGCTGGTGGGCGAGTTCGCGGCCGAGGCCATACATCCGTCCGACAAATTCGATGAACTCGCCGCCGGTGAGGTGATCGAAGAGCAGGGTGTCGTCGGGCACGAGTCCGATTTTGCTCTTGATGGCAACGGCGTCGCCGGGCATGTCGTGGCCGAGGATTTGAATGGTGCCGGAAGTGGCGGGCGCAAGGCCCATGAGCATACGGATGGTGGTGGTTTTGCCTGCGCCATTGGGACCGAGAAAGCCGAAGAAGCAGCCGCGCTCGACGCGGAGGGTGAGTCCGTCGACGGCGGCTTTCTCGCCGTAAACCTTACGCAGGTCTGTGACTTCGATGGCGGGCCCGGATTCTGGAAGCACTCGAACCTATCGTAGCTGGTTAGTCATGGGTTTTACATTAGGGCCTGGAGCGGGAGGAAAGTTCTAAGTAGAAGTCGTGGCCGCCGGAGAGCCAGAAACGGATTAATTTCCTGTTTACGCCCTGGATGGCTCGACATTCGCCGCCGATAGAGATAACGTGAGCCCGAGTATCATGCACCGCGTGTCTTATCGCGACCTGGCCCTGCGCAGTCTGGACAAGCTGCCGCCGTTCTCACCTGTGCTCAATCATCTGATTGCGAGCCTGGCGGATGACGACGTTTCGTTTGCGCGACTGGCGGATGTGATTGAGCGGGATACCGTGCTGACGGGCAATATCCTGCGTCTGGTGAACTCCGCACTCTATGGCCGGCGGGGCACGATCAGCAGTGTGCGCGCGGCGGTTTCGATTCTGGGGATCAACAAGCTGCGGAACTACCTGTTGGGTCTGTCGGTTTCGCGGATGTGGGCCAAGGTGGCGACGCCGCCGGGGTGGTCAACGGCCCGGTTCAACGACCATTCGGTGTCGGTGGCGATCCTGTCGGATCTGCTGGTCCAGAAGACGAAGGTGGATTTCCCGGAGGGCGCCTTTGTGGCGGGCCTGCTGCATGATCTGGGGCGGATGATGATTGCGATTGCGCTGCCGCAGGAGTTCGCGAAGATCCAGAACGAGCACAAAGAGTCGGGCCAGCCGCTGGAGGTGTGTGAGCATAAGCTGCTGGAAGTGACGCACTCCGAGCTGTCGTCGGCGGCGCTGACGCGCTGGAATCTGCCGGTGCTGATCCAGAAGGCGGTGCTGTACCACCACCGGTCCGAGATCGATCCGACGGTGGGCGCGCATGGGCCGTTGACCTTGAGTGCGGTGGTGCAGACCGCGAACTCACTGGCGAATGAAGCGAAGCACGGGATTACGGATACGGATGAGCAACTGGCGGAGCCATCGGCGGAGGCGCTGAAGAGGATTGGCCGGGTGGATCTGGAAGAGGGGCTGATGGCGCAGTTTGAGGCGGAGTTGCAGGCGGTGCGGTCGCAGCTGTAGGGGGAAAAGCCTTCAGCTGTCAGCTATCAGCTGTCAGCTTTCGGGCCGAGGTTGGGAATGCCCGGATAAGCCAGAAGAGCCGTACGGGTTGGAATTGAGCCACCAAAGATACTAGTGGGAATCGTTGCGCCCAAGGGCGAGGCCAATAGGATTAACGTGATAGCGGGTTGCGGGGGCGAGCGGGGCTCCTTGAGCGGGAACCATCTGGGCTGGATGGAGTCCAAATTGCCGTGGAGAATACCGGATTGCCAAGGGTGGTTGGGCTCGTATCGCTCGGAGTCGCCTTAAACTTCGCCGGGTTGAGTGCAGCGTTTGGGATCGCCACGGGTGTGGTCAGGACCTTTGGAATTCCACCCGATTCCTGGTTTGGTTCGGACTATGTGGACAGACGTGGAGCGTCAGTCGCAGCGGGTCTCGAACTATTCGTTCTTTGCCTTTGCTGTTATGCGGTGAGCATGCAATTGGGACGCAAAGGCAAGGCTTTGACTCGCTTGGATTCCTTCTGGCTTTCCAACCCAGTATCGTCAATACTCGGACTTTTGTTGGCCCGGTTGACTGCACTGAGTCTGGTTCTGTTCGAGTTCATTTCGGGCATCGTTTTGCTTTGGCCCGTCGCGTGGCTGATGATGTGGCACCTGGCGATTCTCGGGTCACAGAAGGTGCGATGGGGCCGGGCCCTATGCACAGCCTCTCTCTACTCGTTGCTGCTTGGGACCGTTGGAGTTTGCCGAGCCTACCGCATGAATTGGAGCT
>JAFKEE010000032.1 GCA_017307505.1 Acidobacteriota bacterium | reverse complement strand
GAGATGGTGATGCCTGGCGACAACGTCACGGTGGGTGTGGAACTGATCACCCCGGTGGCGATGGACAAGGGCTTGCGCTTCGCGATTCGTGAAGGCGGCCGCACGGTCGGCGCCGGCACGGTGTCTGAAGTGGTTCTCGACTAGTTTGCAGGACGCGCGGCGGCTTTTGAAAGAAGGCCGCCGCGTTTGTTCGCAAGGGTTTGGATCGAAAGTACGGGCGGCTGGCTCCCGAGGCTGTCCGGAAGTTGAGCTATAATACTGAGTGTTCACCGGGAAGGGGATTAGGTTAACGGTAGACCAGCGGTCTCCAAAACCGCATGTGGGGGTTCGATTCCCTCATCCCCTGCCATCTTCCTGGCATCCGGACCAGATCTGGGTGGATTTCAATCAGGACGCCAGTCTTCAAGGCGTTTGTCGGTAGCGGGTGTGCCTGAGGCACGCCTCTCGGAAAGGCTTCGGAAAAGGTGCCATCCATGGCGGCAGTAACTACGGCAACGAGCGGCGATAACCAGCCACAGTCCCAGAGCGGCGTGTCGGGCTGGATCGAACAGGTGAAGGAATACGTCTCGGATCTCAAAGCCGAGATGCGCCGGGTGAGCTGGCCTAACAAGGCACAAGTACAAGCAACGACAGCGGTTGTGATCGCAGCAGTATTCCTGTTCGCGGCCTACTTCGCGGTGGTTGACATGGTGCTGGGCAAGGCAATCAATCAGATTTTCCAATCGCTGGCACGGAAGTAGTAAGCGCAAGCTAGACAAGGGTTTCGTCCATGTCCGAGCAAGACTTCGATCAAAACAACGAGGCAGGCGGCATCACTGATGCGTCTGAAGACGCGCCGGTCCACGGCGCACAGTCGGAGTCTGCCGGAGAGGTAGCCGCGGACGAGGCTGCCGTGGCGGCCGATCCGAATGAACTTCCCGGGATGGACTGGTTCATCATCCATACCTACTCCGGATTCGAAAACAAGGTGGCGGAATCGCTGCGGGCCCGGGCCGCGGCGTACGCATTTGCAGACCGTCTGGGCCAGATCCTGATTCCCACGGAAGAAGTGGTTGAGTTGCGGAACGGCAAGAAGGTAACCAGCAAACGGCTGTTGTATCCGGGCTACGTCATGGTGCAGATGGCCATGGACGACGAGCTTTGGCATCACGTAAAGAACACGCCCCGGGTAACCGGGTTTGTGGGCGGCGGCAACACACCGGTGCCGTTGACTGCGGACGAAGTAAACGCGATTCTTTACCGTCAGGCATCGGCTGCTGAGCGGCCGCGCCCGAAGATGAGCTTCGAGAAGAGCGAGACTGTGCGGATTGTGGATGGTCCATTCACCAACTTCCAGGGCAAGGTGGACGAGGTGAACGCGGACCGGAACACGCTGCGGGTGCTCGTGACAATTTTTGGCCGCGCGACTCCGGTGGAACTCGAATTTCTCCAGGTGGAGAAGATCAGCTAGCAGGCTGTTTGGCCAGGCTGGCGCGTGCAGGCGAGTGCCGGGCGTGCGCTTGAGAAGAGTTTGAGAAGGGTTTTGAAATGGCGAAGAAAGTAACGGCTCAAGTGAAGCTGCAAATTCCGGCAGGGAAGGCGACTCCGGCGCCTCCGGTCGGCACGGCGCTCGGTCCGCAGGGCGTCAACATTATGGAGTTCTGCAAGGCGTTCAACGCCAAGACCTCCGCCAAGGACCAGGAAGGGCTGATCATTCCGGTAGTCATCACGATCTACTCGGACCGTTCGTTCACCTTCATCACCAAGACGCCGCCGGTGGCGATTCTGGTGAAGCGTGCCTGCAACCTGGCGAAGGGCAGTGCGGAGCCGAATAAGAACAAAGTCGGCAAGATTACGATGAAGCAGGTTGAGGAAATCGCGAAGTTGAAGATGCCCGACCTGAATTCATTTGATATCGATTCGGCGATTGCCCAGGTAAAGGGCGCGTGCGTTTCGATGGGTGTGGAAGTAATTAACTAGTTTCGGTGTGTTCCGGTGTGGACGCGCCTGACGCGGCCATGCTAAAGTAGTAGTTTCGTTCTTTTCCAATCTAACGGAGCGTTTGCCGGGTCGCAATTCAGGTCCCGGTGGGCAATCCGACCACATTGGGAGGTCTTATGGCCGGGTAACCGGCGGAAAGGCCGTTTGGACCAGTCACACTATGGCAAGAAAACCAGGCAAAAAGTATACTGCGGCCGCGGGGCAAATCGAGAAGCGGCCCTACACGCTCGAAGACGCCATCCCGCTGGTACAAAAGATCAAGTTCTCGAAGTTCGACGAGACGGTCGAAGTGCACATGCGGTTGGGAGTCGATCCGAAGCACGCGGACCAGATGGTTCGCGGCACCGTGGTTCTGCCGAATGGCCTCGGCAAGAGCAAGCGGGTGCTGGTGATCGCCTCTGGCGATAAGATTCGTGAGGCAGAAGCGGCGGGCGCCGAGTTTTTCGGCGGCGACGAGATGGTGGAGAAGATCCAGAAGGAAAACTGGATGGACTTCGACGCTGTGATTGCAACCCCCGACATGATGCGGTCGATGGCGCGGTTGGGTAAGATTCTGGGTCCCCGGGGCCTGATGCCGAACCCGAAAACCGGAACGGTGACGACGGATGTCGCCAAGGCTGTCAATGAAGTGAAGGCCGGTAAGGTGGAGTTCCGCGTGGACAAGACTGGCGTGATTCACGCGCCGGTGGGCAAGGTTGGTTTTGCGACCGACAAGCTGCTGGAAAACGCGACCACGCTGATCCAGGCCGTCATCAAGGCGAAGCCTTCGGTGGCCAAGGGCAAGTACGTGAAGAGTGCAACGGTCTGCTCCACGATGGGGCCGGGCGTCGCCCTGGACGTCACTGTCTACAACCTGCGTCAACTGTAGCATCGAGCGCGCTCGCGAAAGGATCCGGTCATGAAGGAAAGAAAAAAGAAACAAGCAGATCTCGAGAAGCTGCGCGGTGAACTTCAGAGTGCCCCGAGCGTTTTTGTAACGGGCTTTACGAAGTTGACGGTGGCGCAGGATTTCGAGTTGCGAAAGACCGTTCGCGGGGCCGGTGGGATGTATCACGTGATCAAGAACACGATCGCGGAGAAGGCGTCCGCCGGGCTGGAAGCCGAGAAGGTGCTGACAGGGCTGAAGGGAGTGTCCGCGGTGGCATACACCAACGGAGATCCGGTAGCTCTGGCGAAAGCGCTGACGGCGTACGCGAAGGCAAACCCGACATTTACTTTCAAGGCTGGTTTGGTGGAAGGCCGTGCGATCGACCTGAATGCGATCCAGGAACTGTCCAACATGCCGGCGAAGGAAGTGATCTACGCCAAGCTGTTGTGGTTGATTAATGCTCCGGCGCAGCGACTGGTCACCGTCTTGAATGGCGTGGGCCGCGATCTCGCCGTGGTCATCGATCAGGGCGTCCAGGAAAACAAGTTTTCCTCCTAGAGAGGGCAGCGTATTTTCCTCCTAGTGAGGGCAGGCCTGCAGGCGGGGTTCGGATTGCGGATCGCGCGGGTGGGGCCTCGAGTGGAACGATTTTGAAACGATAGGGAGTATCGAAACTAAAATGGCTGACATCAACGCGATTGCCGAAAATATCCAGGGCCTGACGCTTCTGGAAGCCTCCCAGCTGGTGAAGCTGCTTGAGGAAAAGCTGGGTGTTTCCGCCGCCGCCGCCGCTGTTGCCGTTGCCGCTCCTGCGGCCGGCGCCGCTGCCGCAGCGCCCGTGGAAGAAAAGACCGAGTTCAACGTCATTCTGACGGCTGCCGGCGCCAACAAGATCAACGTGATCAAGGTTGTGCGTGAAGTTACCAGCCTCGGCCTGAAGGAAGCCAAGGACCTCGTGGAAGCGGCTCCGAAGGCGATCAAGGAAGGCGTTAACAAGGAAGAAGCCGAGACGATCAAGAAGAAGTTCGTCGACGCTGGCGCCACCGTCGAGATCAAGTAGTGAAAGCGTCCTGTGTGGGCGCATTCCTATCGACACAACAGAGATGCGGCGGGTTGCGGGGGTCCCGGATGGGATACTCTGTAACCGGCCGCTTCTGCGTGCCCGAGTAACACCCGTTTGACGGTCTGTTTTTCATTCTGTTAGACTGGGGGCATCAGATTCTGGAGCCGGATCAGGAATCGCTGCGCCAGTGCAAAAGATATTCGACCTGGGTACCGTACCATGGCGGTGTCCGGGTGACCTCAACACTTCGTTCCTACTGCGCAGCCGGTGTGTACCCCACATTCCTCCCGGCTTGTCCTGTCTGAACTGGTCCAATTTCCTGCCCTTGGTGACAGACATCCCTGCGCCGGGCATCTCCCGACATACGATCCCGAGATTCACCCCTATCGCCCGTTGTACGGGTAGTTAGGGATGCCAGACTCATCTGGCGGCCCCGTCGCCGGATGAGATCGGCGCCTTAAGGAGTGGAGAATGGCTACTGCGTCCAACGGCACGCCTCGCGAGCGCGTCGACTTTTCCAAAATCCGGACCTCTGTCCCGATTCCGAACCTCATCGAGGTCCAGAAGCGCAGCTACGAGCGCTTCCTGCAAATGGACCTGCTCCCCGATGAGCGTGACGACATCGGTCTGCAGAGCGTCTTCAAGAGCGTTTTTCCGATCACGGATTTCCGTGGCCTGTCCGAACTGGAGTTCGTCGATTATTCGATCGGCAACTGGGAGTGCAAGTGCGGCAGCCTGAAGGGCTTGAACCACCTGCGCACGGTCTGCCGGAACCCGACTTGCGGCGCCACCATCAAGACTGACCCCTTCCATCCCGGCGACGTACTTTGCGACAAGTGCGGCACCTTCAATAAGAACATCGTTACCTTCTGCAACCGCTGCGGCGACCCCGTTGGCCTGCAATTGAAGTACGACCAGGCGGAGTGCGAAGAGCGGGGCATGACCTATGCCGCGCCGCTCAAAGTCACCATCCGCCTGAAGATGTTCGACAAGGACGAATCGGGGCGCAAGACGGTCCGTGAGTTCAAGGAGCAGGAGGTGTTCTTCGGCGAAATCCCGCTGATGACTCCCAACGGCACCTTTATCATAAACGGCACCGAGCGCGTGATTGTCAGCCAGTTGCACCGCTCGCCCGGCGTCTTCTTCGAGAAGATCCAGGCGCAGAGCTACTTCCTGGGCAAGATCATCCCGTACCGCGGCTCGTGGGTTGAGTTCGAGTTCGATTCCAAGAACCTGCTGTATGTCCGTATCGACCGCAAGCGCAAGTTCTACGGTTCGGTGTTCCTGCGCGCGCTGGGCATCAAGAGCGACTCCGAGATCATCAAGTCGTTCTACAAGCACAGCGAGCTGCTGCTGAAGGACAAGAAAATCTACTGGAAGGTCGATGAATCGCTGATCGGTGTGAAGCTGGGCAACGCCCTGGTTTCCAAGTCCGGCGAGACGATCCACCCGGCCAACCGCAAGATCCGTGAAGCCACGATCGAAGCTCTCCGCAAGGCGAAGGTCGATGCTGTGGAAGTCACCATCGCTGAGCTGGAAGGCTCCTGGGTGGCGTCCGACGTCATCGACATGGAGACGGGCGAAGTGCTGGCGGAAGCGAACCAGGAACTCACTGCTTCCAACCTGGCCAAGATCATGGACGCCGGCATCAAGTCGATGGACGTGTTCTTTGCCGAGCGCGACGAAGTCGGCAACGTCATCTCGGTCACGCTGAAGAAAGACCCGGTGAAGTCGCAGAACGAAGCGCTGCTGGAGATCTACCGCAAGCTGCGCCCGGGCGATCCGCCGACCCTCGATACCGCCACTCAGCTGTTCCACGGCATGTTCTTCGACCCGCGCAAGTACGACTTCTCGCGCGTGGGCCGCATGAAGTTCAACATCAAGCTGTACGACAACGCCGAGTACGCACCCGAGGGGACGGCCGGTAACCCGCTGGACCGCCGTACGCTGGATGAGACCGACTTCATCGACACGATCAAGTACCTGCTGAAGCTCCGCAAGGGCATCGGCGCGGTCGACGACATCGATCACCTCGGCAACCGCCGCGTCCGCGCGGTGGGCGAACTGCTCGAGAACCAGTTCCGCATCGGCCTGGTCCGCATGGAGCGGGCGATCAAGGAAAAGATGGCTGTTTACCAGGAAATGTCGACGGCGATGCCGCACGACCTGGTGAACGCCAAGCCCGTCATGGCCGCGATCCGCGAATTCTTCGGGTCGAGCCAGCTGTCGCAGTTCATGGATCAGACGAATCCTCTCTCGGAGATCACGCACAAGCGCCGTCTCTCCGCCCTTGGACCAGGCGGTCTGAGCCGCGAACGCGCCGGCTTCGAAGTCCGCGACGTGCACCCGACACACTACGGCCGTATCTGCCCGATTGAGACGCCGGAAGGTCCGAACATCGGTCTGATCTCGTCCCTGAGCTGCTTTGCGCGGATCAACGAGTATGGCTTCATCGAGAGCCCCTACCGCCGCGTGGTGGGCTCGCAGGTGCAGGACGACGTCAAGGTTCTGAATCCGGGCGGCACCAACCTGAAGGTGGGCCAGGTGCTCACGCTGAAGGAAATGGACCGCATCATGGCTCTTCCCGAAACGAAGAAGAGTCCGCCGGAGTTCGAAGCGTACTGCGATTATCTGTCGGCATGGGACGAAGACAAGTACGTCATCGCCCAGGCGAACATGGCGCTGGATGCCGAAGGCCGGATCGTCAATGAACTGGTGAACACCCGTAAGGCCGGCAACTTCTCGCTGTTGGCCCGCGAAGAGATCCAGTACATGGACGTCAGCCCGAAGCAACTGGTGTCTGTGGCCGCTTCGCTGATCCCGTTCCTCGAGAACGACGACGCGAACCGCGCGTTGATGGGATCGAACATGCAACGCCAGGCAGTTCCGCTGCTGCGCGCCGATTCGCCCATCGTGGGCACGGGCATGGAGAAGGTGACGGCCCGCGACTCTGGTGCGGTCGTGCTCTGCAAGCGCGCCGGTGTTGTGGATTCGGTCGATAGCGAACGCATCATCGTCCGCGTGGAGGGCAACATCCACGAAGGCCAGATGTCGCGCGAAGTCGGTGCCGACATTTATCCGCTGACCAAGTTCAAGCGTTCGAACCAGAACACCTGCATCAACCAGAAGCCCATCGTGTACCAGGGCCAGAAGGTGAAGAAGGGCCATGTTCTGGCCGACGGTCCTTGTACCGACCAAGGCGAACTCGCTCTTGGCCGCAACGTGCTGGTGGCGTTCATGCCCTGGCGCGGCTGCAACTTTGAGGACGCGATCATCGTGTCCGAGAAGCTGGTGAAGGAAGACTACTACACCTCGATTCACATCGAGGAGTTCGAGATCGAAGCGCGCGATACGAAGCTGGGTCCGGAAGAGATCACGCGGGACATTCCGAACATCTCGGAGAGCTTCCTGCGGAGCCTCGACGAGAGCGGCATCATCATGATCGGCTCGAAGGTGAAGCCGGGCGACATTCTGGTGGGCAAGGTGACGCCGAAGGGCGAAACCCAGCTGACGCCGGAAGAGAAGCTCCTGCGCGCCATCTTCGGTGAAAAGGCCGGCGACGTGAAGGACGCGTCGCTCTACTGCCCGCCCGGTATCGAAGGCGTGGTGGTGGATGCGAAGGTGTTCTCCCGCAAGGGCGCCGATCTGGACGAGCGCAGCAAGTCGATTCTGGAATCGGCGATCGAGAAGCTGCACCGCAACCTGGATGACGAAAAGCGCATCCTGGGTGACGAGCGCGCCAAGCGCCTGGCCGCCCTGCTGGACGGCAAGGAACTGCTGGCCGACCTGCACGACGAAAAGACCAACAAGAAGCTGCTGAGCAAGGGCCAGCCGCTGACTCGCGACGTCATCGAGAAGATGAAGGCGCGCGATCTGAAGCGTATGAAGCTGACGAATCGCGATCCTCGCCTGAACGAGGCGATCGACGAGATCGAAGAGCTGACTTCGCGCCAGATCATGGTGCTGGAGAAGATCAGCGAAGAGAAGATCGCCAAGCTGAAGAAGGGCGATGAACTCCCCCCCGGCGTCATCAAGATGGTCAAGATCTACATCGCGATGAAGCGCAAGCTGTCGGTGGGCGACAAGATGGCCGGACGCCACGGAAACAAGGGTGTCATTTCGCGCATCGTGCCCGAGGAGGACATGCCTTACCTCGAGAACGGCACGCCGGTGGAGATCATCCTGAATCCGCTGGGCGTTCCCAGCCGTATGAACGTCGGTCAGATCCTGGAAACGCACCTGGGTTGGGCCGGCCGGGAACTGGGCAAGAAGTACGCCACCCCGGTTTTCGACGGCGCGACGGAAGCCGACATCAAGGGTCAGTTGACGGAAGCGGAACTGCCGACCAGCGGCAAGGTCACGCTCTACGACGGCATGACGGGACAGGGCTTCGAACAGCCTGTCACGGTGGGCATCATCTACATGTTGAAGCTCAGCCACCTGGTGGACGACAAGATCCACGCGCGCTCCATCGGACCGTACTCGCTGATCACCCAGCAACCGCTGGGTGGCAAGGCGCAGTTCGGCGGACAGCGCTTCGGCGAAATGGAAGTCTGGGCGCTGGAAGCTTATGGCGCCGCTTACGTTCTGCAGGAGCTGTTGACGGCCAAGTCGGACGACGTCTATGGCCGCGCGAAGATCTACGAAGCGATCGTGAAGGGCGAGGCGGCCGCCGAACCGGGCGTGCCGGAATCGTTCAACGTGCTCATCCGCGAGCTGCAGTCGCTTTGTCTGGACGTGGAACTGATGAAGAAGCCGAAGGAAATGCCGGACACGGCATTGGCGGCGGACTAACCGGAGTAGGACAGGAGGCGAAATATGTACAGATCATCCCCGTACGATCGAGCGAACCTGATCGCGGATTTTGATTCCATCCGCATCAGCCTGGCCTCGCCGGAAAAAATCCGGAGCTGGTCCCATGGCGAAGTAACGAAGCCGGAGACTATCAACTACAGGACGTTCAAGCCGGAACGCGACGGCCTGTTTTGCGCCCGCATCTTTGGACCTATCGCTGACTGGGAGTGCTTGTGCGGCAAGTACAAGCGCATGAAGCACCGCGGCGTCATCTGCGACAAGTGCGGTGTGGAAGTCACCCTGTCGCGTGTCCGTCGTGAACGCCTGGGCCACATTGAGCTGGCCAGCCCCTGCTCGCACGTCTGGTTCTTCAAGGGCCTGCCGTCGCGCATCGGTTACCTGCTCGACATCACCCTGCGCGACCTGGAGCGCGTCCTCTATTTTGAAGCGTTCGTCGTGGTGGATCCGGGCGAAGTGCCCGGACTCGGCAAGGCCGAGGTCCTCACCGACGAGCGGAAGCGGCAGCTCGAAGCCGAGCACCCCGGTAAGTTCGTCGCCATGATGGGCGCCGAGGGCATCAAAGAGCTGCTGAAGAAGGTCGACGTCGAGAGCCTGTCCGTGGAAATCCGCGAGCGGATGAAGACGGAAGCCTCGCAGCAGAAGAAGCTGAAGTACGCCAAGCGCCTGCGTGTGACGGAGAGCTTCCGCAAGTCCGGCAACAAGCCGGAGTGGATGATTCTCGACGTCATCCCGGTGATTCCGCCGGAACTGCGCCCGCTGGTTCCGCTGGATGGCGGCCGCTTTGCGACCTCCGATCTCAACGACCTCTACCGCCGCGTGATCAACCGCAACAACCGGTTGAAGAAGCTCATCGAGCTGCACGCGCCGGACGTCATCGTGCGCAATGAAAAGCGCATGCTGCAGGAGGCGGTGGACGCCCTGTTCGACAACGGCCGCCGCGGCCGTGTGCTGCGCGGCGCCAACAATCGCCCGCTGAAGTCCCTGTCCGACGCCCTCAAGGGCAAGCAGGGCCGCTTCCGCCAGAACCTGCTGGGCAAGCGCGTCGACTACTCCGGCCGTTCGGTGATCGTCGTCGGCCCTGAGCTCAAGCTCAACCAGGCCGGCCTGCCGAAGAAGATGGCGCTGGAACTCTTCAAGCCGTTCATCTATCACCGGCTGGAACTGCGCGGCCACTGCACCACCATCAAGCAGGCCAAGGAATTGGTGGAACAGCAGGATCCGGTGGTGTGGGACATCCTCGAGGAAGTGATCAAGGAGCATCCGATCCTCCTCAATCGCGCTCCCACGCTGCACCGTCTCGGCATCCAGGCGTTCGAGCCTGTGCTCGTCGACGGCAAGGCGCTGAAGATTCACCCGCTGGTGTGTACCGCATTCAACGCCGACTTCGACGGCGACCAGATGGCCGTGCACATCCCGCTGTCGCCCGAAGCGCAGATTGAAGCCTCGACGCTCATGTTGAGCGCGAACAACATTCTGTCGCCGGCGCACGGCGCGCCCATCGCGGTGCCGACGCAGGACATGGTGCTGGGTCTTTATTACCTCACCAAGGTCCGCAAAGGTTCCCGTGGTGAAGGCAAGAAGTTCGCCTCGGTGGAAGACGTCCTCATCGCCTACGAAATGGGCGAAGTGGAGACGCAGACCCCCATCACGCTGCGCTACACGGGCAAGGTCATCGATCTGGCCACTGCCTATGACAGCCAGGACGTGATGCACACTGAGCCCGTTGAGTATGCCAAGACCGACATGGAAACCACGGTCGGCCGCGTGGTGCTCAACGATGTTCTGCCCGACGAGATGCCCTTCATCAACGGTCTGTTGAAGAAGAAGGGTCTCACGCAGATGGTGCACTACTGCTACCTGAAGTTCGGTCTCCGGATCACGGTACGCATGCTGGACGACGTGAAGGACCTGGGCTTCCTGTCCGCCACCCGCGCCGGCATCTCCATCGGCATCGACGACATGGTCGTGCCGGCTTCGAAGCCCACCCTGGTGAGCGAGGCGGAACGCGCCGTCGTCGAAGTGCAGAGCCAGTATCAGGAAGGCGCCATCACCCACGGTGAGCGCTACAACAAGATCATCGAAATCTGGAACAAGGTGACCGACCGCGTTTCGGAAGAGATGTTCAAGACCATGGAGAACGATGATAAGACGGGCCGCTATCTGAACCCGATCTACATCATGGCCGACTCCGGCGCGCGCGGTTCGAAACAGCAGATCCGCCAGTTGTCCGGTATGCGCGGCCTGATGGCCAAGCCGAACGGCGAAATCATCGAGACCCCCATTACGGCCAACTTCCGTGAAGGTCTGAACGTGCTGCAGTACTTCATCTCGACGCACGGCGCCCGCAAGGGTCTGGCCGACACGGCGTTGAAGACGGCCGACTCGGGCTACCTGACCCGCCGCCTCTGCGACGTGGCCCAGGACGTCATCGTGACGGAACGCGATTGCGGCACGATGGACGGCATCTTCGTCGAGCCCATCGTGGAATCGGGCGAAATCATTGAGCCGTTGCGTGACCGCATCGTCGGCCGCGTGGCGCTGGAAGACCAGCTCGACTACGAAGGCAAGGTCATCGTCAAGGCGAACGAGGACATCACGGAAGAGATCGCGCAGGCCATTCAGGATGCCGGTATTGACCGTGTGAAGATCCGCTCGGTGCTGACCTGCGAATCCAAGCGCGGCGTCTGCGAACTCTGCTATGCGCGCAACCTGGCTACGGGCCGTATCGTGGAGCGCGGCGAGGCGGTGGGTATCATCTCCGCCCAGTCCATCGGCGAACCCGGCACGCAGCTCACGATGCGTACGTTCCACATCGGCGGCGCGGCGTCGTCGGGCGTGGCGCAGAACAAGCAGGAAGCGCGTTACGACGGCTTCGCCAAGTACATCGGCGTCAAGACCGTTAAGAACGCCCAGGGCGAAATCATCGCCATGAACCGCACGGGCCTTGTCGCCACCTACGACGAAAAGGGCCGCGAGCGCGAACGCTACCAGGTGGTGTACGGCGCCAAGATTCTGGTCGAAGAGGGTGCGCCCATCAAGGCGAACCAGACCCTGCTCGAATGGGATCCCTACGCCTTCTCCATCCTGACGGAAATCTCGGGTACGGTGGTCTTCAAGGACATCACCGAGAACGTCACTTACCACGAACAGGTGGACGAGGTGACCGGCCTGTCGCAGTGGGTCATCATCGACTCGCCCGACGAGAAGCGCCTGCCCACCGTCATCATTCATCCGGATGGCGGCGGCAAGCATGACGAGCGCCGCTACCTCATGCCCACCCACGCGCACCTGAGTGTCCGTGCGGGCGACCGGGTCCACGCCGGCGACGTGCTGGCCAAGATCCCGCGCGCCACGACGAAGACCAAGGACATCACCGGCGGTCTGCCGCGCGTCGTCGAACTGTTCGAAGCGCGCAAGCCGCGGGAAACCGCCGTCATGAGCGAAATCAACGGCGTGGTCCGCATCGGCGATGTCGTCAAGGGCTTCCGCAAGGTGGCCATTGTCGGCGACGACAAGACGGAGAAGGAATACTCCATCCCGCGCGGTGTTCACATCAACGTGCAGGACGGCGAACGCGTGAAGGCCGGCGATCCGCTGATGGACGGTCCTCGCAATCCGCACGACATCCTGAAGGTCCTCGGTGAAAAGGAACTGCAGAAGTACCTGGTCAACGAAATTCAGGAAGTCTACCGGCTGCAGGGCGTGAACATCAACGACAAGCACCTGGAAGTCATCGTCCGTCAGATGATGCGCTGGGTGAAGATCGAAGACATCGGCGATACGGAATTCCTGCCCGAGGAGATCGTCGACAAGTTCAAGTTCAAGGAAGAGAACGATCGTGTGCGTGAAGCAGGCGGCCGCCCGGCACAGGGCTCGCCCGTACTGCTCGGCATCACCAAGGCGTCGCTGTCCACCGACAGCTTCATCTCGGCGGCATCGTTCCAGGAGACCACGCGCGTACTCACCGAAGCCGCCATCAACGGCAAGGTGGACTACCTGCGCGGCCTGAAGGAAAACGTCATCATGGGCCGCCTCATCCCGGCCGGCACCGGCATGGATTACTATCGCCGAGTGAAGATCGCCGGAGAGGATGTGGTGGAAGAACCGGTGCAGGAAGCCGACGCCCTCATGGCCGACTCCTTCGCCGTCTATGACGACGAGACCAAGGGCAGCTACATCGGCGGCAGCGAGCCGATCGATCTCAACATCGACGAACCGCTGGGCGACGCCGAATAAGCACCGCTCATTCCGAAAAGATCAACGGCCGGGGCTCACGCTCCGGCCGTTGTCTTTTGGTTTGGTCGCGGCCTCGGGCTCAGCGCTGCCGCAGGCGGCCTCGCTACACTCTATGAATGGGTCTCCTCCACTGTCTGGGCAGCCGGTACCAGGGTCCTGCCCGCCGCGGCCGCGTTACCTGTCTGGCGGCCTTCTTACTGGGCTCCTTCTGCATTGGCACGCCGGCCGCCGCGCAGCAGGCGACGCCGGGCGGCAATGATGTTCCGAAAGAGTTCCAAGCCCCAACCGGCAGCTACGATTACATCCGGCGCGAAGTCATGATTCCGATGCGCGATGGAGTCAAGCTCTTCACCTCCATCGTCATCCCCAAAGGCGCCCACGACGCACCGATCCTGCTCACCCGTACACCTTACAACGCCTTTGGCCGCACACGCCGCAACAATAGCCCGCACATGCTCTCCACGCTGCCCCAGGGCGATGAAGTCTTCGTCCAGGCAGGATACATCCGCGTCTTCCAGGATGTTCGCGGCAAGCACAAGTCCGAGGGCGACTATGTGATGACCCGGCCCGTGCGCGGCCCGCTGAATCCTACCGCGACCGATCATGTCACCGACGCCTACGACACCATTGAGTGGCTGGTGAAGAATACGCCTGAGTCCAACGGCCGCGTGGGCATGCTCGGATCCTCCTATGAAGGGTTCACCGTGGTCATGGCGCTGCTGGGGCCGCATCCGGCGTTGAAGGTCGCCGCGCCCGAGAGTCCCATGGTCGACGGCTGGATGGGCGACGACTGGTTCCACTATGGAGCCTTCCGGCAGACCAACTACGACTACACCGCCGGCCAGACCGCGCATCGCGGCGGCGGCGAATCCGTGGCTCGTGGCTTCTACGACGACTATGAGGACTTCCTGCGCGCCGGTTCCTCCGGAGCCTATGCCCGGCAGAAAGGCCTCGACCAGTTGCCCTGGGTCCAGAAGATGACAGAACATCCCGCCTATGACGAGTTCTGGCAGGGCCAGGCTCTGGATAAGCTTGTCGCCGAGCGTCCTTCGAAGATTCCCACCCTGTGGATTCAGGGGCTGTGGGATCAGGAGGACATGTGGGGCGCCATTCACTGCTATCTGTCCCTGAAGGCGAAAGGCCAGTCCGATCACAACTACCTCGTCATGGGACCGTGGCGCCATAGCCAGGTCAACTATGATGCCTACAACCTGGGTCCGCTGAAGTGGCAAGGCGACACCGCCACGGAGTTCCGCCGCGACGTTCTGCGGCCCTTCTTCGATCAGTACCTGAAGACTTCCGCTCCGAAGGCGGATACTCCACCCGTCTTCATCTACAACACGGGCGAGAATCATTGGGACCGGCTGAAGAACTGGCCGCTGGCTTGTGAGAACGGCTGTTCGGCCCCGATGAAGCCGCTCTACCTGCAGGCGAACTCCGGCCTCGGTTTCGATAAACCCACTCAGTCCGGCAATGCCGCGGACACCTATGTCTCCGATCCCGCCAAGCCCGTACCCTACATCCAGCGTCCCGTTCGCTTCGCCGATTCCGAGCGCTGGCGCACCTGGCTTGTCGCGGATCAGCGCGCCGTCGCTGACCGGCCGGATGTCCTGGTCTATGAAACGCCTGTCCTGTCGGCGCCTGTGCGGATCAGTGGCGCCCCCGTGGCCGATCTCATCGCCGCCACCACGGGTACCGACAGCGATTGGGTGGTCAAGTTGATCGATGTCTATCCCGATGAGGTGCCCAGCTACCCGGAGATGGGCGGCTACCAGCTGGCGGTCTCCATGGACATCTTCCGCGGGCGCTACCGCGAGAGCTTCGAACGGCCTTCCGCGATTCCGGCCGGGAAGGCCCAACGCTATCGCTTCGTTCTCCCCACGGCGAACCACGTGTTCCTGCCGGGCCACCGCATCATGGTGCAGGTCCAGTCTTCCTGGTTCCCTCTCTACGACAGGAATCCCCAGACTTATGTGTCCAACATCTTCATGGCCCAGCCCTCTGACTATGTGAAGGCGACGCAGTCCATCTTCCACTCTTCTGAGAACGCGAGCGCGGTGTGGCTGCCGTTGGTGCCCTGATCACGGCAAAAAGGCCGGCGGTTTGACTCCGCCGGCCCCTCATTCCATCTCTACTGGCTAGGCGAAAACCGCGGAGTAGCGCTCCTGCAGTACGCCCATGTGCGCCCGTTCGTGCCCGGCGATCACCCAGGCCAATGCTCTCGCACTGGCTGGATTGTTGCTAGACGTCCCGCGCCGGGCGAGCGCCTCTCCATCCAGGCCACGCAGCAGGCAGAGCGATGCGCTGCGGACCACCTGGAATTCTTCCATCAGATCGGACCATGGCTGCCGCGCATGCGGCCCATACTTCACATAGTCGTCCTGCTCAAAGCCGGGCAGGGGCGTGGCGTCGTTGCGCGCGATGCGGAGCACACGGTAAGCGAAGATGCGCTCCGTGTCGATCATGTGGCCGAGAACCTCTTTTAAGCTCCACTTGCCCTCGGCGTAGCGGTAGTTGGCTTGTTCCTCGCGCAGCGGCGCGAGCAGTTGAACGGTGGGGACGAACTGCTCGCGCAACGTCTGCAGCAGGTCACCGTCAGGAACCAGGTCGATATAGCGGCCGAAGTAGGGCGCGTACTCATCCGTGCCGGGCCTGAGTCTCCAGATCTCGCTCATCTCCCTAGTATGCCAAGCGCGGAGCAGGCACCGTCTAGCCGGCGGCGTGTGCGAACGCCAGCACCGACGGGCGCACCAGATCCTCCCAGTCCTCGGTGTTCATCTGGATCACGTCGCGGTGTGTGCCGGCATTGAAGCAGATGGTCTCCTCGGACATCAGCAGGCCATCCACCCAGACGGGCATCTCATACAAAATCCCGTTGCCGAAGGGCGGCATGGCGCCGAGCTCGCAATCGTGGAACAGTTCCTGGAGTTCCTTCTCGGTAGCCAGCCTCAGATGCTGGCTGCCGAAGGCCGTGCGCAGTTCCTCCAGATCGACGACGCGATCGGCCGGCAGCACCGACATGGCATAGCCATCTTCCGAATGGACGACCACCACTTTGGCGAAAGTGCGTGGCGAAAGATGATCGGCGCGAGCTGTTTCGCGAGCGGTATAAGTGAGTGAGTGACGGTCGTGACGATAGAAGATCTCACGCATTTCTAGGAGTGCGGTCAGGCGATCGAGCGTTTTCATGTCTTCTTCCTCGTGGAATCCGGCGCCGGCCGGCGGGCCTTGTTCTTCTCGGCCGAAGGCCGGACATGAGCTGGTGTCGGGGCTTGAACGCGTATGCGGTCCACAGCCCACGTGCGGACGACGTGCGGATGGCTAGGACGATCCATAGTCCCTCCTGGTGAAATCTACTTCTCTTCGTTCAGTCCGGGATGCCTGTGGCGGAAACTCGCCGCATCAGGTTGTCAACCTGCTCCAATCGTTCGTGCAGGGCGTCCCGGAAGGTTCTCTTGTCGGTATGCCGGATCTCGGAGAGCAACTCGCGTTGCTTGGCTTCCAGCAATTGGCAGATCAGCGCCCAGTCGTCAGAGGTCAGGGCGGGTGGCTTGTCTTGCAACTGCACCATATCCACCTCCTACTTCGAGGATCCGGCCCTACCCTAACTCCAAATCGGTTGGAATGGAAGGGGGAATGCGCGGATCGTGGTACACAAAAGGAATGGTCCTTCGGTTTGGCTTTGTGTTCGCCCTGTTTGTGTCCGCATTGTGCGCCCAGGTGCCCACCTCGAAAGTGCCTGCTCTGCAAAGAGTTGCCACCTCCTGGATGGAGCGGGGCCACATTCCGGCGCTCTCCATCTCCGTTCAGTCCGGAGGCCCGCCCGACTACACTGCCGCCTGGGGCTTCAGCGATCTCGAAAACTTTGTCCCGGCCACACCTCGCACCGTCTTTCGACTGGCCTCGCTTTCCAAGCCGTTTACGGCCGTTGCCGCGCTCAAGTTGGTGGAGGCCGGCAAACTGGACCTGGACGCCGAGATTCAGCGCTACCTGCCGTCCTTTCCCCGGAAACAATGGCCCATCACCACGCGTCAGTTGCTGTCTCACCTGTCGGGCATCCGCGCCTATCAGGGCGATGAGATGAACATCACACGCCACTATGGCGATCTGATGGAGGGGTTGGAGATCTTCGCCAGGGATCCACTGCTGCACGAGCCCGGAACCCGTTATTTCTACTCGACCTATGGTTTCAACCTCGCCGGAGCGGTGGTGCAGGCCATCGCCGGCGTCCCGTTTGCGACCTTTGTCGAGCAGGAGATCCTCAAACCGTCGGCGGCCGCCACCATGCGGCCCGACAGCGTCTTCGACATCATCCCGAACCGCGCCCGGGGCTATTTCCTGCAGCCGGACGGAAACATCCAGAACTGCGGCCTGGCCGATACCAGTTACAAACTTCCCGGCGGAGGGTGGGTCGCGACGGCATCCGACATCACGCAATTCGCCCGGGCCCTGATGGACGAAAAACTGTTAAACCGCGAAACTCTCAGCTCGATGTGGAGCTCTAACAGACTGAAGGACGGCTCGTCCAATGACTATGGGCTCGGCTGGAATAACGAACGCCGGCAAGGGCTCCGCCTGGCCACACACAGCGGCGGGCAGCAAGGCACGAGCACATTTCTCATTTTGTGTCCTGAAAGGAAGATCTCGATTGTAGTCCTGGCGAATCTGGAGAGCGCGCCTGTTCGCGACCTGGCCCTGGACCTGTTTGACGAGATGGTTGGTTCCTCAAAGTGAAATCTCTGTTCGCGTTCCTCCTGCTGTCCTCCTCCGTGTATGCGGTGGACCTATCGCCGAAGACCCTGGCGGAATTCAAAGCCTACATGGAAGTGGCCGATCGTTCCGTTCAGAACCGCCCGCGCACCACGAATGCGCATCTGCCTGTCACTGCGACGTCGGGACCACAGATCATGCCCTACGACACCAAAGGGCCGCGCGCGTTGACCTCAGGACTCGTCCACGACTGGGTGGGTGCGATCTTCGTTCCAAAGGCAAAAGCTAGCGACGCGATTGCGGTCCTGCAGGATGTAAATCGCTACAAGGAGATTTACGCGCCGGACGTCATCGACTCCAAAGTCGTCAAACGCGATGGCGATCACATTACGGCCTACATGCGCGTTCTGAAGAAAAAGGTCATCACCGTCGTGCTGGATACCGAATACGACGTGGAGTACCGCAACAAGGGCAATGGCCGCTACGAAGTCTGGTCGCGCAGCACCCGCATCGCCGAAGTCGAGCATGCGGGCCATGATCAGGAACGCATCAAACCGCCCGATACGGGCTACGGCTTCCTCTGGCGCCTGAATTCCTACTGGCTGATCGAAGAACGCGACGGCGGCGTCTATATGGAATGCCGCGCCATCTCCCTCACTCGTGATATCCCGCTGGGCGTCGCCTGGGCCGTCAAACCCATGGTGACCAGCCTGCCGCGTGAATCCCTGCTGGCGACGCTCGAAGGTACCCGGGCGGCTGTGGAAGCACGAGTCCAGTAGCGGCTACTGGCCGGCCTTGCGGTAAGCCTCGTCCAGCAGTTCCACCACGTGCAGCACGCGCTGGTGCTTGCCATATCTGGTGACACCCGCCTTCAACTGGATCGCACAGCCTACATTGGCCGTGGTGACCACTTCGGCACCCGTGCCATTGACCATCGCCATCTTCTTCTGGAGCAGGGAATCGGCGATCTCGTCGTGCACGATGTTGTAGATGCCTGCACTGCCACAGCACAGGTCCGATAGCGGCAATTCCTTGAACTTCACGCCCGGAATCGCATTCAGGAGCTGCCTCGGAGCTGAGCGCACCTTCTGGCCGTGTGCCAGGTGGCAGGAATCCTGGTAAGTTGCCGTGATACTCAGGGGCGCCATCTGCGGGTTCAACTCAATCGAACCCAGAAACTCCGTGATGTCCTTCATCCTGGCCACAAACAGCTTCGCCTTTTCAGCATAGGCTTCGTCGTGCTCCAGCAGTTCGTGGTATTCCTTCAGCGTCGAACCACAGCCGGCCGCATTCGTGATGATTGCATCGAAATTCCCGCTGAGAAAAACGTCGATATTTTTCCGTGCCAGGGCCCGGGCCTGATCCTTCAGGCCGGAGTGGACGTGCAGCGCACCGCAGCAGGTCTGGTCCGCCGGCAGCACCACATCGCACCCATTTGCCTGCAACACCCGCACCGTGGCCTCGTTCAGCCTGGCCGAGGTTACGTTGGCCAGGCATCCGGCCAGGAAGCCCACCCGGAAGCGGCGCTGCCCTTTGGCGGGAAATGTCTGGCCCACTTTGTCGAAGAAGAACGGCACCTCCGCTGCCGGGGCCAGGTGTTCGATCCGGCCCATCTTGCCCATCAGTTTCAACAGACCGCTGCCCCGGACAATGGCCCGCAGGCCCGTAGCCTCATAGAGGTACAGAAACGCTCCGGCGGTCTTGATCATCCAGGGCGTCACCAACAGCCGCCCGAAGATGAAGTTGCGAAACGCCCGTTCGTGCCAAGGCCGCTGCTTCTTCGCCTCGATCTCGGTCCGCGCCGCTTCGATCAGCCGTCCATACGGCACGCCAGACGGGCAAGCGCTCTCGCAACCGCGGCAGGCCAGGCACAAGTCGAGGTGCTCTTCATACGACGCGCCAGGTTCCGCTTGCCCTGTCGCCACCTGCACCATCTGATAGATGCGGCCGCGCGGTGAGTCCATCTCCAGCCCTAGCTCGCGGTAGGTCGGGCAAGCATTCAGGCACAAACCGCAGTGGACGCACTTGTCCAGATCCGCGGCGCGCGGAGCTTCCGGATGCCGGTTCGGCAGCACCGGGGGAAAGGCCGAGGTCGTCGTTTCAGAGGCGGCCATACAGTCTCCCTCGATTCAGCAGTTGATTCGGATCGAACAGCGTCTTCATGCGCTGCATCAGCGCCAGGTCAGGACCCGGCGCCGGCCACTGCTCGATCTGCTCCTTCTCTTCTTCCGGAGCCCATTCCACAATCCGCGACCAGGCTTTCGATTCCTGCGCCGCCATCCAGCGCCGTACCGCTTCTGCATCGTGGAAGCCCAGGTAGGTGACGCCGTTGCCCGCGCGAGCCAGGCAGGGGCCACCAGCGCTCTCCAGCACGGCTTGCAAGTCCATTAGCGGATGCCCCACCCGCACGACGAAGCGCGGTGTGGCCGGAAACTCGCTGATCGCATGCCACAATGCCTCTTCCCGGGCACCGGAGATCTGCTCCGCGCCGGCAAGCTCTTCCCCGTACCGGCCCAGCAGTCGCTCGCTGCCGCCAGCCCGCACCAGCAGGCAGTGGCCGTTTAACGACAGTTGCTCGGCCGCGGCTGCGTTCACAAGGTCGAGCGAGGTCGGCTGCAGTACGCCGCGCAGCACCTTGTCGCGTGCCTGAACCGCCTGAGCGGCCGTTGGAAAACTCAGGGCGAAAGTCCGCGTGCTCTCCGGAATCGGGCTCAGCTTGAAGTTCAGGCTGACAATCGCGGCCAGCGTTCCGAAACTGCCAATCAGCGTCTTCTGGACATCCAGGCCCGCCACATTCTTGACGACCATGCCGCCCGACTGCACCACCTGGCCTTCCAGCGTGGCGTAGCTCAGTCCGATAACCATGTCGCGCGCCGCACCATACACCCGCCGCCTGGGTCCGCCCGATCCGCAGGCGATGACGCCGCCGATCGTGGCGCCCTCCGCGCAGGGAGGATCCAGCGGCAGCATCTGGTGATTCGCCGCCAATGTGCGAGTCAGTTCGGCGTACGGCATGCCCGCTTCGACACTGAGGGTCAGATCCTTGGGCTCGTACTGCAACATCCGGTTCAGCCGCGTGGTGGAGATGCGCGTCGACGCTCCACCCGCCGGTCCGGCCATCCGTTGTTTGGTGCCGGCGCCGCCCAGGGAGATCCTCTGGCCGTTGGCGGCCGCCTCGCGCAGCGCGTCGGCCAGATCCGCGGCGGTTGTCGGAGTTAGTTCGATCATCGGGATCGCAGAATCATTCTGACAAATTCGCTATCATCAGCGCATGGGCTCCCGTCGTAATTTTCTGAGTACAGTCGCGTCCGGACTCGCCACCACGCTGGCCGCTCCGGGCACCGTACTCGGCGCCAATGACCGTTTGCGTGTCGGCATCATCGGTCCCGGAGCCCGCGGCCAGGAGATCATGCACTGGGCCATTGCGTGCCCCAACATCGACTTCGTCGCTGCCGCCGACATCTACACCCGCCGTCTGGAACAGGCCAAGGCGATCGCGCCGAACATCAAGACCTACCTCGATCACCGCTACCTGCTCGACGACAAGTCCATCGATGCGGTCCTCATCGCCACGCCGCAGCATCTGCACTGCGAGCACTTCACGGCCGCCCTCGCCGCCGGCAAGCACGTCTATCAGGAAAAGACGATGGCGTTCACCGTCGCCCACGCCAAGAAGATGCGTGAGGCCTATAAGAACGCCCCGGGCCGCGTGGTCCAGATCGGCCACCAGTCCTGCTCCTCCGGCCAGGCCACCGACGCCGCGCGCATGCTGGCCGAAGAGCCGATGGGCAAAATCACCTTCATCCACATGTGCCAGTACCGGAACACGCCGCATGGCAAGCCGCAATGGTCTCGCCCTGTGTACCCGGACATGAACAGCGAAAACATCCTGTGGAAGCAGTTCCAGGGCGACAATCCGGAACGGCCGTTCGACGCGAACCGCTACATCAACTGGCGCTTCTTCTGGGACTACTCGGGCGGCAATGTCTACGAGAACATGTGCCACCAGGTCTCGTTCTGGTACAAGGCCATGAAGCTCCAGATCCCCAAGTCCGTCACGATGACCGGCGGCCTCTATCTCTGGAAGGACGGCCGCGAGGTGCCCGACTCCATGTGCGTCTCCATGGAACAGCCCGAGGACATGATCATCACCTGGAATTCCGGCTTCGGCAACGACAAACTCGGCGTGACCGAGGATGTCCTGGGCGACGACGGCACCATCCAGAAGGGCAACCAGATCCGCTATACGCCCCAGCGCGTCAATGTGAAGGACAGGGCCGAGAAAACCGGCAGCACCATCACCGCGCCCCAGGCGCACATGCAGAACTTCTTCGACTGCATCCGCAACGGCGGCGAGCCGAACTGCCCGTTCGAACTCGGTTTCCGCACCTCCATCGCCTGCCGCATGGCCGTCGAGAGCTATCGCCAGCAGCGCATGATGAAGTGGGACGCGGCGAAGGAAGAGATCGTCTGACAACCGGACCCTCCTCCGCTGCAACCATTTAACGCCTCGCCGTATCCAATGGCATAAGACTGGGACCGCCAGCCGCAACTCGTGCGAGGAGGCGTCGCTTGGACTTTGAGTTCACATCGGAACAACTGCACTTGCGCCGGACCATTCGTGCGTTTGCGGAAGCCGAGATCGCTCCTCACGTCCTGGAATGGGATGAAACCCAGACATTCCCTGCGGACGCAATCGGCCGCCTGGGAGCGATGGGTTGCCTGGGCTCCATCTTCCCGGAGGAGTATGGCGGGGCCGGGCTCTCCTACATCGACTACTCGATCATCGTGGAGGAACTCGCGCGCGTTGACCCCTCGGTGGCGCTCATTGTCGCCGCCCATACGTCGCTCTGCACGAATCACATCTACCTGGCGGGGAGTGAGGATCAGAAGCGGCGCTACCTGCCGCACCTGACCTCCGGAGAGTGGCTAGGCTGCTGGTCGCTCACTGAACCCGATGCCGGCTCCGACGCGGGCGGCACACGCACGCGCGCCATACCCAGCGGCGAGGACTGGATCATCGAAGGCTCCAAAACGTTTTGTACGAACGCCCACCACGCTCAGGTTTGCGTGGCCATGGCCGTCACAGACCGGCTGGCCGCCCACCACGGCATCTCCGCCTTCATCGTCGAAAAGGGCACCCCCGGCTTCCGCACAGGCAAGAAGGAGAACAAGCTCGGCATGCGCGCCTCCGACACGGGCGAAGTGATCTTCTCCAACTGCCGCCTGCCGGAGTCGCAAATGCTGGGCCAGCCCGGCGAGGGCTTCGTCGACAGCCTGCGCATCCTGGACGGCGGCCGCATCTCCATCGCCGCCTTAAGCATCGGCTGCGCGCAAGGCGCTTACGATGCCGCCCTCAAGTACAGCAAGCAGCGCAAACAGTTCGGCCGGTTCATCAGCGAATTTCAGGCCATCCAATACAAGCTTGTGGACATGGCCACCGAGATCGAGGCCGCGCGCCTTCTCACGTTGCGCGCCGCGGCGTTGAAGGATCAGGGCCGCCGGGTCACCCGCGAATCCGCCATGGCCAAGCTCTTCGCCTCGGAAATGGCGGTCCGTGCCTGCAACGAAGCGCTGCAGATCCATGGCGGCTACGGCTTCATCAAGGACTACCCCGTCGAAAAGTTTTATCGCGATGTGAAGCTTTGCACCATCGGCGAAGGCACCAGCGAGATCCAGCGGCTTGTCATCGCCAGGCAGCTTCTGCAGAACCAGTAGACTGGACAAGTGGCCGGATCGCAGACCCTTCTCCCTGAACGCATCCTGAGCGGAGACATCCGAGCCCTGGCCAGAGCCTGCAGCCTTGTCGAGAACCGCTCGCCCGGCTCCGCGGTCATCCTGAAGACGGTCTTCCCGAACAGCGGACGCGCCTTCACCCTGGGCATCACCGGCGCGCCCGGGGCAGGGAAAAGCACGCTCACCTCAGCCCTGATCGCCCAGCTGCGAAGCCGCCAGCAGCGCGTCGCGGTGCTGGCCGTCGATCCCTCCAGCCCCTTCTCCGGCGGCGCCATCCTGGGCGACCGCATCCGCATGGCGGCTCATCACGAAGACGCCGGCGTGTTCATCCGTTCCATGGCGACCCGGGGCGCCCTGGGCGGCCTCGCGCCCACCACTCACGACCTCGCCCTGCTCCTCGATGCCGCGGGCTTCGACTGGATCCTCATCGAGACCGTCGGCGTCGGCCAGGATGAGGTCGACGTTGCCCGTCTCGCCCAAGCCACTGCTGTCATCCTCGCTCCCGGCATGGGCGACGACGTTCAGGCCATCAAGGCCGGCATCCTCGAGATCGCCGATGTCTTCGTGCTGAACAAAGCCGACCAGCCCGGCGCCGCCCGCCTGGAGCAGGACATGCACGAATGGCCGCGCCCTCTCGTGAAGACTGTGGCCACCACCGGCGACGGTCTGCCGGAGCTCCTCGGCGCTCTGGAGACAATCCGCGCCAATCTGCCCGCCCGCCGCACCGAGTCGCACTGGGACTATCGCCTGCGCCAGATGTTCGCGGAACGAGTCATGGCCCGCCTCGATCCCCAGCAGGTAGCACAGGCCGTCCGCCGGGTGGCTGGCAGAGAGTGCGATCCATATACGATCATCGAAGAATGGCTGAAAGTCTGAATCCCAAGATCGGCATCATCGGAGGCAGCGGCCTCTACTCCATGCCCGGCTTCACCAACCAGCGCGAGGTGAAGGTAGATACCCCGTTTGGCGATCCGTCCGATCCCTACGTCGTCGGTGAACTCGAAGGCAAGCCCGTGGCTTTTCTGGCCCGCCATGGCCGCGGCCACCGCATCAGCCCCTCCGAGTTGAACTTCCGCGCCAACATCTACGGATTCAAGAAGCTGGGTATCGAGACCATCATCTCGCTCAGCGCCGTCGGCAGCCTCAAGGAAGAACACAAGCCGCTCGATTTTGTCATCCCCGATCAGTTTGTCGATCGCACGCGCGGCCGCATCTCCACGTTCTTCGGAGAAGGCCTGGTGGCCCACATCAGCTTCGCCGATCCCGTCTGCCACCATCTCGCGGCGACGCTCAGCCAGGCCTGCCAGCATGCCGGCGTCGCGTCCAAACTCGGCGGCACCTACATCTGCATGGAAGGCCCCGCCTTCTCGACCAAGGCGGAATCGAATCTCTACCGCAGCTGGGGCATGGACGTCATCGGCATGACCAATCTCCAGGAAGCCAAGCTCGCGCGGGAAGCCGAAATCTGCTACTCCACCATCGCGATGGTCACCGACTACGACTGCTGGCATCCCGATCACGACGCCGTCACCGTGGCCGACATCATCCGCAACCTCACCCACAACGCCGAGAACGCCGCCAAGGTGGTGAAGGCCGCGGTCGGACTTACCTCCGGCGGCCCGCGCTCCTGCGGCTGCGCCAGCGCGCTGGAGTACGCCATTCTCACCGACAAGTCGACCGTCCCTGCGGCGACCTACCAGAAGCTCGAGCTGATCGTCGGTAAGTACTTCAAGGCTTGATGCCCTCAGGCGGGGCGGAATCCTGAGCGGTCCGCCCCGCCCCTGATTCTGCGTACACGTTGGATTGCCGGCACCCGCCCGGTGCCGGAGAGACGGTGGACCCAATTTGGAAAGTATTGCTCCCGCCGAACTGGCGGTTGAACTCCTGAATCACTGCCTGCGCGGCTCCCAGTGGCCACAGGATGTCCTGCTGGCGCTCACCGACGAAGCCCTCGATGAGGATGAGCGCCTCGCCGCCCCGGCCACGCGCGCCCTGTTCTCGATCCTGGTGGAACGTCTGGCCGATCTCTTCGAGCCCGCGCTCTGCGACGTCTACGCCGCCCTGTTCTCCGCCGTCATCGAACGTGCTCTGCCGGAGCTCCCTGCGGCTGGCCTCCTGACCCGCTACCGCCAGGTTCGAAATGTAAGGCCCGTTACATTCGATCCGGACAACGTCTTCGTCCTGTCGCGCGTTACCCTCGGCGCCGATGTCGCCGTCACCAGCATCCTGCTGGACGCCGCCCGCCAGCGCTTCCCCAAGGCCCGCATCTGGTTCGTGGGCCCAAAGAAGGCGTGGGAGCTCTTCGAGAGCTCGCCCCACCTGCATCACCTGCCCGTTGCTTATGGCCGCCGCGGCCTGCTGACCGACCGCCTGGCCGTCTACCACGACCTCAAAAAGGCACTCGACCAGCCCAACAGCCTCGTCCTCGATCCCGACTCCCGCCTCACCCAGCTTGGCCTGCTCCCGGTCTGCCCGCCCGATCGGCATCACCTCTTCGAGAGCCGTTCTTTCGGCGCCGATTCCCTCGCCTCGCTGCCGCAGCTCACCCGTCAATGGGCTCAGCAGACCTTGGGCGTGGAAGACGCCCAGCCCTGGCTCCATCCCAAGTTCCAATACGACTTCGGGGCCCAGCCCGTCACCACGGTCAGCCTCGGCGTCGGCGAGAATCCCGCCAAGCGCGTCGAAGACCCCTTCGAGTCCGAACTCCTCAAATTGCTGGCCTCCAGGCCCGGCCTCGTCATGGTCGATGCCGGCGCGCCCGGCAGCGAAGAGGAAGAGCGCGTCCGCCGCGCCATTGCGAGCACCGGACTTTCCGCTGACCGCATCGGGCTCCACGAAGGCTCCTTCGCCTCCTTTGCCGCCATGATCGCGGCCAGCCGGCTCTACGTGGGCTATGACTCCGCCGGGCAGCATGTCGCCGCTGCCCTGGGCGTCCCCCTCATCACCGTCTTTGCGGGCTATGCCAGTGAACGGATGTTTGCGCGCTGGCGGCCCGACAGCCCAGGTACCAGTACGGTAATTCAGGCTTCGTACCAGAACCATCAGGACCTTTTGGATTCTGTGAGGGCCGCACTCCCGTTGTAGACTTGTGAAGCCGGATGGCTGCAAACCCGGTTGCCATCGGCACTGGCGGCATGGTCTGTAACCCTCTGTGCCGATCACGGGTTCTGCACCGGCCGGTCGCATAGCCTGCTCTTGCATTTTGATCTGGATTGGGCGAATTCGGCCCGGGAATTATCGGGATAGGCGGCCGGATGGATGGCCAGTTCGTGTTGTAAGGATTACCTGATCCGCGGCCGCAGGTCACCGCATGTTCACTGCTCTACAGCTGTCTTCGACACTTCCCGCAAACGCATCCCACCGCAACGCAGGTGCCGCAAATATTGCTGCATTAGTATATGCTTACGCCAGAGTGTGCGGTCCGCTACACTCCGCCCGCCTGTCCGGCGCCACGCGCCGTACAACACGCCGTAGCTCTCTCGGCGGTCCCGGTTCCGCGTGCGCCAATATTGGCGTCAATCTTCCGCGTCCCATACGAAATAGCTATCCAAAACTCTTGATATGTGCCGGGTTTTGGGATAGCATTTCCCCAAGCTCTGGAGGAGGAGCTTAAGCCCTTTACGTGTGTTGGCGGCTTACGCCATTGGCTTCTTGCGAGCTGACGCCTTGTGTCTGACTCTCCTCCACAGCTACCAGGCGTCGGGGGCGGTCCTTCGGGCCGCCCCATCTAATCCTTCCAGACCCACCCGTACTCCGCTTAGTGCTTCTTCAGCTTCTTGACCATCCGCAGTTCATTCTTCTCGCCCGGTACTATGCGGTACTGCACATCGTCCATGATGGTGCGAATCAGCCGCAGTCCCAGGCCTCCGGACTTCCGCTGGCGGATCAGTTCCTCCACCTCCTGCGGATGCATCTGCGCCGGATCGAAGCCGCGGCCCGTGTCGATGATCTCGAAACGCAGGGTGTCGTCATCCACCACGGCCCGGATAGTGACGTCGTGAGTCGCCTCCAGCCCGTAGGCGTGCTCGATCACATTTGCACAGGCCTCGTCGACGGCCAGCGCCAGGCGCGCCACCTCGCCTTCATTGAAACCCACCTGGACTCCGATGTTGGAGACGAAGTCCCGGATCATCGCCAGGTTTTCCGTGGACGAAGGCACTTTCAGGGAGAAGGTCTTCTCAAACGACGGCATGGGTCAGAACTCCTTCCGGCCGCCCTCGGCGAACTTCGCTTCGGCAGCCTCCACGGTATCCAGAATGTCGAACAGGGCAGGGAAGCCCAGTACCTCAAAAACCTGATAGACCTTCGGCGCAATCGCAGCCAGCTTAATATCCCCGCCGGCTTCCCGGATCTCCTCAATGAAACTCATGAAGACACCCAGCCCCGCTGAGGAGATGTAGGTGAGGCCCCCGCAGTCCGCAATCAGGTTCAGGTTGCCTGCCTGCATCTCTTCCTGAATCGCATTCTCAAAGTGCGGCGCCGTATGCGCGTCCAGGTACCCATCCAGCGCCAACACCCGCACCGCGCCCTGGTCTCTGCGTTCAATCTGAAAGTTGGTGGCCACGAATTCCTTTTCTCCCTCCGCCTATCGTAATGGATCCTACGTCTGGCTCCGCCGGGTAACTGGTCCATTTTCAGCGCGCAGCACCACAACGGTCAAATCGTCATGCGGATCGGCCTCTCCACGAAACGTACGAGCCGCCTCAAGAATCGCGGATTCGATCCCTCGTGCATTCAGGTGCGCCGAGTGCTGCACCACACTCACCAGCCTGTCTTCGCCAAACTGCTCCTGCTTCGAGTTCATGCACTCGGTCAAGCCATCGGAATACAACACAATCGTATCGCCCGGCTGCAGTTCCACGTCCTGCACTTCAAGATTGCGGTCAAAAACCAGGCCGCCCGTAATGCCCAAACCCACGCCTTTGGGCTGCAGGAACTCACAGCTCTTCGTGGCCGAGCGATACAGCACCGGCGGATTATGGCCCGCGCGAATATGCCGGAACACCCGGTTCTCCGCGTCCAGGACGCCCAGCGACATCGTGATGAACGTCTTCCGCTTGCCGGTCTCGGAAACAAACCGGTTCAGCCGCGAGGCGATCAACGGCAGATCGGCCGGCCGCGTCTGCGCCGATGCCAGCATGCCCTTCGTCAATGTCATATAGAGCGCCGCTGGTACACCCTTGCCCGATACATCCGCCACACAGAAGCCCCACTGGCCATCAGGGAAGGGTAAGTAGTCGAACAGATCCCCGCCCACCTCGCGCGCCGGATCGCAGGTGCCCTGGATCGTGAATCCCGGAATCTCCGGAGCGCTCGACGGCAGCATGCCCTGCTGCGCGCGGCGCGCCACGCTGAACTCCGCCTGCAGCCGGTCGCGGTCAGAGCGCGAAAGACCCAGCTCGCCCGGCTCCATCGATGTCTCCACCGCCTCCTGGTCCGTGGCCCGTCCGAAGCTCCAGACGCCGGCGGCCGCCGCCAGCACCACGCCCTGCACCGCAATCACGTGCCAGCCGGCTGTTTGCCCCAAGGCCAGAAAAGTCGCCGCATACGTCGCCGCCCAAATACCCACCGGAGCCACCCACACCGCCAGCATGCCCGTTGCCCGGTACAAGAGTGTCAGGCCGCCGATGAGCCCCGCGCCATAGACAAGATTCGGCCAGATCAGGCCCGGGAACGGATCCCGGTAAGCCCCGGCGAACACCACGCCGGCCGTCGCCAGCAGCGCCCATCGCAGGGCCGGCCGCCGGATCTGGAACAGCGCCCAGGGCAGCGCCAGGACGAAGAAGCCGTATGTTTCCCACGACTGCATCAGGCCTTCGAAAGGCTCGAACCCCGGCGCCGGCGCGTACAGAAACCCGGGATCGAAGATCTCGATCACCGTATCGCCCCACAGCGGAACTGCCGCGATCAGGTAAGGCAGGCAGGCCAGGCCCGCGCCCGCGCACAAGCCCAACGCCACCTCGCGCCCGAAGTGCCGGTCGCCCAACCGGCCCAGTGTGAACAACCGCAGGCCGACCCACCGCGGCCGTTCGGTCACGGGTAGTATCGAATAACCCGCCGCCGCCAGCACAAATACCGTCAAACCCAGGAAGGCGTAAATCGCCAGCGTGATCACGACGTTTGCGTCGCCCAGCCCGCCGCTTTCGAACGAGCGGAACGCGCCATCGGATCGGGCCGCCCCACCCAGCACCGCCAGCACAATCGGGACGCCCACCATCAACACAGCGCGATACCCGAATGCGGCGTGATCCTTCCGCTTCGTCAGGCGGGCGAACACCAGGTACGTCGCCAGCAGCGTCATCGCCAGGCTCACCACGACCCGGACCCCCACCTTGAAGCCCTGCACCCGCGCGTTCGCTTCCCGGATCGGCGCCGTCAAGCGCGCCGCCACGTCCAGCGTGTAATTCACCCGCACGACGTGCGAACCGCTGGTCACTACTTCAAGGTGCGCCACCATGCCGGGAGAATCCGGATCGGCCCTCTCAAACGCCGAGCGCACACCTTCCTGGCTCCGTACACCGCTCGCCGTGCGTTCGAACCGGTCCGCGGAGGCGCCCGCATACCGGTGCAACTCCCGCTCCGCCAGGCCGGCCGCCTCTTCTTCCTTCGATTTCACAGGCTGAGCTTTAGGATGCCGGTCCAGGTAGCCCATCGGCCGCCCATCCGCCGCCAGAGTCACCTGTACCGCCTCTGAATCCTTCGCTGAGACCGCCAGCACCCGGATCTGCAGCGGAGCGAACGGCTCCAGGATCGGCTTGTTCCCAAATGCCTTGCGCAGGGACGTGTGCTGACGCTCGATCCGCGTGGACACAAACGTCGACCACCCTGAGATGTTGGTGCCATACTCCTGCGCCAGCTTCTGCGCCACGCTGATCGCTTCTGCGCGCGTCATCTTCGGCTGCCACTGCCGGGTTGCGCTGTCGTGAGCCGCAAACAGCCCCGCGAGCACGGCGACACCCGCCGCGCCCAACACCGGAATGACGACCGAGCCAGGCCTCACGCCACTTCCTCCATCTCGCCTTCGGCCACGGAGTCGTAGCGCAGCACCACCGTCGTCAGGTCGTCCGTCAATTCTTCCCTCGGATGCTCGCCGCCCTGCATCACTGCGTCCAGCACGGCATCGTGCAGTTGCCCGGCGGACTCGATATGGCGGAACGCCGCCGCCTTGCGGAGCAGTTCCTGCGGCGAGCCCGCATGCCGCGCCTCCAGCAATCTCGACAGCCCGTCGGTATAGATGAACAGCGCATCGCCGGGCATCACTTCCAGATGTGCCGACTCCACCGCCTCGCCCGCCCTGTGCGGCTTCGGCGCCAGTTCGGCGACCGCACCGTCCTGCGACAGGATCAGCATGCGCGGATACGGTCCCACGCGCGCCATGCGCACCGTGCCGTCCACCGGATTCAGCAGGAACAGAGCCAGGCTCGTCCGGCCCGATGGCCGCTCCAGGTAGCACCCTAGTGCATCCTCCAGCCGCGCCAGCGTCTCCTCCACCGACGCGCCGACTGATGCCTCGTACATCAGGAATCCCTTCGCCAGCGCGATGGTCAATGCCGACGCCAACCCGTCGTTGCCCCCCTCCGCTACCACCACGCCCAGTCGCCCGCCGGCCACGGGATAAAAGTCGTAGAAGTCGCCGCCTACTTCATGGGCTGGTGTGCACGATGCGGCGATCGTCAGGCCCGGCACTTGCGGTGGATGCTCCGGCAGCAGCCGCAACTGTGCCTCGCGGGCGGCATTCAGTTCGGCCCGCAGCGAGAGCCGCTCGGCCAGGTTTCGCGCATGCTTCGGCTGGACCTCGTCCTCTGTGTACCGGCGCCCCCACCATGCGGCAATCGCAAACGGCAGCAGCGTACCCGCCGCCACGCCGGCCGTCAGCAGCAGGCTGCCGCGCCAGTAGGGCAGGATCCGCGCCATCTCCACAATCGACGTCAGGAACATGTACGCGGTAAGCGCGGCCACCGATGCCAGGTAATCCATCGCGAAAAACGGGACCAAGGCCGCCATCACCAGCACCGCCGTACCGAACCAGTAAACGGGCGATGTGATCACCACGGAGTCGCCGAGATTGCCCAGCACCAGAGCCGTCAGACCCAGCAGCCAGTATTGATACCGCCGCGACTTCACGTGACGCCGCAGGAACGTCAACGGCACCAGCAGGTTCGCCACGGAATTGAACAGCGCCACCAGCGGCAGGTTCACCAGCAGGATCAGCAGCGGCACCCGTCCAAAGGTGAAGGCGATCGGTCCGAACGGGGTGCGCGGCGCCCGCATGCCGAACAGCGCATAGCCCGCTTCCAGCAGTAGAAACAGCCACGCCGCCGAGATCGCTCCCGTCAACACCGACGCCCCGACATTCGCTGTGAACACTTTCCCGCACAGCAGCGTATCCAGCGAGGTCAGCTTACCGGGCCACGACTCCCTCACCTCGCCTTCGCCCGCGCCGTAGGCGATGCCCAGCAGCAATCCCTGCAGTGCAAAGCTGAATGCAATGGCAACCAGCTGCACAAAGTAGTTCGGCCCGCGCAATTGATCCGCCCTGAGCTCGGGCACGCTGAAAAACGGATCCACCAGAAGGATCACCAGCCCGAACGCCAGCATCGTCGCCGCCAGCATCAGCATCCTCAGATGCGGAGCTTCCTTCTCCATCGTGCGCCGCGTGTAACGGTAGGCCGCATACAAGGCCAGGAACACCAGCAGCACCACGCGCAGCGTGCCGCCCAGTTGTTCCGTCCCCGCGCCCGGCGTAATCTCCCGGTCCACAAACGAATCGGCGAAGTTCGGCCGCACCTCGCGCCGGCTGATGCTCCTGCCCACCACGTCAAAGGTGAAGACCAACTCGATCTCCGGAGTGCGGCGCGGCTGAATCCGCCACGTGAAACGCCTCGCGCTGCCCGCCCCCGCGCCTTCGGCCGTCGACATCTCCGGCTCGCCAAATCGCGCCAGGGCCATGTCTCCGAGCCAACCCTTCAGCGCCTCCTCGGCCACCGTGCGCGCTTCTGCTTCGGTCGTGTCCCCTGCGTCCTTCGGCAGCAATGCGCCGCTGATCCGGAATGCCGTCACAAATCCGCTCGGACCCATCTCCGCCTGCACCCAGCCCTGCTCATCGGGCCGCATCAGCAGCGTGGAAATCGTGGCCACCGGGACAAACATCCGCGTGCGGGAGCGGTCCGGAGTCTGCTGGCGCTCGAAATACGTTTCCGCATACGGCCGCTTCGCGAAATTGACATACTCTTTCCAGCCGCTCACGTCGATGCCCGCGTCATGGGCAATGGCGCGTGTCACCTCCAGCGCCTTCTGCCTGTCGATTGTGATCTTGAGGTCGCTGCTGCGCCGCGCCGACTGCTGGATCCAGTAGCCGCCGGCCAGCGCCAGGGGCGCCGCGAGTACGAAGAACAGCGTCCAGCGCCTTCGGGCCGCTGAACTCCCTGGCTCCACAAACGGCTTCAGCAGAGCATCGGAAATCGGCATCGAGTTCAGTCGGTCCTCTTCAGCACCATGACCGTAATATCGTCAAACTGCGGAGCGCCTGCCGCAAACTCGTCAATCGACTGGAACACGTGGTCCAGAATCTCGTTCGCTGGCAGGTGTACGGTCCGCCGCACGCATTCCACCGCCCGCTCCACGCCAAACTCGAGATCGTCCACCGTGCACGCATCCGTGACACCGTCGGAATACAGCATCAGCACATCCCCTGGCTGTATATCGAATTGCACGACCTCGTATTCCCGCTTTGGAAAAAGTCCGATCGGCAGCCCCGTGGTGGTCAGCATCTCCACCTCGCCGTTGGCCCGCAGCAGGATCCCATCCGAGTGGCCGCCGTTCACGTACTCACACTTTCCGCTCACCGGGTCGTACCGCACAAAAATCGCCGTGCTGTACTTGTTGCCCGGAGTCGAAGCAAACAACAGGTCGTTCGTGCGCGCCGCCAGGTCGATCAGCGCCGGATGCGACGACAGCAGCGCACGCAGCGTCGCCTGGATGTTCGCCATCAGCAGCGAAGCCGAGATTCCTTTCCCGGAAATATCAGCTACACACAGCAGGTGAGGATTTTCCAGGCCGCAGGGCCCAATCGGCAGCACGTCGTAGTAGTCGCCGCCCACCTGCCGGGCCTGCCGGTTGCGCGCCCAGATGTCCGATTGGCGCAGGTCCGGCAGACGCTTCGGGAACAGGTCCTGCTGGATCGACGCCGCCAGGGTCAGCTCTTTCTCCAGTTGTTGCCGGTACAACGTATCCCGGAAATGCCACGCATTGTCCAGCGCCACCGACGCCTGCGCAATGAGACCCGTGCAGAAGTCGAGATCGGCCGGAGTGTAAGCCAGGTTCGCCGGCCGCGGGCCCAGTGCCACCATCCCGCAGATCGTCTCGCCGGACCTCAGCGGGAATAGCAGGAATCCATTCGCCTCCACCGTATTGCCGGACTCGTCCAGCAGCCCGCGCCAAGTCTCCAGTTCCTGCACTTCGAGCCCCTTGGCCCGCGCGATCGGCGGCTGGTTTTCTTTCCACGTCAGGATGCCGTGCTTCCGGACGGCCCACCGGCCGCTCAGCGTCAGCATCAGCATCTGCGCCACTTCATCCGCGTCGATCGTCGCGGCCAGGCCGCGCACCAGGTCCAGCAGCGCGCGCAGTTCCTGGATCTTCTGGTCCAGCGCACGGTTGCTCTTAATCACATCGGAGTGCGCCCGGGCATTCGCGATGGACGCAGCCGCCAACGATAACAGCGCCTCCAGGAAGTCCACCTCACCCGGTTCGAGAGCGCCCCGTGCCGGTTTGCCCAGCGCCAGCACACCCAGCGGGCCGGCCTCGTCGCCGATTGTGTGAATGGAATCCAGCCCAAGGGCCAGCGCCTGCGTGGCGTCGAAGAGAGCTCCGGCTTTCAAGCCCTGTACACCGCGGGAAAGCGCAACCTTCAGCTCTTCGCCTTCCTTCAGCGCGACCGCCGCCCGCATGATCAGCAACCGGCCCATCACGGTTCGCAGCAGGTGACGCAGTTGATCTTCCAGTTTTAGTGAAGAACTCAGCAGTTTGGCGGATTCGAGCAGGCTCTCCAGCCTCGTCGCATCGAGTCGAGTATCCGTCAGGCGCGCGTCCATTGAAGAGAGGATAGCGCGGAGCCGCCTCGGTTGTCTTAAGAGTTGCTTGGTCCGGCAGCAGGGCGGGGAAGGAGGAAAAGGAGTGGGGACTCAATCCGGCGGGAGAATGCTTTCGTACATGCCTGTACGGAGGAAACGAACGGCCTTACCCGGCAATTCGTAGGGGTGGTGGCGGCACTGCCGGAAGGACAGCGCCGCCACCACGAAACTACAGTGCGACCGACAGCGTATCCAACCCGGCCGGGTTGGCCGCTTCATACGCCGCGATCTCCGCCTCGTGCTTCAGCAGGAACCCGAGCTCGTCTACGCCCTCCAACATACAAGTCTTGGAGAACGCGTCCACCGGGAACTGGGCTTTACTCCCGTCCGGCAGCGTGAGCGTCTGGCTGGCCAGATCCACGCTCACCTTGGCCTGCGGGTTCGCCTGCAGGGCGCTGAACAGCTTCGCGTGCACATCGCGGGTCACCTGGATCGGCAGCAGCGAGTTCTTCAGCGAGTTGCCCTTGAAGATGTCCGCGAACGAGGTCGAGATCACCGCCCGGAAGCCGAACTGCGTCAGCGCCCACGGAGCGTGCTCACGCGACGACCCGCAGCCGAAGTTGTCGCCCGCCAGCAGCACCTGGGCCGACTTCGCCGGCTCCTGGTTCAACGGGAAGTCCGCCTTCGGCGACCCGTCCGCGTTGTAGCGCCAGTCGAAAAACAGCTGGTCGCCCAGGCCCGCCTTCGAGATCGTCTTCAGGAACCGGGCCGGGATGATCTGGTCGGTATCGATGTTATCGGTCGGCAGCAGCGCCACCGAGGATTCAAATGCCGTGAACTTTTCCATGTCCGGTTCTCCTTACCCAACCAGCGTGCGCGGATCCGTCACCGTTCCGCTGATGGCCGATGCGGCGGCCGTCAACGGGCTGGCCAGGAACGTCCGTCCGCCCTTGCCCTGCCGTCCCTCAAAGTTGCGATTGGAGGTCGACACCGAGTACTGCCCCGGAGTCAACTGGTCTCCGTTCATGGCGATACACATCGAACAGCCCGCCTCCCGCCACTCCGCGCCGGCTTCCCGGAACACCTTGTCCAGGCCCTCGGCTTCGGCTTCGCGCTTGATCTGCTGCGAACCCGGCACCACCATCACCCGCACCTTCGGGTTCACCTTTCGGCCCTTCAGGACGCCCGCCGCGGCCCGCAGGTCGCTCATCCGCGAGTTCGTGCAGGAACCGATGAACACCACATCCACAGGACGCCCGGTCAGCGGCTTGCCCGGCTCCAGGCCCATGTAAACAAGGGCCTTCTTCAAAGTCTCCCGTTCCACTGAGTCGCTGATCGAGGCCGGATCCGGCACCGCGCCATTGATCGAGATGCCCATGCCCGGATTCGTGCCGAACGTGATCATCGGCTCCAGCGCGTCGGCGTCGATGCTCACTTCGTGGTCATAGGTGGCACCTGCATCCGTCGGGAGTGCTCGCCACTTGGCCACTGCCGCATCCCAGGCCGCACCCTTCGGAGCAAACGGACGCCCGTTCAGGAACTGGTACGTCACATCGTCCGGGGCGATCAGGCCGGCGCGGGCGCCGCCCTCGATCGACATGTTGCAGACCGTCATGCGCTCTTCCATCGTCAGCGCACGAATCGTCGATCCGGTGTACTCGAACACGCACTCCGTACCGCCGCCCACGCCAATCTTGGCGATCAGCGCAAGAATAATGTCCTTCGCGGCCACACCCGGCTTCAGCGTGCCGTTCACGTGAACAGCAAAGCTCTTCGACTTCCGCTGCAGCAGCGTCTGCGTCGCCAGGACATGCTCCACCTGGGACGTGCCGATGCCGAACGCCAGCGCGCCGAACGCTCCGTGGGTCGCGGTGTGCGAATCGCCGCAAACCACCGTCTGGCCCGGCTGCGTCAGACCGTATTCCGGTCCAATCACGTGCACAATGCCCTGACGGTTGCTGAGATAGCCAAAGTGGGGGATGCCAAAGTCCCGGCAGTTCTTCTCGAACTGCTCCACCTGCGCTTTGGCGATCGGATCAATGATAGGCAGGTCACGCGGGGCCGTGGGGGTCGAGTGGTCGCACGTGCCAAACGTCTTGTCCGGGCGGCGAACCTTCAGGCCGCGGTCGCGCAGGCCTTGAAACGCCTGGGGCGAGGTGACTTCGTGCACCAGGTGCAGATCGATGTACAGCAGCGCCGGAGCACCGGCTGGTTCGCTGACGACGTGGGAATCCCAGAGTTTTTGGATGATTGTGCGGGGCATGGACTGATTTCTTTCAGGATCACTCCACCGCTGGAGCTCCGCGCCTTGCGGGATGGCCCGGGGCGCCAGCGGCCGAGCAAAGTTAGATCGCTGCGCAGATGGCCGCGCCAACCTGTTCCGTCGTGAGCGGAGCGCTCTTCGGCTTCAGATCGGCCGTCACCTGTCCGGCGTTCAGGACTGATTCGATTGCATTGTTCACGGCCGTGGCTTCTTCCATCAGGCCGAAAGAGTACTCCAGCATGGCCGCCACGCTGCCAATCGCACCCAGCGGATTGGCTTTGTTCTGGCCCGCAATGTCCGGAGCCGAGCCGTGCACCGGCTCATACAAACCCACCCAGGCGCCCGACGGCTTCTGTTCGCCAATCGAGGCCGACGGCAGCATCCCGATCGATCCGGCCAGTACCGCGCCTTCGTCCGACAGGATGTCGCCGAACATATTCTCCGTCACGACCACATCGAACCGGGTCGGATTCAGCACCAGCTGCATGGCGCAGTTATCCACCAGCACGTGCTCCAGTTCCACATCCGGAAACTCGGCCGAGACCTCCACCATCACCTTGCGCCACAATTGCGAGGTCTCCAGGACATTTGACTTGTCCACCGACGAGACCTTCTTCTTCCGCTTCCGGGCCAGATGGAACGCCATCCGTCCGATGCGCGCAATTTCCGCGCGCGTGTACGTCATCGTATTGGTTCCGCGCTCGGTGTCGCCGCTGCCTTCCACTCCGCGCGGCGTCCCGTAGTAGATCCCGCCCGTCAACTCCCGGACGATGATCATATCGGTGCCCTCAATCCGCTCATTCTTGAGCGGGGAGGAGTCGATCAGAGCCTTGTAGGTCCGCACCGGCCGCAGGTTCGCATAGACGCCCAGCACCTTGCGGATGCCCAGCAACCCGCGCTCCGGCCGTTGGGCCGGAGGCGCGTTGTCGAACTCAGGCAGACCCACCGCGCCCAGCAGGGTCGCGTCGGCGTCCGCCGCCAGCTTGGCGGTTTCGTCCGGGAAGGGTGTGCCCGTCTTATGGATGGCAATGCCGCCCAGCAACCCGTCGGTGAGCCGCAGCGTGTGGTTATACTTCTCGGCCACCCGTTGCAGAACACGCACAGCCTCGCGCGTGACCTCCGTGCCGATGCCGTCTCCGGGCAGAACTAGGATGTTCAGATTCATGTTGCGTAATGGTTTAACTGTCTACTGTCAACTAATAGCAATCAGGGGTAGTTAGTCTGCAGCGGCAGATTCGGAATGGACGCTCTCACCGGCCTTCAGCGTGTGAATCAGTGCCAGGATCTCCTGGTCCGATACGCCCTTCTTCCGATCGGCAATCTCGATGAATCCGTGGTAGACCACATCGAGTTCGTCCTTGCCCAGGTGATAGCCCAGGTGCTCGCACTTCGACCGCAGCGCGTGCCGCCCCGAGTGCTTGCCCAGCACCAGCCGTCCCTCGGGAATCCCGACCGACCGCGGGTCGATCACCTCGTAGGTCGACTTCTCCTTGAGGTAGCCATCCTGGTGGATGCCCGCTTCATGGGCAAATGCATTCGCCCCCACCAGCGCCTTATTCGGTTGCGGCCCGAAGCTGATGATCTCCGTGAGCATCTGGCTCGCCGGATAAATCTGCTCCGTGACGATACCCGTGTAGAACGGCAGACGGTCCTGGCGAACCTTAATCGCCATCACAATCTCTTCCAGCGACGCATTGCCCGCCCGCTCGCCGATGCCGTTGATGGTGCATTCCACCTGCCGCGCTCCTGCGCCGACAGCGGCCAGCGAGTTCGCCATCGCCAGGCCCAGGTCGTCGTGGCAGTGCACGCTGATGATGGCGGAATCGCCCACCGCGCGCACCATCCGGCCAATCAGTTCCGCATGCTCATCCGGCACCGAATAGCCCGTCGTGTCCGGCAGATTCACCGTCCGGGCGCCGGCCGCCACCACGGCCCGCGTCACCTGTTCCAGATAATCCGGATCGGTGCGGGTCGCGTCTTCCGCCGAAAACTCCACGTCCTCCACATACTGGCGAGCCAGTGTCACCGCGGCACAGGCTTCGTCCAGCACCTGCTGTCTCGATTTCTTGAGCTTATGCTTCAGGTGGATATCGCTCGTGGCGATAAAGGTATGGATTCGCGAGCGCTTGGCCGGCTCAAGGGCGCTGGCCGCTCGTTCCACATCCAAAGTGCAGGCCCGGCTCAACGCCGCCACCTGAACCCACGGCAGTTCCGATGCCACAAGCCGGACCGCCTGGTAGTCGCCTTCTGAGGCAATCGGGAACCCTGCTTCCAGGATGTCCACCCCAAGCTCTGCCAGCTTGTGGGCCATCCGAAGCTTTTCTGGGACCGTCATCGAACACCCGGGCGACTGTTCACCATCCCGGAGAGTCGTGTCGAAGATGTAAACGCGCTCTCTGTTTTGCGTATCTACCATTCTGCGTTCGCGCTCCTTAGTTGATGGCCTGGCTCACCGAAGGTGTGGGTGACACTGGCGAGAGAGAGGCCAACTATCTTCATTGTGGGGTTCGAAGTCCAATTTGACAAATTTATAATGTGCTTGTCCAGAATAACTGCCGCGAATATAATAAGTTCTATAAATGGGCGCTAGGGGCGCCCCTAGGCTGGACCTATGGAACTATATCCACTCAAAGTTTTCCTAACTGTAGCAACCGAAAAGAGTTTCTCGCGCGCCGGCGAGAAACTGCTACGGACCCAACCGGCCATCTCCCTCGCCGTTCAACGGTTGGAATCGGAACTCTCGGAGAAACTCCTCGACCGCACAGGCCGCGAACTGGTTCTCACCGACGCCGGCAAGATCGTCCTCGAGTACTGCCGCCGCTTCGAGAATCTCGAGCGCGAAATGGACAACGCCCTCGCCGAACTGCGCGACATGGCCGCCGGCCGCCTCTCCATCGGAGCCAATGAGTCCACCTGCCTTTATTTGCTGAAACATATCGAGAGCTACCGGAGACTTTACCCGAAGGTGAAGGTTCAGGTCCGCCGCACCCTCTCCAGCAAGATTCCCGCCCAGTTGATCGACGGCGACCTCGAACTCGGCGTCGTCAGTTACGACCCCGAAGACGACCGCCTGGAGACCCGGATCATCTACATCGACCACCTCTCCTTCGTCCTCTCGCCGCAGCACCGCTTCGCTGGTAGGAAATCCATCTCCATCAAGGAGCTGGGGATGGAAACCTTCATCGCTCACAACGTGCTCAGCCCTTACCGCGAAGTCGTCATCAAGGCCTTCCAGCGCGCCAAGGTGCAGCTCAACATGGACGTCGAGATGCCCACCGTCGAGACCATCCGCAAGATGGTGCAGAAAAACGAGGGTGTCGCCTTCCTGCCGAAGATGTGCGTCGAGCAGGAGTTGGAGCAGGGTTTGCTGGCTGAAGTAGAAGTTGAAGAATTACGTGTAGATCGCAAGATCCGCTTGGTTTATCCAGCAAGACGAGCGCTCAGCCATGCCGCCAACGCCTTCCTGGAGGTCGTGCAGGGGCCGAAGGCCGAGTGAAACGCCGCCTCGGAATCCTGCTCATCGAAGCCCTGGTGATCGTCGTGGCCGTCTCCGGCATCGGGGGCGCGCTTCTGTGTGAGAACGCCCTCCATCTGCAACCGGACATGCGCCCGGCTCCGCCGGCGGGCTTTGGCACACCCGTCGAGATCCAGGCAGCCGATGGAATCCCTCTTCGTGCCTCCTGGTTTCCTCCGCGGGATCCGGGTGCGCCGGTCGTCGTCCTTCTGCACGGAGTAGCGGACTCCCGCCGCGGCTTCTCCGGCATTGTGGCAATGCTCCAGCGGAACGGCTTCGGAGCCCTGGCGCCCGACAGTCGCGGCCACGGCATCAGTGGTGGTGACCAGTTCACCTTCGGCCTCAAGGAGGTCGGCGACCTGAACCGCTGGTGTGACTGGGTCGAGAAGTCGAGCCCCGGCAGCAAGTTATACGGGCTGGGCGAATCCATGGGTTCGGGGATTCTCCTCCAGGCCTCCGGGCCCGGCACCCGCTTTCGGGCGGTGGTGGCCGAAAGTCCTTTTGCCTCGTTCTGGATGGTGGCCCATCACCGGGTAGGCCAACTGGTCGGCGTGGCTTCGACTCCTTTCGTCGCCGGTGCCTTCGTCTATGCTCGATTGAAGTATGGCTTTAGCTTTGGCGATGCATCTCCGCTGAAACAAGTGAGTAAGCCAGGGATTCCCATCCTGTTGATCCATGGCTCGAATGACGAAAACATACCCATCGAACACACCCGTGTCCTAGCGGCAGCCAACCCTGCCCGGATCCAGGTCTGGGAGGTGCCCGGCGGCGATCACGTGGACGCGAGTGTCCGGGCACCGGTCGAATTCGAAAAGCGGGTGATCGCCTTCTTCCGCGCGAACTAGCGCCCGCCCAGCGCGGACCGCACCGCCGGCATCTCCGCCGGAGTGATGCGGACCACCGGGTAAGTGTCTTTGTCTGGTTCAAAATACGGCGACCGCTGGAACAGCCAGAGCAGTCGCGCCCGCGGGTTCTTCGCAAACGTGGCGTCACTCTGAACCTTCGCGTCAAACTCCGCTTTGAGGGCCGCATCCTGCTTCAGCATCGCCACAGCGTACGGCTCGAAGACATAGTCGCTAAAGTACTCTTTCTGCTCGAAGACCGGCTGGAAGAAGCCCCAGCGCACGGCCGAATCCGGAGCCGCCGGTTCCAGGATGTGCATCGCCACCTTGCCCGCTCTCTGAGCGGCCGGCACGAAAACACTCCCTGCTGGAATCTCGACAGTCTGGGTCACATTGCGGGTGCTGAACGACTGCACCTGGAACCGGCCCTCGAACGGAGCCGGGGCCCAGCGCACGTTTTCGACCTTCAATACCTCCAGTTTCTGGTTCAACGGTTGGTTGAGAGTTTGTGTGTTAATTCCATGCAAGTGAAGTAGTTCGATTACTTCATTCCATTGCCGGGGCACAATGTATCCGGCCGGAGCACCCGGAGCCACCTTCTCGTTCAGGCTCCGCACCAGCTGCGCCTCCTGGTCTACCGGCTTCGACGAATACCGCACCACCGGCCCTCCGGAAACCGAACTGACCGGCCGCTCGAAGGCCAGCAGCCGTTGAACATACGGCTCCGCCTTGTCGCCCGGCGTGCCTTCCAGGAACACCTTCTCCCCTGGCTTCAAAGCCTCATACCGCTGATCCGCCGCCAGCGACGCAGCCCTCAATGCCTTCGCCTCGGCGCAGATCGCGTCCAGCGAGACCGCCATGATGTCGTAATGAGACCAGACTCTCGTTTTGAACGACTTCAGGGAGTGCGTCTCCACCAGCAGCGCCGCCCGGTTCTGCGCCGCCGCATACCCTGTCGAATAGCGCGGCGAAGCGGTCATCACTGCCAGCGACTCCCCGTTCCGGCTCCGCCCCTCGATGTACCACCCCACTACGTGGCCCAGTTTCTCCATTTCCGGCATCAGCCGGGTCAGATACCTCTTCGCCACCCATTCACCCACCTCTGGAGCAATGTCCTGCTCCGTATGAGTAGCGATCGTGACGTCATACTGGTTGTCGCTGCCGTCCGTCACGTGGTTGTCCACCAGGAAGTCCGGCAGCCAGGCGGTGTACAGCTTGAGCCAAGCCCGCATCTCGGGCGTCTGCGCCTTCAGGTAATCGCGGTTCAGGTTCAGGCGGCTGGCGTTCACCCGGAAGCCCATCTTAGCCGGACCGTTCTCGTTGATCCGGTTGTAGCCGGAAAGATGCTCATGCCCGTCCGCGTTAAACACGACGATCGAGATCAGAATCGAGTGGTCGAGCCACGCCGCGTGCCGTTTCGTCACCAGCACGTCCCGCAGCAGCATCATGGCCGCGTCCTTGCCTCCATTCTCACCGGCATGGATCCCGTTCTGCAGCAGGACCACAGGTTTGCCCGTACGGCGGGCCGCCTCGGGCGTAAAAGCCTTTTCCTTGGAAACGATTAGGGCATACAACGTGCGGCCTTCGCCCGTCTGCCCCAGCGGGACAAGCTTCGCCAGCGGCGAGAGCTTCTCCAGCTTCCGGTAAAAGGAAACAGCCTCCTCATAGCTGCCGGTCTCTTGGTAGTTCGACTGTTCTGCCTGGGTGCGCAGGTCTTTGGGCGCGGCCTTGGTGCTCTCAACGAGCGATTGCGCGGCCTTCATGGTGGCGGTTTCGGCTTGCGATTGCGGCGGCATGGGCGGAACGGCAGCCATTTGGAGGGCGAGCAAAAAACACAGTGACATCTTTTTCAGACTAGCCGAATTGGAAGCTCCCCCTCGCTGGTAGACTTGTCGATATGCGGAAGTATTGGCCGGTCGGATTGATCCTGGCGCTCGCCCTGAGCGGCTGCGGTGGCGCGAAGCAGAAGACTCAAGCCGTCAATTTTGAGAAGCTTACGGGCGATTTCGTCTATTCGACGCTCGCCCTCTCGCCGGTCGCGGCGACCTCCGCCGGCTACCACCAGCACAACGGGGTTGTGCTCGATTCCGCCCTGGACGACTACTCCGTCGAAGGTTTGGAGAAGCAGCGCAAGCATTTCAACGACTGGAAGGCCCGCTTGGCGGCTATCGATCAGTCAGCTTTGGACGCCGAATCCAAAGCCGACCTCGAGATCATGCAGGGCCAGGTCGATTACGCCCTGCTCGACCTCGACACCATCAAGTCGTATCAACACAATCCGACCATGTACGTCGAGCTCATCGGAAATGCGATCTTCACGCCCTACAGCGTTGAGTACGCCCCTGAGCCCCAGCGCTACCAGCACATCATCGACCGGCTGAAAGCCGTCCCCGGTTTCCTGGCCGCCGCCCGCAAGACGCTGGTGGATTCGAACGCGGTTTGGACCCGTGTCGCCATCGAGGAAAACGATGGGAGCCTGGCTCTGGTCGAGAAGGTCTTCCCCGCAAAGGTGCCCGCGGACAAGAAGGCTGAATATGACCAGGCGGCCAAGGCAGCGGTGGATGCGATGCATTCCTTCAACGACTACTTGAAGTCGGTCAAGGACACGGGCGCAGATGGCTGGCGGCTGGGTAAGGCCAACTACGACCTCAAGTTCAAGCTGGCGGTGGGCAGCGACACGACCCCGGAACAGCTCCTGGCCGATGCCGAAGCGGAACTACTGGCCGTGCGTAAGAAGATGTTCATGCTCTCCCTGCCGCTCCACGTGAAGTACTACCCCACCCACAAGGATCCGGTCGACCTCAACCTGATCGTCGGCGAGACCCTCGCCAAGCTCGCCCAGAAACATGTGAAAGCGGACGATTACTTCAAGGAAGCGGAGAAGACTCTCGCCGAGACCCGCGCCTTCCTGAAGACGCACGAAGACAAGATCGTCAAGATGCCGGGCCAGGACAACCTGAAGCTGATCGAGACCCCCGAGTTCATGCGCGGCATTTACGGAGTCGGCGGCTTCAATCCAGCCCCCGCTCTCCAGCCCGAACTCGGCGCATTCTACTGGCTCACCCCAATCCCCAAGAGCTGGCCGAAAGACCGTGTGGAGTCGAAGCTCCGCGAATACAACGACTACGGCCTCAGGATTCTCACCATCCATGAAGCCATTCCGGGCCACTACGTCCAGTTGGAATACGCCAACGCCGTCCAGCCGAAGTCGCGCCGCGTCCTGCGATCGGTCTTTGGCAGCGGACCGTACGTCGAGGGCTGGGCGGTCTACGCCACCGACGTCATGATCAATGAAGGCTACATGGACAAGAATCCCGAGATGGCCCTTACCTGGGGCAAGCAGCAGCTCCGCGCGATCGCCAACACCATTCTCGACATCAGGATGCAGACCATGGGCATGACGGACGACGATGCCATGAAGCTGATGCTGGAGAAGACCTTCCAGGAAAAGGAAGAAGCTACGGCCAAGCTGCAGCGCGCCAAGCTCAGTTCCTGCCAGTTGCCCACCTACTTCGCCGGCTACCGCGCCTGGAAGCAGCTGCGGGCCGCGGCCGAGAAGGCCGATGGTGCGAAATTCGTGCCCGGCGAGTTCCACCGCAAGGCACTGGCCGCCGGTGCGCTTCCTCTGCCGTCGCTGGGCCGCCTGCTAGGCTATTCCACCCAGGCGCCGGTGGCAGCACCGGCCAGACAGTAAGGTGTGCCGCGAAACTTCACGCCGGTTGGCACGTCGAAAGGATTGAGGCGCTTGGATGCGGTTCGCCGGCCTGGCCGGCGTCCCACCAGCCCGGATTGGCTATGGGATTCCGTGGGACCAGTACATTCGAGTCTTGCTAAGGTCCGACTTACCGTGCTTCAATCAGGGCATCCCAAGCTCGGGAGCTGACCGTCGATGTGGAAACAGGCTGGATTCTGGATCAGAGACCTGACGCTTTCCGTCCTGATCGCGCTGGTCGTCATTCTCTTCCTCTATCAACCCGTCAAGGTTGAGGGGACCAGCATGATGCCCGCCCTGCAGGACCAGGAACGCGTGTTCATCAATAAGTTCGTCTACCGGCTTGGCTTCGGCGAAGTCTCGCGCGGCGACACCGTGGTGTTCTGGTTCCCCGGCGATCCTTCCAAATCTTACATCAAGCGGGTCATCGGTCTGCCGGGCGATGTGGTGGAAGTCCGCTCAGGCACGGTGATCGTGAACCAGAAGGCGCTCGATGAGCCTTACGTTCCGGAAGAGTACCGCGACCGGCAGTCCGTGGCGCCCATGAAAGTCCCCGAGGGCCAGTACTACGTGCTCGGCGACCACCGCAGCTCCTCGAACGACAGCCGTAGTTGGGGGCCCGTCCCTCGCGATGCCATCTATGGCAAGGCCGTCTTTGCCTACTGGCCGCTCGCCAAACTTGGCTCGGTTCCATAGACCGTACGCCCTTCCTACCTGGCAACGGCTACTCTGAAGTATGACTGAGCCGGACGATCACGGATCCAATCTCAGGCGCATCCGCTGGCTACTCGGGATGGGCTTCGGAGGCCTTTTGGCGCTGATGGTCCTGGTCAACGCCTACTCGGTCCGGGTGCTGCAGGAAGTCGACGAAATCGACGACGGCGGCACCAACGAGTTCCTGGCGAAAAGCGACGGGTTGAACCTGCTCCGTTCCAACGCCGCCCTCACCGCTTCCCGCGTCCGCGACGCCGTCCTCGATCCCAAAAGCGCCGACCGCCAGCGGGAAGGCGAAGCCGCCCGGGCCGCCGCCGCGGACACGCTGGTTGCCCTCGATCACTTGCGAAAACTGGCCACCCCGGCCGAGTCCAGGCTCCTGGATGAGTTTGACACCCGGTTCACCTCCTATTGGGAGTCCGCCTCGGCGGCGGTCACCAATGCGACCACGGAGACCCGGACCAGCAGCTACAACGTCTTTGCCGAGCAGCTCGCGCCCGGCCGGGAAGACTTCATGCGGCCGCTCGATGAGCTGCGGCGAGACATGGAGGCCAATCTCCGCTCCGCCGACAAGACCGCGTCGCAGCTCATTCTCACGCTGCGCCAGCGCGTGTCGATCACCATCCTGCTGGCCACGGTTCTGGCCGGAGTCCTGGCCTTCTTGACGGTTTTCTACCTGATGCGTCTCGAGCGGCTGGCGGCGCGGCGCTACCTGGAAGCGCAGGAGGGCAAGGCGGCCCTCGGCCAGCTCTCCGCCCGGCTGGTGGATGTCCAGGAGGAAGAGCGCCGCAACCTGGCGCGCGAACTGCACGACGAAGTGGGGCAGTCGCTGTCGGCGCTGCTGGTGGATCTGGGCGAAGCCCAGCACCACGCGCCGGCCAGCATCAAGCCGTTGCATACCGCGCTGGAATCGGTGAAGAATCTCGCCGAGACCACCATCTCGAATATCCGCAACATCATGCTCCTGCTGAGGCCCTCGATGCTGGACGACCTGGGCCTCATGCCGGCGCTGCACTGGCAGGCTCGGGAAACAACCCGCACCTCCAGCGTGCGCGTCCAGGTGCTGGCCGACAACGACGACCTCGAATTGCCCGACAGCCACCGCACCGCCGTCTACCGGATCGTCCAGGAAGCGCTGCGCAACGTCACCCGGCACTCGGGCGCCACCACCGCCGTGGTGACCGTGCGCTGCACCGGAGACGAGGTGGTCGTCGAGGTGAAGGACGACGGCCGCGGCTTCGACATGAACACCACGAAAGGCGTGGGCCTGCTTGGCATGAAGGAGCGGGTCGACCACCTGGACGGCACCTTCCGCATCACATCCTCTCCGGGGCAGGGCACTCTGATCCGCGTGGAACTGCCTTTGCCCGTTGGGACTCAGACCGCCGTCCTATAGCCGGCTCCGGTTCACCGGGCGGCAAAATACCATACCCAGGGGAGTCACCGGTCCGGCTCGGGCTGCGTTCATTCGTGTGGAGGCGGCGATGACGAAAACACGCCGGCCCGGAAAGAGGATCAATCATGAAACACGGATACAACGCAATGCGGCGCGGCCTGATGACCTTCGCTGCCGCTGGCGCGATGGTGCTGGCGGCCGGCTCCGCCCGAGCTGACGTTCTCGTCCATTATCCGGCCGTGGCGGCCAAAGACGTGACGAAGTCAGCCAAGGCGGTCGCCGGCGGCGGAGTTCACGTGGTCAAGGCGGCAGCGCATGGCACAGGCCGCATGGTGAAGGCGATCAAACACGTTTGACGCCGGCCATGGCCGCTGCATGGCGGGACCGCGCCCACTGCTCTACTTCCTGCGCAGAATCCAGACGGCCAGGGAGTAGAGCAGGCTCAGCAGCAGACAGGTGACGATCGGGAAATAGAACGTCGTGTTCTTCCCGCGGATCGTGATGTCCCCCGGCAGACGGCCCAATGGAATGTGGAGTTTACCGGCCAGATGAACCACCAGGCCGATGGTGAACAGCACGGCGCCCAGGATCATCAGAGTGCGCGCCATCAGCAGGATGCTCCTGTGGGGAATGGGGCCGGCTGGGGCGAAGAGAATGTCGAAAGCATGCCGCTGGACGCCGTTACGGGCTCCTTCGCTATGATACCGGAGACAGACCCCGGCCGGCGCCGGAACACAAACAGGCACGCACGTTTTATACACAGCCTTTTCACAGAAGGCCGTCTGTACCGCACTGATTCGAAAGGGAATAAAGTCTGAGGATTCCCGTTACGAAATCGCAATATTCCTTTGACTCAAAAACGGTTCGGGTGCATATTGGGGTTGGTTCCAAGAGGTTCACGGAACAGCGAGCCGAAGGGAATGTAGCGGACCCGGAACGATGATCCGCCGGTGTTGAAACTTAACAATTCCACCGGTGGGGAGCGAAGGGAAATCGGGCATTGCCAACGGTAAGCTTCTTAGATGGCAGGCCGGTATGGGTGCTTTGATCTGGAAGGGTGCGAGCCCTGAAGGGGAGCGACGAACCGGATTAGCCATCGAGAGTAGTGTAGATAGCGTGTTCAACGGATCTTGGTTGTAGAGCTCCCCGGAGGTTCTCGAGACTGGCCGAGGAGGGAGACCGAGGTGGACCGGGTTCATGAAGTCTGCATTACGGGACTGAAGAAGTAGGGTAGGAGCTTTGACCCCTCCAAGGTGACCCGGCAACGGGAGAGTCTTTGAGGGCGAGCAAAAACCCGCTTCGAAGTGCCAGCTTCGCTTCGGCAACTACGGCCGGCGCTGCGAGAGGCTTTGAAGCGCAAGCGGAGAAATCCCGCTGGCGTGGAGCTGATCGATCAAGTGCTCAGGTTGCCGCTAGTGACAAGTCCAAGCCTGGCATGCAGGTTGGGGGACGAGCTGAAGCCGAGGGTCACTTGGAACCATTTTCTTTTTGGTGGCGCCATTTGCGTACCACCCGGCCCCACCCAGTCTCAAGAGCCGCCCTCTTCCGGGCTCAGCCGCCTTACCCGCCGTACAACTCGTGGTAGTCCGGTGTCGGGGGTGTGCTCGACTGGCCCGTCTGCTGTTCCGCCGGCCGGACATACTTCTGTTTCCTCGGCCGCCAGCTCATGAAGTTGTTGCGGCACGGGTCACAGCGCCAGCGATGCGCCCCAAACCAGGCCTTCAGATCCATCCAAGTGCTTTTTTTGTAATACTTTGGATCCCAGGTGGAGAGGTCCATGCGCAGGCAGCGCGGGCACTTCGCATAACCCGCATTGGCCACGCCCAGGGGATTGGCGAGAAATTTGTGATAACAATCGGAACAGCGGAAGGAGTAGAATCCCGCCAACGCGAGCAGATTCTCCCGGAATCCGTGCACCGGTACGCTCCGCACGCGGGAGGAATCGCATTCAGGACAGTTTACAAACTTCCTCTTGACCAAACCATCCCTCCTCCGAAGGGGTCACTAGCAGTATAGTTCAGATCTTCCGATAGCAACCGGCAATAGTCGGCCCAGAGCCTTACGTGCCCACCGTGGCTCTGCGGGCAGCCCGCGCGACATAGTCTCTTTCGTACCTTGCGAACTCGGCAGCGAGTGCCTGCCGAACCCGGTCGCCCGTCTGCACCGCAAGTCCTTCTACTTCCGATACCGGCAGAAGATCTCGAGTACTGGACGTTATGAATATACCATCAGCCCGCTCCAGGTCGTCCAGGGAAATCGTCTTCTCCACCACTTGAATATCAGAATTCTTGATTTTTTCAACAAGAATCTGCCGCGTAATCCCTGGAAGACATCCGGACGACAGCGGCGGCGTCACCGCTATATCTCCGAAGCAGGCAAAAATATTGGCGGATGTGCACTCGCAAACCTCGCCGCGTTCATTCAATAAAACCACTTCATCCTGGCCGCGCTGGTGCGCTTCTTCATACCAGACCAGGTTCATCGCCCACGACGTGGTCTTCGTGCCGGTGAACACGCAGGCGGCATGCCGGGCGTTGGGCACAATGCCCAGCTTGCAGGCGCCGCCCCAGTTGCTGCGCGCCGCTGTCAGCGCAATGAGGTCGAACGCTGGTTCGGTGACCGGGCCGGACCACATCGTCCCCAGATTCCTCACCACCGCCACGCGCATCGTGGCGTTGAAATCCTGGTTTGCCTCGACCAGCCGCAGCAGCATCTCTTCGAGCTCCGCCGCGGCCCACGGGAACGGCACCCGCAGCAGATCGGCATCCCGGCTCAATCGGGCCCAGTGGCGATTGAACTCAAATAGGACGCCTTCCACCACTTTAATCGTGGAAAAGATGCCCCAGCCGGAGAGCAATCCCACCTGACCGGGATTGAGAATGAACTCGCTGGAGGGGCGGATCTGGCCGTTGTGAAGGAGTTGGGGGCGGATCACCTCCTCAGTTTACCCGAGGGAACGGGGGGCCGGACTACCTCCACGCCGGGAAGTAGTGGGCTCTGGCCCGGACCGTGGCGGCCAGCAGATCCTCGATCCGCCCGCGCCGCTTCATCAGGCGGTCCAAGAGCGACTCCAGCCGTTCGGAATCCCCCTCCAGCCACGATTGCGGCATCTGGCGCAGCACTTCGTCGCAGAGGTTTTCGGGACAGAACCGGGCCCGGTCGAGCCAGGGCTGGAAATCATCCATGCCCCGGACGGAAGCGTACACAATCGGGCGGAAGTAGAGCCCCTGGATCGGCGAGTCGTGAAACTCCCATTGCGGGCCGTCGAAAATGTAGCCGTGATCGACCATCTGCGCGATGAAGCCCTTCTGGAGAGCCGGCGTGGACGGCTCGTCCAGCCAGTCGCGAATCCGGCGCCGGAAAAAGATGGCTTGGCGCGCATCGGAGTTGGAGGTCCATTTGTCGAACACCAGCGCGCCGAGAAACTGAGGCAGATTTACGACACTCGGAAGCAGGGAATCCGGCAGATAATCGTACACGGCATCGGTCGCGGGATTTCCGGGAAATTGTGAGCCAAAATGCCAGCCCGCCGACACCGGCCGCCGGCAGTTGCCCATTTGCAGGCAGATTTCCGGTTCCGCGCCGAGCAGGGCCGGGGGCAGGTTCACCACCCGCACTTCCGGAGCAGCGATCTGCAGATGGCGGAGAAACACCGCCGCCACCCACTCGTTCACGAGGATCCGGCGGTGCTGCGGGTTCTCCAGGAACTTGGTGACATAGTGGCGTCCGTCGTCACAGCCCAGAAGTTGAGCCTGTGCGCCGCCACGCATGCGGCGTTCCAGCCGCGTCGCGTTCACCGGCATCTGCAATCTAGGATAATCGTTTAGTGAGTTTCCGGCACCCGCTCAGAGCGCGGGCTGCCCATTTTTATCAGGAGCAACCGAGACCATGGAAGAAAAGGCCAAATCGCCTGAGACGCAGAGCGGCAAGGGTGGGGATGAAGTCGCGCTGGAACTGATGAAGTTCATTGCCACCGCCACCGGATACGGGCGCGGTTCGCAGGCCGTGGGATTCACCGGGAAGGGCGCGCGCACGCCGGAAGAACAGGCCGATGCGTTGCTCGAATTGTTCGAGCGCTGCCGGTCGGTGGTGAAGAAGGAGAGCTGACAGGATCCCCGAAAAAGAGATCAGGGCGCCCCATCAGGCGGCGCCCCATTGAACATCAGCATTGGCTGAATTGGTTTCGGTCAGACCGCCCAAGGGGCGATCCAGGTTCTCTCGTGCCGTTCTTTGACGGCATCCGGAGCCTACTTCTTCTTGGCAGCGGCCTTCTTGGGGGCAGCGGCCTTCTTTGCCGGAGCAGCGGCCTTCTTCGCCGGAGCAGCCTTCTTGGCGGGCGCGGCCTTCTTTGCCGGAGCAGCGGCCTTCTTTGCCGGAGCAGCCTTCTTGGCAGGCGCGGCGGCCTTCTTCGGAGCAGCGGCCTTCTTGGCGGGTGCGGCTTTCTTCGTTGCTGTTTTCACTGTTTTCTTAGTCACCTTTCGGACGGCGGGTTTCGCCGTTGTTTTCGCGGCCGGTTTCCCGGACGCGCTCCCAACCTTACGGACGGGAACTTCTACGGAGGATGCCTTCTTCACCGCGGGCCGTTTCGGCGCGGCCTTCGCCGGTGCCGCGACCGGCTTCGCAGGCTTGGCCGCCTTGGCTGCCGGTTCCACCGGCTTGGCCGGGGCTGGCGCTGCAGCAGGCCGTGCGGCAGGCACAGGCTTGCGGCTCACCGCGGGCTGCGGAACAGGAACCGGCTCCACGGGTCGGGCGGGCAGCGGCGGCGGCGCTACTGGTGCCACCGGTGCCGGTGGCACAATCGCGGCCGGCCGGACTGGCGCGGCAGGCGCACGCCTCGGTTCAGGCTTTTCCTCTTCTAAATCGTTATCGTCGAAAGCGGTATTGCTGCGTACTTCACCCACCGCGTCGTCGTGGAACGCGGTGTCGAAATCAGTGTCATCCTCGTCGAACGAATCGAAGAGACGAATATCCCTTTGCGGCATGGTCGATCAAGCCTCCTGCTTGGCCGAATCATAATTAGGATAACTTGTTTTTTAGCTTTCGCAACAGGGGGGGTGTCTGAAGAGGCGGCTCAGGTGTCCCGCCGCAAGGCTTAGCGGCTAATGGGCTTGCGCGTCTTGGATACAACCGCGACGCGTTTTGCGGCCGTCGGATGGATGCGCGTGGCCGTAGTGGTGTAGCCCCGATGCGCTGTCCCACGGGCCTTTGAGGCCACTGCGCGCTTCACGGGCTGCACTTGCGCCGCGGCCGGAATCAGCAGCATCTCGCCGCTTTCCGGAGCGTCGAAGAACGAAGAATCCAGACGCGCATTGGCGGCAATGATCGAACCCGCGGCAGTGGAATAGCGGCGGGCGATGGCCGTGAGAGTCTCTCCTTCGGTCACCCGGTGCAGCCGCCAGGAGTCTCTTTTCGACTCCGGCACCGACTCGAGAGCCGCCAGGACGACGCTGCCTTTTGCCTTGGGAACGCGCACTTCGTAATTGGCCGGAGCCAGATTGCGGAGCAGGGAAGGATTCAGATCCCGAATCTCGGCCACGGGCAGGTCCGCCGCATCGGCAATCAGCGCGAGGCTGGTGGGGCAGGTCGTCTGCACCGTGTCATATTCCATTGAGGGATCCGGCGTCTCGGGCGTGAGCCCGTAAGCTTCCGGATTCTTGCTGATGATCGCCATGGCCAAAATGGCCGGCACATAGTTCATCGTTTCCCGCGGCAGGACGCTGCGCGCACGCAGTTCCCAGAAATCGGCAAACCCGGTACGCTGAACGGCGCGCTCCACGCAGAAGGGCCCGCAGTTGTAAGCGGCCATCGCCAGGTACCAGTCGCCCAGCTGCGAGTACAGGTCGCGCAGATGCTTGGCTGCCGCACGGGTCGCCTTTTCGGGATCCAGGCGGTCGTCGTGCAGGGCGGAAGAATTCAGGCCGTACTCACTACCCCGGCTGCGCATGAACTGCCACATGCCGGCGGCCGCCACACGGCTGACCGCCCGCGGCACAAATCCGGATTCGGCCTGCGCCAGGCTGATGAGTTCCTGCGGCACGCCTTCCTCGTCCAGAATGCGCGAGATCATCGACTTGTAACGGCCGGCGTGCTTCCAGCCATAGATCATCACGCGGCGGCCCCGCTCACTGGTGAAGTAATTAATATAGCTGAGGACGGCGTCGTTGACCGTCAGGGGCAGTTCGGAAGAGGCGGCGGCGACCTGGGCGAGAGTGCGGTCCTTCAGGCGGGGGTCGATCGGGAAGGTGCGGTCCAGAATCTCAGGCAGGTTGGATTGGACGAAGACCGGGCTTTCGGGAGACTCGCCGCTACCCAGCGACTCGATGTCGTAGCGGTGGATCAGGCGGATCAGTTCCTCGGACTTCTTCTCGGCGACCGAGCGGTCCGGCGCGGACTCCGGCACGTCCAGCAACGTGTCGATGGCCAGGTTGAACTCGCTGCGCGCCTCGTCGATCTTGCCCTCCTGGATGTAGAACTTACCGTATTGGTAATGCTTCTCGGAGTCGCGGACGGCCTTCTGGGAGGGGGTCAGGCTGTCAGCGGAAATCTCCTTCGGCAGCAGTAACGCCGGCTGCTTCAGGTTCACATACGGATTAGAGGCCGGTTCCGCCGGTTCCTCCGCCTTGGCGGCAGCCATGAAACCAGCTGGCCAGAAGCCGTTGCTGTGTGGCACTAATCGTGCAGGAGATTGCCCGGAGGCTGGGATCAGAGTGGCCAGGCAGGCCAGCGAGGTACATAGGAGATGATGGCTTAGTTTCATTCCGACCTGGTCACGAACTGGAATATTGCGCTTACATGACTATCGAACAATTGACTCTATCTCATTAGTGCAATTTGGGTCAACTGGAAACACCACGTGTGTCGTCTCGCAACGACACCTGCGCCCAGTATACCAAATCGAGGGCAACTCCTTGATTCAGCTTGTGATGGGGAGAAGAGGCGGGGCAGACGGCAAGGCCTCAAAACTGAGTTTGCCGTCCGGAACTCACAATATCCAGGCCGGAAGATTGGCGTGCTCCAGCGAGCGAGCGGTTCAGGCCCCCAGCGCCAGGCCCGCCGCATGGAAGCCCAGCCCCAGCGCGGAACCGATTACAGCGCCCGCCAGCACGTCGCTCAGGAAGTGCATGCCCAGCAGGATTCTCGACAGCGCAATCGACACGGCGCAGAACTGCAGTGCAAACCCGGCCTCGGGAAAGTGACCAATAATGGGCAGGATGACCGCGAACGCGGTGATCGTGTGGCCCGACGGGAAGCTGAACTGGTCCGGCGGCAGCAGGGTCGACCAGCAGTGCGGTTCCAGCGCGCACGGCCGGCGCCGTCCCGTGGCCCGCTTGAGGTAGAGGAAGATCGCGATTCCGGTCCAGCAGGCCAGCGCTGCCTCCAGCACCGCCCAGCGGCCCTCGGTTCCGCCAAAGACCGGCAGCAGCAAACCCAGAGCGTACCAGAGCCAGCCGTCTCCGCCGCGCGTGGCGCAGACCATCCAGAGCCGGATCCAGCGCGGCGCACGCCAGCGGTGCACCCGCCGCATCAGGCCGTGATCCGTGGCCTCTACCCAACTGAGGAAATCATGGGCCAGCGTGCTCATGCTTCTTTATCTCTTTGGGGGATGACAACCGCGTGAAGAATCGACAAATGGTTCGTCAATTGTAGCGGATCGGCCGGGCGAACAGGGGCGGAAAACAGCGGCGCCCGCCCGGCGCGGGGGCCGGACGGGCGCTTGGCCAACTCCAGGGGAGCAGGTGGAAGAAAAACTACTTCTTCTCGTCCTTCTTCTCTTCCTTCTTCTTCTTGCCCTTCTTTTCCTTCTTCTCGGTCTTGGTGTCGTCCTTCTTGGCGTCCTGGGCCAGGACGACGGTCGTGGTGAGGGCGAAAGCCGCCAGGGTCAGGGTCGCGAAAAACTTCTTCATTGAGAGTCTCCTTATTGGATCCGGGGGGCTGCGCCCACCCTTCACTTAGCATCATGCCCTGGATGAGCCTTCGGACCACTCCCCCCGATAGGCTACCCACCCTCCCGAATTTCAGGGGGCCCCTGGAATCTGTTCGGAATCGGACGCACCTGCCCGTTTACCACCACTCCTTCGCCAACGCCGACCGGCTCCATGTGACTGATTCATAATTACTTACACCCATAGCGAAAATGGCCGGAGGCGTGCAATCCTGGATCTATTACCTGCGGAGGAGCACTCATGCGGATTCTGGTGGCCGACGATCAGCCGGATGTCCTGTTGGCCTTGCGTTTCCTGTTGAAAGCAGAGGGATTCACCATTCAGACAGCGGATCACCCGGAGGCCATTTTGAGCGCCGTCCGGCAGTCCCCGCCCGACCTCGTGCTCATGGATCTCAACTACACAAGGGATACCACTTCAGGGGAGGAAGGGCTGGACGCACTGGCCCGCCTGCAGCAATTGGGCCTGCGCGCGCCCGTCATCGTCATGACCGCCTGGGGCAGCGTCGAACTGGCGGTGGAAGCCATGCGCCGCGGCGCCGCCGATTTCGTCATGAAGCCGTGGGATAACGACCGTCTGCTCAGTACTTTGCGCCGCCATATGGTGGCCGTCCCCGCTCCCGCCAGCCGCGTGGCTCACGATCTTGACCTGGCCCGGCAGGTGCAGGCGCAACTGCTGCCCCAGCGCCGCCCGCCCTTGAAGACCCTCGAATACGACGGGCACTGCCGCCAGGCGGGCGCCGTCGGCGGCGACTACTTTGACTTCCTCGAACTGGCGCCCGGCCGCGTCGGCCTGTTGCTGGCCGACATCTCCGGCAAAGGCATTGCCGCCGCCCTGTTGATGTCCAATCTCCAGGCAGCCCTGCGCAGCCTGGCCTGGCAGGCGACACGCAACCTGCCCCTGCTGCTGCGGACCCTGAACCTGCAGTTCCTGGAATCGACCCCGCCCGAACGGTTCGCCACCCTGTTTTTCAGCGACTACGACGATGCCAGCCGGACCTTGCGCTATGTGAACTGCGGACACAATCCGCCACTGCTGCTGCGCGCCTCCGGGGAGGCTGAGTGGCTGAGGGCCACCGCCCCCGTCATCGGGCTTCTGGATGTCTTCCTGCCCGAGGTGGGCGAGACCGTTCTTGCCCCCGGGGACCGCCTGGTCATCTACTCCGACGGCGTGACCGACGCCCGCGGACCCGGCGCCGACGACCTCGGCGACCAGGGCTTCGCGGAGATCGTCCGCCTGAATCCGGGGCTGTCGCCGGAGCAACTGACGGCGCACATCGCGGCATTGGCCCCCGGAGAGCAGTTCGACGATATGACCCTCGTCATGGCCCGCTCCGTCTGATCCGGCGTTGCGCTCGGGCCTTCTGCTATTCTCCACATCAGCGCATGCCGATCCTCGATTTTCTCTTCTTTGATGCGGGGGGCGGGCACCGTGCCGCGGCCACCGCACTCAAGTTGGCGATGGAGCAGGAACAACTGCCCTGGCAACCGCGCCTGGTGCACCTCCAGGACATTCTGGCGCCGGCCGACGTCTTCAAGAAGGTTCTGCGGATCGACCTGCAGGAAATCTACAACCTCATGCTGCGCCGCGGGTGGACGCTCGGCTCAGAGCAGGGCCTGCGCTTCATGCAGGGCGTCATCCGGCTCTACCACGGCACCGAAGTGAAACTGATGCGCGAGTGGTGGCAGTTCCGCTCGAAAGCCGTGGCTCCGGACGGCGTCGTGAGCGTCGTGCCCAACTTCAACCGCGCCATCTATGAAGGATTGCAGCTCGCCCTGCCGGGCACCCCCTACATCACCATCCTGACCGACATAGCCGACTTCCCTCCGGCCTTCTGGATCGAGAAACAGGATCAGTACTTCATCTGCGGCAGCGACCGCGCTTACCGCCAGGCGCTCGATCTGGGCCACCCGAAAAACCGCGTCTTCCAGACCTCGGGCATGATCCTGCATCCCCGCTTCTACCAGCCGTTGGAGGTGGATGTCGCGGCCGAGCGCACCGCCGTCGGCCTCGACCCGTCCACACCCACCGGCCTGGTCCTGTTTGGAGGCTACGGCACCGGAGTCATGAAGGAGATCCTGCGGCGTCTGGACGAGTCCGGCCAGAATCTTCAGTTGATCCTCATCGCCGGACGGAATGAGTCGCTGAAGAAACAATTGGAGGCGCAGCCCAGCCGGATCAGGAAGCATGTGGTCGGATTCACCAGCGAAATCCCGCGCTGGATGCGCCTGTCCGATTTCTTCATCGGGAAACCCGGCCCCGGCAGCCTCAGCGAGGCGGTCCACATGGGCTTGCCGGCGATTACGGTCCGCAACGCCTGGACGCTGCCGCAGGAGCGCTACAACGCCGAATGGCTGCGCGAGAACCGGTTGGGCCTGGTATTGAAAAACTTCGCGGGCATCGGCCAGGCTGCTTCCGAACTGCTCACCGGCGGGCGTCTGGAGGAGATGCGCGCCAACGCCGGCCGCATCCGGAATCGCGCCATTTTCGAGATTCCGGGCCTCTTGAACGAAATCATGACCCGCCGTCCCTAAGGCGGAATCCCCAGCACCTCTTGCGGTTCCCCTCACATGGACGTATAATTTCGCCCCAGAGGCTCATGCAGCACATCCATTTTCCCTTGTGGAACGTGCAACATCGGGAGACGAGTCTGGCACGGGCAATCTCTGCTTTTTGGGCTGCCTTCTGGACCTGGTTCGGTTTCGCCTGCGGCGTGGCCGAGTTTGCCTCCTTCACCGACGTCCTTCAACAAACCGTGCCCGGAATCCTGTTCCTCGGTGTGACCGCCGTCGCCTGGCGATACCCCCGCGAAGGCGGAGCCCTTCTGCTGGCTTTGGGCATCGTCGTCTTTGGCGTCTACTGGAACTTCGCCACCCAGCTCAGCGGCGGAGCGGCCATGTTGACCGCCGTGATGCTCGCCGGTCCGCCCATGCTGGCCGGTGCTCTTTTCCTCCGTGCCCCGGAGCATCGTTCGGCCGCTACGATGGCTCCACGACACTGATAGACTGGCTAGGTTCATGCTCCGCCGAACCTTCCTCCCCACCGCGCTCAGCAGCGCCCTGGCAGCGCCCGCCCTCTGGGGCCGCCACCGCATCGACCTTTCCCGCATCAGCCTGCTGACCGACGAGGTCGGCAAATCTCCGGCGGAATCCGTCGCCTTTGCGAAACAGTACGGAATCGATTGGGTGGAGCTGCGCGGCATCCCCGGCAAGGGCGGTACCTACGCCTTCCTCCCTGAGTCGGAACTGCGCGACTTCGCCAGGGACCTGAAGGAAGCCAAACTCCGTGTGTCGTTCCTCAACACACCGATGCTCAAGTTCACGATGCCCGGCACCGTGCCCAGGCGGCGGCGCCCGGAAACCCCGGAGGACCGCGCCAAGCGGGAAGAGCGCGACAAAAAGCAGTTCGACGACCGCCTCGTGGCCCTCAACAAAGCCATCCTGGCCGCGCACATTCTGGGCGTGAAAGGGATTCGCGTCTTTGCGTTCTCGCGTGTCGAGGAACCGGAGAGCGTTCTGCCCAAGATCGCCGAAGTGCTGCAGGAGATGGCAAAGATCGCCGAGAAGGAAGGCGTCCAGTTACTCATCGAGAACGAAGCCTCCTGCAACGTGGGCACATCGGCCGAACTGAAACGCATCTGTGAGCTGGTGCCTTCCAAGGCATTCGGCATCAACTGGGATCCTGTGAACGCGATGGGCCTCAAAGAGACCCCTTGGCCCGATGGCTATAAGCTGCTGCCCGCCAAACGCGTCCATAACGTGCAGATGAAGGCCCGCGCCCTGGTCATCGGCCCCGACTTCCTCGACTGGAAGGCCATTTACCACCAATTGGAAGAAGATGGCTATTCCGGGAAGGTCGGCCTGGAGACCCATGTTTTCGATGGCACCTTGATTGAGAAAGCGCATCTTTGCATGACGAAGATCCAGGAGCTGGTAAAGGCGTGATGAAGCCGCCGGGCCTCCCACCCATTGCTCGAAACATGCTGCTGGGGCTGCTGGCGGTGATCCTCTTTGCCGGGGTGGCAATCCTGTTGAACCGCGGCTCGCAGGTCCGCCTGGAGGGCTCGATCCTCAAAGTCCGCATCATTCCCACCGATGACAACGCGTGCCTCGCCGTCGTGGACTTTCGGGTGAAGAATCCCTCCTCCACCATCTTCCAGGTGAAGCAGCTCAGAATCGTAGCCACCACGGCCGATGGAGCGGAAATCGAGGGCCAGCCCGTCGCCCAACCGGACCTGGACCGCGTGCTCGAATTTCACAAGGTGGCCGGCTCGCGCTACACGCCGGTGCTGAAAGAACGCGACCGTATCAACGGCGGCGTGGAAGAGGACCGCACGGCAGCCGCCGGCTTCACCCTGTCGGAGAAGGCCTTCCAGTCGCGCAAAGGTCTCATCCTCAGAATTCAGGATGCCGATGGGATGTCGTCCGAGTTCGGCAACGCACCGCCCAAACGCTAATCCGTCCCAGTCATCCAGGAATGCGCGGCTGCCGGGATCATTCCGGCCCGCATGGCTTTCCGCATCGACTTGTCCTGGTACATCAGCTCATCGGCTTTGGCCAGCAACTCTTCCGCGGAACGCCCGTCCTGCGGGAAGAAGGCGATCCCCAGGCTGAGCGACGCCACCCGTTCGCCACACAATTCGAAAGCGACCCGTTCCACCATCTCGGAGAACCGCTTGCGGCGCAGCTTCACCGCCTCGTCCGTGGCGCCTGGCAGCACAATGACGAACTCGTCCCCACCCAGGCGGGCGACGAAGTCATACTCACGGCACGACTCCTTGAACCCCGCAGCCACGCCCTGCAGCAGCTTGTTGCCGGTCAGGTGCCCAAAGCGGTCGTTCACCTGTTTGAAGCCGTCGAGATCGCAGACCAGCACGGCCAGGTCCGCGCCGTTGCGGGCAGATCGCGAAAGTTCGTTCTGCAAATGCAGGAAGAGTGATCCGGCATTCGGCAGTCCGGTGAGGAAGTCGAAGGTCGCCTGCGTCTCGGCCTCGCGGAAACGCAGCGAATTCTCGACCGTCAAGGCAAGTTTGGGAGTCAGCGCCAGCAGCAGGCCCAGTTGTGGCTGGGCGAACGCTTCCTGCTTCTCGGAATAGAAGGTCAGCACCCCGACAACTCCGTGCGGCCCCTCCAGCGGCACCGACATCGCCGACTTCAGGCGCAGTGGCTTCTGCGGAGAGCGTCCGCCCAAAGGCTCGCCGGCCGGATCCGCATTCAGTACCGGTTTCCGCCGATCCGCGACACTACCGCTCAAACCCTCCCCGATATTCATGCTCAGCCCGCTGAACAGTTCATTGTCGCCCTCGATGTAGGTGGCCTCCAGGCGCTTCTCATTGCAGAGGTACAACACCACGGTGTCGAAGGACATCTGCTTTCGGAAACCCCGGGAAATGGCCTTGAGGGTTTCACGCAAGTGAAGCGAGCTGCCCAGAATCTGCGTGAACTCCAGCAGCGACTGCTCTTCCTGCCGCGCGGCGGCAATCGTGGCGAGGAAGCCGGGCGTCTCCTCCGCCGTTTCGGCCGCCACCACTTTGCCGTCCTTGCCTTTCACAATCCGGGGCGGCGCGGCGGCCGTGGCCTTCGCGTCGTCGCTCAGCTTCAGGTAGACCTCGTCCAGCGCTTTCACCACATCGGGATCCAGGCCCCGCCCGGACTCCTGCCGTACGATCGCCATGGCTTTCTCGACAGACAGCGCCCTGCGGTGATGGCGGTCGGAGCACAGCGCCACAAACGTATCCACGGCGGCCAGCACGCGTGCCTCCAGCGGAATCTCCTCGCCCTTCAGCCCCTGCGGGTAGCCGTTTCCGTCCCAGCGTTCATGGTGGGCCCGCACAATGGGCGCGACCGAGTACGGGAAGTTGGCCCGCTCGATAATGTCGGCCCCTACGTCGGGGTGCACCTTCAGCCGTTCGTATTCCTCCGGAGTCAGCCGGCCGGGTTTCATGATGACGTGATCCGGAATCGCCACCTGCCCGATGTCGTGCAGGACGGCGGCGGTCCGCAAGGCTCGCAGCTCCGGTTCGCGCAGGCCTACTGCCCGGCCCAGGCTCACGGCATAGCTCGCCATCCGGTGCAGGTGGTCGACCGCGCTGAGTTCCTTCGACTCCACGGCCAGGGCCAGCGCCTCCACCATGCTGAGCTGCAGCGTGGCGAGTTCCTCGGCATGCTGTCGCTCCCGGGCCAGGGCCTCAATTTGCAGGCCATAAGCGAGATAAAGCAGCAGCAGCAGCGGCAGAATGATGGCAACTGTCTGCCAGAGGGGCAGTTGCACCAGCGCCGTCAGCAGGCCGGCCAAGGCGGCGCCGGCCAGATAATACGGCAACGACCACAGAAACCGGTTGTGCAGGACGCGCCAGACGGAGACGCGCTCCTTCATCGCCGTGGCGGTGGCCAGCGGCAAAGCCGTGACGATGAACAGTACGGTGGCCGCCATCGGCAGCGCCGCCGCCATCCGCCCGCCGGGCAGTTGCCGCAACACAAAATCAAAGGCAATACGCGCCGCTTCAATCCCCAGGACGACGACGGCTGCCTGGAACAGCAGTGCCCGCCACTCAATGCGCGCTTTTGTATCCCTCAGGTAGTGAACAATCGTGCCCGTAATGCCGATGGTAATGGTCTGGCCCATGCTCAGTTGAGCCAGGCCGGCCAGAATGAAGATGAATCCAATCGAAATTGTGCCGGCCGCGGTGGGCACGCCCAGCCGCATCAGGGAGGTAAGGAGCGTCAGTGCTAAGTAGGAGAGGAATAGCTCGTCATTGCCGCCCGAGGAAATCAGGCTCTGACGGACGGCCAAACCCAACCCGAGCACGAGAATTAGAGATTGGTAGACCTTGGCCTTTTTCGTCATCTGTAGAGAAGCGGAATCAGTGCGTAGTCAGTATCTGTATGCAAGAGAGGAACCAACCCGGAAACTCCTGGCCGAGGTGGAAGTATCCGCGTTATTTCACCTCTTTGTATCGACTCCGCAAGGTACTCACTTTAGGACATTTGCAGCCGGGCAGGACAGATTGTCCGTTGCCGTTGATGAGGCAGGACTTTTTGTCCCGCAAGCCACACGGCCCCATCCCCTACAATGAAAGAACTCGCTGAATGGTAGATATTCACTCCCACGTTCTGCCGGGCATCGACGACGGCTCAAAATCGATGGATGAGACCGTCGAGATGATCCGCATGGCCAGGGATCATGGCACTACGATTCTGGTTGCCTCGCCGCACGCCGATACGCAATACGCCTACGACGCCGAACGGGTCGATTCGCTCCTGGCCGAGGCCCGCACCCTGGCCGGACCAGGCATCCAACTGGTGCGCGGCTGCGACTTCCATCTGATGTTCGACAACATCGAGGCCGCCTTGCGCGAGCCGATGAAGTACACCATCAACCAGAAGGGCTACCTGTTGATGGAACTGTCCGACCTCACCATCTTCCCCAACACCGGAGTGCTCTGGCGCCAGTTGGAAGAAGTGGGGATGAAGATCATCCTGACCCATCCCGAAAGGAATCCGCTCCTCCGTCAACGCCTGGAACTCGTGCAGGAGTGGGTCGCCGAAGGCCGCTACATGCAGGTGACGGCGCAGTCGCTGCTGGGCCTGTTCGGCAAAAAGGCCGAGGATTTTGCCAGGCAATTGCTGGATTTAGGACTGGTGCATTTCGTAGCATCCGATGCCCACGATCTGCGCGGCCGGCCGCCCCGGCTGGATTTGGCCTTCCAGTGGATCTGCGAGAACTACTCGCCGCGTCTGGCCGAACTGCTGTTCATCGAGCACCCGGCCGCCGCCGTGCGAGGTGATGACCTCGACCTCAAGGATTTTCCTCCCCAGGTCCGGGAAAAGAAGCGCGGTTTTTGGGGCCGCCTCTTCGGGACTTAGCCGGACTCCGCTACCAGGCCCCGCCCCCGGCCAGATTGTAAATCTCGTCAAAGTGATGGATGTGGCGGCCTGTGGCTCCGCGCTCCCCGGCCACCGCCATCGCCGAAGCGAGCACTCCGGCCGGCATCGGCCGGTACTTGCGCAGGCCGCCTGCCATGGCCCACTCGACGGCCCGCAGAATTCGAACGCTCCAGTCCTCCCCGGCCCGCGCCTGATCGCGACGGCCCAGCAGGACACTGGGGCGGAAGATGTGCAACGCTTCGAAGCCAAGCCCGGAGAGCGCCTCTTCTGCCTCCCCTTTCACCTTCAGGTAGAACGTCCGCGACCGCGGGTCGGCCCCCACGCTGGAGACCAGCATCATGCGCGTGGCGCCAGCCGCCCGGCCGGCCTTGGCAAACCGCACCACCAGGTCAAAATCCACCTGGCGAAAGGCCGCCTGGCTGCCGGCCGTCTTGATGGTCGTACCCAGGCAGCAGAAGAGATGCGTGGCCCCGGGCATCTGGCCGGCTTCCAGCGTCTCCAGACGATCCTGCCGGGTCAGGGCCTGAACCTGATCGTAGAAGGCGTCCTCTGCCAGCACCTCTCGCAAGTACCTGCCGGTGAGACCGGTGGACCCGGCCAGCACGGCCACGTTTCGCGTCATATTCTGCCAGGATAACGTGCGGCGCCTCGCCAGCAATGCCGTCTCAGGGAGCCAGGCGGCACAGCGGATCGCCCACCACAATATTCATCCAGCTCAGGCCCGGAATCGCCGACCAGAAGCTCTCCGCCAGCGGCCGTCCGGAGAGATAGGCCTGGAACAGCAGTTCGGGGTGCGGCGTCTGCTCCAGGAACGGCTCGTAGACGTGGCCCGAGACGCCGGTGGCGCCCTGCCGCAGGAAGTCGGCCGACATGGTTTGAGGCGATTCCGCCCAGTGCTCGGCCCGGTTCTTCCACGATCCGCCCGGGACCCAGGAGGCCGGCGGCTCGCGGAAGGTCCGCCCGTCGGTGGACACGTACTCCGTCACAATCGCGCCGGGCAGGTATTGGAACCGGACGTCGCGCTCGTGGCGATTCGGATCGTTCGAACCCCAGCTGGCATAGCCGATCACGAACTTGGCGCCGTACACGACTTTGGCCGACTCCTCCAGCAGCGCCCGGCCGCTCGGCAGCCGGTTGGCCGCGCGGGCCAGCCAGTTGTCGCCGATCTCGACGCCCGGTGCGCGCTGATCCAGCACAACAATCCCGCGGTTGCGGGCGGCCAGCGACCGGTCAATCATGGCGCGCACATCCTGAAAGGTATAGCCCGTCAGCCGTGTCACCAGGTACATCGGAAACTCCGGATGGGCGATCGGCCGGCCGGAGCCGTAGTAGGGGTTCTGAATCGGGCCGGGCAGGGAATGCGGCACGCTGCGCAGGTCGCCGTAGAGCGCGGCCAGTTCCGAATCGACCGACGCGCCAGTCGCTCTCGTGCCTCGGGTGCCCTCTACCTTGAGCGGGACATCGCTGGTGGTGACAATGGCCAGGATCCTGTCGATCCAACCTCGTTTGCGAAGGAAGGCGCCGACAGGGCCGGCGATCCGGCTGTCGTACTCCTGGCGGGAAATTTCTTCCTGCATCGGCAGGTCCAGGAGAAGAATGTGGTCCTTGGGGATCTGCCGCTGCCGGGCATAGTATTCCGCGATGGAGCGGGAAACCGCCGAATTGCTGTTTCCGAGGACCAGGACTTCGCCCGGAGTGAGCGCACCGCACGCTCCGGCGGCCGCGAATAGAAGCAGAGTCAACCGCTGGGTGGGACCCAGCCTCATCTCGGATCCGTCTGTTGGGAGACCAGTCCAACCCGGCCGCCTTCAGAGGCTTGCGAGCCGTCCCGAGCCGGCAAAAGCACTCCGCAAGCGTTGAAAATCAAAGATGAAGCCGAGTTAAACATCATCATCCAGATGGTAATATGGTATGATCACCCCTGCAAGTTGTCTTCCAACTTGCGGTCGCCCTTCAGACGAGCCCCCGCATGGATCTAGACCAACTCCACACGTTTCTGGAGATTGTCCGCCTGAAGAGTTTTTCCAAGGCTGCGCAGACGTGTTTCCGCACGCAGCCCGCGATCAGCGCCCAAATCCGCCAACTGGAGCAGGAGCTGAATACTTCGCTCTTCGAACGGCTGGGCACGCGCATCCAACTCACACCGGCCGGACGCATCTTCTGCGACTATGCTGAACAGATTCTCGATCTGCGCCGCCGGGCGCAGAATTCGATCAACGAATTGGAACGGGTTCCGCGCGGCGAACTCGTGATCGCCGCCAACGAAGCCACCTGTATTTACGTGTTGCCGAACGTATTTTCGGAATACAAGAAGCGATTTCCCAATGTGCAGTTGCTGGTCGACCGCAGCTACGGCGGACACGTCACCGAAGCGGTGCTCGACAATCTGGCCGACTTCGGCTTTGCGCAACTGCCGGTGCAGGATAAGAAGCTCCAGGTGCTTCAGGTCTACACGGACGAGATCAAGCTGTTGACGCCGGCGGACCACCCGCTGGCTTCACTACCCGCCATCCACTGCCAGGATGTCGTGCCGTATCCTTTATTACTGCCGAAGGGCGGCGCCACGCGCAGTAAGATGAACCAGTGGCTGGAGCCAGTGGAGGACAGCATCCAGATCTCCATGGAACTGGATTCCACTGAGATGATCAAGCGGTTCGTACTGGCGGGCATGGGGCTGTCGTTCATGGCGGCGTCCCACTTCCAGGAAGGCGTCGTGGCCGGCCAGTTCAAGGCTGTTTCACTGGCTCCGGAGCCGGTGATGCGCCGCCTGGGGCTGGTCTACAGAAAAGACAAGGCCCTGTCGAAAGCTGGATTAGGCTTCATCCAGACTGTTATGAACCGGGCCAATGTGCCGCATCCGGAATCTTCCCAGTTCGCTGGGGTGGCGCCGGGCAGTCCCCGATGATATTAAATATGTAGCGAATAGGTATGGCCATGAAGGATACCGGCGAGCCCAGGACCTGGCACCTTTCCGTGGTGCTCACTTCCACCAAGGAAGGGACGGAGGTCTTCGATACCTTGGACGATATGCCTGCCGTTCTACGGGCACGCTGCGTCCGGGCTCTCGACAGCAAAGAGTGCCAGACCGTGGTCATTGCCGACGAAGCTGGCCGGGACTATCTGCGCAGGATCGTCGAGGAACGGGAATCCGCCCGCAAGCAGGAAGAACCGGCGAAGCCTGCTCCCAAGAAGGTTTATTCCCTGCGCCTGGCCGCGGAGATCGCCATCTGCGGCGCAATCGGACTCGCCCTGTGGCTGCTGGCCACCGTCCGCTAAGACTATTGCCAGACGCAGTGCGGGGCTAGCACTTCCACCACGCGAGCCGCCTCCTCGGCGCCCAGTCCTGCCCCGAACCGGTGGGTGAGGCCGCCACAGTCAAAGACAATCGTGCCCGCGCCGCTGAAGCGTCCGATCGACCCGATTACTCCGGAGGCATCCGTCAGCCAGGCCGCGCCGCGCAGATTGTGGACCCTGGCAAGTTCATAGCGGCGGTCGTAGCCGAAGCGCCAGATCTGGCGGCGGATGACGAGCGCGTTTTCGCGGATCGTGATGACTTCGCGGCCGATCAAGCCCCAAAGCAGGAAGGTCATGGCCAGCATCCCGCCCACTGTCCACATCAGCAGCCAGGCAAGGATGATCGGCGGCGCCGGCCCCCGGACAATCCCGCTGAACAGCAAACCGAGTACCCCGAGTTCACCCACCGCCCAGCCGAGCATCCAGATTCCAAGGAAGATCAGGATGAACCAGTTCTTCCGGGAAGGGAGCGACACCTCTAAGTTACCCGAAGGGTACGAGATGCGAGCCTGGTTGGACGTTGCCGCCGAAGCCACCATCGCCTTCATTATGCACGCCGGAGGCGCTTTTGTCGCCTCCAGAAGAGCAGGATGCCAGCCATTGTGATACCCCCTTAATACCGCCCCTACCCCCTCATTTGCGGGGAGTACTTCCGTGAGGTATATCGCCGATACTAGGCCTACTAGGCTAATGCGCCTGCACATTTAGTCCGGGGCGTGCCAAGGCCGCAGAGCCTTGCTGAGACCGCCAGTTGCCCACACTTTGGCGGCACGGATAGGCGATGATCTCTGGTCATCCCGAGCATCGCCCCGGACCATTTCTTTCCCATTTGTCGCCGTTTCTTTCCCCGTAAATGTGTATTTTGCAGTATCTAATATCAGTGTTTCATACCTTATTCCCCTAATTTTGATAAGCTGGTTGCCGATATGACGGTCATGGAACGCCGCCGCTCGCCGCGTCTACCAGTCGATCTCCCGGCCGCGCTGACGGTTTTAGGGGATTCGGGCGAGATCCTGACCGCGCGCGTACAGGATCTCTCGGGCCATGGAGCCTGTGTTCTAGTTGAAAGGAGTTTGCCAGCCGGGGCGTGTGTGGAACTCGACTTGGAGGATAGTCTCTACCTGGGAGAGGTGATCTATTGCCGCGAAGTAGAAGGCGGCTTTCAGGCAGGACTTGACCTGGAGCACGCGCTTTACGCGCTGGACGACCTGCACAGGCTGATGCAGTCGCTCCTGGCGGAAAACATCAACTCGCGCCGAGACTTCGGATTCCAGCCAGAACCGAAATCAAAAGTGCGGCACTGAGCGCCAAGAGCAGTGCAATGCCAACGCGGTTTGCCAGACGGCTCCGCCGGAATCCTGTTTGGATCAGGGTTCGCATTGGTATCTTCTCCATTGACTCAGACGTAAGCAAAGTGTATCAGAGTTGCAACGTCTTCTCCAGGGATGTCACTTTTCGCAGCGCGCCGGCGAATATGTAACGAAGATCACAGAATCTTCAGCCTGCCCACGCCGTTTCGAGCAATCCTCTCAGTGTTTCTCCTATCGGCGCCAGGGGCCCTCATCCATAGGGCAATCGCGCTATATTACCTCTGAGATGCAGAAGAAGGTAGCAATATTCGGTTGTGCCGGACAGCTCGGTGTGGAGCTTATGCGTGAGTTCGCCGCCCGGGGCGCGACGGTTTCCGGCTGGGAACGCAGCCACGTGGACATCACCTCGGCTCCGGCCGTGGAGGAGGCTGTGGCCTCGGTGGATCCGGAGGTCGTGGTGAACGCCGCCGCATACAATATGGTGGACGTCGCCGAGAACGAACCATACGCGGCTTTCCAGGCGAACGCCCTCGCCGTGCGGAACCTGGCCTTGGCCTGCCGCCAGTGCGGAGCCCAGCTCGTTCACTTTTCCACAGACTATGTCTTTGATGGCACTTCGGACAGGCCCTATGTGGAGACCGATGCCACCCATCCGCTGGGAGCCTATGCGGTTTCGAAGCTGGCGGGCGAGTTGTACGCGCAGGCCTATCTGGCCAATCCCCTTGTGATCCGGACGTCCGGCGTCTTCGGTCCGGGCGGCCTGCGGACGGCGCGCGGGAATTTCATCGAGCTCATGCTGAGAATGGCAGGCGAAGGGAAGACGATCCGCGTGGTGGAGGATCACGTGGCCAGTCCTACTTACGCACCGGCTTTGGCGGCGCGCACCGTGGACATGGTCGAGAAAGGCGTGAACGGCGTCATCCATTGCGGCGGCGGAACCCCGATCTCGTGGTACCACTACGCCGCGCTGATCTTCCGCGAAGCGGGTCTGACTCCCGAGTTGAAACCCACGACGGAGCGGGAGTACCGGACTCCGGCGCGCCGCCCCAAGTTCTCGCCGCTTTCCAACGCGAAGATGGAGTCTCTGGGCATCGAGCCGATGCCGACCCTGGACGTCGCCGTTCGCAGCTACCTTCAGCTGCGGCAGCGGATGCTGGCCAGCTAGCGGATCTCTCGGCGCGAGAACTCCCAGGTTCCTGCCAGGGAAACCACCAGGGCGCCCACGACCGAATAGACCAGTACGTCGTGGGTGATGCCCGGTTTCGTGACGAGCAGCCGGGCGGGCAGGCACCACGGCCAGAGCCGCCCATACTTATCCGAGTTCACCAGGATGAAGCTGATGATCGTCGCGCAGACGCCCACGCCGGTCGAGGCGGCGAAGGTGCGCAGGCGCAGGCTCACAAAGTGGTGAATGGTCACGATCAGGAGCGAGGCGACGATGGTGAGCCACGCGTCGCGCAGGAACAGGTCCCACGGAATGGGATCCGGGAAGAGCAGCCGGGGCTGGATCGACCGGAGCACCACCCCATTCAGCAAGGCTCCGCCGGTGAGAAACAACGAACTGATCACGACCATCAGGCACGGTATGACCAGCTTCGACCAGTAGATAGCCCAGCGCGGCACCGGCATGGCGAGCAGGCTGCGCCAGCGGTCCTCCGTGTGTTCCAGTCCGGCCAGCAGCGCCGTCTGCAGCGTGACGTAAAGAGGTAGCATCAGCACACCCCACAGACTGAATGAGTTGCGGTGGAGGATGTCCCACAGCGGCTGATGCTTGTTCGCGAAGAAGTCCACCCGTTCGTGGAACATCAGGAACTCGAGAGCCAGGATGAGGCCCGGCGCCAGGAAGACGAGCCAGAAGGCCAGGGTGCGGCGGAGCTTGAGGAGCTCGGCGAGGAGGGTTCTCAGAAAGATCGACATGGGATTCAAGCCGGCTGGGTGAGGTCGAAGAACATCTCTTCGAGAGTGGGTTGATGACCGCTGATGAGGTGCACGCCGAAGCCGCGCTCCACCAGGAAGCGGTTGATACGGACGGTGGAATCCTGGTCCATGGCGGGGAGCTCCACCAGGTTCTGCTCGCGGGCAACGGCAGGCCAGCCCTGCTGGCGGAGGAGTTCGGCGGCAATCTCCGGACGGTCGAGTCCGATGCGCAGTGAGCTCTGGCGGCGCGCGCGCAGTTCGTCGGGAGAACCCTGGAACTGCAACCGCCCGGCGGCAATGATGCCGATGTGCGAGGCCATCTGGTCGACTTCGGTCAGCAGGTGGCTGGACAGAAAGACCGAGATGCCGTGCGACACCGGCATATCCCGCAGAAGGTGGCGCATCTCCTGGATGCCCGCCGGATCGAGCCCGTTGGTGGGCTCGTCCAGAATGATCAGCTCGGGCCGGCCCAACAGGGCCAGCGCGAGGCCCAGCCTTTGTTTCATTCCCAGCGAGTAGGTCTTCACCTGGCGTCCGCCATCGCTGCTGAGGTTCACGATGCGCAGCACGCGGTCGATGTCCTTCGGGTCGACCCGCTTGAGCAGGCAGGCGTGGCGCAGGTTCTCCGTACCGGTGAGGTGGGGGTAGAGAGAAGGTGCCTCGACCAGCGCGCCGATGCGGGCCAAAACGGGCAGCCGGTGAGTGGTGATCGATTCGCCAAAGATTCGAATAGTACCGCTGTTTGTCCGGAGCAGCCCCAGCAGGAGCCGGATCGTGGTGGTCTTGCCCGCTCCATTGGGTCCGAGGAAGCCAAATACTGAGCCGGCCGGGACTTGCAGGCTCAATGAGTCGACCACTAGCCGGTCGCCAAAGCGCCGGGAGAGGCCGCTGGTTTCGATCACCATGTCGTGCATCTAAACGCAAGACGGGCAAATTGGCGAATTATTCCCGGCTTCGCGAAATGACCCAGTGGTAAGAGTTACCGGGACCGAGGGGAACGGGTATCGTAACTCACACATATTACGTTGAGATCCACTATGGCCAGCTTCCTGCATTAAGCGCTGTGCCATGAGTAATAAGCCTTTGTTTGCCTGCGCCGTTCTGAGCGCCTCCCTTCTGTTCACGGGTTGCGATCCCTCAGGTTCGACCGCTGAGGCAGCCTCGCGGCCCCCCGCTCCGGTAGTGCAAAAACCGGAGTTCACCCTGGTGACGGTGCAGCCTGGGACAACCCTGGCTGTGCGCCTGGACCACGCGATTACGACGGATCGAAACCGTCCGGGCGACCGGTTCACCGGCGTGCTGGTTTCTCCTGTCGTGGTGAATCAGCAAACGGTGATCCCGTCGGGTGCGAATGTAACTGGCCTGGTCAAGCGGAGTGCTTCTTCGGGCCGGTTCAAAGGCAATGCAGTGATCTCCCTGGCACTGACCAGCCTGGAGTGGAATGGCAAGACATATAACGTGACGTCGAACCCTGCTACGCGATACAGCGGGGGTCACAAGAAAAGGAACTGGGCCATGATCGGAGGAGGATCCGGCGCCGGAGCATTGATCGGAGGACTCGCCGCGGGCGGCGGCGGGGCGCTGATCGGAGCCGGCGCCGGGGCGGCGGCAGGTACCGTAGGTGCGGCCTTAACGGGGCGTAAGCAGGTACGTCTGCCGTCGGAAGCGCTTGTCAATTTCAGACTGGCGCAACCTCTCACCGTGCGGACAGAGGCGCGCAGGAGCGTCTCGCGGGATCAGGCGTAAGGTTCGGGCGGAACCCTGCGTCTGGTCCCGCCATGGGGACCGCACGGCAGTTTTTGAATTCGGAGGAAAAGCAGATAGCGGGGGCTCTTGAGTCCCCGCTATTCGTGTCTGAGGGCCGCTGCCGTGCCGGCGGCCGCCGCAGAGGCTTCCCGCCAACAAACGGGTGCATGTCCCTCAAGCAGAGACGCCGATGATCCACACTCCCCTCTCCAGGAGCCGCGGCGCCATCGAAAGATTCCGGGAATAAAGACGGCCGGCGGATGGATGTACGGGCGGCATGCTTCCTCGCTTGCGGTTCAGCACACCCAATCCCACGCCCGGCCTGCAACAGGTCAATTTACTTCTGTGTCCCACCCGGAACCGGCACCTATGAATCTGCTTCACGTCTTTCGTGACATGCGATTTTTGGGAGACCTGTTCTACGGGCTGCGGTTGTTCCGACGCAATCCCGCGTTCTACCTGCTCGCTGTCCTGATCCTCGCGCTGGGTATCGGCGCGACCACCGCCATTTTCAGCCTCATTGATGGAGTGCTGCTGAATCCGCTGCCTTACCGCGACCCGGGCAGGCTGGCGGTCCTGTGGTCGGACTTCAGCCGGCAGAACGGGAACAGCCGCGCTTTGACCGCGCCCGCCCTCTTCTTCGACTGGCGCGAGCACAGCCGCAGCTTCGAGAGCCTGGCTGCTTTTACGTACAGCAATGCTACCTTCACGGCGCTGGACCAGCCGATAACGCCACCGACGCATCTCGTCACCCCGAACTTCTTTGAGACGCTGGGCGTGCAGCCGCTTCGCGGGCGCACGTTCCTGGCCGACGAGGGGGCGCCCGGCAAAGACGATGTCGCGCTGATCAGTTATTCGCTGTGGCAGTCCGTATTCGGCGGCAACGCGTCAACTGTGGGGTCCTCCGTGGAACTGGATGGCCGCAGCGTTCGCATCGTCGGCATTCTGCCGCCCGGTTACCGGCCTCCGAACAACGGCATCACGGTGCAGCCCGATCTCTTCCTGCCGGCTTCCTTCGAGAGCCAGCGCATGGAGCGGGTTCAGCGCTCGATGGTAATTGTCGGACGGTTGCGCGAGGGTGTCCCGGTCGCGCAGGCGCGCGCCGAGATCGCGGCCATCACCACGCGGGTCGCGAGCCAGTTCACGGCAGGGGCTACGCCGGACTCCCTGGTGAATGCCATCCGCGACGACCTCACGGGTGAGTTTCGCAAGCCGTTCTTCCTGCTTCAATGTGCCGTGGGCCTTATGCTGCTGATTGCGTGCGCGAATGTCGCGAACCTGCTGCTGGCGCGCTACTCGGCCCGTGGTTATGAGTTCTCCGTGCGCACGGCGATGGGTGCGTCACGCGGCCAGATCGTGCGTCAGCTGCTTGTAGAGAATCTGCTGCTTTCCGCGCTGGGCGCTGCCGCGGGCGTCGCGTTTGCGGCGTGGAGCCTGAAGCCGATGCTGGCGCTGGTGCCTGCCGCGGGCGCCTTGCCCTTCGCCGAGCAGATCCACATCAGCCCCAACGCACTGGCCTTTGCCCTGGGGTTGAGCCTGCTTTCCTCGATCCTGTTCGGGCTGGCGCCAGCGCGCCATGCCTCGCGAGGAATCGCACAGCAGCTCTGGGAGTCCGGCCGCTCGCGGAGCGCCAGCCGGTCGAGCGCGATCTGGCGGAACAGCCTGATTGCGGCGGAGATCGGGTTGTCGCTCGTACTCATGGCCTGCGCGGGCCTGCTGGTGCAGACGTTCCTGCACCTTTCCAAGGAGTCGTGGGGCTTTGAACCCGACAACGTGCTGCTGATCCGGAACTCGCTGCGCGGCGATCAGTATCGTACCCCCTCGGCCCAGCACAACCACTTCGCAGAGGCTGCACGCAAACTCCGGGAGCTTCCCGGTGTCGAAGCAGTCAGTGCGGTGAATGCGCCGCCGCCGCTGGCGCCCTATGCGCCCGCGCGTTTCCTGCCCTCGGGCCAGCCGCTGGATCCGGGGCACGACCCGACGGCTACGTTGCTGAGTGTTCTGCCTGGATACTTTGAAACGCTCCGCACCCCGATCCTGAGCGGCCGGACGATCTCCGACGCCGACACCGAGGACTCGGCACCGGTCGCGGTGATCTCGCAGTCGGTGGCGAAGCGGTACTTCCCCACCGGCGATCCTGTCGGGCAGAGCTTCCGGCTGAATGGCCGGGATCGGCGCGACTGGCGCATCGTCGGCGTAGCGAAGGACATCCGCCTGGCCGGCCTGAACCAGCACGCACCGGACGTGCTCTACTTCCCGCACGCGCAGATGCCCGCCTCGACCATGTCGTTTCTGATCCGGACCCGTTCCGCTCCCATGGCGATGGCGAACACGGCGGAGCTCACATTGTGGAGCATGGGCCGATCGATGAATGTCTATCAGGTTGCGCCTCTCGAAGAGCGTCTCTCCAGCAGCTACTGGCAGAGCCGTTTCACGATGGCACTGCTGGTGATCTTCGCCGGACTGGCCCTGGTGCTGGCCACGGTCGGCGTATATGGAGTGATGTCCTATCTTGCAGCCCAGCGCACGCAGGAGATCGGGATTCGAATGGCGATCGGCGCGTCCCCTTCCGACGTACTATGGCTGATCACAAGTCAGGGGCTGCAGGCTGCCGTCGCCGGCCTGGCCGCTGGAGTCGCGGGCTACGCCGCGATCAGCCGCCTGCTGGCGGGGCAGTTATTCGGGGTGAGTTCGACCGATCCTCTGACGCTGATCGGCGCCTCGGTGGGACTGATGCTGGTCTGCATGGCCGCCAGTATTGTGCCCGCGCTCCGCGCGGTGCGCATCGATCCGCTGCGGGCGTTGCGGCACAATGGGTGAGCGCAAGCCAGTCCTGCGGCGAGCCTCGGAGAAGGACTTCGAGGCCGTCCTGGACCTGGCCTGCCAGCTTGCCGACCACATCCAAGCTCCCAGGCCGCCGTTGACGATGCAGATGTACGAGAAGTTTTATCTGCGGCCCGGAGCGCCGATGCAACTGGTGGTCGCGGTCGAGGGTGAGCGTGTCGTTGGCATGATCTCGTGGACTCTCACCCATGAGCTCTACAGCGCAGAGGCACGCGTCTACATCAGCGATCTGGTCGTCGGCGCTGGAGCGCGGGGCCGAGGGATTGGCGGGGCGCTGATGAACGAAGCGGCCGCCTGGGCACGCGCGCACGGCGTTCACAAGCTCGGCTGGGACGTGTGGCGTTTCAACGAGACGGCCAAACGGTTCTACGAAAGGTTCGGCGCTCATCCGGATGAAGAGGCGATTCCTTATGCCCTGAGCCTGAAAGGGTCAGAGAGATCCATATGAATGGGAAGCTCGTACCACGGCACGACCTGACGCCCAATGAGATCGACGCCCTTGAGGAGTCCCTCTACAGGCACAACAGCCGTGCGACCGGGCGAGTCGATGCCCAGGGGCTCGGCTTCACGATCTGCGACGACGATGGGCAGGTGATCGCCGCGGCGGCAGGCTTTACGTGGTCAGGGATCTCAGAGCTGAAGCAGATGTGGGTCGATGAACGGTATCGGGGCCTCGGGTATGCCCGGCGCCTGTTGCAGGCCTATATTGCGGAGGCGCGGGTGCGCGGGGTTCGGTGGATCTGGGTCGCGAGCTTTGATTTTCAGGCGCCGGGCCTGTACGAAAAGCTGGGGTTCCGGAGAATGGCGGAGTTCTCCAACTGGCCTGAAGGCCACACCAACGTGATTCTGTGTAAGACGCTGGCGGACCCAGACGATTGAAGAGGCTGTCGCGCAAACTGCCTGTGGCAGCGGCTCGGCAAGGGATAGTGGGACGCGGGAGAGACGCTGCGCGCCGGGCCCGCACTGGATCGAAAGGCAGTCTCGAGGGAAGCATTTCCGGCCGAATTCGTCCTTCCTCCGGCGATACAATCAGGCATGAGTACAGGGATCAGGAACTCTGGAGCCGGACCCGAAAAAGCGGACCTGCCGCATGCCGTGCTCATTCACCTGGAAGCAGTGCTTCCCGAGGCGGAAGCAATCTACAAAGACATTCACGCGCATCCCGAGCTCTCGATGCAGGAGACCCGGACCGCCGGCATTGCCGCCGACCGGCTGCGTGCGGCCGGTTTCGAAGTGACCGCGGGCATCGGGAGAACCGGGGTGGTGGGGCTGCTGCGCAATGGAGAGGGCGCCACCGTCATGCTGCGGGCGGATATGGACGCGCTGCCTGTGCTGGAAGCGACAGGCCTGGCCTACGCAAGCACGGTCGTGGCCCAGGATCGCAGCGGCAGCAAGGTTCCCGTCATGCATGCCTGCGGTCATGATCTGCATGTGGCCTGGTTGATCGCGGCCGCGACGCTGCTGGCCAGGAGCCGTGAGTCCTGGAAGGGAACGCTGATGGTTGTCTTTCAGCCGGCGGAGGAAACGGCCGAGGGTGCGCAGGCGATGATCGACGACGGGCTTTTCCGGCGCTTCCCTAAACCTGACGTGGTGCTTGGCCAGCACGTGATGAGTCTGCCCGCGGGCGTGCTGGCGTGGCGGGCCGGGGTTGTCAGTTCCGCTGCCGACAGCATGCAGATTCGCCTGTTCGGGCGGGGTGCGCATGGCTCCATGCCGGAGGCAAGCATTGACCCCGTCGTGATGGCTGCGGCCACGGTCATGAGACTGCAGACCATTGTCTCCCGCGAAACCGGCGCGTCGGAGGCGGTGGTCCTGACGATTGGTTCGCTTCAGGCGGGCACGAAAGAGAACGTCATTCCAGACGAGGCAGTGATCAAGCTGAACGTTCGTACCTTTGATGAGAACGTGCGCAAGCGGGTGCTTGCCAGCATCGAGCGTATTGTCAACGCGGAGGCCGCCGCATCGGGTGCGGTGAAGATGCCGGAGATCACGATGCTCGACAGGTACTCGATGGTCACGAATGATGCCGAGGCAACGAGGGTTGTCGTGGACGCCTTCCGTTCCAGTTTCCCGGCCGGCGATGTGCAGCAAACCAAGCCCACCTCGGCCAGTGAAGATTTCGGATGCTTCGGTTCGCAGTGGCATGTACCTTCGGTGTTCTGGTTTGTGGGCGGAGTGGACCGTGCGCTGTATGCCAAGGCGAAGGAAGAGAACCGTCTGAGTGAGATCCCCACCAACCACAACCCTCACTTCGCTCCCGTGATCCATCCGACTCTGGAAACCGGCATCAGGGCAATGGTTGTTGCTTCGCTGGCGTGGTTGGCGGCATAGGCCTATGCCGGTCAATGAACGCATCGTGGTGGACACCTTTCTCCGGATGCTTGATCTGGGAGGCACCTTTGTCTTCGCCATTGGCGGAGGAGCGGTGGGCGTCAAGCACAGGCTCGACCTGTTCGGCGTGCTCGTGCTCTCCTTCGTGGCCGCCAACTTCGGGGGCATCACCCGCGATGTACTGATCGGAGCAGTGCCGCCCGCAGCCATTCGCGATTGGCGCTACATCGCCATCTCCGTGCTGGCCGGAGTGCTCACGTTTTACTGGTATCCGGCGACAAGGCGGCAGCACACGCCCCTGGTCGTACTCGATGCCATTGGACTGTCCCTGTTTTCCGTGGCCGGAACTCAGAAGGCGCTTGCTTATCATCTGGGTCCCATTGCCGCGCCCATCCTGGGGATGCTCACGGGGATCGGCGGCGGTCTCGTCCGGGATGTCCTTGTGTCCGACGTCCCCAACGTCTTCCGCGCCGAGATTTACGCTGTCGCCGCCCTGTCTGGCGCGTTGGTTGTCGTGCTGGGAGACATCCTGCATCTGCCCTCCAATCCTATGGCGCTCGCCGGAGCACTTGTCTGCTTCGGATTCCGGATGTTCTCGATTCGCCGGGGCTGGCATCTTCCCGTCGCGCCGCCCCCTGAGGGCCCCGAGGCGTAACCGCATTCCGCCGGCCTTCCCTGCCGTGGAGGACCGGCCGGCAGAGGGTGCGGCGGCTGGTCTGGAAAGCCTGTGCGGAGGGCCTCGGGCAAGCCGGCCAGCAGGAGGATGAGCTGGTTCCTTGGGCCCGGCGTCTGCTGAAGGGATTCCTCGCCGATTTGGCGGGTTGCGCGTGGCGAGGAAAAGGAGAAGAAATGGGTTTGATCCCTCAGCAGCGTTGAATTGAGACTTCCGAGGTGTCGGACCTAACCTCCGGCCAACTTAGCTCAGGAGCGAACAAAACGGGAAGAAATGGCTTTGATCCCTCAGCCGCGTGGGATTGCCGTTATTCCGCCGGGAAGTGATTGAGAGGCTGTGCCATTGGGCCGGAGTCTCTCGGAGAAAGAACAAAAAGGGAACAAATGGCTTTGTTCGCTCAGCAGGAGTGGATTCCTTTCCGCTTTTCCCCGTGGGAGAGACTCCTCCGGCGGAGGGGTGCGAAGTTTCGAGAGTCAAAGACCGGCTGGAGACGGACAGACCGCTGGCTCCAGTGTGGGGATTGTATACCCCCTATCCAAGGCCGGTCCGGTGATTGGAGCTGCAAGTGACTGTAAAAACAGAGTGAAATAAACCTGACTTCAGGGGGACCGCTTTCCGGTGTGCCGGAAAAACCGATGAAAACCAGGCCGTGAGGGATCGTCCGTCACGCGCAGGGGGCGCAAGCCAACAGGCGACGTGGGCATTGCGCGCGGGCGTGCCGCAGGATTCGCCGGAACGCGATCGTGGTAGGATTTCGATCGCGATGCCGCGCGGAGATTATGGCTACGACGCTCCCTACGCGCTAGGGATCTTCGGAATGCTGGCAGCCGCCAGCGGAATTGGCGCTGCGGTTGCCTGGTGGCGCATGCCGCCGCATGCCGCGGGCCCCATCACGCTGTATTTCGTGCTGTTCCTGTTCAACACCGCGAGCTTCTTTTACACCACCCGACACGGGAAGTTTGTGGAGTGGGAGCGGATTCTGGATCGCGCCGGGCTGCGCGGCGACGAGATGGTGCTGGATCTGGGGTGCGGCCGAGGTGCGGTGCTCGTCGCCGTGGCGCGCCGGTTGACCACGGGCCGGGTGACTGGCGTGGACATCTGGAGCACGAAGGATCAGTCCGGTAACAGCCGGGCCGTCACGCAGAGGAACGCTGCGCTGGAGGGCGTCAGCGATCGAGTGGAGATCGAGACCGGGGCTATGCGGAAGCTGCCCTTTGCGGAGGCAACGTTTGATCTCGTTGTTTCGAGCCTGGCGATCCACAATATCCGATCGCGCGCCGATCGCAAACAAGCGGTGGCTGAGGGCTATCGAGTGCTCAAGCCAGGGGGCCGGATGTTGATCGCCGATATCCGGTCGACCGCAGCTTATGCGGATGTGCTGCGGACGTTGGGCGCCGCGGATGTACGGCGCCGGCGGTTGGGCTGGCGCTTCTGGTGGGGCAATCCGGCTGCCGCCACCACGGTGCTCACGGCTTCAAAACCCCGGCCCGCGACAAGCTGAGGCTGCCGCCGCACACAACTGTCCCGGGGCAGCAAGAGCGCCGGGCCATTGGATCAGCAAGTGACTGAAGCGGGACTGGCATGAGCCGGAACGCTGCGGGCTAGATCCACGGCTGGATTCCGCGGGCCATTCCAGACGCGGTCTGTGGCCAACGGAGCCTCTCCCCGAGTGAGTGTTGTCGAGCGTGAAGATCTGCGTTTCGGCCACGCGGCTTGAGGAAGCAACTGGCTGTGCTGCGCGACAAGGATGCAGTGCGGGCGTGCAGTGAGGAGTCCCCTTCGAAGTCGAGAAAAGCGTCCTCCCGAGAAGAAGAATCACCCGGCGCCTGATCGAGATGAGGATGACGAGGCAAGGCGGCGCCAGATGCCCTGCGCCCGAACCATCCCCGGCAAAATCTGCCTAATTGCCGGGATTGCCGCTTTTTCTTTCGGGGTAAGTCATTGACTTCCGGTATGTGGCGAGGAGATTGCAAATTTCCTCCCGTAGGAGGGCTAAAGACCTATGAAGATTGTGTTGTCTGTTCTGGTCAGTTTTGCCGCCGCGATGGCGCAAATCCCAAATCCCACCGCGACGAGGGCAGAACCGCCAGATTCTTCAGAGTCCGTCCCCATCTATCGGATTCGTGTCGTTTCGAGGACGACGAAGGCGATCAATTACCACCATCGGAAGGGGACCACGAAAATTGACTTCCGAGGGACCGAACTCATGCCGGCCGCGCGAGGCGAGGCCAACGTGAAGAGCGAGCTCGGCTCCACCAAGATCGAGACCCGTCTCGAACATATGACCGCCGCCAATCAATTTGGCCCGGAGTACATGACCTACGTGCTGTGGGCGATCACTCCTGAAGGGCGCGCGAATAACATCGGCGAGGTCGTCCTGCAAGGTGATGACGCGAAGCTGCTTTCGACGACCCATCTCCAGAGTTTCGCGCTGATCGTGACCGCCGAGCCGTATTTCGCTGTTACCCAGCCGAGCGATGTCGTGGTGGCCGAGAATTTCATCCGTAAAGACACCACGGGCACCATCGAGGATGTGGAGGCGAAGTATGAGCTGCTGAAGCGCGGGCAATATGTTGTCGATCGCGCCAAGTACAAGCCGATCAAGGTGGATCCCAAGGGTCCGCTGCAACTTGCCGAGGCGGAAAACGCTGTAGAAATCGCGCGTCTTGCAGGCGCTGAGCAGTACGCGGCCGACACGCTAAATAAGGCGCGGATCGGCTTGCAGAACGCGACAGGACTGCTCCGCCATGGGAATCACCGGAAGGAGTCCGAGACGAATGCGCGGGAAGCCGCGCAGATGGCTGAGGATGCGCGCATCATCACGATCCGGAAGATGAATGAAGAGAGCCAGGCCCGGCTGAAGGCGGAAGCGGAGAGAGCTGCCGAGCAAGCCAGCCTAGAACAGCAGCGCCGCGCCCAGGCCGATGCCGACCGGGCGGCCGCGGAAGCGGCGAAGCGCGAAGCCGATCAGGCGGCAGCCAGGGCCGAACGGGAGCGTGCTGCTGCCGACGCTGCCCGGGCCGCGGCCACTGAGCAGCAGAGACTCTTAGCTGCCCAGGCGGCGGAAGCGCGAGCGAACGCGAGCGAAGCCGAGCGGGCGCGCCTGCAGGCAGAGCGAGAGAAGGCTCAGCTGAGAGAACGGCTGCGCCAGCAACTGAACGCGGTACTGGAAACCGAGGAGACGGCCCGAGGCCTGATCGTCAACATCGCGGATGTGCTCTTCGACTTTGACAAATACGAATTGAAGCCGGGCGCCCGGGAGAAGATGGCCAAGGTCTCCGGCATCCTTCTGGCCTACCCAGGCCTGAAGATCCAGTTGGAAGGACACACAGACAGTATCGGGAGTGACGATTATAACCAGGTCCTCTCCGAGCGCCGTGCCAACTCGGTGCGCACGTATCTGATCGGGCAAGGCGTGCCTGCCGATACGGTCACTGCGTCCGGATTAGGGAAAGCGAATCCGGTCGCATCGAATGATACCAATGAGGGACGTCTACGAAACCGGCGCGTGGAAATGGTCGTGTCGGGTGATCCTATTGGCATCGCGGGCTCGAATTAACGGGAGCCGCCGGGCAGGGAGGTGTAGAGCCTCGCTGCCCGGCGGGCCTGAATCATTGACTGAGAGTGAGCGGTCGAGGGGCTTCTGGCGGGCCCTCGCGCCCGAAGGGCTCCAAGCCGGCGAGATGCAAAGCTGCCGATGAGTTATACGGGAATATAACTTGAGAAAGGCGGCCATGTACACAACCAGTCTGCGCAAGGTCGGCGGTTCGATCATGCTGGCGGTTCCGCCCGCACTGCTGGACCTTCCGGGTTTGCGGCCAGGCGTAAAAGTCGGCCTTGCGGTGGAAGGCGGCCAACTGGTGGTGAAACCGCACTCGCGGCCCCGCTCTACGTTGGATGAACTCCTCGCTCAATGCGATACCAAGGCGGCGCGCAGTCAGGAAGATCGTGAGTGGGTCCGGGGCAAGGCGGGCGGTGGTGAGCTGATCGGATGAAGCGCGGTGATATTTGGCTCGTTGGGCTCGACCCCACGGAAGGGCACGAGCAAACAGGGCGCCGCCCTGTCCTGATCGTCTCGCGGGAGGCTTTCAACCGCGTGACCAAAGTTCCGGTGGTCCTACCCATTACCAGCGGCGGAAGCTTTGCGTGAACAGCGGGTTTTGCGATATCGCTGTCGGGGGCGTGCACGCAGACCACAGGTGTTGTCCGCTGCGGTCAACCCCGCGCGCTGGACCTGGGTGCTCGCGGAGGGAAGCGAATGGAGAGCGTGCCTGGCGCGATTGTCGACGAAGTGCTGGCGAGGCTTGCGACGATATTCGAGTGAGGTTTGGCGTGCGTAAGGTGCATTAGTGTTTCGATCTGCACAGCCGCGCCAGGAACCGGTCAAAGGCAACCTGACGACGGAGGCGTTGCAGGTCGACTGCTTCTTCGCGGGAGATTCGCTTGAGCTGAGGCGGCGACCTCGACGAAGTGCAGACGGAGCACAGGCGGGATCTCCGAGCCTTTTCGAAAGGTGGGCGGCACCGTCAGATCAATTCTCGCCGGGTTGAGATCGGTGAGTTTGTGGAGGGCGAGGGCCGTATGGTGGCTGAAGACGCCCTGCGGTGAATCGCTACGGATTCGTGACCAGAGCCACCAGAGGATCAAATCGGGGCGGGGGGCGACGGGAAGAGCGCAAGGCGATGGATGCCGCGAAGCTCCCGGACCCAGTTGCCAACTCCGACGTGGTAGCTCCGTTTGCTGGCGGTGTCTCCAAGGCTTGCAGCCTGTTTTGCCGTGAAATAGCTGCCTTGTGCTTCGGCGATCCGGTAGAGGTCCCGGCTCCGGGTCCTCTGCATAATAGTTCAACTTTCTTGAGCTATTGTGTGGCCTGACAACGACAGGGGGCGAATCTGGGGCGTGCCTGGGGGCCGAAGTGAATCCTGATCCGGGCGAGTGGCCGCACGTGCTATTCGCAATTCGCGATTCGCGAATATAGAATGGATGTCATGGTGCTCAAACCACAGGACGTGTATGTGGTGCTCAAGATCGTGGCATCCGCGGGGGATCGTGCGCCGTACTCCCAGTTGGCCGCGGAGTTGGTCATGAGCCCGTCTGAGGTGCACGCCTGCGTGCGCCGCGCTGAAGTCAGCCGCTTGCTCCACGGGCCGCAACGGAAGAATCGCCCGAACTTTGCGGCGCTCGAAGAGTTCCTCGTGCACGGGCTGAAGTACGTGTTTCCGCCCGAACGGGGCGAGGTCACGCGCGGGGTTCCGACGTCGTACGCCGCCGAGCCGCTCCGCGGCCTGATCACGCAAGGGGACGAACTGGTTCCGGTCTGGCCGTATGTGGAGGGCAAGCAGAGAGGCATAGCGTTTGAGCCGCTCTATAAGACCGCCCCCATCGCTGCACTGCGCGACTCCTGTTTCTACGAATACCTGGCCCTCGCCGACGCCTTGCGGGATGGACGGGCTCGTGAACGGAAGGCTGCCGAGGCGGAACTGTGCCGGCGCTTCAGGGAAGCAAATGAACGACTCAAATCGTGAGCAGCTAATTATCGCTGCGCGGCTCCTGCGCCCCCTGCTAAGGGAACTCGTGTTTGTGGGCGGGACGGTCACGGGCCTCTTGATTACTGACGAGGCCTCTGCCGGACCACGTGCCACACTCGATGTGGATGCGATCGCCGAAATCACCTCCTATGCGGAATATGAAGTGTTTGGCGCCCGGCTGCGAGCACTGCAATTCCAAGAAGACGCCCGAGAAGGAGCACCGCTGTGCCGGTGGGTCCAGCACGAGACGACGCTCGATGTGATGCCGCTCGACGCGAATATTCTCGGGTTCTCCAACCGCTGGTATCGCGCTGCGATGGAGTTTTCGGTCACGGAACGGCTTGCGGACGACCTCGAGATCCGCATTGTCACAGGTCCGTACTTCCTTGCCACGAAGCTCGAAGCGTTCAAGGGCCGTGGGCAGGGCGACTTCTTCGGAAGTCACGATCTAGAGGACCTCATCTCGGTCGTGGATGGTCGCGCGGAACTTGTCGAGGAGGTGCAGGCGAGTGTCGCTGACCTCCGCGCGTACATGCGCGCCGAGATCAATGGCCTGCTGAATACGCCCAGATTCCTCGACGCATTGCCCGGATATCTCCTTCCGGACGCGGCGAGTCAGGCTCGAATCGACATCGTGCTCCGGCGTCTGGAAGCGCTCGCCTTGACGTAGCCGCGTGAGCGGCCGTGCTTGGTTTGGCGCGCGCTTCGCCCCTGGGCAGGTTGGAACAGGGCTAGGATGTCCCCCATCCCAACAGCACTTCTCAGCGACACCCGGTCGAGCGGTGCGTTGGTCCAGACGTGATTTACTCCCTCGCTCTGGGGCGGAACCTTGAGCCAGGGACCAGTCCGTCTCTCCTCCTTGTTCGTTCCCGCCTGTTGCGCCATGGGTGGACCAGCAGGCAGTGGGTTGAGGTTCACTTTGCGAATTGCCGTGGACACAGCCCAGCGGTCTGATCGAACAAATCGAGTTGAACTACGAAGATCTTCGAAGTGGTCTCATCATTTGAACAGGCGCGAGTTGCTTATGGCCGCGGTCTCAGGGCCTCTCTTGAGGGCCTCGGGTTTTGAGGGACCGCTGGTCGTAACTACAACACCGGACGGTCTTGTTAGCAGGTTTAAGCTTTCTGGCCCACCGAAGCAATCTCCCTAGGCGACTTGCCGAGCAGATGCTCGGGTTTCCTTTCGCACGGCCTTTTGTAAGCGATTCGTAAAGGCCGCGACTATCCCATCACCGCTGGGTTATCGTGGAGGGGAAGATGAACAGCATGCCCGTGCCATTCCCGGCGGTTTCGGGAGCCCGGCTGCTCCTCGTGGACGACAATCCAAAGCTCTGCCGCATGGTGAAGGAGTACCTGGAACCGCTCGGCTATGATGTTTCGCTGGCGCACACGGGGCCGGCGGGCCTCGAGAAAGCCCTCTGCGGTGATTTTCACGCCGTCATCCTTGACGTGATGCTGCCCGGTCTGGATGGCTTCGAGGTGTTGAAGCGTCTCAGGCAACAGTCCACGGTTCCGGTCCTCATGCTCACCGGACGCGGGGAACCGCAGGACCGGATCGCCGGTCTTGACTTGGGGGCAGATGACTACGTCCCGAAGACGTTTTCCCCGCGGGAACTGCTGGCAAGACTTCGAGCCGTGATCCGGCGATCCCTGGTGACGGCGGCGCTGGTCCGCCGGGCGCCGCAAGCACCGGCCGTCGTGGGTGATCTCATTGTGGATCCGGAAAAGCGTTCCGCCGAATTGCGAGGCAGTCCCCTGGCGCTCACGCCGGCCGAATTCGGCCTTCTGTTTGCACTGGCCAATGATTGCGGGCGAATCAAGTCCCGCGAACAACTCCTGCTGGAAGTCGCCGACCGGGATTTCGAAGCCTTCGACCGGTCCATCGACGTTCATATCTCCTCGCTGCGCCGGAAATTGGGCGACGACCCCAAACATCCCCGTTTTATCCTGACGGTCCGCTCCGCAGGCTACATGCTGAAGGAACCGGCGCAAGAGCCAGCGCCATGAGACCGCGGCTACCGCTCTCCGTCAAGATCCTCCTGCTCTCGTTTCTGAATCTGGTTCTGCTGGGCCTCACAGTGGCGGTGATCGTGCGCGCACAGTTCCGGCTGGATACCGGATCCTTCCTGCTGGCCCCAGCGCAAACACGGATCCTGGGCGTGGCGCAGGCCGTCGCGCTCGAGATGGAGGGGAGCCCGCCTGAGTCGTGGGATCAACTTCTGTCGCGGTATGCACGGGACCACGGGGTTGAGTTCATCCTGATGGATGAGACGGGCGAGCGGCTGGCCGGGCCCGAATTGCCGGTCCCGCGCGAAGTGGCGGACAGGATTCCACGCCGGCAACGGCCGCCTCGCGAGGGGCCGCCGTCTAGAGATCGCAGGCCGGATTCCGACCAGAGACCACTCGAGCAGGAGCGCAACCGGCGTCCGCCGGCGCCTCCCTTGTTCCTGACTGCAACCAGCGGCCCAACGCGATACTGGGCAGGAGTCCGAATTCCGGTCCGGCTCGAGCGCCAGGAGAACCCGCACCCCGGCACCCTGCTGATTATGTCCACTTCCCTGCTGGCCAGCCGGTTGTTTTTCGACGTCACGCCCTGGCTGGCGATCGGCATTGCGGTGATCCTCGTTTCGGTATTGTGCTGGCTGCCATTCATTCGCGGGATGACCCGGTCCATCTCCCAACTCACCCGCGCGGCGGGTCAGATTGCGGAGGGCCGGTTCGAGATCCATGTTGCCGACACACGCCGCGATGAGATCGGACAGCTTGGCGAAGCGATCAACCGGATGGCTGCCCGCCTATCGGGCTTTGTGAATGGCCAGAAGCGATTTCTGAGCGGCATTGCGCACGAGTTGTGCACTCCGATTGCGACCATGCAGTTCGGTCTCGGCAATCTCGAGCGGCGCGTCAGCGAGGGTCAACGTGACTCTGTTGCGGACATCCAGGAAGAGGTCCAGCACATGTCGGCGCTGGTCAATGAACTGCTCTCGTTCACCCGCGGCGGCATGCAGGCGCTGGATATTAAGCCGGTGAAGGTCAACCTGGCGGCGACGGTGGCGCGCGTGCTCGAGCGCGAGTCCTCGCCGGAAGTGGAGACGGTGGTTGCGGTCGACGAGCAATTGCATGTGCTCGCCGATGCGGAGTACCTGTTTCGTGCCGTTTCCAATGTAGTGCGAAACGCGATTCGCTACGCGGGCGATGCGGGTCCCATCCGCATCACAGCCGAGCCGGAACAAGCGTTTGTCTGCCTCACCGTTGCCGACAGCGGGCCCGGAGTGCCGGAGCGGAGCCTGGAGGAGATCTTCGAGCCGTTTTACCGCCTGGATCCTTCGCGCAACCAGGAGACCGGCGGCCTGGGACTCGGCCTGGCCATCGTACGAAACTGCGTGGAGGCGTGCCACGGCACGGTCCGTTGCCGCAACCGTCAGCCCTCGGGTCTTCAAGTAGAGATTCGGATACCCAAGGCCGAATTGTAAGCGGAAGGTAAAAGACTCCGTCTCCTACACGTCCCCGGCGTTCAATGGACGTGGGCCGAATCCGGCGTGTTCACCCGGGAGCGGCCGACAGGAGGCCGAACTACTATGAGGAGACTGTCTTCGCCGCTGAAGCGCCCGCAGATTCTTGGGGCGCTCGCCACGTTGTTGATGGCTGCAGATTATGGATGGCTGGCAACACCCGTTTGGGCCCAAACGTCCACCGCGACACGCACCATCGGGTTAATCACCCACGACGAGAGGCGGGCCTCTCCCGGCTACACGCTGATGGCGCCCAAGCACTACGGCCGCACGTATCTGATCGACAACTACGGCCAGATCATCAATACGTGGGACAGCAAATACGAGCCTGGCCAATCGGCTTACCTGCTGCCGAACGGCCACATGATCCGCGCGGCGATGGCGCCCGGCAGCGGCTCTCTGGGCACCGGTGGCGGAGAAGGGGGGCGGCTCGAGGAGTATGACTGGGACGGCAACCTGGTGTGGGAGTTCGACTACTACAGCTCCACGTACGCCATTCACCACGATTTCAAAGTCCTTCCCAATGGGAACGTCATCGCCTTGCTGGTGGAGCGGAAGACGCGCGCCGACGCGCTCGCAGCAGGCTTCAAAGCCGATCTTCTCCAGAACGATTTTCTGCTGCCGGATGCCGTGGTGGAGATCGAGCCCATCCGGCCCAAGGGCGGCAAAGTCGTGTGGGAGTGGCACGTCTGGGACCATCTCATTCAGAATTACGATCCCGCGAAAAGCAACTATGGCGAAGCCGGCGCCCATCCTGAGCTAGTCGATCCGAACGCTTCCCCGCGCAAGATCCCGGCCTTCTGGAACCACATGAATTCGATCGACTACAACCCGGCGTTCGATCAGATTCTCCTGAGCGTGCGCGGCAACAGCGAGGTTTGGGTCATCGACCACTCCACCACGGCCGCCGAAGCGGCGGGCCATGCGGGCGGCAAGTATGGCAAAGGGGGCGATCTGCTCTACCGTTGGGGCAACCCGCAGATGTACTACGCAGGCAAAGCGGCGGATCAGAAACTGTGGGAACAGCACGATGCGCAGTGGATCGAAGCGGGCCGCGCCGGAGCCGGCAATATGCTGGTTTTCAACAACGGTGTGAACCGGCCCGGCGGGAATCTTTCTTCGGCGGATGAATTCGCGCCGCCAAACGATGCCTCCGGCCAGTATGAGATCAGTTCCGGCCTGGCCTATGCGCCCAGTCAACTGACATGGACGTACGCGGACCTGACGGGCACGAAGTGGTACGAGTCCGATATCTCGGGCGCGTACCGGCTGCCGAACGGCAACACGCTCCTCTGCTATGGCACACATGGCGTGCTGGTAGAGGTCACGCAAGAAGGCGAGATCGTCTGGCAATATGTGAATCCCGTGTCATCCACGGGGCCGATGGCGCAAGGCGACACTTCGGGGCTGGACGACCGCGGACACAACCAGAACGCTGTGTTCCGAGTGCGGCGCTATCCACCGGGTTACTCCGGACTGCTGGGCCGCTCTCTCACACCGAAAGGCGTGATCGAAGTATCGGACGCGTCCACCACTCCTGTGACTCCCATAGCGCCGGGCTCCTCGAACTACCCCGAGATGGCGCTGATCCCCGCGGGCGAGTTCCAGATGGGTGACCACGCGGGGTTTGTGGATCCGCAGCATCCGAGCGACGAACTGCCCATCCACAACGTCTCGCTCGATTCGTTCTACATCGGCGTCTACGACGTGACGAACTCGCAGTACATCGCTTTCCTGAATTCCGCTTCCGCGCAGGGACTGATTGAAGTGCGCGACGGACTCGTTTATCGAAAAGGTTCGACAGACATTTACTGCGACACGGCCCAGTTCGACGGCTCCAGCAGCATCGGGTGGGACGGGACGACGTTTGCTCTTGCGGATACGCGCGGAACCCATCCGGTTGTCGGTATCCGCTGGGCTGGAGCGGCCGGGTACGCGAACTGGCTCAGTGCCGAACTCGGGCTCGATGCCTGCTATGACACGGCCACGTGGAGATGTGACTTCTCCAAGAACGGCTACCGGCTGCCGACGGAAGCGGAGTGGGAGTATGCCGCCCGCGGCGGGCAAACCAACCCGTACTACGTCTACCCTTGGGGCAACGATGCCGATCCCGCGCGGGCCAACTGGCCGATCGATGCGAGCAATCCATATCGGACGGGTGCCTATCCCTGGACCACCCCAGCCGGGTTCTACAACGGAACATTGCGAAACAAGGCGGACTTCGCCTGGCCCGGCAGTCAATCCACTTACCAGACCATGAATGGATCGAATGCCTTCGGCCTGTACGACCTGGCCGGTAACGTCTGGCAGTGGGTGAACGACTGGTACCGGGCTGACTACTATAGCGAGAGCCCGGCCTCCAACCCAAAGGGCCCCGACATGGGCGCTCCGATGCCCGACGGGCTTCCTTATCACGGCATGCGCGGGGGCAACTGGTATAACGGCGACCAAAGCGACCCGGGACACGCGCGCGTCTCCAATCGCGACCCTGGCTATTATCGCGGTCCTCAAGACCCGAGCCACCCTTATTACCACGTCGGGTTTCGTGTGGCCCGTCCGGCAACCGGCGCGCTGAGCCCGGTTTCGGCGGCGAGTTTCTCCGCGGGCTCGATTGCGCCCGGCTCCATTGTTACGGCGTTCGGAAACGGCCTGGCGGGCGACGCCGTGATCGTGAAGGACAGTAAAGGGGTCGAACGAGGCGTGCAGGGCCTGTTTGTTTGGGCACAGCAAGTCAACTTTATCGCCCCCGAGGCCACAGCCACGGGGAAGGCGACTGTGACGCTCGTAGCCTCCGGAGCTCCGATAGCCTCCGGCAGCGTGCTTGTGGAGCAGTTGGCGCCGGGCCTATTCTCTGCCAACGCGGATGGCAAGGGCGTCGCGGCGGCAGTGGCCGTGATTGTGGCCGCAGACGGGAGTCAGACCTCGCAAGTCGTCTTTGACGTGACTGCACCCGCCGGATCGCGCCGCGGAACGCCGATCGATGTGAGCCGGGCGGGAGAGAACGTCTACCTCATGCTGTTCGGCACAGGCATGCGCAATACGACTCAGACGGCCGCAGCAACTATAGGCGGATTGGAGGTCGCCGTGGTGGGGCCGGCCGCGCACGAGCAGATTCCGGGGCTCGACCAGGTAAAGCTCGGACCACTCCCGGCGGCGCTCTCCGGACGCGGCGAAGTGGAAATCGCATTGAGCGTGGAAGGCAAGCCGGCCAACAGGGTGACCGTCACCATCCGATGAGAGGAGGAGCACGATGCAGTGGGTACTCACAATAGCCACACTTTCGATGTCTGCGCTTGCGGCCACGCAGCCGCCAACCACGGAGGGTGAGAGGGGCCGCGCAAACGAGAAGCGCGAGGCCGAGATGCAGTCCCTGACTCCGGAGCAGAAGCAACTGGTGAAAGCGATTCTCGCGAGATACTCCGAAGCCGCCCTGACCCCTGATGCCGCAAAGGCGATCAACGAGGCCTTTCGCGCGGCGGGACTGCGGAGAGGTCCTGCCCTGGAACAAGCCATAGCGGACGCCGGGTTCAATCCCCAAAAGCTCTCCTCCCTGGCGCCGTCGCCGAACCAGGCCGGTCCAGGAGGGCCCGGACGCGGAGAGCCTCGCGGTTCCAGAGAGAGCCGGGGGCGTGGCGAGTACTCGATAGAGCAGGCCACTTCCGACCGCGCGCAACTGAACACCATCGCATTCGATGCACTGGCGTTCCTCACCGGCAACCTGGGGAGCTACACGTTTCTCCCGCCGGGCAAAGTCTCCGATTTCTTCGGCTTCCAGTACATGCGCGACATCGATAGCGGACAACTCGGGCACAATACCTCGTTCGTTCCGAGAGTGGCGAACAATGTTCTTTTCGTCCTTACCGAGAGACAAAGGACGCAGTTAATTGCACTCGCCGCCGAACAGGAGAGCCTGATGCGGGCTTTCGCCTACAAGCGGTTCCCGCTGGTTCAGGCGTTCCGGCGGCTGCTGGAGGGCGATATCCCGGCCGGAAAAACGGGACTCGACAGGGACGCCGTGGCGCAGTATGCCGCCGACTTGTACGAGGCTGACGGGGAGTTGAGCTACCGGCGTGCCGCTGTGGTGGGCGACATCATCGCTCACCTGGACGCACAACAGAAGGCCTACCTGGGCAAGATGGCATTCAGCGATTCCAGTACTTGGCCGGATCTCGGAGACCAGATCGACAAGCGCACTCTGTCTCATGGCCGGCACGTCGCGGTGATGACCTACGCGAGCGAGTTGTTCAGCTGGTATGCGGGTTCCATAGAAGCGGACACGTACTTTTGTCCCGAACGGCACGCGACGTATTTCGGGTCGTTCTACATGAAGGACATTCCGGCCATGGGCAATCCGGGGTACTCGATCAGCACGCGGTTGACGGGCGATAGCGGCGAGGCGTTCCTGGCGATGCTGAGCGACTCCCAGCGGCGGCTCATTACAGGCCTGGTGGATCTTCAGCGTGAACCACTGAGAAACATTGTGGACCTCAGGCGGGCGATCTCCACGGAGCTGCGCCGCTTCCTGAGAGGGCAGACGGCGGACAAGCAGGCTGTTCTCGCCCTGGCGCGGAAGTACGGTGAGCTGGACGGTGCGATCTCGTATCACAGTGCGACCCGCTTTGCCGAAGTAAATCGCACGCTCACCGCCGCGCAGAGGGAGAAGTTGCTGCGGTTGCGCAACCTCGAAGACTATCCCTGCACGGGGGCATACATTTATTCGGAACCGATCGCGATGCCGCAAATCGAGAACACGGACTTTCTATTTGGAGTGGCGAAATGAGAGATGGTCAGAATCTTACCAGGCGCGCTTTTCTCGGTGTTACCGGGGCGGTGCTTGCCGCTCGTCCCTGCGCAGCTCAGGGGCCGATACGCCGCCTCGCCGGGATGCCGCTGAGCGAGACCGCGCCGGCGCAGCCGGTTTTCACGGGCAAGGAACTGCTGGGCAGAGTAAGCGCCAATGAAGTTACGGTCAATGTCGAGGCGGACCGGGACCTGGAAGTGTATTTCGAATATGGCACCGTGCCCGGGGTCTATGAAGGACAGACTGTGCCCACTCGCTACCCGGGCGGAACGCCGTTCGAGACCGTCATCGGAGATCTCCAGCCGGACTTACGGTACTACTACAGGATGCAGTTCCGCGAGCCGGAGACGCCGGCCTTTATGACCGGCGACGAGCATTCGTTCCACACGCAACGGGCGCGCGGATCGAGCTTTACGTTTGCCGTGCAGTTCGATCCGCACATGGACGCCAACTCCGACCCCGAGGTCTATCGTCTGACCCTGCAGAATGAACTCGCGGGCGAACCCGATTTCCTCATCGATCTTGGCGACACCATGATGTCGGACAAACTTCCGAGGCCGATCAGCTATGACGCTGTGCTGGGACGGCACCGGTTGTTGCGCTCCTATTACGACCTGGTGTGCCACTCGGCGCCGCTTTTCCTGGTGCTGGGGAATCACGAAGGCGAGTGGGGCAATCAGCTTCACGGGACGGAGGACGAGCTGCCGGTATGGGCGACCAGGCTGCGGAAGCAGTACTTCCCCAATCCCGTGCCCGGCGGGATCTTCACCGGCAACCCGGCGGAGGAAGATTTCGTTGGTCTGCGGCAGGATTACTATGCATGGGAATGGGGTGACGCTCTGTTTGTGGTCCTCGACCCTTACTGGTACACGCCGCAGAAACCGGAGGTGAGCGGCGACTGGTCTCTGACGCTCGGCCGCACGCAATACGAGTGGCTGAAGCAGACGCTGGAATCGAGTTCCGCCGCCTTCAAATTCGTCTTCGCGCACAATCTCGTGGGCGGCAAAGACATGGATGGGAAGATGCGCGGCGGCATCGAGGTTGCCAAGTACCTGGAGTGGGGCGGATCCAATCTGGATGACACGTGGGGGTTCGACCAGGCGCGCCCGGGCTGGGCGATGCCGATTCACCAACTGCTAGTGGCGAACAATGTGACGGCCTTCTTTCATGGCCATGATCACATCTACGTCCGGCAGGAACTGGATGGCATTCTCTACCAGGAAGGCCCGCAACCGGGCGCCAGGAATCCAAGGGTCGGCAACCGCGCCGAAACTTACGGGTACACGCACGGTGTGATCCTCGACGGAGCAGGCTTCGTCCGGGTACACGTGTCGCCGACGGAAGTCCGCACCGAATTCGTCCGCACCTGGACTTCGGCACAGGAGACCGACGGCCAGATGAACGGCGAGGTAGCGGACACACACGTGCTTACCGCTCGCTCGATAGATTAAGGCCGGACGGCCCGGGAGCCGCCGGATCCAGCGGGTCCCGTTCTATTCCGGCCGCGGCCAGGAGTCCACCAACTCTCCTTGCGGGCTCCACAGCCTTAGATTCACCGCCGGGCCCCCATACGCATGCGTGGAGCAGCTGAGGCACGGGTCGTAGGCCCGGACTACGGCCGAGACGCGGTTGACGGCTCCTTCTTTCAACTGGGCTCCGTCTACGAATTGTTCCGCCACCTGCCGGATGCTGTGGTTCAAGGCCAGGTTGTTGTGGCCCGTGGCGACGATCAGGTTCGCCCAGGTGATTGAGCCGTTGTCGTCGACTTTGTAGTGGTGGATGAGGACGCCACGCGGGGCTTCGATGATGCCTACACCTTGGTTGGCGTTGACGCCCGCGTCGGCCCGGATGTGGGTGTCCGTGATCAGCGGTTCGCTGAGGAGCTCTTCCATGCGCTCGACTCCATAGAGCGCCTCGATCAGGCGGGCGTAGTGGTAGAAGAACGAGCTCTGGACGATGCGGCCGAGACGTTGCCGGTACTCTTCCAACTCGCCATCGGCTTCGGGCGTGCCCATGCGGGCGGCTACGTTCAGGCGGCCGAGCGGGCCGACCCGGTAGATGCCTTCCGGGTAGCCCAGCGGTTTGAAGTAGGGCGCTTTCAGGTACGAATCGGGCATCGTCGCTTCGCCGATGTACTTGGAGTAGTCCAAGGGCCTGGCAACAGTGGCCAGCGGCTTCGCCGTGTTGTCGATGAAGCGCAATGCGCCGTCGTAGATCTTGAATTCGCCATCCAGGCCGGAGAGTCCGGCGTAGGCCGTGGGCATGTTGCCGAAGGCGGCGCTCTCGGCGGGGAAGTCGTCGAGCATCGCCTTGAAGTTCTTCAGAGTGCGGCGAATGATCGATTTGGCGATGGGAAGTCCGGTGAGGATATGGTCGCGGGCGTCGGCGGAGAGCGGTTTGTTGACGCCTCCAGGCACGGTCCAGGAGGGGTGGATGCGTTCTCCGGCCATGCGCTCGATGGCCTGCTGGCCGAACTTGCGCAGGGCGATGCCGTCGCGGGCGGCTTCCGGATGCTTTTCGATGAGACCGACGATGTTGCGGAGGGCCGGATCGGAGTCGAAGCCCAGCAGCAGGTCGGGCGCGGAGAGGTGGAAGAAGCTGAGGGCGTGGCTCTGGACGAACTGGGCGCAGTGGAGGAGTTCGCGCAGCAGGGCGGCGGGCTCGGGGATCTGGACGGCCATGATGGCGTCGCAGGCCTTGACCGAGGCGAGCAGGTGGCTCACCGGGCAGATGCCGCAGATGCGGGCCGTGATGGCGGGCATCTCGTAATAGGGCCGGCCTTCGGTGAACTTCTCGAAGCCCCGGAACTGGGTGACGTGGAACTGGGTGGAGGCGACCTTGCCGAGGTCGTTCAGATGGATATCGATGCGGGCGTGGCCTTCGATGCGGGTGACGTGATTGATGGTGATAGTGGGCGGCATGGGACCTCCAGATCAGCCGAACTTGACCAGGCCCGCGACGGAGGGGTTGGTGAGGTCGGGTTTGCGGCCGGCCAGCAGTTCCGTGAGGGCGAAGGCGATGAGGGCGGGTTTGGGCGGACAGCCCGGCAGGTGGAGATCGACTTTGACGATCTCCTGCACGGGGACGGCGTGCCGGAGGAGGGCCGGCACGCCGTCAGAAGGGGCACGTTGGTGAATATCGGCCCCTTCCACATAGGCCCGTTCGAGCAGGCGTTTCGTGGGAATGGTGTTGCGCATGGAGGGCACGTTGCCGGTGACGGCGCAGTCGCCCAGGGCGATGAGGAGCTTCGTCCGCTTGCGGATCTGCTGGATCAGTTTGTAGTCGTGCTGGCTGCTGACCGCGCCTTCGGTCAAGGTGACGTCGACCCCTTCGGGGAACTCCTGAGCATCGACCAGCGGGCCGTAGACGATGTCGGCTTTGTGCAGGACGTCGATGAGCACCTCATCGATGTCGAGGACGGACATGTGGCATCCGCTGCAGCCGTCGAGCCAGACTGTGGCTACCTTGGCCTTGTTCATAAGATCACCCCCGGTTTGTTGTCGGAGCCGGCGGCGCGCAGGGTGGCGAGGCGGCTGATGGGATCGGTGCGTTTGCTCATCTCTTCGACGGCGAAGCCCTTTTCGGCGATGGCGCCGGTGGGGCAGCTCTGGACGCATTTCCCGCAACTGGTGCAGTTGGTGGATTCGCCCCAGCTGCGGTTGAGCTCGCAGACGAGGCGGGAGCCGACTCCGCGGCCTGAGATCTCCCAGACGTGGGCGCCCTCCACTTCGGCGCAGACGCGTACGCAGCGCGAGCAGAGGATGCAGCGGTTCTGATCCGCGGTGTAGCGCGGGTGTGTGAGGTCGATGGGGACCTTGGGGTAGGTGTAGGGATAACGGACGTTGGTGACGCCGAGGCGTTTGGCGAGGCCCTGCAGTTCGCAGAAGCCGTTGGAGACGCAGACGGCGCAGACGTGATTGCGTTCGGCGAACAGCAGTTCGAGGGCGATGCGGCGGTAGCGGCGCAGCTTGTCGGACTGTGTGGTGACGGACATGCCGTCCTGCACCGGTGTGGTGCAGGCGGGCAGGAGGCGCCCGACTCCGGCGACCTCGACGATGCAGAGGCGGCAGGCGCCGACGGAGCTGAGCCCCTTCATGTGGCACAGCGCGGGAATGAATTTGTTATGAGCCTTGGCGGCGTCGAGGATGCTCTGTCCGGCGGCGGTGTGGATGAGCTCGCCATCGATGCGGAGGGATATCTTCTGGGGCATGGCGCATTCTCCTTTCTAGTGATCGCCGTTGCGGACATCGCAACGCAGGCAGCGGCAGGCTTCTTCCATCGCGTCGACGGGGGCGAGGCCAATGGTGGCCTCGGCGAAGGTGGTGGCGCGCTGGGCGGCATCCACCTCCTCGACGTGATGGCGCGGCGCCTCGCTGGCGTGGGCCGGCGGAGCCTGGTCGTATTCGAACGAGGGGAAGACCTCCTCCCAGCGGCGGACGTTCATCAGGCGCCGGTCGATATTGCGGGCGGCCTTCTTGCCGTAGCCCATGGCATTGGAGACGTTTGAGGCTCCGGTGATGAGATCGCCGCCGGCGTAGAACTTGGAGCGGCTGGTTTCGAGGGTGTAGCGGTCGACTTCGATGAGGCCGCTCTCCTTGATCTTGAGGCCGGAGGCCTTGGCGAAGTCGAGATCCACGGTCTCGCCGACGGCGAGGATAACGGTATCGCAGGCGAAGCGGATGATCTCGTTGGTGGGCATGGGGCGGCGGCGGCCGGAGGAGTCGTACTCACCGAGTTTGGTGCGGACGGCCTCAATAGCCTGGACGCGCCCATCGGGCCCACCGACGATGCGGTGCGGCGTGGCGAGGAAGACGATCTCGGCGCCTTCGGCTTCAGCGGCCTCCGTCTCCTCGGGGATCGCGGGCATGTCCTTGCGTTCGCGGCGGTAGATGATGGTCACCTTGCTGCCGAGGCGCAGGGCGGTGCGGGCGGAGTCGATGGCAGCGTTCCCTCCGCCGATGACGGTGACGCGTTTGCCAAGGGGCACAGGCTGCTCCTTCGAAACGGCCTCGAGGAAGGGCAGGGCCGGGATGACGCCGGTGAGTTCGGTGCCGGGAAGGTAGACCCAGCTCTCTTTCCAGGTGCCGATGGAGAGGAAGACGGCGTCGTACTGGCCGTCGAGGTCGTTGAGCGAGACGTCGCGCGGGACCTGAGTGTTGAAGGTGAACTGGACGCCGGTGCGGCGGATGAGTTCGACTTCCCGGTCGAGGACGTCCTTGGGCAGGCGGTAGTCCGGCAAAGCATAGCGGAGCATACCGCCGGCGGCCGGGTTGGAGTCGTAGACCATTACCTCGTGGCCGAGCATGCAGAGGTAGAAGGCGCAGGCGAGGCCGGTGGGCCCGGCTCCGACGACGGCGCAGCGTTTGCCGGTGAGCGGCTTGCGGCGGGCGGCGATATCGGAGGCGAGCGCGTCAAAGCGGTCTGAGGGGTAGATGGCGTCGGCGATATAGCGATGGACTTCGCGCATGTTGACGGCTGAGTCGACGCCGGTGCGCCGGCAGCGGTTGTCGCAAGGGTGCTGGCAGACGCGGCCGGTGGAGGCGGGCAGGGGGTTGTCCATCACCACGGAGACGAAGGCTTCCTCCAGACGGTCCTCTTTGAGGAGCTGCAGGAAGCGGGGGATGTTCATGTGCAGCGGGCAGGAGTTCTCGCAGGGGCTGAGGGCGAGATCCTCGCAGACGCCGGCACGGCAGCGGGCGGCGCGGATGTGGTCCTCGAACTCATGGCGGAAGTGGCGCATGGTGGTGAGGACGGGGTTGGGCGCGGTCTGGCCGAGGCCGCAGAGGGAGGTGTCGCGGATCATGCGGCTGAGGTCGTCGAGCAGGTCGAAGTCGGCTTCGGTGCCTTTGCCCTGGGTGATGCGATTCAGGTAGTAGAGACTCTTGTCGAGGCCGACGCGGCAGGGAATGCATTTGCCGCAGCTTTCCGAGTGGGTGAACTCGATGAAGTAGCGGGCGACGTCGACCATGCAGTTGTCTTCGTCCATGACGACCATGCCGCCGGAGCCCATGATGGAGCCGAGCTGGCCGAGAGATTCGTAGTCGACCGGAGTGTCGAACATCTCCTGCGGGATGCAGCCGCCGGAGGGCCCGCCGGTCTGGACGGCTTTGATGGCGCGGCCGTGAGTGCCGCCGCCGCCGACGTCGTAAACGAAAGTCTTGAGCGGGGTGCCAAGGGGCATTTCGACGAGGCCGGTGTTGTTCACCTTGCCGACGAGGGAGAAGACCTTGGTGCCCGGGCTCTTGGCGCTGCCGGTTTCCGTGAACCAGCCGGGGCCCTTGATGACGATGGGGGCGATGTTGTACCAGGTCTCGACGTTGTTGATGTTGGTGGGACAGCCGTAAAGGCCATGTTCCGCCGGATAGGGCGGACGCGGGGTGGGGCGTCCGGCCTTGCCTTCGAGGGAGCGGATGAGGGCCGTTTCCTCGCCGCAGACGAAGGCTCCGGCGCCTTCGACGAGCTGGAGGTCGAAGCGGAAGCCGCGGCCGAGGATGTTGTCGCCCAGCAGGCCGCACTCGCGGGCCTGTTCGATGGCGGAGTTGAGGCGGTGGACGGCCAGCGGGTATTCGGCGCGGACGTACAGGATGCCCTCGGTGGCGCCCATGACGTAGCCGCCGATGATCATGCCCTCGATGAGAGAGTGCGGGTCGCTCTCGATCTCATTGCGGTTCATGTAGGCGCCGGGGTCGCCTTCGTCGGCGTTGCAGATGATGTACTTGCGTTCCGACTGGGCTTTGCGGAGGAACTCCCACTTGATGCCTGTCTGGTAGCCGGCGCCGCCGCGGCCACGGAGTTTGGCGGCCTTGACGGCTTCGATCACCATGTCGGGGTTGTTATCGATGAGGACTTTATAAAGGGCCTGATAGCCGCCGATGGCGATGTATTCGTCGATCTCGTTGGGGTTGATGAGCCCGCAGTTGCGGAGGACGATTTTCTTCTGGCCGGTGAAGAAGGGGACTTCGTGCCAGTGGGGGATTTCGGGCAGGCCGACGCCGAAGCGGACATGGCCGGTGATGTGATCCCACTCCTCGATTTTGCAGAGGGCGAGACCGGTGGGCATGCGGCCGCTGGCGAGGTCGTCCAGGATGCCGGGTACGTCGTTGGGCTGGACGCGCTGCAGGATGACCAGAGGCTTGCCGGGCAGGTAGACGTTGACCAGCGGCTCGGCCGCACAGAAGCCGAAGCAGCCGGTGCGGGCGAGGTTCATGCCGAGGCCGCGGGTATTGATGGCATCAGCGAAGGCGTGATAGACGGATTCGGCTCCATTGCCGGTGCCGCAGGTGCCCATGCCGATGGCGATGCGGGGCCGGTCCGGCAGGAGTTTGGAGAGGCCGGCCTCGCGCACGTCGTTGAAGCTGGAAAGGTCGGAGATGCGCTTCATCGCTGGCCGCCCCTCTTGATGGCGTCGACTTCGCGCTCGAGTGCGCGTTCATTGACGTGGCCGAGGATGGAGTGGTCAATTTCCGCCACGGGGGCGAGGGCGCACTGGCCGAAACAGGCAACGGTGCGGACGGTGAAGCGGCGGTCGGCGGTAGTGGCGCACATCTTTTCGGCGCTGCCGTCTTCGTCCTCCTCCTTGAGTCCGAGCTGGAGTTTGACGCGTTCCAGCAGGTTGCGGGAACCGCGGGTGTGGCAGGCGGTGCCGCGGCAGATGCAGACGGTATGCTCGCCCTGCGGCTTCAGATTAAAGAGCGAGTAGAAGGTGGCCACGCTGTAGATCTGGGCACCGGGGATGCCGGTGCGGGCGGCGAGGTAGTCGAGCACCTCGACGGGCAGGTACTTGTTCGGCTGCCGTTCCTGAATCGCTTCGAGCAGGCTCAGCAGCATGCCGGGGCGGCCCCGGTGCTGGACGATGAGCCGATCGATAAAGTCCTGTTCTTCGAAGGAAAGCGGGCTGGAGCGGGGCGGGGAATCGGATAAGAGCGCCGGCGTCATAAACGGGGACGATTGCCTCCTGGGAAATAAGACAATCACATCTGATTATGGGGTGCAAGGGGAGGGACGCCGTTTGTTCGCCTGTTGGCGGCAAAAATCGTGGAAAAAACCAGCAGTTGTGTTCAGGGAGGGGTAAAGGACTTCCGGGGAGGAGGTGTTGTCGAAGGATGGCTGTTTTGGGCTGGTGGAGTCGGACTGATGCTGGCTGGTGCGCGGTTCTGTATGAGGTCCCATAGGCTGTGGCGTGCGTCGGAATAGAGGGCGAAGACGCAAGGATGTTACAACCATTGCAGGAGGGGTACTTGGCCGGGGTGCTAGCATCGTTACATCACGTCATGTTTCACCGCAACCTGACCCCCGCCCGGGCCACGCGACCAATGTTGGCCCTATTTCTAGCTGTTTCGATGTTGTCCGCCACCGCGTCAGCCCAAGCGCTGCCGCAGGGTGTGCAGAAGGTTACGAGCGTCGAAGGGATTACGGAGTACCACCTGAGCAACGGGCTCAGAGTGCTGCTGTTTCCCGATCCGACGAAATCGAACATTACCGTGAATATCACCTATATGGTGGGATCGCGGCACGAGGATTACGGGGAAACGGGCATGGCGCACCTGCTCGAGCACCTCATGTTCAAGGGCTCGACGAACCATCCGAATGTGCCGAAGGAGCTGCAGGATCACGGCGCGCGTCCCAATGGGACCACGTGGTTCGACCGCACGAACTACTTCGAGACGTTCGCGGCGACGGATGAGAACCTGCAGTGGGCGCTGTCGCTGGAAGCGGATCGGATGGTGAATTCCTTCATTGCCAAGAAGGATCTGGACAGCGAAATGACGGTGGTCCGGAACGAGTTCGAGTCGGGCGAGAATGATCCGGATTCGATTCTGGAGGAACGCGTGATGTCGACTGCGTACCTGTGGCACAACTACGGGAAGTCGACGATTGGCGCGCGTTCGGATCTGGAACAGGTGCCGATCGAGCGGCTGCAGGCGTTCTGGAAGCATTTCTACCAGCCGGACAACGCCGTGCTGGTGGTGGCGGGCAAGTTCGACGAAGCGAAGACGCTGGCGCTGGTCCAGAAGCTCTACGGACCCATCCCGAAGCCGACAAGGCAACTGCGCCGCACCTATACGGCCGAGCCGACGCAGGACGGGGAACGCTCGGTGACGCTGCGCCGCGTGGGTGATGTGCAGGCCGTGGCGGCCGTGTGGCACATTCCGCCGGGGTCGCATGAAGAGTTTGCGCCGATGGAGATGGCGGGCCGGATCCTGGGCGACGCACCCTCGGGCCGCCTGTACAAGGCGCTGGTCGAGACCAAGAAGGCAGCGAGCGTCGCCACGAACGAGTATCAGCTGAAGGATCCGGGTGTCTTCATCGCGCACGCTTCCGTGCGGACCGAGAATTCGCTGGCGGATGCCCGCAAGACGCTGCTGGACACGATCGACGAGGTGAAGACGAAGCCGTTTACCAAGGAAGAGCTGGAGCGGGTTCGCGCCAACTGGCTGAAGAATTTCGACCTGGCCCTGAACAACTCGGCGGCCATCGCGCTGCAGCTTTCCGAATGGCAGGGCATGGGCGACTGGCGGCTGCTGTTCCTGCACCGTGACCGGATCAAGAAGGTCACGCTGGAGCAGGTGCAGAAGGCGGCGGAGAAGTATCTGATCGCCTCGAACCGGACCGTGGGTGAGTTCATTCCCGACAAGGCTCCGCTGCGCGCCGAGATCCCGCCGGCGCCGGACGTGACGGCGCTGGTGAAGGACTACAAGGGTGAGGCGGTGGTGAGCCAGGGCGAGTCGTTTGACGCGTCCCCGGAGAATATCGACAAGCGCACCATCCGCGGCGACCTGAAGGGCGGCATCAAGCTGTCGTTCATCACCAAGAAGACGCGCGGCAACCAGGTGGTGGCCACGCTGAGCCTGCACTTCGGCGATGAGAACAATCTCAAGGGCAAGGATTTCGCGGCCGGGTTCGCCGGCCAGATGCTGATGCGCGGCACGGCCAAGCACACGCGCCAGCAGATCAAAGACGAGTTCGACCGGCTGAAAGCCAGCGTGAGTGTGGGCGGCAACGAGACCGGCGCGAGCGTGCGGATCACGACCACGAAGGAGAACCTGCAGCCGGTGTTGACGCTGGTGGCCGAACTGCTGAAGGAATCGACGTTCCCGCAGACCGAGTTCGACCAGTTGAAGCAGCAGATGCTGGCGCAGATGGAGCAGTCGAAGAGCGAGCCGCAGGCGATCGCCATGCGCGCCGTGCAGCGCCACCTGAATCCTTATCCGAAGGACGATGTTCGCTACATCCGCACGGTGGACGAGGAGATCGAGGGTGTGAAGGCGCTGACGCTGGATGAGGTGAAGGCGTTCCACAAGCAGTTCTACGGCGCGTCGCACGGTGAGTTTGTGGTGATCGGCGACTTCGATCCAGAGACGACACAGAAGCAGGTTTCCGACCTGTTCAACGACTGGAAGAGCCAGCAGAAGTTCGCCCGGGTGAAGAAGGAATACAAGGCCGTGGAGCCGGAGAGCGTTGTGTTCGAGACGCCGGACAAGGCGAATGCGATGTTCATCGCCGGCCTGCCGGTGAAGATCAACGACACGAATCCGGACTATCCGGCCATGCTGGTGGGGAACTACATCCTTGGCTCCGGCATGAATTCACGGCTCTTTGCCCGCATTCGCGGTAAGGAGGGCTTGAGCTACGGCGTCGGCGCGCAGTTCATGGCTTCTCCGGAAGATGACGGGGGCGTGTTCATGGCGTTTGCGATCTGCGCTCCGCAGAACGCGGCGAAGGTGGAAGCTTCCTTCAAGGACGAAGTCGGCCTGATCCTGGATAAGGGCTACACGGCGGATGAGGTCGAAGCCGCCAAGAAGAGCCTGCTGCAGGCGCGCCAGGTGAGCCGGGCCAATGACGGCGAACTGGTGTCGAGGCTGGCCGGACAGCGGTTCTACAACCGCACGATGGCGTTCGACACCGAGATCGAAGCCAAGATCAAGAAGCTGACGCCGGCTGACATTCAGACGGCGATGAAGAAGTATATGGATGTGTCCCGGATGAGCATCTACAAGGCCGGGGACTTTAAGAAGGCCGCGGCAACCAACTGATGATTACAGATCTCGTCCAGATTCGCCGTTTGGGCGAGCAGAAGCGCGGCGAAAACGAGCGTTTTCGCCGCCACCTCAAGACGCATAGTTTCGTGGAACGCCGTCTGCGGCACATCGCCGAAGAGACGGAAGAAGCGATCGACTGCACGACCTGCGCGAACTGCTGCAAGGTGGCCACGGTGACACTCACGGATCGTGATGTGACGAAGCTGGCCAAGTTCCTGCGGATCAAAGAAGGCCGGTTCCTGCGCGACTATACGGAGCAGTCGGAGGAAGAAGGTCTGATTCTGAAGCGCGACGAGGAAACGGGCTGTGTGTTTCTGTCGGGCACGGAGTGCACGGTGTACGAGGCGCGTCCGGCCACCTGCGGAGACTTTCCGCACCTGGTGCGCGGCGCGGGTTCTCTGCAATCGCGCGTCTGGCAGTTCATCGACCGGGCGTGCTACTGCCCGATCGTCTACAACACGATGGAGCAGTGGAAGGTGGAGACGGAGTTTTCTCCGTCCCCGAAATAATCCTGCGGCCCGATCCGGGCAGCGCGGCTAGTCGTCGAGCTTCTCGGTGAGCGTGAGGGGTTCCTTCAGGCGGAACGTCAGACGGGTTTCGCTGGGCAGGCTGGCATCCTTGCCGCGAGTGGCGAGCACGCCACCGGCTCCTGCCGCACCACCGATGCCTGCGCCGATGGCCGCCCCCTTGCCGCCTCCGGCGATGGCCCCGATCGCCGCACCGATGCCGGCGGCGACACCGGTTTTCGCCATATCGCCCTTCATGCCGCTCTCCGCTTCCTTGCGGAAAGAGTCCGTCTTCAGGGCGATCTTCTGGCCGTCGGCGGTGTTCAGTTCCGTCAGTTCCACGGCGAGGGCCGCGCGACCTTTGACTCGTCCGGCGCGATCGAGTTCGACGATGCGGCCGCGCTGGGAGGAGCCGCGCTCGGCGATGACGAACCCGTCGACCACCAGAGGCTGGTCGAGCGTGGCCGTGAAATTCTGACCATCCTGGCTGTGCTTGGTGCTGAGTTCCTCGCGCAGGCGGACGGTGATCATGGTGCCGGCCGGGATGGTGACGCTATGCGGTTGGCGCGGTGCGGGCTTGGGTTCCGGCCTGACGATGGGCGGCGCCGCCACGGGTTTCTCCACCGGGGCTGGCTCCGGATTCGTGACTACAGGAGGGGCCACCGGCGCGGGCCTGGGCTGTTCGTGCACGACCGCGGGCGGATCGTTCTTGGCGACAGCGACCGGCGCGGTGCGGGTATGGGTCTTCACTGGCTTGGCCGTGGGTTTGGGCCTGACTGGTTCGGGTTGAGGCGGGGCGGGCTCCGGGGCCGGAGGTGGCGCAGGCTCCGCGACTGCCGGGGTGGGCGCGGGGGCTGGTGTGGCCACGCTGACCGGCACAGGCTCCGGAGCGCGATTCTTCATCGCTATGTACACCACGCCGCCTGTCAGCAGCACACCCAATCCAAATGCCACGATCAACTTCTGGAACATCGTCTCGTCCTCTCAATTGTTTGAACGCGGCCCGCGCGAGCCGCGTTTCAACCCCGATACAATGGTAGAGATGGCAAACTTCCCCGCAGCCTATCAGGTTGGCCCCGTCGAGATTCGCCCGGCAACTGTCCTGGCACCGATGGCCGGTGTGACGGATACCGTGTTTCGCCGGCTGATCCGGAACCAGGGCGGCTGCGGCCTGATCATGACCGAGTTCACCAGCTCACACGGCGTGGTGGCCAGCGGCCGTCATCCCAACCGCAAATCCATTAAGAGCTTCCACTACCTCTATTTTGAACCCGAAGAGCACCCGATCAGTGCGCAATTGTTCGGGTCCGATCCGGAAATCATGTCGGAAGCGGCTAAGGTCTGCGAGGACAATGGGTTCGACGCGGTGGACATCAACTTTGGGTGCCCGGTGAAGAAGGTGGTGACGTGCAATGGCGGGTCCGGCCTGTTAAGAAACCTGCCCCTGGTGGAGGAGTTGCTGAAGCGGGTTCGTTCGTCCATTAGTATCCCGTTGACGATGAAATTCCGGGCCGGTTGGAACGACAAGGAACTGGTGCATGTCCAGATGGCGAAGCTGGCTGAGGACAACGGCGTGGCGGCCATCGCCTTGCACCCGCGGACGCGCGAGCAGGGCTACAGCGGCCGGGCGGACTGGACGCGGATCGCGGAAGTGAAAGATGCGGTGAAGATTCCGGTGATCGGCAATGGCGACATCACGACCCCGGAGGACGCGATCCGGATGGTGCGGGAAACCGGCTGCGACGCGGTGATGATCGGCCGGGCGGCTTCCTCGAATCCCTGGATCTTCCGGCAGATTGCGGAGCATCTGGAGGGCAAGCCGTACTACCAGCCGACCGAGCACGACCGCTGGCAGATGATGCACACCTACTACACCATGCTGCTGAGCAGGAAGAGCCTGGACGCGGTGGGCAAGATGAAGCAGTTTGCCACCTACTTCACGCACGGCGTGCGGAACGGGGCGAAGCTGCGGACAGCGATCTACCAGTCGCGGGAAGCGACGGAGATCCTCTCGCTGGTCAACCAGTTCTTTGAGCGGGAGCTGACGAGCCCGGACGAGAAGCTGGCGACGGTGCTTTTGTAGTTGTTGGGTTCCATGAAGAAAGTACAGGCGATTACAGACGGGTCGTGTCTGGGCAATCCAGGGCGCGGCGGATGGGCGTGCATCCTGCGATATGGCGGGCACACCAAGGAGATGTACGGCAGCGAGCGGGAGACGACCAACAACCGGATGGAGCTCACCGCGGCGATCCGTGCGCTGGAGGCCTTGCGGGAAACCTGCGAGGTGGAGATTGTCACCGATTCCCAGTACGTGATGAACGGCATCAAGAGCTGGATGGCCGGCTGGAAGCGCAACGGCTGGAAGACGGCCGCCAAGAAACCGGTGCTGAACCAGGATCTGTGGGTGGAACTCGACCAGCAGGTATCGCGCCACAAGACGGACTGGGTATGGACCAAGGGCCATGCCAGCCATGCCGATAACAACCGCTGCGACGAACTGGCCCGGATGGCTGCTGAGAATCAGAGTTCGTCGTAGCTTCCGCTCCAGCGCAACAGACTGATTTCAAGCGAAGATAAAGGGACCTGCGCCATCCCGCGCGGCGCGCAGCAGAAAGACCATCGGTTTGAAAGTAGCTATTTTCGGTGGGACCTTCGACCCCATCCACAACGCCCATCTCCGCGTGGCCCGCGAAGCGGCCGATCGACTGCACCTGGATCGCGTTCTGCTCGTCCCTTCGGCGAATCCGCCGCACAAGCCCTCCGGCACGACCACTGCCTATGAGGATCGATTCCGCATGGTGGAGCTGGCCTGCGCGGCCGATCCTCGTTTTGAGCCGTCCCGGCTGGAAGAGGGGCAGGGCAAGAGCTTTTCCATCGACACCATCGAACGCGTGAAGGCGCGGCTGGGCCCTTCGGATCAGCTCTTTTTTCTGATTGGCGCCGATGCCTTCGCCGAAATTGGATCCTGGCACCGGTCGGCCGATGTGCTGCGGGCGGTGGAGTTCATTGTGGTCTCCCGGCCAGGGTACGACTACCCGATTCCGCCGGGTGCCCGCGTAAAAGGGCTGGAAACTTTGGCGCTTGTCATCTCATCGTCAGAAATCAGGCGCAAACTGGATAGTGGCGAACCAGTGGAAGAGCTGCCGGACCCGGTCCTGCGCTATATCCGCGATCACGGCCTCTACCAATAATGACTGCCCGCATCTTTCTCAAGCTCATCGCCAGCGTCCTTCTCATCATGGTGATTGTCCTGACGGCCGTGGACTTCCTGGCCTCGGAACTCACCGAGAAGGCCTATATCCAGGGGCTCACCCTCGAGATGGAGGAGAAGATGAAGATGCTGGGCGTGATTGGCCAGCAGAAGCTGCTGGAGGTCTCACCTTCCAACATCCGGGCCCTGGCCGCCGCGGCTGGCGGGCGTTTGACGATCATTGCACCCGACGGGCGGGTGATTCTCGATTCGGAAGCGGATCCGGCCCGCATGGAGAATCACGGCCACCGGCCAGAGGTTCGGGCGGCGCTGGAGGGCCGGATGGGCAATTCCCTGCGACAGAGCCCCACCATGGGGATCAACTTCCTCTATGTGGCCGGTCCTGTACCGGCCGGCGCCGCGCGCCTGGCGGTGCCCCTGCGCGAGGTGCGCTCACAGGTTTCGAAGATCCGCACCCGCGTGATGCTGTACATGGCCCTGGCGTTCTTGCCCGCCATTCTGGTGGCCGGCTTCATTGCCCGGTACTTCTCGACACGCCTGGGCGCCATCATCGACTATGCTTCGACGCTCGCCACGGGCGATTTTAAGGTCCGCCTGAAGCACACGGGCAACGATGAACTGGGCACGCTGGCCAGGCAGTTGAACGAGACGGGGGCGAAGCTGGAGAAGGTCTTCGATGAGCTGCACCGCGAGCACGTCGAACTGGAGAAGGTGGAGCGGGTCCGCAAAGACTTCGTCATCAACGTCAGCCACGAGCTGCGTACGCCCCTTGCCTCGATTCAGGGCTACACCGAGACGCTGCTGGAAGGGGCGATCCACGACGATGAGAACAACGTCCGCTTCCTGCACATCATCCGGCAGAACGCAGAGCGTCTGGGCCGCCTCACCGGCGACCTGCTGACTCTTTCCCGCATCGAGATGAAGTCGCAGCGCTTCCAGTTTGCGTCGTACTATGTGAATCCGCTGCTGAAGGACTGTATTGAGTCGCTGGAACCGGTGGCCGCCAAGAAGCGGATCAGCCTGCACCTGGCGCCGGCGCCCGACCGGACGGAAGCGTTCTGCGACTCCGAGGCGGTGCACCAGATGATGTCCAATCTGCTGGACAACGCCATCAAGTACACGCCCGAGGACGGCAGCATCCAGGTCACCGCCGAGTGCCTGAACGACTTCGTCCGGGTGAGCGTAAGCGACACCGGTATTGGGATTCCGCACGAGGACCTGCCCCGGCTGTTCGAGCGGTTCTACCGTGTCGACAAAGCCCGTTCCCGCGAACTGGGCGGCACCGGGCTGGGTCTCGCCATCGTCAAACACCTGGCGCGCTCGCAGGGGGGCGATGTGGGCGTGGAAAGCGTTCTGGGGCAGGGAACCACCTTCTGGTTCACGCTGCCGACCAACGACCTCGGCCTCTCGGAACAAGAGGCGCTTTAACTTCAATTCACGCTACTGTAATCTGAATGTAACAGTAGCCGCGTTATTACTGGAGTTGACGATCTGGCGACATCCCCATGAAGAAAATCCTGCTGATTGAAGACGACTCCGACCTCTTCGCACTCCTCAAATACAACCTGGAGAAAGAGGGATTCCAAATGGTTGGCGCGCAGACAGGGCGCGGCGCCGTGGATCTCTGCCGGCGCGAGCGTCCTGACCTGATCATCCTGGACATCATGCTGCCCGATTCCGATGGCCTGGACATCTGCAAGGGCATCCGCACGCATCCTGAGCTGGCCCACATCCCGGTGATCTTCCTGACGGCCCGCGCGTCGGAGACCGATCGCATTGTCGGCCTGGAACTCGGCGCCAACGACTATATCGTCAAACCGTTCTTCGTCCGGGAACTGATTGCCCGCATCAAGATCCAGTTCCGCCAGCTCGCCCAGCCGGTGCGCAAACTGCAGTCGGGTCCGCTGGACCTCGATCGCTCCGCCTGCCGCGTGAACCTAAACGGGAATCCGCTTTCCCTGACCGCCACCGAGTTCCGGCTGCTGGAGTTTCTCATGACGCGGCCGGGCGTTGTGTTTTCGCGCGAACAGTTGCTGGACGCGGTGTGGGGCCACGACCGCGCCGTCACTGACCGCACGGTGGACGTCTACATCCTGCGCCTGCGGCAGAAGATCGAAGACGATCCGGCCGCTCCAGCCTTCATCCGCTCAGTCCGCGGGTTTGGCTATTCGTTCAACGAAGCAGCCAACCAGCCTGCTCCGGCGATGGCGTGAGAGCTGGCTGACACATCTTTCTTGCATACCTGACTGAAAGGTAATAGTCTGCACGGTAAGTCCTCCGGAGGGGACCTACCGAATGTCTATTCCTGAATTCGTGGCTTACCACGGGAAGTCGAGCGGAGAGCACCAAAAACAATTTGATAAATTGTTTCCCGCCGGCTTCCGCATCATCTCGCTCAGCGTCTACGGGGATCCGGATTCCGCCAGCTATGCCGCAGTCTGGGTAAAGCAATCCGGGCCCGCCTGGGCCGCCGTCCACAATATGGACGCCACCGCCTACCAGAAGGCCTTTGACGACTGGACGAAGAAGGGATTCCTGCCTCGGATCCTTTCGGTGACTGGCTCGGGTTCAAACCTGAAGTTCGCCGGTACGTTTGAAAAAGGCAAAGCCTCCGCCTGGCTCTGCAAATTCGGACTGACGGATGGCGGCGACACGCTGTCCGGTTCGCTGGCCTTCTTCAACAAGTGGGCCATCCAGAACAACTGCATTCCCATTTCCGTCTCGATTTACGGTTCGGGGTCTGATCGGCGGTACGCGGCTGTCTGGATGCCGAATGACAACAAGGTGATGTGGGGCTGGCGTGGAGCCGAAACCTCGGACGGCTACCAGCAGTGGTTCAATGCCTTCACACAGATTCCGTTCCGCCCCGATTATGTCGCCGTCTCGGACAACAAGCTCTACAGCTCGATCTTCCGCGGCGATGGGATAGGCGACTGGCAGGCCCGCCACAACATGACCTCGGCCGGCTATCAGAGTGAGTTCGACAAGCTGACGAAGCAGGGCTACCTGCCCATCCGGGTACAGGGCGGCGGATCCGGCGGCGGCACGCGGTATGCGGCGATTTTTGCCAAACAGGTTCAGCCGGATGCGCGGGTCTGGACGGTGACGGGCGCGGGCAATTCGAAACTGGTGAAGTTCGACAACGCAATCAAGGCGTTCATGCAGGCGAACGGCGTGCGGTCGGGGCAGTTCGCCATCGGGCGTGCGGGCAAGGTGGTGTATGCGCGCGGTTACACGTGGGCCGAGCCGGGCTGGATGATCACGCAGCCCACCAGCATGATGCGCCTGGCCAGCATCAGCAAGGCGTTCGCCTGCGCGGGCATCCAGGCCTGCTATGACAAGAAGCTGCTTAAGAAGACCGACAAGATCTTCCCCTTACTGGGGATTACCTCCAAGGCTCTTTCGTCGCAGACACCGGATCCCAAGATCGATACCATCACCATCCAGAACCTGATCGACCATGCCGGCGGCTGGGACAGCACGATGGGCTTCGACGCTGTCTTCAGCATGCGGAAGATCGCATTGGACCTGGGGCTGAACGGGCCCGTGAGCAAACGCGATATCGCCCGTTATATGTACGGGGAGCCGCTGCAGTTCGCGCCGGGCTCCAAGTCCCAGTACTCCAACCTCGGCTACCTGCTGATGGGCCTGGCGATTGAGAAGGTGAGCGGCCAGGCGTTCATCGACTTCGTCAAGAAAGAGGTTCTGACCGCCGAGGGCCTCAACGACGAAGTCTTCGTCTCGCTCACCCGCCGCGACCAGAGGCGGGCTGACGAGATGCCGTGCGACGATCCGAGCCTGGGGCTGCCCGCCCAGGATCCGCAATCGAACCTGCTGGTGCCCTACTGCTACGGTGGGGAGGGCTGGATGACGGAACGCATGGACTCGGGCGGCGGGCTCTGTTCCAGCGCCTCCGCGCTGGTGCGCTTCATCAGCAAGCATGCGGCCTGGGGTGTTGGCGGGCGCGCCGCCGGATCCGCCCGGTCTGGCGGTATGGCCGGCGTGTCCAGTCTGATGGTCTCGCGCGGCGATGGCGTGGACTATGCGTACATCTTCAATACGCGCAAGTTCCCGGCCGGCCCGCTGGCGTCGTTCGACACGCAACTGGGCGGCCTGTTCGATACCGTAACCATCCCCTCCTAGGACGGCGGACCTGGCTCCGGAGGCCCATTTTACGGGCCTCCGGGGCCGATCCGGATTCACGGGACTGAAACCAACGTCATCTAACATTCACCGATCTTTCGTCTGCCCTACACCTGTCTTTCGCATGCTGAACAGGTGGCTTGCGCCACTCTGTGATGCTTCGGATTTCTTACCATTCATCTGCGGTCATACTCCTCTTCAGCTTCAGCCTGTGGGGCCAGACACAAAAGGGCACAGTTTCCGGGACGGTCTTCGATGCCCAGACCTCGCGCCCCATCGTCGGGGTGAAGATCCATGTCGACGGGCAGACCGGCGATGAGCTGTCTACCGGGACAGACGGCACCTACCGCCTGGAACTCTCACCGGGCAAATATACGCTGAAGTTCACCAGCGAGCAGTATCTCGACGTCACGCTGACAGACATTCAGATCAAAGGTGGCGATGTGGTGGATGGTTCCACCCTCATGACCTCCCGGGGGATGACGACCACGGTGGAAGTCGCCGAGAGCGTCAGCGCGGTCACGGCTACGGCGGAGGCCATGCTTTCCGAACGCAAGCTCGCCGCGCAGGTCAGCGATTCAATCTCGAATGAGGAGATGAAGAAGTCGACCGCCTCCGATGCCGCGCGCGCGTTGGAGAAGGTCACAGGCGTCTCGGTGGTAGAGGGCGGATACGTGTATGTCCGGGGCCTGGGCGAGCGCTACTCGGCCACGATGCTCAACAATGCCATGGTGCCCACGACGGAAGCCGAGCGGCGTGTTGTTCCGCTCGATCTGTTTCCGGCGGCGATGATCGACAACATCCGGATCCTGAAGACCTATACGCCCGACCTGCCCGGCGAGTTCTCCGGCGGCCTGGTTCAGATGACCACGGTCGAGTTTCCAGCTCAGAGGATGTTTCAGGTGAGCATGAGCACCGGCTTCAACGACCGAACAACGTTCGGCCGTTTCGCCGGCTATCCGGGCGGTTCGCTGGACAAGTTCGGTTTCGACAACGGCTCTCGCACCCTGCCTTCGGCTATACCCACTACGCGCCGCGTCTCCATCGGCAGCGACTCGCGCCAGCAACTTGCCGACTACGCGAAGGCATTCTCCGACAATTGGGAGCCGGTCTACAACGACTCGATGCGCCCGTCGCAGACCTACAGCCTGGTGGGCGGCGGCACGTTCGGCCGTTTTGGCCTGGTGGCGGCGCTTACCTTCACCAACAAGCCGCAATATCAGCAGGAGCAGCAGACCTACTACCGCCGTGTCGGTGTCGGCGGCACCATTGCTCCATATAGCGACTATCCGGAGTTCAACCAGTACAACGAGACCATCCGTCTGGGCGGCGTGCTGAACGCCGCAGTCCGGCTCAACAATAACAACAAGCTGCTGTTCCGCAACACGGTGACCCGCGATTCGGACAAAGAGGCTCGCGACTTTTCCGGTTTCGACAACAACCAGGGCGGCGTGATTGCCTCGCAACGCCTGCGCTGGGTGGAGCGGCGGCTGGTTTCGACCGGCGTCGAGGGCGACCACGCCCTGCCGAAGCTGCGCGACATGCTCTTCAAGTGGCAGTTCACTTACTCGACCTCCGGCCGCAACGAGCCGGACATGCGCGAAGTGCTCCGCTCCCAGCAGGACGACGGCCGCTTCGCCTACCTCAACATCGGCAATTCGGGCCAGCGATTCTTCGACCAGTTCACCGACCGCATCTACGAGCCGCAGGCCGAGCTGAGCCAGCCGTTCTTCAAAGGGAAGCTTTCCGGCATCTGGAAGGTGGGCTTCCGCGCGTCCATCCGCAACCGCAACTTCGACGCTCGCCGCCTCCGCTTCCAGTTGCAGAACCCGCAGCAGGTGGACGTCTACGCTCCTTCCAACGAGCTATTTGCCGCTTCGAACCTCCGGCCCGGCGCGTTTGAGTTGCGCGAGGAGTCGCGTGGCACCGATCGCTATGACGCCGACATGACCATCTACGGCGGCTACGGCATGATCGATTTCGGCATCGGCCCGCGCTGGCGCTTTGTCACCGGCGTGCGCGTCGAAGATGCCGACATCAACGTCATCACCAAAGACCCGTTCGTGCCCAACACGCCCTATGTGGCGAACCTGGCGAACCGCGATCCGCTGCCGTCGTTCAACGCAATCTACGCGCTGACGCCGCGGCAGAACCTGCGCTTCACCTACAGCCAGACGGTGTCGCGCCCCGACTTCCGCGAACTGTCGCCCTTCGAGTTTACGAACGTCCAGGGCGGTTTCAACGTCGCCGGCAACCCCAACCTGCGCCGCGCCAAGATCAACAACTACGACGCACGCTGGGAGTGGTTCCTCGGCGGAAACCAATTGGTGGCCGCCAGCTTTTTCGTGAAGGACTTCACCGACCCGATTGAAAGCACCGTGCAGCCCACCACCGACCTGCGTTCGTCGTTCCTGAATGCCCGGAGCGCGGTGAACCGCGGCGTCGAACTCGAGACGCGAAAAGGTCTGGGCTCGATCCACCACTCACTGCGCGACTTCGGTGTGCAGGGCAACTTCACCTTTGTCGATTCCAACGTGACGATTCGCCCGGAAGACCAGGGCATTCTCACTTCGCTCAGCCGGCCGCTGGCGGGCCAGTCGCGGTACATCTTCAACATCATCACGGAATGGACGAAGCCGAAGCTGCGCTCGCAGGCTCGCTTCTACGTCAACAGTGTCTCGCGACGGCTCTCCGACGTCGGCGCCATTGGCCTGCCTGACATTTACCAGGAGCGCAATACTTTCTTCGATTTCGTCTACCAGTACGCGCTTGTCGAAAGCGGCCGGGCGACCATTCGCTTCAACGCCGAAAACCTCGGTGACAACAAATACCGGTGGACGCAGGCGGGCCTACCCACCCGCACTTATCAAACCGGCCGGACGTATTCCGTCGGCCTGACCTATTCCATCTTTTAGGTCCGTGACTCGAAAGGAAGATGCAGCAATCTATGTTGAAACGATCACTCCTCGTGCTGGCCGCCTCGGCGGTCGCATTGCAGGCGGGCAGCCTCGATCGCTTTACCCGGGTCGACCGCTCGGCTGCCGCACAAATGGCCGCCTCCACGACCAGCCCGTCGGCTGCCGCCGTGGAGCATTCGAATGTGACGATGTACGTCTGGGCTGACAAGTACGTCTACCAGCCCGGCGAACCGCTCACCCTGAAGATGACGGTCCAGACCAACGACGTTTATCCTTACACGATCGTGGTTTTCCGCCAGAACAACCAGACCGGCGTCAAGACCTACATCGGGCCTAACGGTGAAACCGGCACGCCCGTCGATATCTATGGCCGGACCCCCGAGCAGGGTTACCAGCCGGTGCGCGTGTCGGACCGCACGCGCGAAGTGGTGATCGGCGACGGCGGCTGGCTGAGCGCCAGCCCCTGGACCACCCCTTCCGAACTCGGCATGCACACCCTGGTGGTGCAGCTCCGCGACTACACTGGTGGCCGCGTACTGAAGGCCGCCTATTTCAAGATCGGTGTCGTCGACAGCTTCGTGGATGTCGGTGGTGTCATCAGCTCCGACACCACCTGGGTGAACACCAAGGCCTACCGCATCCAGTCGCTGACCCGCGTGGAGAACGCGACCCTGACCATCCAGCCCGGCACGTTCGTCATCGGCATGCCGCGCACCGACGATCCCACCGCGCTCATCATCACCAATAGCGCCATGATTAACGCGCAGGGCACGCGCTCGCGGCCCATCATCATGACCAGCTCACAGGCGTTCGGCAATCGCGGCCGTGAAGACTGGGGCGGCCTGGTTATGTTGGGCAAGGCGAAGATCAACGTTGCCGGCGGCACGAGCTTCATCGAAGGTCTCGACAACCGTCCCTACCTGCAGTACGGCGGCGACGACGATACCCACAACTGCGGCACGCTGGCTTATGTCCGCGTGGAGTACGCCGGTTCGGTGTTCACCACCAACAACGAAATCAACTCCTTCACCTGGGGCGGCTGCGGCAGCAAGACCGTGGCGCATCACCTGCAGGCCATCTACGGCAAGGATGATACCTTCGAATGGTTCGGCGGCAACAGCGATCTCAAGTACGCGGTGGGCGCCTACAATGCCGACGACTATCTGGACTGGCAGCTCGGCTGGCGCGGCCGCGTCCAGTACCTGGTGGGCATCCAGCACCCCGGCACCGGCCTCGGCAACCGCGGCATCGAAGCCGACAACAGCGAGTTCGGCGTCACCGATACGCCCTATTCCAACCCGAAGATCTGGAACGCCACGTTTGTCGGGCCGGGCGTCGCCGCCCAGGACGAGAACACCGGGGACGGCTCCCCCGGCCTCTACCTGCGCCGCGGCACGCGCGGTTCGCTGAACAACGTTGTCATCACCAACTTCGGCTACCCGGCCGTGTTCCTGCCGGATGCCGCCACCATCGGCGAGCTCGCCGCCGGCAACCTGACCCTCAACGGAATCCTGATGTGGAACAACAACCGTCTGAGCCTCGACAAGCCGAATACCGTTGAAGCGCAGGTGGGCCAGAAGACCGCCGGCACCGAAGTGCTGACGTACGCTTCCGATCCGGCCCACAACTTCGCGGCTGCCGATCCGCAGCTCCGCCGGCCGTTGGTCTACAGCGACCCCGACCTCCGGCCGACCATTGGCTCGCCGGCTCTCCAACTCCGCTGGAATGCTCCGCCGGATGACGGCTTCTTTGATCAGTGGGCCAACTTCTGCGGCGCCTTCGACGGCGACAACGACTGGACCGAAGAGTGGACCAGCTTCCTGCGCGACGCAGACATCGCGCCGCCCCCCGCTCAGTAAGCAATTCTCAACCCTGCTATGGATGGGCCCGGACTCCGCGTCCGGGCCCCTTTTTCCACCATGAAACTCCTGATTGCCTTCCTCAGCCTCTCTTTTTCCCTCTCCGCCGCCAGCGTCCGGTACGACATCGTTGCTACGGCTTCGACTTGCAGCTTCGGCAAGCGCACCGGCGTCGAAGCCCGCCTGGAGAAACTTCACAAATCTACGGTGATAGGCCACTGGGTCAAGCCGCTGGACGTGCCGTTCTGGACGGTCCAGGTGCCCCGCATCGGCCGATATGCGGTCGAGGTGGTCTACGCCGCCAAGCCTGTCAGTGCTGGGGTCCGGTTCACCGTCACTCTCCAGGGCTACAGCATGGGGATGACGAAGGGTGTGGTGCAGGCGACCCAGGACGAGAAACTGGAGACGTTCCGTATTGGCGACATCGAACTGGAGGCCGGACGCCACCGCCTGCTGGTCCAACCGGAAAACAAACCCGGCCAGCCGGCCATGGAACTCGAACGCGTCCAACTCCGCTGGATCGGAAACTAGCGCTTGACGGGCTTCGCGTCGCCCTCATCCGGCGCGTAGTAGCCCTTCCTCACCTGGACCTTCTGGTCCTTGTTCTTCGAGCGGATCTCGATCTTCCGGAATGTGCCGTCCTTGGCCTGGTTGGTGGCCACATAGCCCACGGCATACTGGCTGCGCATCTCCTGCTGGATCATGTTGTAGATGTCTTCCAGCCGCTCTCTCCGCGATACACGGAAGACACGCCCGCCCGTCTCTTCCGCCATCCGCCGCATGGGTCCTTCGCCGGACGAGCCGCCGAACGCCATGGAGGTGTAGCGCGGATCCTCGAACAGCACCGAATAGATGATGGCGTCAGAGCGTTGCGCCTCTTCAATCGCTTTCTCAATCTTGACGCGGCTGCCGACGTCGTTTCCATCCGTGATGACGATGAGGGCTTTGCGGCCGACCTCGCTGCGCAGTTTGTCTTTGGCCGCCAACCAGACGGCTTCGTACAGGACGGTGCCGCGGCCGCTGCCCGGCAGCGGCGAGCCGGTGGGGGACATGCCGCTCACTCCGGCGTTCAGCCGCAGGCCGGCCAGGCCCTGGCGCAAGAGTCCAGGCGAGTTTGTGAAGTCCTGCAGCAGTTCGCTATCGACCCCGAAACTGATAATGAAGGCTTCATCCTTCTTCCGCAGCACCTGGGCCAGGAATTTGTAGGAGGCGCTGCGCTCTTCCTCGATCAGCGCACCCTGGCTGCCGCTGACATCCACCAGCAGGCCGATGGTGAGCGGCAGGTCGGTTTCCCGGGTGAAGAACTTGATCTGCTGCGGTTTGCCGTCCTCGAGGACCTCCAAATCTTCCTTGGCGAGGCTCGGGATGTAGCCGCCCTTTTTGTCCCGCACGCTGAAGAACACGTTCACGAGGTCGACGTCGACCTTGATTACGGGTCCGGCATCGTCTTCAGCGGGCTTGGGCGGTTGAGAAGTGGGCGGAGCCTGGGCGTTCAGGCAGGGGAGCAGCGCGACCGCGGCCAACCAGCGCAGTTTTGTCGGCATTGACTTCACCATGACATACTGAGGATGCGCGCGGCGAGCGCCGTGTTACAACTCTTCCTATGAGGCAGGCTGTCGAGCACCTGAGTGCGGCCGATGCCAGGCTGGCTGCCTGGATCGAACGGATCGGGCCGTGCACCATGGCGTTCCACCCGCCGGAGTTCTCCACACTGGCCCGCTCCATCGTTTTCCAGCAGCTGAGCGGCAAAGCCGCCGCCACGATCTACGGCCGGCTGGAATCCGCCCTGGGTCCGGCCGGTGTGAGCCCGCAAGGCATCCTTACTATGCAGCCGGAGCAGATGAGGCCGCTTGGCCTGTCCAGCCAGAAGGCCAAATACCTGCGTTCGCTGGCGGAAAAGACCGTGGACGGGACCATCAACTTCGCGCAACTTCCTGAAATGCCTGATGATGAGGTCATCGCCCACCTCACGTCCGCGAAGGGAGTGGGCGTCTGGACCGCTCAGATGTTCCTGATGTTCGCGTTGCGGCGGCCGGATGTCCTGCCGCTGGGGGACCTGGGCATCCGCAATGCGATGCAACGCCTGTACGGCCTGAGAATGCCGCCGAAACCGGAGCGGATGGCCAAAATCGCTCGTCCCTGGCGGCCGTACGCCACGTATGCCTGCTGGTATCTGTGGCGTGGCCTCGACGGCGCCGCCAACCTGTAGATTCCTTCAACAGTCCCCGTTGAATTATCCCTCGTGGCTCTAAGTCATTGTGCAGTAATGCTTTATCTCAGAGTTTAGGTGATTAGGAGAATCGGATGTTGAAATACTCAACATCGACCATTTTGGACGATTTTTGTATGTAGCCTGAAATCAATCAGTTGCGGCGATTTTTGGTTTGGTCCCCTACCTGCCATATACAAAGTGACCGGCCAAGCCGGATTGAGAAGCAAAAGAGGATAAACCATCATGACCGTCCTACTCGTTATCGTAACTTTCGCAGTGTTCATCGCTGTTGACATGATTCTGAACCGCAAGCGCGTTCCGGCGCTGTCGATGGCGGAAGAGCCCAACTCCGCCGCGTCCGAAGTGAATGACGAAATCCTGAGCGGATTCCGAGTCCCCGCCACCCTGCGGTATCACCCCGGCCATACCTGGCTGCACCGGGAACGGAAGAACGTTCATCGCGTCGGCGCCGACGAATTTGCCGCCATCCTGGCCGGACCGGTCGACCGCATCGAACTGCCGAAGCCCGGCCATTGGGTTCGTCAGGGGCAGAAGGTGATCTCGCTCTATCGCGGCGAAGATAAGATCGAAATGATCTCGCCCGTGGAAGGTGAAGTGGTGGAAGTGAATGCCGAACTGGCCAACAACCCGCACCTGCTGCGCGAAGACCCCTATGGCCAGGGCTGGCTGATGTCCGTGTTCGCTCCCGACGAAGAAGGCCCGAGCCGCAACCTGCTGCCCGCTAACCTGCTCTCGTCCTGGATGAAGGAAGCGGCGGAAGGTTTCTTTGGATTGCAGCCCCAGTTGGCCGGTGCCACCGCGGCCGACGGCGGACGCCCGTCGAAAGACGCCACAGCGAACCTTCCTGTCGACGTTTGGCACAAAGCGGCGAAGCAGTACCTCTTGAGTTAAGCGCGCTTCATTGTAGAAAAATAGAACAATCGACCCTAAAGTCTGATATAGATTAAGTAGAGCATCAAGAGGACCAGATGTCCAAGGCTATCCTATACGACAGCACACTTTGCGTCGGGTGCCGGCAGTGCGAAGAAGCCTGCTCGACCCGCTGGAAGCTGCCGTACAACGAGAAGATCGCAGCCGAAGAGAAGATCTCTTCTCACAAGCTCACGACAATCCGCACCTTTGGGGAGAAGTTTTCCCGGAAGCTCTGCATGCACTGTCAGGATCCCGCCTGCGCTTCGGTTTGTCCGGTCGCGGCGTTGCAGAAAACAGCAGCCGGCCCGGTCGTCTATGACGAGGACCGCTGCATGGGTTGCCGCTACTGCATGGTAGCGTGCCCGTTCCAGGTGCCCACCTACGAGTGGGAGGCCCGGCTGCCCAAGGTTCGCAAGTGCGACATGTGCAGCGACCGCGTACCTGGTGGCGGCGTGACCCGATGCAGTGAAGCCTGCGGGTACGGCGCAACCATCACCGGCAACCGCGACGAGCTCATCGCGGAAGCCCGGAAGCGGATCGCCGAGAAGCCGAAGGAATACCATCCAAAGATCTACGGGGTGGAGGAGGTGGGCGGAACCTCGGTTCTGGTCCTTTCCTCCGTGCCTTTCGAGCAGATCGGGTACAACACCAAGGTCATTAAGTCGGCGCTACCCGCCCTCACCTGGAACGCACTGCAACACGTGCCGGACGTGGTGGTGATGGGCTCCGTGCTGATGGGCGGCATCCATTGGATCTCCCACCGGAAGGAAGCAGTGGCGCGCAAGGAGGGACGGTCATGACGAACGCCCTGCGCTCCTACTTCTGGCGAGGCCTGTTCGCCGTCATCATGGTGGTGGCCGCCTATGCCACCTTTGTCCGGTTCTACTACGGCCTGGGCGCCTCCACGAACCTGAGCGATCAGTTTCCGTGGGGCATCTGGGTGGGCTTCGATGTCCTCTGCGGCGTCGGCCTGGCCGCCGGCGGTTTCACGCTGGCCGCCATCGTCCATATCTTTAACCTCAAGAGCTACCATGCGGTGGTCCGGCCGGCGATCCTCACGGCCTTCCTGGGATACCTGCTGGTCACCGTGGCGCTGATGTTCGATCTCGGCCGGCCCTATCGCGTGTGGCACCCGCTCATCATGTGGAATCCGCGGTCGGTCATGTTCGAGGTGGGCTGGTGCGTGACGTTGTACACCTCCGTCCTGTTCCTCGAATTCCTGCCGATGGTGCTGGAAAAGCTCGGACTGGTGAAAGCGCACCGCATTCTCAAGAATGTAATGCTGCCCATCATCATCCTGGGCGTTATCCTGTCCACGCTCCACCAGAGTTCGCTGGGCAGCGTCTTCCTCATCCTGCCCACCAAGCTCCATCCGCTGTGGTACTCGCCGCTGCTGCCGGTTCTGTTCTACGTCTCGGCCATCGCCACCGGCCTGGCCATGACGATCTTCGAATCGTGGCACAGCGCCAAGGCCTTCGGCCGCCAGTTGGAGTTCCCGCTGGTGCAGCGCATGACCCGCGTGCTCGCCGTGGTCATCGCAGTCTATCTCACCATGCGCTTCCTGGACCTCTATCACCGGGGCGCACTGGCCACCCTGAACAATCCCGGCTGGGAGCGCTGGCTGTTCGGCCTGGAGATCGTTCTCATGGGCGTACCCATGCTGATGTTCTTCCGCGAACGCACCCGCGAGAACCCGCAGGCGATCTACGTCGGCACGGTTCTCTTCCTGCTGGGTTTCGTCACGCACCGGCTGAATGTCAGCGTCACCGGGCTGGAAGCCTCTTCCGGAGTGCATTATGTGCCGAAGTGGACCGAGATTTCGGTCACGCTGGCCATGGTGGCCTTCGGATTCTTCGTCTTCCGCACGGCGGCCCACTACCTGCCCGTGTTCGAAGCCGAAGAGCATGAACCAGTGCCTGAAGTACCCGTGCTGGAAGACCGCGCCTATGCGCATTCACTCGCCCGGGGAGACTGAGACCGTTTGACTCAGCACGCCATCCAGCTACCCCGTTTTGGTCTCGCAGCCAAGCTGGCGGGGTGTCTGCTGGCCGCCGTCATCGTCTGTTTTACCCTCTTTGCTTATGTCCTCCAGCGCCTCGAGCAGAAACATCTCGAGGCGCTGGTTTCACTTTCCGCCGAACGAATCTCCGACGTAGTCCATTCCTCCGCCTGGCAGGCGATGCTGCACAACGACCGCGAGATGCTCTATTCGATGATTCGCGACATCGGCCGCGAACCGGGCATCCGCAAGCTGCGGATCATCAATGAGGAAGGGCAGGTCCGCCACTCCACCGATCCGAAAGAGATCGGCAGCATGGTCGACAAGGGCGCCGAGAGCTGCTACGCCTGCCACGCCCAATCCCGCCCGCTGACGAAACTGGCCCGCCACGACCGCGCCCGGATCTTCTTCGGACCCGACGGACGCCGCACCCTGGCCGTGATCCGCCCCATCGAGAACGCCACGGAGTGCTCGAATGCCGCTTGCCACGCCCACCCGGCCGAACGCCGCATCCTCGGCGTCATCGATGCCCACCTGGCGCTCGACTCCGTGGATGCCCAACTCGCGGAGCACCGCACGCAGGCCTACGGCTTCACCGCAGCCACGGCGATCTTCGCCTGCCTCCTGTCCATCGGTTTCGTCTGGTGGTTTGTCCATCGCCCCATGCGCGAGATGATGGTGGGCACCAGCAAACTGGCGCAGGGCGACTTCGGGCACCGCATCGATGTCCACTCCAGCGATGAGATGGGCGTTCTGGCCGCATCGTTCAACGAGATGGCCGCCGAACTGGAGGAGGCCCATTCCGAGCTCACGCGCTGGGCCCACACGCTCGAGACCCGGGTCCAGCAGAAGACGGCCGAACTGGAAACCGCCCACAAAGGCCTGATCCACACCGAGAAGATGGCCTCGCTCGGCCGTCTGGCGGCTACCGTGGCGCATGAGGTGAACAATCCGCTGTTCGGCATGCTCACCTACGCCCGCCTCACCATCAAGGACCTCAAGAAGCCGGACCTCGACCAGGCGACGCGCCAGCGGATGACCGAGAGCCTGCAGGTGATTGAGCGGGAGAGCCGCCGCTGCGGGGAGCTCATGAAGAACCTGCTGGCCTTCGCCCGGCAGTCGCCGCCGCAACGCGCGCCGGTCCAGATCAATCAGGTGGTGGAGCGCGCCGTCACCCTTATCGCACACCAGCTCGACCTGGCTCAGACCGTGCTCATCAAGCAGCTCGATCCCGCCCTGCCCGAAGTGCAGTGCGATGCCGGTCAGATCCAGCAGGTGCTGATCGTGCTGGTGGTCAATGCCTCCGAGGCCCTGGGCAAGGGGGGCGAGATCCGGGTGATTACGGAAACCGGGCCCGCGGGGCAGGGCATCGTGCTGCGCGTGAAGGACAACGGCCCCGGCATCCCCTCCACGATTCAGCAGCAGATCTTCGAGCCCTTCTTCAGCACGAAAGACAACCAGCACCGGACAGGACTGGGGCTGGCCGTCGCGAAAGGCATCGTGGAACGCCATGGCGGCAGTCTGGGCGTGCAGTCCTCCCCCGGGCAAGGCGCCGAGTTCATCGTGCACCTGCCGCTGTGTGCTCCAGCAGAGACTCCCGGCGGCCCGGCTCCAGCGGCTGGGACGGCCGATCCAATATCGCAAGGAACGAATGTATGAATAGCGGGAAACTTCTCATCGTCGACGACGACATCGTCGTGCGCGATTCTCTCGGGAAGTGGTTCGAGAGCGAAGGCTTTGATGTGACCATTGCTCCAGGGGCTCCCGCCGCGTTGGAAATCCTCAGCCGCGACCGCTTTGACCTGGCTCTGGTCGACATCAAGATGCCCGGCGTCGACGGGATTGAACTGCAGGCCCGGCTCAAGGAAGTGGATTCGGAGATGCCGGTCATCATTATGACGGGCTACGCCTCCGTCGAGACCGCTGTCCGTGCCCTCAAGAACGGCGCCTACGACTACATCACCAAGCCGTTCGACCCCGATGAACTGGTGCACCTGGTTTCCAATGCGATTGCCCACCGCACTGCCACTCGCGAGGTGGTCCGCCTGCGCGAGAACCTGAAGCAGATCTTTCCCGATACCCAACTGATTGGCCAGAGCGCGGCCATGAAGCGCGTGATGGAGCTGGTGGAGACCGTGGCTCCGACGGACGCCACCGTGCTCATTACGGGGGAGAGCGGCACCGGCAAGGAAGTGGTGGCGCGCGCGATCCATGCCGCCAGCCCGAGGCGGTTCAATCCGATGGTGGTGATCCATTGCGGCGCCCTCACTGAGTCGCTGCTGGAGAGCGAACTCTTTGGCCACGAGCGCGGCGCCTTCACCGGCGCCCAGGCCCGCAAGAAGGGCAAATTTGAAGTGGCCGACGGCGGCACGGTCTTCCTTGACGAGATCTCCGACATCAGCCTGCACGTGCAGACTGACTTGCTGCGCGTCCTGCAGCAGAAGGAGATTGTCCGTGTGGGCGACACCCAGCAGATCAAGGTAGACTTCCGGGCCATTGCCGCTACCAACAAGAGCCTGGAGCAACTGGTGGAGGAGCGGTTATTCCGCCCGGACCTCTACTACCGTCTCAACGTCTTCGCCATCGACATTCCGCCCGTGAGGGCACGCCGCGAGGATATTCCGCTGCTGGTGGACCACTTCCTGCAGAAGTTCGCCGGCCAGATGAACCGGCCTGTGCAGCGGCTCTCGCCTCGCGCTCTGGAAGTCCTGATGGACTACAACTGGCCCGGCAATGTGCGTGAAATGGAAAATGCCATTGAGCGCGCCATGCTGATCAATCGCGAAACCGAGCTGCGGCCGGAGGACTTCCCGTTCCAGTCCCACCCCTCGCTGCTGAGCGGCGCGGTCGGCCAGCGGCTGGAGGATATCGAGAAGACGCATATCGAGAAGATGCTGCAGGAGACAAACTGGAACCTCTCCAAGACGGCGCGTATCCTCGATATTGACCGCACGACGCTCTACAACAAGATCAAGCGTTATGGATTGAGAGATTCCGCGCCCAAGTGATCTCAGCCATCCACCTCGTCCCGCTGTCCCTGGCGAGCGGCGAGGGGTTGCCGCCGCTCTCGGTACTCGACCGCCTGGCCGCCAACGCCGCGCGCTCTCTGGCTGTCTCGTGCCGTGTGGAGACCGAACCGGTCCCCATCGATTATGCCTTCGACGCCTACCGGATGCAGGCCTGGTCTACACCCGTCCTAGGGCAACTGCAGGCGCGCAAACCGCCGGCGGGCACAGTGGTGCTGGGCGTCACGGCGCTGGATCTCTACGTTCCTGTTTTGACGTTTGTGTTCGGAGAGGCGCAATTGGCCGGCCCCGCGGCCATCGTGTCCACCCACCGGCTGCGTGACGAATATTATGGCCTGCCGCCCCGGGAAGAGGCGGTTTCCCAGCGCCTCTTCAAGGAACTGTTGCACGAACTTGGCCACACCCAGGGGCTGCGCCATTGCACCGACTGGCGCTGCGTGATGTCCTCCGCCCATACGGTGGAGCGCATCGATTTGCGCCAGGCGGCCTACTGCCGGCCGTGCGCCGATGCCTTCACCCGGAGATAGGATTTGCCGTTATTTGCGCGCGTCGTCGGCCAGAAGTTCGACAAGCAGATGAGAAAACGGGCCGCTGTCGGGCGCAGTGGGCGCCAGGATGAAATCGTCGGGTTCCCCGGGCGCTGGTGGAGTCATGAAAAAACGCGGCTCATAAGCCATTGCCGGACAATCCAGGAGGACTCTTTGACGGCGCGCAGTCCCTGCAAAGAGGGCGGCGAGCACCGCACGATCCACGGATATCTGGTGGCTAACAGCCTGGCGTAAGTCGTCTTCCTTCACATCCCGTCAGATGCTGCGGCGGGGAGAAGGGTTTCAGTTCTTTGGATTCTGTCCGGCTACCTGAGCGAGCGCAGGCCGCATCTCTTCCGGATGGAACCCGAAAGGACCGGGGCCGCTCTTGTAGCGCACATAGCCGTCCTTGTCGATGACATAGAGCCGGTCCGGCCAGCCGGTATAAGCCATATCGACCGCATTATCAATGCCGTCAATCAGCGCCGGCAGCTCCAGGCCGAGCTTGCGGACACAGGCCGAGGCGACAAGCGAGCGGTCCTGCTGCGTCTTCGGCGCGGCGAAAATTACGCCGTCTTTTTCATTCACCGGTAACTGCCACATGTCGCTGGCGTGCGCTTCCTGGATGTAAACAACGTAAAAATCGACCCTATCGCGGAATTCGCGGTACATCGCGTTCAGGACGGGAACCTCCCGCCGAAATGGCGGTCAAGTGTAGCTCCCGAAAACCAGCACCACCGGACGCGAGCCACGCAATTCCGACAGGCGCACGCGCCCCTGCCGGTCCTGCCGCTCCAGCGTAAAATCGGGCGCCAGGTCACCTGGTTTCACCGTGCCCGCCCGCGCCTTCGCCCACATCGGGGGAAAAGGTGTGGCGTACATCAGCGGCATGGGCAGAACCATCATGAAGCGGCTGAATTCCATGGGTGATTTCGTCATCGCCGCGTACATGACGCCCAGAAACACCACGTAGATTGCGAGAATCGCCAACCCAAGCCTCAATGCCCAGCGTTTCATCGCCCCTTGCCTCCCTTCCGCCTGATCCCTTTCGGCGGACCGGGCACGACGACGGAGAAGATCAGCTTCTTCTCCACGGCGTCCACGCGATCAAGCCGGACTTTTACTTTATCGCCAATCCGGATCTCTTTGCGGCTGCGATCCGCCACGATCGTGCGCGAATTCTCCTGGAAATTCCAACGCTCGCCCGGCAGGAAGTCGATCGGCACCAGCCCTTCCACGAAAAGGTCGTCCAGTTCCACGAAGAAGCCGAACTTGGCGGTGGAGATCACCAGGGCGGAGAAGTCTTCGCCTACCCGGTCGATCATGAACTTGACCTTCTTCCACTCCAGCAGTTCCCGTTCCGCCTCAGCCGCGCGGCGCTCGGTATCCGAGCTCTGTTCCGCCATCACTGGCAGCCCCAGGATGGGGGCCGGCTTGCCGTCCAGTAGACCGCCCAGTAGCCGGTGCACCAGCAGGTCGGGATAACGCCGGATGGGCGAGGTGAAGTGCGTGTACGATTTCGCCGCCAGGGCGAAGTGCCCGACGTTCTTCGTGGAGTAGCGCGCCTGCTTCAGCGACCGCAGCATGAGATAGCTCAGGATCCGCTCCTCGGGTTTGCCCTCCAGCTTCTCCACCAGCTTCTGGTACATCTTTGAGGCCACGCGGAAGCTGTCGTCCGCCCGTTCGATCACGCGCATAATCCGCCGGCCGTCATTCTTGCGGTCCACCTGGCGGTAGCGCTTGACCGGCATCGCAGGGATTCCCAGAGAGTAGCCGAAACGGGACGCGATCTCTTCGAACTCCATCACGCGCTGTGGATCGGGCACCTCGTGCACGCGGTAAATCGACTCGTCCAGGTGCGACTCCAGATGGCTCGACACGGCCTCGTTTGCCGCCAGCATGAACTCCTCGATCAGGCGGTGGGCGATGTTCCTGGGCGTCCTCGCAATGCCCGTCATCACGCCCTGCGCATCGAACACCACGAGGGGCTCCGGCAGGTCGAAATCGATGGAGCCGCGCCGCATGCGCTGTCTGTTCAGCACCAGCGCCAGTTCCTTCATCAGCTCGAACTTCGGGATCAGGTCCTTGTAGCGCTCGCGCTGCGCCGCGTCCCCCTCCAGCAGCAGATGAACGTTGGTATACGTCATCCGCTCCACACTGCGGATGATGCCGCGGCAAAACTCCTGTTTCACGACCTGGCCCTGGCGGTCGATCTCCAGCAGCGCGCTCATGCAGAGGCGGTCCACCTGGGGCTTCAGCGAGCAGATCTCGGTCGAAAGTTCCAGCGGGAGCATCGGGACGGCGCGATCGGGGAAGTAGACGCTTGTCCCGCGCACCAGAGCTTCCAGGTCGATTGGCGTGCCCGGCCGAACGTAGTGGCTGACGTCGGCGATGTGCACGTGCAGCGCGTAGTGCCCGTTCTCCAGGCGGTCGACCCAGACGGCGTCGTCGAAGTCACGCGCCGTTTCGCCGTCGATCGTCACGATCTCCATGCCGCGGAAATCGCGCCGGCCCTCCAGTTCCGCCTGAGTGATCACGCCGGGCACATTCTGCGCCTGTTCCAGGACCTCGGGTGGAAAACGGTTCGGCAGATGGTGCTTGCGGATGGTGACTTCCACGTCAACGCCGAAGTCGTCCGGATGGCCCAGAACCTCCACCACGCGGCCCACGGGGTAGTCGTCGGCGTGATCCGGATATTCGACGATTTCCACGTTCACGATCAGGCCGTCGAGATCCTCGGGCCCGCGCAAGTTGAGTGGCGCCGCGCCGATCCGGTCGGGATTCACACCGGCCGGCGGCAGTTCCATGCCATCGGGGATCAGCACCCACTTTTGCAGCTTGCTGTCGTGCGGAACGACGAAGCTCTGCCGCCGGCCGAGACGGAATTCTCCCACCACGGTCGGATGCGCGCGCCGCAGGATCTTGCGGATCTCCCCTTCCGCTCGTCCACCCTGCACGCGGGTAATCCGCGCCAGCACGCGATCGCCGTGCATGGCTGCGCCCATCGAATTGGGGGGTAGGAAGACGTCTCCGGTCAGCCCCAAGGGCTGCGTCTCGGGGATGACGAAGCCGTAGCCGTCGCGGTGCATGTTCAGCCGCCCGACGGCATATTCCTGTGTGCAGCGCGGCAGCACATACTGGCCGCCTTTGAGTTCGATGAGCGCGCCTTTGCGCGCCAGCCGGTCGAGCGTGTCTTCCAGCGCCTGGCGATTCTCGCCCTTCAGTCCCAGCTCGCGAACCAGGTGCTTATAATTCGAGCGGCCGTGCGGCAGCGTGGAGAACCGCTCCAGAATCTCGTTCTCCCATTGCCAGTCACTTCGATGCATGATTCCTACTGTAGCGGCAAAAGCCGTCAGTGAATCGTGCGCGTTTTCCTGTTCAGGAAGTCCATCAGCAGGTACTGCCCCAGGTTGTACGGCGTCGTGAAATAGGCCTTGCCCTTGCACATCTCCGTCACCTTCTGGACGAACTGCACCAGCGAATAGTCGCTGGCCAGCATGAACGTGTTGATCAGGATCCCGGCCCGCTTGCAGCGGCCCACCTCTTCCAGGGTCTTGCTGAGCACCAGCGGATCCAGGCCCATGGGGTTCTTGTAGATCCGGCCATCGTCGAGTGTCAGGGCGGAAGGTTTGCCGTCGGTGATCATCACGATCTGCTTCATGTCCTTCTTTTCCGACGCCAGGATGCGCTGTGCCAGAATCAGCCCGTCCCGGGTGTTGGTGTAGTAAGGACCCACCTGGACCCGGGCCAGTTCACCCAGCCGCACCTCTTCCGCCGAATCATGGAACAGCACCAGCCGCAGAGAATCGCCCGGAAATTGCGTGCGGATCAGGTGAGACAACGCCAGGGCCACGCGCTTGGCTGGCGTGAAGCGGTCTTCGCCGTAGAGGATCATCGAGTGGCTGCAGTCCAGCATCAGCACCGTCGCGCACGAGCTCTGGTATTCGCTTTGGTGCACGTGCAGGTCGTCGTACTCGATCTCCAGCGGCAGTTTTAGTCCTTCGCGCTGTAGGGCAGAGAATAGCGTGGCGCTGGCATCCAGGTTCAGCGTGTCGCCGAACTCCCACTTCTTCGACGACCCGCTGGACTCCACGCCGGTCGACAGGTCGCGCGTCTCATGCGCTCCGAACGACGACCTGCCCAGCGCGCCCATCAGGTCCTTCAGCGTTTTGAAGCCCAGGAAGTCGATGGCCTTGTCCGTGATTTCCACTTTTACCGGCTGCTGCGGGTCGTCTTCCTTGTTCAGGTACCCTTCTTCCTCAAGTTTGGCGAGCAAGCCGTCCAAGGCGCGTTCGATGGTCTGTTTGTCGAATTCGCCTTTCTCTTCCAGGGCCCGCTTCAGCGCCTCGCGCAGCTCTTCCATGGTCAGCTCGCGCCAGCCGTCGAAGCCGCTGTCAAGCATGAGGTCGCCCAGCATCTGCATCAGATCCTCGGCCGAAAGGCCCAGGTCTGTCTCTTCGTAACGTCCGTAGCGAATCTTTTTCATGTCGTAGCACTCAGCTATCAGCCGTCCGCTATCAGCTTCCGCGCGGGGCCATGTCCAACTCCATCCAGGGACGCCCGCGGCTTCCCAGGATCAGCCTTCAGCTGAAAGCTAATAGCTGACAGCTGATCGCTTGTTCGTCAGTTGTAATTGCGCTTCTTGTCCTTGCGCCGGCGCGGCGGCCAATCGTCTTCTTCTTCCTCGCTGTTATTCCAGTCCTGCGGATCCGACATCGGCCCATCGCCTCCCTGGAAGCCCAGTTCCTCGCTGCGGCCAATCCGCTTCAGGGCGTAGAGCCCTTCGAGGATGAACTCTCCGGCGGCGGCTCTCACTCCGTCGCTCTCGTTTTCCGTCAGCCCGAGGTGCTTTGTCTTTTCGAGCAGGCCGGGGATGGCCGTCAGGGCACGTACAACTTCGGCGGAGGTCGAAAGCTCGTTCAACTTCAGGGTTCCACCTGCCGTGAAGTGCTGGATGACTTCCCGCACGCTCACGTTCTCGAAGTGCTTCTTATAGACACGCGCCAGCGCTGCCTTGATCAGCTCCCGGGCGACCGCGTCTCCACCTTTCAGCTCGCCTTCGTACTCGAGTTCCAGCTTGCCCGTGATGGAAGGCAGCGCGGCGTAGAGGTCAAGGATTCGCGGCACCGCGTCCTGGTCACCGGTCATGAGGGCTCGCCGTTCCGCATTCGAGACGACGTTCTCCATCACCGAGATGGGCAGCCGCTGGCTCACGCCGCTGCGCTTGTCGACGCGCTTGTCCTCACGCGCCGCAAAGGCGAGTGTCTCGACAACATCCCGCATCCAGCCGGGCACGGCGATGGCCACGGCCGATTCGCGTTTCGTCCACGACTCCGCGTGCGTGATGGCGATGCCCTGATCCACCGTCATCGGGTAATGCGTGCGGATCTCGCTGCCAATGCGGTCTTTCAACGGCGTGATGATCTTGCCGCGGGCCGTGTAGTCTTCCGGATTCGCGGTGAACACCATCAGCAGATCCAGGGGCAGCCGCACGGGGTAGCCTTTGATCTGCACGTCGCCTTCCTGCAGGATGTTGAACAAACCCACCTGGATCTTGCCGGCCAGGTCGGGCAGTTCGTTGATGGCGAAGATCCCGCGATTGGCGCGCGGCAGCAGGCCGTAGTGGACTGTCAGCTCGTCGCTGATGTTCTGGCCGGCGCGGGCCGCTTTGATCGGATCCAGGTCGCCGATCATGTCCGCGATCGTGACGTCGGGCGTCGCCAGCTTCTCCACATAGCGCTGCTCCGGAGTCAGCCACGCGATGGGGGTCTCCTCGCCCATCTCCTCCACCGTCTGGCGGCCCATCTTGCTCAATGGTTGGTATGGGTTATCCCGGATCTCCGAGCCCGCGATGTAGGGCATCGCATCGTCCAGCAGATAGGTGAGCATGCGCACCAGCTTGGTTTTCGCCTGCCCGCGCAGCCCCAGCAGGATGAAGTTGTGCCTGGAGAGCACGGCGTTCACCACCTGCGGAATCACCGTATCTTCGTAGCCCACAATGCCCGGAAACAGGGTTTTGCCCTGTTTCAGCTTGCAGATGAGGTTTTCCCGTAACTCGTCTTTGACGCTTCGGCTGCGGAGGCGCTGCTCCGACCATTCGCTCCGCCGCAGCGCGCCGAGGGTGTGCGGCAGTTCCCAGGTGTTGACGCCCATGTAGATCAGATGCACGAACTCCCCCGGGTGTTGCAGCGGCAGGCGTTTCCTTGTGATATACCTGATGAACCTAAGGATGAATGGGGATATGGCAAACGATCTTGCCGATGTTGATTATGAGAAATTCTGGCGCCGGCTTCAGCAGGTTGGGCTGAATGCCTACGAGGCGCGTTCCTACGTAGTGCTCGTGGGCCATCCGCGCTTCAAGGCGCTGGAGCTCGCTGCGCGCGCGCGCGTACCTAGACAGAAGATTTACGAGGTGCTCGACAGCCTGGTCGAAAAGGGCTTCGCGCAAGTGGTGCAGGAAAAGACCAAACTCTTCTCCGCCGTCGAACCCGGTCTGGCGATCCCCGCCTATCTGGAACGGCAGAAAGAAAACCTCGAACAGCAACTGGACGAACAGAGGCGCCATGGCAACTCCCTGGCCACGGACCTCAGAACCGCCTATGCCGAAGGGCAAGGCGGCCGCGGGACTCTCGACTATCTGCGCATCGTGAACGATCCGTCGCAGATCGCCGTCCACTACCGCTCGATGCTATCCAGTGTCGAGCGCGAGTTCATCGAGTTCTCCCGGCCCCCCTATGCCGTCGATCCGCTGGACGAACAACTGGTGAAACAGGCTGCCGCGCGGGGTGTGCGCAGCCGGATCCTGGTGGAGTCCGGAGCCCTCGACGACGAGCACCGTGGCCGCCTGCAGGACTACAAGTCTGTCGGCGTCGAAGTCCGCGAAGTGCTTTCCCTGCCGTTGAAGCTGGCTTTGTTTGATAGCGGCCAGGGGTTGGTGGCGCTGCTCGACCCGGTGATCACCCGCCCGTCGTGGACCGCGGTGGTGTTTGACCATGCCGGGCTGGCCGAGGCCATGGCGGGTTTGTTTGAAGAGCGGTGGCGCCGCGCCATCACTCACTAAGGCATCGGAGCCGTGGTCGCCGGCGGGCAGGAACCTACCTATCCACCTGTCCCCAGGCGATCACGGTTCCCGGTACTGGACACACGACGGAGCTCTCCGTCTTCACCCGCGCCGCTGTGCTACTTGCCTTCGCCTGCGGTCTTGGCTTCCTGTTGCGACCGCACTTCCCTGATCGCATAGATCCGCCGGCCCTGGCTCTCGAAGTAGGTGCGCATGAGGATCTCGCCCAGCAATCCGGTGGTGAACATCACCAGGCCGACCAGCAAAAGCAATCCGCCGGTGAACAGCAGCGGGCCGTGCTGCATGATGATCTCGTGGCCAAGCAGCTTCTTCACCAGCAGGAAAAACAGGATGCCGCTGGCCACCGTCCCGCTGGCCAGGCCAATCCGCCCGAAAAAGTGCATCGGCCGCGTGAAGTATTTCAATAGGAAACGGATCGTGATGATGTCGAACATGACATTGAACGTCCGCCCAATGCCGTAGTGCGACGCTCCGCCCGTCCGGGGCGGATTCTGGATGGGCACTTCAGCGATGCGCGCGCCATAGACGCTGGCCAGGGCCGGAATGAACCGGTGTAGTTCCCCGTACAGGTTCACGTCCTTGATCACCTCGGCCCGGTACGCCTTGTAGGTGGTACCGAAGTCGTGCAGCTTCACGCCGCTGACTTTGGACATCAGCCAGTTCGCGATCCGCGAGGGAATCTTGCGCATCACCAGGTTGTCGTTGCGCTGCTTCCGCCAGCCGCTGGCAATGTCGTAGCCTTCGTCGATCTTCGCCAGCAGGGCCGGCATGTCCGCCGGGTCGTGCTGCAGATCGCCGTCCATCGAGATGATCACCGAACCGCGCGCTTCGTCAAAGCCGGCCGAAAGAGCCGCTGTTTGTCCGAAATTGCGCCGCAGCCGGATGACCTTCAGCCGCGAGTCGGTCTCCACCAGATTGGCCAGCAGATCGAAACTGCGATCGTTCGAAGCGTCGTCCACGAAGATGAGTTCGTAGGGACGGTTGATGACTTCCATCACCGACGTAAGCCCGTCGTAGAGCCGCAGGATCGCTGGCTCTTCATTGTGAATCGGGATGACGATCGAAAGCATGGGGCTGCTTTCAGGATATCAACAGGCTTTGAAGCTGGTCGAGCGATTCTTCCAGCTGCGGTTTCAGCAGGGAAATGTCGTAATCCGTGCTCCACGAAGTCACGCGCAGGGCTAATTCCTGCGCGCCGGCCCAATGGAAGGCCTTGCACTCCAGCACTCCGCCGGCCGGATCCCAGCGGTAGCAGACCTCCTGGCCCGTATCGGCCAGGATCTCCCGCGGCCTCTCAGAGACCTTCAGCCAGCGCTTCAATTCGCGCGGATCCTGATAAAAAGGCAGGACTTTTGCAAACGACCCCGGCCACGGCCGCCGCACCATCAGTGTCTGCTTCGACTGCTCAAAGTAGTTCTCGGCATAATGCCGCATGAGGGCCATCGACATCAGCCAGCCGGAACGCACATCGGCCAGCGCCTCCGACGGCGGAGCCTGTTCGGCCGGCCACTGCTGCTTCACGCTCATGCGGCTGCCGTGGCCTTCGGCCTCCAGGCGGAATTCCACCGACCCGCCCTGTGAGTCGAGCGTCATACGCACTTCCGGGATCAGTTCCGTGATCCGCAGGTGCACCTGGACGTCGAACTCGTTGAACTTCCAATAGTAGTTGCCGCCCAGCTGAATCTCGCCCCAGGCGTGGTCGCAAAACCACTGTTGTAGAAGCTCAGGATCGGCCCACGCGCTCCACAGCCGGTGGCAGGAGACGCCGCTCAGGACAGATGCGTGCACAGCATAGGTTTTTGTCGCTGGTTGCATAAGGTAAGGCCCGATCTTTCAACGGCTTTGCTAAAATGATACTTGATCCATGCCGAATCCGCAGAACCCTGACGATCCGCAAGCGCCACCGCCGTCCGGGGGTGGCATCCAACTGCCCCTGGGCGATCGCAAGAACATCACGCCCATCAACATCGAAGACGAGATGCGCCGCTCGTATCTCGACTATTCGATGTCGGTGATCATCGGCCGCGCCCTGCCCGATGTGCGCGACGGGCTGAAGCCTGTCCATCGCCGCATCCTGTTTGGTATGAGCGAGATGGGCCTAACCTACAACCGGCCCACCAAGAAGTGCGCGCGCATCGTCGGCGACGTTCTCGGCAAGTTCCACCCGCACGGCGACACATCTGTGTACGACGCCTTGGTACGTATGGCGCAGCCGTTCTCCATGCGCTACCCCCTGGTCGATGGCCAGGGGAACTTCGGCTCGGTCGACGCCGACCCGCCGGCGGCCATGCGGTACACCGAGGCCCGTCTCTCGAAGATCGCCGCCGTCATACTGGAGGATCTCGACAAAGAAACGGTCGATTTCCGCTCCAACTATGACGACACGATGCAGGAGCCCGAGGTCCTGCCCACCCGCGTCCCGAATCTGCTCCTGAACGGGAGTGAGGGCATCGCCGTCGGCATGGCGACCCGCATCCCGCCGCACAACCTCACCGAGATCGTCAACGCCACGATTGAGCTGGTCCAGGATCCTCACACGCCGCTCAGCCGGATCATGGAACTCGTGCCCGGTCCCGACTTCCCCACCGGCGGCATCCTGTTGGGCCGCCAGGGCATTCTCGACTACTTCACCCGCGGCCGCGGCTCCCTCAAGATCCGCGCCAAGGTCAGCATGGAGAAGTTCGGCAAGGATCGCGATGCGATCATCATTACCGAACTCCCCTTCCAGGTGAACAAAGCCAAGCTGGTCGAGCAGATCGCCCAGTTGGTCAACGAGAAGCGTCTGGAAGGCATCTCCGACGTCCGCGACGAGAGCGACCGCGACGGCATGCGCGTCGTCATCGAGCTCAAGCGCAACGAGCAGACGGACATCGTCCTCAACAATCTCTACAAGTTGACCCAGATGCAGGTGAGCTTCGGCGTCATTCTGCTCTCTATCGTCAACGGCCAGCCGCGCGAACTCGGCATCATCGACTGCCTGAAGCGCTTTATCGACCACCGCGTCGAAGTCGTCCGGCGGCGTACGGAATTCCTGCTTCGCAAGGCTCGCGAACGCGAACACATCTTGCTCGGCTTCCAGAAGGCCCTGCAGAATCTGGACGCGGTCATCGAGACCGTCCGCGCCTCCCGCAACCCGCGGGAAGCCCGCGAAGCCCTCATGGGCCAGATGGAGTTCCCCGAGAACCCCCGCCTGCAGGAAGTGGTCGCCAAGTGGTCCCCGACCATCGCGTTCAATGGCGAGGCCATCTCCCGCTTCGACTTCTCCGAGAAGCAGGCCCAGGCCATCATCGAATTGCAGCTCCAGCGCCTCACCGGCATGGAGCAGCAGAAGATTCTCGACGAACTGGCTGAGATTCAGCGGCTCATCGCCGGGTACCTCGAGATCCTGGGCTCCGACAAGGTTCTGCGCGGCGTCATCATCAAGGAACTCAAGGAAGTCCAGAAGGACTTCGGCGACGCCCGCCGTACCGCCATCGTCGAGGACGAGGGGGAGATCAGCCTCGAAGACCTGATCAAACCGGAAGACGTCGTGGTCACCGTCACCCGGGGCGGCTACCTGAAACGGACTTCCCTCGATACCTACAGGCGCCAGACCCGCGGCGGCAAGGGCCGCATCGGTATGGCCACCCGTACGGAAGACGTGGTGGAGCACCTGATGGTGGCCAACACGCACAGTTACCTGCTCATCTTCACCTCGATGGGCCGGCTCTACTGGCTGAAGGTCTACAACATTCCTGATGCCGGCGCCGCCTCCAAGGGCAAGAACATCAACGGACTCATCAGCCTGCAGGAAGATGAGACCGTTCGCACATTCCTTGCCGTCAAGGAGTTCACGCCGGACCGTTACGTCGTGATGGCGACCAAGAATGGCGTCATCAAGAAGTGCGAACTCACGGTGTTCGACAACCCGATGGCCCGCGGCATCATTGCCATCGGCCTGAAGGACGAAGACGAACTCATCAGCGCCCGCATCTCTACCGGTAATGACCTGATCTTCATCGCCACCCACGAAGGCATGGCCATCAAGTTCGACGAGAACGATGTCCGCGCCATGGGCCGTCCGGCCGCCGGCGTCACCTCCATGCGCCTGGATCTGGGCGATTACATCATCGGCATGGAAGTCGTGACGGAAGAGAGCCTGATGCTCTCGGTCTCCGACCTCGGCTTTGGCAAGCGGACCAAGATCAGCGAATACCGCCTGCAGGGCCGCGCCGGACGGGGCGTCATCAACATGAAGCTCACCGGCAAGACCGGCCGCGTCCTGGCTGTCCTGGAAGTGAAGGAAGACACGGACGTCATCCTGATCACCCGCGACGGCAAGATCCTCCGCACCGAAGCGGAGTCCATCCGCAAGACCGGCCGCTCCGCCTCCGGCGTGAAGCTGGTTTCGATGGAGGCCACCGACGCCGTGGCGGCCGCCTGCGCCGTGCAGGAAGCCGAACAGGTGGACGGCGAGGAAGTGGCCGACAACGGCCAGGCCGACCTGCCCTTGCAGTAAGCTGGAAACTCAATCGGAACGGCCCGGAGCGCAACCTGCTCCGGGCCGTTTTGCGTTGGAAGGGATTCTGACTTTTCTTGCCGGCTTGTGAGTGATCCGGTACGGATTCTCCGCGATCTAGACAGGAACTGTCGGAAATGGCGATCTCCTGGCTTGGACTCTCCTCGGATGAACTCGTAAAGCGAAAAGACTGTCTGGTCGACGCCTGGAACCGGGCGCAGGGCCGGTATGTCATGGACGCTATCGTCAAACACACCACCCAGGACTTTGCCGGTCTCGTCGGCGGAGTCATCACCATGGTGCTGGGTGCGGCGATGGTGATCATCATCGGCAATGTTGCCGGAGCCGCCATCGGCGGGGCGCTCGGGTCGCTCGCCGGAGGTGCAGGAGCCGTACCCGGCGCCGCTGCCGGACGTGCCCTGGGGAATCTGATCGCCACGGGATTCCTCAACGTTCTGGGTGTCGGGTTGCTGATTGCCTACATCGGCTCTGAGCTCGGAACCATCGGCTATCACTTCTATGTGGGTATTGAGTGCGCCTGGAATTCCGGCGACTTCGGCAACCCCTACTACACCATCCGCATCGACTGGGCGGCCCGCCACCTGGCCGAAGGGATCGGCAAGTTCTTCGGTGCCCTGGTGATGGCCCTGATCATCGTACTCACCCGGCGTCCCGCCGAAGAGCGCATGAAGATCTTCAGCAGCCGCCTGAGCGAACTCTGCAAAGGGCTGGAATCCTACATCGTCAAGAACTTGAAGCCCCTGGAGGCCAAGTACAAAAACGGCCTGGCCAAAGCCACCGTCACCGAGGGCATCGCCGAAACGCCCGAAGGGGCGGTGAAGGAAGTGAAGGCCAAAGCGGCCGCCGCGGCCAAGCCCTTCGGCGACATGCCCAGTTTCTACCGCCACACCGTGTCAGAGCTCCAGGGCTGGCTCAAGGCCAATGGCTTCACCAAGAAAGCCTCCGTGCGCAGGCCGGGTGAGGCCAAGCCGGGCGGAGGCACGTATACCGATTTCCAGAGTGAGATATGGATGCGCGATCGCGGCAACGGCATGGTCGAATGTGTGCGCATCGATCCCGAAGGTCACGTTCCGCCGCCGGCCAACCGGCGCGACGGCCCGTTCCGCATCAAGCAGGATCCCGTAACGGGCAAATGGTCCGATGAACGCATCGCCTGGGGCGAACGCCCGCACTACCATCTGGAGACCATCACCCCCGACAAAGCGCAGGTCTATCTCACACAGTACGTGCCGGAGGCCAAGATGTTCGAAGCCGGAGGGAAGTCAGTGGCCCAGATGCAGGACTGGCACAAGTCAGCCAACGAGTGGGCGGTGAAGGTCTATGGCGAGGATGGCGCGCTGGCGCCGCTGCGCGGCAAATTCGAAATGATCCACATCCCGCTGGCGGCGCCGTAGTCTATGCGCCGCCGTGGCGCTCGCTGAACATCCGCCGCAGACCCTTCACGACGCGCTCGCTCCAGGTCCCGAACGGCTGGTCCGTGGTTGTATACGTCCAGACCGCCCCGCGTTCCGTGGGTTCGATTCCGCCCGCCTCTTCGGCCGCCCGCAGCCGGGCCTCGATCTCTACCGGGAGGTTCTCTTCCAGCTCTTCAAACCACTGGTGCACAGTGCGCAGGTACTCCTGGTGCGGATCCTTGCCGCCCCACGAAATCCAGTGGACCCCGGTCCGAAAATCGGCTACGCGCGCCAGGTAGTCCGCCCACAGGTCGTCGATCGTCCGCAGCGTGACGAGTCTCTCCAGCTCCGAGGCACAGGTCGATTCGCCCTCCAGCACGCTTTGACGGTACGTATGCAGCCGGTGGCGCTGGCCTTCGATTGGCATCTCGTACTTCTGCAGGAACTGCCGGATGTCCAGGTTCTGGCCTTCCACGAACTTCTGCACCGTTGACGGTTCGTGGCGGAACTTCGGCATCACGTCCCCGAACTTCACAATCAGGTCATCCTCCAGCGAGACGAAGTAGCGGGAACACCCTGGATCGCCCTGCCGTCCGGCCCGCCCGCGCAACTGGTTGTCGATCCGCCGGCTCTCGTGCTTGTTGGTCCCGATGACGTACAAACCGCCGAGCTCGGCGACCCCGTCGCCCAGCCGGATATCGGTGCCGCGTCCGGCCATGTTCGTTGAGATCGTCACCGCGCCGCGTTCTCCTGCGCGCGCAATGATCGAGGCTTCCGCCCGGTCGTCACGGGCGTTCAGGACTTCGTGCGGAACACCAGCCAGCAGCTGGCTGAGCTGTTCCGACTCGGCTACGCTGGCGGTCCCCACCAGCAGCGGCTGGCCGCTGTCGTGCACCCGGCTGATCTCCTGCAGCAGGGCTCTCTCCTTGGCCGCTTTCGTAGGGAACAACGCGTCGGGCAGATCCGTGCGGATGATGGGCTTGTTCGGAGGAATCACCTCTACCGCGAGTCCGTAGACCTTCTCGAACTCCTCGCGCTGCGTGGCCGCGGTACCGGTCATCCCGCAAACCATCGGGTAGAGTGCGATCAGGTGCTGCAGGGTGATGGAGCCCAGAATCGAGCCCTGCGGCTTGGCCGACACCCCCTCCTTGGCTTCGATCGCCGCATGCAGTCCTGCCGGCCAGCGGCGATCCTGGGCAATGCGGCCCTTGAATTCATCCACCAGCTCAATGGAGCCGTCCTTCACCACATAATCCACGTCGCGGTGCAGCAGTCGGTGGGCGTGCAGTGCATCCTGAACAGCAGTATGGAGTGCCAGGTTCCGCTCGTCGAACAGATTGCCGCAGCCGAAGGCGCTCTCCACCGCCCGGATGCCGGCATCGGTGAGCGCGACATTCCGCTGGCCCGGATCCACGGTCGAATGCAGGTAGGGCTGCAGGTGCCGCACCACCTGATCGGCCCGCACAGCCACTCCGCCCTCGTCGTCGTTTCCTCCGGCGATGACCAGAGGGATGCGCGCCTCGTCGATCAGGATGGAATCGGCTTCGTCGATCACCGCCGCTGCGAACGGACGGTGGACCTGGTCCCCGGGATACAAGGCCAGGCGGTCGCGCAGGAAATCGAACCCGATCTCGTTCGCCGTGGAGTAAGTGATGTCGCAGCGGTAGGCAGCCCGGCGTTCGGCGCTGGTCATCCCCTGTTGAATCGCGCCCACGGTCAGCCCCAGGCGCCGGTAGACCGGGCCCATCCACTCCGCGTCCCGCGCGGCCAGATAGTCGTTCACGGTCATCACATGAACGCCCTGGTGCTGCCGCGCGAACCACGAGATGGCGGGTACCGCGGCCAGGGTTTTGCCTTCGCCGGTCTGCATCTCGGCGATACTGCCGTTCGTCAGGGCCAGGCAGCCCATCAACTGGACATCGAAGAGGGAGAGGCCGAGCTCACGTTCCGCCAGTACGGCCGCCAGCGCGATCCAGTGGTACAGATCGTCCGGCTTGGCCGCATTCAGCTCCGCGTCGGTTCTTTGGCGGAACTCGTCCCGCAGGCCGTTGATCTGCTGGACGGCGTTGGCTTCCCGCCTCGCGGCGGGCAGCAGGGATTGCAGGAATCGTCGAATGACACCCTCCTCCCGAACGGAGCGAACGACTATTCGGCAGCCGCGGCAGCTTTCCGCCGTTCCAGGAATCGCGTAATGAAGTGCGTGTCGATGGAGGCGCTTTGGAACTCGGGGTCCGCCAGGATCGCCTGGTGCAGCGGGATCGAGGTATGGATCCCCTCAATCACGAACATGTCGAGCGCGCGCTGCATGCGGGCGATCGCTTCCGCCCGGTCGCGGCCGTGCGTAATCAGCTTCGCCACCAGCGAATCGTAATAAGGCGGAATCACACCGTCATTATAGGTGGCGGTATCCACACGAACGCCGATGCCTCCGGGCAGGTTCAGAGCCTGGATACGGCCGGGCGATGGGGTGAAAGTCACCGGATGCTCCGCGTTGATGCGGCACTCCAGGGCATGGCCCCGGATCTCGATCGGCCCGCCCAGAATATCGGGGAGCTTCTCCCCCTGGGCCACGCGGATCTGCGCCTTTACCAGATCGATGCCCGTGATCAGCTCCGTCACCGGGTGCTCCACCTGGATGCGGGCGTTCACTTCGATGAAGTACAGGTTGCCGGTCTCGTCCATCAGGAACTCGACCGTGCCGGCATTCGTATAGCCGATCGCCGAGAGGGCCTTCTTCAACGCGGCTGCGGTCTTCTTGCGAAGGGCCGGAGTCATCGCGGCGGAAGGAGCTTCCTCGATCAGTTTCTGGTGACGGCGCTGGATGGAGCATTCGCGCTCTCCCAGCACCTCCACATTGCCGTGTTCGTCGGCGATGATCTGGAACTCGATGTGGCGCGGCTTCTCGATGAACTTCTCGCAGTACATGTCGCCGTTCGAGAAGGCGGCCTGCGCTTCCTGCTGGGCCTGGGCCAGTTGGCCCGGCAGTTCCTCGGGCGAGCGCACGATGCGCATGCCGCGCCCGCCGCCGCCGGCCGAAGCCTTCAGAATGACGGGATATCCGATTTCTTCCGCGATCGCCAGGGCGTGTTCGGGGCTCTCGATGATCCCCTCGGAGCCCGGCAGAATCGGCACGCCGTGAGCCTTCATCTTCTCGCGGGCGATCTGCTTCAAACCCATCGACCGCGTCACGTCCGGTTCCGGGCCAATGAACTTCAGGCCCGATGCCTTGCAGACTTCGGCGAAGTCGGAGTTCTCGCTGAGGAAACCGTAGCCCGGGTGAATGGCGTCGACGTTCGTTATTTCCGCCGCGCTGATCACGGACGGGATGTTCAGATAGCTCAGCGCACTCTTCGCCGGACCGATGCAGACGGCCTCGTCGGCAAATCGGACGTGGAGCGAGTAGCGGTCGGCCTCGGAGTACACGGCCACCGTCTTGATGCCCATGTCCTTGCAGGCGCAGATCACGCGCAGGGCGATCTCTCCGCGGTTGGCGATCAGAACTTTCTGGATCATGAGGGGCGGTTCCCGTTAGTTGGGCTTCACCAGGAACAACACTTCACCGTACTCCACCGGCTGGCCGTTTTCGACCAACCTCTTGACGATGGTGCCCGAAACTTCTGATTCGATCTCGTTCATCAGTTTCATCGACTCGATGATGCACAGCACCTTGCCTGGCTTGATGCTGTCACCGACTTTGACGAAGTTCTCCGCACCCGGAGCGCCCGCGGCATAGAACGTGCCGACAATGGGCGATTTGATCGGTTCCAGCGTCGGGTCAGTGAGGTCGGGTTCGCCCGGCGCGGGTTGTGCCGACGGAGCGGCCACCGTCACCTGGGCCGGAGGGAGGCTGGAGTGTACGGGCGGCGGGACCGGCGGCTGGGTCTGCTGCGGCACATGGATTTCCTGCGTGACGACACCCGCTGTGCGCTTGATCCAGACGCGGTTCTCGCCGCGCTGTACTTCCAGTTCCGCCACTCCCGTGGAGCACACCGTATGGATCAGTTCACGAATCTCTTCAATGGTCATGATGCGAGTACCACAAATTCCTTTGTCGTCGGCGTGAGCACGTCAACGCCGGTCTCCGTCACCAGGACGGTATCTTCAATCCGTACGCCTCCGAAGTCCTTCACATAAACGCCGGGCTCGATGGTAATCACCATGCCCGCCTGGAGGACCGTCTCCACCTTGGCGCCAACCCTGGGATTCTCGTGGATCTCAAGACCCAGGCCATGGCCGGTGGAGTGCGTAAAATATTGATCCAGCTTCCGTTTCTTCAACGCACCGCGGGCCGCCGCATCCACCTCGGCGCACGACGCGCCCGGCTTGACGGCGGCTATTGCCTGCAACTGCGCTTCCAACACGGCCTCATACAGGCCGCGGATGCGGGCGCCCGGTTCGCCCAGATGAACCACCCGAGTCATATCGCTCGCGTAGCCTTCCAGGCTTGCGCCCATGTCTATCAATAGTACCTGATCGTTTTTCAGCTGTTCGTTCGTCGGCTGGGCGTGCGGCAGGGCCGAACGGGCCCCGCAGGCGACTATCGTTTCGAACGCCGCTCCTTCCGCGCCCAGCTTCCGCATCCGGTAGTCCAGCTCGGCGGCAACTTCCAGCTCTGTCATGCCCGGCTTCACCTTTTTGAGGGTCTGGGCCAGCGCCTTCGAGTTCACCTGCACCGAACGCCGGATGGTTTCGATCTCGGCCAACGACTTCACGGCGCGCAGCGATTCCACCACGCCCTTCATGGGCCGCAGCTTGACGCCTTTGCCGAGAGTTTTGGCCACTTCCAGCCAGTCGGCATGCGAGACCTTGTCGGCCTCCAGCGCGATGCTGGACAGACGGCGTTTTCTCACCTCCGCGGCCACCTCCGGCCACAGCGGACCACGAACAATCCGCACCGGGCAGTTCGCCTGCTGACGCGCCTGGATGTCGTAGCGAGGATCTGTGTAGAGGGTCGATCCGCGGCCTGAAATCAATAAGATGGCATTGCTACCCGTGAAGCCGCTCAGGTAGCGGACATTGGGGAGATGGGTGATGACGGCGGCCGCTGCTTTCTGCTGTTCCAGCAGGGCAAGCAGCCTGGCGCACCGCTCACGGCGGGAATCGGGAACACGAGTCAAACCCCTCAATTGTAACATTCACCTGCTGTTGTGTTTCACGGCACAACGTCCTGGTTGTGCCTGGCCCCGGGAAGCGCGCAGAATAGGCGAATGGCGCGACTTGCTGTCTTCTTCTGCCGTCCTGCTGCCGCTCTCCTCCTGCTGGTAGTTTCGCTCGCATCCGCGGCGGGCGCCCCGAAGGTGCCCACCATCGAACAGTCGCTGAATTTCTCCGCCCCCTCGGCCGTGCGCATCTCGCCCGATGGCCAGATGGTGGTCTACACCGCGGGCTTCGCGAACTGGGAAGAGAACGAGTTCCGGACCCAGGTCTGGCTTGCCAAAACGACCGGCGGAACTCCGCTGCAACTGACGCAGAACCCCAAAGGAGCCTCCGCGCCGGAATGGTCGCCCGACGGGAAGTGGATCTCCTTCGTCGCAAACCGCGACGGGAAGAAGCACATCTGGGTAATCGCTCCGAAGGGCGGCGAGGCCTGGCAATTGACTTCCGGCGACATCGAGGTCCAGGCGTATGAGTGGGCGCCCGACGGCAAGCGGATCGCCTTCACCTCCTCCGGGCCCGAGTCCAAGAGCTTGAAAGATCGCAAAGAGAAGTACGGCGAATATGAGGTAGTGGGCGGCGACCACACTTACTCCCACATCTATATTGTCGACCTGCCCGCCGAACCAGGTGCCAAGACCAAACCTGAAGCTCTTACTTCGGGGGAGAGCTTTACGGTCAACGATTTCTCCTGGTCGCCCGACTCCACCCGCATCGCCTTCAGCGCACAGAAGGACACCGACCTCAGTCACAACGACACCGCCGACATCTACGTGATCACGGTGAAAGACAAGAGCCTGAAGAAACTGGTGGACACGCCGGGTCCGGACGGCAATCCGCACTGGTCGCCCGATGGCGAGTGGATCGCCTACGAAACGGCCAACGGCGAACCTTTCTTCTATTTCAAGAACGCGCGCCTGGCCGCGGTCTCCGCCGCCGGCGGACCCAGTCGCCTGCTCACCCGGAATTTTGACGAAGAGCCTTCCCTCATCGACTGGACGGAGGACGGCATCTGGTTCAGCGGCCTGCAGAAGACCGCCTCCACCGTGTTCCTGCTGGATCCCAGGGAAGGGACCTACCGTGCCGCTTTCGGCGATTCCTCCTTTTCTCCGGGCACACCTTCCTTCACCAGGGATGGCCGCTGGATGGCCTTCACCGGGGCCGCCCTGGACGATTTCACTGAGGTCTACCACTCGCCCGTAGCTCCTTTTGAACCCAAGCCCCTGACCACCTACCGCGAACAATATAAGGACTTCCGGCTGGCCACCCGCGAGGTGATCTCGTGGAAATCAAAGGACGACACTCTCATCGAAGGGGTCCTCATCAAACCGGCCGACTTTCAGGTGGGCAGGAAGTACCCGCTGCTGGTGGTGATCCATGGCGGCCCGACCGGCGTGGACCGGCCCTACCGCGCCGCCGACCGCTACTATCCCATCGAACAGTTTGCCGCCAAAGGCGCCATCATCCTGAAGCCCAACTACCGCGGCTCCGCCGGCTACGGCGAGGAGTTTCGCTCCCTCAACGTCAGGAATCTGGGCGTCGGCGACGCCTGGGATGTGCTCAGCGGTGTGGATTCCCTGGTCGCCCAGGGCATGGCCGACCCCGAGCGTGTCGGCTGCATGGGCTGGAGCCAGGGCGGCTACATCAGCGCCTTCCTCACCACCGGCAGCGACCGCTTCAAGGCCATCAGCGTAGGAGCGGGCATCAGCGACTGGATGACTTACTATGTCAACACCGACATCCATCCCTTCACGCGGCAATACCTGAAGGCCACGCCGTGGGACGATCCCGAGATCTACCGCAAAACCTCCCCCATCACGAACATCAAACAGGCCCGCACTCCGACGCTCATCCAGCATGGCGGCAACGACCAGCGCGTGCCGCTGCCCAATGCCTACGAACTCTACCAGGGGCTGAAGGATCAGGGCATCGAAACCCGGCTGGTGGTCTACAAAGGCTTCGGCCACGGCATCAATAAGCCGAAACAGCAGCGCCACGTCATGGAGGACAACCTGGCCTGGTTTACGAAATGGATCTGGGGGGAGGGGCAGTAGGAACGGTGGGCGCCGGAGCTAGATGTTGATGCCCATGCGCCAAAGCACGTAACCGACCGCCTGGCGCACATACAGCCACTGCTCTTTCCAGGTGCCCTGCTGCCGGTAAGGCCGGGGGGAACCGTATACTTTCATCCCCTCGTGCTGCAGGATCCGCTTGGCCCGGAAGATGTGATAGCCGTCGCTGACCACGATGGCCGAGACAAGGTTCATTCGGCGCATAATCTCGCTGACGGCCAGCAGGCTGCGCACCGTGGAATCGCCTTCCCCTTCCACCACAATGGCTTCCGAGGCGATGCCGCGCCGCACCAGGTAGTCGCGGCCCACCTGGCCCTCGGTGAACTGCTGGTCGCCGCCGGCGCCCCCGGTGGTGAGAATCAGGTTCGAATGCCCCTTCTGGTAAAGGTCGAAGGCATGGTCGAGCCGTGCTTTCAGGACGGGCGAAGGCCGGCCGTTGTATTCCGCCGCGCCCAGGACCACGATGATGTCCGCCTTCTGCGAGTCATCAATGACGGATTGCCCTTCGATCTCCTTCGCCAGAACGACCAGATAGACCGCCAGCGGAAGACCAACAACCAGAATTGCAATGGCAATGAGCCGCCTCATCGTACGATATTGATTCTAGCGTTATGTCCCGTGCCGAAGTGATCACCAGTGCCCGGAATCCTCTCCTCAAAGAGGTGCGCCGTGCGTTGTCCCGGGGGACGCTAACCGCTGATGGGCTGTGTGTTGCCGAGACCTTCCATCTGCTGGAGGAAGCGCTGCGGTCCGGCCTGGAGACCCCGGTGGTGGTCGCCGCCGATAGTGTCCGGGGTGTCGTGGAACGTCACATCGGCCGGTTGAACGGAGTGCGGCTGCTCACCGTGCCCGACGCGGTTTTTCAGGAAGTCTCCGCCACCGAGGCGGCTCAGGGCGTCCTTGCCCTCGTCCGGCCCCCCCAGTGGACCATGGAACACGTCCTGCGCGGCCATTCCCTGGTAGTTGTGCTGGATGGCGTGCAGGATCCGGGCAATGCCGGAGCCATCGTCCGGGCCGCCGAGGCCTTCGGAGCCACGGGCCTGTTACTGCTGAAGGGTACCGTTAGCCCCTGGAATGCCAAAACACTGCGCGCCAGTGCGGGCTCCCTCTTCCGTGTGCCATTTCTCGAGGCCGTGGCGCCCGATCTCGCCCGGAAAGCCCTCTCCCAAAATAAGATGGAGGTCTTCGTGGCCGTCCCGCGCGCGTCCCTCAGCCTGAAGGATGCAGCCCTCAACGGGCGATGCGCCCTGGTGATCGGCAGCGAAGGCCGGGGCGTCAGCAAGGAAATGGAGGGAGCCGGCTTGAACCTGCACATCCCCACCACGGGGGTCGAGAGTTTGAACGCAGCCATGGCCGCCGGCATCCTCCTTTATGAGGCCTGGCGTCAGAGGACCGTCCAGTGAGCCTCTTCGACGCCGCGCCCGGCCTGCAGGACAATGCTCCGCGCCCCCTGGCCGAACGCATGCGGCCCGAGACCCTCGATGGCTATGTGGGTCAGGAACATATCCTGGGCCCCGGCAAGCCCTTGCGCGTCCAGATCGAAAAAGACCGTCTCACTTCGATCATTCTTTGGGGTCCGCCCGGCGTTGGGAAGACCACGCTGGCCAGCCTGATCGCCCGGCAGACCAAGTGCGCGTTCATCCCCTTCAGCGCCGTCCTGAGCGGCATCAAGGAGATCAAGGGCGTCATGGTGGAGGCCGAGCGCAACCGGCGCCAGGGTCTGCGCACCGTCCTCTTTGTCGACGAAATCCACCGTTTCAACAAGGCGCAGCAGGACGCGTTCCTGCCTTACGTGGAGCGCGGCGACATCATCCTCATCGGCGCGACCACGGAAAACCCGTCGTTCGAGGTCATCTCGGCCCTGCTCTCGCGGTCGAAGGTCTATGCGCTGCGCGCCCTCACCACCGAGGAATTGGTGCAACTGCTACGCGGGGCGCTCCCTGTGGTTGGCGTCGAGGCGGAAGACGATCTGTTGGAGCAGATCGGCGCCTACGCCGGCGGCGATGCCCGCACCGCCTATAACATCCTGGAAATCGCCGCCGCGGCCAGCGAGAGCGGCAAACTGGAGAGGCAGGCGGTGGAAGATGCCGTGGAGCGCAAGATGCTGCTCTACGACAAGGGCGGGGAAGAGCACTTCAACCTCGTGTCGGCCCTGCACAAGAGCGTCCGGTCGTCCGACCCCGACGCGGCCCTGTACTGGCTGGCCCGGATGCTGGAAGCCGGTGAGGATCGCATGTACCTTGCCCGCCGTTTAGTTCGCATGGCGGTAGAGGATATCGGGTTGGCCGACCCGCGCGCCGCCGAACAGGCCATCGCCTGCATGCAGACTGTCCATTTCCTCGGCGTGCCGGAGGGCGACCAGGCCCTGGCCCAGATCGCCATCTATCTGGCTGTGGCGCCGAAGTCCGATGCCGGCTACCGCGCCCTGAACTCGGCCCGCGAGTTCGTCCGCAACAACCCCTCGTTCCCGGTGCCCATGCATCTGCGCAATGCTCCAACCAAAGCGATGAAGGAGTGGGGCTACTCGAAAGGCTACCAGCACGCACACGCCAACCAGGCCGGCCTGACGGGCATGGACTGCCTGCCGGACGGCATGGAAGGCGTGAAATTCTACGAACCGACCGCTCGCGGAACCGAAGCTCGCATTAAAGATCGTTTAGAAGAGATCAGAAAATGGGTCGCCGAACAGCGCGCTAGCGAGCCGGACGCTTCCAAGCCGTCAGAGTGATCTCAATCCGGGCAGTACCTACGAGCTTGGCCACTCCAACTGTGGTACGGGCTGGACGCGGCTCCGGGAAGTACTTCGTATAGACCGCATTCATCCGCGAAAAAAGCTCCATATCGGTGAGGTACACCTGGGCGGCGACCACGTCCTCAATGGAATAACCACCCTTCTTGAGGATCTCATTGGCCGCGTCGAGCGCCGCTTTCACCTCATCCTCAAAATTTTCAGGGATTTTGCCATCTTTCGTGCGGCCCACCTGGCCGGAACAGTAGAGGGTATCGCCGGCGCGAATCCCCGGAGAAAAAGGCCCGGAGGCGGAGGCACCCTCTGGTACCACGGCTACCTTATCGGCGGCCGAAAGAACCAGGGACCCGGCGAGGGCCAGTACACAAACAAAGAGGGAACGCATACGGAAGATCATACCCGACCGGCCGCAGCGGGATGGTACCAACGTACCACCCACAATTAAAACTAACACCCCATTGAAGTTATGCAGCGATCCGGGCGACTATTCTTTGTGAGCACCAGCTATGAACTTTATCGGATCAGAACCAATCATCCCTGGTAAGAGGGGCAAAACCGATCGCCGGACGTCGGATCGCTTTCCGATCGAACGCGAACTCAAATTCAAACTACTCAGTAAGAGACTTGGTGACGAAGCCGGTTCCGGCACCACCATCAACCTGAGCAGCGGCGGCGTACTCTTTCAGACGGAAAAGGCGCTGATCCCGGGCAAGCGGCTGGAAATGGCTATCAGCTGGCCGGCCCAACTCGACAACAAGTGCGCCCTGAAGCTGGTGGCGCGTGGACGCATCGTGCGCTGTGAAAAAGGCACCGCGGCCGTCGAAATTCTGCAGTACGAATTCCGGACCGTCGGCGCTCACGGCCTGGCGATCTAACCTCGATTTTTACCCTCCCCTCTCTCTCCATGGCCCCGGCTTGCTTCCGGGGCCTTTTCTTCGCTTACCCTCCACGCAACGGCCGGAAGATAGGGTCGATCCAAGAATCCGATTGACAGTCCGGGTGATTCACTGTTACAACCAACTCCTATAGGTTGCCTTCAGGCGAAAGGACCAGTTCCCGTCGCTGCAGCGCCTCCCCGTCGAGTTGCTCTTTGGTCCTGGGTCTACATAACTAAAACAACAGGTTTTGACTCCGCTGCCGGGCAGTCACTCGCTGCTTCCGGACGGCGGGAACGTTTTTTCGCTTCCAAACCCATTGGAAATGTATCTAACCGTTCATTGAGGTTTGTTACAGGGGAGTTTACATGAAGAAAGTGCTTTTGGGGCTTGTCGGGCTCTTTGCCCTACACCTGACCATGTGGGGGCAGGCATCGTCTCAAGTTTCGGGTGTGATTACGGATTCCTCGGGCGCGGTTGTCCCGAATGCCGTCGCCGACCTGGAAAACATCGACACCAGCGCGAAGCGTAGCGCGACCTCCGATGCTTCGGGCATCTACTCGTTCCTCCAGGTCACACCCGGCAAATACCGGATTACCGTCAAAGCCAACGGCTTCCGCACCGCGACCGTCAACGGCGTCCAGTTGCTGGTGAACAACCCGGCGACTGTGAACGTGAAACTCGAGGTCGGGCAGATTACAGAGACGGTGGCCGTTGTCGCCGAAACCGAGAATCTGAACACCGTCGACGCCTCCATCGGCAACGCGATTGCCAATAAGCCGATCGTCCAGTTGCCGCTGAATGCCCGCAATATTGTGGGTCTGCTGGCGCTGCAACCGGGCGTCGTGTTCACCAGCGAAGGCGACACGGATTCCCGCAATGGCGCCGTCAACGGCGGCAAGAGCGACCAGGCGAACGTCACCCTCGACGGCATCGACGTGAACGACCAGATGGACCGCAAGGCATTCACCTCGGTACTGCGCATGACGCCCGACTCGGTCCAGGAGTTCCGTGTCACGACCTTGAATGCGAACGCCGACAGCGGCCGTTCGTCCGGCGCGCAGGTCGTTCTGGTAACCAAGGGCGGCACCAACGAGCTGCACGGCAGCATGTACGAGTACCATCGCAACACCATCACGACGGCCAACGGCTTCTTCAACAACAAGTCGGGCGTCGAGCGGCCCAAGCTCATCCGCAACATTTTTGGCGCATCCCTCGGCGGGCCCATCAAGAAGAACCGCATGTTCCTCTTCGGCAACTGGGAAGGCCGCCGCGACGCGAAAGACGACAGCGCTCTGCGGAACGTGCCTTCGATGGACATGCGCCAGGGCATCCTGCACTACACACGCACCGACGGGAGTGTGGCGACCGTCACCCCCGCTGACGTAGTGGCCAAGCTGGATCCGCGCGGCGTCAACCAGAATGTCCTGTCGTTGCTGAAGAGCTACCCCGTACCCAACGATACAACTGTCGGTGACGGCCTGAACTTCGTCGGCTATCGCTTCAAGGCGCCGACCCCGCTGCGCTATAACACCTACATCGCCCGCTACGACTGGATCCTCGATTCGCAGAACAAGCACACGCTGTTCGTACGCGGCAACCTGCAGAACGACAATGAGCAGGGGTTGCCCCAGTTGCCCGGCCAGCCGGCCAACAGCGTTGCTCTGAACAACAACAAGGGCTTCGGCATCGGTCTCACCAGCCTCTTCCGTCCCAACTTGATCAGCAACTTTCGCTATGGCCTCACCCGGCAGGGCAATGAATCCACCGGCATCGCCAACTTCTCGGCTGTGACGCTCCGCGGTATCGATCCGAATGTGGGCCTGAGCCGTGGCTTTGTGTCGATCATTCCGGTCCATACCCTCAGCGAGGACATGAACTACATCAAGGGCTCGCACAACATTCAGTTCGGTGCCATTGGCCGCTTCAGCCAGAACCGGCGCAATAACCTGGCGAACTCGTTCTCGAGCGCATCCGCCAATGCCTCCTGGCTGGACAGCAGCGGTGCGGGTCTTACTGCTCCGTTCCCGGACCTGCCCAGCAGCCAGTACACGCTATTCCGCTGGGCGATGACCGACATCATGGGCTTGGTCACGCAGGGCAACGCTCAGTACAACTACAAGGTGGATGGCTCGGTGTTGCCCGAAGGCACGCCGGTGGAGCGCAACTTCAGGAACCAGGAGTATGAACTCTACCTCCAGGACACCTGGAAAGTCAGCCGCGCTCTGACGGTCACCGCCGGTATCCGTTATTCGCTGATGCCGCCTATCTATGAAGCCAACGGCCAGCAGGTTTCGCCGAACATCCCCATCGGCGACTGGTTCGACAAGCGCGGCGGCCTCGCCCAGCAGGGCCTGTCCCAGATGGGCGCCGGCCTGATCTCGTTCCTTCCGAAATCCGCCGGCGGGCGGGATCTCTACCCCTTCCACAAGGACAACTGGGCGCCTCGCATCTCTCTGGCGTACTCGCCCCAGGGCGATAGCGGCCTGAGCAAGTTCTTCTTCGGCGGCCCCGGAAAGACCTCCATCCGCGCCGGCTGGGGCATGTACTACGACCTGTTCGGCAGCAGCCTGATGCGCTCGTACGACGCCACTGCGTTCGGTCTGTCGAATTCCCTCACGAATCCGGCGGCGACCCAGACGATTGCAACCGCTCCGCGCTATACAGCGATCAATCAGATCCCGGCGGGCCTGCTGCCGGCCGCTCCAGCTGCCACCTTCCCGGCCACTTATCCGAACCTGTTCGCCATCACGAACGGTCTGGATGACACCCTGAAGGCGCCCTACAACATGAATATGAACTTCAGCATCGGGCGCGAACTCAGCAACGGCTGGTTCGTCCAGGGATCCTATGTAGGCCGGCTCTCCCGCCGCTCCCTGGTGCGCCGCGACGCGGCGATGCCGACCGACCTGAAGGATCCGAAGTCCGGCCAGACCTATTTCCAGGCCGGCTCCATCCTGGCCCAGCAGGTGCTCGACGGCGTACCCACCGCCAGCGTCCAGAAGGTTCCCTTCTGGGAGAACATGTTCAGCAAGATCGCCACGCCAACCCTGTCGGCCACGCAGGTCGCCTACAACCGGTTCGCGGCCAACACGTATGACTGGACCTACGCGCTCTACCAGCTCGATACCGGCGCAGGCCAGGGTGGTTGCGACTCGCGCAACCGCTGCTCGGACCAGGGTCCGTACACGTTCTACAGCCCGCAGTTCTCCTATTTGTCGGTGTTCAGCTCTGTCGGCGGCGGCAGCTACCACGGCGCTCAGTTGAACGTGCGCAAGCGCTTCAACAACGGCGACGTGATCGACATGAACTACACGTTCTCGAAGTCGATCGACATCCGTTCCAACACCGAGCGCGCCGGCAGTTCAACCGGCGTCGTCTGGAACCCCTGGCAGCCCGGCCTGATGAGGGGCGTCTCCGACTACGACAATACCCACCTGTTCAACATGCTGGCGGTCTATAACCTGCCGGTCGGCCGCGGCAAGAAGTTCTCCACCGACATCCCCCGCTGGGCGGACGCCATCATCGGCGGCTGGCAGCTCTCCGGTGTATGGCGCTGGTCCAGCGGCTTCCCCATCAGCGTGTTCGAAACCGGCGTCTGGCCCACCAACTGGAACAACAACAACTGGGCGCGCTGGACCGGCGCTCCGGTCAAGACCCAGCATGGTGAGAACATGTTTGCCGATCCGGAGAAGGCCATGGCGGCCTTCGACTACGAACTGCCCGGCGGCATCGGAACCCGCAACGGGTTGCGCGGCGACGGCATCTTCAACATCGACCTGAACCTCTCCAAGCGGTTCATCATGCCGTTCAACGAGAAGCACTCCCTGCAGTTCCGCTGGGAGACCTTCAACCTCACCAACACCGCCAAGTTTGACGTGAACAGCGCTTCCCTGGACATCTCGGTGGGCGGCACGTTCGGCGCCTACAGCGCGCAGCTCACCCAGCCGCGCGTCATGCAGTTCGGCCTGCGCTACGAGTTCTAACCTCAGCGCACCACCCGGTGGAATCCTCAAGGCCGGCGCTCTTCCCAACGGAGGGGCGCCGGCCTTCTTCTTTGCCGCGCCCTCTCCCTCGCGCCGTTTCCGCAGGAATCTGGCAATCCAGGTCTCAAAATCTGATAATTTGTTGCCAGTATGTCCCAAGACCTGTCGGAACTGTACGCACAACGCCTGCACCGCTACGTCACCACGATGCGGAACGGCAAACCCGACCGTGTGCCGCTGCGCCCCTTCGCCGCGGAGTTCACCGCGACCTATGCAGGCTTCACCAACCAGCAGGTCACCCACGACTACAACCAGGCGTTTGAGGCCGTCATCCGCACCTGTGCAGGCTTCGACTGGGACGCCGCCGTGCCGAACATGGTCTACGTCTGGACCGGCCTCACCCAGGCAGCCAGCCTGCGCTACTACGCCACGCCCGGCATCGACATCGGGCCCGACATCGCGTTTCAGTACAGGGAGCCCGAACAGGACAACGCCTGGATGCGCCGCGAGGAGTACGACGAACTCATCGAGGACCCCGTCGGGTTCCTCTATCGCACCTGGCTGCCGCGCGTCTCCGCCGACTTCGCCCTCGGCCCCTATCGCCAGAGTCTGGCCCTCGTGAAGAGCACCTGGGCCATGGCGAACTACTTCAACGCCTTCGGTCCGCAAGTCGAGCGCATGCGCAGCGAGACCGCCACTCCTTCCGCCATCTGCGGCATGTTGAAGGCGCCGCTGGATGTGCTGGCCGACAAGTTCCGCGGTTATCTCGGGCTGGCGTTTGATCTGATGGAGATCCCGCAGAAGGTGGAAGCCGCCTGCCGCGCGCTGATGCCGCACCTCGCGCACATCGCTCTCGGCAGCCTCGATCCCGCGCGCCTCGCGCCCATTCCCATCTGGATGCATCGCGGCTGCGTGCCCTTCATCTCGCGCGAGCACTTCCAATCCATCTACTGGCCGACTCTCAAGCCCATCGTCGAAGCGATCTGGGCCCGTGGCAACCAGACTCTCTTCTACGCCGAAGGCAAATGGGATGCCCATCTCGACGCCTTCGCCGAACTGCCCGCGGGCAGCATCATCTTCCATCTCGATCGCAGCGACTTCCGCCTGGCTCACCAGAAACTCGGTAGCCGCTTCTGCCTCAGCGGCGGAGTCCCAAACAGCCTGCTCGCCTTCGGCACACCTCAACAGGTGAAGCAGCACTGCCGGTTGCTCATCGATACCTGCGCAAATGAAGGCGGCTTCATTATGGACGCCAGTGCCATCATGCAGAACGATGCCACGGTGGACAATGTACGCGCGATGACAGATGCCACACGAGAGTACGGTCAGTACTCACAGTGCCCGAACATGGACGTACCACCAGGTCCACCCGACGCTCGGCCGTCCGCACCCACCTGGCCGCAAGGCCGCATTCCGGCTGGAATTTGCCTGGATTGGGCCTCAAAAATGAAGGAACTTCCATCTATTAGCGGTGATCCTCAGCTCTGTCGAAAAGTGTGGGAAGACGTTGATTCTTTGGCTTATCTCTACATCTGGCACCTCGTGCTCAGCTTCTGAATCTTTTGAGTACAGGAAAAAGTAGTTCGATTCCCTGTTCCGTGATGGACATCCGTCGGGAAGGATGACACACTACCTCCATAGTTCCTTGGAGGAGGAAATGCCACTCGTCCGTCTGTGTGCAATCTGGGTAGTTTTTGTGTGCCTGCCGGCCTTTAGTACTCCTCTGTACGAGGTGTATACCGGTCCGGTTGCGGCAATGGTCTCGGCCGAAGCTTTCCCTGGTGTGTCAGAGGCAAAGGGTACTCTAAAGGTCACGGGTATCCCCTCCAGTGCGACCGTCAAGGCCGCTTATCTGTACACCAGCGATTGGTTCTCCACCGCCTCTCTGCAGGCGAACTTTGGATCCAAGGATGTGGGCGGTGCAGCCCCGTCCAGTAGTGATGGTCAGTTCAGCAACTATCGTTGGGACGTCACCGATGCGATCAACGGAAACGGCAGCTACGACTTCGACCTCTCTGGAGGCGCGCAGATCTACTCTGTTGCCCTGGCGATCGTCTATTCGACACCAGGCAGGCCCGACCGCACGGTGACGCTGACAGATTTCTCGAAAGAGGTTTCGGCGCCCGACGGCTTTGGGGCCACCGCCGGAACGCCCGAGATGAATCTCCAGTTGAACAGCCCGTACGCCGGCGCAGGCACCCTCTGGCTGCTGACCAATGCCGATGATCCGCAGACCACCGGCGAAGGCATCTACTTCAATGCCGGCCAGGTGGGCGGGCCCATCGACGGGAATCTGGGCCCATACGGCAGCCTGTTCAAGCTGCCCGTGCAGGTTCAGTCCGGTGACAACCGCATGTCCCTGACTTCCAATGGGGATTGGTTCGGCTGGTCCCTGGCCATCCTCGATGCCCCCGGCCCGCAGGCCATACCCAGTCCGGAACCAGCCAGCCTCAGCCTGGCTCTCACCGGCCTGGTTGCTCTGGCCCTGTATCGCCGGCGCCGTTCCTGATTGCCTGTCCGCTCCCGCCTCACAACCTGATGCCCGGAGCGCCGCCGAACCTCCAAAAGGCGCTCCGGGCAGGTAAACTGGAGATATCCATGAACAGCGTGAATTCCTTCGGCAGCGCTGCGGCCCTTCGTGTGGGCGGCCGCGACTATCAGATTCATCGGCTCGCGGCCCTGGGCGCCGCCGGCTACGACCTGAAACGGATCCCTTACAGCATCAAAGTCCTGCTTGAAAACCTGCTGCGCCAGGAAGACGGCGTGGTGGTGAAGAAGAGCGACATCGAGTACGTCGCCAAGTGGGATCCAGCCGGCCGTGCCGAAGAGATCCAGTTCATGCCCGCCCGGGTCATCCTCCAGGACTTCACCGGCGTGCCCTGCGTCGTCGACCTCGCCGCCATGCGCGACGCCCTCGCCAGGATGGGCGCGGACCCGCAGAAAGCGAATCCGCTCATCCCCGTCGACCTCGTCATCGATCACTCCGTCCAGGTCGACGAGTTCGGCAATCCGAAGGCGTTCGACCAGAACGTGCTGCTGGAGTACCAGCGTAATTCCGAGCGCTATTCGCTGCTCCGCTGGGCCCAGAAGGCCTTCTCGAACTTCCGCGCCGTGCCGCCGGGCACCGGCATCGTTCACCAGGTGAACCTGGAGTACCTCGCACCGGTCGTCTTCACGAAATCCGGGAACGGCGCCACCTTCGCCTACCCCGACACCGTGGTCGGCACCGACTCGCACACCACCATGATCAATGGACTCGGTGTCGTCGGTTGGGGCGTCGGCGGCATTGAAGCCGAAGCCTGTATGCTCGGTCAGCCCGTGTCGATGCTGCTGCCTCAGGTAGTGGGCTTCAAGCTCCACGGCCGTCTGCGCGAGGGCGTCACCGCGACCGACCTCGTCCTCACCGTCGTTCAGATGCTCCGCAAAAAGGGCGTTGTCGGCAAGTTCGTCGAGTTCTACGGACCCGGCGTTCTCGAACTCCCCCTGGCCGACCGCGCCACCATCGCGAACATGGGGCCCGAGTACGGCGCCACTATCGGCGTCTTCCCCGTCGACGCGCAGACCCTCTCTTACCTGCGCATGTCCAACCGGCCCAAGGATCTCATCGAGCTGGTCGAGGCCTACTACACCGAGCAGGGCATGTTCCTCACGGCCAATTCGCCGGACCCCGTCTTCACCGACACTCTGGAACTCGACCTCGCCAGCGTCGTCCCCTCCATGGCCGGACCCAAGCGTCCGCAGGATCGCCTGACGCTGCCCCAGGTGAAGGACAACTTCCTCACCACGCTCACTGAGCCCAAGCGCGAGAATCCCGTCGTCAGCGATGGCGCGGTGGTCATCGCCGCCATCACCAGCTGCACCAACACGTCGAATCCCTCCGTCATGCTCGGCGCGGGTCTTGTCGCCAAGAAGGCCGTCGAGAAGGGCCTCGAAGTGAAGCCCTGGGTGAAGACCTCCCTGGCGCCCGGCTCCAAGGTCGTGACCGACTACCTGAAGGAAGCCGGCCTCATGCCTTACCTGGAGGCCTTGAAGTTCCACCTCGTCGGTTACGGCTGCACCACCTGCATCGGCAACTCGGGCCCGCTGCCTGACGATGTGTCGAAGGAAGTGGCCGACCACAAGCTCGTCGTCGCCAGTGTCCTTTCCGGCAACCGCAACTTCGAAGGCCGCGTGAATCCGCAGGTGCGCGCCAACTATCTCGCGTCGCCGCCGCTGGTGGTTGCCTACGCCCTCGCCGGCCGCGTCGACATCGACCTGACGACAGACCCGCTCGGCATCGGCAAAGACGGAGCCCCCGTTTACCTCGCTGACATCTGGCCCACCACCCAGGAAGTGCTCGATGCGGTGAACGCCAGCGTGAAGCCCGAGATGTTCGAAGCGCAGTACGGCAAGGTCTTCGAGGGCGACTCCATGTGGCGCTCCGTGAAGACGCCCGAAGGCGCCACCTTCGCCTGGGATCCCGCTTCCACCTACGTCAAGCATCCGCCTTACTTCGAGTCCATGCGCGATCCGTCAGCGCCCCTCGAAGACCTGTCGGGCCTGCGCGTCCTCGCCATGCTGGCCGACTCCATCACCACCGATCACATCTCCCCCGCCGGCAACATCGCCAAGGACAGCCCGGCGGCCCGCTTCCTGATGGAACGCGGCGTCAAACCGGCAGATTTCAACAGCTACGGCTCACGCCGCGGCAACGACGACGTGATGGTGCGCGGCACCCTCGCCAACATCCGTCTCAAGAACGAACTCGTCCCCGGCGTCGAAGGCGGCTATACCACCCTCCAGCAGGGCGGCGAAAAGGTGTCGATCTTCGATGCCAGCGCCCAATACCTCGCCCAGGGCACACCGCTGATGATTATCGCGGGCAAGGAATACGGCTCCGGCTCCTCCCGCGACTGGGCCGCCAAGGGCGTCGCGCTGCTCGGCGTCAAGGCCGTCATCGCCGAGAGCTTCGAACGCATCCACCGTTCCAACCTGGTCGGGATGGGCGTGCTGCCGCTGGAATTCCTGAACGGCGAAACCCGCCAGTCGCTCGGTCTCACCGGCTTCGAGACCTACTCCGTCGAAGGTGTCTCCGACGCCATCGAATCCGGCTCCAAGATCGCTACCGTCAAGGCCGATGGCAAGACCTTCCAGGCGAAGGTCCGCATCGACACGCCCCGCGAAGTCGACTACTTCCGCAGCGGCGGCATCCTGCCCTACGTGCTCCGGCAACTCGCCAGGTAGCTTCGATCGAACAGACAACGCGGCGTTGGATCCTTCCGATCCGGCGCCGCGTTTTCTTTTGCCAGCCAGGCGCCTGTGTAACATGTGACCCCAGCCCATGCTCGGCGTATTGACTGGCCGCCCATGCTGCCATAGTCTAACTATGGAAGCTGTTTCCACGGCCAAACCGCCAGCTGAAGAAGGATCCCCGCATGAACTGGGTGCTTGAACTCCTCCGCCGTCTTCGTTTCCGATTCCAGCGCGCCCGCTTCGACCAGGATCTGGCCGAAGAGATGCAGCTGCACCAGGACCTGCGGACGCAGGAGTTCCAGGACGCCGGATCCACCGGCTCCGAGGCCCGTTTGGCAGCCCGCAGAAAGTTCGGCAACGAGGCCCGCATCGGCGAAGACAGCCGGGCAGCCTGGAGCTGGATCTTCCTCGACCGCCTGCAGCAGGACCTGCGCTACGGCATGCGCGCCCTCGCCGCCAATCCGGGCTTTACGCTCACCGCGGTCCTGTCCCTCGCCCTGGGCATCGGAGCCAACACCGCCATCTTCAGCATCATCAACGCCGTAATGCTGCGCACCCTGCCCGTGGAGGACCCCCAGGCGCTGGTACAGCTCAAGCTGGGCGGGGGCGGCGACGACGAGCTGAATACTCCCCTCTGGGAGCAGATCCGCGACCACCAGCAATCCTTCTCCGGAGTGCTCGCCTATTCCTCGGAACGCCTGACGCTCGGCGCCCCCTCGGACAGCCGCTTTGCCCAGGGGCTCTGGGTGAGCGGCGACTTCTTTCGCGTGCTGGGCGTGCCCGCCATGCAAGGCCGCGCCTTCACCGTGGACGACGACCGCTGGGGCGGCGGCCCGCAAGGCCCCGTGGCCGTCATCAGCTACCGCTTCGCCCGCGCCCACTTCGCCGAGGGCGAACAGGTGATCGGGAAAACCATTCATCTCAACCGCAAGCCGTTCGTCATCGTCGGCGTGACGCCGCCCTGGTTTACCGGCCTCGACCTCGAGCAGTCCTACGACGTCGCCATCCCCATCGGCTGCCAGCCGGTCGTGCGGGCAGGCGCCACCCAGGAAGACGAGATCCATCACTGGTGGCTGCGCATCGTGGGCCGCATCCCCGCCGGCCGCACCATCCAGGAAGCAGACCAGCGCCTTCAGGCAATCACGCCGGACATTCTCAAGGCCACCACGCCGCCCGAGCAAAGTGGCCGCGACCAGGCGGAGTATCGCAAGACCACCTTCAGCCTCCGCCCCGCCGGCCTCGGCTTTTCCGCCACCCGGACTCAGTACCGCACCGCGCTCTACGTTCTGATGGGTACGGTGGGCCTGGTCCTGCTCATCGCCTGCGCCAACATCGCGAACCTGCTGCTGGCCCGGGCAGCCGCCCGCCAGCGGGAGCTCTCGGTGCGCCTCGCCATCGGCGCCAGCCGCCTGCGCATCATCCGTCAGTTGATGACGGAGAGCTTGCTGCTTGCCCTGCTCGGCGCGGGCGGCGGCTTCCTGCTCTCTCTCTGGGGCAGCCGCGCACTGGTTCGCATGCTCTCCACCTCCGCGCGCGTAGTGGATCTCGACACCTCGCCCGACCTGCGCTTGCTCGCCTTCACCATCGCCGTCGCCGGACTTACGGCGATCCTCTTTGGCCTCGCGCCTGCCATCCGGGGCACACGCCTCGGCGTACACACCGCGCTGAAAGAGCAGGATCGCGGAACCCTGCACGGCTCGCGCCGCATGGCCCTGGGCAAGGCGCTGGTCGCGGGCCAGGTGGCACTCTCCCTCGTCCTGTTGGCCGGCGCCGGCATGTTCGTCGTCTCGCTGCGAAATCTGCTCAATGTCGATGCCGGCTTCGACCGGAACAACGTCCTGCTGGTCAGCCTCGATTTGCAGGAAGCCGTGCCGCCGGCCCGGCGCGCCGCCGTTTACGAGGAGGTCCTCCACCGGTTGGAGGTCACGCCCGGTGTCGCTTCCGTGGCCAGTTCGCTGTTCCAGCCCATCGGCAGTGCTGGCTGGGCGCAGGTCGTCCAACCGGAGGGCTTCACCCCCAAGTCCCGCCGCGATGGCCTGCTCTTCCTCAACCGCGTTTCGCCCGGTTACTTCAGGACCTTCGGCACAGCCCTGCTGGCCGGCCGCGAGTTCAACCAGCGCGACACCCTCACCGCCCCTCTCGGCCTGATCATCAACGAGACGTCTGCCCGTCAGTTCTTCGGCACCACCAGCGCCGTGGGCCGCACCATTCGCATGAACAAGCTCGGCAGCCGCACAGAGATGGACAGCTACGAAGTGGTCGGTGTCGTCAAGGACACGAAGTACAGCCGCATGGATGAGGCGCCGCGCCGCATCGGTTACCTCGCCTTCGCACAGGATCCCGAACCCGGCTCGTCCATTCGCCTGGCCATCCGCTCCGGCAGTTCCATGGACACTCTCGTGCCCGCCGTCCGGACCGCCATCCTCGATGTCCAGCGCGACGCCGCCTTGGAGTTCAGCAGCTTCGAAGCCCGCGTGAACGACTCGCTCCTGCAGCCCCGCCTGGTCGCCGTGCTCTCAACAATCTTCGGAGCCCTGGCGCTCCTGCTGGCCGTGGTGGGCCTCTTCGGCGTCACGGCCTACTCCGTCGCCCGGCGGCGCGGCGAAATCGGCATCCGCATCGCCCTCGGTGCCCAGCGCGCCTCGGTCGTCTGGCTGATTCTGCGCAACACCGGTGCGCTGCTGCTCGCAGGTCTGGTGGCCGGGACGGTCATCTCTCTCGGGGCAGGGAAGTTCGTCGGGACCCTGCTCTATGGATTGAAACCAGGCGATCCGTTCGTCCTCAGCGGCGCCGCGCTGCTGCTTTGCACCGTCACCGCCCTCGCCGCCTATCTGCCGGCCCGCCGCGCCGCCCGCATCGATCCCATGGCCGCGCTACGCGAGGAGTAGAAACCCGCGGGGTAGAATGGAACTGAAAACTCAATTCTGAGGAAACCGCTGGTTCTGTCTTCATGAGAGCAATTCTGGCCACAGTGAGCCTGGCCGCCATCGCCACCGCGATGATCTACTCGGCGCAGCCCGGCGCCGCCCAAAAGCGCGAGCCCGGTGCCTTCTACGCCAAACTCGTCGAACAGCGGGCCGGTGAGTCCCGCGTCAGCTTCTGGGCCCGGCGCGGCGACGGCTGGATGGCTCATACCACTTCCAAAGAGAGCCGCGAGCTGATCAGCGGCTCCGGCACCGTCATCATCGTCAGCGATCAGGTGAAGGCGCGCTCGACCTTCGATCGCGTGGCCCGCGGCGTCTCGCCCTTCGCCACGCCCGAGTCGAACTGTACGCTCAAGGCAAGCGGACAGCCGGCCTCCGGCAAACTGGCAGGGGAGACCCGGATTCTGGGCCAGCGCGTGCTCATGTTGCAGGAACTGCGTGGCCCGCGCGTCCGCTGGACCGATTGGGCCGCGCCCGAACTCGGCTGCCTGGTGCTGCAATCCACCGGAGAGATCCGCAAGACTCCCGATCAGCCCTGGCAACTCGCCCTGCTGCTCAAAACAGAAGAGGTCCAGGCCGGGACCTATCCGGATTGGCTCTTCGCTCTCCCCGGCGACTATCGCGAGATGAGCCCCGGCCAGGTGGTCTCGCTCATCACGAACGGCCAGGGCGGCAGCTCGGACGCATTGCGCAGTGTGGATTCGTCCTACTATGCGAATCCGGCCCGGCTCAACGACGCGGTTCGCCAACCGGAAGCCAAGTAGTCCGGCCGAAGTCAGGCCAGCCGCCACAACCACCCGCCGAGCCAGAACACACACGCCACCGCGGCATACGCGGCGCCGCCCAGCCGCAACGCCCGCTCCGCCGGTCCACGCGCGTGAGGCGTCAGCCCCAGCCACACCAGCGACACGCCAAACAGCACCATGCCCAGCACCAGCCATGGCCCCAGCGGGTTCAATGAGAATGCCTGCGCCCACTGGCCGCACACCGACAGGACGACCGCCCGCGTCAGCCCGCAGCCCGGACATGGATGCCCGGTGTGCACGCGGAACGCACAGGCCAGCCCAGGATCCCGTCCGAATATCGTGACCCAGTCGGCGCCCGCGCGGCAGAACAGGCGCAGCACTGCTACGTGCAGCAGCAGCACTGCGCCTGTCACCAGAGGAGCCATCCGCAAACGGTGGCCCATGGGTGCCGCTCCGGTCATTACTGATTCATCACCACGAAGCTGCCGACCGCCTTGTCATGCAGCGTCTGCTTGGCCGGATCCCATAACGGCCACAGCAGGTCGATCAGGCCCAGCAGCGGAATGAAGCCGAGCCCTACCTGGGCCAGCAGCCGGATGCCCGCTGTCTGCTGCGACAGCAGTTGCCCGTTGGCATCCACGACCTTCACCTTCACCACGCCCTGGCCAATCGAGTAGCCGCGCTGGGCCACCAGGATCACCCGGTTATACACGCCGACAATCAGAAACGAGACCGGGAAGATGCTCAACGTGCAGCAGCAGCCCAGCCCGCCCAGTCCGGAAAGACCATCCGAGCCCACCATTTGCCCGAGTCCGAAACTCGCTCCCAGCACAACCCCCGCCACGGCGTACAGCGCGAACACCACCACCATCACCATGAGGCTGTCAATGATGTAGCCGATGACGCGCGTAGCCCAGGGCGCGCACTCCATGCCCGCCGGAATCATCACCGCTGCCGGCTGCGGATTGAATCCGCCTCCGTACTGAGGAGGCGGAGGTGGCGCCCCCTGCGGTGGTTGCTGGCCGCCGCCCATCTGGCGGCCGCAGTTTGTACAGAATGGTTGACCGTCGGGCACATTCGTGCCGCAATTGGAACAGTACATTACTCCTCCCACAACCCGAGTCAGGTTAAGCAGGAATCATGTCACAGCAGGAATATCAGGTCAAACGGGAATGCGGAATCTCGCGTTTGTGAGGGCTCGCCTTCTCCAGCTTCAGCCGCCACCGCCAAGGCAGTAACTCTCCGAAGGCCGCCCCCAGCCGGTATTTCCAGTTCGGAATCACAAACAACTTGCCTGACTCCAGCCCCTTCAGCGACTCCTCCACCACGTAATCCGCCGGCATCCACAGCATCTTCGGGATAGCCGCCCGGTTGATCCCCGCCGTGTCGTGAAACTCCGTATACGTGAACCCGGGGCACAGCGACTGCACCTTCACGGCCGAGCCCGCCGTCTCCAGTTCCAGCCGGATGCCTTCCGTGAAGTCGTTCATCCAGCCCTTCGTGGCGCAGTAGCTCACATTGCCCGCGCTCCGCCAGAACCCGGCCACCGAAGCAACATTGATGATGCCCCCATGCCCGCGCTGCATCATCCCCGGCAGCACGGCCCTGGTCAGCCGCATCGTGGCCAGCACATGCACGTGCACCATATCCACCTGGCGCGCGTAATCCGTCTGCACAAACCGGCCCATTGTGCCGAAACCCGCGTTGTTCACCAGCAACTCCACCGGCCGCTGCTCCAGCTGCAGAGCCAGCCGCTCGGTGTCCTCGCTCGACGCCAGATCGCAGGGGTAGCACTCCACCGCCACGTTGGCAGTGGTCCGGATGCTCTCCCGGATCGCCTCCAGCTTCTCCGCCCGGCGCGCCACCAGCAGCAGACTGTAGCCCCTCTGCGCCAGCTTCCGGGCGAACACCTCGCCCAGGCCGCTCGATGCGCCCGTTATGACTGCGATCTTGTCCGCAAGTTGCATGGTTCCGCTTGCTATCATCTCACTTGATGGAAGCGCAGGCTCTGCATCTTCATACCTACTTCGTGTTCCCCTTCTCGGTGGACAAGGAAGCGGTTATGCAGGATCACCAACGCGTCTGGGCCCGCCACGATTACTGGGTGGAAGGGCTCGACGACTGGATCGCCGATCACGGCCAGTCCGCCGGCAGCGCCGTGCCCGGCCGCCTGGGCAAATGGCAGCGTGACGCGTTCAAACGCTTCGACATGGACTCGTTCGCCTACCAGGACATGGTCTTTTTCCATCCCTTCGTGCGGCGCGTCTTTTTCGATACCGGCGACAGCTTCAGCGCCGAATGCGGTGAGACCGAAAACATGGTCCACTGCTACACCATCCCCCTGCTGCACCTCGGTGAAACAGGCCGCCAGCTTGTGTTTGAAGCCGAGGACGCCCGCGGCCGCAGCGCCTCCCTGCGCGTCTCGGACCTGCGGCTGTTCATGTTCTCCAACGGCATCGGGATCCTCACTCTCGGCGTCGAGGCTACCCATCTGCCCGTCGCCGACGCTCTCTGGATCAACGAGATGATGCGCAAGGTGTACCCCTCCAGCGGCCGCCAGCTGCGGGAAGGCCGCACCCCCTCGCGCCTCACCCTCAAGCTGGAAGGCGGCGGCGAAACCCAGGTCATCGTCGAGGAGAATTTCGCCAGGTGCGTCATGAAGGGCTACCTGCCCCCGCTCTCCCGCACCATCACCGAACTCCTCTACTTCCTCAACTACGCCAAGCAGGAATTCGAGCCGCTCCTTGATGAGCGGATGATCGTCTACTCTTATCTTTCGGTAGATGGCAACTCCGTGCCTCCGGAGTTCCACATGAGCGAGGATTACGAAATCCTGATGTCGCGCCTGCTCTTCGTCGACCGCTGGGGCGACGAGTACCGCTACGACGCCGACTTTACGCGCGAGGCCCTCCGCAAACAGGTCTACCGCCGCTGGGCCCACCAGGGCACGCTCTACGGCTTCACCAGCTATTCCAACGTGACGATGGTGCTCGGCCGCTTCGACTGCGATGAACACCAGTTGAAGGAAGGCTTCCTCGTCCACCGCATGTTCATGTCGCGGTACTACCTGACGGCCGTCGTGGCCCTCTTCTACCGCGCGACTTTACTCGACTTCAGCGAACGCACCGCCCTCGTCTCCCGGGCCCTGGGCCGCCGCTTCGGCAGCACCAAGGTCACGGATGAAGACACCCGCAACGTCGCCAAACTCATGGCCGAGTTCCAGCTCTTCTCCAACTACTGGCACTTCAGCGAACTCGCCAATAAGGACGAAGAGATCGAGCACTTCCAGATGCAGTGCGACGCCTTCCGCCTCGGGCCCATGAAGTCCGAAGTCGAGCAGGAAATCGAGAAACTCAACTATTCCCTTGACCGCATCTACCAGTTACGCAATACGGAATCCATCAACCGCCTGGCCATGCTCAGCATGATCCTCGGCGGCGGCGCGATGGTCACCGGCTACTTCGGGATGAACTTCGGTCAGGAGTTCGAGCGCATCTTCTTCAACCCGCCCGGCGGCGGCTGGATCCACATCCTGGCCATCATCCTGGTCACTCTCGTGACCGTCGGTTCTGTCCTGTTCACCATCTTCCTGGTCATCAGCAACTGGCAGGACTACCGCAAGATTCTTCTGCCACCTCGCATCACCAAGGTGGAAAGCCTCCGCCGCACCATCGGTCAGGAAGACGAAGACTAAACCCGGACCGGCATCCAGGCCGGCCCGGGCTCTTACCCTTTACCAGATCACTCGCAGCGCCACCTGCACGTTGCGGGGCGAGTTTGCCTGGCTGGTGATCACGCCGAATCCGGCGCTGCCCACCGACGTGCTGGGCGAGTTGAACACCGGGTGGTTCGGCAGGTTGTACGCCTCAGCCCTCAGTTGCACCCGGATCCCTTCCTTCACCACGAAGTTCTTCATCAGCGAAACGTCGATGTTGCTCTTCGCCGGACTCCGGATGTTGTCCGTCAGCCGCGCCACATCGCCAAATTCGAAAGACAATGGCTGACGGAAGGCTGCGGCATCCAGATACCCCGTGCCGCCCGATACACCGCCCAGCCTGCTCTCGATGTCGCCGCTAGTCTGTGGATTCACTGTCGATGACGTGTAGCTCGGCCTCGACCCGGCAAAGGAAGCCGCGCCGGAATTCGAGAAGCTCAACGGGAAGCCGCTGTTGAACGACATTACCGTATTCATCTGCCAGCCGCCCGCCAGCGCATCCAGCCAGCGGTTCATGTTTGATCCGTACGCCTTGCCCCGGCCCACCGGTAGCTCGTAGTTCGCGCTCACCACCAGGCGGTGCGGAATGTCCGTCGCCAGCACCGATCTCTCAATCGACCGGTTCAGGTCGTTCTGAAAGCCCGGCGTGCCGACATCCAGGAAGCCCGTAGTGAGATTGTTGGCCACACCCAGGTTCTTCGACCACGTATAGGATGACAGCAGCGAAAGCCCGTGGCTCAGGCTCTTCTGCACCGTCACCTGCAGCGAGTTATAGCTCGAAGTCGCCTGCGGCAGGTAGTTCTGTCCGACACTCGTAAACTGCGGGAAGGCCCGCAGCAGCGCATTCCGCTGCACCGTCGCCGCCGCCAGGCCGCCTGTCTGGATAATGCCGAAGAATGGATTCTTCACCAGTTGCGTGAGATAGGCCACCTGCGACTGGTCGCCCGGCGCGCCGTAATACTGCAGGGGCAGGGCATTCGGATTGACGTTCAGCGGGAGCTTGACGCTCTCACTGCCCGCATACGCCACATTCAGCAGCACCTTCCACGGCAGTTCTTGCTGGATGCCGAAGTTCCACTGCTGCGTATACGACATCGGGCTGTCGTAGTACAACCCGCTCACTCCCGCGCCCACCAGCGTCAGCGGGCCATTCGCCGACCCCGCCAGCGGAATCGTGCCCGCCGGGAACGGATTGCTGATCGTGCCCACCGGCGTCACGCCGTCAATCGAACTCACGAACGGCGTCGACACCTGGAAGCCCGGATTCCCGCTCGCATAACCACGCTGCGAGGTCGGCAGGAAGAAGAGCCCGAAGCCGCTGCGCAGCACCGTCTTCGGTGTGATCTGGTACGCCAGGCCGACGCGCGGCGAGAAGTTGTTCTTGTCCGTCTTCCACAGGTTGCGCGGCTGTCCGCCCACGCCGCTGAATGCCACACCGCCCGTCAGCGGCAGCCCGGTCTGCTGCGCCAGCGGCGTAGCCATGCCTGGATCGAACCATGCCTGCCGGTCGTACCGCTCAGTGAACCCGGTCTCCAACTCATACCGCAGCCCCAGGTTTACCGTCAGCTTGCGCGTGACGTGCCAGTCGTCCTGGATATAGAACCCGTGATAGAACTGTTGCCTCGCCCACGTATCGCTGTACCCGATGCTTCCGCTGGACGGCAGTCCCAGCAGGAACGTCGCGTAGGAATCGAACGTCGACTGGCCGGCCGGAACCCCGGCCCGCGGATTCGGACCGTTCGCGAATCCGGTCCCATACGAGAAGTTGCCCGCGCCGCCGTCCAGTGTGAGCTCGTTGTCGCGTAGCAGCCGCCCGTCCCATCCGAACTTCACCGTATGCGCGCCGTGGATCCAGCTCAGGTTGGCCGACAGGGCGTGCGTATAGCGCGACCAGTTCCGCAGGCTGTCGAACCCGATGCTTCGCAGCCCGGAAACGTTCAGCAGCGGAATCGCATGCACGGTCTGCTGGGCCGCGAACGTCGACGGGAATCCGAGTTTCGTCACATCCTCGCCGACTGAGTCCGGCAGAAACTGATTGCGCTGGATCGCCAGCCCGTACCGCAAATCCGCCACCAGCGACGGGCTCAGTACCTTCATGTAGCTCAACACAAACGTATTCGCATGGATTGCCTGCGACCAGCCCGAGATCCCGTTCTCCCAGTCCCCATTCTTGTAGCTGTCATCCGTCACACTCCACCGCGCGAACAGCCGGTTCGCCGGATTGAAGTTGTGATCCACCCGCACCGTGCCCTGCGCATCGTCGGTCGCCAGCGACTGCACCCAGTTGAAGTTGTTCACGATGCCCGGGGCGTTCTGCACCGGAAAATACGCGTTATAGTTCTTCGTGATCGCATTCTGCCGGCCGGCCGGGATCACGTTGCCCGGAAACGGCGAGCGCACGAACTGCCCGGCGTTGTTCGGATCCGCCTGCGTCGTCGCCGGGTCATAAATGTTGGCCGGAGCCTCGCTGAAGTTGCCGGCCCGCATCAGGTTTGTCGGCACAGTCGAGTTCACATAGCCGTACTGCCGGACATTCGTCCCCTCATAGCCGCCGAAGAAGAACGTCTTGTCCTTCCCCGAGTACAGCTTCGGAATCTCCACCGGACCCCCCACCGTGAAGCCGTACTGGTTGTAGCGCAGCGGCGTACGGTAATCGTCCCGGCCGGGAATCGGCGCCTTGCCCGCCCGGTTGGTGAACCAGTTCGCCGCGCTCAGTTGATCGTTGCGCAGGAACTCATACACGCCGCCATGAAACGCATTGCTGCCCGATCGCGTGACCAGGTTCAGAATGCCGCCGCTGGTCCGTCCAAACTCCGCCGTCGACGCGTTCGTCTGGATCTTGAACTCCTGCGTCACCTCCACAGAAGGGATAATCGCCGGTTGGCCCTGGCAGCACACCGTAATCGGAACGCCGTCCAGCAGAACTTCATTGCTACCCGCGATGCCGCCGTTGGCCATGAAGTTGTTCGCCCCGGCCATCTGCGCCGCCATGCGCGTGGCATTCAGCCCGACTCCGAACGAACCCAGCGGCACCACGCCCGCGCTCAGCGAAGCAAGAGCGAAGGGATTGCGGCCGTTCAGGGGCAGCTCTTCCACCTGCCGGCTGCTGATCACCTGGCCCAGCGACGACGTCTCGCTCTCGATCAGCACCGACTTCTCACTCACCGTCACCGTCGACGACACCTCGCCCACCTCCAGCGCCGCATCGATGCGAACCGTCTGGTTCACCGCCAGCTCAAACTGCGAGATGAACTTCTTGAAGCCGGACTTCGACACCTCCATGCGGTACGAGCCCGGCTGCACCAGGGGAAATACGAACAGCCCCTCTTCATTGGTCTGGCTGCTCTGGCTGATCCCGGTCCGCACGTTTGTCAGCGTGACCGATGTGTCCGGAATGAACGCCGCTGCCGTGTCGGTCACCCGCCCGTTCACGGTGCCCGTCGTGGTCTGGGCGGCGGCGCCCAGGCTAATCAACAGCAAAATCGAAAGGAGAACTGGTCCTCGGTTGGCAAACATAGCCTTGCTCCCACTCCCTGGAATTTCGTCGGTACGAGATGCCGCGCTGCCCGCGGCTGCCCCTGGCGAGATCCTAAAGGGGAACCTCCGGTAACAAGGAGCGAATCGAAGTAGAGTAACTGTCAATTCACATGTGAAGTCCTGTATTTGTAATGGCTTGTGGGGGATTCTCCCGTGTGTAATAATGATCGCTACAGCAAGAGAGAGAGGCCTTCCCGTGGGTCTGACACCCTCCAGGATGAACGACGGCTCCGATACCGCAGGTCAGCCTGGGCTCATTCCTGATGATTTAGTCCGACTTCACCTGGAGGCCGTCCTGGCACAGGAACCCTTCCGCGACGCCCCCACTCTCCAGCGCCTGCTCCGCTTTATCGTCGAAGAAACCCTCGCCACCGGTGGCAAGGACCTGAAGGAGTACAACCTCGGAGTCTCCGTCTTCAAGCGCGGCGACGACTTCGATCCCCGCACCGACTCCATTGTCCGCGTCCAGATGGGGGTACTCCGCAGGAAGCTCGCCGCCTACTACGAAACCGCCGGCCGCCAGGAACCGGTCACCATCGAAATTCCCCGCGGCCACTACTCCGCCCGCTTCCAGCTTCGTTCCCCCGAAACCTCACAGCCGCCTCCTGTGCCTCCGCCCCACCGGCCCTGGACTCGCGACCTCGCCCTGGCTGGACTGGGCCTCCTCCTCGGGCTTATCCTCTGGATCCCGTTCCGCTCCCTTGCCAACCCGCCCGTGCCACCCTTTGAGTGGCAGCACCATCCCCTCTGGCACGGCTTCTTCGATCAGGACTCCTCCACCCAACTCGTCATGGGCGCGCCGATGTTCATCTTCCTCAACGGCGTCTACCTTCGAGATTCCCAGGTCAATACCCCGGAGGAACTGGAGAAGAGCGACCGGATCCATAAGATGGCCGACTATTTCCATACGAAAGCGCGGCCCGATGAGATCTACACCGGTCTGGGCGAAGCCGCCGGCCTCTACACGTTGGGCCGCTTCTTCGCCAGGGGCGGCAAGGAACTCCCCCTGGTGCGCAATCGCCTCGCCCGCTGGCAGGATGTCGCCCACGGCAACCTCGTCCTATTCTCATCCTTCCGGTTTCGAACCCTGGGCCAGGAGATGAACCTCCCCCACGACTTTGAGTTCGATGGCGACCACACGGCCATCAACAACCTGCGCCCTCGAGCGGGGGAAGCCAAAGTCTATGCGCCGGTCATGGACCCTAACTCCGACAACTACGACTACGCCGTGATCTCCGTCTGGCCCAGCCCTCAGCCCGGGCGCCGCATTATGTCCCTGAGCGGGGTCTACACCTGGGGCACGCAGGGCGCGGCCGACTATGTTGTCGATGCCCCCAGCCTGCGCGAACTCGGCCGGAAGCTGGAAGCGGACGGCGCAGCCCGGCGCGATGCCGGCCTTCAGGTGCTCGTCAAAGTACTCGTCAAGGACCGGCAGCCCATCGCCACCAGCTATGTGACCCACCATTGGGTCACCGGCACGCCCGCACCCTGAGCACCTGCGCCCTGCCACAGTCCTGTCCGGATATAATCACTCCACCTATGGGCCCCCGCAGTTTGCTGCTCCTCCTGCTTTCGACCGTCTCCCTGTTCGCGCAGAACTCAACCAAGGCCGGCCGCTTCACCGTCGAACATCCCACCCTGCTCAACCTCGGCTTTGAATGGTCGATTGAGGGCGACGCCAACCGCAATGCCGCCGTCTCCGTCGAGTTCCGCCCGGCCGGCGAAACCGCCTGGCGGAAAGCCCTGCCGCTCGTGCGCATCGGAGGAGAAAACGTCTACCGCCGCCGCGAGAACCTCGACTACACCGTGCCCGACGGTTTCGCCGGCAGCATCCTCAACCTCCAGCCCGGCACGGAGTACGAATGCCGCTTCCAGCTCACTGACCCTGACGGAGCCTCCGGCGAAACTGCCCACACAGTCAAAGTCCGGACCCGTACCGAGCCCCAGCCCTCCACTTCCGGCCGCACCCTGCACGTCTACCCGGCCGAATACCCGGGCGTCAAACAGGAGCCCAGCTTCACTGGCATCCTCCAGGCCTACTACGGAGCCGGGCTCGGCGATTGGAACGTCGTCTGGGAACGCCGCGCCCAGCCCGGCGATACACTCCTCGTCCATGCCGGACTCTACAAACCCGAGCGCCTCAACTACGTCGACCCCATGATGGCGCCCTTTGACGGCACCATGCTCCTCACCCTGAAGGGGACGCCCGAAAAGCCCATCACCATCAAAGCCGCCGGCGACGGCGAAGTCATTTTCGATGGCGACGGCAACTACCGCCTCTTTGACGTCATGGCCTCGCGCTATCACATCTTCGACGGCCTCACCTTCCGCAACACCGACGTCGCCCTCTTCGCCGGCCAGAAAGAAGTGCTCGGTGCCGTCGGCCTCACCGTCAAAAACTGCCGCTTCGAGAACGTCGGCTTTGCCGTCTGGACGGAGTACGCCGGCTCCAGCGATTTCTACATCGCCGACAACCTCATCCTCGGCCGCGAAGACCGCATGCGCCTCATCGGCTGGACCTACCCGAATGCCCGCAGCGCCGGGGACTACGGCTCCCACGGCCTCAAGAGCTACTACGCCATCAAAGTCTACGGCCCCGGCCACGTCATCGCCCACAACGCCATCGCCTACTTCCACGACGCCATCGGCATCTCCACCTACGGCACGCCCGAAGCCGACCCGGACCGCCGCGCCTCCTCCATCGACATCTACGCCAACGACATCCACATGTCCAACGACGACTTCATCGAGTCCGACGGCGGCGTCCACAACGTCCGTGTCTTTGAGAACCGCGGCATCAATGCCGCCCAGGGCGGCTACAGTTCCCAGCCCGTCTTCGGCGGACCCGTCTACTTCTACCGCAACATCCTCTACAACGTACCCTCCGGCGTCGCCTTCAAGTTCTCCGCCAAGCCCGCCGGCCTCTTTGTCTTCCACAACACGATCATCGGCGAGCAGACCGTCCGCGATCCTTCGTCGAACATGCACTTCCGCAATAACCTCTTCCTGGGTCGCGATACGCCCAACCGCGGCATCATGACATGGGCCAATGCGACGGATACCTACAGCTCCGACTACAACGGCTACCGCCCCAATCGCGGCGTAGCGGCGCAATATGCCTGGCTCGCGCCGGCCGCCGGACAGCGTGCTTACGAACCCAAGCCCACCGATTGGAAGACCTTCGGAACTCTCTCTGAATTCCGTGCCGCCAGTGGCCAGGAGCAGCACGGCCTCGAAGTCGACTTCGACATCTTCGAACAGCTCGCTCCACCCAACCCGGCCACACGCCATGCCGTCTACCATTCCATGGACCTGAACTTCCGCCTCAAAGCCGGCGGCAGGGCGGTGGACGCCGGAGTCCCCCTGCCCACCGTCAACGATGGCTTCACCGGCAAGGCGCCGGATCTGGGAGCCCTGGAACTCGGCCAGCCCGAACCGCACTACGGCCCGCGCTGGCTCACCTGGCGCCCCTTCTATCGCTGAGCCGCTGCCCGTTTGTACCGGCTCCGCCCGATATCCAAGGATGCCCGGCCCTTGTGCTAACAATGGGACAAGGCCTCAATCCTCAGATGGCGGATCCTACCACCTCACCCTGGTCACTCCGCGCACTAGGCCGGCAATGGCTGGCATCCTGGGCCCGCGCCCTCAGCATCGGCTTTGCCGGACTCCTGCTGCTCATGGCCGCCATTGCCGTCGACGCCACCACCTCCCTGCGCCGCGTCGAACTCGCCACCGCTGCTCTCCGGGACGAAGCCCGCGCGCGCGACGCCCTGCTCGATCAGCTGCGCTCCGACATTCTCCGCATCTCCACCATCGTCCGGGACTACCTTCTCGAACTCGACGGCGCTCGCGCCGACAATCAGAAGGTCGAACTCCATCAGCTGCGCAGTCACGTCGCCGACACCCTGAATGCCTACGAAGGCCGCCTCATCCCCTCTGAGCGCCAGGCCTTCCGCGATCTTCGCGGCGAAATCGAATCCTACTGGCGCCTCCTCGAGCCCGCTCTTGGGTGGGACGCCCAGGTCCGCCGCGCCAAGGCCAACACCTTCCTGTTCGACGTCATCCTCCCCTTCCGCACACAGGTGCTGCAGCTCACCCGCCGCATCACCGCCATGAACGAACGCGATCTCGACGCCGCCGAGGGACGCATCCGTGCCGTCCAGTCCGGCTTCCGCCGCCGCGTCATAGTCATCTCCCTCACCGCGCTCCTGCTCGGCTTGGTCCTGGCCACCCTCACCATCCGCCGCGTCCGCCGCCTCGAACAAGAAGCCCGGCTTCGCTACGAAGAAGCCGAAATCGCCCGGCGCGAAATGCAGAATCTCTCCACCCGCCTGGTCAGCGCGCAGGAAGAGGAACGCCGCAACCTCTCCCGCGAACTGCACGACGAAATCGGCCAGACCATGTCCGCCATGCTCGTCGAACTCGGACGCCTCGAAACATCCCCCGATCCCGAAGCGCGCGGCGAACGTCTGAAATCCGTCCGGAGCCTCGCCGAATCCAGCGTCGGCATGGTCCGCAACATGGCCCTCCTCCTGCGGCCCTCCATGCTGGACGACCTCGGCCTCGTCGCCGCCCTCCGCTGGCAGGCCCGCGAGGTCTCCCGCCGCTCCGGCCTCAAAGTGAAAATGGTGGCCGACGAAATCGTCGAAGATCTCCCGGACTCCCACCGTACCTGCGTCTACCGCGTCGTGCAGGAGGCTCTCAACAACTGCACCCGCCACGCCCAGGCCTCCCAGGTCCGCGTCGTCGTCCGCCGCGACCACCACAGCCTCTCCGTGACAGTGCAGGATGACGGCGTTGGTTTCGATCCCCGCCGGGAAAAGGGCATGGGCCTGCTCGGCATGGAGGAGCGCGTCGAACAACTCGGCGGCAGCTTCTCCATCGACTCCGCCCCCGGCCAAGGGGCCGTGCTCTCCATCCTCCTGCCTCTTCCCGACGACACACAGCACCCTACAAAGGACACTCCATGATTCGAATCGTTCTTGCTGACGATCACGCCGTAATGCGGCGCGGACTGCGCCTCGTGATTGAGGAAAATAAGGACTTTCAGGTTGTCGGCGAAGCCAGCGACGGCCGCGAAGCCGTGGCCCTCGTCGAGGAACTCAAGCCCGACCTCGTCGTCCTCGACATCAGCATGCCCAACATGAACGGCATCGAGGCCGCCCGCCAGATCAGCGAGAAACAGTCCGGCGTCTCCATCGTCGTCCTCAGCATGCACTCCGACGAAAGCTACGTCCTGCGCGCCCTCAAAGCCGGAGCCCGCGGCTACCTCTTAAAGGAATCCGCCGAGTCGGACTTCATCCTCGCCATCCGCTCCGTCAGCGCCGGCAAAGCCTTCTTCAGCCCCGCCGTCAGCCGTCTGCTCGTCGAAGACTACGTCCGCCAGTTGCAGGACAAGGACATCGAGGACAGCTACGAACTCCTCACCCAGCGCGAACGGGAGCTCCTCCAGTTGATCGCCGAAGGCAAAAGCAACAAAGACGTGGCGAACATGCTCAACCTCAGCCTCTACACCGTGGAAACCCACCGCGGCAATTTGATGGAAAAGCTCAACCTGCACAGCGTGCCGGAGCTCATCCTCTACGCCGTCCGCAAGGGCGTTATCTCTTGACCTCTGCCAGAGGCCGCGCCGCGTGGCTGTCCTGCTGCTTCCACACGGACCATGCGGCGGATACCATCCGGATCACCGCCGCGCCGTCCACCGGCGTCCGCGCCACGTCGAACCCTCCACACCGCACCAGTTCGTCCCACTGGTTCATATCGTAGGTGTCCGACAACAGCACCACGCACGGCCTCGGTGTCATGCGCGACAGCACCCGCACCGCCGGCCGCCAGTCTTTGCCCGCCACATCCCGTTGAAACAACACCACCGGGAATCGCTCCTGCATCTGCTGCACCAGAGCCTCCGTCGTGTTGTCCACCACGGTGAACGCCCAGCCCTTCTCATCAAAGGCAGCCTGCAGGGCAGCCCGGTCCACGCCATCGCACACCACGGCCATCGTCCGTGGACCTGCTTCCCGCTCGGGCAGGGCGGGCGTCTCTTCGACGCTTCTACGCCCCCTCATCGACTGCACCACGGCCTGAATCCGCTTTACCAGCTTCGCCACGGGCAACATGCCCCGGCGCGCGGAAGCCACTGCTGGAAACCATCTGAGACTCTCGATCACGGCTGGCCCGCCTTCTCTCGGGCACCCCCATCATGCGGTGTCCGGCCTGCCAATCCCATACCACCAGCGCGGTAAATCGACCTGGTGGAACCGGGGATCTGGCCTCGGGAAATCCCGTAGCCCGGCCCCCTTAACCCGTCTCTGCTCATCGCCTGTGCTCTTCCCTGCCGCTGCGCCGTTCCGGCCGCGCCGGCCGCAATTCATGCCGCTCCACCCGCGGACCCGCTATATGCGGCGGCCGGACATAGGGATGCCGGTAAATCTCGTGGTTTTCCCTCGTCCGCGCCCAGGCGTGCCCGTCCACTAGCAGCGAATGGGATCTCCATTCGAAGCCCGATCGCCCCCAACCCCAGGGCGCGAACGCCGCGCCCACCGCAATCCGCGGCCCAAAGCTGATCCCCACCGCAAGCCCCACCCTCGGCCTGCCAAAGACAATCAGCGGATCATAGACCGGCACACAGTAGAAGCCCGGATCCACCGGCATAATCTGGATCTGCCCCGGACCCCCGTTCATGACCCGGTACTGCCCGTTGTCCTGCAGATAGCCGAAATCCCTCGCCTTCTGCCTCATCACCTGCACGGCGTCCATCACTTCGCCGCGCTGGCCCAGCACCGCACCGCCCAATTGACGCGTCCAGAAAATGTTGCCCGCCATCATGTCCAGTACGGAAGGGAAGGGCAGCAGCGCCTGCACGCTCGGATCCCACGGCAGGTTGTCCTGCTGGATCGCCGCCGCCAGTCCGTCGCCCGACAGATAACTATGTTGCTCCGCCCACTGCGCCGCCTCCCCAATCTGCTCGGAGTAGGTCGACGCCGTCAGCACCTGCGCCAGCAGCGGATCCGGATACAGCGCGATCCGCGAAACCAGGTCGTCCAGTTGCTGCGCTGAGAACTGAACCTGCGCCTTCGCCGGTGTATCCGGGACGAATAGCCCCGCGCAGACCAGACCGGCCAGCCCCAGCCGCCTCCACTTAAAATTGCGACCGGTAGAAATCGCCTCTCTCATGGTGGTGTCTCCTGCTCTTCTCGACGCCCCACCGGACTCCAAAGATACCGGCTACCCTCGCGCGCCCACGGCAAATACCCGGCCAGGGGTAGCCGCTCCCGCGCCCTGCCGGCAGCCCCGCCGCATCTACCAACTCAACTCGCCTGCGAATGCCGTATCGGCGGGAGTCTCCATTTGCCGCCTTGCTTCGTCTTGCTAAGTGAGCCGGAAAAAACACGACCGGCAAACAAGAGATCAGGAGAAAAGAAAGTCATGAACAAGCAGAGCTTCACCTTTACTGTGATGGCCACCATCGGTTCGCTGGTTGCATTCGCCGCACCCACTTTCGCCGCGCCTGCTCCCGCGAGCCATGGCACGGACGCCCCTCGCGTAACGCTGGAGGAGATGCGCACCCTGGCCTCCACCACGGCCAACCAGGCCGAGCGGGTCAGAATGTATGGCGCCAACTATGCCCTCTCCAGCGACGCACAACTCAGCCCGCTGTGGACCATGAAAACCGACATCAATACCATGGGCAAGGAGATCGCTACGCTCCAAGCCGAACGCGGCACTCTCCAGCCCTGGGAACAGCAGGCCATCGACAAGGTGCTGCCGCTGTTGAAAGAAGCCGCCAGCAATACGGAAGAAGCCATCCAGTTCTTCAATAACAACCACAACTACCTCTGGAGCCCTGAATACCGCGGCTATGCCCAGAAAGTGAACCAGGACGCCGCCCAGATATCCAAAACCCTCAAAACCTATTTGAAGTACGAGAAGGTCCAGAACCAGGAAGAACAACTCCACAACACCATCACGCCGGGGGCGAATTAATGGGTTCCCGCCTCACTGTTCACGAGCGCGGCGGCTTCACCATCATCGGCGCGCACGGAAAACTCTCCTCGACGGAAGAGCAGGACTCCCTCCACCAGCAATTGCGCCGGCTGGTGGAGGGCGGCCGTTCGCACATCATGCTCGATCTGTCCGGCGTGCCCTCGCTCGACATCGAGGATATAGGCGAACTCATGGTCGGCTACGCCCTGGTCACTCTCGCAGGCGGCGAACTCCGCTTGCTCAACCTCTCCGGCTCCACGGCCGAAGTGCTGCGCACCACGCGCATCATCCACCTCATCGGCGGTGCCGGCGAGACGCCCGACCTCACGCCCGTCAGGTGGCAGGCCGGCAGCGAATGGTATATCGGATAAATTCTCCGGGCGCCGGATTCGCCTGCCTCCGCTCCGGCGCCCCTCGCTCTCAAGCGTTCGAACCCAGGGAGCAGCGCGATGGACACCCCTATCATCGACACCCTCTCCACGCCCGCCGCTGCTCCGCCGCACTCCGCGCGGCTGCCGCTCCGGCAGGGCAGGCAACTGCTTTTCATCCTCATCCTGGAAGCCGCCGGTCTCTATTTCTCAGGCGGAATCCTCGGCATTCTGCTCGGTTTCGCCGTCTCGATCTTCCTCCCTCACGCTCATAGACTGGGCCACTGATCGCACCCCTCTCCAAGCCCGGCCCAGCAGAAAGGACCTGTCCATGAAGTTCCACACCACGCCGGCCGTCGTCCTTGTCACCACCGCTTGCATCGTCGCCGCAGTCTGGACCCGCGCCAACCAGGCTTCCCTCCACCACTGGCAGAGTGACAGCTCCAGCCAGTTCACCGGCGGCGACGCGCCTCTCCGCTACCCCGGCGAACTTGTCAGCGCCCGTTCAGTTCCTGTCCCCCAAACCGTCACCGAACTCGAGGTCCCCTTGAACACCCTCGTCCGCAAGGATGAGCTCATCGGGCAGACCCAGCCCCAGACCCTGCCCGAGCCCGCGGAATTCCTCAGCTCACGCGCCAGCCTCGATGCCGCCCGTGCCGCCGTTGTCCAGGCCCGCGCACAGTTTCAGGACATCCAGGCTCGCGCCCTCGCCGCCCGTGCCCGCGCCGAGGACGCCAGCAATCGCATGGTCGGCACGGAAATTGCCGTCGGCCAGGCGGACGAGGTCATTCAGCGCGACGACCTGCTCTACCGCGAAGGCATGGAGAGCCAGTTGAGACACGACGAAGAACTCTCGCTCCAGCAGTCCGTCCGACTACACGCCGACCGGCAGTCGGAAGCCGCCGGCAGCACCATCAGCAGGCAGGAACAACTCGAGGCCGAAGAGGCTACAGCCCGGGCGACTTTGCGCGAAGCCCGGGAGCAGCAGCGGGCCGCTGAAGCCGCTGCCCTGAATCCCGCGGCGGCGGCCGTCAGCCTTCCGGTCCTCGCCCCCGCTGACGGTTACCTCGTCCTGCGCGATGAGTTCTCCGGGAAGCTCCAGGTCGTCTCCAGCCTCGCGCGCCAGGTCGAAACCCACATTCCGCAGGCCGGCATCTCCTCCGTGCACGTGGGCCAGTTAGCCACTGTGACCCTCGACAGCGAACCCAACGTCGTTCTCCACGCCGTGGTTCAGAAGATTGGCGATGTCGAGAACTCGGCCGCCGGCCAGTTCTGCCCCGTCACTCTCGCCCTGACCGGCGCGCCCAACCTCGGTGACGACAGTGCCCGCGTCACCGTCACCCTGCAATAGCCCTACCCTCGACGGCAGCGCTCACTCGAGCGTTGCCGTCACGTAAATCAGCTGCCCCATCCGTTCCACCAGCAGCACAATCGAATCGCCCGGCTTCTTCTCCTTCAGAATCGCCTTCAACTCGTCCAGCGACGCGACACCCTTCGTATTCACCTCATAGATCACATCGCCCGCCAGCAGCCCTGGATTCAGGCCCGCGAACTCCGTCGGCACCGCTGCCACGGCTACCCCCGACAACCGCCGCAGGTCCGGCAGCACCGCCGTCACCTTCTCGTCCACCGTCACGGCCAGGATGCCCAGTTCCCGCACCAGCGCCTCCTGGTAGTTTGCCTGGTCCGCCAGCAGGCTGGGTTCGTTCTTCCTCTCCAGCACCGCCACTGTCTTGGCGATCTCTTCCTTGCCGCGCTGCACCACGATCTTCAACTCATCGCCCGGAGCCCTTTGAAACACCGTCAACGCCAGGTCCCGCACCTCTTTGATCGGCTTCCCGTCGATCGAAATCAGAACATCGCCCGGCTGCAGGCCCGCCGCATCGGCAGCCCCATGCGGAGCCACATCCGACAGAATCACCCCAGAGTCCCGGTCCAGGCCCAGACCCGCCGCCAGCGCCGGCGTAATCGCCTCCGGCAGCACCCCGATGGCGCCCCGCCGCACTCGACCGTCTTTCCGCAGCTTCAGGTAAACATCCTTCGCCAGGTTCGCCGGAATCGCGAAACCGATCCCCTCATTCCCGCCCGACTCCGTGTAGATCATCGTGTTGATCCCGGCAATCTGCCCGTTGATGTCCAGCAGCGGTCCGCCGCTGTTCCCCGGGTTAATCGGAGCATCCGTCTGGATGTACACCATCGGGCTCTCCGGCTTCAACTGCCGCAGCGTCGCGCTCACCACGCCGTGCGTCAGCGTGTTCTGCAAACCCAGCGGACTGCCCAACGCCATCACCAGCCGTCCCTGCCGCAGGGTGTCCGAATTCATGAAGGACAGGGTCGGCAGATTCGTGCCTTCAATCTTCAGCACCGCAATGTCTACCTGCGTGTCCAGCCCGATCAGTTTCGCCGGCCACAGGTGGCCGTGCGGCGTCTGGTTCTTCGCGTCCACCTGCATCACCTTCACATTGATGCGCCGTGCATTCTGCACCACATGCGCGTTAGTAATGATGTAGCCGGTAGGATCCACAATCACGCCGGAGCCCGTCGCCTCCTGCTCCGACACAAAACCCATCCGCTTCGATTCGCCCTGGCCCACCGCGGCCACGCCCTGCACTAGAATCTGCACCACCGCCGGGCTCGCCGCTTCAGACAGGTTCTCCATGGCCTCGCTGTAATCAGCCAGGGATTTCGACGGCGCCGCCACAGGCGCTTTCGGCCGCAGCTGCGCCAGCCCGCTACCCGCCGTCAGTGCAATTGCCAGAGTGCTATAAACAACAAGCCTCGTCATGAAATGCCTTCCCTCTGCCCGTTACGGGCCAGCGGCCTCGCCGCTGATCAATCCGCCTGCCGTTTTGGATGACAGCAGGCCCTGTCCAGTTTCTTCGTAAGTTTGTAAGAAAACAACCGGCCCAAAGTCCTCCCTTGGGGGCTTTGGGCCGGGCATTCTTCGAATGATGTGAGAGCGCTCTTCGCCCTGCCGCGGCGCCGTCAAGACCTCGGCTCCGGTCTCAGGTCGGGCCGCACTTTCATCGTTTTGCCGTTCACCACATAAATCTGGCGGTCGAACGCCTCACGCCCCGCGGCCCGCACCTCCAGCTTGTACGAACCCTGACGCAGCCACATCGACTTCAACTCCCCCGTCGTGCCGGCATACGACCCGTTCACGTAAACCTCGGCGTCCTTTACCTTCGTATCCAGCTTCACCTGGCCCGCATTCGGATGCGTCACCATCGGGTAGCCGCCGTAAAAGTAGGGGTCATACCCGAAGCCCCACGGACCCCAGCCTCCGCCATATCCGAAACCGCCTCGGAAATAGCGCACGCCCGCGCTCGCCGGCAGAGCCATCACCAGGGCGGCGGACACCAGCATCAGCTTTCGCAGCATTCCTGCTCCAATTCGGCGTCCCGCGTCGTTCCCGCCATTCGTGAGTGTCATTGTCTTGCTCTCCTTGTCAGGACCTCGCTTCTTGCTCGGTCACCCCTATGGACGTGGCATCGCCCTCTCCCGGAGCTAGCCTCCGTCGGGTAGAAGTCTTCCCCCTGAATCAGTAGGCCGCCCTCCAGACCCTCCAGCAGTCGCGCCCTCTAGCCAGCCCCCCGGTCCAGTCCCAGAGCGGAAGCGACGGGCTCGCGGCCAGCCCCCCCGGCCTCCAGCCAGTCGGCCACAACCAAAACGCCCGCCTCGCACAACGAGCCCCCCATTCACCGGCACCGGCTTACAATGCTGAATAGATGCGCAGCGGATCTCCTCCGCGGCTCTGGCGTTCAATTCTCATCACGAGGCGATTCACCCCATGTCCCAGCAGTCCCCGGTAGACCTCTGGCAACTGTGCGACCTGCAGACGCCCTGGTGCATCCACACCGCCGCCACGCTACGCATCGCCAACCACATCGAGGCCGGTCTCTCCGATGTGAACGAAATCGCCGCCGCTGCCGGTTGCGATGCCTATGTGCTCGACTGCCTCCTCGGCTACCTCGTCTCCAAAGGCGTCTTCGAGCAGACGGGACCCGGCCGCTACGCCTTGAACGACGCCGCCCGCGGCCTGCTCGATCCGGGCCTGTTGCTCGGCCTCGACCTCGACGGCTTCGGCGGCCGCATGGCCCATGCCTGGGGCACCATGCTCAGCTACGTCCGCACCGGCCGCCCCGCATATCACACCGTCTTCGGACGCGGCTTCTGGGAAGACCTCGAAGCGCACCCGCCCATCGCCGCCCAGTTCGACGCCCTCATCGGTCCCCAGGGCCACGGCCTGCCCAGCCCGGACTTCGAGATCACTGGAGGCTGGGACTCCCTTCAAACGGTGGTCGATCTCGGCGGCGGCACCGGCGCGATGCTGGCCGCGATGTTGCAAGCCCATCCCTACCTCCAGGGCACCCTCGTCGACCAGCCCGGCACCGTCGCCCGGGCCGCCGCGATCCTCCAGCAGGCCGGGGTCTCTGAACGGGCGACCTTGCGCGGCCAAAGCTTCTTCGATCCGCTCCCACCTGGAGCGGACCTCTACCTCCTGAGGGGCATCCTCAACGACTGGCCCGACGAGGAAACCGTAGCCATCCTGACGCGAGCCGCCGAGGCAGCCCGGCCCAACGGCCGTGTCGTCGTGCTGAAAAGCGTCAGCCCCAACACCCCGCGGCGGACGATGACCATAGAGATGGTGCTGCTGGCCGGCAAGCACCGCACGCTGGACGAATTCAAACCCCTCGCCAGCCAAAGCGGCCTGGAAGTGACATCCGCCGGACCCCAGCCGGCCTACTACGTAGTAGAGTGCCGCCCCCGCTGATCCCCCGGGAACCCACCCCAGCAACGAACCACAACCGCAACAGAGCGGTCCCCCCGCGCTGCGAACCGCGACTGGTAAGGAGCGGGCCACGGACAGCCTCCTCAACGCCCCCAAGGCCCGCCACTCCGCCGCAACCCCGGACAACCCCGCTCCACCCCGAAGCGAAAGCGGCAGTCCACCCAATCCTCCGCAAGCCCCCCCGTCACTCCTCTAATCCCAATCACGATAAGATAAACACATCCGAAATAATCGATATCTCGATTCTCAAAAATCGATCTCATATTCCGCCCGATCAAAACCGGAGCCGCCCCGTGAAACCCGCCATCCTATCCCTCCTCCTAGCCGCCTCCCTCCAAGCCCAAATCGCCAGTCTCAGCACCACCGACGACGGCAGCGTCCTCTACTTCACAACCCCCTTCGTCCAACGCGGAACCGCCCAGCCCGCCCACGGCAAATCCTTTCGGATTGACGCCCAGGGCCTGGCCCTCGAGGAAGCCCGGATCATGGATATCGTCGAGGCGCCGTTCAACATGATCTCGAATTACTACAATATTTCCGGGATCGACGTCTCCGGAGACGGCCGCATCACAGCCACCGCCGCCAGTCGCCTCTGCAGCGAAAACTTCTGCGGCTCGACCGTCAACATCATGACCACCCTGCGCGGCCGGGGCGAACCCAAGGACTACTTCGGACCTGCCCGTCTCAGTCAGAACGGCCGTTACCTCGCCGCCACCATCACCGGCATCCCCCGCCCCACCGGAGCCCGCCGCAGTGAGTGGGATCTCGAAACCGGTGAATCCTGGCCCCTGCCCTACAACTCCTTTGCCCCCTCCGGCCGCATGGTCACGAACGAAGGCACAGTCCTGCTCAAGTACGACGACGACCTCCAGTTGTTCCAGCGCGGCACCCTCACACGCGTCACCTTCGGCAGCGAAACCATCGAGGGCGCCGCCATCGACGCCGAAGGCCGTTCCATCGTCTTCACCTCCCGTTGGCCCGCCCCCTACCACCAGTACAGCCGCCTCCGCCGCCTCGACCTCACCTCCGGCGAACTCATCACGGTGCTCGAGGGCCCAGCCGACTTCAGCCAGCCCGCGGTCAGCAACGACGGATCGATCCTCCTCACGGTGAGCAACAGTCAGATCTTCATCCTGAACGCCGACGGCACCGGACTCCGCCAACTCACTAGCGAGACCGACGGCATCCAGACCGCCATCCTCTCCGGCAACGGCCGCGTAGCCTACGCCCTCACCTTCGGAGGACGCCTGCTCCGCATTGAAGTGGAAGAGTCCAAAACAACCGAGATCCTGGGCCGAACGGCCCATGTGGAAGCGGAATCCCTCCACGGCGCCATCGGCTCGGCCATGGTGATCAAAGGAACGGCACTGGATGAACCGGATCTCCAGGTGACGATCGGAGGCCTACTCGCGCCCATCGTCCAGGCCAGGCCCGGAGAACTCCTCGTTCAAGTTCCGTGGGAGTGTGCAGCGGATCCAGAAACCCAGGTAGCACTGCAGACCAAGGCGGAATATCCGCTGGTGGAACCCTTGCAATTCCAGGTCTACGTGAACGCCCTGTACCCGGACATCTACGGTGTGCCGAGGCACGCCAACACGCAGCAACCCGTAACCCTGGACGACCCGGCCCAACCCGGAGAGGAGATCAGTTTCTATGCCCTGGGCCTGGGCCCGGTGAAGGCTCCGGTAGAGACGGGCAAACCACAACCAGCCACCCCCGCGCCAACGCTCCAGTATGAACTCACTTGCACCTGGAACAGCGCCGACCCGGCATCCCGTCTGGAGAAGCCCTCGGCGGGCCTGGTGCCTGGTCAATTCGGCCTCTACCAGGTGAACCTCCTGATGCCGGCCCGTCTTCCATCGACGCCCAATCACCAGCAGCCCGTGGTCTGCGAATCCGAGGCCAACCCGAACTCATTCTGGTTGCGGTTCGACCTGGCCCTGAAACCCTAGCCACCAACATTGACAGCCACCGGGACGCCGCGCCCAAGCGATTCCAACGCGTCCCGGGGACGGTCCTCTCTGCACCCAACCAAAGCGACTGCAACCCAGAAGAATGCCGACGTGGGCAGAGCGGACCGTCCCCCAAAGCGGAACCAACCCCAGCCTCCATCCCAACCCCAGCCGCTGTCCCAACCCAGCACTCGACTCCTCCAGCATTCCCACCGGCATTGCCGGTGGCCCGCCCCAATCCCAACGACCCTCACCACCAACTGATGAATCCTCACCGAAGCCAACCAACGTGCACCACCACCACGACCCCATCCAAAAACCCAACCTCCCAACGCCGAACCCTGCTCCCCCAGCATTCCCACCGGCATTGCCGGTGGCCGGCCCCAATTCCAACGCCCGTCACCACCAACTGATGAATCCTCGCCGACGCCAACCAACGTGCACCACCGCCACAACCCCATCCAAGAACCCAACCTCCCAACGCCGAACCCTGCTCCCCCAGCATTCCCACCGGCATTGCCGGTGGCCGGCCCCAATCCCAACGGTCCTCACCACCAACCGAATAATCCTCGCCGAAGCCCATCTATAGGCCGCCCAGCACGCGGAAGCGGCCCCAAACCTCACCGCCCCGCCAACCCCGTCACCCCCTGCACCGACACCACCGCCCCAGCCTCCACCAATACCCTCCGCAACTTCGGATACCGCACATCCTGCACAGCCCCATCTGCCAGTGCCGCCGCCGCCCCCGCCGCCTGCCCCAGCGCCATAAACGTCCATTCCAACCGCACCGCCCCGTACGCCACATGCGACGAAGACGGACACGACGCCGCCAGCAAATTCCGAGCCTCCCCCCGCCTCGGAGTCAACGCCCGGTACGGAATACTGAACGGCCCCCACTCCTGCCCGCCAAACACAAACCCTTCGTTGTAGGCCGCCCCGTCCTTCACAATCCGCCGCGCATGATGAAGATCCGGCGGCCAGTACGCCACCGCCACCGCATCCTCCACCAGCGGAGCGTTCACCCGCCGCGTATTCCACTCCGTCAGGACATAATCAGACACCATGCGCCGCGCATCCCGCACATAGACCTGTCGCGGCCAACCCCCGTTGTCCGTGAACTCGTCCTGGCATAACCCCCAGTCCCGCCACGCCGCCCGCACACTCTCCGGCAGCCCGGCATCGTGCGCCAGGAAATACAGCAGCCCCCACGTGAACTCCAGATGCTGCTGGTACACTTGGGCCCGCACTGCATACGACCCGCCCGGATACGCCGCATTCATCCCATACAGATTCGCCGACAGGTCGTGCCACGACCCCAAATCCGTCTTTCCGTTCGGCACGTTCTCCTGCGGAACAAACAGCTGCCCGCCCGCTTTCACATACCGCCGGTAGATCTCATACTGCGCCGGATCATAGTGGGCCGGCTTGCCGATCACCAGCCGGTTCTCCGGCCTCCGCGTCAGGCACAGGCGAAAACAATACCCCTGCACGCGCGCGTCACCCGACCCCGGCACCCCCAGTTCCTCATCCTGGATCGTCGCAATCAACCCGCTCGCCGGCACACCCGGCACACGATACGGATCCACCCGCACCGCAAACTGCCGGTAGTCGTTCTCCCCCCGGATCCCGTTCTTCGTCTCCCCATACTTCGAGTTCGCCTCGCGCCCGATCACCGTCTCCACGCCCGCCGCGTACAACAGATCGCCTTCGATCGAAGCGTCGATGAACTGCCGCCCGGAATATACCTCGCCCGTCTCCGTCACAATCGACTTCAACTGCTTCTCTGCTGCCCAGAGGACGGAAGAGGCGAGCGGTTCCTTCAGCCTTCTCCCCCGAAACACTGGGACATGATTTTGTTCCAGCAGGTCGTCGAACACCGCCTCGGCCACATGCGGCTCAAAACGCCACACCGGATTCTGCTTCCCATACTTCTGGCCGACCCTCGTATAGAACTCGAGCGCCAATCCGCCCACCGCGGTACTGTTTCGGAAATCATGATTATCGATATCGGATCCACCCAAACCCTCGACCGAAATCCCCCCAACGTGCTTCTCCGGGGCGACCAGCACCACCCGCTTACCCATCCTCGCGGCCTGGACAGCCGCGGTCACCCCCGCGGCTGTCCCACCGTAAACCACCACATCCTGCACGGCTGGCGGCGCGCCAAATAAGTTGACACTGACAAGTAATATTGTTGCTTCCGTCAACCAAATCGGTTTCATGACTAGAAGAGGAACTTCAGCGCCAGTTGGACGTTCCGCGGACCCGTGTTCGTCGCCAGCGACCGGATGGTCCCAAAGCTACCCGAACTGATGTTCGCAGTCGGATTGCCGAATGTGGGTGTATTCGTCAGGTTAAAGAACTCCGCCCGAAACTGCACCTTGTAGCGCTCTTTCAACCGGAAGTTCTTCAGTACCGAAAGGTCGATGTTCTGTAGCCCGTCGGTCCGCACTGTCGGCAGGTTCCGGGGCGCATTCCCATAGGTGAAGGGAAGGATGGGTGCGAACGCCGCCTTGTTCAACCAGTTGTCGATGGTTGGATTGCTAACCGACGGATCCCCAATCAGATCAGGCCGGCTGCCTCCGAAGGCCGGAGCATTGGCCGTCACCGAGATCACGTTGCCGCTTTGCAGCGTGACGATCGGGTTCAACTGCCAGCCGCCCAGCACCGCGCCCGCGATGCCTTTCGAGTCCCTGAGGAACGGCAGCTCGTAACTGGCTGTCATCACAAGGCGTTGCGGCAGGTCGGAGGTCGACACGGCACGCTCCGCCCGCAGGTTGTCCCAGTTCTGCACACCGTTGTCGCCCCCATCGGCGAAGTTGTTGGCTCCATTGCCCAGGTTGTTGTCGATCAGCTTCGAGAAGGTGTACGAAGCGAGCAGCGAAAGCCCGTGCGAGAACCGCTTCTCCAGCCTCATCGTCGCCGCGTGGTAAATCGAGTCGGCCCATGAATCCAGGCCGCTGGCGCCGCTGAACTGCGGGTAATAGTTCAACAGCGTGGCCCGGGTCACGTTCGCCTGCGCCAGCGGACCCGTCTTCACGATGGCAGCAAAGGGGTTAGGCACCAACTGCTGCAGCGCCGTTCCCTGCGAAAGGGTCGACTGGGGCAGGTAGTGGAAGGCTTTGTTGGCCGGCAGCGAAACGCCTCGGTTGCCCATGTAGCCCAGCTCCACAATCCACCCGCCGCCCAATTCCTGCTGTACGTTGAAGTTCCACTGCTGGCTGTATCCACGCTGCAGATTCAACAGGTTGCCGCCGACACTGGTGCCGATGCCCGTAAGCAGCCCCTGCGAGGAACCCGTGGGCAGATTGATCCCATCGGGGAATGGATTGGCGATGTTGCCCGATGGCGTAAAGCCGCCATCCACGGAAGTCACCATGGCTGAACTGGCCGAGAAGCCGCTCTGGCCCACCCGCACAATCACCCCTGTCGTGGGCAGGTGCAGGATGCCGTAGCTGGCCCGCACCACCGACTTCTTAAACAACTGATAGGAAAGGCCCAGGCGTGGCTCGAAGTCCTTGTACGACACTTCGCGATTGCCGCGCCCGCGGCCATTCACGCCGGGATACACCAGCCCGCCGGTCATGTTGATGCCGCCGCTCGTATAGCTGGCCGTCGGATCCCACATCGACATAGCGTTAAATCGATCAGTAAGAGCACCTTCCACGTCATACCTCAGGCCCAGGTTCAAGGTGAGACGAGGCGTCACCTTCCAGTCGTCCTGAGCATAGAAAGCGCCGTAGGGGACCTGATAAGTCACTGTCGGGCAGCGAGTTAGGCCGCCGCTCCCGGCGTCGCCCAGCAGGAACGAGGCATAGCCGAAACCGGCGTTCGTGGCCGCCGTGTTGGGGTCCGGCCCCTGCGTGAACCCGCGGTTGAAACCCAGCGACAGAATCGAGCCGCACATCTGGTTATTGTTTGCGCGGTAGGCCCGGAACTCCGTTCCAAATTTGAAGTTATGCGCCGAATGGATCCAGGTCACCGACCCCGCCGCCGTATAGGAGTCGTTGGCCTGGATCAGGTGATCGTCCGCCGCGGCGCCCAGTCCGCTCATGTCCCCGATGCCGAAGCTCGGAAAGACCGGTAACTGCATCTGGCTGTTGACGATAGGATTCATCGAGAGCTTGGTCACATCGAAGCCGTAGCTGCGCGTCACCCTCGGCGTGAAGTAGCGGTTCACACCCGCTCGGGTCTCCAGCAGCAGGGTTGGCCGCAGCGTCTCTATGTAGCTGAGAACAGCGCTGTTCCGCTTGAACGGCAGGTCGCTGGTATTGGTTTCGGCTACATTGTCGTAGAAATTCGAAGAACCCCGGAACGTCTTGTCATACGTGTAGCGCCCGAAGATCCGGCGGCTTTGATTGAAGTTGTGGTCGATCCTGACTCCATAGACGTCTTTGTCTACCGGCGCCGAGGCCTGGCCGAAGAAGTTATTCGTCCGCGTATAGGCGTTGCCTGCTGTGTTGCCGGCTGGGTAGTAGGATGAGACTGCGGCCGCTACCGCGCTGATTCGATTGGCCGGAATCACATTGCCGGCAAGCGGGGCACGCAGGTACGAGCCTGGCTTGTCCGGGTTCGGAACCGTCGTCGTCGGATCATAAACGACCACCAGTCGCCCCGCTCCATCCAGGGTCTGGCTGAAGTCGCCTTTGCGCTGCAGTTCGGTCGGAACTGTCCGGAACGTCTGGTCCTGGCCGCGCTGGGCCACCTTTTCCCAGTTGAAGAAAAAGAACGTCCTGTCCTTCCGGACCGGCCCGCCCAGGGTGGCGCCGTACTGGTTGAAAACGAAGGAAGCCCGTTTCGCCCCGGCGTAGTTGCTGAAGAAGCTATTGGCGTTCAACTGCTTGTTTCTCAGGAACTCAAAGGCGGAACCATGCCAGTCGTTCGTGCCTGCCTTGCTGACAAAATTGGCAATGCCGCCGCCGGTCCGCCCATACTCGGCGCTGGGGTTGCGCGTGATCACGCGGAACTCTTCCGTGGCGTCCGGCGACAGGGTAATCTGGATGCCCCCGGAGGCGAAGTTCTCTGCCGCGACGCCGTCCACCATGAAGTTGTTCGTGCTCGGAGCGCCGCCGGCGATGGAGACGCGCGATCCGTCAAAGCTGGAAACCGTCATGCCCCCAAACGACCCGACCGGTCGCACGCCGGGGACTAAGTTGGCCAGAAGCAAGGGGTTGCGGCCGCTCAGGGGAAGATCGACCACGCGCTGGTTCGGTACGACCGTCGAAACCGAGGTCGTCTCCGTGCTCAACAGACCAGCGGAGGCGACTACTTCCACCGTCTCACTCACCTGGCCCATCTCCAGCCGGATATCGAGCCTCAACGACTGACCCTCTTCCAGCAATAAGTCTTTGCTTTTTGAGCCTTTGAAGCCCTTCATCTCAACCACTACTTCGTACCGGCCGCGAGGCAAAAGTGGTGCGGTGTAGTACCCCTCCGGGCTGGTTGTGACCTCGCGGGACGTGCCGGTGTCGGTAGCGATAATGTGGACGGTGGCTCCGGCGACGGGCGCATCCGTCGGATCCTTTACCATTCCAGTAATTTGGGCGTTCTGTGCCAGGGCCGACAGGGCCAGCGAGAAGGCGAGCAACGCCGTGACGGACAGTGTCCTGAAGCGCATTATGGATGGACTCCCTCTTGAACGGGCAGTGAATAGAGATCCAGCGCCGCCCTCGCCCGCGAGACTGGGCCGGGTGGCAGTGGAGGTAGCGAATTGGTCTGGAACCGGTTCAACAAATTTCTCCACTCTTGTGAAGTAATTGGTTGATCCGGAAGGAATTGACGAGCAGTAGCCGGTTTGGCGAAACCGGCGTGGACCGGGCCGCGATAGGGACCGGCCTGGGGCCAGAGGGGTGGCAAGCCCAGCAGTTCGAGAGCCTGCTGGTCGTGCAGGGTCTCCACAGCCCGGAACGCCCAGTGCGCGTAGGGGACGTCCTGGAAATGGTGTCCGCTGACGCTGGGCCACAGCCCGAAGTGCTTTACAATCAGTGCAGCAGCCTGCGCCCGTGTGAGCGGATCCTCGGGATTGAACATCCGGTCCGGGAAGCCGCGGAACGACCCGCGCAGGGACAGCGCTTCAATGGCCTCAAAAGCCGGATGGTCCAGCGGCAGGTCCCAATAGAACACCAGCCGGGCCTTCTGCCGCAGTAGTTCGCTTTGCACCTGTCCGACAGCGAGCTGGCGTGGGCTGACCTGTTGTTTGGCCGCGAGCGCCGCCGCCACCCCGGCCGCCTGACCGAGCACTGTCCAGGTCGGATCCATGCGAACCGCCGAGAAGGCCACATGGGTCGCGGAGAGGGCCGCCGGCACCAGCAATCCTTCCACCTGTTTGGGGACTATGGCGCCATAAGGCACCTGAAACGCAGTGGTTACGTCGATCAGATAGAAGTCACCCTCGCCCTTATCCGGCTTCGTGAAGTCCGTCTTGGGGCGCACCGGCTTGGCATCGATGGGGTACTCTCCGATGGCGATGCTGTCGCCGCGAAAGGGCGGAAGCCAGGTGTTTCCTGTCAGGAAGGGGTTGATGTCGGCCTCGGTCATCAGGACCTCGCCCTCGATGCGCCGCGCCTCCCGTACAAATACCCGGTAGGGCAGATTGCCGTTGTCAACGAACTCGTCGTCCGGCAGCCCGAGGTCGGTGCGGCCGAGGTCGTGCTGCAGGTAGTAGAGATAGCTGAGCGCGCGATTCTTATGCAGTTCGTACAGTTTTCGGCGCTCGGCGGCGGAAGCCTCCGGCCAAGTCCAGTTCAACTCCTGGATCTCGTTCCCGATCGGGTTTACGTTCATCTCGAACTTTCCTTCGGGAACGTCTGTAGACAAAGACTTTGTGCTGTACTTAAACTGCTCCGGATCATAGCCAGCCGGCCGCGGGATCAGGCGCGCCCCGGCGGGGTACTTCTTGATGCAGAGCCGCAACCCGGACGACGGAATGGCCTGATCCTGCCGCCCGGTCGAGCCCGGCAGAATCTCATTGGTGGCGTTATAAAAGAAGATCTGCCCGGCATGGGGCTCTGTGGCGGAACGGGCTTCCCGCCCGACCCGGTAGGGCGCTCCGGCCCAGGCGGCGATGTCCCCTTCGTGGGTCGCATCGACCACGACCTTCGCCAGGACCGTGCTCTTCTGGCCCTTCTCGTCTACAAAGTGGACGCCCACGATGCGGCGTCCTTCCATCACTACACCTGTAGCGTTAGTCCGATACCGGATCTGAAGGTTGGGGTAGCGGGCGGCCATCGTCCGGAAGATCTGGGCGGCGACGTGGGGTTCCCATCGGCCACCGGCTTCGGCGTGATGGGCTGCGAGGGAATGTCCATCGACATGGGAAGGTTTGTGGGGAGGAAGCGGCCCCGAATAGCCGTAGTGGGCTCGAACCTGTTGCCGGAACTCGTCGAAGACGCCGCTGAGCGATTCGTAGGAGTAGGAATCGATGTTGGAGATTCCGTTCGAGAGCATGCCGCCGAGGACCGGGGTGTCCTCGACAAGGAGCACGGAACCGCCCAACCGGGCCGCTCCGATGGCCGCGCCGACGCCGGCGCTGCTTCCTCCTACGATCAGAACATCCACCTGGGCGTGGCAAACCAGGGCCACCAACAGCAGAAACGCGAGGCGAGACATATCGTTTCCGCTATGAGAAGCCATCCGGCCAACTCCGGGCCAGCACGCCGTTGTCAGCTCGATGTTCTTTGATTTGCCCTTTGGAATGAGTGGAATGCAGCCGTTACGAGTTTGTTATGCGGGTGTTCCCGGAGGGCAGTTTGTGTTACTCTCGGGAGCGCGATGTCACGGCCGGCCCCGTTTACAGCCGAGCAAAAACAGCAGGCCTTAAAGAGCATTCTGGAGAGCGCCGCCTTCCGGCGGTCGGACCAGTCCAAGGCGCTGCTCGAATACCTTTGCCAGCAGGAACAGCAGGGCCGGGCGAACGCCGTGACGGAGTATGAGATCGGGGTGCAGGCTCTGGGGCGGCCGGCGGATTTCTCGCCCGAGACCGATTCTTCCGTACGAACCCGTATCCATTCGCTGCGAAAAAAGCTGGAGGAGTATTACGGCGGCGAGGCCAGCACGGCCGAGTTCCGGTTGGAGATTCCGAAAGGCTCCTACGGAGTACGGTATGTCGCCCAAGTCCCCGAATTGAAACCGGCGAGCCGGCCCAAGCCCTGGCTTCCGTTCGTTTTAGGGGCGCTCAGCGTGGCGCTGGCGGTGGGCGGATGGCGGCTTTGGCAGGCGCGAACCCAACCGGAGAGCGAGCGGCTGCTGAAAGCGGCCTGGGGTCCGATGGTGGAACCGGGGACGGAAGTGACCATCGCCCTGGCGACTCCACTGCAGCTCTATGTCCGTGATTTTGGAAACGATCCGGCCCCGACGGGCGACCCGGCATTTCGGACGGAGATCGACCGGACTCCGGCGTTCGAGCAGTGGTACTCCAGGTGGCGCAATCACCCATTAGGCAAAACCGCGTTCCTCCATCCGAACCATCACTCCCCTTTATGGGGTGATGCCTCGGCGGCCTTGGTGGTGACCCAGGCCCTGGCGTCCCGCGGCGCGCATGTGGAGACGATCCCTGCCTATCGTACTCATGCCGTGGCACTTAGGGAACGCAATGCAGTGCTGATCGGGCGGCCTGAGTACAGCGAAACGGTGAGTTCGCTGATGCCGGACGATGGGGTGACGGTGGAGTACAACCCCGTGCACCGGCGCCTGGGGGTCCACAACCGCAGTCCCCGGAAGGGGGAGACGGAGTGGTGGTATGCGACCGATAACCTCCGTCTTAACTATGGCTTAGTGACGGTGCTACCGACGGACCAGGCCGGCCGCCGGAGGCTGGTGATCTTCTCCGGCATCAACTCGGACGGCTCAGAGGCAGGCGCCAAGTTCTTCACGTCGACGGAAGGATTGGCCGAACTCGAGAAGCGATTCGGGGGCAACTGGCCAAGGAAATTCCAGGTCGTGGTGAGGACCGAGTCTGTGGATACATATAGTCTGCAGACCCACTTTGAGTTCGTTCGCGTGCTGGAATGAGTTTGAAATAAAGGCGCAAGACGGCCCGTATAGGTGGCTGAGGCAACCGGAATATGGGATCACTCAGCCTGGCGACGTCAAGCGTAACGGTACATATGAACCCGCCACCAGGATTCACAGAACTCTACAACCAATACTCAGCCATCGTGTACAAGAGCGCATTGCGCGTGACCGGCAACACTGCAGATGCGGAGGACGCATTGCAGACCGTGTTTATGCGGGTTTGGAACCGGGCTGACGGCGTGGATCCACAGGGGCATCCCGACCGGTACTTCCGTCGGGCGGCCACGAATGCGGCGATAGACATTTTGAGATCGAAGGCATCGAAGGCGGAAGCTCCGCTGGAAGCGAGCGGTCCGAAGGCGGTGAAAGAGTCCACCTATCTCTTAAAGGAGACGCTGCGCCAGGCCGTGGCGGCACTGCCGAAGGACGACGCCGAGATGTTTCTTCTGCGGTATGTGGAAGGGCTCAGCAATGGGGAAATTGCGGAGATCTTCAATGTGGACAAGGCGAGGGTGGCGGTGAAACTGCACCGCATCCGGCAAGTGTTGCAGGCGGAACTAGGGAAGTAAGGGGGATATGGAAATGTCGGAAGAGCGTCTGGATCAAGCGTTGGAAGCATTGAGGAACGAGCCTGTGCCGACCGGGGAAATGGCAGCGGCGCAGGAGCGGGTTTTGCGCAAGCTGATGGGGCAGGCCCCACCGCTTTGCATGCAGTTTCAGGGAGATCTCGCGGCTTACCTGAAAGGGGAGCTGGCTGAGACCCGGCGGGCGTTGATGGATGACCACCTGGGGCGGTGCGCGGACTGCCGTCGCATGTACGCGGAAGCCAAAGGGGAACGAAAGGTGGTCGTCCTGCCCGCCGTGACGGCAAGGAAGCCGAGGCCGGCGTGGCAGCGGTGGGCGCTGGCGGCGAGCATCGGGCTGGTGGCGCTGTATACCGGCCGGGACAAGATTGACGGGTTGCTGGCGCCCTCGGGTGCCCGGGCCACGGTTCAGTTGGCCTCCGGCCAGGTGTACGGGTTGACCGATGTAGCGATGGGGCCTGGCGCGACCCTGGGTGAAGGACAGGTTGTGCGGACGGGCGCCGGATCGCGCGCGGTGCTGCGGCTGGCCGATGGTTCGACCGTTGAGATGAACGAGCGGAGCCAGTTGTTCGTGCATGCGGCCTGGAGCGGCGCGACGGTCCAACTGGATCGCGGCGATGTGATTGTGCAGGCGGCGAAGCAGCGGCGCGGTCACCTGAAGGTGCGGACTCGGGATTCCGAGGCCTCTGTGAAGGGGACGGTATTCGCGGTGTCGACGGGCATGAATGGATCGGTCGTGGCCGTTGTTGAAGGCGCAGTGGAGGTGAATCAGCCGCAATTCAACAAAGTGCTGAAGCCCGGCGAGGCGGCGGGTTCGACCTCGACCTTGAGCGGGGTGACGGCCCAGGACGCGGTGGCCTGGAGCGCGGAGAGGGAGAAGTATCTCGCCCTGCTGGCGGAGTTTTCGAAGCTGGAGAAGCAGATTGCGGAGCTGCCGACGCCGGCGCTGCGGACGCAGGCCAAGCTGGTGGCCTATCTGCCCTCGAATGTAGTGGCCTTTGGGGCGGCTCCGAATATTTCGGGGACGCTGGACGAGGCGGTGCGGCTGGCGGAGCAGCGGGCGGAGCAGAATGCGACGTTCGGCGAATGGTGGAAGTCGGCCAACGGTGAGAAGGTGCGCGAGATGCTCAGCAAGGTGCAGGCGGTGATGCCGCTGCTGGGTGAGGAGATCGGGTTTGCGCTGGCGCAGGGCCCGGGCGGCGAGCGCGACAAGATTCCGATGGTGTTCGCGGAAGTGAACTCCGGCCAGCAGGCGGCGGTGCGCAAGGCGCTGGCGCCGATGGTGGAAGGCGTGAACTTCGGGGTGAACGATAAGGTTGTGCTGATCAGCGACAGCCAGGCGCACGTGTTGTGGGCGATGGGGCAACTAGGGCAGGGCGCGACGAGCCCGTTCGCGGCGGATATCGCGCAGCGCTACCAGCGCGGCGTGGGCTGGCTGCTGGGCCTGAACGCTCAGTCGTTCCAGATGAGCTCGACCGAGAAGGTGAGTGTTCTGACGGGGGGCACGCCCCTGAAGACGCTGTTCTTCGAGCAGCGGTCGAGTGACGGTGAGGAAGAGAACGAAGCCACGTTGAACTTTGCCGGCGCGAGGGCGGGGATTGCCTCCTGGCTGGCTCCGGCGGGTGCTTCGGGCGCTTCGGAGTACATCACGAGTGACGCGTTGATCGCGTTCTCGGGTTCGACGAAGGAGCCGAGCCAGATGTTCACGGAGATCACGAACCTGATGGGTTCGCTGGACGCCAAGACCAAATCGGAACTGGACGAGGCGCAGCGTAAGCTGGGGATCGACATCGGCAAGGACCTGGCATCGGCACTGGGCACGGACTTCGCGATTGCGGTCGAGAATGCAAATATCCCGATTCCGGGCTGGATTGCGGCGGCTGAAGTATACAAGCCGGGCACGCTGGACGGCACGATCGCGAAGCTGGTGGAAGCCTACAACGCGGAACTGCCGGCTGAGTATCAAGCGCGGAAGCTGGTGATGGGCCAGGAGACGATTGAAGGCCGGCTGTGGATGACGATCAAGGCCGCGGGGGCACCGATGACGCTGTACAGGACCTACGACCGCGGCTACGTGGTGATGAGTTCGGACCTGGCGGTAGCTCAGCGGGCGTTGAAGACGCGGGACGGCGGCTTTGCCCTGACACGGTCCGCCGCCTTCCTGAGCCATATGCCTTCGGCGGCGGGTGTGCATCCTTCGGGCTTCCTGTGGATGAACATGAAGGGCGCGCTGGAAGGCTTGACCTCAGTGGTTTCGAGCGAGGCGCTGAAGTCAATTGCGAAGGACCGGGATCCAGTTCTGGTGGTAGTGAGCGGAGAAACGGAACGAATTCGCGTTGCGAGTCGTACTCGATTAACGAGCCTGATTCTCGACGGTATGCTGGCCGGTACGGCAGCCGATGACAGCTCAATGAAATTCAACCGGAAAATAAAGAAGAATGCCGCCAGTAATTGAACTCGAAAACCTAAGAGTGAAGCTAGGCCGGCGGGAGATCCTGAAGGGGATCTCCTGCCGGCTCGGCGTTGCGGGCCAGGGCCGGGCGATCGGGCTGCTGGGACCAAACGGGGCAGGGAAGTCGACGTTGATCCAGACGCTGCTGGGCTTTCACCAGCCGATGTCGGGCACGGCGAAGATCATGGGGTTTGACTGCCACAAGCAGGTTCGGGAGGTGCGTTCGCGGATCGGCTATATGCCGGAGAGCGACTCGTTCATCGCGAACATGACGGCGGTTCGATTCCTGCGGCAGATGGGCGAGCTTTCGGGACTGCCGAAGGAGACGGCGCTGGAGAAGGCGCACGAGACGTTGTTCCACGTGGGCCTGGGCGAGGCGCGGTACCGCGACCTGGGGACCTATTCGCTGGGCATGAAGCAGATGGCGAAGCTGGCGCAGGCGATTGTGCACGGTCCGCCGCTGGTGATTCTGGACGAGCCGACAAACGGCCTGGATCCGGCGGCGCGGCAGAGGATGCTGCGGCTGGTGAAAGAGATGAAGGAAGACCACGGGATGAACGTGGTGTTGTGCTCGCACCTGCTGCGCGATGTGGAAGAGGTTTGCGACGAGGTGGTGATCCTGAAGGACGGGCAGGTGGTGCACGAGGCCGACCTGGAAGCCGAGCGCAAATCGAACCGATTTTTCGTGGAGCTGGAAGTTTCCGGCGACGACAGCGGGCTGCTGGAGGCGCTGCACAAGGTGGGCGCCGATGGCGTCGGCGAAGGCCAGGGCCGGTGGCGGATTGTATTGCCGCCGGGCGTGGAAATTGCGGTGGTTTGGAAGGTGACGGCGGGCGAGGGATTGCGGGTGAGGAAGCTGACACACCGCCGGGACACGCTGGAAGAGATCTTCCTGCGGGCGGTGGGGCACCTGGCGCGAACGCCGGGTGAGACGGCTCCGCAGGAGGTGGCGGCCAATGGCGGTCTATAAGCGCGGGTATCAGCGGTATCAGGGTCCTTTGACGGGCCATTGGACGAGGCTGCTGTCGCTGCCGAGGTTTTCGTGGGAGCGGCTGTTCCAGCAGAGGCTGGTGGTGCTGCTGCTGACGGCGTCGCTGCTCTGGCCGCTGTTGTGCGGCCTGTTCATCTACCTGTCGAATCACCTGGAGATTTTCGCGAGCCTGACGAACAGCCGGGATTCCAACAACGGGCTGGCGAAGTTCATGGAGATCAACGGGAACTTCTTCCTGATCTTCATGAATGCGCAATCGGTGTTCAGTGTCCTGCTGGCGGCGCTGGCCGGGCCGGGGCTGATTGCTCCGGACCTGGCGAACAATGCGTTGCCGCTGTATCTGAGCCGGCCCCTGACGAGGAAAGACTATGTGATGGCACGGCTGCTGGTGCTGGTGGGGCTGTTGTCGACGGTGACCTGGATCCCGGGGCTGACGCTGTTCGGGATTCAGTCGGGCATGGCCGGGTGGGACTGGATGATGGACCATCTGCGGCTGGCGATGGCGCTGTTCCTGGGGTTTGTGTTGTGGATTCTGGTGGTGAGCCTGGTGGCGCTGGCGAGTTCCGCGTATGTGAAGTGGAAGATCGTGGCGGGCGCCCTGGTGCTGGGCTTCTTTTTCATCACGGCGGGTGTGGCGACGATGGTGAACGCGGTGTTCCGCGTGAACTGGGGCACGCTGCTGAATCCGGCGAAGGCGATGTATGTGGTGTGGGGGGAGATGCTGGGGGTGGATTCCACGGTGGTGGGTCTATCGTCGCAAGGATATGACGGGCCGGGTTCGGTGGCCTGCGGGATTGCGCTGCTGTGCCTGGTGGGCGTGTTGGGCCTGGTGCTGGAACGCAAGCTCCGGCCGGTGGAGGTGATCAAGTGAGCCAGCCGGAAGTGGTATTCGAAAACGTTTCGAAGTTCTACGGCGAGGTGTTGGGCGTGAACCGGGTTTCGCTGCGGATTCCGCCGGGGCTGACGAGCCTGGTGGGCCCGAACGGATCCGGCAAGACGACGCTGATGAACCTGATGATGGGGTTGATCCATCCGGATCGCGGAACGGTTTCGGTGCGCGGTTTATCGCCGAGGGATCCCGAGAGGCTGATGCGGATCAGCGGGTATGCGACGCAGTATGATGCGGCTCCGCGGTGGGCCTCGGGTTTCCAGTTTGTGACGACGGGCCTGGAGTTATACGGGTATTCGAAGGCGGAGGCGGAGCAGAAGGCCTGGGAAGCGCTGAAGCGGGTGAGTCTGACGGAGGCGGCGCACCGCAAGGTGGCGGCGTATTCGAAGGGCATGCGGCAGAGGGTTCGGCTGGCGCAGGCGATTGCGCATGAGCCGGAAGTGCTGGTGCTGGACGAACCGTTGAACGGCCTGGATCCGCTGGTGCGGGCGGAGACGATTGCGCTGTTCCGCGACTACGCGGCGATGGGCCGGCATGTGATCCTGTCGAGCCACGTGCTGCAGGAGGTGGACGTGATCAGTGACCAGGTGGTGCTGATCGCGAACGGCAGCATTCTGGCCGAGGGCGAGATTCGAGGGGTGCGGGAAGAGATTCACGAGCATCCGAGCCAGTTCATCATCCGGTGCCGGGATGCCTCGCGGATTGCGGCGCTGCTGTTCCACGAAGAGCACGTGACGGAGATCAAGCTGAACGAAGACCGGCTTGGGCTGCTGGTGCTGACGCGGAACCGGGAGGAGTTTGCGCGGGCGTTGTCGAGGATCGCGCTGAGCGGCCACGACGTGACAAGCGTGATTCCGGCGGACGAGAACGTGGATGCGTTGTACGAGTATCTGATTGGGGGTGGGCGATGAGTGGAGGGGCTGGCTGGACGGGTGGTGAGACTGAAGTCTCGCGCAGACTGAAGTCTGCCCCACTAACAGGTATGGGGGGGTGGGTGATGAGCGGAGGGGCTGGCTGGACGGGTGGCGAGACTGAAGTCTCGCGCAGACTGAAGTCTGCCCCACTGACAGGCATGGGGGGTGGGCGATGACGATGTCGACGCGGGCGAGCCAGGCGTGGGTGATTGCCCGGATCGAGATGCGCCGGGCCTTCTTCTCGAAGCGGGGCTTGTGGGTGTATCTGCTGGCGCTGTTCCCTTCTGTGATTTTCATCGGGCACGCGTTGGAGATGAAGTTCCAGCAGCGGCGGTGGGCCTCGGGGCCGAAGGTGACGGCCGCGCTCATTGACGGAGTGTCGAGGGGTGAAAAGGATAGCGAGGTTCTGAGGAGGTTGGGCGAGCCGGCGGACGACAACGAGTGGAACCGGCGCAAGTACAAAGAGGAGCGTGGGCCGAATGGTGTGCGGCGTTACGAGGAGCAGCCCGAATTAGAGCGGCACCGGCATATGGTGTACTTCGACGGGCAGCGGCGGGTGAACCTGCATTTCGTGAACGGGCTGCTGGAGAGCAAGAACGTTCGGGGGATCGGGAATTTCGAGGAGGACCGGTCGATTTACGCGGGGGTCTTCCAGTATTTCTACCTGCGGCTGGCGATCTTCTTCGGGTGTCTGGGTATCTTCATGAACCTGTTCCGGGGCGAGATGCTGGACAAGACGCTGCACTTCTGGTTTCTGTTTCCGACGCGGCGGGAGGTGCTGTTGCTGGGCAAGTACCTGGCCGGGCTGACGGCGGCGTGTGTGATCTTCACGAGCGGTGCGATGATTTCGTACTGGGCGATGCTGTGGCCGCACAGCGGGGTGGAGATGCAGGCGTACTGGCAGAGTGTCGGCTGGAGCCATGTGATCTGGTACTGCGTGGCGGCGATGCTGGGGTGTGTCGGGTATGGAAGTGTGTTCGTGGCGGCGGGCCTGCTGCTGCGCAATCCGATTATCCCGGCGGCGGTGCTGCTGGCTTGGGAGGGGATCAACGGGTTCCTGCCGGATGTGCTGCAGAAGCTGAGCGTGCTCCACTACCTGCAGTCGTTGTGTCCGGTGCCGGCTCCGATGGATAGCGATGTGCCCGCGTTGTTGAAGCTGCTGCTGAATCCGGCGTCGCCGTCGTCGAAGATGGGGGCGATTCTGGGGCTGCTGGCGGTGACCGCGCTGGTGCTGTGGGTTGCGTCGAAGGCGGTGCGGCGGCTGGAGATTAACTACGGGACGGAGTAGTTGGGAGGTTCCGGGATTGGGTTGGTTGCGGGTTTTTTGGGTTTGGCTGGAGCGGTTTGGGTCGTTGCGGCGGGCCCTGGGCGATGCCCAGGGGAATGCTGGAGGGGGAGTTGGGGGATTCCGGGATTGGGTTGGCGGTGAGTTTTTGGGGTTTGGCTGGAGCGGATTGGGTCGTTGCGGCGGGCCCTGGGCAGTGCCCAGGGGAATGCTGGAGGGAGAGTTGGGGGATTCCGGGATTGGGTTGGTGGTGGGTTTTAGGGGTTTGGCTGGGAGAGTTTGGGTTGTTGCGGCGGGCCCT